>JBBRRZ010000016.1:0-78662 GCA_038245845.1 Candidatus Limnocylindrales bacterium
CCGTACGGGACCTGATCGGCCGCCATTCGACCCTCGCTCGCCCTGGTCAGGGCCCGGCCTATGGCCTGGATCCGGCCGATCGCCTCCCCGCGGTCGTCGTCAGGCCGTCAGGCGGGGATGTTCGGTGGATCCGGGCTTAGGTAACGCTTGACCCATGCCGCTGTGGTTGGTTGTCGCCCTGCTGATCATCTTCGTGGCGAGCCGTCCGGTCGAGGCCCGGCTGTGGCGGGCTGGCCGGCTCTCGGACCGCACGACCACCATCCTCATGCTCGGGCGCATGCCGGCGCTCGCACTCGTCGTGTGCGTGGCGCAGGGGGCGTCGCCTGTGCTGACAGCCGGCATTCTCGCCATCAGCCTCCTGCCGATGGCGCTCTTCTTCCGCTTCTTCATGGGCTTCCTGGCCGAGCAGCGAGCGGAGCGTCAGAAGCAGGGAGCTGCGGCTTCCCGCTCTTGATGTGGGCTCTGCCTTGCTGATGACACATCCGCTGGCGCCGTCCGTCTCAGGGCCGTAGCGGAAGGATATCCCGATGGCGCGCCGTGCTCGTACGGTCGCAACTGCGCTCGTTGCCGCAGCATGCGTGATCCTGCTGTGGGCGTCCCCAGTCGCGGCCGAGTGCTCGTACCTTCCCGCATGGCCACCCATCACCACGGCAATCAGCACGGCACGTGTCATCGTCGTCGGCGAGATCGTGAGCGACTTCGACCAGTCCGATCTGCACCTTGGGTCCGACCAGGGTGCTCGAGACTACGCCCTGCGTGTGACCCACGTCCTGCGTGGCCATGCGAGGGTCGGCGATCTCCTCGACGTCCAGTACCTGTTGCCCAACTGGCCGCAGACGCGGATCGCCGGCATCACTGGGACGCTCGCCTCGTGCAACTACCTGCGCATGCACCGGGCGAACTGATCGCCATTGCGTTCGACGCGCTGCAGCCCGGCGGACGCATGAGCGACGGCGACCAAACATGGATCCAGCCGCCGACGCGGTACAACGCCGTGGGCGTCATCAGGACGACCGAACCGTTCGACCCGGAGACGTCCCCTTGGCACGATCGCGAGCGCGTCACCCTGCAGGAGCTGCGCGGCCTCGCCTCGTTGCCGATGACGGACACCGTCCCGCCTGCTGGCGACTCGTCGGATCGGTCGTCGATCATCCTGGTCGCGGGACTGGCGGCGGGCCTACTCGCCCTGCGACGGTTTCGCGGGAGTCGCGCCCGTTAGCCGCGGCGATGTGGGCCCGGCTCCGGCGGCGCGCCACCGTTTCGCCGTGAACCGACCCGTGCGGCTCGTCGTGTTGGCCACCGTGGCAGGCGTCGTCATCGGCGGGTGCCAGTCGTCCAGGGATCGACCGGACAATCCCGATGGTGTCCCTCCGATCGTCGTCGTCACCGAGGGCGTCGGACCGTCGGGTCCCTACCGCGTCTGGGCATTCCGGACCTCTCGGGGCTGGACGTGCATCGAAGTCGATTCGGGAAGTGGGTCAAGCGGTGGCTGCGACCCGGCGGGCGGACCGCCGACCGGCGGGGGCGTCGGGCGAGATGACCACGGCGTCGTGGTCCACGGCATCACGGCGGCGCCAACGGCTGTCAGCGCGGTCGTTCGCGACGTGAGCGGCGCACGAGTGGACCTCACCTTGTTCGACGTCGGCTCGACGGTGCCGGGTGCGAAGATCGCCGTGGCGAACCTGGGACCCGACGCCAACCCGGCCGCGATCGACTTCCTTGACGCAGCTGGCCGCACGGTGGATCAGGCGACGTTTCCATGAGCGCGCGTCACCCTGACGTGGGTATGAACCTTCTCCAGTAGTCGCGCATGGCACGCTCAACGAGCGTCGCGTCTTCACGGTCGAGGTGGACCAGCCCTGGCAATGCGTCGAGATACGAGGCGATCGCGGCCCGCTGCTGCTCGGTGAACGTGTCGAACATGGCGTAGCGATACGCCCTGAACTCCTTCGTCGGCGCCAGTGCGCCGATCGTGCCGATGACGGTCATGTCCGTGTCGTCGCGCCACTTGTCCTCGTCGTCGTAGTGCCCGAACAGCCACAGCATGAGCGGCGGCAGGTAGTAGCGAAGCCCGTCGGCGTCCAGGTGCGCGACCATGGCCGTCCGCACCTCGTCCTCTGGCACGGCGGCCCAGTCATCGGTCACCTCGGACCGTTTGAGGGCCTGAAACTCGGCCAGCGTGTACCCACGGCCGTAGTCGTCCGCGGCCTTCGCCTGGTGGAGGCTCACTCCCGATCCCAGCTGGACGCCCGCGAAGGCCGTGCGGATCGCGGCTTCGACAGCTTCTCGTTCCATCGCCGTAAGACTCCCTTGCGCGCGGTGGTGCGCCGTCTACGATTGGCGGTACTACGGCCCGCTGGGCGCCGTCCCGAACCACGCCGTGAGGATCAACAGGACGATCGGACCTCCGACGATCAGCACGCCGAACAGGATCAGGTCCTGCTTCGCCCAGCGCCTGACCGCCTGCTGGTTGCCGATCATCGCGTGCACTTCGGGCCCCCACCAGGAGCGATGCGGGTTCAGGACGGTGATCGCGACAGCGGCGAACCCGACACCCATCAGCACGATCGGCACGAGCTCGGCGCCGAGCCACGCAAGGATCATCACCAGGACGATCATGCCGAAGAACCACAGCCGGTTCAGCAGGAGGTAGGTGCGCAGGCTCGGCGTCACCTGGGCAGCATACGTTTCCCCAAGCGAGCCGCGTGACAATCAGCGGTGCGGGAGCGTCACTCGCTCGTCACCTCTCGACACCAGGAGTCAAGCCTGACTGCACTACACCGGGTCCGCCTGCTCGTGGTCCTACTCGTTGCGATGCTTGTCGTGTCGGCGTGCGCGACCTCGCCGCGGCCTGACCCAACAGGATCAGCACCATCGATCCCCGCCAATGCGAACCCCATCACCAACATCACCTGGACCGAGACCCGGCTGCCGGACGGGATCGGTTCCGAGTCGATGTTCTATGGCGCGGCCGGCGGCCCCAAGGGGTTCGTGATCGTCGGCGACACCGGTGCATTGGGGTTCGGTGGGGTGGCGCTCACGTCCACCGACGGCAACGCGTGGGCGTTGGTCGATGACACGGACATCACCCCGTGGTCCCTCGAGGAGGTCATCGCGACGGATGCCGGGTACATCGCGATCGGCGGAACCTTCGGGTCCGGTCCTTCCGGGTGGTCAAGCGCCATCCTGACCTCATCGGACGGCCGGGACTGGTCCGTCCGTCACCAGGGCGAGGGGTCGATCAGTTCGGTCGCGGCCCACGGATCGCATGTCGTGGCGACCACCGATGGCCCAGCGATCCTGGTCTCGGATGACGCCGGAGGCTCCTGGTCATCGGTCAAGCGGTCCGATGTGGGTCTCGAGGGGGACGCGGTCAGCGCGGTCGCCGTGCTGGGAAGTGGTCGATGGCTCGCGATCGGTTCCAAGGGCCTGTCCGCGGCGGCGTGGGTATCCGACGATGGCGCTCGATGGACACCGGCGGCCATGGAAGGCGCCGATCCCGTCCCGGGCGTCAAGCGCGTCACGACCTATGGTCTCGTCGCCGGTGACGCCGTCGGGATCGCTTCCGGGACCGACGACCCCGAGCTGTGTGATGGCGACGCCGACGACGGCTGCAACCACTACGGTGCCGCCTGGTCGACGGAAGACGGCTCGACGTGGCGCCGCCTTCCCAAGGGGACGCCGCCCGCCGATGCAGGAGGCACGTATCTGTGGCCGGCAGGTCCCGCGGGTGTATTGGCTGGGATCGCCTCCAGGCAGTCGGCGAACGGCTGGGACTGGACGCCGTTCCCGGGCCCCGCAGGCGGGGACCTCGCGTCGATCTTGGCCCTGCACGGATCGACCGTGGTCGCGGCAGGGATCACCGCGCCCGATGACGGCCCCCTGCTCGGCATCTGGGTTGGTGCCGTGACCTACGCTCGCTAGAGATACACCTCAGGCCGGTCGCTCCGGGGCGGTGGGGGCCGGTGGCGGGTCCTATTCGCCTTTGATGCTACGTGCGGGGCCAGTCAGGTCCGAGCAAGTCACGTCCCTTCGGCTCGGCGGGAACTGGATGTCCCCAGCGGGCAATCATGGAGTGATGGACGCGCTGACGGACGCCGACCTGATCCGCACCTCGCTCCGGGAGCCGAGAGCGTTCGCCGGCATCTTCGACCGTCACTTTGCCCGCGTTCGCGGCTACCTCGGCCGCCGTGTCGAGTCGGAGGTTGCGCAGGACCTGGCCTCGGAGACGTTCACCGTTGCGTTCGACGCTCGGGCGCGTTTTGACCTGTCGCGGGCAGACGCAGGGCCGTGGCTGCTTGGCATCGCGACCAACCTCCTGCGCCATCACCGGCGCCGTGAGGTCCGGCGACTGCGCGCCATGGCCAGCCTGCCGCGAGAGTTCGGGGTGGACGACGCGGTGACGGCCATCGCCTCGAGAGTCGATGCCGACACCCTGCGCGGGCCGCTCTTCATCGCGCTGTCGGATCTGCAGCCGGGTGATCGCGACGCCTTGCTGCTGCTCGCCTGGGCCGACCTCTCCTATGCCGAAATCGCGACTGCCCTCCGTATCCCCATCGGCACCGTGCGATCGAGAGTGCACCGAGCCCGAGGCCGGATCCGCGAACGCATCGGTCTGACCGGGCAATACCTGACTGTCGACACCACCACTCGTGAGGTCTCTTGACCATGGATGACATCGCGCTTCTGCAAGCCCTCGCACCGACCGCACGTGCAGCCACTTCCGCGGAAGTCCACGGAGCCCGGATGGCCCTTCTCGGCCACATCGACGAGCGTGCCCTGCCGCGGACTACCGGCCTGCGACACTTCCGGCGGCCAGCCCTTCGACGACCGACGCTCCTTGCGTTCGGTGCGCTGCTCATCGCGGGCATGGTCACCGTCGCCGGCGCAGCGTTCTACCTCGGCGAATTCGGCCCCGTCGATCACCCGGCAACCGCGGATCAGATCGAGACCGAGATCACCGCAACGATGGCAGGAACCCCGTTGCCTGCGGGCCGGACGTATCCGGTCGACGCTCTCCGTGCCCGAGCTGAGCCGGCAGGAAATCTCACCCGCTTCGCCGGGGTCCAGCAGGTGCAGTTCTACGCGATGTGCGCCTGGTCCGGTGCCTGGCTCGACGCCGATCACAACGCCGACGAGGTGGGCACGGCGCGGGCCACGAAGGTGATCGCCACATTCCCCACCTGGCAATCCGTGTCCGACAGTCGCCTCGCGGACAACGCGGTCCGCACGCAGATCAAGGCGGTCGTCGTCGCTGCGCAGGCAGGAAACCGCGGTCCAGTCCGGGGGTTGTTCGATGCAATGTCATGCGGCAGCATCCTGGGCAAGTGACCCAGCATCAACGTGGCAAACAGGGAGACCTGCGGTCGTCGCGCCTGGGCTCCGGTAATGGCCTCGTCGTGCTCCTCGGAGGAATCGGCGGCGTTGGCGTGGCCGCGGTACTCGCCGGGGACTGGTGGCTCGCTCGGAAGCCACTAGTCGGCATCGGACTGACCCTTTTCGTCCTGGACTTGGGGGTAGCGTCTCAGTTTGAGACGGGCAGATAGTCACACCGGCACTGATCGTTCTCGCACGTCGGTACGGGAACCGGCGGCGCGCTCGTGGGGTCGTGCACGCTGCCGCCCAGGGATCGGCACGTGGCGCACGCGTCGTCCATCGCGTAGTGCTCGACTTGGCCACTGAGGTCCGCTACGTCGCGTAGCAACTGCGCGAGATTGGGGTCCATTCCGCGATGGTACGCCTCGGTCGCACCCGCTCAGCTGGCCGCCCTGCATTGCGGTTCGGAAGCCTTTGACGCGCGGTGAACATGCGTTCGCGAGGATGCGGCTCGGGGTGCTTCGGCAGAATGTCAAGCACTTGACGTGACCATCTACCCAACGGTCACCAAAGAGGAAATCAAAGGGTGGCGCAGCGGCCCGCAAACCGGAAATCGCGCGGGCCACGGGGTCGCGACACAGGACCGGGCGTTGGCCTCCGTGCGGGTCACGGTGAGCATCTGGGCGCGATCCTCCAGGGCAGGCCCAGTTAGCGCAGACTCTGGCGCGCTTCGGGTTCGGTGGAACGGATCTGGGCACGAGATCGTCGTCGAGCCGAGCGTGCTTGACGATACGGCCTAGCTGTTCGTTGACCCCACCTGGCAGCGGCAGCCTTGCCCGCGATCTCCGACCGGCGCTCAGGACCAAGCCGCTCCGCCCGGAGCTTCCCGCTCTTGGCCCCGCCCAGCTTGCCGCGCTCGACGCGCTCCGGGTCGGGCAACGCGAGTTCGTCCTCGTCGCGGGCCAGGAGCGCGTCGATCGCGTCCACCATGGCCTTGGCGCGGCGGTTCGGGTCGGCGGGCATCCTGCCTTCCTTCATTGAGTTAGGGCCCCGGAGCCCCACAGCAGGATGAACGCGACCACTAGGACGGCAATGATGAAGACGGCGGTCAGGAAAACCGCGAACCCGAGCAGGCTCGCTCGTATCAATGGTCGCCGGTCGTGCTTCATGTCCCTAAGCACGGCGCGGATGCTTAGAGAGAGTCAACGGGCGGACGATTCAAACTTAGACACCACCGACTTGGAACTTGGGCGGGCTGGCAAGCGAGGTCTATTCGCCCGCGGCGTTGGCCTCATGGCCATACGCTCACGCGGAGCTGCTTTTGACGCCCGGAGCGTCATGGTTCACTCGCCAGCTCGACCGTCGAGCGTGCGGACCCGTGAGGAAGACGGACGATGGTCGCGAAGCCGAGCGCGGCAATGAGAGTGAGTGCCAGATACAACGGCTCGGCCCGCTCGGTTCCGAACGCGATGGCGAGGACCAAGACGCCAGCGACGAGGTAGGCCGTGAGGCGTGGGTGCCCAAGGCAGAGGATCGCAACTCCCCACGCAACGAGGGCGGCGAGGAGCACCGGGACCCCGTACACCACGGTCAGGAAGAACATGCTGCCGACGGCGTACCAGAAGACCTGTTCGATCGGCGAGCCAGACCAGCCCGAGATGGAACGATCCGGTGAGGACGTGAGAAGGACGACTCCCACAAGGGCGCTCAGGACGAAGGCGTAGGCATTCAGGAGCACGTAGTTCACAAGGAACCAGCGCGCCTCGCGTGCGACGTTCATCGCGAACGCAACTTGCTTGCCACATCGACGAGGCAGAGTTGGTTGGGCTCTCCGGGGCCATGCGCTGTGAGCCCCGCGAGGATCCCGCCTGACGACACTTCGCCGCCGTAGAACTCGAGCGGGCTCAACTCGCCGGTGATCTGGCCGGACTTCAGGTCGAGGACGGTCAGCCTGGCAGTCTCGCTCCGCTGGTAGATGAGGGACGCTCGGTCGGGGCTGAGTGTCATCTGGCGGCCGCCGTATCCGGGCGGCCGGACGACCTGGCGCTGGCCGTCGTGGAGCACGACGAAGTCCTGCGGCGCGCCGGCTTCCGCGTACTCATCCCAGACGACCCAGGCGCCGCTTCTGTCAGCCCAGAAAGTGGACCACAGCCGGGTCGTCCACGGGCTTACGCCGACCGGCGCTGCCTCGGGATGGGCGATGTCGATCTTGACGAGCCTCGATCCCTCGGGCGGGCCCGGATCGCCCTCCATGGTGATGAGGCCCCCGCCGGCCCAGACGAGCCCGACGTAGGGCGCGGCCTTCGACGGGGCGCCGATCTTCGTCGCCATCCCGCCGACTGGCAATGTCCAGAGTTGCCGTGCGACCGCGTTGGGCACCTTGGGATTCCACGTGAACCAGTAGACGCCTCCAGCGTCGTCGATGGCCGCGTCGTCTACGGCGAGGGCATCCGTGGAAGCGTCACTCACAGGGGCCAGATCCGGCCAACCGAAGACGCGGATCCTGCCCTGCCCGTCAGAATCCGACGATGTGCTGACCGCGAGGAAGTTGCCGCCCGACGACCAGGCCACCGCCTGCACTCTCTCACCGCGGAAGGACCGACAGTCCGCCGGGGGCTGCACAGAGGCCTCGATCGTCGCGGCCGTGGAGCTTGATCCAGTCCCACAGGCGCCGACAAGCACCGCGAAGATACCCAGCCCCACGAGCCTCGCGGACGCGGCGGCTGTGACGCCGAACAACATGCTATGCATGAGTATCACGTTACGCGAGCGAGGTCGAGTACGCAATCCCCCGTTTCGCGTACGGCGAGTACCGCCGCGCCTGAACGTCGGCAGTCGCTCGGGCGGAGTGTCCCCTAACAGGCCGTCAGGGTCGTTGCCGCAATGCCGTCAATGTGGTTCACGACGCGCAGACCCAGTACCAGCCCTCGCCGAGGTCTTCGGCACCGCCTCCACCGCTGCCCAGTGGATCAAGCACGAGCGCCTCCGGCACCTGCGCGTATTCGTAACCGCAGTACGGGTCGGGCGAGAAGAACACCTGGGTGAGGAAGAACACGGTCGCGGGAGGCCCCGGCGTCGCTTGGACGACGCCTTCTCGAGCGAGACTCTCGAGGCCTGCCGGCAACGTGTAGTCATCGTTCTCAGCGGGTGTGAGGCTGCCCACGTGCAGCGCCTCGACCACCGCGGTGCGGCCATGGATCCCCCCGGCGAAGTCGACGGTCCGGGCGAGGCGTGGTCCGCCCACCATCGCGATGCATGCGCCGGCCAGGGCAAGGGCCGCGCCCAAGGCCGCGAACCGGCGGCCTCGGCCGCGGCGGATCAACGCCCACAGACCGGCCAGGAGCGCAATGAGAATTGCTGCCGCGGCAGTGAGATACGCCTGTGCAGCGAACCAGATCCCGAGGCCCACCGGCGCCTGTGGTTGGTGGTCCGGGCGCATGTACGCCGAGTCCCGCAGCTCGCTGACGAAGGCCGCGAAGGTGCCTCTGGGCAGCCAGTTCGCGCCGGCACCGTACTGCTCGAGGGCGCCCGCATGATCGACGGCGATGGCATCCGGCCGGAGCGGTCGCCAGTAGGCGTCCTCCGCGCCCCAGTCGCCCGTCCTGGGCACCACAAACTCACGCAGCCACGTGCCCTTGTTGATGAGGAACCAGATGGCACGCTCGCGCGGCACAGCGTCACCAAGGCCGCCAACAGTCACGCAGTCGCCGACGAATTCCACGGTCAGATCGGCCGGCGCCGGCGACGGGAGCTCACCCAGAAGGACCTCTTCGACGCGAACCGTGGCGGCCGTGTACTGGCATCCGTTCACGACGCGTCCGGCGCCCGCGTTGAGCGCGGTGCCGATGACAACGACAGTCGCGGCCTCGATCGAGCTGACGTACGAGTCGCCGGATTCCGCCGCGGCGCGCACGGCGCCAGGGCACGCCAATCCGGGTGCAATGGCGATGGCGAGGAGCACGGCGATGGTTGCTCGATGCATTCGGTCCCTCACTACAGCGTCGAGCCTACGACGCGCGCGCCGCCCGAACCTGTTGCGCCCGGCTTGGCCGAACGAGCGAAATTGGTTCGCCATCGCGCCGTCGCTGAAGCGGCCGCGTGGGATGCGAGGCGGCGGGTTGGCCGGTGTCGCAGGTGCGGTTCTCGCGGCGGCGCTGTACTCCTCCGCGCCAACTCCGTTCGGTGCGCGCCGTCGGCATGTCGGCTACATGCCGATGAACGCCTCGAAGTAGACGGCGCGGCCCTGCGCGTCCACGCAGATGCCGTCGTCCTGGTGTCCCGGAAACCACTGGACGTTGTCGCCATCGTGTCCGTGCGTCTCGATCCTGAAGCCCGGTGCCTTCGGAAGCCGCAGCCCGGACGAGAGCCAGACGCTGCCACCCTCGTCGAAAGAGCCACCGGCGATCCTCCAGCAGTGCTCGTCGCCGACCCCAAAGCCGGCGAGCTCATACCACCAACTGCCATCGGGCCTGGACCCGCCGAGCAGGAGCGTGTCGGGCTCGAACCCTTCGACCTCGTTCGCAGGGCCGCCCGGCCAGTTCTTGATCCGCTGGACCACGGCGCTCGCTGGCGGGGCGAACATCGTGTTGTTGGTCAGCGGCACCGGGAGGTTCGCGGTGGCGTCGGCCGCGATGACTCCCACGACGGTCGGCGTGAGGTCTTCGGTCGGGGACGGCGGGTTGGGCCCGCGCGAGCAGCCGCTGACCGCGAGCGCGAGCGCGAGCGCGGCGATTACGACGAGCCAAGTGCGCGGATTGATCACGAGGACCTCCTGCTTCGCAGCATCCGCGCGGCCGCACTCGTTGGCAAGGAGGCAACCCTCACGTCGATCTGCGGGAGATCACGCAAGCACCCACCGCGCGCCGCGCTCCGTGCGCGAGTACCCGTGTCACGGGAAGGGGGTATCCGTTCAATCTGCGCTTGACTTTGGGACGCTCACCGCGGCACCCCGCCGCCCGAGGACCTCATCGAGGAGCTCGTTGCCGATCTCGCGGCGTTCGCCAGAGGCGCCCGAACGTGTGAGCCCGGACACCAGCCGGCGACACTAGCTCTCGAGCACGGTCTTGAGGCGCCGGAGCGCGCCGACCTCCGCGTCCATCGACTTGCTGGACCATCGAGCCCATCAGCAGGTGCTTGATGCCCTCGAGCTCCGCGTCGAGCGAGAACGTCACCTGTGTCCCGCCGTCGACGGGCACAAGGTCGTATCGCCCGTGCGGGCGCACGGGGCCGGTCGTCGTCTGGAACTCGATCCGGCGCCCCGGCTCAAAGCCCGTGATCTCGTAGTCCGCGGTCACCTGGCGACCCATGGGGCCGAACGGCTCTGGACGGGCGATCCCGGCGCCATGGGGGGACGACGGGCACGGGCGAGCTTCCACTACCAGGCCTTCGTGCCGGATCCGGTGGCCACGCTCGAGCCCGAGGTCTCCTTCGTCACCGCCGGCCTCGTCGCCGACGCGGAGATGATGATCCGGTCCCTCAACGATCAGGCCTCGGTCAGCGGGCTCGAGGCGATCGGGCCCTTGCTCCTGCGGTCCGAGGCCGTCGCGTCGTCGCGCATCGAGGGCCACGACGTGAGCACACTCAACCTCACACGCGCACTCATCGACCCGCGTGCGGCACGCGGAAGCGCCCGCATCGTGGCGGCAAATGTGACGGCGATGGAGGAGGCGATCGCGATCGGGGAGCGCGACGGCCCCATCACGGTTGAGGACATTCTGACGATCCATGGCCTGCTGATGGCTGGTGACGAGAAGGCACAGCCGGGACGCCTCCGCACCGAACAGAACTGGATCGGCGGCAGGCTCGACAACCCCTCCGACGCACGCTACATCCCGCCGCCGGAGGACCTCGTCGAGGAGCTCGTTGCCGATCTCGCGACGTTTGCCAGCCGCGATGACCTTCCCGCCGTTGCGCAGGCTGCGGTCATGCACGCCCAGTTCGAGACCATTCACCCCTTCGTCGATGGCAATGGCCGGGTGGGGCGATGCCTGATCCACGTCGCGCTGCGCCGGCGCAGGGTTGCCCCACGGTTCGTCCCGCCCGTCTCGATCGTGCTCGCCGCGCGGCCCAATGCCTACATCGACGGGCTCGTCGGCTTCCGGGAGGGCAAGGTCGCTGACTGGATCAGTTCCTTTGCCGGCGCGACTGGGCTGGCAGCAGCGGCGTCCGTCGAGCTCGCCGGTCAGATCTCCGCACTCCAGGCGAGCTGGATGGAACGCGCCGGTCGGCCGCGCGCTGCGTCCGCCGCGACCAAGCTCATCGCCTTGCTCCCGGCCCTCCTCGTGCTGTCCGCCCCGACGGCACGAGGAGCGATCGGGACGAGCCAGCAGAAGACGCTCGCCGCGCTCAAGGAGCTCGCGGAGGCCGGGGTCGTGCGCCAGCTCAGCGCGGGTACGTACGACCGCAAGTTCGCGGCGACCGAGCTGTTCGATCTCCTCGACGACTACGAGAGCGGCATCGTCTTCCGTGGCGCGACCGCGCGCTGGTCGCCGAGGCCCGGGTGACTCGTGGGCGCAGTAGCCTTCGACACATGACGCGCATGACGGTCGAGGGGGTTGCCGCGCGGTTCGGCCTTGAGCCGCTGCCGGTGGAGGGCGGGCTGTTCCGGCAGACGTGGGCAGGCCCGGTGGTCAACGGCCGGCCGGCCGGCACTGCCATCCTCGTGCTCCTGTCGCCTGACCCGCGGCACTTCTCCGCGCTGCACCGGCTGCCGATCGACGAGGTCTGGCACTTCCACGCGGGCGACCCGATCGAGCTGCTGCTCCTCCATCCTGGCGGTCGGTCCCAGGTGATTCGGTTCGGGGGCGACGTCGACGCCGGGGACACGCCGCAGGTCGTCGTCCCCGCGGGGACCTGGATGGGCGCCCGGCTGGTGCACGGCGGCGCGTGGGGCCTGTTCGGGACCACGATGGCGCCCGGGTTCATGCCAGCGGACTATGAGGGTGGCGAGGCTGACGAGCTGGCTGCGGCCTGGCCGACGCACGACGCGCTCATCCGGGCGCTCTGCCGTCCCGGGGCAGCCCGCCGCCACGCGCCGGGTGCGTTCGGCGGCTGATCGACGGTCTCGTCGTCAGCTGGGGACGTCCTCGCCCGCCGCTGTCTCCCCGGTCATCGCCGCGACGCGCGCCCACAGCTCACGCCGCTCGGCCGCGGACAGTCGCGTGGAGGGCACCCGGTCGAACGGCCGCGGCCGACGGTCCAGCACGAGCCGGCCGGTCAGCCCCGCAGCATCGGGCGCAGCCGCGAGCCACAGGATCGTGTCGACGCCTTCCGCGGGTGACCGCAGCAGGCTCCCCATCCGCTCCCGGAACCCGGGCAGCGACGCCGCGAGCCCGGGCGTGTCCGCCCACCCCGGGTGCATCGCGTTGACCGCCACGCCGCGCCCGGTGAGCCGTCGCGCCCACTCGCGTGCGAGCGCCACCTGCGCCCGCTTCGCACGCGCGTACGCACGCGGCCCGTCGTAGTCGCCACGCTCGAAGCCGAGGTCGTCGAGCGGCAGCGCCTGCGTGTACTGCCCGCCCGACGTCACGGCGATGACCCGGGCATCGGGTGACTCGGCGAGGCGGGGCGCCAGCCGCGAGAGCAGCACGAACGGCCCGAGCACCATCGTCGCGAAGGTGCGCTCGAAGCCCTCCGAGGTCTCCGCGCGGTCGGCGAACATCGCTCCGGCGTTGTCCACGAGGATGTCGATCCGTGGCGCGAGCTCGAGGATCTCGCCGGCCGCCGTCCGGACGGACGCCAGCGACGACATGTCGGCGACGACGGTCGACAATGCCTCGTTGCCCGTCGCGGCCACGATCCGCGACCGCGTCTCCTCGAGCTTCACCGGGTTCCGCCCGACAAGCACGAGCCGCGCCCCCAGCCGCGCGAGCGAGGTCGCCGCCTCCCGCCCGAGGCCGGACGTCGGGCCCGTGATCACTACCGTCCGGCCCTCGAGCGTCCAGGCCGATGGGTCCGACCACCCGAAGAGGCGCCGCCGAGCGACGTATCCCAACCGGGTGAAGGATGGGACGATGAGGACCTCCAGGAGGTCATCGACGAGCGCGGGCAGGAACATCACACCGTATTGTCGCGCCTATGACCCGTCGTCGCGCCGATGACCCGTCCGAATCGCCATTTCATACGAATAATGGGCACACGGTCCCCGAGCCGGACCAGGGAGCACGAACAGCATGACCCGCCTCCACGAGACGATCGAGACCCCGCTGGCCATCGCGGACGCGTTCGCGTTCGTCGCCGACTTCGCGAACTCCAGCCACTGGGACCCAGGGGTCGCCACGTCCACGCGGATCGACGACGGCCCGGTGGGTCTCGGGGCGCGATACGCCCTGGGCGTCCGGATGCGCGGCACCGTCGCCCCGATGGAATACCGGATCACGACCTACGAAGCACCGGGTCGCGTGGTCCTGACCGGCGTGGGGAGCGGCATCTCTGCCGTGGACGAGATCCACTTCGCACCGACTGCGTCCGGTGGCACGCACATCGACTACGTGGCCGACATCCACCTCCTCGGCTGGATGCGCCTGGTCGAGCCGTTCGTGGGCGGCCAGTTTTCGAAGATTGCCAAGGACGCCCTCGTCGGCATGCAGCGTGCGCTCGACGAGCGGGCGGCGGCCGGCATGGTCTCACACGGCGCTCCCCCCGCTGACGCCCCGTGAGGGTCGCCGTCGTCGGGGCCGGTGTCAGCGGCCTCACCTCCACGTGGGCACTCAATGGCGCGGGCCACGATGTGACCCTGTTCGAGGGAGAGCGCACGCCCGGTGGCCACGTGGCCACGGTCACCGTTGACGCGCCGGGTGGCCCGGTCAACGTGGACACGGGCTTCATTGTCTACAACGAGCCGACGTATCCGCGCCTGGTTGGCCTGTTCGCTGACCTGGGAGTGGTGACGCAGCCGAGCGACATGTCGTTCGCGTCCTCCTGCCGGTCGTGCGACGTGGAGTTCGGCTCACGCGGCGCGGGAGGGTTCTTCGCCCAGCGACGCCTCGCCGCGAGCCCCACGTACCTCCGCTTGTTCCCGGACATCCTGCGGTTCTACCGCGATGCTCGCCGGATCCTCGATGGCGACACGCCCACCGGCCTGAGCCTCGGCGAGTATCTTGCGGATCGCCGGTTCGGATCCGCGTTCCGGGACCACTTCCTCGTCCCGATCACGGCGGCCGTGTGGTCCACGGCGCCCGGGCGCTCGCTCGAGTACCCGGTCGATTACCTCCTTCGCTTCCTCGACAACCACGGTCTGATCGGCGTCGGAAAGGCCCTCCCCTGGCGCACGGTGACCGGTGGTTCCATGACCTGGGTGGACGCGCTGATCCGCACGCTGCCGGCCGGCACCGTGCGCAGCGGCGATGCTGTGACGGAGGTCGTCCGCCACGATGCGGGAGCCACGGTTCGAACCCGGTCCGGCGCCCACGACCGGTTCGATGCGGTGATCATGGCGACCCACGCGGACACCGCGCTGGCGCTCCTCCACGACGCAGACCTCGCGGAGCGCGAGGCGCTGGGCGGCTTCGAGTACAACCACAACCAGGTCGTCCTCCACACCGACCCTCAGGTCATGCCGAGTCGGCGCGGCGCCTGGGCGTCATGGAACGTCGACCAGTCGGCGTGCAACCCGCCCGGCGGCGGGGTGACGATGACGTACCACATGAACCGCCTCCAGGCGCTTCCGGGCGAGACCCAGTACTTCACCTCGGTCAACCCGGGCAGCACGGTGCGCGACGAGCACGTCGTCCTCGCCCGCGAGTTCAGCCACCCGCTGTACACGCAACGCTCCCTCGACAGCCAGGCGGCCGTCGGTCGTCTCCAGGGCCATCGGGCGACGTACCACGCTGGCGCGCACCTCGGCTGGGGGTTCCACGAGGACGGCTGCCGGAGCGGCTTCGCAGCGGCAGCGCTCCTCGCAGACGAGACGGCGGCGCAGGCGGCATGAGGTCCCACCTCCTTGAGGGCACCGTCAGGCATCGCCGGGCACGGCCGGTCGTCTACGCGCTCGAGCACGCCGTCTTCTACGTCGCGCTCGACCTCGACGAGCTCGACGAGGTGGACAGGTCGCTCCGCCTCGTGAGCCGCAACCGGCGCGGCGTCCTGACCTTCCGGGACGCGGACCACTGGCCTGAGGCCGCGACGGACATCCGCGCCACGGTGCTCCAGCACCTGCATGCCGAGGGCGAAGACCCCACCGGCTGGCGGATCACGCTGGTGACCAGCCTGCGGGTCCTTGGCTACGTGTTCAACCCGGCCAGCTTCTTCCTGTGCCGCGACGGGACGGGCATCCTCCGGGTCGTCATCGTCGAGGTGCACAACACCCACCACGAGCGGCACCTGTACACGCTCCGCCCGCGCGCCGCTGGCCCGCGCTTCGTCGCCTCGATGGACAAGGCGTTCTACGTATCGCCGTTCATCGACATGGAGGGCACCTACACCGTCCACGTCCAGGACGAGCCGTCCAGCCTGCGGATCGCGATCAACGAGCGCCAGGGCGACCAGCCCGTGCTCGCGACAAGCCTCGTGCTCGTCCGCCGCCGGCTCTCTGACCGGATGGTGCTCCGGATGCTCCTGCGCCATCCGCTCTCGACCCAGCGGACCATCGGCCTGATCCATCTCCACGCCCTTCGGCTGTGGCGCCGCGGCGTCCGATTCCAGCGCCATGGGCCCGCAGTCGCCGCGTTCGAGGCCCGCCCTGCGGTCGCCCCGGATCCCACCCCCGAGCCCCGGAGGATCGCCTCGTGAACGTCCGTGCCTCGGTCGGCCCGATCGCCGGCGTCTCCTCGCGGACGCTCGCGAACGCCGCTGAGCGGATCCTGCTGGAGGCCGCATCGCGGATCCGGATCGGCCAGCTGACGGTCGTTCTGCCGGACGGACAGCGCCGCACGTTCGGGGATCCGGCATCCCAGCGGATCGCGGAGATCCGCGTCCACGATGCCGCGGCCGCCGTACGGCTCCTGCTGCATGGCGAGACCGGTGCCGGCGAGTCCTACATGGACGGCCAGTGGTCGTCGCCGGACCTCGAGGCGCTGATCGAGCTCGCTGCACTCAACCGCAGCTCGCTGGCCATGAACCGGGGCTGGTGGCGGCTACCGCTCGAGATCCCGCGCCGCCTCGCCCACCGGGCGCGCCGCAACTCGAAGGGCCAGGCCCGCGAGAACATCCAGGCCCACTACGACCTGGGCAACGACCTCTACCGGCTGTTCCTGGACGAGACGATGACGTACTCGTGTGCCGTGTTCGAGCATCCCGGGCAGTCGCTCGCGGACGCCCAGCGGGCGAAGTACCGGCGGATCGCCGAGGGCGCGGGCCTGCGAGAGGGCATGCACGTCCTGGAGATCGGCTCCGGCTGGGGCGGCTTCGCCCTCCACGCCGCGGGCGAGCTCGGCTGTCGGGTGACGTCGATCACCATCTCCCAGGAGCAGCACGACCTCGCCCTGCAGCGCGTCCACGAGGCCGGGCTCGACCACCTCGTCGACATCCGGATGCAGGACTACCGGGATATCGAGGGCACCTATGACGCCGTCGTCTCGATCGAGATGCTCGAGGCGGTCGGGGCCGAGTACTTCGAGACCTACTTCGAGACGGTGGACCGCGTCCTGCGGCCCGGCGGCCGGTTCAGCCTCCAGGTGATCACGTTTCCCGACGTCGCCTACGAGCCCCAGCGTCGCGGCGCCAACTGGATCCAGACGTACATCTTCCCCGGCGGGCTGTGCCCGTCGCTCGCGGTCATCGAACGCTCGATCCACAACACGCGGCTGCTCGTCCGCCACGCGACGGACATCGGGCCGGACTATGCGCCGACGCTGCGCGCGTGGCGGACGCGGTTCATGGGCAACCTCGATGCGGTGCGCGCCATTGGCTTCGACGACCGCTTCATCCGGATGTGGGAGTACTACCTGGCGCTCAGCGAGGCGGGCTTCGCGACAGGGCTGACCCAGGACCACCAGCTCGTGCTCGAGAAGGCGCGCGGCGTCAACGCCTGACCCCGGGCGGCTGGCCCACCAAGGCGATCCCGCGTGGCTCGATCGGGGCCGCCGACGGGGCCAACGCCCCGACCGTCGATCCGGCATCCTTCGACCTGGAGGTCATCGAATGTCGGTCGCACTGCACCCGGTCCACCCGTTGCTCGGCGCCGCCGAGGCGATCCTTCCCGATGTGCTCGAGGTTCGACGGCGGCTCCACCGCCGCCCCGAGATCGGCCTCCAGCTCCCGGAGACCCAGGCGATGGTCGCCGAAGCGTTGCGCGCGATCGGGCTCGCGCCTCGCACCGGTGGCACGATCTCGTCCGTCGTCGCGGTCATCGACGGCGCCCGTCCCGGCCCGACGATCCTGCTCCGCGCGGACATGGACGGCCTTCCGCTGACCGAGGAGACCGGGCTCGCGTTCGCGTCCGGGCGGACCGGCGTCATGCACGCGTGCGGCCACGACACGCACGTCGCGATGCTCCTGGGCGCCGCACGCCTCCTCGTCGAGCGGCGTGGCGACCTGGCGGGACGCGTCCTGCTCATGTTCCAGCCCGGGGAGGAGGGCTACCACGGGGCGCGCCACATGCTCGACGAGGGGCTCCTGGACGAGGGCGCGCACGGCGCTGGCGGCGTGGAGCGGGCGCTCGCGATCCACATCAGCACGCGCTACCCCGTCGGGACGATCAACCTGCGTGCGGGGGCGCTGCTCGCGTCCGCGGACGAGATCCGGGCCACCGTCCGCGGCCGCGGCGGCCACGCGTCCGCACCACATCTCGCGCTCGACCCGATCCCCACGGCCGCGGAGCTGGTCCTCGCGCTGCAGGCGGCCGTCACCCGATCGGTCGACGTGTTCGACCCCGCGGTGATCACGATCGCCCGGATCAGCGGTGGAACGACGAACAACATCATCCCCGAGACCGTCGAGATCGCGGGCACCATCCGCACCGTCTCGGCGGCCACGCGCGCCCTGGCGCAGGATCTCGTCCGGCGCGTTGCAGCAGGGGTGGCGGCCACGCACGGCACGACCATCGACCTCGAGATCGTGCCCGGCTATCCCGTGACCATGTGCGACCCGGACGTCACCAGCTGGATCCGCGGGCTGGCGGTCGCGCTCACCGACGACGCGCGTGTCATCGACCTCGCCCACCCGATCATGGGCGCTGAGGACTTCGCCTATGTGACAGAGCGCGTCCCGGGGATGATGGCGTTCCTGGGTGCCCGTCCGGCGTCCGAGGATCCCGCGACGGCGCCCCAGAACCACTCCAACCGGGTGATCTTCGACGAGCCCTCGATGGCCCTCGGCGTGGCGCTCTACGCGGCGGCGGCCATCGACTTCCTCGCGCGCCCGGATGTCGCCGGCTAGAGCTCCGGCTCGAGGTTCTGGAACAGCGTGAGCTGGAGGCCACCCGGTGCGTCCAGCCGCAAGTTCAGCGAGCCCCATGGCGTCAGCACCGGCGGCGCGATGAGCGTCGCCCCGGCAGCGGCCAGCCGGTCGGTCGCTGCCGCAGCGTCGGGGACGGCAAAGGCAACCCGGATGTGGCCCGCGACCCGCCGTCCCACCTCGACCGCGTCGATGTGCTCTGCGTGCGGGATGTCGGACAGCTCGAGGGTTGCGCGCCCCGCGTCGAGAATCGTCACGCGCCCGGCGCCGTCGTCGAACGCGGCGAGCTGCGGCAGGCCGAGGACGTCGCGGTAGAACGCCAGCGCCTCCGCGTAGTCGGGCGCCGTGACCACCAGCCGCATCTCGGGCGCGCCGTCACCATTCCCCACGCTCGCCATCTCCACGCCTCCCGAAAACAGGCAGACCCGGAAGCGGTTCCGTCGCCTCCGGGTCCTCGCCTGATGTCCCTGGCTGGGGACGTCAGGTTGCCACCAGCCTAGCAGGCGGCCCCAGGCTGCCTCGAGGCACGCCGGTGTTGCTAGATCGCGACGCCCACCCGCAGCCCCTCGAGCACCGCCTCCTCGATCGTCCGGGGCGAGAGGCAGTCCCCGATGGCGTGGACCTCGAACGGTGCGCCGGCGGTGCGGGCCGCCTCGAGCTCCAGGAGCAGCCCATCGTCGGGTGCCTGGCCCTGGGCCAGGACGAGCGCGGCCACGCCCTCGATCACCACCGGCTCGCCCGTCAGCACGTCCTGGAGAAACACCGCCCCCGGGTCGACGCCGAACAGCCGCAACGTCGGGCGGATCTCCACCCTCGCCCGGCGGGCGGCGGCCGTCATCTGGTCCCGCACGTACTGCTGGATCCGCTGGCCGGCCATCGTCCCCGTGACTGCGAGCGTCACCCGGTGACCGCGTCCCGCGAGCAGGACGGCGAGCCCCAGGCCCACCCAGTCGGCCCGGAAGTCGGCGATGACCACGTGCCCCTCCGGGACCGCCTGCCCGCGGATGACCGACCACGCGTCGAGGACGGTCGACGAGCCGATGACCTCGAGCGGCGGCCGGTAGGGGATCGCACCCGTGGCAACGACCACGACGTCAGGCGCGGCCGCCTCCACGAATGCGCGGTCGGCCCGGAACCCCGTCCGGATGAACACGCCCGCGCGTTGGGCCTCGGCGAGCAGGTTGCCCGCCGCGCCGGCCATCTCGGCCCGCCCCGGGAGCTCCTGTGCCAGCAGCACCTGGCCGCCGACCCGACGTCCCGCCTCCACGAGGGTCACCCGGTGTCCCCGTTCCGCCGCGACGGCCGCAGCCTTCAACCCGCCCGGGCCGCCGCCGATGACGAGGACCTCCCGCGGCCGTGGCGCCGGCGCATGGCGGGCGCCGCCGGGCGGGCCCGCACGCACGAACTCCAGCTCCCGGCCGCTCTCGGGGAACTGGATGCACGAGATCGGATAGCCGGCGTGGAAGTGCCCGATGCACGCCTGGTTGCAGCCGATGCACGCCCGGATGTCGTCCAGTCGGCCGGCCGCGCTCTTCGCCGGCAGCTCCGGGTCGCAGATGAGCGCGCGCGTCATCGCACAAGCGTCGGCGTCGCCCGCCGCGATGATCGCCTCCGCCTCCTGCGGCTGGGAGATCCGCCCGGCGACCATGACCGGAACACGGATGACGGCCTTCGCCCGCCTGGCGAGCGGCGCCGTGTAGCCGTTGCCGATGGGCGTCGGCGGGACGATGTGGTCCGACCCGGCGAGCGTCGCGGAGGTCCCGGCGACCACGCTCACGTAGTCGAAGGCGTCATCGGCATCGAGCGCCGCGAGGGCGGCGACCGCCTCGTCCTCGGTCAACCCCTCCGGAGTCACCTCGCCGATCGAGATCCGGAGGCCCACCACGAAGCCCGGGCGCGTCGCGGCGCGGCAGGCCGCAAGTGCCTCGCGCAGGAAACGCAGCCGGCGTCCGTCATCCCCGCCGTATGCGTCGTCGCGGAGGTTGACCCGCGGGTTGAGGAACTGGGACGGGAGATAGCCGTGCGAGGCGACCACCTCGCACCCGTCGAGGCCGGCGGCGTCGAGGCGCGCGGCCGCAGCCCCGAACCCGTCGAGCACCTCGCGGATCAGCGTGACCGGCATCGCGCGCGGCATGACCCCGAACCGCTCGGTGGGCACGGCAGACGCCGAGACCGCAACGGCCAGGGTCCCGTCGTCCGTGTCCATGATCTCCCGGCCGCCGTGGAACAGCTGGCCGAAGATCGCCGTGCCCTGGGCATGCACGGCCTCGGCCAGGCGCCGGTAGCCGGGCACGCAGGCGTCGTCATCGGCGATCAGGGCGTGCGAGGTATAGCGCGCCGTGGGATGGACCGCCCCAACCTGGACGACGATCAGCCCGGCACCGCCCCGCGCACGCGCCTCGTGGTAGGCGACCAGGCGATCCGTGACCAGCCCGTCGTGCGCCATGACTGTGTCGTGACCGGACGAGACGATCCGGTTCGGGAGCACGACGTCCCCGATCGCCAGCGGCTCGAACAGCCGCGGGAACGTGGCGCGACCGGGCGCCTCGATGCCGGGATCAGCGGGCGTCTCCATGGCCACAGGATGAACGGTCGCCCGCCGGTCCGGCACGTCCGTCCCGCGGGCCGCGAGGGTCAGTCGCCGAGCGTCGCCTTGAGCGCGAGGATCCTGTCGTACGAGGCGCGCAGCACAGACGTGTCCAGCCAGCCGGACTGCGCACGCGCGACGAGGTCGTCGAACGCCGCGGCCGTGTCCGCCTCGGGCCCGGTCATCATGATCATGTCGGTCCCGGCGCGGGCCGCCTGCGCGGCCAGCCACTTCGGGCCGGTGCCCCGCGACGCCGCCGTGCCGTTGAGCGAGTCGGTGATCGACACGCCCGTGAACTCCAGCTCGTCCCTGAGCAGGCCCACGGCGATCGCCCTGGACCAGCCCGCCGCGTGGTCGGGGTCCCAAGCCGTGTATGTGGCGTTGGACAGCATCACGATCGGGACCCCGTCCGCGATCGCGCGCCGGAAGGGGAGGAGGTCCCGCTCCAGCGCGTCGCGTGACGCGGTCACGGTCTGGACGTTGCGGTCCGTGTTCAGCGCGACGCGCCCGATCCCCGGGAAGTGCTTGAGCGTCGCGAGCACGTCTCCAGAGCGAAGCCCGTCGGCGAAGGCCGTCACCATGCCGGCGACCACCTCGGGGTCGGACCCGTAGGTGCGCCCGGCATTCGCCATGAACGACACCGGCCCCGCCACGTCCGCGACCGGCGCGAGGTCCGCGTTGACGCCCGCTGCGCGCAACGCCGAGGCGGTGTCGACGCCCAGAGCGCGCACGGCGTCCGTGTCACCGGCGGCCCCGGCCGCGCTGGCGGAGATCATGGGCGGGGCCCAGCGGAGGGTCCGGATCTCGCCCCCTTCCTGGTCCGCCATGATCAGGAGCGGCGGCTGGCCGCCGGCTCGCGCGGCGTCCTGCAGCGTGTCGGTGACCACCCGCTCGTGCGCCTCGTCGAGGACGTTGAACTTGAACAGCACGACGCCGCCGATCTCGCCCCGCCGGACCCGTCGCAGGAGGGACGCGCCGGGGGTGGTGCCGTCCATCCGGATGACGAGCTTCTGGCCGATGAGCTGGCGGGCCGTCGGGCCCGCGGTGGGCACGCTGGGGGAGGGGATCGCCGTGGGCGCTGGCGAGGGCGAGGCGCCTGTGCCCGGCGTGGGTAACGCGGTCGCGCTCGCGCTCGCACTCGCACTCGGGCTCGGGGTCCCCTGCGCGACCGCGGATGCTGACGGCGTCACGGCTGGTTGTCCGGGCCCCGTCCCGTCGAACAGCGACCAGGCGAAGAACCCGACGCCGAACAGCAGCACCAGCAGCCCGACCGCCGCGACGCGGCTGGCGAGGCGGACGCTGGCGGGCTGCGACACGGCGGTACCTCGGGGTCGACGACGGATGACGAGCGCATCGTAGCCCGCTGTCCGCGAGATCCCCGTCAAAGCCACTTCGCGCGTCCTCGTTCGCCCCGCGAGGGGTCGCCGGAGCATTGGCCGATGAGCACCGCCTGCTATCGTGCGGCCATGGATCGAGCGGCGATCGAGCCACCCGTCGAGCCCGGCTTCGAGGCATCCGCGGGCGCCCGCGATCCGCTCGTCGCGCGCTGGCTGGGACGGGTCGTGTACCGCGACGCGTGGGATCTCCAGAAGCGGCTCGCGGCCGCCCGGGCGGAGGGCAGGATCCCGGACCAGCTGCTCCTCCTCGAACACGAAGCGGTCCTCACCCTCGGACGCCAGGCGGACGACTCGCACGTCCTCGCCCCGGCGCCGCTCCTCGAAGCCCGCGGCATCGAGGTCCTGCGCGTCGAGCGGGGCGGCGAGGTCACGTACCACGGCCCGGGCCAGCTGGTCGCCTATCCGATCCTCCACCTCCCGGATCGCGCGCTGCTCCTCCGGCCGTACGTCAGGGCGCTCGAGGCGGCGCTCAGCGACACCTGCGCCGCGTTCGGCGTGACAGCCGGGCGGCGCGAGGGTCACCCGGGGTGCTGGGTGGACGCGGAGGGTCCGCGCCCACGCAAGATCGGTGCTCTCGGGATCCGCGTCGAGCGCGGCGTCGCGTACCACGGGATCGCCCTCAACGTCGACGTGTCCCTCGCGGACTTCGACCTGATCGACCCGTGCGGCATGCCCGGGCTGGCGTCGGCCTCGATCGCGTCGGAGCTGGGAAACCGGGATGAGCCGCCGTCAACGGAGCGCGTTGCTGCCGCCGCCCGGGTCTTCGCGCGCTCGCTCGCCCGGCACCTCGGATCCCAGGGGATCGCGGGCGATCTTCCCCCGGCCGCGGATCCCGTGGGCGAACGGGCAGCCCTCGAGCGGCTCGCAGCCGCCCAGGCCGCCTGACCCATGAGCCAGGGCCTGTTCGAGCTGCGCAAGGACGCGATCACCGGGTGGTGGGTTGCGACCGTCGTCGACCGGACGTTCGAGCGCGAGCGCTTTGCCCTCCAGGCGGCCCAGGTCAACGACCGCGGCGACTGCTTCAACTGCCGGATCCCGGCCGGGGACGGCATCCGCCTGCGCACGCTCAAGGACTTCGCGTTCAGCGTCGCCGGGACGGAGGAGGAGGCGCGTGCCCGTGATGGCCAGGTCGCGCAGGTCACGATCGCCGATGCGCGCGCCGCGGGCGCGTGGAGCACGGTCGTCGCGCCGCCGGGCGAGCACCGGCCGCTCCATGCCGTGGGCTCGGCGGTCATCGAGGGCATGCTCGGGCGAAGCCGGGACCAGATCACGGTCGCCCGCCGCGCAGACCGGACCCAGCACCTGCAGGTCGTCCAGAACTGGGGGGCCCAGGCGGGCGCCCGGACGAACCACCTGTGCTTCGACCTGTACGACCTGCCGCAGATCCCGCACCGGATCGCCGAGGAGCTGGGCGGCGCGGCCCGCTACCTCATCCGCGAGGGCGAGTGTCCGTACTGCCGCCTCGTCCGCGAGGAGGTGCGACGGCCCGACCACCTGCTGTACCAGGACGACTATGCGGTCGCGTTCGCGCCGTACGCCTCGCGCTCGCCGTTCGAGGTGTGGGTCGTCCCTCGCCAGCACGACGCGGACTTCGCACGCGCCAGCGACCGGGACATCGCGGCGACCGCCGAGGCGCTCCGCCGCGTGCTCGGCCGACTCGCCGCCAGCCTCGACAACCCGCCCTACAACCTGGTCCTGCATACCGCGCCGCTCAAGGAACAGGTCGATGCGACCTACCATTGGCACTGGGAGATCCACCCCCGGTTGCGCGAGATTGCAGGTCTCGAGCTCGGCACCGGGCTGCCCGTCAACCCGGTGTCGCCGGAGGACGCTGTGGAGGAGCTGCGGACCGGCTCCTCGGACGAGGGGCCGTCCGAGCACCCACGGCGCTGAGATGACGGGGGGAGGAGGCCGTCACACGATGCAGACCGGCATCGTCAGAGCGGCTGGGAGCACATGGCTCCTGATCGGGGGGGCATTCCGATCGCCAACGGAGCACACGTGGTCGTCGATCCGCTCGAGCTCGAACAGCGTCGCTTCCTTCCCATGGGGCTTTCCGTGAGTGCCGGCTGGGACCAGGACGAGGCCTACCGTTTCGTCGAGGAGCTGTTCGCCCGGCACCAGAACGAGATCTATGCATACCTGGTGCGGATGCTCCGGGACCCGGAGCTCGCCGCGGACCTCGCCCAGGACGCGTTCGTGAAGGCCTATCGCGCCTACGACTCGCTCCAGAAGCCCGAGAACGCCCGTGCGTGGCTGTACCAGATCGCGCACCGCGTCGCGTTGGACAACCTGCGCCGCAACAAGATCATCCGGTTCGTGCCGCTCATCGGCGAGACGCGCAACACGGCGCCGTCGGCGGAGCACCTCGTGATGGAGGCCCACCTCTCGGGCGACCTCCAGCGGGCGCTCGAGCGGATCCCGGAGCGCCAGCGCCAGGCCCTCCTGCTCGCGGAGCTCCATGACCTCACGGGCCTCGAGCTCGCAGCGGCGCTCGGCGTCTCGCACGTCGCCGCCCGGGCGCTCCTGACCCGCGCTCGTGAAAGCCTCCGCCAGGCACTCGCCGTCGAGCGCCAGGCGATCGCCGAGGCCGAAGCCGCCCGTGACGCCGCGGACGCCAGCCGCGGGACCCGCGCATGACCGGGGCACCGGGCCCTGCCCTCGACCAGCGCAACCACCGGCGGGCCCGCGATCTCGCCGCCGCCCGTCCCGACGGGTTCCTGACCCCGGACGAGGCCGCCTGGCTCGACGGCCACCTCGCCGGCTGCGAGGCGTGCACGCTCGTGGCCGGGTCATATGCCGGGCAGCGCGACCTGTTTGCCGCCGCCCGGGCCGGGATGCCGGTACCGCCGCGGGACCTCTGGGCGCGCACCGCCGCCGCGATCGAGGCCGAGGGTCGCCCGAAACGTGCCCATCGGGGCGCGTTCCATATCAGCTCCTGGGTCTACGCACCGCTCGCCGGGATGATGGTCGTGGCGATCGCCGTCGGTGCAAGCCTGCTCAACGGGCTTCCGGCGAAGGAGAGCACCAGCAAGGGCGAGGAGCCCGACGCCACGCCATTCGCGATGGCCGCGGGCGAGATCCAGGTTGTCGGCCCGGGCGCGGACGGGACGTACGAGTTCAGCCGCCAGCTCGTGGGCGAGGTCTGCCCGATCTCCGCGACGAGCTGCGGGCTTGCGCTGTCGCCAGAGATCACCCAGCGGGAGCGCCTGACCACCCGCGCGGCATATGACGCGATCATCTCCCCCAACAACGACCAGATTGTGGTCGTCGAGCGGGGCAGTGGCTCCCAGGGCGTGTACGTCGTGCCCGTCCGCGCGACCGGGATCGAGGGCCCGTCCGCGCCGCCCGGATCCGCCGCTCCGACGGCCGTGGCGACCCTGGCAGCGACGGCGAGCCCGTCCGAGACCCCGTCCGGGACCCCGGCAGCAAGCAGCCAGCCGAGCGCCAGCCTGGAGCCCTCCGCATCGGCGCCGGTCCCGAGCGACGCCGCATCGTCGACGCCCGCGGCATCCGACCTTGCCGCGTCCGACCCGCCTGCCCCGACGCCCGACCCGAGCGCTTCGGCGTCCGCCGCCCCGACCCCGGAGCCCGCCACGCCCCAGCCAACCGTCGCGGTGACGCCGCGGCCCGATGGCGCGCTCGAGATCGCCCGGGACGTCGTGATGGTCGGCAACACCGCCGCCTACTCGGCGGACGGCGCGCGGTTCGCGTTCTCCGCCCGTCCGTCGGACGGCTCGACGGGCCCCGATGTGTACGTGTGGTCCGTCGGCGAACGGCTCGCCACGGCGGTGACCGCCGACCACGCTTCGCTGTTCAGCGGCTGGCTGGACGAATCGGTCCTCGTCAGCCGGGTCGTGGGCGGGCAGGCGCGCACGATCATCCTCGACCTCTCGACCGGCGATCAGCGCTCCGCCCACGGGGGACCGATGTGGCGGCCCACCGTCGGTCCCGATGCGCGGACCGGCGTCTGGTGGGACGGGACCCTGAAGCCCACCCCGGATGGCCACAGCTGGCTCCCGGACGCCGGGAGGCTCGTGCTTGAGGCGTGGCCGGACGGCTCGGCCAGCCAGGTCATCGCCGACGGCAGGATCACCGATTGGCAGGTCCGCTGGGACCCCAGCGGGAAGCTGCTTGCCCTGTGGACGACGACCGGCGACCCGGGCGATGCCGGCACCCTCGCGTTGTACACCGTGGATCCTTCCACCGGCCGTGCGGACCTCGCCAACCCGAAGCTCGCGCCGGAGCCCGCATTCGACGGGTTCTCGATCCGCAAGGGGCGTCTCACGTGGTCCGCACCGGCTGACGGCAGCGACACCACGGTCCAGGTCCTGGCGTGGTCGGGCGACCGGTTCGGGCGGCTCGAGATCCTCGCAGAGGACGGCACGACGGTCGTCCGCTGAGGCGAGGCCGGTCGGCCGGCACGGCCGTCCCGCGGTCGCGAGTTCCCCATCCGCCACGCACCCCGCGCCCGGTTGATACCCGAGTGCGGCGCACGGATATCCCCGAAGTGGGATAGGCTGCCCGCACATGCGACGTAGATCGGTCGTCGCGATCGCCGCGCTCATCGCGGCGTTCGCCCTGGCAGGACTGCCCGCTCCCGCAGGCTCGACGACCCCGTCGATCGCGAAGGAGCTGGCACCGGCGGCCTTCACCTCAGTCACGATCCCGGCGGATTCCCAGGCGCAGCAGGCCACGGGCCAGCCCGACGCCGCCCTTCGCTCGGCCGGCCACCTCGCCGCCGGGACGAGCTTCGTGGAACCCGGCGTTGCCCCTACCGGCCCCGTGTCGCGACCGCGTGTCGACCAGCCCCCGGCACCCGCCGGCGCGGACTGGAAGGCGCCCAGGTACACGCTCTCGGGCTACGCCACCTTCTATGCGAACGGGACGACCGCGATGCGGCTCCCGCGCGGGACCGTCGTCCGGATCTGTGGCGGCGGCGGGTGCATCGAGCGCACGGTCAACGATTACGGGCCCCAGAAGAAGACGCGCGTCGTCGACCTGTACACGCCCGACTTCTTCCAGGTCTGCGGCTGCCCGTGGTACTCGGGCACGACCTGGGTGACCGTCTCCATCTACTGATCGCCGGGCCGCGCCCCCTCCCGGCGCGGTAGACTTGACCCGATTTCCGCGCCGGTCCCGTGAGGCCGGGAGGTCCCGTGAGGCCAGGAAGGAGGAACAGCCCTCGTGCGTTGCCGCTGGTGGACCCGATGACCGGGCGCCGGATCATGGCCGCCGAGGACGTGCGCCGCGCCGTCACCCGCATCTCCCACGAGATCGTCGAGAAGCAGGCGGGTACGGATGGGTTGGTCCTCATCGGCATCCAGCGCCGTGGCGTCCCCCTTGCGCACCGTGTTGCCGCCGCGATCCTCGAGCACGAGGGCGTCGCGATCCCCGTCGGCGCGCTGGACATCACCTTCTACCGCGACGACCTGTCGCTGATCGCGCAGCAGCCCGTGGTCAAGGGGACGCAGATTCCGTTCGACCTGAACGGCGCAACGGTCGTGCTCGTGGACGACGTGCTCTACACGGGCCGGACCATCCGCTCCGCGATGGATGCGCTCATCGACTTCGGGCGACCGCAGGCGATCCGGCTCGCCGTCCTCGTCGACCGTGGCCATCGCGAGCTGCCGATCCGTGCGGACCACGTGGGCAAGAACGTCCCCACGTCGCGCGAGGAGATCGTCAGGGTGACGCTCGAGGAGACCGACGGCGAGGACGCCGTCGAGATCGAGCGACTGCCCGTCGGGGGCTTGCCGGCCGCAGAGCCAGCGGGCGGGACCCGCGCATGACCGCCGAGGTCGACCGCTCCGGGGCGGCGTCCTCGGGTTCCCTGCCTGCGTCGTCCGTCCCGGCCGTGGACGCGCCGCCCGAGACCCAGCCGGTCGCCTGGCGCCACCGCCACCTGCTCGATGTCGACGGGCTCACCCGTCCGGAGCTCGACCTTGTCATGGGCACCACGGACGCCATGCGCGAGGTGCTTGCCCGCCCGATCCCCAAGGTTCCGGCCCTCCGCGGCACCGCCGTGACGATCCTGTTCTACGAGGCCTCGACGCGGACGCGCGTCAGTTTCGAGGTCGCGGCGAAGAACCTGTCCGCGGACGTCGTGAACATCGCCGCCGCGTCATCGTCAGTGTCCAAGGGCGAGTCGCTCGTCGACACCGTGCGCACGGTGGAGGCGCTGGGCGCGGACATGCTCGTGATCCGGCACCCGGTCTCGGGCTCGGCGTATCTCGCGGCGGAGGTCTTCGGCGGGTCCGTGCTCAACGGCGGGGACGGCTGGCACGCGCACCCCAGCCAGGCGCTGCTGGACCTGTATACGCTGCGCAGCCGGCTCCCCGGCGGGTCGCTCGAGGGGCGCAAGGTCGTGATTCTGGGCGACGCCCTCCACTCGCGGGTCGCCCGGTCCAACGTCTGGACGCTGACCGCGATGGGCGCGGACGTGTGGATCTGCGGGCCATCGACCCTGCTGCGGGGGTTCGAGGCGTGGGCCGCGCGCGGTGCCGCCGGCCGGCCGTTCACGGTCACGTCGAACATCGACAGCGCGCTGCGCGACGCGGACGTCGTGATGGCGCTCCGGATCCAGAAGGAGCGGATGGCGTCCGGCCTGCTGCCGTCGATGCGCGAGTACGCGGCGCGCTACGGGCTCACGCAGGCGCGCCTTCGCGCAGCGGCGCCGGACGTCATCGTGATGCACCCTGGCCCGATGAACGAGGGCGTGGAGATCGCCGCCGACGTGGCCACCGACCCGCGGTCCGTGATCACGGAGCAGGTCACCAACGGCGTCGCAGTGCGGATGGCGCTGCTCTACCTCCTGGCCGGGGCGCGGGCCGGTGAGCGACAGGAGCGCGGCGGATGAGCCGGACAGCGACGGGCGACGGGCTGCGCGTCGGGGACGTCGCTGATGGGCTGACGCTGCGCGGCTGGGCGGTGGACCCGGCGAGCGGGCGAGAGGGAGCGGCCGAGCTCGTGCTCACCGACGGCCGCCTCGAGCGGCTCACGTGGCTCGAGGGCGTCGATGCGGACGGCGTGGGCCCGGACGGCGTGCTCATCGCGCCGGGCTTCATCGACCTCCACGCGCACTTCCGCGAGCCCGGCAACGAGAATGCCGAGACGATCGCGACGGGTGCCGCGGCGGCCGCGCACGGCGGCTTCACGACCGTGTGCCTCATGCCCAACACGACCCCTGCGATCGACGAGCCGGGCGTCGTCGAGCGGATTCGTGCGGCTGCCGCGGCGTCCGGATCGCCGGTGCGGGTGCTCATCCATGGTGCGGTGACCGCCGGACGCGCCGGCGAGACGCTCGCCGCGCTCGGCGAGCTGGCCGATGCCGGGGTCGTGGGCTTCTCCGACGATGGCTCGCCGGTGCGTGGCGCCTCGATCCTGCGCAACGCCCTCGCATACGCCGGCGCGCTCGGGCTCCCGATCATTGACCATCCGGAGGACCCCACGCTCACCGAGGGGGCCGAGGCGTCGGAGGGCTATGTGGCAACGGTGCTCGGCCTCAGGGGCTGGCCGGTCGCCGCCGAGGCTGGCGCCGTCGCACGGGCTATCGCGATCCTCGCGGACATCGTCGGCGACGTGCCCGGCGCACGGCTGCACCTGACGCATGTCTCGGCAGCCGCGTCCCTCGCCCACGTGCGAGCCGCCAAGTCCGCGGGCCTGCCAGTCACCTGCGACGTGACGCCGCACCACCTGGGCCTCGCCGACGAGTGGCTCGCAGGGTCGCGGCGCTGGGCCTGGGAGGCGCTCGATGCCGATGGTGCCTCTCGCGATCCATGGGCCGACGGCGCGCTGACCGCCGGCCCGTTCGACCCGTCGCTGCGCGTCAACCCGCCGCTCCGAGGAGCGCCCGACGCCGCGGCGTGTCGTGCAGCCCTCGCGGACGGCACCGCGGATGCGATCGCCACCGATCACGCGCCCCACACGGAGGTGGACAAGCACGTCGAGTTCGGGTGGGCGGCGAACGGGATCAGTGGCATCGAGACGGCGATCGGGATCGTGCTCGCGGCGGTCGACGCCGGGGAGCTCTCGCTCGCGCGTGCGATCGCGGCGCTCACCACCGGACCCGCCACGATCCTCGGCGCTGCCGCACCGACACCCGGGCTGCGCGTGGGTGAGCCGGCGGACCTCGTCGTCATCGACCGCACGATGACATGGCGCGTCGACCGGGCGTCGTTGCGTTCGCTGGGCAAGAACTCGCCGCTCCTGGGTCGTGACCTCCGCGGCGTCGTCACGCTGACGGTCGCCGGCGGCCGGGTGGCCGCGACCGGCTGACACGGGGTCAGGACGTCAGCTCGTCCCACCACCCCACACCAGCACGGCGCCCGTGGCCGGGTCCACGACTGCGTACCGGATGAGCCCCGTGTCGAGGTTGTAGCCGCGCACGTACCAGACCGGGTCCTGGGCGCCGCTCGTCGTCGTTGACCGCAGGGCGGCCGCGGCCGTCGCGTCAAGTTGCACGAGCGCGCCCCTGCGGGCGAGCACCACGCGCAGCAGCCGCGTCGTGCCGCCCAGCGGACCGTCATCCTGGCGGACCGGGCCCCCAAGCACCGAGTCGCCGCCCAGCAGGCCCGCCGCGACCTGGCGACCCGTGGCGATCGGCTGGCCGTCGGCCCACGCGACGGCCTCGATCGTGAACGGCTCGACGCACCCCACGAGGCTGGCGCCACATCCTGCGTCCGTCGCACCGAACCGACCGATGACGACGACCTGCGGCGGTGCGCGCAGCCGGACCACCGGCAGCCCGATCGCGCTCTCGGGGACCGTCACGCCCGGCGGGACGCGACCCGTCACGTGCTCACCGATGACGGCATCGGTGGCGCCGTCGCGCTCCGACCAGGGCGCAACCGCAAGGATCGCCGACCGCGGGCAGCCGTCGCCCGGGAGTCCCGCGATCGGGTCGGCGCACGCCTGCGGGTCCGCCCACGCGCGGAGGTAGCCCGCGACCGCCACGACCCGCGACGACGGGCTCGCGCGCCAGGCGGCGACGGCATCGGCGATGTCCCGGACGCGCAGCCCGGCGACGGCCGCCGGCAGCTCACCCGACGCAGCCTCCGCACCGTGCGACAGCGTCCGGCCCGTCGCATAGTCGATGACCGCCCACGACAGCCGAGGCGGGGCGTGGCCCAAGGGGAAGTGCGTAGCGTCATAGGCGGTCTCGAGACCGCGCACGTACCAGACGAGGTCCTCGGGCGGCGGCCCGGCGGGCACGTCCTGGGCGGCGACAGGATCGACCGCCACGAGCGTCGAGGGCCGGATGAGCGCGGAGACGAGGATCGTCCCGGACCACCCGGTGGCGAGCGTCTGTGCCGAATCGAGGCCCCGCAGGGCGATGGCGGGTGGCGCGACCTCGAGCCCAGCATCGAACACCGGCCCCGGGTCCCACGCGGCACCGTCCAGCCATGCGACGCGGTCGAGGACGAGCTGCTCACCGCACCCGCGCTGGCTCGTGACGCACGGCGCGTCTGGGCCAACGCTGCGGCCGATGAGCACGACGGGCATCGCAGCCGTGGTACCGGGGACCTCGAACGGGCCGGGCAGACGGACGCCCGCCGGGATGTGCAGGTGGATGTGCAGTCCGCCGGCCGTCGCCGGGCCGTCGATCAACCTCGCCGAGCGTTCGCACAGCGGGCCAAGCGAGCCGCGCGTGTCGCCCGCCGCCGCGCGGCAGTCGGTCACGGCCGCCACGTCCCCGAGCGTGCCCGCCACGGCGATCGGCTCCTGGTCGGCCGCCGCCAGCCGGGCCTGCGCCGCGGCGATCGTGAGGACCCGCAGGTCCGCTTCGACCGGCGGGATCCTCGCGTCCAGCACGTCCGGCGCCACCACCTGTGGGAGCAGCGATCCCGCGGCCGTCGCCACCGGCCCGGACGGCGCCGGCTCGGGCGGGGCTGGGCGGGGCCCGAGCACGCCGGCGGCGACCACGGCCCCCAGCAGGAGCACGGGCAGCGTGATGCCGACGACGCGCATGAAGCGCCGGACCGGCGAGCGGGGGTTCGTGGGGACAGGCTCGATGATCATCGTGTGCACTGGGTACGTGGTGGGACGCGTCCCGGATGACCGGTGCGCTCGGGTACTGTGCGCCAATGGCGCGAATCGCGGAGCTCGACGGGGTCGAGGAGCGCAGCTTCTGGCAGGTCACGATGCCGCAGCTCCCCGACCGGCGTGGCCTCGACCTGCCCGATGCGGCGGACGTCGTCGTCGTGGGCGGCGGGCTTACCGGGCTGTCCGCCGCGCGCCGGGCCGCCGAGCTCGGGGCGGGCGTCGTCCTGCTCGAGGCCGAGCGCCTGGGCTGGGGCGCGTCGACGCGCAACGGCGGGATGTGCCACCCGGGCTACAAGACGTCGCTGGCGGCGCTCGCGACGGTGCACGGCCGCGCACGCGCGGAGCGGCTGTACCGGGAGTCGATCGACGCGTTCGAGCATGTCGCGGCCCTGTGCCAGGGGACGATCGAGGCCGACTTCGCCCGGTCCGGGCACGTTGTGCTCGCGTCGGCGCCCGGGCATGCGACGTCGTTCGCCGCCGCGGTGACCGGGCTCGCGACCGTCGACATGCCTGCGCACATCCTCGGCCGGGACGAGATCCGGACCGAGGTGGGGAGCGACGCATTCTTCGGCGGCCTCGTCGTCGAACGGAGCGGCGGGCTCCACCCGGGCAAGCTCACAGGCGGCCTCGTGCGGCTCGCCGAGGCGGCTGGCGCCCGGCTCCACGAGGAGACCCGAGCCCTGCGGGTTCGGCCGCAAGCCGACGGCCGGTCCGTCGTCGAGACCTCGCGCGGCGCGATCCTCGCCCGGGACGTCATCGTCGCGACGAACGGGTACACGGGCGGGCTCACCCCGTCGCTCCGGCGGCGCCTGCTCTCGATCGGCAGCTACGTCATCGTGACGGACCCGCTGCCGGACGACCTCGCCGCCGAGCTCGTGCCGCGGCGCCGGATGCTGTTCGATACGAAGCAGTTCCTCTGGTACTGGCGGCTGACGCCCGACAACCGGATGCTGTTCGGTGGCCGGGCCTCGATGTGGCCCACGTCCGTCGCCCGTGCCGCGAAGCTCCTCCAGCGCTCGATGACGGCGGTCCATCCGCAGCTGCGCGGCACGCGGGTCGCGTATGCGTGGGGCGGGCGGGTCGCGTTCACCTACGATCGGATGGTCCACGCCGGCCGCGCCGACGGCGTGACGTACGCCACCGGCTGCTGCGGATCCGGGGTGGCGATCATGCCGTGGCTGGGGATGCGGGTCGCCGAGTGGGTGGGTGGTGGCAGCGCGCCGGAGCTCGCCTCCCTGTCGTTCCCCATCATCCCCGCGCCGTACGAGGGCCGGGCGTGGTTCCTGCCGCTCGCGGGCGAGTACTGGAAGGCGAAGGACCGCCTGGCCGCGCGCGCGGCGGCTCGCCATGTGGCGCGCGAGGTGGCCACGGAGGAGGCGGGCCCGACGGCCGGGCGAGGATCGGCGCCCTAGCCTCTGGCCGATACATGGGACGTCGCTGCAAGGGAAGGTCGGGTAGCTCGATCGGTGCGCCAACATCGATCGCGCACCCTGAAGCCACGCCCTCCCCGGACCCTCCGCCTGCAGCCCGGGCCCGTCAGCGGCGATCGCCACCGAGAAAGGACCTGGATGACCGTCAATCGCCACATGCCGGCGGTGCGTTCGGCAATCGCTGGCGCCCGTCGACTTGCTCCGGACATCCTGGCGGCGTTGTTCGCCGTGTCAGGGGCCGGTCATCTTGCCCGTCCCGCGTCCTACGAGGCGCTGATCCCGCCCTTCCTGCCCGCCCCGGGCGCGATCATCGCCATCTCAGGCGCCGCAGAGATCATCTGTGCGGTCGGGCTACTGCGACGCGACTGGTGGGCCGGCCCGATGAGTGCGGCGCTGCTCGTAGCGGTGTTCCCGGGCAATGTCTGGTTCGCGTTGGCGACGACCTCCGCCGTGGACTCCGCCGGCCTGCTGGTCGTCGTGTCCTGGCTCCGGTTGCCGCTGCAGCTCCCGTTGATCTGGGCAGCCCTTCAGTCGAACGCTGGCGCCCGCCACCGCTAGCCCTCCGGTGGCGTGGAGGCACCCGGTGAGGGCGCGCCACCCGCCTGGCCGGGGAACCTGACGGTGTCAATGCGCCCCGTCGCGAGCACCCGCCGGCCCTCGGGATCCACGATCAGCCAGTCGATCGTCGATGGATCGCCCGCAATGTCCAGGCCACGGACAAACCAGACGCCCTGCGCCGGGTCCAGCGTCGCCGCGTCGGCCGCCGCGGCGGGCTCGATCCTCGCGATCGTCCCGGGCGCCACCAGCACCGTGAGCAGGGGATAGGCCGTGGACGGCAGGGCGGACCGGGCGAGCGACGCCGACCGGAGCAGGGTCGCGCCCGTGCGCTCGACATCGCCCAGCGCCGGGTCCAGCGCGATCGTCCGCGGGAAGTCCTGGCCCTCAACCCAGGCCACACGCTCCACGACGAGCTCCTGGCCGCAATGCCGGCCGCCGGGCACGCAGCGCTCGGCACGTTCGTCGTTGAAGCGGGCGAGCACGATGACCGCGGGTGTCGTGGTGCCCGGCGAGGCGGCCACGAATGTGGCCTGGGACGGGATGCCGACGCCAGCCGGGAACTGTGGGTGGAGGTGGAACCCGGGCGCGTCGGGGCTGCTCGTCGGTCCGCCCTGCCACGGATCTTCGCCGAGCAGGCCGACCCGGGCGCAGAATGCCCCGAAGATCCCCATGCGGGAGTCGCGGCAGGCTGCGGGGACATCCTCGAGCCCGAGGTAGCCCGCGACCGCGATCACGCCTCGCGCGAGCCCGCGGTTGCGCGCCTCGAGGGTCCAGTGAACGCCGTGGACCGTGAGGCCGGCGATCCGCGACGGGAACACCGGGGCCATGGGATCAGGCGTGGGGTCCGGGGCCGGCGTCGGGTCGCTGACGGCGACAACGGGGGCGCCGCTTGCACGTGGTCGCGGCGTCGGCGCTGGCGCCGGTGCGGGTCCCAGCACGCCGATCCCGACGACGCCGAGGAGGAGCACGACCGGGAGCGCGATCCCGACGACGCGCAGGACGCGCCGGGGCCGGGACCGGGGTCCGATGGAGGCGGGCTGGACGATCATGCTCGCCCAACCTTACGCGCGGGGCGTCAGGCCGGATGCGGCGGGGCCGGATCGCCGCGCGACGCGTGGCACGAGAAGCATGCGGCGCGGTCGGGCGAGTTCGTGGCGCCACAGGCAACGCATGCCCAGAACGTCATCAGGCGGGCCTTGGGTGGCGGCACCGGCCTGGCGAGCAGCCGCATCGCGACGAACCCGAACGCGGAGAGAAACATTGCGACCACGATGAGCGCCACGATGTACGGGAACAGGGGCTCCGACCCGACATTGACGTCCTCGGTCGTCACCTCACTGATGCCGGGCGGGCAGGCGTTGGCGATGTCGATCCCCGGCGGCGGCCCGTCAAGCTCCCAGCCCGCACACCGCGGGTCGCGGTCGTCGGCGAGGGCCGTGGGCGCGAGCGAGAGCGTGAGCACGACGACCAGCCACGCATGGACGCACAGGGCCACGAGGCGACGCATGCCCCAGTTGTACCGCCCGCCCGGTGCGGCCCGGCACCCCCCGATGGTCACCCCGAGCCCGCGAGGCGGCGGAGCGTCCCGAGGAGGCGGTCGATGTCCGCGTCCGTGGTGAGGTAGTTCACGACGCCAGCGCGGAGCCACGTCCGGCCGCGGAGCGTGGTCGTCGACAGCCATCCGTCTCCCGACGCCTCGAGCGCGGCCGCCAGGCGGTCCTGGTGCGCGTCGAGCTCGCGTGGGTCCAGCGTCGCGGCGGCCACGGCGCCGCCCGGGAGGTGGCGGAAGCACACGACGGACAGCTCCGGATCCTCAGGGAGGGCCTCGAGATCGTCGGCCTCGGCGCACCGGCGGGCGAGGTACGCGGCAACGTCGTCGTTCATCTCGATGAGCCGGCCGAGGCCGCTCGTCCCGAGGTGCTTCCACGTGGCCCACAGCTTGAGGGCGCGGAAGCGGCGGGTCCCCTCGAAGCCCAGCTTGTAGAAGTTGAGCTGGCCGGCGTGATCGTCCCCGTGTCCCGGTTCGTCCGAGAGGCCGGCTCCGCCCTCGCCGCCGCGGTAGTACTCGGGCGAGCGGTCGAACGCCTGGCGCAGGTGCGTGCCGTCGCGGACGAGCAGCGCCCCGATGTCGTAGGCCTGGAAGAACCACTTGTGGGGATCGACGGTCACGCTGTCAGCGAGCTCCAGGCCGGCGACGCGCGCGGCGTCGCGGGTGGACAGCCGTACGGCGCCGCCGTAGGCGGCATCGACGTGGAACCACAGGCCCTCGCGCGCGGCCAGCGCACCAAGCTCCGGAACGAGGTCCACGGACCCCGTGTTGGTGGACCCGGCGACGGCGCAGATCGCGACCGGTCGGAGACCCTGCGCCCGGTCCGCGGCGATGGCCTCGGCGACCGGTGCCGCGTGGAGCCGGAATCGGTCGTCGCACGGAAGGGTGACCAGCGTCTCGGGCGGGAAGCCCAGCTCATCGAGGGCCCGGGCGATCGAGAAGTGCGTCTGGTCGCCGGTGTAGACGCGGATGTCCTCGAGTGCCGCACCGCGCGGCGGCCGGGGCGCATCGGTGAGCCGGCGGAGGTGGACGTCGCGCACGAGGGCCATCGCGATGAAGTTCGCCATGACGCCGCCGGACGCGAGCAGGCCGAAGCTGCCCTCCCCGTACCCGACGAGGTCGCACAGCCAGCGCACGACCTCCTCCTCGACGAACGCGCCGACGGGCCCGGCATGCCAGACGTCGATGCCCTGGTTGGTCCACTGGGCGAGCACCTCGCCGACGATCGAGGCGACGAGCGGCGGCGGCGTGAAGTAGCTCAGGGCCCGGGGGTGGTAGCTGTTGAGCGTGTGGGGCGCGATCCGGGCCGTGAACTCGTCGAGGACCGCGGACAGCAGCTGCGGGTCCCGCGGGGCGGGGCCGGGACCGCCAGCGTCGCCGAAGTACATCCGGCGCAGCTTGTCGAAGCCCGTCGGCAGGCCCATCGCCCGGACCATTGCCTCGTCATACAGCCAGTCGAGGGAGGCGCTCCACGTCGCCTGACCCGCGCGCTCGAGCGCCGCCCGCGAGATGTCGGCGTCACGGATGCCGATGAGCTCTGGTTCGGGATGCCAGCGGAACGGGGCGAGGGGATCCGGGCGGTCGTCCATCCCGGGATGGTATCGGGAGCGGCGAGCACGGTCGGGCGCCGCCGCGCCTCGTGCCTTGCGCGGCGCGGGCGTGCCCCGCGGGCGCGAGCGTGCCCCGCGGCGCGCGTCGCGGCACTCTCCCGGCAAATGTCCAGGTAGTGGACCGTATCCAGGGCGTGGGTGGCGACTCGTGCGGGCGGCGCCCGATTCCGCGGTCAGCAGTCCGCCCGGTGGCCCGTAGGCGAGAACTTCGTGTCTACGGTCCGGACCATGGACTGGAGACGGAAGCGGGCGGCCAAATCGGTGTCGGCAGGTGTCACATCGGCGCCGGCAGCGGGCTACGGCCCGCGTGCTGGACCGATGACGGAAATCGGGCGGCGCAATCGGGCGGCGCAATCGGGCGGCGCAATCGGGCGGCGCAATCGGGCGGCGCCGGGCCGCGCCGCCGGGCGGCGATGGCCGGCCCGGCGCGACGCGAGGCGACGCGGAACCGGGGTCGGTGGACGACGCAGCCCGGGGATCGTCGGCGGTACGCTAGTGTCGTGACTTTCCCGCACGAACCAGCGACGGTTCGGCCCATCGACTACAAGGGCGAGCCCCTGGACGCCGAACGTGGACCGGGCCTCGGCTGCTTCCGGTTCCAGCTCGTCCTGCTGGCCGTCGCGATCGTCCTGACGCCGCTGTCCGTGGTCTGGGAGTGGCCCGTCGCGATCAGCGCCGGCCTGCTGTTCCTGACGATCTTCCTGCTGCTGTTCGCCGGCCAGACGATCATCTTCCTGCTCCGGCTCGTCGCCGCGGACCGTCGCGAGGGACGTCGCCGGCCGCTCGGCAGCGCGACACCGACCGTGGGCGAGCTCGAGGACCGGGATGGTCTGGACGAAGACGCGGGCGGCGACAGGACCGAGGCCGCCGACGATGGCGCGACTGCAACGTCCGGGGCTGCGAACGAGGAGGGGCCAGCGTCGTCCGGCGTGCGAGAATAGGGGCACCCGAGAACGACTCAGGCTCCCAGGAGGCCCCTCGCTCCGTGCCCGTACTCGCGACCTACTTCTCCGTCCGACGCGGGCGGGACCCGTTCTTCAAGTTCTTCATGAAGACGATCTTCCCGCGCCAGATCAAGGAATACGAGGAGAAGTTCGGCATCCGGTTCGTGGGCTGGTTCAACGTCGCCCACGGCTGGGACTTCGACAACGTCATCATGCTGGACCTGCCCGACTACGCGACGCTCGACAAGCTCGAGGCAGACGAGGCAACCCGCGCGCTCGGCCACCGGGCCGGGGAATGGATCTTCGAACGACATCACTCGATGTTCCTGCGGGAACGGCTCGGCCCCGATCTCGTGTACCACGGCTGAAGGAGGCGATCGCATGGACGTGAGCCGCAACAACTTGCTCAGCGAGCTCGCCAACGATGCCGCCCTCGAGCGGACCGACTTCGTCATCCAGGCGACGGAGCAGCTGGCGAAGTTCCTCGACCGCCACAAGGAGCGCATCGCCGCGCTCGGTGGCATGACGCTCATCGACGACGACCCGGACTACCTCTCGATCGCGCCGGACATGACGTTCCGCGTCCGGAGCCGCTACGAGGACCCGGACACGGGCGAGTGGACGAGCGACACGGAGATCGTCGAGACGGCGTCTGAGCTCATCGAGCTCTACAACCCGGCCGAGATCTACATGGCGTTCGCCGAGGCTGCGCGCGAGGCCGCGGGCATCGCCGCCGAGCCCACCGCGACCGACGAGCTGATGGGAACCGCCGGGATCCCGCCCGAGGAGACGTTCGGCACTGGCGTGGGCCTGGGCGATGATGCCTACGCTGGCGCCGCCGACTCGTGGGCCGCCGGTCAGCCGCCCATCCTCGAGGCGGACGACGAGGAGACTGCGGCGCTCGCGCTGTACAACCTCGCGCTCGACTTCCAGGAGCGCAGCCAGTCCAACGAGGCCCGCCTCATCGAGCAGTTCGAGGAGGCCGCCAGCCGGATCGCGGGCCAGGTGGGCGACCTGATCATCGTCGACGACGACGACGAGCGGCTGGTGCTCAGCGGCTCGGGCAAGTTCCGCGCCGAGGTCCTCGCCGAGGATTCTGCGGGCGAGTGGCGCGAGCTGACCGGTGCCGAGGACCTCGTCGAGTTCTACGACCCGACCGACGTGTTCGGTGACCTTGCCGACGCGCTCGCCGAGGCATTCCCGGCCATCGCCCCGGACCTCGAGGGCGACGGCGACGGCGAGGACGACGGCGACGGCGACGGCGACGACACTGCGGCCGCCGCGAATACCGAGGACGTCGAAGATGTCGAGGACGTGGAAGACGTCTCGGACGACGCCCCCGGCGCCCGGCCCTAGCTCCTCGCCCCGGCACCCACGAGTCGCGCTTCCGGGATCGGCACGCCCATGCGCAGCGTCGCCGCGGAGCTGGTCGAGCGACGGGAGATCGTCCCCGGCACCTGGCTCCACGCCTGGCACGCGCCAGGCGTGGTCTCGGGCGCCCGCAGCGGACAGTACGTCCACCTCCGCACCATCGAGCCCGGCGGTCTCGCCGTCCGGCGCCCGTTCGCGATCGCGACGGCGGACGCGGCGAGCGGGACGCTGACGACCCAGGCGCCCGGCGCAGCACCGTCCGGCGCGGGGGTCGGCGACCCGATGGCGGGTCTTCGTGTCGGCGACCGGGCCGACCTCATCGGCCCCCTCGGACGCCCGTTCGAGGTGGATCCACGGTCCCGCCACCTGCTGCTCGTCGCCCAGGGATCCGCGATCGGCGCGCTGCGCCTCCTCGTCGACGAGGCGATCCGCGAGGGCCGGTCCGTCGTCCTGCTGTATGGCGCCGCCTCCTCGTCCCATGTCTATCCCTCGAGCCTGCTCCCCGATGAGGTGGAGTACGTGGTCGCCACCGACGATGGCTCGCTGGGGCACCGGGGATCGATCCTGGACCTCGTCACGGACTACGAGGCGTGGGCCGACCAGTCGTTCGCGGCCGGGCCGCCGGCGCTGCTCGGCGCGCTCGCGGCGCTGGCTGCCGGCCGGCGTCAGCGGATGGGCGTCGCGATACTCGGGCGCAAGCGCGGCGCGGGCCGGCCCGTCCAGCCCGGGTCGCCGGAGGCGCGCCGCAAGGCGTTTCTCCAGGTCGTCGTGGAGCAGGGCATGGGCTGCGCGGCGGGAACCTGCTACGGGTGCGCCGTCCAGGGCACCGGCGGGCCGCAGCGTGCGTGCCGCGAGGGCCCCGCGTTCGCGGCCGACGAGCTCGCGTGGGCGGAGCCGGCATGACCGGTGACGCGCTGGCGGCCGGGCGAGCGCGATGGGAGACGGCGGCGATCGCGGGCGGGATCGTCGGCTCGCTGGCCCTGCTTGCGGGATCCGTCGTGGCGGCGATCGCCTACACCGGCACCCAGGGCGAGCGATACAACCCGCTCAACCACTTCGTGTCAGAGCTGGGCGAGCGCGGCGTCTCCGCGCTTGGCGGCGCGTTCAACGTCGGGCTGATCCTGGGTGGGCTCGGGTTCGTGGTGTTCATGGTCGGGCTGGCGATCACGGGCACGGACCGGCTGCGCTACGTGTACGCGCCAGTCGGCGTCGTCGCCGGGGTCGCCGGCACGCTCGTCGGCGTGTTCCCGATGGATGAGGCGGCGATCCACGGATTCGTGGCGCTCGCGTTCTTCAACCTCGGCTGGATCGCCGTCGCCCTCGCGTCGGTGCCGGTGGCGGTGGGCCACGACCGTAGGTTCCCGCGCTGGCTGGCCGCGGTCGGCGCCCTCACGGTCGTCGCGTTCCTCGCCTTCCTCTACGAGTTCCGGGTCGATCCCCGGATCGCCGACACGAGCCTCGGCTCGCCGGCCGCGCGCCCGGACGTCTGGCTCCTGACAGCGCTCGAGTGGGCGGTGATCGTCGGGATCCTCGGCTGGACCTTCCTCGCCGCGGTCACCTGGCGTCGCTCGACGCGGGGCCACGGCGCGTGAAGTCGAAGCGGAAGGTCGGGCCCGGGACGTCGAGCCGGCGCCAGCCGACGGTACGGACCATCCGACCGGCGATCGCGCCCGTCCCGCGGCGGCTGGCGTCGAGCGGGACACCGGCCCGTCGCGAAGCGGACCTGGGCCCGGCTGCCCGCGAGGCGGCGGCTCGCGCCTCGTTCGACGCGCTCGGCAACCGGCCCGTTGCCCTCGAGGTGGACCTGGGACGCGGCCTCATCCTCCAGAACCCGCTCCTCGCCGCGGCCGGCCCGTTCGGCTACGGGGTCGAGGTGGAGGCCGCCGTCGACCTGCCGCGGCTCGGCGGGCTCGTGACGCGCGGGACGACCCTCAGGCCGCGCTCGGGCCACCGCGGACGGCGGGTCGCGGACGTCCCGGCCGGCCTGCTCCTGGGGATCGGGCTGCAGAACCCCGGCATCGAGACGGTGCTCGAGCGTTACGCCCCCACCTGGGCACGGTGGCCCGTTCCCGTGATCCTCAACCTGTGCGCGGAGTCGCCGGGCGACTTCGCGGAGCTCGCGCGACGGCTGGAGGGGGCGTCGGGCGTCGCGGGCCTGGAGCTCAACCTCTCGTGCGCGAACAGCTCGCGCAACGGGACGGTCTTCGCGCTGGACGAGGGATCGGCGGCGTCGGTGGTCAGCGCGGTGCGCCGGGCGACCGACCTGCCGGTCATCGCGAAGCTGACCGCAGCCGCGCTGGACGTACGGGCGATCGCGCACGCCGTCGAGGATGCGGGCGCCGACGCGATCAGCGCGGTCAACACCCTGCCGGGTCTCGTCCTCGACGGTGGCCGGACGGCGCCCGCGCTCGCGAGTGGCTATGGTGGGGTCTGTGGCCCCGCGCTCCGACCGTTCGCACTGCGCGTCGTGTTCGAGGTCGCCCAGGTCGTGGACATCCCGATCATCGGGATCGGGGGCGTGACGACCATCGATGACGTGCTGGACCTCATGGCCGCGGGCGCGTCCGCCGTCGGCGTCGGCGTGGCGGCCCTCGCCGACCCCATGCTGCCCGTTCGCCTCGCCGACGAGCTGGCGGATGCGTGCCGGACCCGCGGCCTCGCCGACTCGGCCGCACTCGTGGGCACCGCCCTCCCGGCCCGGCCGTCGGCGCCATCCACGCGCGGCGCCGAGTACGCCCGGTGAGCCCGCTCGTCCCCGGCTGGCTCCTCCTCATCAACGTGACGACCGGGGTCGCCTACGCGTACGACAAGACGCAGGCCCGTCGACCGGGCGCCCGCCGCGTCAGGGAGCGCACCCTGTGGCTGCTCAACCTCGCCGGTGGGTTCGGCGGGGCGTGGCTGGTGTTCTTCGGCATGCGTCACAAGACCCTCCACCGGTCCTTCTGGATCGTGCAGTCAGTCGCGACGGTCCTGTGGGCCGTGCTCCTCGTGGCGCTCCTGCTCAACTGAGGTCCCCATGGACCAGCGGCCTCCCGAACCCGTCCCCGGACGCCAGCCGCGCGACCTCGACGTGCCCGTCGTGCCGGTGCGCGCCGGGTCTGGCCGTGATGGCAGGCGGTCGCGCGCGCCGCTGGTCGCGGCCGCGGCCCTGGTGGCGGTGGTGGCCGCGGGCGTCGCGCTTGCCCAGCTGTTCCCCGCTGACCCGGCACGGCTGTCGCTGGTCGACCCGTCCCCGGTCGTGGCTGCCACGAACCACCCGACCACCACCGCGTACGCACCGGCGACACCCGCTCCGGTCGTCGTCGCCCAGGCGCCCGCGAGGCTCCGAGCGGCCGACCTCGTCGCGGGCGTCCTCGACGGCTCGCTCGACGGGTGGCTCGTCTACGCGGACGCGGAACTCGTGGCGACCTGCGAGCGGACGACGCCCGGGTGCGTCCCCGCCCCGGCCGTGAGCGGGCTGGCCCTGCCGGTGACCGGGAGCCTCGACGAGGTCGCCGGCGGAGGGCCCCCGGACGCATCGGTCCTCGTCCTGCGGGTCGACGGCGACCATCTCGCGTACCTCGGGTCGCTCGTCGTGCACGTGGACGGCTCGCCGTCGCTCGAACGGCTGACCGGGGAGCTGGTCAGCGTGGCTCCCCCCGCGCCCACGCTGTTCGACGCCCGCGGCTGGCTGATCATCCATCCGCCCTGCATCGTGGCGGCCCCGAACGCAACCTGCCCGCCCGCCGAGGCATTCCTCGCCGACGACGAGCCGATGCCCGATGGCATCGTCCGGTCGGACCGGGGAGAGCGGGTCGCGATCGCGCCCGACGTCTGGGGCATCGACGCGACGAGCGAGGTCCTCCGCGCGGGGCCGTTCCTCGTCCGGCCGGTGGCCGATGGCGGCCTGCGCTGGGAGATCGTGGCCCGCTACGACCCGTCGAGGTCCGTCCGCGTCGTGATCCCGTGATCGGCGCGACTTCGCGTGAACCCCCGACGGCGCGCGTGACTCTTGACTGGTAGGAGGGACGTCGAGGCGGTGGAGGACCCGGACGACATCGCGCGGGCCCGCCGCGGCGACCCTGCCGCGTTCGAGCGGCTGGTAGAGGGACGGATCGGACCGATGACAGGTACCGCGATGGCGATCATGGGCCGCGAGGACGACGCGCGCGACGCCGTGCAGGACGCGCTCGTGATCGGCTGGCGGGAGTTGTCGTCGCTGCGCGATCCGGCGGCGTTCGACGCGTGGCTGACGCGGATCCTCGTCAATCGCTGCCGACGGCGGCTGCGGCGCGTCAGCGGGGCCCGCGTCCGCGAGATCCCGACCGCGCTCGTGGCGGAGGCCGACGAGCCACGGACCGCTGACGTGGGCGCGGCTGTCGTGGACCGTCGGGCGCTGGAGCGCGCGTTCGAGCGGCTGTCGGTCGACGAGCGGTCGATCCTCGTGCTCCATCACCTCGACGGGCGCTCGATCGCGTCCATCGCCGCCGTCCTGCGGATCCCCGAGGGGACGGCGAAGTCGCGCCTGTTCGCGGCGCGGCGTTCGCTCGAACGGGCGCTCGAGCGGGAGGCGCCCCGATGAGCGATCGCTTCGACGACGACGACCTCCGGGCGATGCTCGAAGGCCGGGCCGATCGGATCCACGCCGACGTGGTCCCGTGGCTCGCTCGCGCGGTGGGGGACGAGATCCGCGTGCCGCGGCGGCGTGGGCCGCTGTCCATGCTGGCGCTGCCGGGTGGCGTGGGGTCGCTCGGTGGCGCCGGCTGGCTGACGGCGGCGATCGTCGGGGTGCTCGCCGTCGCCCTGCTGGGCGGCCGTGGCGCGGCGCCCGGCCCGACCCCGGGAGTGGGCTCCTCGGCAAACCCGTCGGCGCCCGGCGCGGTGTCCGCGGTGCGGACGCTGAACCCTGACGAGGCGCTGATCGCGTTTGAGGCGGGCGACCTCGACGGTGTGACTGCGCTTGTCCCCGGGCCGGCCGTGCTTGCGTTCGGCCGCTGCGCTTGGGTCCCGTCACCGCCCGGTGCGAGCCCGCCGAGGTGCGAGTCGTTGCAGGTGGCCGGCCTGCCCGGTGTCGGCATCGAGATTCCCGGCTGGATGTCGACCGACCAACTCTCGGCGGCGATCGGGGCGCAGGATGCGGGCCGGCTCCTCGCGATCCGCATCGAGGGGTTCTCCGCGACCTTCCTCGGGTGGGTTGACGGCGACCTCGAGCGACCGACTGGCGTTGACGTCTTTCCGGCGCAGACCCCCAGCGCGCTCGGGCTCGCTGTCGTCCGCGGCTGGCTGGGCCGTGATCTCTCCGACGTCGGCTGCACGGGCAGCCGCTTCGGTGGGCAGTGCGCGGTTGCACGGCCTACGAGTGGCTGGCTCGCCGCTGTGCAACCGGTCAACCCGGCGTCACCTGGGCCGTGGCTTGCGGTGGACATCGACCCGTCCGCCGCGGCCGACATCGGCGGGTCGTCCGTTACTGCGACCTGGCTCGTCGCCACCGAGGGACGACGCGGGGGCAGGGGGCCGAACTACGAGGTCACCGCGAGGATGGACCCGGAACGGACCGTGCTCGTCATCCCGGGGGTTGCCGAGACATCTTCCCCTCCGCCCAGCACGCTGTCCCTGGACCAGCTCCGCTCGGGGCTCGTGAGCGGCGAGCTCGATGGGCGGCTGGTCGCGATCGATGGCGGGCGGCTCCTTGTCCAGCCCCAGCCGTGTCCGTCACCGGGCGACGTGTTGTCGTGCACCACCATCTCGGTCGCGGGACTGCCGGGGATCTTCGTCACGTTTGACGTCTCGATCACCAGCGTGCCGACGAGCCTTCCCCTGCAGCCCGGCGGCAGTCGCCTGACCCTCGTGTTCCGCGCCGGGACCATGTCCCTGACCTACCTCGGGCGGTCCGCAGACCCGCTGGACGGGACGATGACCGTCGCCCAGATGGAACAACGGACGGACCTCGGCGGCGATGTCCTTGCGGCGGTCTCGGGCTGGCTCGTGGCCGGCGGGGTGCACTCGTGCCCGCTCCTTGGTCCGGGGGCCACCCCGTGCCCGGGACCGCAGCCATGGCTCACGGACGACCAGCCCGGCGAGAGCGGCATGCTCGGCAGTCAGCAGGGCGTCCACGTGATCGCGACCGACCCGGCGGTCCGGCCCGCCACCCAGGTCGTGACACCCGGCCCGTTCCTCGTCCGCAAGGCAACGGTCGTGACGATGTGCGACGCGGCCGCGGGCGTCGATTGCTCGGCGCGGCTGCTGCACTGGGAGGTCGTCAGCCGCCTCGATCTCGCCGACCTCGTGCGCGTCTCGATCCCCTGAGCGGGGAGCGTCTCGCCTAGACTCCGGCAATGACGCCAGCCGCAGCCAGCCAGTCCGGTGTCGACCGTGAACGCGTCCGGACCCTCAAGGATGCCGAGGACGCGCGGTTCGCCGCCGCGCACCCGAAGTCCGCGGCTCTTCTCGCCCGCGGCCGTGAGGTCATGCCCAACGGTGTGCCCATGGCCTGGCTCGTCGGGTCGTACCACCACGCGCCGATGTGGATCGCGGAGGGCCTGGGCGCCCACATCACGGACGTCGACGGCCACACGTACGCCGACTTCAACATCGCGGACCTGTCGATGTTCTGCGGCTACGCGCCGGAGCCGCTCGTGCGGGCGGTGAGCGCGCAGGTCGCGCGGGGGAACCAGTTCCTCCTCCCGGGCGAGGACGCGATCGTCGTGTCGGAGCTCCTGCGCGAACGGTTCGGCCTGCCGAAATGGCAGTACACGAGCTCCGCGACCCACGCGAACACCGAGGCCATCCGCGTCGCCAGGGTCGTCGCCCGGCGCGACAAGGTCCTGATGTTCGATGGCAAGTACCACGGCCACTTCGACGAGGCGCTGGTCGAGCTCGACGACGCAGGCCGGGTCGTGCCCGAGGATCGCGGCGTCCCCGCGGACACCGCGAGCGGCACGGTCCTCGTCCCGTTCAACGACGTTCCGGCCCTCGCAAGCGCCCTCGCGCGTCGCGACATCGCGGTTGTCCTCTCGGAGCCCGCGATCACGAACAACATCGGCCTGCTGCTCCCCGACGACGGCTTCCACGCGGCGCTGCGGCGCCTCACCCGCGAGACGGGCACGCTCCTTGCGCTCGACGAGACGCACACCCAGGTCGTCGGGCCGGGTGGGCTGGTCCGCCAGTGGAACCTCAGCCTGACCTCGTCACCATCGGCAAGTCGATCGCCGGTGGCCTGCCGTTCGGCGCCTGGGGCATGACCGACGCGATCGCCGGGATCCTCGTCCAGCGCAAGGGCCCCGACGGCGAGCGCGCGAACCTCGTTGCGACCGGCGGCACGATCTTCGGCAACGCCCTGGCGATGGCTGCGGCGCGTGCCGTGATGACCGAGATCCTGACGCCGGAGGCATACGCGCACACGCAGCGCCTCGGCGCCCGGCTGGCCGACGGGATGCGCACGAGCGTCGAGGCCCACGGGCTCCCGTGGCACATCCACCATCTCGGGCCGCGGTCCGGCTACACGTTCCGCCCGACGCCGATCCGGACCGCCGCCGAGGGCCGTACCGCGGCCGATGAGCTGCTCACGCGCCTCATCCGGATCTGGCTCGCGAACCGCGGCGTGTGGGAGGCGATCGTCGGCGCGGGGCCGGTCTGTTCGGTGCCCGCGAGCGACGCCGACGTCGATGCCTACCTCGCCGGCTGGGACTCGCTCCTGGACGCGCTCACCGGATCTGGCCCCGGGCGGTCGACGGGACTAGAATCGCCCCGATGACCACCCTCCGACGCACCCTCGATGACGCCGCCCGGCGCACCATCGCGGCCCGCACCGAGGCCCTGTTCCGGGCCAGTGGCGCCCTGCGCGAGGGCCACTTCAGCCTCAAGAGCGGGCGCCACTCGGCGGCCTACCTCGAGAAGTTCCAGGTCCTCCAGGACCCAGGTGCCACGAGCGAGCTGTGCTCGTTCTGGGTCGGCTCGCACGTGCGCCGGGACGGGACCGCGGACGTGGACCTCGTCGCCGGACCGACGACGGGCGGCGTCATCCTTGCATTCGAGACGGGCCGCCAGTTGGGGACCCGTGCGATCTTCGCCGAGGAGGTCGTATCGGACGCCGGCGTCCGCCGCGAGTTCCGGCGTGGGTTCGAGATCCGGCCGGGCGAGAAGGTGCTGCTCGTGGACGACATCCTCACGACCGGGGGATCGCTGCTGGCGATGATCCCGGCGGTCGAGGCGCTGGGCGGCGAGATCGTCGAGTGCGTCGTGATGGTCGACCGGTCGGGCGGCCTGTCCACCCTGCGGTCGCCGAGCACTGGCCGCGTCTACCCGTTGCGCGCGCTGTGGTCGCTCGACCTGCCGACGTTCGAGCCGGGCACCGGCTGTCCCGGCTGCGTCGCGGGAGAGCCCGTCGTCAAGCCCGGGAGCAGCGGCACGGGCCTGGCGCCCGCGTGACACCGCCGCTCCCGGTGGCCGCGCTCGGGCTGGTCGTGTTCGCCGTGGCGGGCCTTGCCGCGTGCGCCCCGATCGCGTCACCGACCCTGGGTCCCGTGGCCTCCGCGTCGATCCTCGCCCCGGCCAGCGGCACGCCGGGCTTCGAGGTCCCGCCCGCCGTGGTTTCGCCCGTCACCGGCGTGCCCGTGCACATCGAGGCGGAGGGCTTCTCGAAGGTCACGGCGTTCACGATCCGGACGAACGATGGCGTGGAGATCCGGTTCCGCATGGGCATCCTGGACAACGGCGACCAGTTCCCGCCCAGCCACCTGGCGGAGCACCTCAGCGGCTCGACGCCGGTGATCGTCTCCTTCCGGCTGGACGGCGCGGACCTCGTCGCCTACCGGATCGAGGACGCGCCCGTCCGCTGAAGGGACGTCGCGTGCCGCGCCCGCGGCGCCGTCAGGACCCCGCGATCGCCGCGATCGATGCCTTGAGCTCGTCCACGCCGATGACACCCTCGAACGAGCCACGCACGATCCCGCTCGCATCCACGGTGAACACCCACGGCTCGGTGAGGATCCCCCACTCGTCGACGGCCTTGACGGGCTGGAGCTGGTTGTTCGCATCCAGGACGGGCTGGAGCCGGCCCTCGGTGAACGCCAGCTGGTACGGCTCCACGTTGATGAACGCGACGTCCTTCGGGGCCGAGGCAGCGACGGCCTTGATCCGGTCGAGCGTCGGGCCGCACTGCGCGCTCTTGCAGAACGCCGGGGTGGCGAACACGAGGACGAACGGGCGCTTCGCCGCGAGGGCGTCGGCGACGGACAGCTCGTAGAACGCCGGATCGGGCTTCGTGTCGGTGGAGATCCTCGCGAGGTCGCCCCCGACGGACGCGGCGGTCGGCGTGTCCGAGGCCGGTGCCTGCGCGCCGATCGCGACGGTCGGCGACGAGTCCCCGACCTGGAACCCGACGCCGATCGCCTCCTGCGGCGTGGTTGGCGTCCTGGTCAGGAACACAGCCTTCCAGTCGCCGGTCGCCGGGAACGTGACGTTGGCCACGTAGTCCCCGCGGGAGCCCTCGATCGCCCACACGAACGTCGCCTGTGTCGCCGTCCCGGGCTGCGTCTCGCCGGGCGCGATGAACGCGACCGCGGCCTGCCGGTCCGGCGAGGCCGCGGGGAGGTTCGTCTTGGGGTCGAGGAACGAGAACACGAACCGGTTTGGACCCACGACCTGGCGGGAGCTCACGATGACCGGGATGACGCTCGCCTCGCCGGCCTGCGCGGAAGATCCCGGCGGGGCCGGGGCCACCGAGGCGCCGGTGGCGGGCGTCGCAGGAGCCGGGCCGCACGCGGCCGCGAGCAGAGCGATGGCGAATGTGAGGACGAGGGTCGAACGGCGCATGCCCGAAGCGTAGCCCGGCATGGCGTCGGGCGTCGCAGGAGCCCCTCCCGGCTAGAATGGGCGCCGCACACTGCATCGCGCCTCGAAGGACGATCGACCCGCCCGTGACCCGCTTCCAGAAGCTCGCCATCGCCACCGTCGTCACGACGATCCTGCTCGTGACGGTAGGCGTCATCGTGCGTGCCACCGGGTCCGGCATGGGCTGCCCGGACTGGCCCCTCTGTCACGGCCAGCTCATCCCGCCGGTCGACGACTACAAGGCCTGGCTCGAGTGGATCCACCGGACGATCGCGGCGGTCATCGGGTTCATGATCCTCGGCCTCGCGGTGCTCGCGTGGCGGGACCACCGGGACCGGCCGTCCATCCTGTGGCCGACGATCGGCGCCGTGCTCCTCGTGGGCTTCCAGGCGTGGCTCGGCCGCGAGACGGTCCGTCTCAACAACTCCGGCGAGTCGGTCACGGCGCATCTCGCCTCTGCGATGGCGCTGCTGGGCCTGCTCGTGTTCGTCACCGTGCGTGCCTTCTACCCCGCGCGCATCGAGGGCCGGGGCGTCAGCCAGCGGTTCACCCTCCTCGCCGCCTTCTCGGCCGTCGCCACCTACGCGCTGCTCCTGTTCGGGTCGCACGTCACCGCCACCAACTCGGCACTCGTGTTCCCGGACTGGCCGCTCATGAACGGAACGCTCATCCCCGTCGGCTCCGCGACCGATGCCGCTGTCCGCCCGCTGTACGAGGCGCACGCGCTCCACCGGTACGTGGCGGTCGTCGTCGGCCTCATCACGTGGGCGACCGCGTTCGCGGCCTGGCGGACCCAGCGGCACCACCCGACGATCGTGCGGCTGGCTGTCGCGGTCGCGGTGCTGTTCCCGCTCCAGGCGCTCGTCGGCGGCCTGCAGGTCCTGACGCGCCTCGACGAGTGGACGCAGACGCTCCACCTGGCGTTCGGCGCGCTGATCTGGACGTTCGCCGCAGCGCTCGCGGTCACGGCCTACTACGAGGCACGCGTTGCCCGGATCGCGGTCGCGGGCGTCGAGGATGCCGGGACTGCCGGGGGCGCCGCGGGACCCGGCGACGGGAGCGGGCCCGCGACCCGGACGCGAGGCGAGACGGTCCGCGCCTATGTCGCGCTGACCAAGCCCCGGATCATCGAGCTGCTCCTCATCACGACGATCCCGGCGATGGTCCTCGCGACCCGGGACCTGCCCGGCATGGACCTCCCCGAATGGCTCCGGCTGGCGTTCTGGACCCTGCTCGGCGGATCGCTGGCGGCGGGCTCCGCGAACGCGATCAACCAGTACCTGGACCGCGACATCGACCTGCTGATGAGCCGCACGCGCAAGCGGCCCCTGCCCGCCAACGACGTCCCGCCCGAGAACGCGGTGGTGTTCGGGATCGTGCTCGGCATCATCTCGATCGCGCTGATGGCGGTGTTCGTGAACCTCGTGGCCGCGTTCCTGACGCTGCTGGCGATCGCGTTCTACGTCTTCGTCTACACGCTGATGCTCAAACGGACGACGACCCAGAACATCGTCATCGGAGGCGCGGCCGGGGCGCTGCCGCCGGTCATCGGCTGGGCGGCAGTCACCGGGCGCATCGAGATCCCGGCGCTGCTGCTGTTCGCCCTCGTCTTCTACTGGACGCCGCCCCATTTCTGGGCGCTGGCGCTGCGGATCCGCAAGGACTACGAGGCGGCGAAGGTCCCCATGCTCCCGGTGGTCCGCGGCGTGCCCGAGACCGCGCGCCAGATCGGGCTGTACACGATCCTTCTCGTGGCGATCAGCCTCCTGTTCTTCGCCGTCGCGAAGATGGGCGTGATCTATCTCGGGGCGGCCGTGATCCTCGGGGCGATCTTCCTGTGGCGGGCGTACGGGCTGTGGCGCCAGTCGGACTCGCCGGAGGGATCGCTCGCGCAGGCGATCCGCCTGTACAGGTACTCGATCAGCTACCTGACCCTGCTGTTCGTCGCCGTCGCGGTGGACAGCCTCGTGGTCGGCAGGCTCTCCTGAGCGGAGGACCGGGGCCAATGCGCGGGCAGGCGACGGCGGCCCGGGGCGACCACGACACGGCCGCGACGATCACGGCTGCGGTCCAGCGTCGCGTGGCGGCGCGCGTGACGATCGGCACGATCATCCTCGTGGCGTGCATCGCCGGTCTCCTGGCCTCGACCCTCGGCGCGGTTCTCCGGCCGGCGCCGGTCCTTGCCTCGTGCGCGGCTGCACCAGCACCAGTCGACGAGGCGGTCCTGCTGGGCGACGTCGTGTTCGTGGGCACCGTGCTCCGGACGGACAACCAGGGTCGCTGGGCCACCGTCCGGGTCGAGGAGCGATGGAAGGGGAGCCGCGACCTCGCGGACACCGTGGAGGTCCGGGGCGGCCCGGAGCCCGGCGCGGCGACCTCGGTCGACCGGACGTACTCGTCGGGTCGGTACCTGTTCATCGTGGAGCCAGGTGTCGGCGGGCTGCTGGCCGACAGCGCGTGCACGGGGACGCAGCCGTGGACGGATGCGCTCGCGGCATTCCGACCGGCTGGCGTGCCGCCCGCGGCCGTGGCGCTGCCGACGGACCCGCTGGGCTCGCTCGACCCGGTCACGATCGCCGTGATCGCGGGGCTCGGGGTCGCGCTCCTCACTGCCATCGTCGCCTACCTGTGGGTGCTCCGGTCGCGGCGCCGACCGCCCGACTGGATCCGCTAGCCCGACGTCGTCGGGCTACTCGCCCAGCGACCCCCGGGCCTCGAGCGCCGCCCGTCGCCGCTTTGACACCCGGCCCTCGCGGTCGAAGACCCGCAGCGCGACCTGGACGAGCGGCCCGATCCCGAGCGCAAAGACCACGGTTCCGAGGCCGATCGTCCCGCCGAACAGCCACCCGAGCACGAGAACCACGAGCTCGATGGACGTGCGGGCGCGCCGGATCGACCAGCCGAACCGGATGTGGAGCCCGGTCATGAGGCCGTCGCGCGGTCCCGGCCCGAGGTCGGATGCGAGATAGAGGCCGCTGCCGATGGCGATCGTGACGATCCCGGCGAGCATCATCAGCAGCTGGAGCGGCTGGCCGGACGCCGGCGGGATGACGGCCATCGCGACGTTCGTCGCCGTGCCGATGAGCGCGATGTTCAGGATCGTGCCGACGCCGGGACGCTCACCCAGCGGGTACCAGACGGCGAGGATCGGGACGCCCAGGAGGATGCTCACGGTCCCCAGCTGGAGGCCCGTCAGGTGCGCAATGCCCTGGTGGAAGACCTCCCACGGGCCGAGGCCCAGGCCCGCCTCCGCCATGAGCCCGATGCCGACGCCGAACAGGACGAGCCCGACGAGGAGGCCCGGGAGCCGCGGGAGGACGGCCGCCGGCGACCAGCGGGAGGTGGCAACGGGCATCGACCGATGGTACCGGGCGGCGAGTCCGCGGGCGCTGCATGCCCTCGCCGTCGCCGGTGTCCGGCGCCACGCCGGCCGTTGGCATGCGTCGCCGTGATGCACCGAACATCACACGCGCACACCGCAGTTCGCCGGTGTATGGCACGATCCGGTGCATGGAACTGACGTTTCTCGGCGGTGCGCGCACGGTCACCGGTTCACGTCACCTCATCGACACCGGCCGGGCCCGCGTCCTGGTCGACTGCGGCATGTTCCAGGGAGGGCCGGACGAGACGCTGCGCAATCGTGTCCCGCTGGGCTTCGACCCGAAGACGGTCGACGCGGTCGTCCTCACGCACGCCCACCTCGACCACTGCGGCCTGCTGCCGCTGCTCGTCGCCGAGGGCTTCCGGGGCCAGATCGTGTGTACGGCCGCCACGGCAGAGCTTGCCCGCCTCGTGCTGCTGGACTCGGCGAAGCTCCAGGTGGAGTTTGCGAAGCGCGACGTCCGGCGCGCGAAGCACGACCCCGAACGCGCCGCGTCCGATGACGCCCGCGACGCTCGCGGCTTCCAGGAGGTGCTCCACCTCGCCGTGACGGGTGCCGCGTCGCCGGGCGGCCCGGACCCGGAGGACCTCCTCCGCGCGGCGGGCCCCGAGGTGACGCTGGACCTCGACGGGCCGCTGTACACCGAGGACGAGGTCAACCTTACGCTGGGCCTGCTTCGGCCGATCCCGTACGCCACGGAGTACGAGGCCGCCCAGGGCGTGCACATCACCCTCCTCGATGCCGGCCACATCCTCGGATCCGCGAGTGTGCGGATGCGACTGACGCGACCCGGCGGCGGCCGCGACACGATCGTCGTGTTCTCCGGGGACCTCGGTCGGCCTGGCACGCCGATCCTGCGCGACCCGACCGCGATCACGGACGCGGACTTCGTCCTGTGCGAGTCCACGTACGGCGGCCGCGAGCACGAGGCGGCCGACATCGCCGTGAACAAGCTCGCCGAAGTCGTCAACGAGACGGTCCGCCGCAAGGGCGTCCTGCTCATCCCGTCCTTCGCGATCGGGCGCACGCAGGAGATCGTGTGGGAGCTCAGCCGGCTGCTCGATGCCGGGCGCATCCCGCAGGTACCGCTGTACCTGGACTCGCCGATGGCCAAGGGGGCATCGGAGATCTACCGGTCCCATCCCGAGGCGTACGACGAGGAGACGGCCGCCATCCTGCGTGCCCACGAGGCGCCGCTCGACTTCCCGGGCCAGCACGTGGTCCAGAATCTCCAGGAGTCGCAGGCAATCGAGCGGGCGGCGCCGCCGTACATCGTCGTGGCGTCGAACGGGATGCTGACCGGCGGGCGATCCGTCGGCCACGCGGAGCGGCTGCTGGGCGACCCGTCGGCGACGGTCCTGTTCGTCGGCTACCAGGGGGAGGGGACGCTGGGCGGCCACCTGGTGCGGGGCACGGACAGCGCGCGCATCGCGGGCAAGCAGATCAAGGTCCGGGCGACGATCCGGTCGCTGGACGGGTTCTCCGCCCACTCCGACGAGCCGGAGCTGCTGGCGTGGCTCGGCAACTTCATCGGCGGCCGCGCAGCGGGCGATCCCGGGGTGCCCAAGACGGTCTTCCTCGTGCACGGTGACCCGCCCGCACAGGAGGCGCTCTCGCCCAAGGTCGCGTCGCTCGGGTTCGGGGTCGAGGTGCCGGCCTGGCTCCAGACGGTGTCGCTCGACTGACCCCGGCGGCGCTCGACTGACCCCGCGGCGCGCGCGGGTCGGCGCCGACCGGCTACGATCGGGAGGCCCGAAGGAGGTTCCGCAGGTGGTCATCGTCACGCCCGCCGCGCCGCGCACACCCGCCCCCGTCCCGGCCGAGGACATCGCGCGCATCCGCGCCCCGTTCCGCAAGGCGACGCTCCTGCCGGCGATGGCGTACCACGACGAGGCCGTCTACGCGTGGGAGAGGGACGAGATCTTCCTCCGCGACTGGATCGCCGCCGGCCGTGCGGAGGAGGTCCCGGAGCCGGGCTCGTTCGTGCTCAGGGAGCTGTTCGGCGAGCAGGTCATCCTCGTCCGCGGCCGGGACGACGTGATCCGCGCGTTCTACAACGTGTGCCGCCACCGGGGCACGGCGGTGGAGGAACGGGAGTCCGGGAAGGCCGTCCGCTTCCAGTGCCCGTACCACGCCTGGATCTACGACCTCGACGGCAGGCTCATCCGCGCCAAGCACACCGAAGACCTCGAGGACTTCAGCTTCGACACCTTCGGGCTCACCCCGATCCGGTGCGAGACGTGGGGCGGCTTCCTCTTCCTGTGCTTCGCCGGCGAGGACGTCACGCCGCCGCTCGAGGCGTACATGGGCGACTGGTTCGAGCACCACGCAAGCTTCGGCCGTGACCTGTCGACGCTCACCCGCGCCGCGCGCCTGACCTATGACGTGGGCGCCAACTGGAAGATCGTCGCCGAGAACTACAGCGAGTGCTACCACTGCCCGGGCGTCCACCCCCTGCTCAACAAGCTCACCCCGTACGACCTGGGCGAGGACTTCCTCGCGGAGGGGCCGTGGAAGGGTGGCTGGATGGTCTTCGCGGACGGCTGCGAGACGATGTCGATGACCGGCAGGCGCGACGGCAGGCCGCTGCTCTACGCCCGCGACGAGTCGGAGCAGCGGCGCATCTACTACTACATCCTGTGGCCCAACCTGATCGTGTCCGTCCACCCGGACTACGTGCTCACCCACCAGGCATGGCCGACGGGCCCGAACCGGTCCACCGTCCACTGCGACCTGTACGTGGAGGCGGACCGGGCGGGGTCCATCGACGTCAGCGGTGCCGTGGAGTTCTGGGACATCACGAACCGCGAGGACTACCACGTGGTCGAGATGCAGCAGCAGGGGACGCGGTCGCGCTCATGGACCGCCGGCCGGTACTCGAACCAGGAGGCGTCGGTCCACGCGTTCGATCTCATGGTCGCCGACCGCTACGCGAACGATGGCACGCGCACGGTCCGCGGCTGGCGCACGGAGACCGCCAGCGACCGCCGCCTCGTCACTCGCACCCTCGGCCCGGCCCGGCAGGCCGAAGCCGCCGAGGCGGCCGAACCCGCCGGGTAGCCCCAGGCCGAGGCCACGGGCGTCATCGCCCGTTGCTACTGGCGGCTCACGGCGGCCGGGCGTGCGGCCGCGGTCGCGGAGTTCCAACCGCCTCGAGGGCATGGTCGATCGGGCCCCAGTGGGCGACCGGGGAGGACGCGTCATGACCCCATCCGAGCGCCTGTTTCGCGCGCTGGTCCGGCTGTGCCCCGCGAGCACCCACGATGGGTACGGCGACGACACGGCCCAGCTCTTCACCGGCCAGCTGCGCGTTGCGCGTACGCCGGCGGCGCTCGCAGGCCCTGGATCCGGACGCTCGGAGACACGGCTGTGAACGCCCCCCGGGAGCACATGCGCGCTCGACGCATAGCGAGGCTGGCGGAGGGTCCGGCGGTCGTGGTCGGGCGTCCGCTGCGTGTCGATCCCACTCGACTCGGACCGATGGTGCTGGCGGCGATCGTGCTCGTGATCCCTCAGACGCTCGAGGCGGCGGTCGCCCCCTCCGTCACCTCGCCCTTGTGCGCCGCGAACGCGCCGAGAACCGCCTCCAGCTCTGCGGGCGGCACCCGGAAGTGGTCGAGGGTTCGGCCCAGCTCGGCCGCGACCTCGTCGAACTCCGCGGCAGTGATGCGGAGCCGCCGATGCGCTTCCTCGAGCGCCAGGGAGTTGTGCCCGGGCCGGGTGCCCCGGTAGGTGAACGGCCCACCGGCGACGTCGCAGACCCACAGGGTTCGCATGAACTTGAGGCCGGGCAGGCGGTCAAGCTGCTGCGTGTGCCACTCGCGGAGCGCCGGGTTCGGCGAGGCAACACCGACGAGCGGGTTGCGCACGATCGCGTCGCTGAAGTGGTCGACGACTGCGGCAATCGCGAAGATGCCGCCCAGCCGGTCGTAGAGTGTCGGCTCGGTCATTCCCGAACTCCCTTCACGTCAAGGTTGGAGGTTCCGTACGAGGTCCCGTTGCCGCTGCCACACGCGGCGAGGAGTGCGATGGCGACCGGGATCCAAGGCGAGGAGCCTCGCTCGGACCCGGATGCTCCGCTCGGGGCGGGTTCGCTTGTGGTGGGGCATGCACTTGCTCCTTTCACAAACCCATACGTCGAGGGCGCGTCGGCCGGATCCGGCGGACGGCCCGCCGATGCCCGCCGCGATCCTGGCCTTCCTGATCGTCGCGCCTCGCGGACTGCACGCTATGCACCAAAGCGGGTTGCGGGCTGCGGATGGGCGAGATCCCCCGCAACTCTGCAGGCCTGTGCGGTAGCGTCCTGGATACGCGCGGGGCGCACCATGAGGCTCCAAGGAGGACGACGATGCCCGACCGTGTACTGATCCATACCGGCACCGGCAAGCGCTGAGGGCCGGCTCGTGGAGCCACCTCTCGTCAGCAGTGACGACCTCGGGCTCCTGCCTGCGCCGGTCCGCGCATTCGGCCGGGGGGCGGACGTAACCGGGGTGTTGCGGCTTCGGGGAGTGACGAACGGCGAGGGTGCGTGAAGGATGCCAGCGGCGTGAGGCGGGTACCTGCTAGCGACGGCGACTAGCGTCGCAAGGGCAGGCAGGTCGCGTACTGGCCATCCGGCGCGCGGAGGCGGTCCGCCGGCTCGGGCTAGGGTCGAACCTCGATGAAGCCCGCCGCGCTGAAGTCGCCGTCGAAGGCCAGTGCCTCCCCGAGGCGCTCACGGCGCATGACGACGAAGCTCGTGGCATCGACGAACGAGTAGACCCGCTCATCGTGGCGCCGGAGCCAGGCCCGCGCCTCGCGCTCGATCCCCTCGTCGACCTGCACGACCGTAAGCCAGTCCGCGGACTCGACCGCGTCGAGGAACGCGACAGCTGGCGCGTGGCCGTCGCGACGGCGCAGGAAGGTCCAGGTCTCGCCGACGACGTGGTTCGTCGTAAGGAGCGCCTGGCCCGGCGACCACAGGCGGACCGCGTCCTCGTGGTTGGCATCACGCCGCAGCCGGAGCGCCACCCAATAGGAGGTGTCGACGAACCTCACGAGCCGTAGACGGCGTCATCGACGGGTGCAGGCTCGGCATCGCTGCCGCCGATCCAGTCACGGAACGGATCGACCATGGGCTCCGGCTCCCCGATCCAGCGTCGGACGGCGTCGCGGATGAGGGCCGCCTTGGAGGTGTGCGTCCGACGCGCCCGGGAGGCCAGCGCGTCGTCCAGCTCCTCATCGATGTAGATCTGCAGGCGCTTCATCGCGGGAGTATACATCTAACGCCAGCGTATACACCACGAGCACCGTCGGCCCGGGCCCCCAAGCGGCCTCGTTCGCCCGTGCCGTCGACCGGACCGTCGAGCGGGCTACTCTTTCGCTCGTGACTGGCGATACGGGCGCTGCGATCGAGCGGATCGAGGTCTTCGGGTACGAGCTGACCTACGCGCACGGCGACTACGTGATGTCGTCGGGGCGGATCGTGAACCGGCTGCCGAGCACGGTGGTCCGCGTCACCACGCGCGATGGGACCCAGGGCTTCGGCGAGACGTGTCCCCTGGGCAGCACCTACCTCCCGGCCTTCGCCCAGGGTGCCCGTGCGGCCCTTCGCGAGCTCGCCCCGGCGCTCCTCGGCGCGGATGCGACCAACCTCGCCGAGGTCCACCGACGCATGGACGGAGCGCTCCGCGGCCACGGGTACGCGAAGAGCGCGCTGGATGTCGCGTGTTGGGACGCGTACGGGAAGCTCGTCGGGCAGTCCGTCGGGTCACTGCTGGGCGGCGTCCTCCAGCGCAGCCTCCCGCTGTATGTCGCGATCCCGCTCGGCCCGCCGGCCGAGATGGCGGCGTTCGCGCGCCGGGAGCGTGCATCCGGGATCCGGCGGTTCCAGCTGAAGCTCGGTGCGAGCCCGACAGAGGATGCCGAGCGCGTCGCCGCAGTCCTGGAGGCCACCGGGCCGGGCGACGAGATCACCGGCGACGCCAACGGTGCGTGGCATCGCCAGGACGCGATCATGGCCGCGAACCTGCTCGCCGGCTCGCCCAGGTTCCGGCTCGAACAGCCGTGCCCCACGCTCGAGGAATGCGTGGCCGTCCGGCGTCAGATGTCGCTGCCGATGGTCCTCGACGAGGTCATCGTGGACCTGCCGACGCTTCTCCGGGCGGCGGGGCTGGATGCCATGGACCAGGTCAACCTCAAGATCAGCCGCGTCGGTGGCCTGCTTCCCGCACGGCTGATGCGGGACGTGTCTGTCAGCCTCGGGATCCGGCTCATGATCGAGGACAGCTGGGGCGGCGACATCGTCACTGCGGCGGTGGCGAACCTGGCCGCCGGCACGCCGACGGACGCGCTGTTCGCCGTGTCATTCATGAACGACTGGACGAACGAGCATGTGGCCGGCTACCAGCCCCGGTCGTCGGCGGGGTTCGGGCCGGTGCCCACGGGTCCCGGCCTCGGGATCGAGGTCGACGTCGACTCTCTCGGCGAGCCGCTGTTCACGGTCCACGCAAGCTGACCGGGCCGACGGCGCGGCGTCATCGCCCGGCGCCCAGCCGACGCCGCATCGGCGGCCCGGCGGCCTTTCAGCGGCCCGGCATCGCCCGCTCCGTGCGCTCGATGTCCTCGAGGACGCGGATCGTGGCCTCGGTGACGACGTCCAGGTAGCGCTCGCCGAACTCGGCGCTCGACGCCCGGGCGTCGCCCCACGTCCCCGACCGGCTCGCCCGGTACACCGACCCGGGCGAGGAGAAGAAGAACGCCGTGTGAACCGCACCCTCGCTGCGGACCTCGGGGAACGGCGGGAACTCGGCGTTCGCGAGCTCCATGTCCACGAGAGCCGGGTTGATCGCGAGCACGGCCGAGGTCTCGCCCTTGTTGGCGTGGAGGCCGTTCGCCGGGTCGAAGAACTCGGCCGCCTCCGCGGGCGTCATGCCGTCCCAGTAGTTGACCGGGAAGCAGCGGGTGCCGGCGGGCAGGCGATCCGCGGCGTTCGCACACGCGTACGCGATCGCGTAGGTGTTGTCGTAGTGCCCGTTGAGGAACACGATCCGCCGGAACCCGATCGACGCCAGCGAGACACACAGGTCCTCGATGAGTGCCATGAATGTGGGGATCCGGATGTGCACGAGACCCGTGAACCCGACGTGCGGGTAGGACAGCGAGTAGTTGACCGTGGGCGCAACGACCCCGCCGACGCGGGGCGCGACCCGCCGCCCGACCTCGGTCGGGACGAGGGCGTCGGTGAGCAGCGGCGCGTGCGGCCCGTGCTGCTCGGTCGACCCGACGGGCACGATCACGGTGTCGTGGCCAGCCAGGAACGCCTCGACCTCGAGTGTCGTCATCTCGCCCAGGAACACCGTCGGCGGCTTCATCGCGTCTCGTTCCCTTCCTCGCTCCGCGTCGTCAGGTGATGTGCGTCGTGAGCTCGCCGATCCCCTCGATCCCGATGGTGACGCTGTCGCCGGGCTCCAGGTGCCGGTCCGGTCCGGGCGGGCCTGCGAGGCGGGGCGGCGTCCCAGTGGCGATGAGGTCGCCCGGGCGCAGGACCGTGCGCCGGCTGAGGAACGCGATGATCTCCTCTACCGCGAAGCGCATGTGCGACGTGCGTCCGTCCTGGATCGCCTCGCCATTGATCATCGCCCGCAGCCGGATGTCCGTGACGTCGAGCGCGTCGCGGGTCACGATCCAGGGCCCCAGCGGGCAGAACCCGGCCATCGACTTGCCGAGCAGCCACTGGTCGCCATCCAGCCACGAATCGCGCGACGAGACGTCATTGAGGCAGGTCCAGCCGAAGACGTGGCGCAGCGCATCGGCGGGCGCGACCGGCCCCAAGGTCGCCTCGCCGATGACGACGCCGAGCTCGACCTCCGGGTCAACGCTCGGCGTGAGCGTCCTGTCCCAGGCGAGGCGGTCGCCGTGGCCGGCGACGGCGGTTGGCAGCTTGCCGTAGACCAGGGGCCGATCGGGCCGCGACCCGTCCGGGTCATCGCCCGCGCGATAGTTCAGGCCAATCGTGTAGATGGCGCCCGGGTCGGGGACCGGCGGCCCGAGCCGGATGTCGGCCAGCGGGACCCACGCCGTCCGCGGCTGCGCGTCGGCCCACGCCCCGAGGCGGCGGGGTGCGTCTGGCCCGCCCGCCGCGACGGCGCGCATCGTCGCGAGGTCCGGAAGCGCGTCCCCGACGGGCATGGCGAACCCGCCGCGAACCACGGCGACCCCCGCCGCCGTCCCTGCCCCGATGACCGTCGCGATCCGCATGGCTACGCCGTCGCCGCGACGTCCGCGAGGAGCGGTGCGACGGCCTTCCGCATCACGCCCTCCATCCCGGTGATGCCCGTCCATCGCTCGAACGCGATCGCGGCCTGGGCGATGAGCATCTCGCCGCCGTTCGCCGCGCGGAGGCCCCGCGCCCGCGCTGCGGCGAGGAGTGGCGTCTCCGCGGGGACGTACACGAGGTCGAAGACCGTCGCCTCGGCCGGCAGGCACTCGACGGCGATGGTGACGCCGGCATCGACCATGCCCACGGTTGTAGCGTTGACCGCGACGTCCGCGCTCGCGAGCGCTTCCGCGAACGCCTGCCCGTCGAGCGTCGTCCCCCGGATCGCGCCCGCGCCCACGCCTGCAAACCGCGCCGCGAGGGCGAGTGCCGCGGGCATCGACCGGTTCCCGATCGTCACGGAGCGCGCGCCCGCGGACAGGCAGGCGAACACGACGGCGTGCGCAGCCCCGCCCGCGCCGGCAACCACGACGTTGGCGTCGCGCAGCGGCCGGCCCATCGCCAGCTCCACCCCGGCGCGGAATCCTGGCGCGTCGCTGTTGAACCCGATGAGCCCGCCATCGGCCCGCTTGGCCACGTTGTTCACGGCCCCGATGCGCAGGGCCTCCGCCTCCACCTCGTCGCACAGCCCGGCAACGACGCGCTTGTATGGCGCCGTGACCCCCAGGCCGAGGAACCCTGGTCCGTGCGCTTCGGCGACGGCCCCCACGACCTCGGCTGCCTCGAGCTCCCTGAGCACGTATCGGGCGTCGATCCCCGCGGCGTCGAAGGCCGCATCGTGCATGACCTGCGAGTGACGGCGCCGGAGCGGCTTCCCCAGCAACGCGACCTGGCGGGTCACGGGCGATCGGCCGCCATCCTGCGCACGGGCCCCGCGGTCGGCGGGAAGACGAGGCCGGGAATGACCTCGTCCACCCACGTTCGGAGCTGCGCCGGGTCAGGGGTCATCGTGTGGAGCATGAAGTACTCGACGCCCGCGTCGATGCGCCGCTGGAGCGATGCGATCACCTCGTCCGGGGTGCCGAACAGGTAGACCGACTCGAGGTAGTGCTCGCCGCGCTCCGCGCTCATGACCTTGAGGAACGCACGGTGCTGCTCCTCGCGGGCCTTCACGGGGTCGTTCGTCAGCACGAGATGGAGGAAGTTCTCGTGGGCGACGACGCACTCGCGCGGGTCCCGGCCGTGGTCGAGGTAGTACGCCTGCAGCTCCGCCCAGTCGCGCGCGATGTCGTCAGGCGGGCAGGTGGGCCGGGGGATCCAGCCGTCTGAGCGGAGCGTGCGTGCCTTGACCGACTCCACGAACCGCGGCAGGTCGGGGGACTTGGGGTCCGCGAGTTGCGAGCCACCGCCGATCCAGATCTCGGGTCGCCGGGACGCGATGGGTTCGATGAACACATCGTCCACCGAGTAGTGGCGGCCGTGGTAGGTGACGGTCTCGCCTTCGAGGAGCGGGATCATGATGTCCAGCATCTCGTCGGTGCGGCGTCCGCGCTCGGTCTTCTTCACGCCCACGGCGTCGTACTCGGCGTCGTTCCAGCCGACCCCTGCGCCGAGGATGACCCGGTTCTCGGACAGGAACTGCAGTGTCGCGAGCTCCTTCGCGAGGAGCACCGGGTTGCGCAGCGGCATGATCAGGATCGACGTGCCCAGGCGGACCCGCTCGGTCACGCCCGCGGCCACGGCGAGCGCCGAGAGTGGCTCCAGGAACGACACCGAGTAGAAGCGCCTGGCCGCCAGCAGGTGGTCCGTGATGAACAGGCTGTCGAAGCCCAGGTCCTCCACCTCGCGGGCGAACGCCTTGATCCCGCGGGCGCGCTCGCCCCCGTCGCCCTCCCAGATGTACGAGGGCAGGAAGACGCCGAAGCGGCCGATATCACTCATGGGGTCGGGTCCTCGAGGGGCGGGGGAGGGGACTGGACGGGCATGCCGGCGGGCGGGTCGGGGTCATCGGCCGCGATACTCGGGGTCGCGCTTGGCGAAGAACGCGGCTGCCCCCTCGAGCAGGTCGTCGGTGGTGAACACGCGCACGGACGCCTCGAGCTCCGCGGCGAGCCCCTCCCCGAGCGCGAGGTCCGCCGAGGCATCGAGGAGACGCTTCGCCTCCCGGACGGCAACGGGACCGCGCGCGGCGATCTGCGCGCCGATCTCGAGCGCGACCACCAGTGCCGCTCCCGCGGGCACGACCCGCGTGACCAGCCCGATCCGCTCGGCCTCCAGCGCATCGACGACCCGGCCGCTCAGGATCAGGTCCTTCGCCCGCGCCAGCCCGACCAGACGCGGCAGCCGCTGGGTGCCGCCCGCCCCGGGGATGACGGCGAGGCGGACCTCGGGCAGGCCGAGCTTCGCCCGCTCCGACGCAATGCGCAGGTCGCACGCGAGGGCGAGCTCCAGGCCGCCACCCAGCGCGTTGCCCTCGATCGCCGCGATCGTCGGCATCGGAAGGGTCGCCAGCCGGGTGGCGACGCCGCTCTCGCGCGCGAGCCGCTCCCGGCCGCCGGGACCACGCTGCTCCTCGAACTCGGCGACGTGCGACCCGGCGCTGAACGCCCGGTCGCCACGGCCGCTGACCACGACGGCCCGGACATCGCCCGGATCGGCCGCCTCGAGCGTCGCGAGCGCCGCATCGAGCTCCTCGAGGAGCTCCCGCGTCACGAGGTTGAGCGGCGGGTTGACGAGCTCGAGGTGGGCGACGTGGCCGAGGCGGAGCTCGACGAGCCCGCTCACCGGTCCGTCCCGCTCATCGCGCCACCCGGCTCACCGGTCCACCCGGGCCGCGCTCGTGGCGGCAAAGTCGGCGGCCAGGCCCATGGGGCCAGCGGCGTAGACCCTGCGGTCCATCTCGCGCAGGTCGGCGGCGACGCGCGGCCGGAAGCCCATCCTGCCGAGAACATCGCGCTCGACGTCGATCCCGGGCGCCACCTCGATGAGCACGAGACCATCGTCGGCGAGCTCGAACACCGCCCGGTCCGTGATGTACCGGACCTGCTGGCCTCGCTGGCGGGCGAGCGTCCCGTTGAACGAGATCTCGCGGACCTCGGGGACGAACTTCGCGAGGCCGCCCTCGTGGCGCACCCGGACGCCGTCGCCATCGATGTCCAGCTCCAGGCCCTGCGCCGTGAGCGTCCCGACGAAGTTGATCCGGGGGGTCCGCGCGCTGATGTTGGGGAAGCCCCCCGGTCCGCGCACCCGGCCCTCGAACGCGTGGACGTTGACGTTGCCGGTGGCGTCCACCTCCGCGAACGACAGGCTCGCGACGTCGAGCCCGCCACCCTCGTAGAAGCCGAACATGTCCGGCTGGTCGATCATCGCCTGGTAGTTGAAGCCGGCGCCGCCCTCGTTGCCCGCGACCGGCACGCCGCCGAAGATCCCCTGCTCGACGGTGAGCACCAGCTGGTCGGTGATGCCCTCCTCCCACGCCACGCGTCCGATCAGCTGGCTGATGCCGAAGCCCAGGTTGCAGATCGCGCCCTGGGGGAACTCCAGCAGCGACCGCCGGGCGATGATCTTGCGGACGTCGAGCGGCAGCGGCGGCTCAGGGGTGACCGGTCGCCGGAGCGCGCCCGCGTAGTACGGCGAGTCCCGGGTGACGTACGTCTGCCACTGGTCGGGGTCGACGAAGACGTGGTCCACGAGCGCGCCCGGGACCTTGACGTCGCGCAGCGGCAGGCTCCCGCGCGGGGCGAGCCGCTTGACCTGGGCGATCGTGATCCCACCGCTGTTGCGGGCCGCCATCGCCATCGCGAGCATCTCGCCCTGGACCGCCTCGCCCTCCATCGTGAGGTTGCCGTCCTCGTCGGCGGTCGTGCCCCGGATGACGGCGACGTCGATAGGGAACGCGTGGAACAGGAGGAACTCCTCGCCGCGCAGCGTGACGACCTCGACCAGCTCCTCGGTCGTGCGGGCGTTCTGGCGGCCACCGGTCTGGCGCGGGTCCACGTACGTGCCCAGGCCGACCCGCGTGACGAGACCCGGACGGCCCGCGGCGATCTCGCGCATGAGCTGCGAGAGGACGCCTTGCGGGAACGAGTACGCCTCGAGCTCGCCGGCCTCGACCAGGGCGCCGAGGCGCGGCTCGTTGCCGATGTTCGACCCGATCGTCCGGCGCATGAGCCCAGGCAGGCCCAGCTGCGAGAACCCACGGTCGGCGAAGTCGCCGATGCCCACGATGCGGACCGTGGTCAGGTCGCGCGGCCGACCCTCGGCCGTGAACACGGCGGCCAGCTCGTCGATGAACCGCTGGGGCACCGCATGCCCCGCGCCGGAGCCGCCGACGACGATCGTCGCGCCATCACGGACGAGGCCGATCGCGTCCCGGACGCTGATGATCTTGCTCACGGCATGTACCCCCCGGCATTCGGGTTGAGCGTCTGGCCCAGGAACAGGCTGGACGCATCGGACAACAGGAAGACCACCGCGTTGGCGACCTCGTCGGCCCGGCCGAAGCGCCCCAGCGGCATGTCCGCGAGCCGTCGCCGGCCCTCGTCGGTCCCGGCGAGGTCCGCCGTCATCTCCGTGATCGTGAAGCCGGGTGCGACGGCGTTGACGCGGACGCCGCGGGGACCGAACTCCCGTGCGAGCGACCGGGTCAGCCCCAGGAGCCCGGCTTTCGCCGCGCTGTAGGCAGCCGTCTCCGGGATGCCGACCTGCCCCAGCCGCGAGGCGATGTTGACGATGGACCCGGTGCCACGCTGGAGCATGGACGGGAGCGCCGCCCGGCAGGTCCGATATGGGGCGGTCAGGTCTGTCGCGAGGACGGCTGCCCACTCCTCGGGCTCCAGCGCCAGGAACGGCCCGACCTGCGTCCGGCCGGCGTTGTTGACCAGCCCGTCGAGGCGCCCGAACCGGTCGAGCACCCGGTCCACCAGGCGCTCGGCCTCGTCGCCGTCGGCGAGGTCCGCGGCAAAGGTCTCGCCGTCAGATCCCGCCTCGCGGACCCGGGCCAGCGTTCGGGCCGCGTCCTCGCCGGCCCGGTGATAGTGGACCGCGACCGTCGCGCCCTCGCCGGCGGCCTTCGCAGCCACCTCCGCCCCGATCCCGCGGCTGCTCCCCGTGACCAGCACCACCCGCCCCGCGAGCGCGTCGCCCATCAGGCGAGCCTCGCGCCGAGCAGGCCCGCAGCCTCGAGCGCGTCGCGGACGGCCGTCACCGTGTCGCCGCCCACGGGCAGGAGCGGCGGCCGCATGACCGTGGACTCGATGACGCCGAGCTCGCGCAACGCGACCTTCGTGCGGGCCCGGTAGTCGCGGACGGGTGCGCCGTACACGACCTCCTCGAGCGGCAGGATCCGCTCCCAGATCGCGCGTGCCTCGGCCCACCGGCCCTCGCGCGTCAGCGCGTACATCTGGACCTGGAGCTCGGTCGCGAGCGTGCCGAACCCGATCAGCGCGCCTTCGGCACCCAGCACGAACGACTCGTAGATGAAGTTGTCGTCTCCGGTCAGGAGGTCGATCGGACGGTCGAGCTGCTCGATCAGCCGTCGCGTCTGGAGGTACAGGCGGGCGTCGAACGAGGCCTCCTTGAGCGCGACGACGCTATCGATCGCGGCGATCCGACGGAGGATCTCCTCCGAGAAGATCACGCCGCCCAGCGCGGGCTGGAGCTGGAACGCGATCATCGGCAGGCCGCAGCCGCGCGCAATCGCCTCGTGGTAGGCGACCGGGATCGCGGGGTCGAGGGGGGTGCCCTGGTAGGCCGGGATCGGGAACACGAGCAGGCCGCGCGCGCCCGCACCCTCGGCTCGCTTCGCCTCCTCCACGGCTTGCTCCGTGAACTGCGCCGACAGGCCCGCGATCACCGGGATGTCTCCCGCCTCCTCGACGGCGATCCGCAGGACGCGCTCCCGCTCGTCGGGCCAGAGATGCGGGCCCTCGCCCGTATCGGCGTTGATCGCGAGGGCGACCGGGCCCTGCGGCAGGAGCCACTGGAGATAGCGCCGGTAGGCGCGCTCGTCGACGCGGCCGTCGGCATCGAGGGTGATGATGCAGGCGGGCACGATGCCCCGGACGTTGAGGCTCACGGGCGGACTCCAGTGCTTGCGATGGCGCGGCTCGGGGCGCCGGTGGAGGCTCGCAGGACGACCTCCGCTGGCAGGATCTCGGTCGGCAGCGGCGCACCCGCGAGGAGGCGCTCCGCCTGGGCGAAGCCGCGCCGCCCGAGCTCGCGCAGTGGGACGCGCACGGTGGACAGGCCCGGGCTCGTGTCCGCCGCAACGGCGATGTCGTCGAAGCCCGCGACCGAGACGTCGCCCGGCACGGACACGCCGAGCGCGGCGAGCCGCGCAAGGGCGCCCAGTGCCAGGAGGTCGTTGGCACAGGCGATGGCGGTGAACGGGACGCCGGTGGCCCGCAGCGCGTCCACGCCGGCCGCCCCGCCGTCACGGTTGAACGGCGTGTGGGCGATGAGGCGCTCGTCGGTGTCGAGGCCCGCGTCAGCCAGCCCGCGACGGAACCCCTCGAGCCGCTGGCGCGCGACATAGAGGGAGATCGGCCCAGCGAGGAACGCGATCCGCCGGTGGCCGAGAGAGGCCAGCGCCCCGACCATCGCGGCGATGCCGCCGGCGTTGTCGACGCTCACCTCGGGCTCCCCGAGCGCGTGCGGCGACAGGTGCACGACCGCGGCGCCGAACGCGCGCATCCCCTCGATGTGCCGGGCGAGCTCGTCGGTGAGCGCAGGATCATCGAGCCCGCTGCCCGCGAAGATCACGGCCGCGACGCGCATCGACCGCAGCAGGCGCACGTACTCGCGCTCGCGGTCCGGGTCCCGCTCGGAGCTGCAGGTGATGACGAGGAACCCGGATGTCGCGGCCGCGTCCTCGACGCCCCGGACGACCTCGGCAAAGTACGGGTCCGTGATGTCATGCACGATCACGCCCACGACCGGGACCTGCTGCGTGTGCAACCCACGTGCGAGAGCGTTGGGAACGTAGTCCAGGGACTGGGCCGCCTCGAGCACCCGTGCCCGCGTCGGCACGCTCACCGGGTAGTCCGACGCCGACATGACGCGTGACGCCGTGGCGATGGACACCCCGGCGAGCTTCGCGACCTCGGTGATGGACGCCACGTCGCGCGCTCAGTACGGGAACGGGAAGGAGCGCGGCTCGTCCCGGACCGTGACCCACTGCCACTGCGTGAACTCGTCCCAGTTGGCTGCACCCCCGAACCGGCTGCCGTTGCCCGAGGTGCCCATGCCGCCGAACGGGATGATCGCCTCGTCGTTCACGGTCTGGTCGTTGACGTGGACCATGCCGGACCGGATGCGCTGGGCGAACGCGAGGCCGCGCGAGATCGAGCGCGAGTACACCGCGCCAGCCAGGCCGTACTCGCTGTCGTTCGCGAGCGCCAGCGCCTCCTCGTCCGTCTCGAAGGTCACGACAGGCGCGACCGGCCCGAAGATCTCGTCCGTCCAGGCCGGCAGGTCGGTCGTGACATCGGCGAGGACGGTCGGCCGGTAGAACAGGCCCTCGTGCGTCCCGCCGACGACGAGGCGGGCGCCGCCGTCCACGGAGCGTCGCACGATCCCGTCCACGCGCGCCAGCTGCCGGGCATTGACGATCGGCCCGAGGTCCACCTGCTCGCGGTACGGGTCGCCCAGGCGCAGTCGCGCCGCCCGCTCGACGAGCGCGTCCACGTAGTCCGCCGCGACGCTCCGGTGGACGATGTGGCGACCGGCGGCGAAGCACACCTGGCCCTGGAACTGGAACGAGGCGTAGGCTCCGGCCGACGCAGCGGCCTCGAGGTCGGCGTCGTCCAGGACGACGAACGCGTTGTTACCGCCGAGCTCCAGCGAGACCTTCTTGAGCAGGCCGCCCGCGAGCGTCCCGACGCGGCGGCCCGCGGCCGTGGACCCCGTGAACGACACGGCGTGGACGTTGGGGTCAGTCACGATCGCCTCCCCGACCTCGGCCCCGCCGACCACGATCTGGAGAAGGCCCTCGGGCAGCCCCGCTTCACGGAAGACCGCCGCGAACATCGCGCCCCCGGCCACGGGCGTCTGCGGGTCCGGCTTGAGCACCACGGCGTTGCCCAGCGCGAGCGCCGGCGCGACGACGCGCATGCCCAGCACGCTGGGCGAGTTCCAGGGGGTGATCGCCCCGATGACGCCGATCGGGACCCGGCGGACCATCGACAGCCGCCCGGGCAGCGCCGACGGCATGAGCGAGCCGTACGCCTGGGACGGCAGCGTCGCGGCGTTGAGCAGCTCATGAACGGTGAAGCTCTGCTCGTGGTGCATCTTGCCGTGGACGGCGCCCGTCTCCCGCTGCGTCCACGTTCCAAGCTCGTCGCGGTGGCTCTCGTAGATCTCCGCAGCGCGTCGGAGGATCGCGGCACGCTCGAGGTAGCTCGTCGCGGCCCAGGCGGGCTGGGCCGCCGCGGCGGCTGCGGCGGCCACGGCGACGTCGTCCGGCGTGGCCCAGGCGACGGTCAGGAGGTGGCCACCCGTGGCGGGCTCATGGACCTCGTGAGGCTCGCCGGACCCCGGGCGCCACGTCCCGAGGAACGGGTCCAGCCAGCTGGTGGAGGCGGGGGCAACCATGACGTTCTCCTGCTCGCGGGCTGTCAACGGACCACGGCTCGGCGGCCCGTCGCTGGGTCTCGCCACACCGGGCCACGGGCGAGGACCTGGTCGGTCAGGCCCTCCTCGATGAAGTCCGGGACCTTCCACGAATACAGCTGCTTCGCCACCTGGCCCGGGTAGTCCAGGAGGTCGCGGACGCCGCGGTCCGTGTAGTAGGCGAAGACCACGACCTGGATCAGCGCCGCATGGTTGGCGGGCTCGTCCCGATCGAGGGCCGCGACGCGCTCCGCGGGGTCGTCGCCCATCCCGAGGCGGAGCGCCGCGATGAGCGGCTCCCGGAGGTCCGGGCGCGACCGGAGCACGAAGGCGAGGCGGGCGTCGCCCACGACGTCGCCAGCGGACGGCATCCCGTAGGCGGCCGGGATGAGGTGGCCCGCGACGGCGGTGAACGTGGCGCGCGCGTCAGCGTCGATGCCGGCGAGCGGATCATCCGGGATCACGGGCTGCCCGCTCACACCGGTACCTGCTGGTCGAACCGCGTCTCGACCATGTGGTCCGCGGCACGGAGGGCGAGCGCGCAGATCGACGACGTCGGGTTGACCCCGGCCGAGGTCACGAAGCTGCTGCCGTCGACGACGTACAGGTTGGCGACGTCGTGCGTCCGGTTCCAGCGGTCCAGCACCGAGGTCCGCGGGTCGTCGCCCATTCGAGCCGTTCCCAGGAGGTGCCAGCCGGAGTACCGCATCAGGCGGTCCACCTCGACCTTGTAGGCACCCGCCTCGACCAGCGATTGCGTCGCCTTCTCGATGTGGAAGTCCAGCATCCGGCGCGAGTTCTCGGACACCTGGTAGTGGACCTCGGGCGCCGCGATGCCCGACGAGTCCGTGAGCGTCTGCGACAGCACGACCCGGTTCGCCTCGTCCGGGAGGTCCTCGCCGAACAGGCCCCAGTTCGCCCCACGCCCGAGGTGCGCACGCACGTGGAGATGGTGGTCCGCGCCCCAGACCTGCGTCCCGGCGCGGCTGGGCAGCGCCGCGTTGATCGGACCGAACGTCGGCGCGAGGCCCCACTTGGCGCCGCGCACGAACCCGCGTCGCTCGTCGGTCTCATAGAACTCGAACGACTCGATCGAGCAGCCGAACTGGCCCTGCCAGCTCTCGAGGTCCTCGTCGAACAGCCCGCCGACGTTCGCGAAGGGGTGCATCATCAGTCGCTTCCCCACGAGCCCGGACGTGTTGGCGAGCCCGTCCGGGTGGGCCGGCCCGCCCGACAGGAGCAGGAGTCGCGTCGAGCCGATGGCGTTCGCGGCGAGCACGACGACCTTCGCCGCCTCGAAGTGCTCGTGGCCGTCGCGGTCGAGCCACGTGGCGCCCGTCGCGAGGCCGGCCGTGTTCGTCTCGATGCGCCGGACCCGCGCGCCCGTGATCAGTCTCGCGCCGAGCCCGATCGCCTTCGGCCAGTGCGTGAGGTCGGTCGACGCCTTGGCGCCCTCGTTGCAGCCCTGCTGGCACGTCCCGCGCTGGACGCACGCACGGCGCCCGTCGTACGGGGCCGACAGGATCGCGTTCGGCTCGGGCCACCAGTGCCAGCCGAGCTTCGTATGGGCACGCGCGACCTTGAGCCCACCCGGGCCAAGCGGCAGCGGTGGCAGGGGCGGATCCTCGCCCCCGGGCGGGTACGCGGGGTCGCCGCCCATCCCGGAGACGCCGATGTCGCGGTCGCTGCGCTCGTAGAAGGGGAGCAGCTCGTCGTAGGTCAGCGGCCAGTCGTCGGCGATCCCGTCCAGCGAGCGAACCCGGAAGTCCGAGGGCAGCATCCGCGGCCAGGCGCCCGCGAAGATGAGCATCGACCCGCCCACGCCGTTGAACATCAGCGGGGAGACGGCTGCGGCCGTCTCGTCCAGCGGGTAGTCCTCGGGCAGGCCGCGGACGTTGGGGCTTGTGGACCACTGCTTGCGCATGGTCAGCTCCCAGTCCAGCTCCGCGCCGCGGTATTCGGCCCGGTCGTGCCAGTCGCCCTGTTCGAGGCAGACGACGCGGAAGCCCGCCCGGGCGAGGCGAAGGGCGACGACGCCACCCGACGCGCCGGCACCGACGATGAGGACGTCCGCGGGTTCGGGGGCCAAGGCAGCGACTCCTTCGCTCGAGGGGCCGGGGTGGGGCGATGTGCACACGGTAGCTGTGACAGTAAACGTTGTCTACTCCGCTCCTGCACTGTCCCGGCACGGAGGACAGTCGGACGCGCCCGGCGCGACCGCGTGGGATGATGGCCCCGCCGGGAGCCCGTCCCAACGTCCCGACGAGCAGGAGATCGACCTGATGATCGGGGAGCCCGTCCTCACCGCCGCCGAGCTCGAGCGGATCCGCCGCGAGTACCGGGGAGCCTCGCTCCTGCCGGCACGTGCCTACCAGGACCAGGCGATCCTCGAGTGGGAGCGGGAGCACATCGTCCGCACGGACTGGATCATGGTCGCCCGCGTGGAGGACGTCGCCGAAGCCGGCAGCTTCCGGCTCATCGATGTCGACGGCGAGCAGGTCATCCTCGTCCGCGGCCGGGACGACGTCATCCGCGCGTTCTACAACGTGTGCCGCCACCGGGGGACCGCGGTAGAAGAACGCGAGTGCGGGAAGGCCGTCCGCTTCCAGTGCCCGTACCACGCCTGGATCTACGACCTCGACGGCAGGCTCATCCGCGCCAAGCACACCGAGGACCTCGAGGACTTCAGCTTCGACACCTTCGGGCTCACCCCGATCCACACCGCCTCGTGGCAGGGCTTCGTGTTCCTCAACCTGTCGGACGGCCCGGTGCCGCCGCTCGAGGACCAGTTGGGCGACCTCGTGGAGCACATGGCCCGCTTCGACTTCACCACGCTGCGCGCCGCGAAGCGGATCGACTACGACGTGGCCGCCAACTGGAAGTTCATCGCCGAGAACTACAGCGAGTGCTACCACTGCCCGGGCGTCCACCCGCAGCTCAACAAGCTCACCCCGTACGACCTGGGTGGGGACTTCGAGCCCGACGGGGCCTGGCAGGGCGGCTGGATGGAGCTCGTCGATGGCGCCGAGACGATGGCGCTCGACGGCGGCCACGGGTCGCGCCACGGGCGAGCGCCGATGTGCGGGATCACGGCACAGGATGAGGCCCGCGTCTACTACTACGTCCTGTGGCCGCTGACGTTCCTCTCGATCCACCCGGATTACCTGCTGGTCCACCGCCTGGAGCCCCAGGACGCGGGCCATACCAAGGTCATCTGCGAGTGGCTGTTCGAGGCGGACACGATCGCCGCCCCGGACTTCGACCCCTCCGAGCCGATCGCGTTCTGGGACCTCACGAACCGCCAGGACTGGCACGTGTGCGAGCTCCAGCAGCGCGGCACCCGCTCCCGCTCCTGGGTCGCCGGGCGCTACTCGAACAACGAGGCCTCGGTCCACGCGTTCGACCAGATGCTCGCGGATCGGTACGCCGGGGACGGTGTCGAGAGCCACCGCACCGTCCGGGACCGCTACGACGAGCCGCCGCCGAAGGTGGAGCCCGGCCACCACCACGTGGCGGACGGCCCGCACACGGCCCATGGCCTCGACAAGGATCGCCACACCGCCCGGGCGAAGGCCGCCGGCCGCCCCTGAGGGACTCGCACAGATCGCGACGGCCACCGTTCGCGATCGCAACCGATCGCGGTAGTCGCGCGCCACTCGGCGCGACCCGCACGCGCCGTCACGCCGCGAGGCGGCGTGCCTCAGCGGAGAGTTGGCGTTGCAGGTCCTCGGCTGACCGGTCCCCGAGATGAAGACCGGTAGTCTCGGTGCCCCTGCCGATCGTACGGCGCGAGCCATCAGCTGCCATGCGGACTAGATGATCGAACCTGTGGTCACTGGCACAGCGCGGCGTGTGTGGCCCACGCTTCCCACATACAGCAGAGCCGCTCGGGCAGTGCAGAGGCCGAGGCGATACGGTTCAGGGAGACGTTTGGCTTCCAAGCCGATCGGGCATTCTTCGCAGCCACGCTCGAGGCCCCCGAGCGCTACTCGGAGGATGCCTATGGCGTGCCACTCTCAGGCACGTGGCGGAACGCCGCCGAGCCGCTCGCGCATAGGTCGCGCGCCGCGGCGACGAGGTCGTGGTCCTCGGGCGTGCCCAGCTGTTCGACGCGGCCGGCGTTCATCACTGCGATCCGGTCGCTCATCGTGAGCGCCTCCTCCTGGTCGTGGGTCACGTACACGAACGTGATCCCCACCTCGGCCTGGATCCGCTTGAGCTCCACCTGGGGCTGGCGCCGGAGCTTGAGGTCGAGGGCACCCAGCGGCTCGTCGAGGAGCAGGACATTGGGCCGGTTGGCGAGTGCCCGGGCGAGGGCGACACGCTGCTGCTGGCCACCCGAGAGCTGCGCGGGCCGGCGCTTCTCGTAGCCGCTGAGACGCACGAGCTCCAGCGCCTCGCCGACGCGGCGGCGGATCTCGTCACGGGGGAGGCCCTGGCGCTTGGGCCCGAAGGCGATGTTGTCGCCGAGGCCGAGATGCGGAAACAGCGCGTAGTGCTGGAACACCATGTTCACGGCCCGCTTGTCGGGCGGGTCGCGCGTCACGTCACGATCGCGGAGCAGGATGCGGCCGAACGTGGGCAGCTCGAAGCCGCCGATCATGCGCAGGGTCGTGGTCTTGCCGCAGCCGGACGGGCCCAGGAGCGAGAAGAACTCGCCGGCCCCGACGTCGAGCGAGATGGCATCGACGGCGACGACATCCCCGAACCGCTTCTCGAGGCGCTCAAGGCGTATCTCGGGCACGGCCGGCTGGACGGGGGACGTCATCGACCGCGGACCTTAGCCGCGTGGCGCGCCATGCGAGCCACCCCGTCCCGCGCACCGCAACCGCAGGCCGCCGCAGTCCGCGGCGACGGCCCGACGTGCCCGCCGCCAACGGGCCGAATCGACCTGTGCACGACCGTCTGCCGCGGCGCACGCTCCGGGCACGACGACCCTGACGCCGGCACGGCGCGCCCGGGCCATTGACTCGTTGCTGCGCCACCAGCCCCGGAGTCCGGCAATGGCCACGAACCTTGGCGTCGACCTCCTCGGTCGATCGTTTCTCACGTTGCGCGACTTTCGCGCTGTGGACATCGAGCATCTCCTCGCGCTCGCCGCCCGGCTCAAGCAGGAGAAGCGCGAGCATCGCGAGGCGCCGCGGCTCGCGGGTCGCTCGATCGCGCTGATCTTCGAGAAGGACAGCACCCGGACCCGCATCGGGTTCGAGGTCGCCGCGTACGACCAGGGCGCGCACGTGACATATCTCGGTCCATCTGGCTCGCACGTGGGCAAGAAGGAGTCCGTCAAGGACACGGCGCGCGTCCTCGGTCGCGTGTATGACGCCATCGAGTTCCGCGGCTTCCACCAGGCGGACGTGGAGACGCTGGCGGCGTTTGCGGGCGTGCCCGTCTACAACGGTCTCACCGACGAGGACCATCCCACGCAGGTGCTGGCCGACCTGCTCACGATCCGCGAGCACGTCGCCGGGCGCCTCGATGGCGTGGCCCTCGCGTTCGTGGGCGATGCGCGCGGCAACATGGGCGACGAGCTGCTCATCGGCTGCGCGCTCATGGGCATGGACCTGCGGATCGTCGCGCCGACGGCGGTCTGGCCACGCGACGACTTCCTCTCGACGGCGCTCGAGATCGCGAACCGGTCCGGGGCGCGGATCACCGTGACCGACGATATCGCGGAGGGGGTGCGCGGCGCCGACGTCGTGTATACGGACGTGTGGGTCTCGATGGGCGAGCCCGAAGAGACGTGGGACGAGCGGATCGCGCTCCTGCGGCCATACCAGGTGGACGCCACGATGATGGCGCTCACCGGCAAGCCGGACGTCCGGTTCATGCACTGCCTGCCCGCCTTCCACGACCTCGGAACCGAGATGGGCGTGAAGATGTTCGAGCGCCACGGCCTCACGGCGATGGAGGTGACCGACGAGGTCTTCGAGTCGCCGGCCTCGATCGTGTTCGACCAGGCGGAGAACCGGCTGCACACGATCAAGGCGGTCCTGGTCGCGACGCTCGCCCGCGACAGGTTCCGCTGATGCGCGTCGTCGCGGCGCTCGGCGGGAACGCGCTCCTCCGCCGCGGTCAGCCGCTCACCGCCGAGAACCAGCGGGCGAACATCGCGATCGCGGCCCGGGCGCTGCTGCCGATCGCCCTCGAGCACGACGTGATCCTGACCCACGGCAACGGCCCGCAGGTGGGGCTGCTGGCCCTCCAGAACGCAGCCTACCGCCCCGACGAGCACTACCCGCTGGACATCCTCGACGCGGAGACGGAGGGGATGATCGGCTACCTGCTGGAGCAGGAGCTGGGCAACCTGCTGCCCGAGTCGCGGCCGCTCGCGACGCTCCTCACCCGGATCGAGGTGGACCCGGCCGATCCCGCGTTCATGCGCCCCACGAAGCCGATTGGTCCCGTCTATGGCCGCGCCGACGCGGAACGGCTGGCGGGGGAGAAGGGCTGGACGATCGCTCCCGACGGAGGATCGTGGCGGCGCGTCGTCCCGTCGCCTGAGCCGCGTCGGATCCTCGCGCTCGGGGTCATCGAGCTGCTCGTGCGCGAGGGAGTGCTCGTCGTGTGCGCCGGCGGCGGGGGGATCCCGGTCGTCCAGCGGCCCGACGGGACGCTTGCCGGCGTCGAGGCCGTCATCGACAAGGACTCGGCAGGTGCGCTGCTGGCGGCATCACTGCGCGCCGACGCGTTCCTCATGCTCACCGACGTCGATGCGGTCTACGCCGACTGGGGCACGCCGTCCGCCTGGCCGATCCGGCGCATCGCGCCCGATGCCCTGGACCCGTCGCGGTTCGCGGCGGGCTCGATGGGCCCGAAGGTCGCCGCCGCGCGCAGGTTTGCGCTGGCGACGGGCGGGATCGCTGCGATCGGGTCCCTGGCGGAGGCCGGGGCACTCCTCGCGGGCACGGCGGGGACGCTCGTGACGGCATCCGCGCGCCAGACGGAGTGGGGGACCGCGCCGCTCGTGGGGTTGCTCGCGGGGTAGGTTCGTTGATCCGCGTCCGGATCCCGCGCTCCGCGTCCCGATCCACCGCTCCGCGTCCCGATCCACTGGTGGATCACCTGCGCGTGTTCCTGCCGCCCTGATCCACAGGCGGATCGGGTGACGCTGGCCGCGCATCGCTGATGCACGCGTGGATCGCCCAGACGTTGTCGCCACTCGGCTCGCCGCCCGAACCCGCACTTCGCCCTGCGGCCCACGCTCGCCGATCGTTCGGCCGATCCCTCCGCGACTCAGGCAGCGCGCCCGACGGACACCTCACCGGCGAAGCAGCCGCGAGGCCGCCTCCGCATACCCGGAGTACGCGGGTGGCCGACGCCTGGAGCCGAGCGTCGTTGGGCGAAGCCAGGTGAGGCTCCGGTCGAGCGGGTCCGCTGTCGCGAGCGTCCATCCGCGTGGCGGCTCGGCGGCTGGATCGCGCACCCAGGCGGCCGTGGCGTCCACGCGAGCGGGAAACGCGCGCGTCACGGTGTCGCGATTGTCCGCGAGGCGGCCCGCAACGGACCGCGTGTCCAGCGCGACCACGAGCGCAACGACGCGGCTCGGTCGCCAGCCCAGGGAGCGTGCCGCGTCCCAGGCCTCGCGCTCGTAGAACGCGAGGCTCCGTTGCAGGCCACCCATGTCGGGGATATCGGTCTTTGTCTCCTCGACCAACAACGCCCGATCCGCCTCGCGGAACGCGAGCAGGTCGATCCAGCCTCGAGGCGCGTCGCTGCCGACGCGCACCTCCAGTGCCGTGCGCCAACGGTCGCGCACCAGCCGGCGGGCGATGTAGCCATTCAGCCGTGCATGGACGCCGTCGGCCTGGCGGCGGCGATCCTCGAGGTGCCGAGCGTCCATCGTGAGTGCCGCTCGGATGCCCAGCGATGCGAGCACCCGCTCGACGACCAGGAGGTCAACCGACGACGAGCCGCCACCTTCCAGGCGGCTGATCGTGGCCTGCGACGTTTGTGCCTGTGCCGCGAGGTCCCGCTGGGTGCTGCCGACGAGACGCCGTGCGTCACGGATCGCGTCCGCGATGTGGATCGCAAACGCACGCCCCCCGAGATCCAGCGACGTAGCCATCCAACAATGATGGCAATCGCCACTTCGCCCCGGCTCATCGCCGGCTCATCGCCGGCTCACCTGTCAGGTGCCGCAACGTCCTGAGTCACCAGGGGATCAGGGCCGCGATGGGGAGCGTGCCCTGGCAACCGGAACCCGGAGTTGCGATGTACATCCACGCGGCGGGATCGACTGGCGCATCCACCAGCGCATCAGGGCCGTGTGCCAAGCACGAGGCGATCCGGGCGTGGATCGCGACCGCCGGGCGAGGATCGCGACCGCCGGGCGAGGATCGCGACCGCCGGGCGAGGATCGCGACCGCCGTGGGCCGGAAGGTCTAGGGCTTCCGGCCCACGTTGAGGGCGGACACCCCAGGCACGGAGAAGGGGCCACTGACTACCCTGACGCTGTTGGTTTGGCGACTGACAGCGGAGGTTCGTTCGTGGCCCCAGCGGACAGTTTGGCACGCCTGCGGAAG
>JBBRRZ010000017.1:0-76225 GCA_038245845.1 Candidatus Limnocylindrales bacterium
CCCGGGCATCTACCAGCACCGGATCCTGTTCTGGGGCGTCCTTGGCGCGATCGTCTTCCGCGCGATCTTCATCGCCGCCGGCACGACGCTCCTCGAAGCGTTCCACTTCCTGATCTACGGCTTCGGGCTGCTGCTCCTCGTCACGGGCGTGCGGATGTGGCGCTCCAAGGGGCACGCCGTGCACCCCGACGACAACATCGTGCTTCGGCTCGTGCGGCGCGTGATCCCGGTGACCGACGAGTATCACGGCCAGCGGTTCTTCATCCGCAACGCCGGGAAGCTCGTCGCGACGCCGCTGTTCGCCGTCCTCGTCGTGGTCGAGACGACATCATGTTCGCGATCGACTCGATCCCCGCGATCTTCGCCGTGACGACCGACCCGTTCATCGTGTTCAGCTCGAACGCGTTCGCGATCCTCGGGCTGCGCAGCCTGTATTTCCTGCTGGCGGGCCTGATCGACCGCTTCGTCTATCTCAAGCAGGGGCTCGCGGCGCTGCTCGTATTCGCGGGCGTCAAGATCCTGGTCGCCGAGGTCTGGAAGATGCCGGTCGTGCTGTCACTGGCGGTGATCGTGGGCATCCTCGCGGTGGCAATCGTCACGTCGTGGGTGGTTGGCCGGCGGGCGGTCAGCCCAACCGCGCCGGGATGAGCCTCGTGCCGTCGACGTCCGTCCAGGCGAAGCCGTCGGCCGATGGCATGGGGGTGTGCGGCTCCTGCAGGGCGCGGAGCCATGCGGTCGACGAGGCGGGGTAGCGGGTGGCGAACACCGTTGCGAGTTCCGCCAGGAGCCGCTTGTTGCGCGCGGTCCGGCGAAGCAGGAGGAGGCCCTGGACCCGCCAGTCCGGCGGGTGTCTGCGTCGCGTGGCTTCGACCTTGGCGTGCAGGCCGCGCATCGCGTCGCCACCGTCGAGGAGCAAGTCCCAGACCTCGATGACGGCGCTCTCGCGGGTGGCGGGGCGGGTGAGGAGGACGTCGATCGAGCGGGGTCGCGGACCGTCGTTCGGGAGGGCGAACTCGGGGGTCGCCTGCCAGCCGCCGCGTTTCGCGATATCGATGACGAGCGCCTGGCGCCGGAGATGCTGGATATCGCGCGGGAGGTCTGCGCCCGACGCCCCCTCGAAGAACGTCGCGAGGCGGAGGCCGACGGCGTTGCCCAGCACGGCCCACGTCTCAAGGTCCGTGTGCCCGCCGAACCCGCGCTCGAGCCTGCTCACCTCCGTCTGGGCGAGGTGCGCCCGCTCGCCGAGGTCCCGCTGCGTCAGCCCGCCCGCAACCCGGGCCTCGCGCAGCGCGGTGCCCAGCTTCCCCGCGATGTCCGAGCTCCGCTCGCGTCCTTCGACGATGAGCTTCGTGGCACGGGAACGCTCCTGGGGCATGCGCCGATGATGATCCGGCGGCCTTGTCCGGGACTCACCGGGAGCTGATCCGGACTCACCGGGGCGGGCCGCCGGCAGCGCGAAGTGGCGACCCCGGCGCCCTCGCCCCCTTGGCGCAGCAGTGCCCGTGCTCGCGAGTGCACAGGGCTGGTCGTTGCGGGTGGTTGGGCGCCTCTTGACGCCTGCCCAGCACTGCGGCTGCTAACGGCGCGGCTTTCGGGCTCGGAACGCCCCCGACGGCCGGTCTTCGGGCGCGTTAGCACCCGCGCTGCTCAGAGGGACGTTTAGGCCCTCGAAACGCCGGTGGGCACGAGGATCCGCGTCCGGCGAGCACCGGCACTGCTGCGGGGCCGGAACGGGAGTGCGCGTCGGGCGCGCAGGGAAGCAGCACGGGACCCGGTCGCGAAGACGCGCCTCCGGGGCGAACCCCGAAGACGCGTCAGCCAGCAGAACGACCTAGTACTGGAACAGCAGCTCGCGGTACTTGGGCAACGGCCAGAGCTCGTCCGAGACGACCGTCTCGAGCGCATCCACCACCCCGCGGAGGGCCTCCTGGGCGGGGATCACGTCGTCGACGAAGCTGCGCGCCTCGGCTTCGACGCTCGTGGACTCGTGGGCCTCGTGCTGGGCATGCTCAAGGTCGTGGATCCGGTCGACGAGCTGGTCCGCAAGGGCCGCAACCGCGTCGATCATCGTCTGGATGCCCTTGGATGTGGAGCCCCCGGCCAGCAGCCCGAGATACGCGGCCGTCGCCGGCAGGATCATCGTCTTCGCCATGTCCAGGGCGCAGTTCGCCTCGATGTTCTGGACCTTGACGTAGCGCTCCCAGTTGATCTCGACGCGTGCCGTGAGCTCTCGCTCGGACAGGACGCCGAACGCCGAGAACAGGTCGATCGCCTTCTTTGTCGTGAGCGCCGGCAGGGCGTCCACGGTCGTCCGGTTGTTCGGCAGGCCACGCTTGGCCGCCTCGGCGTGCCACTCCTCGGAGTAGCCGTTGCCCTCGAACAGGACCTGCTTGTTGCCGCGTACGATGCCCGACAGGATCTTCGTGAGCCCCTCGAAGTCGCCCTTCTTGAGGCCGTCCATCTCGTCGGCGAGCTGCTTGAGAGAGTCCGCGACCGCGGTGTTGAGAACGGTCTGCGGCCAGTAGATCGGGGCCGATGAGCCCACGGCGCGGAACTCGAACTTGTTGCCCGTGAACGCGAACGGCGAGGTCCGGTTGCGGTCGGTGGCGTCCTTCGGCAGCACGGGCAGTGACGTCACGCCAAGCTCCAGCGAGCCACCCTTCTTGGATGCCGACGCGGGACCCTTCGCGATCTGCCCGATCACGTCCTCGAGCTGCGATCCAAGGAAGATCGAGATGATCGCCGGCGGGGCCTCGTTGGCACCCAGACGGTGGTCCTGACCCGCATCCGCGATGCTGGCGCGGAGGAGGTCCGCGTGCACGTTCACGCCGCGGATGATCGCGATCAGGAAGGCGAGGAACTGGGCGTTGGCGTGCGGGTCGTTTCCCGGGTCGAGGAGGTTCTCCCCGTCGTCCGTGCCCATCGACCAGTTGTTGTGCTTGCCCGACCCGTTGATGCCCGCGAACGGCTTCTCGTGGATCAGGAACATGAGGCCGTGCATCGGGGCGAGCCGGCGCATGGTGCTCATCACGATCATGTTGTGATCCGAGCCGACCGAGGTGGGCTCGTAGACCGGCGCCATCTCGAACTGGCCCGGAGCCACCTCGTTGTGGCGGGTCTTCGCCGGGATGCCCAGGCGCCACAGCTCGCGGTCGAGATCCATCATGAACGCGAGGATCCGCTCGCGGATCGGGCCGAAGTACTGGTCCTCCAGCTCCTGGCCCTTGGGCGACGGGGCGCCGAACAGGGTGCGGCCCGTGAGCATGAGGTCCGGCCGCTGCTCCGCGAGCCGGCGGTCGACGAGGAAGTACTCCTGCTCGGGGCCGATGTTCGTGAACACGCGGCTGGTGCTCGAGTTGCCGAACCACTTGAGCACGCGCAGCGCCTGCGTGCCGAGCGCTTCCTGCGAGCGGAGCAGCGGGATCTTGTGGTCCAGCGCCTCGCCCGTGAACGAGACGAACGCGGTCGGGATCGTGAGCGTGACGCCATTGGCCTCGACCTGGAGGAAGATCGGGGAGGTCACGTCCCACGCGGTGTAGCCGCGGGCCTCGAACGTCGCGCGAATGCCGCCCGACGGGAACGAGGACGCGTCCGGCTCGCCCTGGAGGAGGTTCCTGCCCGAGAACTCGGCGATCGTCTGGCCATCGCCCGTGGGACTCAGGAACGAGTCGTGCTTCTCGGCCGTGGAGCCTGTCATCGGCACGAACCAGTGGGTGTAGTGGGTGGCGCCGTGCGCCATCGCCCACTCCTTTACGCCGTGCGCGACCGCGTCCGCGATGACGGGATCGAAGCGCTCGAGGCCTTCGATCGTCCGCCGCAGGCGCCTGAAGATCGGCTTGGCGAGGTACTCGCGCTGCGCGCCCTCGTGGAACACGTACTGGCCGTAGATGGCCTGGCCGGCGTGCTCCAGGTAGTTCTGGGTGGAGGCGACCTTGTGGTTCGAGATCGATGCGATTGCCGTGTGACGAGCGGTCATGGGACTCCTGCCGACGGGGCGACTTCGCGGGCCGCTGGTGGTGTTCGGCCCGAGCGCGGGGAGCGTGGACCGGGCGCCCAATGACCGTGACCGGGCATGGTGTGGGACCTCGCCGAACCTATCGCATCGGCGCGAACGTGTCGATAGCGGCAGGCAATCTGCACCCTCCCGAACCGGCAGCGAAACCGATCCGCAAGGCGCCATGGCGGTCTCCGACGAGCCCGCGTGCGGCGAGGTCCGACTAACCCGTGCCGCTCCCGGTCCCGCCGGATCGGCGCGCCGCGACGAGGTCGTCAAGCACCCGCCCGAACTCGTGCCCCACGTCCACGTAACGGTCCGCGCGCACCGCCAGCGCGAGCCGGCCGTCGGCGTCCAGGCGAGCCCAGACGCGCCGTCGTGGCATCCAGAACGTGATCAGCAGCCCGACGAGGAGGAAACCCGCCGCCGTCCAGATCAGGCCCTGGCCCGGGTCCCGCTTGGCGATCAGGAGCGTGTAGTCCTCGAACCCGCGCAGCTCAACGCTGAAGTCGGTCCCGCCGGGCGTCACCACCCGGCCGCGCGTCAGGGCCACGGGCTCCAGGCCCACGACGTTCGGCGTGCCGTCCGCGTTCACCCCGATCGCCCGGAACGGCAGCACGAGCAGGACGCCCACCCCGTCCGTGTCCCGCTGGAGCAGCATCTGGAGGGCGACGTCCCGGCCCGGCACGGCGACCTCGGCGAACGGGAGGCCGGCGGCCTGGTCGGTCATCGGGATCGGTCCCGTCCACAGCGGCTTGCCGGCCGCGTCCCGGATGACGACGTCCGGCGCTGGCCCGAACCCGTTCTGGTGGAACGTGTAGCCACCGACCGAGAGAGGGTCATTGACCCGGATCGTCTTGTCGGCGATCTGCTTGCCGTCCTGGTACACGGCGAGGTGGGTCGTGAAGTCGGTGGCCTTGCCGGTCTCGAGGAAGCCCGGTGCCTCGAAGCCCAGGTTGCGGACGAGGAGGAGCCCGGGCGTCCCGATCGGCTGGACGGTCAGCGACTCGCCCTCGGCCACCACCAGCCCCTGCTCGTCTCCAAGCCGCGCGGTCACCGCCGCCGCGACAAGGAACAGGACGAGCCCCGTGTGGGTGAGGAGCGTTGCCATCTTCGTCCACCGGTGGCGGTCGCCGTACAGGTAGATGACGTCGTCCCAGGTCTCCTGGCGGACGACGAACCGGTGCTTGCGCAGGACGCGTGTGACCGTCGGTGCGTCGACGCCGGCCATGAGCGCCCGGTCCGGGAGCGTCGAGTCGTAGTAGCTGTCCGGCTGGGCGACGCGGATGTCGGCTCCCTGGCGCCACAGGCGCGGCGTCCGGTCGATCGTGCAGGCGACGATGGAGATGATCAGGACGACGAGCCCGATGCTGAACCACGTGGAGCTGAAGATGTGGAACAGCTGGAGGCGCTCCATGGCATTGACGGCGCCGGTGCCGAACGTCGGGTCGTAGATCCCGTGGAGCTTGTCCATCTCGTTGGCGTAGTCGGTGGACGAGCGGAACGCGAACCCGGGCAGCTGGCGGAGAGTCATGCCCACGACGGCGAACAGGCTCAGGACGATGATCTGGAGCACGGCGAAGTTGACCGACGTCAGGAGGCCCCAGACGGCGTTGGCGACACGCGTGAACGGTCCATGGACGGGGCGCACCGCCGAGCGGCGCGCGGCGAGGGTCGCGATGGTGGCCGCCTCCTAGCGGGCGCCCGACGCGCGCGTCGCGACGGTCGGTGCGGTGGCCCGGGCGGCCTCGAGCGCGGCGGCGAAGTCGGCGAGGAGATCCGCCTCGTCCTCGAGGCCGACCGATACGCGGAGCAGCCCCTCGGTAATGCCAGCGGACGCGAGGGATGCTGCGTCGAATGCGCGGTGCGAGCTCGACGGGGGATGGACGACCATCGTGTGGACGGAGCCCAGGCTCGCGGTCCGCTCCGGGATCTCGAGGGTGTCGAAGAAGACGCGCCCCGCCTCGCGACCGCCGGCGAGGTCCACCGACAGCATCGCGCCGCCCATGTCCAGGATCCGTCGCGCAGCATCGCGCTGGGGATGGCTGTCGAGGCCCGGGTAGATCACGCGGTTCACGCCCTCCCGACGCTCGAGGAGGTCCGCGAGTGCCATCGCCGTCCGCGCCTGGCGTTCCATCCGCACGGCCAGCGTCGGGATCCCGCGCAGGACGAGGAACGCGGCGAATGGCCCGAGCGTTGCCCCGGTGTCGACCTGCGCCGAGCGGACCGCGGCGATCCGCTCCCGCGCCCCGACGACCGCCCCGGCCATCACGTCCGAGTGCCCGGAGAGGTACTTCGTCGCGGACTCCATCACGAGGTCCGCGCCGTGCTCAAGCGGGCGGCACACGGCGGGCGACGCGAACGTGTTGTCCACGGTCAGCAGCGCCCCGAAGCGGTGCGCGACCTCCGCCAGCGCCGGCAGGTCGGCGACGACGCAGGTGGGGTTCGCGATGGTCTCCACGTGGAGCACCCGGGTGTGCCGCTGGCGGAGCGCCGTCTCGACGGCGTCGAGGTCCGTGGTGTCCACGTACCCGATGTCCACGCCAAGCCGCCCGAACGCGGAGATCGCCTGGGTGCGCGTCGTCCCGTAGCCGACGTGGCCGATCAGGACGCGATCGCCGGCGCGCAGGATCGAGAGGAACGACGCGTGGATGGCGGCCATGCCGGTCGCGAGCGCGATGCCCGCCTCGGCGCCGTGGAGCTCGGCGATCGCGTCACCGAGCACCGTGACCGTGGGGTTGTCCATGCGGCTGTACGCGTAGCCCGGCAGCTCGCCGGCCAGGACCGCGGCCAGCTCATCGGCATCGGCAGACGCGAAGGTCGCAGTCTGGTAGATCGGGACGCTGGTGGGCGCCTGGTGCACCTGCGGCACGCGCGACGCCGCGCGGATTGCGCGCGTGGAGGGGCCGGGACGGGGTCGCTCGTCGGTCACCGGCCGATGCTACACCGGGTGGCCGCCACCGCCGTCGTGGCGAGGCCGGGCGCGTGTCACGAGGCGGGATCGCCAGACCTCGGAGCGCCCGCAGACCCGTCCGGGCCGACGGCCGCGGCGTCGTCGCGCACGCCGGCCGCGGTGCTCCGACCCGTCACGCTCGGGTCCATCACCGGCACCCGCGTCACGCGGTCGCGGCCGCCGCGCTTCGAACGGTACATCGCCTCGTCCGCGCGCTCGAGCAGCTCGTCGATCGCCTCGCCGTCCTGGGGATAGGTCACGAGACCAACCGAGACGCTGGTCATGACCCGGCCCGCGTCCACCGCGAGGCCGGCCTCCGCGACACCCTGACGGATCTTCTCGGCAAGGACCCAGCCGCCCGTCGGATCGGTCTCGGGGAGCACGACGACGAACTCGTCCCCGCCGAATCGCGCGCCCGTGTCGATGCGCCGGATGCCGTCCCGGATCACGTCCCCCACGAGGCTGAGCGCCCGGTCGCCCACGAGGTGGCCGTGACGGTCGTTGATCACCTTGAGGTCGTCGAGGTCGATCATCAGGAGGCAGAAGCCGCGTCCGGTGCGCTGGCTGCGGGCGAGCTCGCGCTCGAGCGCGGCGAACAGCGACGGCCGCGTCCGGAGGCCGGTCAGCGGGTCGACCGTCGCCAGGCGGTTCGCGTCCTCGCGGGCACGCCGCTGCTCGCGGCCCACGGCCATCCCGACGTATGCGATGAGGCACAGCGCGGTGAGGTTGACGCCGGCCGTCGCGAGTGCCAGCGGCCCCAGCTCCCCCGACCCGCCGACGAGGATCGCCGCGAGGTACGCGCCACCGGCGCCAGCGGTGAGCACGAGGGTCACGCCGGGCGGCACGACGATCGCCGCCCCGACCACGATCAGCGGCAGGGCGAAGAAGAACGGGCTGAGCGCGCCACCGGTGAGCGCCACGAGCACCGCGGTGAACACGAGGCCCATCGCGCCCTCCGCCACGAGCATCGCCGTGTCCGGGATCCGGTCGGGAACGAGCTCGTGGAGCACGAACTCGTAGATCCCCGCTCCCGCGAGCACGAGCAGGATCGGGCCCTGGTGCTCGCCCCACAGGTTGGTCACGGCCACGATCGTCGTGGCGGCGAACAGGAAGATCCAGGTACCGACGCGGATGATCCGGTCCAGCGCCGCCGGACGCAGGTCGGCCCCGGCGGCGTCCTCGGCATACCGACCCGCACCATGAAGGTGGCGAATGCGCGGATCGTCCGCCTGGGCCGGGTCCGCGCGCGTCGCGCCGCCCCGCCCCGCCAGTGTGGTCAGCCGCCGGATGACGCGCCGTCCGGCCCGACGAACCCGCTCACCGATGGGTCCCGGCGACGCGGCGATCAGGGCGAGGTTCGCGAGCACGGCAACCCCCAGCAGCGCCAGGATCATATTGATCGGCAAGACGCCCGCCCCCGGGTTGGCGCGGCTCCCCAGCGGCCGCGTGCGTGGATCGTACTGCGCCCGGACCGATGGGACCTAGCGGGTCCCCCACTGGTAGCTCTGCTTCATCAGCCGCAGGTAGACGAAGGTCTCCGTCTCGCGCACGCCGGGGATCTTGCGCAGCCGCTCCGAGAGGAACTGGAGCAGTGCCTCGTTGTCCTCGGCGACCGCCTCCACGAGGATGTCGTAGCTGCCGGCGGTGACCACGACGTAATCCGTCTCGGGGAAGGCGGCGATCTCCTCGGCCACCTCGATCAGGCGGGCCGCCTCGCAGCGGACGCCGATCATGGCCCACTGCTGGAACCCGAGCTTGAGCGGATCGGTCACGCCCACGACCTGCATGATCCCCTTCTCGATGAGCCGATTCGTGCGGGCGCGCACGGCCGCCTCGGAGACCCCGAGATCGGCCGCGATCTGCGTGAACGGCCGCCGGCCGTCCTTCTGGAGGTGCTCGATGATCCGCTTGTCCAGGTCGGAGACCTCGTTGGTCGTCCGCCCGGTGCGCGGCCCGGAACCGCGTTGGCGTCCTTCGCTCACGGGCGCGCTCCGCCCAACGGCTGGACGGGCTCGAGGTTCCGTCGCATGGCTGGCTCCGCGATATGGGGATTGGGGTGGCCGGGCAACGGCCGATCGGGCGCGGATGCTAGCACCCTGCTCCGTGCCCGGCGCACGGTTTTCCCCCCAGCGCGACGACCCGCCACGCCTCCGCTCAGCCGCGGTCGAGCAGCTCCAGCATCGGCGCCAACGCGGCGACCGACGCCTCGGTGATCGGGTCGATCACGAGCTGGACGTGGCCGATGCCCGTTCGGGCGTACGCGCGCAACTCCTCGGCCATCTCGTCGGCGGTCCCGCGGAGGGGCGCCACGGCCTGCTTCGGGTCCGTGTCGCCCATGACCCGACCGGTCCCGCCCGGCAGCTGGACCTGGACCGCCACCGTGCGCTCGATGTCCGCCGGGTCCCGCCCGGCCGCGATCGCCGCCGCATCCACCGTGTCGCGCAGCCTCGCAACACCGGCCGGGGCGTTGCCGGTGTCCGCGTACCACGCGTTCCATGCCTGCACGTGCGGGAGCGTGATCTCGAGCATCCGCGGCCCCGACGACCCGATGAGGATCTCCGGCCCGCCCGGCCGAGCCGGACGCGGGAGGAGCTCTGCGTCGCGCGCCTGGAAGCACTCGCCATCGAAGTCGATGTGTCCGTCGCGGAGCAGCGTCCGGACGATCGTGAACGACTCCTCGAACCGGGTGATCCGGCGGTCGAACGGGGCGCCGAGCGCGTTGAACTCCACGGGGTTCCAGCCGGCGCCCAGACCCAGCACGAGCCGTCCACCGGAGATCTCGTCCACCGTGGCCGCGAGCTTTGCGAGCATGAACGGCGCATGGAAGGCGGTCGCCGCCACGAGCGGCCCGAGGGCGACGCGCTCGGTCGCCTCCGCGAGGCCCGCGAGCGTCGTCCATACCTCCCACGGACCACGCGTCTCGCCAGACGCGTAGCGGTACAGGAGGTGGTCGCCCAGCCAGATGGAGTCGAAGCCGGCCGCCTCCGCGGTACGCGCGATCGCACGCAGCTCCGGCCAGCGGACCTCACGCTCGACCTCGGGGAGCTGGACGCCGACCCCGAGGGGCCGGCCGGGTCGTCGGGGGATCATGGGCGAACCCTAGCGCATGCTGCTGCCCGACAGCCCCGTTCCGCCGCCCCGCCGCCTCACTCGGGCTACCCGCCGACGACGCCCCGCCCCTGGATGAGGCTGAGCACCAGGTCCACGTCCGCGCTGCCCACGATCCCCGTGTACTTCGCGCGAACGATCCCGTTGCCGTCGACGACGAAGATCCAGGGCATGTCGGTCGCGGGCCAGACGGCGTCGCCCAGCCCCCAGGCGGCCGCCCATTCGTTGAGCGGCGGGTTGGCGAGGTCGCCCGAGAGGACGGGCTCCTCGGTGATCACCTGGTACACGAATGGCTCGATGTGGATGAACGCGACATCGGGCTCCCAGCGGTCAAGCAGGAACCGGCTCATCGTGATGGCGCGGCCGCACGCCGACGAGACCTTGAAGCGCGCCGAGTCGATGACGATGACGTACGGCTTCCCGGCTGCGCGGGCGTCGGCCGTGGACTCCGCGTAGAAGCGGAGGTCCGGCGCGGGCTGGGTCGTGATGGCGATCACGTGGCCGGCGACGTCCGCGAGGGTCGGGGTGTCGATCGCGGGGGCCTGCCCGCCGATCGGCGCGGACGTCCCGGGGTCCAGCGCCTGGATCGGGATGGAGCCCCTCGTGCCGTCCGCGGCCAGCAGGTCCAGGCGCCACCAGCCGGCCGCCGGGATCGTCACGGTGGCAACGAACGACGCCCGCTTCGCGCCCTCGGGCAGGATCGCGACCGCGGGCACGTCCGGACCGGCGACTGCCTCGTCCGCACCGACGACGCGGGCGACGACGGAGACAGAGCCGTCGAGCGGCGTGCCGTCGGGCCGGCTCAACGTGACGATGACGGGCGTCTGGGGGCCGGCCCAGACGCCCGACGAGACGAGCAGGCCCCGGAGGTCACCCGTCGACGGCGCGCTGGAGGCGGGCGGGGACGCCGTCGGGACGGGCGTCGCCGGGTCGCTCGGCGTGGCGGTCGGGGCAGGGGCGGACGGGCCGGGCCCGAGCGGCGTCGGCGGCGTATCGCCCGGTGCCGGCGTCTCCCTGAGGAGCGCCTTGAGCGACGCCGTGATCGGCGCCGCCGTTGTCCCGAACGGGAAGTGCGCCCGAAGCCGGCCCTGCGCGTCGACGAGAAGGACGTCCGCGGTGTGGGCCATCGCGTAGCCGTCCGGGGAGCCCTCGTCCACCTTGGCGTATTTCACGCCCCACGCGTCCGCGGTGCGGCGGATCTCCTCCGGCGAGCCCGAGAGCCCGCGGTACACCGGCGGCAGGTAGCGGACGTAGGACTTCATCGCCGCGGCGTTGTCGCGGTCCGGGTCGATGGACACGAACACCGCCCGCGGACCCGCGCCGGCACCGGCGAGCGCCTCGTTCAAGGTACCGATCGTCGCCGGGCAGACGTCGGGACAGTGCGTGTAGCCGAAGAACACGAGCACGGGATGGCCCGCGAGCGACGTCAGCACGAACGGCCGCCCGTCCTGGTCCGTGAGCTCCAGCGGTGGGGCGTCCCCGACCTGCGGGTACGCGTACGCCGCGGGATTGGCCGGGTTCGCGGCGCCGGCGCCGGGCAAGCCGCCGCCGCGCGCGATGAACACGAGCGCGAGCACGCCCGCCGCCAGCAGGCCGAGCACGCCCAGCACCAGTCCGCCGACGATGACGACCGTACGGTCCGGCGCAGGCTGGTCAGGGGTAGCGGGAGCGGGACGCTCGTGCATGGGATCGGGATCGTCGGGCCGTCAGCCGGCCCGGACCTCCGCGTTCACCTGGAGGACGCCAGCCTGCTTGAACGTCAGCGTGAGCCGCACGACATCGCCGACCTTGAGCTCCTTCGTGAGGTTCATCAGCATGACGTGGTACCCGCCGGGCTCCAGGCGGACGGTGTCGGAGGACGCGATCTTCACGGATTCCGTGTGTGTCATCCCGGTCATCCCACTCGCGTCCGTGGTGGTCTCGTGGAGGCTGGCGCTGGCGGTGATGTCCGGCGCGGACACGCCGACCAGCGCGTCGTCAGTGCGGGATCCATTCACGATCGTGAGGTAGCCGGCCGACGTGCCGCCCGCGGCCGCCGCCCGGACCCACGCGCCGCTGACGGTGATGATCCCGCCGGGCGCGGTGGTGCCCGACGACCCCGAGGAGCCGCACGCGGCGAGGGTCATGCCCATCACGAGCGAGATCAGGATCGCGACGGCGCGCGCGTACATCAACATGCCTCCGGGTGCCAAGACCCGTCCCGCCACCGGTCGGTGGCGCGGGCCGCGCGGGGTGGGACGCTGGATCGTCCCGGTCACGGGTTCGCGATGCACGGGACGCCGACCCGTCTCCGGGCCAGACCGCACTGTCGCACGCACCCGACACGTGCGGGACGCCGATTCGTCCCGAAGTTGGCGTGCCGGACGGCCCCGGGCGTTGCCACGGTGGGCGAGAATTGGCCGATGCAGTACGGCGTGATCGTGACCACGGGGGATCCGCGGGGCCAGGCCGAGCTCGCCGCAGAAGCGGAGCGTGCCGGCTGGGACGGTGTGTTCACGTACGACGCGATCGCGATCGGTGACGGGGCCATGTACGACCCGTGGGTCCTGCTCGCGGCGATGGCCATGCGCACGGAGCGCGTCCGGCTGGGGGCCCTGGTCTTCGCGCCGGCCCGGCGGCGCCCGTGGAAGCTCGCCCGCGAGGCCGCAACGCTCGACGTGCTGTCCGGTGGCCGCCTGGTGCTCCCGGTAGGCCTCGGGGCGCTCGACGACCAGGGCTTCGGCAACGTCGGAGAGCCCGTGGCGGCGCCGGTGCGGGCGGCCCTGCTCGACGAGACGCTCGCGATCCTCGACGGGTTGTGGCGCGGGGAGCCGTTCGCGTTCGACGGCGACCACTACCGGTTCGGCGCGATGACCTTCAACCCGAGGCCGCTGCAGCGCCCGCGGATCCCGGTGTGGGTGGTGGGCGCATGGCCCCACGCACGCTCGATGCGCCGGGCCGCGAGCTGGGACGGGATCGTCGTCCAGGCGACAGGCCCGGACGGGCGGCCTGCCACCGGCCCCGAGTTGCTCCCCGAGATCGTCGGCTGGTTGGGCGGCGCGCGAGCAAAGGCCGGGTTGACCGGGCCGTTCGACATCGTGGTGGACGGCACGACGCCCGCAGACGACGCCGCGGCAGCGATCGCGACGACCCGCGCGCACGCGGACGCTGGCGCGACCTGGTGGATCGAGGCCGACTGGTCCGCGGTCGACGAGGACGCGCTCCGCCGGCGGATCGTCGCCGGGCCGCCGCGCGAGCCCTGATCTCCCGCAGGTGAACGGGACCATGGTCCCTGCCGCACCGTGCCCAAGGTGCGGGTAGCCACCAGCGAGCAGGGCGCGCATCCTGAAGCCGAACATCCACCAAGGGGCACGGATCGCGAGCCCCGCCTCGTCCATACCACGTCCGCGTCGGGCCAAGGGCATGGACGCAGCCGTCGTCGCCATGATCAGCGTGGCGTTCGGGTAGAGAGGAGGCAGGCCATTGTCCTGTTCCACGACCGTCGCCCATCGGGCGGCTCGCGCACTCCGGCCGGCGTTCCCGTTTGCCGTCGCCCTCCTCGTCGCCCTCTCGGCGACCATTTCTGTCGCACGGCCGGCCTCTGCCGCCGCGTACGCCCCACGGGTCGTCATCGTCGTCGGACCCTCGGGCGCCTCCACCGCCATGTACCTGGACCGGGCGAACCTGTACGCCGACCAGGCCCGTGCATACGGCGCCGCGGTGACCGAGATCTACACCCCGAACGCGACCTGGGCGCGGGTCGTGTCCGCGTCCCAGGGTGCCAACGTGTTCATCTACCTGGGCCATGGCAACGGCTGGCCGAGTCCGTATGCGCCGTTCAAGAGCTCGACGAAGGACGGCCTCGGGCTCAATCCATACGCCGGGAGCGGCTCCGCCTCGCCGGTCAAGTACTACGGCGAGGACGCCATCGCCGCCCACATCCGCCTCGCGCCGGGCGCCGTCGTGCTGCTCAACCACCTCTGCTACGCCTCGGGCAACGGCGAGTCGGGCGCGCCCGAGCCGACGTGGACGACCGCGCGCAAGCGCGTCGACAACTATGCCGCCGGGTTCTTCCGTGCCCGCGCCGTCGCCGTGCTGGCCGACGGCCACTCCGGTCTCGGTAACGAGATCGCCTACCTGTTCGGCCGCGCGCAGCCGCTCCTCGGCGCGTGGCGGGCGGACCCGGATGCGGGCAGCCGCGAGCGGAGCATCTCCAGCGTGCGCTCGCCGGGCCGGGTGGTCCACATCGACCCCGACAACGCGAGCTCCGGGTTCTACCGCTCGCTGGTCACGACGTCAGGCGCGAGCACCCGGGGCATCCGGGTCCCGGCGTGGCGAGGCTCGACGACGGTCAACGTGATGCTGCGCAGCGGCCCATCCATCGGCGCGACCCAGGTCACCGGCGCTCGAAAGGGACAGCGGCTGTTCGTCATCGGACCGGCGCAGGTCGACGGCGCGGGCCGCACCTGGGCTCCTGTGATCACGCTCAAGGGGACGCGCGGCTGGGTTGCCGGCTGGCACATCACCTTCGCGGGCTCGGCGGCACCGCGGATGGGTGTCTTCATGCGCTCGTCGCCTCGCGCGACGGCCTCCAGGGTCGGCGCGATCAAGGCCGGGACCCGGCTCATCGTCACAAGGTCGACGCACGACTCGAACAACCGCGTCTGGCTCGGCGTCCGGACATCGTCCGGGAAGACCGGGTGGGTTGCGGGCTGGCTCATGCGCCCCTGAGAGGGCCTGGGGATCGGGCTCGCGGCCATTGCCGCCGCCTGCCAGGCGACGTACCTCGTGGCCTCCCGGAACGGGTTCACACGCGTCCCGTCGACGCAGGCCGTGACGGGCATCCTGGCCGGTGCCGCAGTGGCGATCTGGGCGGTCGCGATCGCGTTCGCGGGTGCAATCGGCGCCGGCCTGGCCAAGGTCTGGCTGCTCAAGGGCGTGCGACGGGTCGGAGGGACGCGATCGTCGGTCCTGATGCTGGCCGAGCCCGTGACGGGCGTGCTGCTCGCCGCCCCCGGGCGCCGGGTCGCGATCGACGACGCTACGGCCGGAAGCGCGCCGAGAGCCGCCCGCGACGCAGCCAGATCGTCATCGCCACGATGAACCGCGCGATCAGCGACAGGCCGTAGAGCGTGCACCAGATGCACAGCGCGTGGATCACGAAGATCTGGAGCGTGAGGAAATAGACCTCGAAGATCACGCCGATCAGCGACAGGCCATAGTGGAAGTCGAGCAGCGTCGGGTGATCGGTCCGGATCCAGGCGATGGCCAACGTCAGCAGGATCAGCGACAGGATGACGCCGAACACGGCGACCGGGATACCCGCGATCCGCGCGTACTCGCTCTGGGCGACGGTCTCACAGCCGTGAAGCGGGCCGCATGCGGGCACACCGCCGCCAACCTCCACCACGGCGAGGTAGCCGGCGATCGCCAGCCCGAAGACGTCGAGCACGGCGAGGATCCAGCCCGGGTGGATCGACCGGAGACGGGCGAAGCGGGTCGGCGTTGCGGTCATCGCGTGCGGCTCTCGTGTGGAAGGGACGGGTGGGACGGCCAGCGGAATGTCGCTGGCGGGAGTCTAGAGCGTCGGCGCGAAGGACCGGCCGGAGACAGGGCCGAAGGTCCCGTCCACCGCCCGGCTGCGCGGCCACGTGACCCGTCCGGACCGGGCGAACGGCCCGTTCGGACGGGGGCACAGGGGCCCGCAGGTGCGCCGTGTGGCCCGTTGCGGTGACGCCTCATCAGGAGGAGGCTGGACGCACACCACCCGCGCTCGCCGTCGCGCCATGCCCGCAATCCTTCGAGGCTTCGATGACCGCCCTCTCACCCGTCGCCAACGCCGCGCCCGCCGGCCTGTCCGGAGACCGCCACCCACTTGATGCGATCTTCCACCCGCGTTCCGTCGCCGTGATCGGCGCCACCGAGAAGGAGGGATCGGTCGGCCGGACGATCCTGTGGAACCTCCTGTCGAGCCCGTTCGGGGGCACCGTCTACCCCGTGAACCCGTCGCGTGCGGCGATCCTCGGCGTGAAGGCCTACCCGTCGGTCGGCGAGATCGGCGAGCCCGTGGACCTCGCGGTCATCGTGACCCCGGCGAAGAGCGCCCCGCAGCTGGTGCGGGACTGCGGCGAGGCCGGCGTCAAGGGGATCATCATCATCAGCGCGGGCTTCAAGGAGGTCGGCGCGGAGGGCGTGGAGCTCGAGCGCCAGGTCCTGGAGGCCGCGCACCACTACGGAATCCGCGTGGTCGGGCCCAACTGCCTCGGCATCATGAACCCGATCGGCGGGCTCAACGCGACGTTCGCCGCGGGCATCGCGAACCCGGGCCGGGTGGGCTTCATCAGCCAGTCGGGCGCGCTCCTGACCGCGATCCTCGACTGGGCGGCGCACGAGGATGTGGGCTTCAGCTCGATCGTGAGCCTGGGCTCGATGCTCGACGTGGGCTGGGGCGACGTGATCGACTACCTCGGCGACGACCCCAACACCGATTCGATCGTCATCTACATGGAGACCATCGGCGACGCGCGGGCCTTCCTGTCCGCGGCGCGCGAGGTCGCCCTGACCAAGCCGATCATCGTCATCAAGCCCGGCCGCACGGTGCAGGCGGCGAAGGCCGCGGCGTCCCACACGGGCTCGCTCACGGGCTCGGACGACGTCCTCGACGCGGCGTTCCGGCGGGCGGGCGTCCTCCGCGTCGAGAAGATCAGCGAGCTGTTCCAGATCTCCGAGATCCTCGCGAAGCAGCCCCGGCCGCGCGGTCGGAAGCTGTCGATCGTGACCAATGCCGGCGGGCCGGGCGTCATCGCGACCGACGCGCTCATCGGCGGCGGCGGCGAGCTGACCGAGATCAGCGAGGCCACGATGGCGGCCCTCAACGAGGTGCTGCCCGCGGTCTGGAGCCACAACAACCCGATCGACATCATCGGCGACGCCCCGCCGGACCGGTACGCGAAGGCCCTCGAGGTCGCGGCCGCCGATCCCGAGGCGGACGGCCTGCTGGTGATCCTCACGCCCCAGGCGATGACCGATCCCACGGCGACCGCCCGGGCGCTCGTCAAGCACGCGCAGATCGCCGGCAAGCCCGTCCTCGCATCCTGGATGGGCGGCGCGGACGTCGAGGAGGGCGCGGCGATCCTGCGCGAGGCGGGCATCCCGACCTTCGCCTACCCGGACACCGCGTGCATCCTGTTCAACCACCTGTGGCGGTATGCCCACCGGCTCGAGTCGCTGTACGAGACCCCGCAGCTGCCGGGCGCGCCCGAGCGCGGCGAGTCGCGCGAGGAGGTCGACCGGATCATCGCGGCCGTTGCCAAGGAGGACCGCACGCTCCTGACCGAGTACGAGTCGAAGAAGGTCCTCGCGGCGTACGGCATCCCGATCACGGACACGGAGCTCGCGCAGACGCCCGAGGAGGCCATCGCCGCGGCCGACGAGATGGGCTACCCGGTGGTCGCGAAGCTGCTCTCGCGCACGGTCACGCACAAGACGGACGTCGGTGGGGTCGTGCTCAACCTGCAGTCCGCCGAGGCGGTACGCGAGGCGTTCGAGAAGATCCGGGACGCGGTGACCGCGAAGGTCGGTGCGCAGCACTTCGAGGGCGTGACGATCCAGCCGATGATCAACTGGACGGGCTACGAGCTGATCGTTGGCTCCTCGCCGGACCCGCAGTTCGGACCAGTGCTCCTGTTCGGGATGGGTGGCCAGTTGGTCGAGGTGTTCAAGGACCGCGCGCTGGCCCTGCCGCCGCTCAACATGACGCTCGCGAAGCACCTCATCGACGAGACGGTGATCTCGAAGGCCCTCGCCGGCGTGCGCGGTCGGCAGCCCATCGACCGCGACGTGCTCGCCGGGCTGCTCGTCCGGTTCAGCGAGCTCGTGGCGGAGCAGCCACGGATCGCGGAGATCGACATCAACCCGCTGCTCGCCTCACCGGAGCGGGTGATCGCGCTCGACGCGCGCGTCGTGCTGCATCCGTCGTCCATCGCGGACGAGGACCTGCCGCGCCTGGCGATCCGCCCGTACCCGCACGAGTACCTGCGCGAGGCCACGACCGACGACGGCTCCCACGTGGTGGTCCGACCGATCCGGCCCGAGGACGAGCCTGCGGTGGCGCGCTTCCACGCGCGCCTGTCCGAGGAGACCGTCCGGCTGCGCTACGGCAAGGATCGCTCGCTCGAGGAGCGGACGGCGCATGAGCGGCTGACGCGGATCTGCTACGTCGACTACGACCGCCAGTTCGCGCTCGTGGCCGAGGCCCCGGCTGCCGAGGGCGGCGACGTCGTCGGCGTGGCCCGGGTCTCGCGCGTGCCGGCGTCCGAGGACCGGCTCCTCACCCTCGTGGTTGCCGACGCCTGGCAGCGACGGGGCATCGGCGCGCAGCTGGTCCGGTCCGCGGTCCAGGTGGCGCGCGGCGAGAAGGTGGCGCACCTGATCGCGGAGCTCTCCCCGGACAACCTGCCGATGCGCGAGCTGCTCGCATCCGAGGGCTTCTCGTTCGAGGACCGCGGCGGCGTGCTGGTGGCAGCGCTCGCGACACGCCAGGAGGTCGACGCGACGGACAACGGGTGAACCGCGCGACGTTGGGCGAGCGCCGGCCGACGAAGCGTCCAGGCCGGCACGAGGAGTGAGGTTCACAGGGGCCACTGGCTGGACGAGGCAACCCCTCCGTGCACCGTCACAAGGCGGCCACCGGGTAGGTCTCGACCTTGACGCCGCTGCGCAGGAGGGTCACGGAGATCCGCTCCGCGATGCCCTTCGGTGCGGGCGCTCAGGCGTCGCCGCGTCCCGGTAGCGTGCGAACCGCGGCACGCGCAGGCGAGCGCCGGGACGCCCGGATGTGGCCTCCCGTCGGCAGGATCGCGACCAGTCACAGCGGGCCGCTGATACCGCCGTCCGCCCTGATGCCGTCCCCTACCGCCCGACGACCACCGCGTCGAGGTCTACGCGCGGATGCCCGCTCGTGCCCTTCACGACAACCATCACCGTGTGCGGGCCCGGGACCGGCCAGGCGATCGCCCATGCCACGTGGCGATACGAGGTCGTCAGCGCGTGGAGGCTGATCGTCGCCCGGTAGGAGCCGTCTACATAGATGTTCGCGCTGCCACGAGTGGGGCCCCTGGCCACCACGAGCGCGGCGGACGACCCGTTGACCGCGAACCGGGCCCATCGGCCGGCCGTACCCGTGTAGCGCGCCGCGCCGCCCGAGAAGGACGAGCTTGACGCCGTGCTCCACGACCCGCCGAAGGTGAGACGCGTGGACGTCTCCTCGTAGCGCGTCGGGATCACCTCGAGCAGCGTCACCGCCGTGTTGGCACCCCGGTCCCGCGCCAGCACCTCCACCTCGTACGCGACCCGGAACGCCATCGAGAGCGTCGCGTTGCGGGCGCCGGTCGCCGCGACGAGCGTCGTCCAGGTCGATGCGCCGACCCGCCGGTAGCGCACGCGGTAGTACTCGATCCCCGTGGCGTCCGTCGCCGCGGCCCACGAGAGCGACATCGACGCCGTCGTATGGCTGATGACGCCGCCCGTCCGTGCCCGCGCCGTGACCCATGCCGGTGGCACTGGAGCTGTGACGTCCACGCTGTAGCCGGCGTCCGGCGTGCGCCCGGACGCCGTCAGCCCATGGTCGATCCGGCCGTTCCTCCAGCCGGCCCTGATGAGGCGACTCCGGAATGCACCCGCATCGTCGAGGAGACCGGGTCGCGCCTGGGCGGCGAGTGCGGCGATCCCGGCGACATGGGGAGCGGCGAATGACGTCCCGTCGAGCCAGGCGTACTTGTCGGGCCCGCCGTTCGGCTCCATCACGAACGCCCCGAGCACCCACGCGCCCGGCGCGCCGATATCCACCCACGACCCATAGTTGGAGAACGACGCGCGATAGCCGTCGGGCCCGATGGCCCCGACCGAGAGCACGTTCGGGGCCGTCGATGCCGCCGGATAGAACAGCTCGTCCGAGTGCCCGTTGCCCGCCGCCGCCACGATCAGCACGCCGTGGGCGCCCGCGTAGGCGATCGCGGCGGCGAGGACGCTTGTCATCCCCGAGCCGCCCCACGAGGCATTGATGATGTCTGCGCCCTCGTCAACGGCGTAGTAGATCGCCGCCGCCGCGAGGTCGTCGTCCGCACAGGTCGTGCCCACGAGCCAGCGCACGGCCATGATCCGGGCATCGGGCGCCACGCCGCTCATTCCCAGCCCGTTGGCGGCCGCGGCGATGACGCTCGCGACGCCCGTCCCATGCCAGTCCACGCCCGCCTTGTGGAGGGTCGTCGTCGGAGCGTCAGCGCACAGGTTGACGCCGTTGACGTCGTCGATGAAGCCGTTGCCGTCGTCGTCCGTGCCATTCGTCGCGCGGTCGCCGCCCAGCCCGTCGTCGCCGCTCTCGCCCGGGTTCACCCACGCCTGGCCGACGAGGTCCTGGTGCCCGAAGTCCACGCCGTCGTCCAGCACAGCCACCGTGATCCCGGCGCCGGTCGCGGTCGGCCAGGCGGCGGTCGCGTCGATGTCGACGTCCCTCGTACAGGCGACGGCGTAGCCCGGGATGCAGCCCGGGCCGGCGTTCTCGAGGCCCCACTGGTACGCCGCGCGCACTGGCTCGGTCGACGGGTCCCCGGTGAGCACCCGGCGCACGTCAGGCTCGGCGACTGCGACCGAAGGATCGGACCGGAGAGCGGCGAGGATGTCGTCGATCGACTGGCCGCGCGCGGCTCGCACGACCTCCACCTGGGCGCGGCTGAGCGCGCGGACAGGCGTGACGCCGGCCCGTGAGCGCGTCTCGGCGCGACGGGCGCCAGCCATCCCCTCTCGATACGTGACAAGGACGGTGGCCGACTCGAGGTCCGCGGCGGTCGCGCCCGTGGCGACGGTCGGCCGATGCGGGAAGGTGAGCGGCGCGGGCGTGCGCGGCGGGGAGGCGGCCGAGGCTGGTCCCGCAGCTCCGGACATCAGCGCGCACACGACGAACGCGCCGGGCAGCAGCGCGAGACGGGTGCGGCGGGGACGAGATCCGGTGCCCGACATGGAACGCGACAGCCTCCAGCGGCGGGACCCAGCGCCCGCGAACGGATCATCGCCGACATGGTGCCCGCGTGCCCACGGCTCGATGGTCATGTGTCCTGCTGCCGCGCGTCGCAGGGCGCTGCGGCGAAGCCGTGGCTCGTGGAGCTCACCATCAGCGCGACCAACGCCACGGGCGACGAGTTCCCCGGCCCGTACTACGCGTACGTCATCCCCTGACGCCCCGGGCGCACCCGGCGGACCACCGCCGACATAACCATGAAGATCCCGAACCCCACGAGGACGCCGACCGTGTTCGCGATGAGGTCATCGACGTCGGCGACACGCCACGGGTAGCCGATGACGAGTGATTGCGCGAGCTGCCCGACCTCGATCGCGAGCGACAGCCCGAACCCCGCGACGAGCACCCGGCGCCACGAGCGCCAGCGTGGCGCGACCCATGGCAGGAGGAACCCGAACGGCACGAACGCGACAACGTTGCCGACCAGCGTCCGCAGCTGGGCGGATCCCGTGCCCATGCGCAAGGCGAGGCCGATCGTCTCGAACGGGCGGGGCGACACCCACGGGTACGGCCAGCCGCGATAGTCGTCGCCCAGTCCGGGCGCATCCGCGAACGGCGGCAGCGGCGTCGGGAAGAATGTGAGGCTCGCGAGAACGAGGAGGTATGCCGCGAGCAGGGCGACGGCAACCACGCGGTCCGCGGCCATCCCGCGCCTGCGGCCGGCGAGCAGCACGGCGACGACGACCAGGAACGCGAGGGCCCAGACGATCTCGGGCCCGAGGACCCCGCCGGTCTTCACGTGGGCATGCGATGCGGCGTCACGCCGCCATCCTAGTCCGCGGTCACGCGGGCGGCTGGATCACCGGGAGGGTACGGGACCCCGTCGCTGTGATCCGCACGGTTGGCGCCAGCTCGACGGCCAGCTGGCGGAAGCGCTCGACCGCCTCGGGCCGGAGCCGGTACCAGACGTTGCTCGCCCGACGCTCGGAGCATACCCAGCCCGATACCCGCAGCACCTTGAGGTGATGGCTGACGGTGGGCTGGGCGACATCGCAGCAGGCGGTGAAGTCGCATGCACAGATCCCGTCGACGGCCGCGGCACCCGTGGCCAGTTGGCGGATGATCGCCAGGCGGGTCGGGTCGGCGGCACCCTGCAACAGCAGCGCATCGGGATCGGAAAGCCGTTTCACGGGCCCGATGGTATTGACAACCATCGATATCGTCAAGTATCAATACCGACGACCGACAACCACCGATTGGAGCATCGCCATGACCTCGACGACCGCCGCGACGACCATCCACGACGCGGTCCGGGCCCGGTACGCCGCGGCCGCGATCCAGGCCAGCGATGGCGGCTGCTGCGCCGGCCCCAACGAGGAGATCGGGCCCGCCCTGTACTCGGCGCTCGAGCAGGCGGAGCTGCCGGAGCGCGCCGTTCTCGCCTCGCTCGGCTGCGGCAACCCCATCGCCGTCGCGGAGCTGCTCGCTGGTGAGCGGGTCCTCGACCTCGGGTCCGGCGGCGGGATCGACGTCCTGCTGTCGGCAAGGCGCGTCGGGCCGACCGGCCGGGCGATCGGCCTGGACATGACCGACGAGATGCTCGCGCTCGCCCAGCGCAACGCGGCCGAGGCCGGCGCGACGAACGTGGAGTTCATTCGCGGGACCATCGAGTCCATCCCGCTCCCCGCAGGGTCCGTGGACGTCGTCATCAGCAACTGCGTGATCAACCTCGCCGCCGACAAGGCCGCCGTGTTCCGCGAGATCGCCCGCGTCCTCCGGCCCGGTGGCCGCATGGGCCTGACGGACATCGTGGCCGAGGATCGCCTGACCGCCGACGAGCGCGCGGAGCGTGGCTCCTATACCGGGTGCATCGCTGGCGCCCTCTCGTTCGCGGAGTTCCGTGACGGCCTCGAGGCCGTCGGACTCATCGACGTCTCGCTGACCCCGACCCACGACGTGGCCGATGGCATGGTCAGCGCGATCATCAAGGCGACGAAGCCTGCGGACGCCCGGCGCTGATCGACCTGGACGCCACGCGTGCCGGCGCGCTGCCGATGGCGACCGAGGGCAGCTGCTGCGGCGGCACGTGCGGCTGCTGATGCGCATCGAACGGGCAGCGACCGCGGACATCCACGGCGTCCCGATGCGGCGGCGCCTGGCCGAGGAAGCCTAGGCGACGACCTCGCGCCGGAGCGGGACGATTGCCGCGATCCGGGCGAACTTGCGTCGATAGGCTGCAGGGGTCAGCCCGGTCTGGCGCTTGAACAGGCGCCGGAAGAAGGTCGGATCCTCGTAGCCCACCTCGTGGGCCACGTCCTCGATCGGCCCCGTGCCGAGCTCGATCCGCTCCTTCGCCTCGTCGATGCGGATTGCGTGGACGAAGTCGATCGGGCGTTGACCCATCGCCACCCGGAAGCGGCGTGCGAATGTCCGCGGGGCGAGCCCTGACGCCGCTGCCATCGCCGTCACCGGGTTCGTCACGCCGTAGTTGTCCGCGATCCACGCCTGCGCCCGCGCGACCGCCGCATCGCGGTCCTGGATCCGGCGGGTCAGGGCCGCGAACGGGAGCTGCCCGTCGGCGTGGCCCGCCAGCAGGTGGACCTTCGCGGTCCGGATCGCGTGCTCCCGGCCACACAGGCGCGCGATGAGGTGCAGCGCGAGATCCTGCCATGCCGTGACGCCGGCCGCGGTGATGATCCCGTCCGCCTCGGTGTCGAGCACGAGGATGGCGCCGGCGTCCAGCGACACGGCGGGGTACTCGCGGCGGAACAGGTCGCCGTACGCCCAGTGCGAGGCACAGGTGCGCCCGTCGAGGAGCCCGGCCTCGGCGAGCACGACCGAACCCGTGCACACCGATGCGATCAGCGAGCCCCGGGCATGCGCCCGCCGAAGCCATGCGATCTCCGCCCCGTATCGGCCCTTCGGCGCGGTGTGGATGGGCGTGTACATGTCGCACACGATGACCACGTCCACGTCCCCGACGGTGTCCACCGACGCATGCGGCTCGATGAGGATCGCGCCGAAGCAGCGGAACGGCTCCATGCCGGCGGCGACGATCCGCACATCCAGGAGCCCGGTGCCCTCCTCGCCGATCGTCATGTCCGGATACACAGCACCGACGGAGGACAGCACGTCGAACAGGCCGAACAGGATGGCGGGCGAGGTCTCCGGCGCGGCGAGCAGGGCGATCCGCGGCTTGGCGTTGGGCAACATGGGCGCTCCTCAACAACGGTGACGTGGCAGGTTTGCCCCGTCCTACGCACATCTGGCGCTGGAAGGATGCCACGCGACGGGGGAGACTGGAGCCCCAGGCCCAGAGACGAGGACGCCATGCCCATCCCCGACGCCACCACCGCGCCGCTGCCCGAGCTGTCCGTCGACGCCCTGCGCGCTGCGGTCGCCGGCACGGTCCTCGCGCCACCGGACCCCGGCTACGACGACGCTCGCCGCGTGTGGAACGCGATGATCGACCGCTACCCGGCCGTCATCGTCCGCTGCGCCGGCACTGCAGACGTCGTGGAGGCAATCCGGTTCGCGGGCCGGCACGCCCTCCCCGTCTCGATCCGTGGCGGTGGCCACAACGTCGCCGGACACGCCGTTGCGGAGGGCGGCGTCATGGTCGACCTGTCGGCGATGCGCGCCGTCACCGTGGACCCCGAGGCACGGATCGCCCGCGTCGACGGCGGCGCGACCTGGGCGGACGTGGACCGCGCGACCCAGGCGCATGGCCTCGCGACACCCGGGGGCCTCATCTCGGACACGGGCGTCGGCGGGCTCACCCTCAGCGGCGGGATCGGCTGGCTCCGCAGCCGATACGGCCTGTGCATCGACAACCTCGTCGCGGCGGAGGTCGTGACCGCGGACGGGCAGGTCCGCCACGCGTCCGCGACAGACCACGCGGACCTCCTGTGGGCGCTCAAGGGTGGCGGTGGCAACTTCGGCGTCGTCACCGCATTCGAGTTCCGACTCCACCCGCTCGGGCCGACGGTGATGTTCGCCGCGCCGGTCTATGCGCTGTCGGCCGGCACGGGCCCTATCCGCGCCTGGCGTGACTTCCTCGCCGGGAAGCATGATCGGGTTGCCTCGCTGGTCGAGTTCTCGACGATCCCGGAGACCGAAGACTACCCGTCGGGCTCCTGGGGACAGCGCGTGTTCACGGTCGCGGCGCTGTACGCGGGCGACGCCGAGGAGGGCGAGCGGTTGCTCCAGCCGCTCCGCGAGCTCGGCGAGCCGATCGTGGACTTCAGCGCCCGGATGCCGTACACGGACGTCCAGCAGCTGTTCGACACCGTCATCCCGTACGGCGCCCACCGGTGCTACTGGAAGAGCCAGTACCTGGCCGGGCTGGGCGACGACGTCATCGACCGCATCGCGGAGGGCAACGCCAGTCCGACGTCACCAACGACCCTGTCCTCGATCTGGAACTTCGGCGGGGCGACGGCCGACGTCGGACCCACGGCCACGGCGTTCGGGGACCGGTCGATGCCGTGGATGGTGTCCATCGACTCGATCTGGGACAACGCACAGGACGACGCGGCGAACATCGCCTGGACGCGCGACTTCTGGGCGCGGTTGGCGCCCTACTCGCAGGACGGGCGGATCTACCTCAACTTCCCGGGCCAGGGCGAGGAGGGCGAGGCGCTGTTGCGGCAGACATATGGCGCCACGTTCGAGCGGCTGACGGAGATCAAGCGCACGTACGACCCGGACAACGTCTTCCGGTTCAACCAGAACATCCGACCCGCGGGCTGAGCGGTCCTCAACGCCGTTCGGCGGGCGTCTCCTCCGGAGCCGGCATCGACTTGAAGCTGCGGTACAGCAGCACGTCGTAGATGATCTTCAGGCTGCCCGCGATCACGAACGGCAGGCCGGCCAGCGCGACGCTGCCGATGAGCGGCGCCGAGGCGAGTGGGGCGGCGGCAGCGCCGATGCTGCGGGCGATGCCGGTCACGCCGGCGGCGGCCGAGCGCTCGTCGGGATCGACGACGGCAATCGTGTACGACTGGCGCGTGGGCACGTCCATCTGGCTGATCGAATAGCGCACCAGGAGGACCGCGGCGGCGAGCTCCAGCGTCGGCATGAACGGGACGAGGATCAGCAGGATGTTGGACGGCAGGTGCGTGAACACCATCGTCCGGATCAGGCCGATCCGGGCCGCGATGCGCACCGCGAGCAGCGCCGAGATGCCGGCGAGGATGTTGGCGACGAACAGGATCCCGCCGATGAGCGCCGGGCTGGCGCCGAAGCGGAGATGGAACCAGTACGCGATGAGCGCCTGGACCACGAAGCCGCCGCCGAACGCATCGAGCGCGAACAGCGCGGACAGGCGGGCGACCGTCCGCTGGGAGCGGTGCAGCCCGAGCCGGCGGGCGACGGACGTGTCGGGGGCGTCACGCACCTCGACGGCCGGGGAGACGCGCGTGAACAGCGCGGCAAGCAGCAGCGCGATGACCGCATAGCCAAGGACGACGTCGCGGTACGCGGCGACCGCGCCGACGCCGCTCGCGATCAGGATCGCGGCGAACGCCCCGCCGATGAGCGCGCCGCTGGCGGTGGCGAACGAGCCCACCAGGTTGAACCAGGCGAAGACGCGCGTGCGCTCGTGGTCCGTCACGGTCTCCGCGAGCGATGCCTGCTCCACGGCGAGGAACGGCCCGACCTCGTTGCCGCTCGGGGAGATGACGCCGATCGTGGCGGCGGCCGCGAGCAGGACGAACACGTCCGTCGCCGCGAATGCGACCCCCGCACCCGCCATGAGCAGGGCGCCCACGAGGAGCACGCGCCGACGCCCGATCCGGTCGGCGTGCGTGGTCAGCCACAGCGAGATGACCGCATCGCCCGCGAGCGTGAGCGTCAGCAGCAGGCCGATCGACGCGTCGCGAAGCCCGAGGGCGGCGAGATACAGGACGAGGACGACCGATACGAGGCCGTACCCGAACATCCGGAGCGTGCGCGTCGCGAAGATCAGGCGCGCGTCGCGACCCAGCGTCGGGAGGCTGGAGGTCATCGGATGCCCATCGGCATCGAGGTTACATCGACGGTACGAAGCCGACCTCGAGGAAGTGCTCGGGATCGTCGCCGAACTCGAGGAAGCAGCCCTTGCCGCAGAACGCGTACTCGTGGCCCTCGTAGGCGCTCACGAGACCCTTGGCGCGGGCCTGTTCGACGTCAACGGTCATGCCGCAGACGGGATCCTCTGTCGGGGCGACGGTTCGATGCTCGGTCACTGGAACCTCCTCCATGGGGGGATGATTGGGTCTGACGGCCGGCCCTGCGGCCGTGTCATTCAAGCGCGATCGCGGCATTCCCGCCAGCGGCGTCGGGCCGCAACCGGATGCCGCGCAGCAGCTGGGCATTCGCCGCCACGATGATCGTGGACAGGCTCATGGCCACGGCGCCGGCGGCCATGGGCAGGTCCAGCCCCCAGGGGACGAGCACGCCCGCGGCGATCGGGATGGCGATCACGTTGTACCCGGTCGCCCACACGAGGTTCTGGATCATCTTGCCGTAGGTGGCCTTCGAGAGGGTGATCGCGCCCACGACGTCTCGCGGGTCGCTTCGGACAAGGACGAGCCCCGCCGACTCGACCGCGACATCCGTGCCGGCGCCGATGGCGATCCCGACGTCCGCCGTGGCGAGGGCGGGAGCGTCGTTGACGCCATCGCCGACCATCGCGACCTTCCGCCCGCCTTCCTGGAACCGGCGAACCGCGTTCGCCTTGTCGGCAGGCAGCACCTGCGCGGCGACCTCGTCGATCCCGAGCCGCTTGGCGACGGAGTCGGCAACGGCTTGCGAGTCGCCCGTGATCATCGCGACCCGGACGCCCATCGCATGGAGCGCGGCGACGGCCTCGGCAGACTCGGGCCGGATCTCGTCTTCGACGGCAACCGCGCCGACGACGTGCCCATCCGCCGCGACGAACAGCACCGTTCGGCCGTCCGCGGCCCACGCATCCGCCGCCGCGACGATCTCGGGCGCCAGGGACCACGATCGCTCGTCCCGGAGACGAGGGCCGCCCACCGTGACGTCGCGCCCACCGACCGTCGCTCGCGCGCCACGGCCCGCCAGCGACTCGAAGCCGCCCGCCGTCGGCACCGGCACGCCGCGCTGTGCTGCCGCCTCGACGATGGCCCGCGCGAGCGGATGCTCGGAGTCCCCTTCCACGGCAGCGGCGAGCCCCAGGACCTCGTCCTCGCTCGTGCCGTCCGCGGCGATGACGCCGCTGAGCGCCGGCTCGCCCCGCGTCAGGGTCCCGGTCTTGTCGAAGATGACCATGTCGAGCTCTCGTGCTCGCTCCAGCGCCATCCGGTTCTTCACCAGCAGCCCGTTGCGCGCGCCGAGCGACGTGGAGATGGCGATCACGAGCGGGATCGCCAGGCCAAGCGCATGGGGGCACGCGATGACGAGGACCGTGGCCGTGCGCAGGAGCGCGCCCTCGGGATCCCCGAGCAACCACCACGTGACGAGCGTGACCAAACCTGAAAGCAGCGCCACGTAGAACAGCAGGGCAGCCGCCCGATCTGCCAGCGCCTGGGTCCGCGACGCCGACGCCTGGGCAGCGGCGACCATGCGCATGATCCCCGACAGCGCGGTCTGCTCGCCAACCGCGTCGACGCGGACGCGGAGTGAGCCACCGGCGGCAACCGTGCCGGCCACGACCCGATCCCCGGGCTGCTTGCCGACCGATCGGCTCTCGCCCGTGATCATCGACTCGTCGACATCGGCGCTGCCCTCGGCGACGACGCCGTCCGCAGGAACGCGGCCACCGGGCCGCACGAGGACGATGTCACCGACGAGGAGCTCCTGGACGGGCACGGGCTCAGAGCCCGTCGCGGTGATGCGTTCGGCCGTGTCTGGCAACAGCTCCGCGAGCGCCGAGAGGGCGCCGGACGCCTGGGCGATGGACCGCATCTCCAGCCAATGGCCGAGGAGCATGATCGTGATGAGCGTGGCGAGCTCCCACCAGATCTCGATCTCGAACAGCCCCAGCGTCCCGGCCCAGGACGTCCCGAACGCGACGACGATCGCGAGCGAGATCAGGGTCATCATCCCGGGCTGGCGGTCCCGGAGCTCGCCGACGGCACCGCGCAGGAACACGAGGCCGCCATAGAGGAACACGACGGTGCCGAGGATCGCCGGCACGAGATCGAGGCCCGGGATCTGCGGAACCTCGTATCCGAGCCAGGATGCGACATCGTGGCTGAGCAGGACGACGGGGACGGTGAGGACGACGCTCAGCCAGAACTTGTCGCGGAACATCGCGACCGAGTGCCCGGCGTGCTTGTCATGACCTGACGCGTGCGACGCGTGCGTCCCGGCGGGTCCGCCGGTCGCCATTGCGGCATCGTCTGCGGTCGGCTCGTGGTGGGTCGAATGGTCCATCGGTACGCTCACTGCGGATACTCCCCCCCAGTATCGCAACCATGTCAAGCCAAAGCGCGGCTCGGGATCAGTGGGCCAGCGCCTCGGCCTCGGCGACCTCGCAGATGCCGGCATCGACGGGCGGCTGCGCGGTGGCGGCACGCTCGGCGTCGAGCTGGGCCTTGATCTCGGGGTACGTGTCGGAGAGGCAGCATGAGCAGCTCTCGTACCAGCGGCGCATGCCCTCGTCGATGACCGGAAGGCCGCCGACAACGACAGGCAGTGCTGCGGCGGCCTGGGCCCGGTCCACAAATTCCGCAGGCCCCTCGACGAACGCGCGCTTGCAGCCGTCACGGCAGAACCCGTAGGTCCGGCCCTCGTGCTCGAGCAGCAGCCCGGCCGCCTCGGCCGTGGCGGTGTCCACGGTCATGCCGCAGACGGGGTCGACGAGCTTCTCGGGACGCTCAGCCTGCATGTGGTTGCTCCTGCTGCGGATCGATGGTGGCGGGGAGGTGGCGGCGCATCACTGGATCGTGATCTGCGCCTTCATGCCGCCCTGGTAGTGGCCGATCACGTGGCAGCCCGCCAGCGTCATGCCAGTAGTCTCGAAGGTGTAGGTGAACTCCTTGGTCTGGCCCGGCTCCACGCCGACGGCGTTCGGCTCGTCCTTGGGCATGCTCATGCCCCCGGCCTCCATCATCTCCTTATCGTGCGCCTGCTGGTCCGCCTCGTCACCCAGGGTGAACTCGTGGAACACGGTGCCCGTGTTGGTGATGACAAAGGTGACGGGCGTGCCGGCCGGCACCGTCATCATCGCCGGCTCGATCTTGAGCGTGTCGGACAGCGAGACCTGGATGCGCGTCGCTGCGGACGGCGCGGCACTGGCCGGCGCAGCCGACGCCACGACCTCTGCAGGGGTCGACGGGGCCCCGGGGGAAAAGGTGGGAGTGCTGGCGCCCGTGGAGCAGGCGGCGGCGGCGACCGCGATGACGACAAGGGACGCGAGGCGAATGGGACGCATGGGTTCTCCGGTGCGGGGGTGGATTGGTTGGGACGCGAAGGTCAGGAGGCGGCCGCGGTGGTGGCGTGCCGCCGGGCCGCAACGGTCGACGACTGGGTCACGCGGAAGCGGCGCAGCCGAAGCGCATTCGAAACGACCGTCACGGAGCTGAGCGCCATCGCGGCGGCGGCGAAGATCGGGTCGAGGAGCATCCCGTTGACCGGGTAGAGGACGCCCATCGCGATCGGGATGAGGATCACGTTGTAGCCGAACGCCCAGAACAGGTTCTGGCGGATGTTGCGCATCGTCGCGCGCGACAGGGCGATCGCGGTCACGAGGCCGCGCAGGTCGCCGGACATGAGCGTGATGCCGGCGGACTCCATCGCGACATCGGTCCCGGTGCCCATCGCGACACCGACGTCGGCGGACGCGAGCGCTGGAGCGTCGTTCACGCCGTCGCCAACCATCGCGACGACCGTCCCGTCCGCCTGGAGGGCCTTGACCGCGGCGGCCTTGCCGTCGGGGCGGACGTCGGCGACGACCCGGTCGATGCCCACGGATCGCGCGATGGCCTCGGCGGTCCGCTGGTTGTCGCCTGTGAGCATCGTGACGGCGATCCCCACCCGGTGCAGCTCCGCGATGGCCTCGATCGAGCCCGCCTTGAGCGTGTCTGCGATCGCGATGACCGCGGCTGCACGCCCGTCGATGGCGGCGAAGACCGGGGTCTTGCCGTCTGCGGCGAGCCGGTCTGCGGCGTCGGTGAGCAAGGTGACATCGATCCCGACCGAGGCCAGGAACCCGGGGCGACCGACCACGACGCCGTGGCCGGACACCGTCGCGGACACGCCGCCCCCGGCGACGGACAGGAAGTCGGCAGCCTCGCCGAGGGTGAGCTGCCGCGTGTCGGTGGCCTCGCGCACGATCGCGTCGGCGAGCGGATGCTCGGAGCCACGCTCCGTTGCGGCAACGAGCGCGAGGATCGCGTCCTCGTCGAGCGAGGTCTCGGACCGGATGACATCGGTGACGCGCGGCTTGCCCTCGGTCAGGGTGCCCGTCTTGTCGATGACGACGGCACGCACCGACCCGAGGCGCTCGAGCGCCTCCGCGTTGCGGAACAGGATCCCGTTCTCGGCGCCCTTGCCGGTGCCGACCATGATCGAGGTCGGGGTCGCCAGCCCCAGCGCGCAGGGGCACGCGATGATCAGGACGGCGACGGTGTTGAGCAGGGCGAGGTTGAACGCCGGCTCCGGGCCGAAGACGAACCAGACGACGAACGTGAGCGTCGCGAGCCCGAGGACGGCGGGCACGAAGTAGCCCGTGACGATGTCGGCGAGGCGCTGGATCGGTGCGCGGCTGCCCTGGGCGTCGGACACGAGGCGGATGATCTTCGCGAGCACGGTGTCGGCACCGATCCGGGTTGCCCGGAACGTGAGCGTCCCCGTGGTGTTGAGCGTCCCGCCCACAACGAGGTCCTCGAGGTGCTTCGCGACGGGCAGGCTCTCCCCGGTGATCATCGACTCGTCGACGCCCGAGGCGCCGTCCGTGACCACGCCGTCGACCGCGATCGTCTCGCCCGGGCGGACGCGCACGAGGTCGCCGACCCTGACCTGGGCGATCTCGATGTCGAGCTCGAGCCCGTCACGGATGACGCGCGCCGTGCGGGGCGCGAGGCTGATGAGCCGACGGATCGCGTCCGAGGTGTGGCTGCGGGCGCGGGCCTCGAGGAACCGGCCCAGCAGGATGAGCGTGATGATTGCCGCGGAGGTATCGAAGTACATCGGCAGCGCGCCGCCGTCCATGCCCAGGCCCGCGGCGCGGAAGAAGTCGGGGATGACGATGGTCGCGACGCTGTAGAGGTACGCGGCGCTCGTCCCGACCGCGATCAGGGTGTTCATGTCGGTCGCCTTGTGGCGGATCGCCTTGAACGCACCGACATAGAAGATCGATCCCGCCCACAGCTGGACCGGGGTGGCGAGCGCAAGCTGGAACCACGGGTTGACCAGGAACCCGGGCAGCCAGGGCGCGATGGTCATGCGCGCAAGGCCCAGGATCAGCGGGATAGTGAGCGCCGTCGAGACGATCAGCCGCCGGCGGAGGTCCGCCGAGTGCTTCGTCGCGGCCTCGTCGCGCTCCGCCTTTGCGGCCGCCGCCTCGGCCACGTCCACCTCGTGGTCAGCCGATGCCACCTGCTCGAGACGCGCGACGTAGCCTGCGGCGTCCACCGCGGCGACCAGCGCCTCTACGCTCGTCATCGCCGGGTCGAAGCGTACGGTCGCGGACTCGGTGGCGAGGTTGACGTTCGCCTCATCCACGCCCTCGACCTTGTTCAGGAAGCGCGAGATCCGGTTGACGCACGAAGCGCACGTCATCCCCTCCACGGGGAATGACACGATCTCGATGGCGGTGGTAGCGGGCGCGGTCATGGTGGGCTCCGGTGCTGCTCCTGGAAAGGAGGATTGGTGAACGTCAGGTCGGTGGGACGGGGCGATGGACACGTCAGCCGCCGCTCCCGGCGAGGCCGGTCGCCGGGCTCGCGATCTCGATGAAGCCGCGGAACATCCCCATGCCGCACATGTACTCGAGCGTCCCGACGTCGAGGGCCGGGAGGTCGATGACGTTGTCGCCGGGCTGGAGGACGCGCTCGATGTTGAGCGACGGGACCACGAGGTATGCGGCGCAGCTTGCCTGCGACCGTGACTCGATCGTCCAGGTCGTGGGGATCCCCGCGACGATCTGCGCGTCGACCGGGGTGTAGCCGCCCGCATCCTGGTAGGTGCGCAGCGCCTGGACGGCCGGGGCCGCGACAGGGGTGGGCGTGGCACTCGACGTCGCTGCGGGTGTCACGGTCGGGTCGGCCGACGCGGACCACGGGCGTGACAACGGATCGTCGGTGCTCGTGGCGACCGCTGCCGGCAATGCGGTCGCGGCCGCTGCCGTCGCGGCGCTCGGCGATTCGACGCTGCCGCTGGCGGGTGCATCGACGGGCTTGGCGACGACCGTGATCCGCCCGCCGTACATCCCCATCGCGCACGTGTAGTTGAGGACGCCGGGCGCCAGTGCCGGAAGCTCGAAGGTGTTGGGGCCCTTGGTGAGCCGGGCGCGGATGTTGACCCCGGGCACGAACAGCGAGGCCGCACAGGTTGCAGTATCGGAGGACTGGATCGTCCATTGGGTCGGGTAGTTCGCGTAGATCACGACGTTGGCCGGGCTGTAGCCACCGGCGTCCTGGTTGGTGGTGATCCGCTGGACCCCGTCCTCGCCAAGCGTGCCCGGGAGGGGTGCGGCGTTCGCGATGCCCACGAGCGACGGGAACGTGAACCCCGACAGGCGAAGACCCGCCGAGCCGTTGAGGAACGCGAACCCGAGGACCACGACCCCGACCAGGCGCATGAGCGTGGGCCTTGCGCGGCTGGGGACCATGACGGGCAGACCCGCGACGGCGAGCAGGCCCGGGGCCGTGCCAATCGCGAAGGTCGTCAGCAGCGCCGCGGCGAACAGGGGCGACCCCGTGGACAGCGCGTAGATCTGGATCGCCTGCGTGAACCCACACGGGAGGAAGAACGACAGGGCGCCGAGGGTGCCGGCCCGCCGGTCGGTGTAGGCGCCCGCGCCGCCGCTGCCCGAGAGGCCGAGCTTCGCCCCGACGCCCATGGGGAGCGTGGGCGACCAGCCGGCGATGCGCGGCGACAGGCCCGTCAGCCGGGTCCCGAGGATCGTCATCACGATCGCGACCGTGATCATCAGGACCGCCGTGAGGAGCGGCGGCATCGTGACCGAGGCGCCGACGGCACCCAGGGCGGCACCGAACACGCCGTAGCCGACGATCCGGCCGCCGACGAAGACCGCGGCGGGCCGCATCTGCGCCACGGCACTGGCGGTGCCGGTGCGCGAGGCGGTGAACGATGCAGACAGGCCCAGGACCAGCCCGCCGACGAGGGCCATGCAGGTGGAGACCCCGGCTGCAAGGCCGAGGAGCAGGGCGACGACAAGGCCGCCCTGACTCAGGTCGCCGGCGCCGGACGCGAGGTCCGCGAGACCGGTGAAGGATGCGAGGATCGCGAGTGCCGCGACCAGGAGCACGCCGGCTCCGGCAGTCGCCCAGACCTTCGCGTCACGCACGAGCCACGCCGTCCGGCCGAGCTCGTATCCGGCCTTGTTGATCGCCTTCTCGATGGCCATCGCCGACACCGGCGCCGAGCTCTCCACGGTCACCTGACCGCGGACCGCCGATGCGCTGACGTGCTCGACGTTCGGCAGCTTCGAGACGAACTTTGCGATGCGGACCTCGCATGACCGGCAGGTCATGCCCAGGACCGGGAAGGTCATGGAGATCGATCCGTCGGCAGCGACGGCAGTTCGAGGCGCGTCGACGCCCGCCGGGCGGGCTCCCTGGCCCATCCGGTAGGCGCGCATCTCGAGCGCGCGGCGGTGGATCGCGGCGGCGTCGCCCAGGCCATCGTCGGGGACGGCGACGACGGCCTGGACGTCGAGTGCTGTGGTCAGGTTCGTGGTCCGGGCGACCTGCGGCTGCGCGCCGGCGCGGTTTCTGCAACGCGACATCGGGGACGCTCCGCTCCTGTGCGGTGGCGGCCCATCGGCGTCGGGCCTCGGACAGATCGTCGTCGAGGCCATCCCGGAAGCCAATGCAGCGGGGGCCAAGGCTTCCTAAAGACTTGGTCAAGCGCCCCGGGTCATCACGGACGCACCTCGGGCACGCCCGCGGCGGTGGGTTGATGACGCAGGGCGATGAGCCATGCGACAGCGGCCAGTCCGATCCCGATGGCGATGAGCTGCGCGACCTTGAGGCCCGCGAACACCACCACGTCATCGCGCAGGAAGAACAGGCCGAAGCGGATGGCCGCGTTGCCCAGCAGGTACACGGCGGCGGTGGCCCCCGGTCCGATGCGCTCGAGCCGGCCGCGTGAGAGCCAGATGGCCACGGCGAGGACGGCCAAGGCTGCGGCCTCGTAGGCCTGTGCCGGATGGAGGGGCACTCCCTTCGGCGCCATCGTGTCCGGGTTCGTGTAGATGACGGCGAGCGGGCCACTCGTTGGCAGCCCGAAGGAATCGCCACCGATGAGGCAGCCAACGTGGCCGACGGCCTGGCCGGCGGCGACTGCGGGGGCGGCGATGTCAGCCGCTCCCGGGAGACGGACGCCCGCGTGGCGCGCCCAGGCCGCCAGACCCACGAGCCCGGCGATCAACCCGCCATAGAACGAGAGACCGCCGTGCCAGATCGCAAGTGCATGGAGAGGATGCGCGGCGAGATCGGGGAGCTCGTTCTGGACGAGATACAGGATCCGGCCGCCGATGAGGGCGGAGATGCCGACCCACAGGACAGCATCGTCGACGAGCGACGTGGCGAGTCCGACGCGCCGGGCGCCGGAGCGACCCAGCAGCACCGCGACCGCGATCGAGGCAGCGACGAAGATGCCGTACCACCGGATATCGATCCCGCCGATGGAGACGGCGATGGGATCAAGCCCGATGGGAAAGACGATGCTCACGGGGCGAACCACAACAGGGCGGCCTGACCTGCCCTGCCCGAGAGCTGGTTGCTGTGCATCACGATCGGCCGAGCAGCCGGTCGAGGAGCGACCGGTCGCTGCCCGGCGGCAGGAGCTCGCGCCGGCCGAGGTCTGCCTGGTAGCCGGCCGCGGCCACCGCCGTCGCGAGCATGTGGTCCGTCACCCGCTCCGGTTCACGGCGGACCGTGGCAGTTTCGGCCCGGAGGTTCACCGAAACCTTCGTGACCCCATCGACCCTGCCGACGCTGCGCATGATCCGGTTGACGCACGAGCCGCATGTCATCCCGCTCACGGGGAAGCGGACGATCTCGGTCGTCACATCGACACCATCAGGCCGAAGCTCATGGCAATCACGGCGAGTGCGAGGCCGGCCTTGATCCACGGGCTGTTGGCCCGGTTCCACCGCGCGAGGTTGCCGAGGACCCGCCGGTTGGACACCGCTCCGAGGAGGATGAGCAGCGGGACGATGAATGCGATGTTGTAGAGCGCGAGGAGCGCGAGGCCGGTGAGGCCACCGCCTGACGCGTGGAGCACCGCGGTGATCTGGAGGTACATCGCGCCGGAGCACGGGACGGTGCAGATCCCCACGAGCACACCGGCGATCAGCATGCCGGCCAGGCCGCCGCGCTCCATCGCCTTCTGCATCCGGCCGTGGGTGCCGCCGGGGGCCATCATCGAAGGGCCGACGCCCGGCAGGAAGACGTCCTTGAGCATCCAGAGCGCCATCCCGAGCGCGATGATCGAGGCGATCCGCGCGACGAGGTGGTCGCGGCCGAGGAAGCTGAGGACGCTCAGCAGGCCGATTCCGATGATGAAGTAGGTGACGAACACCGCGCCCACGTAGAGGGAGCCCGCACCGAGAAGCCGGCGGCGTGCCTCGGTGGTCGGCGTGCCAGCCGAGGTGACCGCGTTGACGAGCGTCAGCGTGTACGTGGCGAACAGGACGAGCAGGGCGAACGCGCACGGGTTGAAACCGTCCGCGAACCCGGCCACGAGCACGGTCGGGATCGTCATGCCACCGAACGTGCCGGAATCGAACGGCACGGCGAGGATGTATGCCGACGACGCGATCCCGACCGACGCCAGGAGCGCCGCCAGCACGGCTGCGGGGAGCGGCCAGCCGCCGACCAGGCGGTGCCTGCGCAAGGCCGGCGCGGGATCGGTGGTGGCGCTCATCCCAGCAGCCGTCCGACGATGTCAGCGGCGGACGCAGGCTCGACGACGATCGTGCCGTGCATCGTGGGGCTGTCCTTGCCGCCGCAGCACGTCTCGCACCAGACGTCGTACGTGCCGGGCTTGTCCGGGACCGTCCAGACCACGCTGCGGTTGCTCTCGGCGGGCAGCTCCTCGCGGAGGTCGAGGTCGGGCGAGACCATGGTGTGGACGCCGCCCGCAAGATGCACGGCGGCGTCGTCTGTCCACCAGTTCATGCTGACCGTCGTGCCCGCCTTCACCCGGATCTCGGACGGGTTGAAGCCTGCCATCGAGCTCTGGACGTCGATCACCCCGGTTGCCGCGAGATCGGTCGGCCGGTCGAAGAAGTCCCCGAACGCGAGCACTCCCCCGATCGCCAGGACTGCGACGACGATGCCGCCGAAGGCGACCTTCCGTAGGCGATCGGCGGGAGCGCCAGCCCCGCGGGACTCACCTTGAGCAGGGGCGCCGTCACGGGCAGCGCGCTCCGCGGCGCGCCGTTCGCGTCGCGTATGGAACTCCTGGTCACTCATGTCGAGCCTCCTGCCCAGGGGATGCCGGGTGGCTGGGGTGGTGGCGAGCGGCGTCCGGCGCGGCTACGACGGAGGCGTCCTCGAGCGCGCGGGTCGCGCGCATGAGCTCGTCCTCGGTGATCTCGCCGCGCGCGAAGCGGGCCTGCAGGATCGCGCCGGGATTGGTCCTGGCGTCCTGTCGCGGCTCCCGCACGAGCAGCCACACGACGAGGATCATCACGACGGCCCACGCCCCCATCCAGATCCAGGCCTCGGTGCCCATCGTCCAACCCGCCATCATCGCGGCACTCCTGCTGCAGGCCGGCGGGGACGCGGTCGGCACGAGAAGCATGATGGTCCGGCGCACCCGGGATGCCCATGGAGGGCGTGCCAAGCCTTCGTCAAGACTTCGTCAATCGGCGCGACCGGGGCAGTGGCGGCGAGAGCGACCGCCGGGTTGCGGACCGACGTACCGGCCTCAGGCCGCGGGCAGCTCCACCCAGAACGTCGCGCCGCGGCCCGGGCCCTCGCTCTCGGCCCACGCCGCGCCGCCCATCGCGTCCGCAAGCGCGCGCACGATCGCGAGGCCGATCCCGGACCCGCCGGTCGCGCGGCTGCGCGCCGCGTCGACGCGGTAGAAGCGCTCGAACACGGCGTCGAGCTGGTCGGCGGCGAGGCCCGGGCCCTCGTCCGCGACGGCGAGCCGGACGTACCCCGCGGTTGACGCCGTGGTGATCCGGATCGTCGATCCGTCGGGCGCGTGGCGGAGGGCGTTCGAAAGGAAGTTGGAGAGGATCTGGCCGACCCGGTCGCGGTCTGCCGTCGCGAGCGCCGCGCCATCCGGGAGGTCAAGGCCGATCGCCCGGGCCGTGGCCGCCGGTGCGAAGCCCGCGGCGACCTCGCGCGCAACCTGCGCCACGTCGATGGGCGCCAGCACGAACGGCAGCTGGTGGGCCTCCGCACGCCACAGCTCGGACAGGTCGGTCACCATCCGGGTCAGTCGAGCGGTCTCCCCGCGGAGGAGATGCCACGTCTGCGGCGACGCGGAGATGACGCCGTCCTCGAGCCCCTCGAGGTAGCCGTCGAGGGTCGTCAACGGCGTGCGCAGCTCGTGCGCCACGTCCCCGACGAGCTGGAGCCGCCGCCGCTCCGTCGCCTCGAGCGAGCCGGCCATCTCGTTGAACGAGGTCGCGAGGTCGCCCAGCTCCCCCGGCTCGTCCGCCCCGACGCGCTCCGCGTAGTGACCGCCGGCGACCCGGCGGGCGGCGTCTGCGAGCATCGTGATGGGTCGGGCGATCCGCGCCGCGACCGCAAGGCTGACGACGGTCGCCGTCACGACAGCGATCACCGTCGCCGCGACGAGCGCCTCGCGCATGGCATCGGTGAAGGCGGCAAGCGTCGCCACGGCCATTGGCTCGGCCATGGGATCGCCGGGCAGGTGCCCCATCGCCTCGGCGAAGTACCCCGGGCCCACGAGGAGCACCGATATCCCGACCGTGCCGAGCGCCGCCGCGGCGACCACGAGGAATGCCACCAGGAGTCGCGCCCGGAGCGAGCGCGGCAGCCTCACGACGCCTCCCGGAGCCGGTAGCCCACGCCGCGGACGGTTTCCACGAACCGGGGGCTCGACGGGTCGTCGCCCAGCTTGCGTCGCAGGTTCGCGACGTGGACGTCGACGAGGTGGTCGTCGCCCTCGAAGCCCGGGCCCCAGAGCGAGTCGAGCAGGACCTGGCGTCCCACGACGATGCCTGGTCTCCGCGCCAGGGTCGCCAGGAGGTTGAACTCGAGCGCGGTCAGCTCGACGGGCTCGCCATCGATGCGCACGAGCCGCCGCCCCTCGTCGATCTCGAGTCCCGCGGGCGTGGAGCCCGCCGACGACGATGGCGTCCCCCGCGGCCGGCGCAGCAGCGCCTTGATCCGCGCCACGAGCTCGCGCGGCGAGAACGGCTTGACCAGGTAGTCGTCGGCGCCGACGGTGAGGCCCATGATCCGGTCGATCTCCTCGCCGCGGGCCGTGAGCATGAGCACGTAGGCGTCTGAGAAGGTGCGGATCTGCCGGCAGACCTCGACACCGTCGAAGCCCGGCAGCATGACGTCGAGCACGACGACGTCGGGTGCGCTGCGTCGAACTGCCTCGACTGCGCCCGGCCCGTCAGCTGCCGACTCGACCAGCCAGCCTTCCCGCTCGAGGTAGCCCGTGACGAGATCGACGATCGGCGGCTCGTCGTCCACGACGAGGATCCGGAACGAGCGCTGCTCCATCGGCCCAGTGTGCCATTGCGGGCCAGCCGCCGAACGCGAGCTCCGGCTACGGGAACGGGTCGGTGTCCTGGTCCCACGCGCGATCAAGCGGCCCGATGATCCGGCCAGTCACCCCATCCACGATGACCCCGTGGATCCGCGGCGGGTCCGATTCGTACCAGGGCATCACGCCGATCTCCCACACCTTCCGGGCGGCGTCGAACCACGCGATCTCCGCGCGCCCGTTCGCCAGCGTCTGCGTCTCGAGGTAGGCGGCGAACGCGGGGTCGGCCAGCGCCGCGTCAACGGCCTGCGCGGGGGACAGCGGCGCGGGCGCGTCGCCGATGATCCAGGCATCGAGCTCGAGATCGATCGCGCGGCTCACGATGTCTGACGGCTCCTTGCTCCCCCGCCAGTAGTAGCCCGCGTAGGCGGTGATCGTGACCGGACCGGACGGCGGGACGGCCCGGGTCAGGGTCGTGGACCCGGACCACCACATCGTCTGCTGCCGATGCTTGCCAGGCCCGATCGTGTCCGACATGCCGATGTCGGCGCAGCCAAGCGCCCCGGTCGAGAGCTGATCCTTGCGCACGAAGTCGATGGCTGCGTGCGCGTCAGGCGCCAGGGCGATGTGACCTCCCAGGGCGTACGTCTTGAACATCGCCGCCTGGCCCGTGTGCAGGCCACCCATCGGCCAGGCAACGACCGAGGCACCGTACACGGACGCCAGCTGGGCACAGCCGTCGTGGAACCAGGTCACGTTTCCGGTGCCGCGGTTGGTCACCGTCACCTTCACCCAGCTCAGCTCGCCCGCGGGCAACGGGTTTCGCTGGAGCTCGACGCGGACGCGGATCTGGTCCCGCTCGGCGACGACAACGCGTGCCAGGCTCGGCGGTGGCGTCGTTGGCGCGGATGGAGTCGGCACTGCGGACGGTGACGCCGCGCGTTCGGAGGCGCCTGCCCCTGGACTCGCGAGCTCCGGGGACGACGTGGGGGACGACGTGGGGGGCTCAGTGACAGGCGAGGGGTCAGCGGATGGTCGAGCGGACGACGGAGCACACGCCGCGGCCGCCAGCGCCATCACGAGAACGGCGATCTGCCAGCTCCGTGCTCGCATGGGCTCCTCCTCGCGACACCGATGGTGCCCGGGAGGACGACGACGTGCGCGCGACTGTGACGGCGACCCGTCGCGCCCTCGAACCAGGACCGTGCGAACGTGCTACTTGACGGGCGCATGTTCATCGCACGATACTGGCTATACGCCAGTAGCAGGTGGGCTACAACATGACGACGCCGGACCAGACCGCGGCGACCAGGGGCGATGGTCATCGCCGTGCGTCGGTCCTGTCGACCAGCCTCGCAGGCGCCGCACTCGGCGGGTCCCTGACCTGGGCCGCAGTCGCGCTGGTGGGCTGGACGAACGACGGCGCGCTCGTCGCAGCCCCGGTTCGGCCGCTCGCGATCGCGATCGGTGCGGTGCTTGGCCTGCTGGTCGGCCAGGGGGCCGTACACACGACGAGACCGGTCGGTTTCGTCGTCCTCCAGGCCAGCCGTGCCGTCGTCCTGACGATCACGGCGTGGGCGCTCGCCGCGTTCCTCGGGCAGCGCACCGGGAGTCGCGAGCTCGGCGTCGTCGTGGGCTATGCGTTCGTGCTGCCGTTCGGCTTCCTGCTTGGGCTGCCGCTGACGATCCCCATCGCCGCGATCGCCACGGCTGCGCTCCGCTTCGCCGCACGGTGCCCGCTGCCAGGGGCAACCGTGATCGTCCTGCTCGTCGTGGGTGCGTGTGCGGTCGCCCTCCTGCGCCCGAACCTCGTGGAAGCAATCAGGGGCGTCCTGTCGACCGCGCCGGCTGGCCGCGGGGAGCTCCGATGGACGGTCGTCAATCGCTCCCCGCACGACCTCGTGCTGGGCGTCTGGACGCGGGAGCCCGACGGATACGGCGGCTCCACGCTCGGTGTGCCGGGCTGCCGTGTCACCACGGGTTCGGACGAGGCGGGCGATACGTGGTTCGTCAGCATCGACCGGGAGGAGCCGCTCGACGCCGAACCGGTCCCCGTCGTCGAGGGGACGGACGCATCTGCGGCGCGGACCGCGTGGATCGAGGTGGCAGCCGACGGGATGGTGACCGGCATCGTGGGTCGAGACCAACCGCCGGTCGACGCCACGCTGGTCGACGCCTGCGACCCCGCTGCGATCCCATGACCACCGCCACGGGCGGGGCCGCGGCGGCGGTCGGCAGCAGGACGGAGCGCGGCGCACGCCGATGGCGGACATTCGGGCTCGCCCTCGTCGTCGCAGGGCTGGGGTGGATGACCCTCGGACAGCTCGGGACGGGCAGCTCCGCCGTCGGCGGCGTGGCGGGGAGCGACCTGCGCTACGGCGTGGGCCCGACTGCGGGCGACCCGGGCATCGCCATCCACTGGATCGTGTGCCCGGGCGAGACTGCCCGCATGGTCGACCTCGAGGTGCTCGTGGGCGGTAGCCGACCGGCGGCTGGGGTGCCCATCCTGTGGCAGATCCGGTCTGTTGAGCCACGCCCGGTCGCGCAGCCGGAGGTGCTGGTGTTCACCGCCGGGCAGGTACCGCCCGGGTGGTACGAAACGATCCCGTTGGCACGGCCGGTGCCCGCCGACCTGCTCGCGATCACGGCACCGCCCGGGGACGGGCCGGATGCTGGCGGTCGGTCGTTCGACCCGAGGGAGCTGCAGTCCGGCCGGGTGGAGCGAGGCGGCTACGAGAGTGTCACGACGGAGCAGTTCGTCGCCGATGGGCTCGCGTCGTGCGGGACGGGTGCGAGCGATGGAGGGTTGCCACTCAACGGGTTGGGGCTCGTGCTGCTCGGGCTGGGCGGGGTGGTCTTGTCCGGGCGGAGCCGCCCGGTGCTCAGCATCGTGGCCGCGGCCGGCCTGTTCGTCGGCGGAATGCTCCTCGTGGAGCCGTTTGCCGCCTCGACCAGAATTGGTGCGGATCTGCTCGGAGGCGCCGGCGTGACGGCCGCGGAGACGTCGCTCCTACAGGGACGCGACGCGTTCGCACCTGGAACCGCGCCCTCGCCGGCCGGCCGGACGGTGCTCCTTGACCTGTCGTCCGCGACCGCTCGCCTTCGCCCTGACGGCCAGGTGCTGGCGAGGTTCATCGCACCTGGCGACTATGCCTTCCTCATCGGTTGCTCTGGACCCAGCCTCCAGCTTGGCGAGCTTGCTCCCATCCCGAACGGCGTGACGGGCGCGCGTCAACTCGTCGGATGCTCGACGCCCGACGCGGTCCGCAGCGCGATCGCCGATGACCCGGAGCGTGGCGACGCCATCGAACTGCTGGTCAATCCGGCGGGGTCCGCGACCTGGCGCGTCGTTGTGATTGCCGGCGACGGGGCTACGGGTCCGTTCGCGGAGCCGTAACGAACCGGCAGCGGAGCGCCTCGACACGATCGACCGGGAGCACGGCATGGAGGTGATCGGTCCGGTTCCCGAGGGTTACCCGCAGTCCTGTCGCCCTGGCGATGGCCCGTACTCCGCACGTCCCCAATCCATCGCCAACGCCAGGTGGGCGTGCAGCGTCAGACCTCCGGCGTGACCCGGTGACGGATCAAGGGCAGCCCGCCCTCGGCCAGCCATGCGAGCGCGACGACCGTGATGACGACTCCGAGCACCAGGTAGATCGCCTGGAGCGGCGGCTCATCGCTGTAGCCGATGATCGCGATCTCCACCGCGACCCAGATCTGCAGCGCCACCCCGACGACGAACGCAGCGACGGGCGCGAGCCGATGCCGGTTCCACGCGAGTCGTGCGGCGACGAGCGGCCCGAGCCCGAGCACCGTGCCCAGGATCACGCCCGGCCAGAGGTAGGTCTCGAAGGGCGAGCCTGCCAGTGCCGCCAGCGGCAGTGGCATGATCTCGCCGCGCGGCGCGACGATGAGGACGAGCCCGCCTCCGAGTGCGCCGATGGCCAACAGGATCTCGAGCGCCATGGCTGCCCTGGGAACGCGGGTGAGCGGCTGGCGATCGGCAGACATATGCATGTCCCAGGCAGCATGTCCCCTCGGCACGGCCACGGACAGGGCCATCAGGACCGGGTCGGGGCGACATCGGGGCCAGGCGGCCCGTGTCAGCGACGGGTGGCCGAGCGATGCTGTCCGTGGCGCACCAGGCCACGCGACCAAGACGCAAGGACACCCATGCACTCGATCCCGAACCGACTCGCCGCCATCGCCACCGTGCTCGCCGCTGCCGCGGCGTTGGCCGGGCTCGCGATCAGCGGGCTCTACGTGGACGCGCCCAACTGGGTGCAGCAGGCGCGCGGCACCGATCTCGCGACGCTGTTCCTCAGCGTGCCTGTCCTGGCGGTCGGCCTCTGGACGGCCGGGCGCGGCTCGCAGGCCGGCCAGCTGGCGGTTGTGGCAGGGCTCCTCTACCTCGTCTACAACTACGCGATCTTCGCGTTCTCGGTGGCGATGAACCCGCTCACCACGCTCCACATCGCGATCTTCGGCCTCGCGCTCTGGAGCCTCGTGCTCGGTGGCCGTGACCTGGTCGACGGGAGTGCGGGAGTCACGGAACGGCTCCCTCGCCGCGTCTCGGGCGGGTTTCTCGTCGGCGTCGCCGGACTGTTCGGGCTGCTCTGGCTCAGCCAGATCGCCGCCACGAGCATCACGGGCGTTCTGCCGCCCGACCTCGCGAAAGCCGGCATCTCGAGCAACCCCGTCTATCCGCTCGACCTTGGCGTCTTCCTGCCGCTGTGCGCCGTCGCGGGCATCGGGCTCATCCGTCGGACCAGCGCCGCCGCACTCGCGTTCCCGATGCTTGTCTGGGTGGCGCTGATGGGCGCGGGCGTCGTCGGCGGTTTCCTGGTCATCGCCGCCGCCGGCGACCAGATCGCCGTCCCCGTCGTGGGGCTGATCACGATCGTCAGTCTCGTGTCCTCGGCCCTGGCGGCCGTCGCGCTCGTGCCCCGGCCAAGGCCGTCTGCAAGCGGCACGCCCGTGGGTACCGTACAGGCCGAAAGGTGAGCACGATGGTTGTGCTCGACCGGATCGTCGCCGCAGCCGCGCTCGTCGTCGCTGCGCACGTCGCGATGGGGTTCAGCAACTCGAACAGGTGATCGTCGCGGCGACAGCGTTGGAGCTTGCAACGGCGTGACAGAGCGGGAGCTGCCGGGTAGGCTGTGCCCCCGGGCGGACCACCACGGGAGGGGCACAGCAATGATCTTGCGCGTCTACCGCGCGCGGGGAGCGGCCGAAGCACGCGGGATCGTCCTTGCGCATCTCCGCGACCACGTGTACGGCGCCAACGTCGGCACGACCGGCCTTCGCACGTTTCAGGCGGGCCTTTCGGAGCACGAGGACGGCACGCTGGAACTCGCGCTCGTCTCGACCTGGGCGACCTTCGACGACCTGCAGCGGGGCATCGGCGAGGACACGCTCCGGCCGGCCTGGCTCGCTGCCGTTGCAAGTCATCTTTCGCCGGTGAGCGCGGACCACTGCGAGCTGGTCGGCGAGGAACTGACGGGGATCGTGCCGCTGGCGGGCGGCGCGCTGCGCATGCTGTCCGGTCGACTCGCGCCCGGACACGGCGAGACGTTCTTCGACTTCGCGCGGCGCGCGCAGGCGGAGCAGCTCGACTCGGGGCTCATCCTCGTCAGCCACATCGGGCGTCGGTTGGTCGACGACGGAGAGGAAGCCGTGTACGTGACCGTGTGGCGAGACACGGGTGCGCCGGAAACCCTCGGTGGGTCCGCGACCGGTCCCGCGAACCGCGGGCAGTGGGAGCCGTACTTCGCGGACTGGTCGTTCACCGCGTACGACGCCGTCGCCCGCGTGGCGCCGAAGCGAGGCGAGCCCACGGTCCTGCTGCTGGTCGACGATGACCGCCGCTACGTGTTTGCGACCGCCGCGGCGGGGCGACTGCTCGGTCGGTCACCGGCCCGGCTGCTCGGGCGACGCGTCGAGGACTTTGCCACGCCGACCGCGCGGGACGACGTCGCGAAGATGTGGGATGCCTTCCTTCGCGACGGCTCGCAGTCCGGGTCATTCGACGTCACGAGCGGCGACGGATCGACTGTCGCCATGCATTACGAGGCTCGCGCAAACACGCCCTGGCCCGGCGTGCACGCATCCGTCCTCGCCGATTCTCCGGCAGCCGTCGACTTCGACGACGCGCTGGCAGCTGCCGGCATCGTCGCGCGCTACGAGCTCGCACAGAACGCGTGAGAGCACACTGGCGCCCGAGAGACTCCGCTACCCCCTGACGCACGTGAGTGGGAAGCCGATCCCGCTGATCATCTGCGGCGCCCAACCCGCGCTCCCAGCGGCCCTCGATCGTCTGGGCGTCGGCCGAGATCTCGCCGATGAACCGCTGGTTGCAGCCGCTCACAGCCAGCGATCCGGACATGATTCGCATCGCACGGACGAACACCGGTGATGGTCGGGGCGGTGGGACTTGAACCCACAACCTCGTGCTCCCAAAGCACGTGCGCCGCCAATTGCGCCACGCCCCGACAGGTTCGTGCTCGCGAAGCGCTTGGGCTTCGATCCGAGCCGACGGAAGCCTAGGCTACACCGCATGCCCTCCGTAGACAGGCACGCCGAACCAGCCCTGATCGCTGTCCGGCGCCCCTCGCGTTGGATTGCGCCCCGATCCACACTGGGGCATCGTCCCGGCCCGCCCGCTTGACGGGTTCCGCCGGGATCCGCTGGAGGCGCACCGCGATGAAGTTCTGGAGCGAAGTCCCGTCGGCACGTGCGCGCGAGATCGTGGCCGACGTCGCCACGTGGTGCTGGGTCAGCCTGTGGGCCGTCGTCGCGGTGCGCCTGTACACGACGCTCGCGGGATACGCCGAGGTCGGCCGCGAAGTCGGGCGGGGTGGCGCGAACATCCAGGCCGCCGGCGGCCAGCTGGGCGACTCGCTCGGTGGGCTGCCACTCGTCGGGGAGCAGGCGGGAGGACTGGCTCGCTCGGCGCTGGGGTCGGCCGGGGAGCCGTTCATCTTTGTCGGCGCCCAGCTGGAGCAGCTGCTGCTCGTGATCGCGGCGCTGCTCGGCATCCTGGTCCTCGGCCTTGCGCTCATCCCCTGGCTCAACCGATACCTCCCGTGGCGTGCGCGCCGCCTGTCCGAGCTGCGGGCAGGGCATCGCGCTCGGCGCGCGGCCATCGGGCACGTGCGCGATGCGGACGTGGAGCGCCTCCTTGCATCACGCGCGCTCTACCGCCTGTCATACGGCGCGCTGCTCGAGCACTCCCCCGACCCGATCGGGGACTTCGCGACGGGTCGCTACGACCGGCTCGCACGCGCCGAGCTGGAGAGCGTCGGCCTGCGCCCTTGACCTGGCCCTCGCACGCGTTGACGCGTTCGCGTCGCGAGGCTGGCATCACGCATCATGACGCAGCTTCGGCGGACCACCGTCAGCGCCCCTCAAGCCACCATTCGCACGCTCGAGGCGGAGGCGGAGCGTCGTCGGGTCCCGCTCGCTGCCCTGCTGCGCGAGGCGGTCGAGGAAAAGGCGGTGGCTCTCCGAACGGCCCGCCGCCCTCGGGTCGGCGTCGCCCGATCGACCGACGGCCCGAGCGCTGCCGAAGTCACCGCGGAGCCGGTCGCCGAGGAGCCGCGCTGAACGTGGCCCTCATCTGTGCTACGGGACCGCTGCTGGCGGCGCTCGATGCGGCCGATCCGGATCACGACCGATGCGCCCGCCTGCTCCTCGAATCGGACGAGGACCTCATCGTGCCGGCCCTCGTCCTCGCCGAGCTTGACTATTGGTGCAGCCGTCGGCTGCGGGCTGAGGCGTGGCTGATCTTCCTCGATGACCTGCTGGCCGGGGTGTATCGGGTGGAGGCGCCGACGGGCGCCGACCTGGCCCGCTGCCGCGAGCTGCAGGCACGCTATGGCGATCTCGCGCTCGGGGTCGTCGATGCCAGCGTCGTGGCCCTGACTGAACGCCTCGGCGAATCGAAGGTGGCGACGCTCGATCAGCGTCACTTCGGAGCCGTTCGGCCCGGTCACGTGGACGCGCTCGAGATTCGGCCCTAGTCGAGTCGACGTTGGTCCCGCACTCCCGGACATGGACGATGGCGCGCACAGCGCGTTGATCGCGCGCACCGCTCAACCCAGGGCGCTAGACGAAGATCTCGACCACGTTGCGGTTGCGACGGAGGGCGGCGAGGAACACCACCTTCGTGACCAGCAGGCCGCCCCGGCGGTACGGGTTGTGCGAGTACCGGCCGCCCGGCAGCAGGCGCCCGTTGACGCGGACCTCGCGCGGCGAGAAGCCGGCCCGCTCCACGCGGAAGCGGTAGCGCACTCGCCGGCCCTCGTACTCGAGGTCGAAGGTCAGGCCGTCCGCATCGTCCGGGAGCACCGGATCGAAGAGCACGTCGTCGAACTGGGTCCGGAGGCCCAGCATGTTGCGGACGAGCTGGTTGAGGAAGATCCCGGGGCCGCTGGAATAGACCCGCCAGCCGCCCTTGACGCCAACCTCGCCCGTGCGCAGGCGCTCGAACTGGCGGCTCGCCTGCCGGCGGTCTGCGAAGGCGGCGTCGGAGCTGCTGAAGTACGCGTTCGACTGGCGCGGCAGCGCGTTCGGGACGTCGAGCTCGAGGCGGATCGGGCAGACCGCGAGGAGCCCGTCGAAGGCGGCACGCCCGAGGCCCATGACCGTCATCGCCTCCACGTAGCGCAGGTGCGCATGCACGTACTGGAGTCCGATCTCGCGGCCGAAGTTCGCTGCCGACTCTGCCCGGCGGAAGATCTGCGAGGGCCCACCGTGGTACGCCATCGGACGGTCCATCAGCCGCACGCCGTCGGGGAAGCGGAGGTGCTCCTGGATCACGGCCGCGTGCGCCGTCGCCTGGGTCGGCGTGAACAGGCCGCTGATGATGCCGCGGGTCATCGGCAGGAGGCGATACGTGATGCCGGTGCGGCGGTCACGCGGGTGGAGCAGGTACTCGATCCCATCGGGGCCGAAGTGGGCGAGCCCGGCGACGACGCCGTCGGGCACGAGATGCTCGTTGAAGTCCGCCCGCAGCCGGTCCGTCATGCCGCCGAGCCGCGCCTCGAGGGCGGCCAGGCCTGCCCGCGCCGCCACGGCGCGCAGCCGACCGAGCGTCTGGTATGCGAGCTCCACGGTCCACGAGCTGACGAGCCGCTGGGCCATCGCCGGGTCCGCCGGCTGGAGCGTGTCCTCCCAGTCGCCACCGCCGAAGACCGGCAGCGAGGTACCCGGGATGACGTCCTGCTCGATCCGGTCGAGCTGGCGCACGACGTGGGCGAGGATCGGCTCCGTGGGGTCCGATGACGCGATCGGGGTCGACGTGCCGTCTGGCGTCGACGTCGTCTCGTCGGCGTACCCGACCTCCTCGTCGAGGATCGCAAGGTCGCCGGTGAGCTCGATGTAGTCACACAGCGCCTTGAGCGGCCAGTGGATGATGTCGGCGTGGCTGTCGGGCCCGACGATCTCCCGGTACCGGTCGACCATGAACCATTGCGGCCAGTCCCCCGTCGAGCGCTGCTGGTGCGCGTAGACCGTGCGCAGGATCTCGCGGATCGGCGCGGGATGAGCGGTGGCGAGCAGGAGCTCCACGGGGCCCTGGCAGACATCCCGCAGGCCCCATGCGGCGCCGCTGGACTGCTCGAGGCCGTGCGGCGTCGCGAGGTGGATCAACGCGTCGTGGAGGTACCAGGGGACGACGTCGTTGAGCCGGGCGATGTCGTCCGCGCGCCGCCCGGAACCGCCACCGAGGGCCGCACCGCGGCCGAGCCCGGGCAGGAGGGAGCCGGCATCGGCGTCCGGGACGACGGGGTCCGCGGACGCGGGTTCTGCGGGTTCTGCGGCTGCGGTCGCGTGGTTGGCGGCCACGGTCGAGGCGAGCGCGAGCTCGTGGGCGCGCTGGCGGTCGAGGATGCTGCCGCTCAGCGCCAGGTCGAGATGATCGACCGCCAGCGTGCGGACGACGACGTGCGTGCCCGCCGGTCCGGCTGCGTCGGCATCGAGCAGCTCGGCGCCGCCGATGGCGTCGATCGACGCGGGGTCCGCGGCCACCAGGTGATAGGTCGTCCCCGGGTATCGCTCCCCGACCGGCGACGACGGGTGGGGCCGCAGCTCCACGCGTCCGTTCGCCTGGTCGATGGTCGCCGTCCCGGGCGGGCCGGCCCCATCGGCGCCGAGGACGATGCCGTGGGTCACGAGGAACGCCAGCGGGCCGCCGCGCGCGACGTCGATCGTCAGCCGACAGACCGGCGCCTCGAGCGACGTCGCCACCCGCACGACGATGGCATACCGGTCGTCCTCGTAGATCCAGCGGGCGGACGTCGGGCCCATCTCGAACGCGGATGGCAGCCCGAGCAGCTCGAGGCCGCGGTCGGTCCGGATGAAGATGCGCTGGCCGCTCGCCCGCAGGACGTCCGCCGGGTTGCGTGCGACACCCAGCAGGGCGTTGAACGACGTGTTGCCGATCGCCAGCTGGGCGGCGAAGACCCCGCCCATCCACGTCGTGACCGAGAGCGTCTCGTCGCTCGGCATGATCTCGCGCCCGGACTGCATGATCAGGCCCGTCGGTCGCTCGACCACGAGCTCCTTCGCCCGCAGGACCACGTGGTGCTCGCGACCGTGGAAGAACGACAGGAGCTGGCCGTCCCGGCGTTCCACGTGTCGCCACGACCACCCGAACCAGCGCTGCAGGGACGACGCGTCCAGGTCGCGGCTCGGGAACCGCGCCGGCGCGTCGAAGGCGGACGCCAGCCGGCCGACCACCGGCGGCTCGTTGTCGAGCGGCAGGAGGCGGGCATGGGCGAGGGCTGCGGCACGCGCCACCCAGCGATCGGCGGGGCCGGTCGCGGCCGGGTGGTCCGCCAGGAGCGCGGCGAAGAACATGATCGTGGTGACCCCACCGGGGTCGAGGGTCACGGCGCGGGACTGGAGCGTCGGCAGCGCGAGCTCGCCCTGCAGCTTCCGGTTCGGCAGCCGCGCCCGGCAGAGCGCCTCGGCGACGCCCGTCGCGCGGTGCTCGAGCCCGTACAGCTGGAGCCCGTCGGTGAGGTACCCGACTGCGCCATCCAGGCAGCCGTGCATGAGCCACGGCGCGGCGCCGGCCTGGGGCAGGTTCTGGCGCGTGCCGATGAGGAACCCGTGGGCCGGGTCCTCGATGATCGTATGGTCGAGGTACTGGCTGGTGTAGCGCTCGCTGGCGCGGACCGCGGCCTCGTCGGCGAGTCCGACATCCTGGGCGAGCACCACGTCGAGGGTCACGCGCTGCCGGCCCATGTTCCGGGTCTCCACGGTCCAGAACCACGTTGCGTCCGCGTTCGCCAGGCGCAGGCGGCACGTGTACTCGAGGTCGTCGAACGTCCCGGTCCAGGCGGCGCCCGCGCCATCGGCGGCGAACACGCTGGCGGACGACGGGCCCAGGAGCGGCACGTAGGCGGCGCCGGACCGCGTCCGGCGGCGCAGGTACACGTTCCCGATCCCGCCGCCCAGGGGGCTGCCGGGCACCTGGTTGACGAGGAGCTCGCCATGCCGGATCGCGGCGACGGAACCGTTGTCCAGCAGCCCGATCGAGACGCCCGACCCGTTCTCGAGCACCGCGGCGAGCCGCGGCGTCGAGAGCTCGATCGACGTGGCGGCGGCCACGCCAATCACGATCGCCCGGGCGGCGCCGCGAGGTCGTCCGGGTGATTGTCCGTCCGCGAGGTCATCGGCCGGCCGTCAGGGCCGATCGACGTTGGTCGAGCGTGAACGCGGTCCCGCGCCGAAGTTCTCGATCGAGATCACGGGCTCCAGGGCGGCCTGGACGTCCGGGGTCGCAAACGCCTTGCGGAGCATGTCGTGGTTCAGCGCGTTGCCGATCGCGGCCATCACGATCCCCTGGTCGAGCGACAGGTAGCCGTCCGATACCGTGCCGGTGCCCACGTTGACCGTGTCGCGGAACCCCCAGGCGCCGTACATGCCCGGGAAGTCGCGGGCAAGCTTCCCGAGGTCCGTCATTGCGGCGTTGGGTGCCCAGCGCAGCGCGAGGAATGCCGCGTGGGGCGTGACCACGCCGTTCGTGTACGCCGAGGCCGGGGGCGCCGGCTTCGCGGGACGGCCCGGGCAGTCGCCAAAGCCGTTGTCCGCGAGCGTGTTGTCCTCGTTTGATGCATAGCCCTCGGGGTTCATGCCGATCGCATCAACGCCGTAGGTGGCATAGCCGCCCTCGGGGATGTTGGCCGGCGAGAAGCCCCAGTAGCCGTACTGCGCCTCGTCGAGGCCGTGATGGATCTGGGCCGCAACGGTGAGCGGGTGGTTGAGGCCCCAACTGTTCGGGGCCCACTTCTCCTCGGGGACGAACAGCGCGGGCATGAGCGCCTCGAACATGCTGCCGCCCCAGCCCGGGACGATGCGCATGCCGTCGTAGCGGTAGGCGCCCTCGAACACGTTGACGCCCAGGTACTGGCGCGTGACGCCGACGGGCTGTGTCTCCTGCCAGCTCCAGTCGCACGTGGCCGGGAATGTGCGCCACGCCCCGAAGTACTCCTTCGCCGGGAGCTCGCCCTTGGCGATCCCGATGTAGCTCGCGATCCGGCTCTCGCTCACGATCGTGTCGTAGCAGCACGGGGAGAAGCCGTCGTCCGGGGCGACGTGGAACGCGATCCGGTTGACGTTCGGCCGGTAGTAGTAGCCGAAGTCCATGGATGCGTAGATCGCCCCGGCCCGCGTCGAGACCTCGGGCACGCTCGTAGCCACCATGTGCAGTGCGGCGGCAAGCCAGCCGTTGTCCACGGACGAGAGGATCGGGCCGTGGTCGCCGATCGGGGCGCCCGTGGGCGGCCAGATCGTCAGCTTGGCGCCGGTCACGTGGTCGTACCAGTTGTAGTACTGGCCGTCGGGCTCGTGGCGCTCCATCGTCTCGAGAGAGTGGAGCGTGACGTCCAGGCGGTGGACGGCGTCGGCGTGGCGGATGATCCCGAGGCTGTCGGCCACCAGCGTGCTCCACATGTACGCGCCGATGTTCGTGACGGACGTCTGGACGCTGGTCGTCCCGTCCGCGGACAGGCTGTCGGCGGGGAGGCCACTGGCCGGGTCGGTCATCGCGACGAACGACGCCCAAGTGGTGCGGGCGTAGCCCAGGAGCGTTACGCGGTCGGCCTTCGCCACCGGCCCGTCAGCCGTTGACCGGGTGCCGATTCCCGCGGGCGCCGCCGTCGCGGCAAGTGCGATCGTCGACGATGCGAGCGTGAGGCTGAGCAGCCCCGCCAGGACGGCGAGGATCCCGGGGACGCGCCGGCGGATGAGCATGTCGGGTTGACCTCTCGATGGAGCGGCCCGGTTGCACCCGAAGGCGTCACCGGGTCACGGGTGGCTCAGCCCTTGAGCCCGGTGGTGGCAATGCCTTCGGTGATCCAGCGCTGGAACAGGACGAACACGATCAGGACGGGCACCACGATCAGCACCGATCCCGCCATCAGCATCCCGTGGTCCGCCTGGTACTGGCCGGTCGCGAACGTGGCGAGGGCCACCGGCAGCGTGTACATCTGGGGTTCCTGGGCCATCACGAACGGGTACAGGAAGCTGTTCCAGCTGCCCAGGAAGGTGAGGATCGCCAGGGTCGCGAGCACGGGGGTCGCGATCGGCATCACGACCGACCAGAACACCCGGAACTCGTTGGCGCCGTCCATGCGGGCGGCCTCGAGCAATTCGTTCGGGACGCCGTACATGAACTGGCGCATGAGGAACACGCCGAACGGGCCGACGAGGAACGGCAGGATCAGGCCCGGGTACGTGTTCACGAGCCCGAGGTTGCTCATCAGGATGAAGTTCGGGATGAGCGTGATCCCGGCGGGCACCATGAGCGTCGCGAGGACGAGGCCCATGATCAGCCCCTTGCCGTGCCACCGGAGCTTGGCCAGCGCGTAGCCCAGCATCGGACAGAACAAGATCGTGCCCGCAGTCACCGCGAACGCGATGACCGCGGAGTTGAAGAAGTAGCGCGGGAAGTCCAGCTGGTCGAACAGCCGCCCGTAGTTGTCGGTGGTGATCGTCGAGGGCAGGAACGTCGGCGGCGTGCGCAGGAAATCCGCCTCGGGCTTGAGCGAGCCCAGGACCATCCACAGGAACGGCCCGATCATGAGGACGAGGCCACCGGTCAGGGCGATGTAGACCCACGGGCTCGAGCGCCGGCGACTGCTGTTGGCGACATGGTCCCCGGCGCCCTTGCGGGGCGCGGGGACGCGGGTGGGTGCGGGGATGGCGGTCATCGGCGTGCCCTCATGCGTCCGAGCGCAGGAACTTGAACTGGAGGAACGCGACGATCGCCACGATCACGAACAGGACGTAGGCGACAGCAGAGGCGTAGCCCTGGTGGAAGAACGTGAAGCCCTGCTGATACATGTACATCGTCACCGAGAGCGTCCGGTCCAGCGGGCCGCCGCCGGTCATGACAAACGGCTCCTCGAACAGCTGGAGGTAGCCGATCGTGGTGATCACGGTCATGAACAGGATCGTCGGGCGGAGCATCGGCAGCGTCACGTAGCGGAAGGATTGCCCGCGCCCGGCCCCGTCGATCGATGCCGCCTCATACAGGGAGGCAGGGATCGCCTGGAGCCCTGCCAGGAACACGATCATCGCGAACCCGAGGTTGCGCCAGACCGCCATCGCGATGATCGACGGCATCGCCAGCGCCGGGTCCGCGAGCCAGGCTGGCCCCTTGATGCCGAGGCTGGCCAGCAGCATGTTGATCAGGCCGACATCAGGGTTCAGCAGGAACCGCCAGACGACGGCGATGGCGACGATGCTGGTGATGACCGGCAGGTAGTAGCCCACGCGGAAGACGGTGCGGAAGCGAGTGATCCCGCGATTGAGCGCGTTCGCGATGAGCAGGCCGAGCGCAAGGGTGATCGGCACGCCCACGACGACGAAGTAGACCGTGTTGAGGAGGGACGCCCAGAACTTCGGGTCAGAAAGGAGATCCACGTAGTTCTGGAGCCCGACGAACGTGGCACCGACCGGGTTCTGGAGGTCCCGCAGCCCGAAGCTCGTGAAGCTCAGGATGAACGAGACCACGATCGGGAACGCCAGGAAGACAAGGAACAGGATGACGAATGGCGCGGCGAACGCCCAACCCGTGAGGTCGTCGCGCCAGCGCCAGCGGCGACCGGCGGAGGCGGCCGGGGCCGCCTCCGCCGATGTGCGGCGTGCGAGCGCCGGGACGGTCATGTCAGTTGCCGGTGCCGATCTTCTCGGCCTCCGCCTGCATCTCGTCCGCGGCGGCCTGCGGGGTCATTCCCGCGGTCGTCATCTTCTCGAGGGTGGAGTTGAGGGCGGTGGCCAGCTCGCTCCAGGTCGCCGTGGCCGGCTGGGCCTTGGTGTCCTTGAGCTGCTCGCCGAACAGGGTCACGTTTGCGTCACCGGCGAGGGCCGGGTCGGTCCACGCGGACTGCACGGCCGGCAGGTCGGTCACGTCGCCATACCAGGCGACCTGGGTCTGGGGGTCGGAGAGGTACTGGACGAACGCCCAAGCGGCGTCCTTGTTCTTGCTGTTCTTGTAGACGACGACGTTGCTGCCGCCGACGAACGAGGTGGCGGTGACCTTCTTGGGCATCGGGGCGACTGCCCACTTGCCCTTGATACCCGCGCCGCCCGCGGCGTCGATCAGGCCCATGTGCCACGGGCCGGAGAAGAACATCGGGTTCGTCCCGGCGACGAAGGCCGGCGTGATGTCGAAGCCCTCGGGAACGGAGGACGGGGACACCTTGTCCTTGAAGAACGAGTCGTAATAGGTGAGGGCCTCGACGGCCGCGGGGCTGTTGAGCGTGAACTTCCCACTGGCATCGACGACGTCACCGCCGTTCGACCACAGGAACGGCAGGTACTCCTGCCAGTTCTTCGTACCCAGCGAGATGCCCCACTTGGCGCCGCCCTTGTCCTGCATCGCCTTGGCCATCGTCGTCAGGTCTTCCCACGTCGCGGGAGCCGCGGTGATGCCGGCCTTCTCTGCGATGTCCGTGCGGTAGTACAGGAGTCGCGTCTCGACGTACCACGGCACGCCGTAGACGGTGCCGTTGATCACGTTCGTGTTCCAGGCACCCTCGAAGAAGGTGCTGGGATCGAAGTTCGCCGGGACGGGCTCCAGGGCGCCGGTGGCCGCGAACTGACCCATCATGTCGGTACCCATCTGGCTCACGTCGGGCGTCTGCTTGCCCGCGATGGCCGTCTGCAGCTTGGCGACGGCCTGGCCCCAGTCGACGGGGGTCACGTTGACCTTGACGCCCGGGTTCTCCTTCATGAAGCCATCGGCGAGGGTCTTGAGCTGGACGCCCTCGTTGCCCATCGCCCACACCGTGAGGGTGCCGCTGAGCTCGGCGGCGGGGCTGATCGCGGGCGCCTGGCTGCCGGGTCCGGTGGACGCGCCGGGGCTGGCGTTCCCGGAGTTGGTGCCGCACGCGGCCGCGAGGAGGGCGACGCTGGCGAGCATCGCAAGATATCGGGCGGTGCGTGCGAGCCCGGCCGTGCCAGGCTCCCGCATCGGTCGTAGCGCCATGGGTCGGGCTCCTGTATGTGTCGCACCGAGGCGACCCGGCCGGCACAGCTGGCCGAACGGGCGTCGCGGCGGTCGCGTGCTGCGCCTCCCGGGGGGAAGTGGGCGGCGAGGTCGCAGGGTCCAATGGCCCGGGTGAGCGGGCTACCGGGGGGTTGTCTGCAGGGTGGGGCCCCGGACACGCAGGGCAGACATGCGAAACGCCGCGAACAATCCCATTCGCAGTACAGATCGGTGACGGCACCGATGCGGCGAGGTACCGGCCCAAGGCTTGGGCGATGCCGGGAACCCGGGTTGGGCATCGCTCCGTGTACGTCGCTCCGGGTGGCTCGACGCCCGCGCCGGGCGGCTCAGCCGGTGACGAACCTCGCCTCGAGCTCTGCGAGGACGGCCGTGGACAGGCGTTCGAAGTCGTTCGCCGTCAGGCGGATCGGGTCGCCGGGGCGAAGCCTGACCACGGCCGCCCCGGGTATGTATCGGATGACGTTGCTGCCGCGCATGACGCCGTCATTGTCCAGCAGCGATTCCGCAATGAGCTCCAGCTCGTTGAGCGGGTTGCCATCCTTGCCCGTGACCGCCCGCGACCGGTGGACGAAGGACCGGTCAAGCGCGAGCGTCATGGCGTTGAAGTACACGACCTCGACGTCCGCGGAGGGATGCGCGGCGGCCAGTGATCGCCACGCCATCAACTGCGCGACGACCGTCGTCCGGGCACGCTCGAGCTCGCCGCGCGTGTAGTCCTTCCGACCGAGCATCCGGGCCTCCCATACAGGCGCCCAGCATGCGCGATCTCGGCGGCGGGAACCAGCCGGGGGGTCGGGGCGTCGCGGCGTGGACGTCGGACGGTCCAGCTCGGCAGGCAGGGACCGCCCGGCGTCGGCCTGTCCACGGCCGACTCGCGCGGCTCGGCCATCTGTCGGCGGGCTCGCGCGGCGGGCTCGCGCGGCGGGCTCGCGGCTGCCACGTGCGGCCGACTCGCTGCTGACTCGCGCGGCGGGCTCACGCGGCTCGATCATCTTTCGGCGGGCGAGATGTCCTGGTCGCGGAGCACCGGCGCCATCCGCCGCGCGGCCCGCGAGCGGTGCGAGATCGCGTTCTTGGCCGCGGCCGACCACTGGCCCAGGGTCTGGCCGCCCGGCGGCTCGGACGCCGGCTCGAAGATGGGGTCGTAGCCGAACCCGCCTTCCCCGCTCGGCCGGGCGGCGATCCGCCCGCGGCACGTCCCCCGCCGGGTGAGGATCCGGAGCCCGCCGCGGGGACCCACGTCTCCGGGCAGGGCCAGCGCAAGGACGCACACGTAGCGCGCGCCGCGTCGCTCGGGCACCAACCCCGCCAGCTCGCTCAGGAGCTTCGTGTTGTTGTCGGTGTCGGTCGCGTCGGGCCCGGCATAGCGGCGCGTCAACACGCCCGGCCGCCCGTCGAGCGCGTCGACCTCGATCCCGGAGTCGTCCGCGAGGGTGGGGAGGCCGGATCGCTCGGCGTAGTAGCGCGCCTTGATCCGGGCGTTCGTCTCGAAGGTGAGGCCTGTCTCGTCGGGCTCCCCCGCGATCCCGACGTCGTCAGGCGACACGAGCTCCACGTCGGGCCCGAGCGAGAGGAGCGCACGCAGCTCGCCGAGCTTGTGCCGCGACCGGGTGGCGACGAGCAGGCGAGTGGGGCCGGCCGCTCCGGTGGTGCCGGACGCGCTCCTTGCGGCGCCGGGGCGAGTGGCGCCGGGGCGCGCGGGGCCGGCCGCTCCGATGGTGCCGTACGCGCTCCTTGCGGCGCCGCTGACTCGGCCCTGCGTCAAAACGAGCCCTCGCGTGCGAGGACCGAAACGCCAATGCCGACGTTGCTGCCAGGCCCTCGCACGGAAAGGCTCGATCCGACTCCGACGTGAGTCACGAGGCGCGCGGCGTCGGACGCGCTCCTTGCGGCGCTGAGGCGCGCGGCGTCGGACGCGCTCCTTGCGGCGCTGAGGCGCGCGGCGTCGGCCGCTCCGGCGACGGGGCGCGCGGCGCCCGCGCGCGGCGCCGGGGCGCGAGTCACCGCCAGCAGCTGCCGGGGCACCGGGTCCTCCCCATTAGCGCCGGACCTTCGCCAGCGCCTCGCTCTGCGCCTCGAACAGCCGGCCCAGTCCGACGTTCGCAAGGTCCAGCAGCTCGTCCAGCGACGCGCGGTCGAACGGCTTTCCCTCTGCAGTGCCCTGGAGCTCCACGTATGCGCCCGCGTCCGTACCCACGACGTTGAAGTCCACCTCGGCGCGCGAGTCCTCGGAGTAGTCGAGGTCGAGGTACTTCACCCCGTCGATGATCCCCACCGACACCGCCGCGACGTGCCCTACGAGGTGCCGTTCCATGCCATAGGTGATCAGCGCTGCCGCCAGCGCGACATAGCCGCCGGTGATCGAGGCCGTGCGTGTCCCCCCGTCGGCGACGATGACATCGCAGTCCACGGTGACCGTGCGCTCACCGAGCCTCGCCATGTCCACGACGCCGCGCAGGGACCGGCCGACGAGCCGCTGGATCTCGTGCGTCCGGCCGCCGATCTTGCCCTTTGCAGCCTCGCGCTCCGAGCGCTCCGCTGTCGCCCGCGGCAGCATCTCGTACGTGCCCGTGACCCACCCGGTCCCCTTGCCGCGGAGGTGCGGTGGGACGCGATCCTCGATCGTCGCCGCGCACAGCACCTGCGTATCGCCGAAGCGGATCAGCGCGGAGCCCTCGGCCCACTTCTGGACGCCGAGCGTGATCTCGATCGGGCGGAGGTCGCCGGGCGTACGCCCGTCAGCCCGCACGACGCCCTGGTTGCCGAAACCCGTCGGCGCGTGTCCGATGGTCATGCCGTCGCCTCCCGGCGCTCGTGGGCCTTCGCGGCGTCCCACAGCGCATCCAACTCCTCGAAGGAGAGATCACGGAGGGCGACGCCGCGTTCGGCAGCCGCCAGCTCCACGTGCCGGAACCGCCGGCGGAACTTCTCGTTGGCAGATCGCAGCGCCGCCTCGACCTCGATCCCGGTCTTGCGACCGACGTTCGTCAGGACGAACAGCAGGTCACCCAGCTCCTCCGCGCGGTGGGCCGGGTCCTCGGCCTCGACGAGCTCCCCGACCTCCTCGCGGACCTTGTCCAGCACGCCGTCGATCGAGGGCCAGTCGTAGCCCAGGTTCGCGGCCCGCTCCTGCATCTCCTGGCTCGCGGCGAGCGCGGGCAGCGAACGGCTGATCCCGTCGAGCGCGCTCTTCGGGGGCTCCGAGGCGGCCCCGTCGGCGGTCGCGGACGCCGCAGCAGCATCGGCGCGCTCGCCCGCCTTGATCCGCTCCCACTGGCGGTTGACGTCGCCCGCGGTCCGCGCCTCGGACTCGCCGAACACGTGCGGGTGGCGACGGACGATCTTGGATGCGATCGCCGCCCAGACGTCGGTCATGTCGAAGACGCCCGCCTCTGCCGCAAGCTGCGCATGGAGGACCACCTGGAGCAGCAGGTCGCCGAGCTCGCCCGCGAGCTCCGGGGTCGCGCCGCCGGCGAGGGCGTCGTAGACCTCGTATGCCTCCTCGAGGAGGTGCTTGCGGAGCGATTCGTGGGTCTGCTCGATGTCCCACGGACAGCCGTCGGGTGCCCGGAGACGGGCCGAGATCCAGGGCATGCCCCACGGCGATGCGACATCGGCGACGGGCGCGACGGGCCCGAGGTACAGCGGCTCCTCGAGGTCTGCAGTCGTGAGCGCCCCGATCGTCGTGCCCTCGGCGAGCCCGAACCGGCCCACCGGGTGGTCCGCGGGGTACAGCCGCCGGAGGACCGCGACGGGATCCGCGCCGTCCCGCCTGTGACGCCCGGGGAGCGGGTCGGCGGGCGCCGCTGCCGGGTCGATGGTCGCGCGCATCCGGGCCGCGGGCACGACGAGGACGGGCACGGCCGGCTCGATCGGTGTCGCCACCAGCCGCTCCGCCACGACGATGCCGAGCCCGCCCGCGGGGTCGAGTCGCCAGCGAAGTCGGGCCTCGGCGAGGAGCGCGTCCAGCATGGTCCGGCCGCCTCGCCGCGTCAGGACGTGGCGGTGGCGGTGATCGCCGGGTCGCGGACGATGTCGAACGTGGCCTTCTGCTTCGAGTACCAGATCGAGAATGCCGAGCTCTTGAGGATCGCCTTCTGCTTCGCGTCCGGCGTCCGGGTCTCCTCCTTGGACACGAGGAACAGGTACGTCCCGTCGTCCGCGATCTGGAGCGGGTCGCTGACCGTGCCGACCGGCGCCGCGAAGATGGCCTTCTCGAGGTCCTCGGTCAGCTGGCCCTTGCCGATCCAGCCAAGATCGCCGCCCTGCGCTGCCTCGACCTTGTCGGAGTTGTCGCGCGCGGCATTGGCGAACGTGAGCGTGCCCGCCGCGATGTCGGTCTTGAGCTTGTTCGCCCACTCGAGGTCCGTCGGGTAGTGCATGACCTGTATCACGTGCCAGCCGAACGCCGACTTCACCGGCGCAAGGAGCTGGCCGGGCTGAAGGCCGGCAGCCCAGATCGCCGCGCCGAACGCGGCGTCGAGCTGCAGTCCGCCGTTGGGTGCGAGGAACGGCAGCTTGCCGCCGGTCGTGGACGCCTGCCCCTCGTCGCTCTCGGCACGGGCGATCCCGTCGAACTGGCTCGGGTCCGCCTTGACCTTTTCGTACGTGGCACGGGCCTTCTCCTCGGCCACCTTCCACGCTGGGTCGGTGTCAGGGACCGTGGACGCCTTGGAGGCGTCGCCGTTCGGCGAGTACAGGATGTGCCGGACGCGGATGGCACCCGGGATGGCATCGTCCTGGCCCGCCTGCATGTAGATCTCGGCGACCTGGCGGTGCGGCCCCGGGGCGAGGTACTGCGCGAGGACCGCGTCGTTGAGCTTGGTGCGCGTGACGTCCCGCCGCAGCGCCTCGCGGAAGTCCTTGAGGTCGATACCCTCGCCGGCCACCTGGCTCTGCAGCGTCGCGTCCACGACCGGCGCCATGACGTCCGTCACGCGACCGATCCGGAACGTGCCGTCGGCACCCACGACCAGGTCCGTCGGCGTGTCCTTGGCTGCACCGAAGATCGCTTCGACGAACGGCGCGTCCAGCGCGGCGTTCTTGTCGACGAACCCGAGGTCGCCGCCCTGTTCCTTCGTGGCATCGGTGGACACCGCCTTGGCGACGTCCTCCCAGGCCTTGCCGCCCTTGAGATCGCCAAGCGCCGTGGTCGCGGCAGCCTTCGCCTCCGCGATCGCCGGGGCGTCAGGCGCGGTTGCACCATCGGGGATCTTCGGCGCGAAGGCGATCACCCACGCGTGCCGCAGCTCCGGGGTGGTGGCCTCCTCGGTCAGGCGGGCGTCCACGTCGGCGTCCGTGATCGTGACACCCTGGTTCGGCGCGAGCTGCGCCATCACCGCGCCGTCGACCAGCTGCTCGAGCGCGATCGTGTTCGCCTGCTGCTTGCGCTGGTCGAGGAGGCTCAGGCGGGCCTGCGCATCGGCCGTGCGGATCTGGCCCGCGGTGAGCAGCGTGCGGATCCTGCGCGCCGCGTAGTCGTTGCGGAACGCGTTGATCTTGAGCTGGGTCCTGTAGGCGTCCTTGGTGATCGACTGGCCGTTCACGCTGCCGGCCGCCGCGAGGTGGTCGCCGTACCAGGTGGCAGCGAAGGCCACCACGAGGAGCAGGAGGGCAGTGACGATCGTGACCCCGAAGCCGATATTGAGGAGCATCGAGCGGCGGTCCCGATCGTCCCAGGTGCGAGCTCGGTTGCCGGTCGGCCGGCCGCGGAACGACGTCATGGGGTGGGGAGTTCCTCGTTTTGGATGCCGTCACGGCGACGGGTTGTGAGGCGCTGACGGCGCGGCGCAGAATGGTACCCCATGCACGCGCTGGGCCGGTGCGAGGTGGCCCGTGCTACGCTCGCGGCCGTGACTTCCAGACCCGACGCCCCTGCGTCCTTCCGGTCGTCGTCGGTCAGGCCTGGGCCCCTGCAGCTCGTGCGAGACGGGATCGCCGAGACCCTCTCCCGACGCCGCCTCATCGCCTACCTCGTCCGTGCCGACCTCAAGAAGAAGGGCACGGACACGCTGCTCGGCAACGTCTGGTGGGTGATCGATCCGCTCCTCCAGATGCTGGTGTACGTCATCCTTGTCTCGGTCATCCTGGACCGTGGCGGGCCGGGCTACCCGCTGTTCATCTTCTGCGCGATCCTGCCCTGGAAGTGGTTCCAGGCGACGGTCGGCGACGGCACGGCCGCGGTTTCGAGCCAGGAACGACTGATCAAGCAGATCCAGTTTCCCAAGCTCGTGCTGCCTGTCTCTGCGGTCGTGGCCGGGGTCGTGAACTTCCTGTTCGGCCTCATCCCGCTGTTCGGGCTGACGATCCTGTTCTACGCGGACCACCTCTCCGCGTGGATCCTGCTGATCCCGCTCGTGGCAGTGGTCCAGTTCGTGTTCTCGCTCGCGGTCGCGATCGCCCTGTCATCGATTAACGTCTTCTATCGCGACATCGGCAACCTGTCCCGCCACCTGCTGCGCTTCTGGTTCTACCTGTCGCCCGCGCTGTACAGCCCGGCCCTCGTCGCGGATCTCGCGAAGAAGCACCACTGGATCGGCACCCTGTTCCAGCTCAACCCGTGGACGCACTTCTTCGGTGCCTATCGCGACCTGATCTACAACGGGAAGGCACCCGACTTCATGGCGCTGGGCGTGGTCCTCGTCGGCTCCGTCATCCTCCTCGCGCTGGCGATCCTCCTGTTCAAGCGGGTCGAGCCGGCGTTCGCCAAGGTCCTCTGAGCGCCATGTCCGTCACCACCACCCCGGGCGCCACGACCGGCGCAGCCATCCGCGTCGATGACGCTGGCGTCCGCTACAGCCTCAAGCTGACGAAGAAGCAGACTGTCCGCGATTCGCTGGTGCGACGCATCCGGCGGGAGGGCGACCTCCACTTCTGGGCCTTGCGCAACGTCTCGTTCGAGGTGCCCCACGGGCAGTCGCTGGGCGTCATCGGGCCGAACGGGGCGGGCAAGAGCACGCTGCTCCAGGTCCTGGCCGGGATCATCACGCCGTCCGAGGGCTCGGTCGAGGTGAACGGCCACATCTCGAGCCTCCTGACCCTTGGCGTCGGATTCGACCAGGACCTCAGCGGCGTCGACAACATCCGGCTCGCGGGCGCCTTCATGGGCCTCGATCACCACGTGGTTGAGGAGCAGCTCGAGGCGATCGTCGACTATGCGGAGCTGGGACAGTTCATCGACGCCCCGATCAAGACGTACTCCTCGGGGATGAAGGCTCGGCTCGGGTTCGCGATCGCGACCTCAGTCGAGCCGGACATCCTGCTGCTCGACGAGGTCCTCGCGACGGGCGACGCCCAGTTCCGGGAGAAGTCGAAGCAGCGGGTCAAGGAGCTCCTGGCCCAGGCGAAGGCGATCGTGCTCGTGACGCACGACATGAACTGGGTGGAGGAGTACTGCAACCGTGCCCTCCTCATCGAGCAGGGCCGCGTGGTCGCCGACGGGTCGCCGGCCGAGGTGGTCGAGATCCACCAGGCGCACTCCGCGCAGCGTCGGGCCGCCCAGCTGGCAGCGGGCGTGCTGGCAGGCGCGAAACCGATCCCGATCCCGCTCGCGAAGCGCTGACACCGGGCGGCGACATGCCGATGCGCCCGGGCGGTCCGGGCCCACGACGGGGCGCGGCGGGTCAACCGAGCAGCAACTCCCCGAGCCGGTTGATCACGCGCTCCTGGAGGGCAGGCGTGAGGCTCGCCGATGACGGCAGCGAGCACGCCGTGGCAGCGATCGCCGATGCGACCTCACCGCCCAGGCGGGCCGCGTCCGCGTACAGCCGCGTCTCGTGGATCGGGGTCCAGATCGGGCGTGCCTCGATGCCCAGCCGTGCGAGCCCCGCGATGAGCGCATCGCGCGTGACCGCCGTCCGGGATGGGTCGAGCCGACACGTGTACAGCCAGTACGACGGGTCCGCCCAGGGCGCCTTCGGGGCAGCCAGCATCGGCAGGCCGGAGAGCGCATCGTCATAGCGGGCGGCCATCGCACGCCGCGCGTCCAGGAGCCGCGGCAGCTCCTCGAGCTGCGCCACGCCGAGCGCAGCCGCGATGTTCGTGAGGCGGTAGTTGTAGCCGACGTCGTCGTGGTCGTACGCCAGCCCGGGGAGCCGGGCCTGCGTCGAGAGGTGACGGGCGCGCCGCGCCAGCGCCTCGTCATCAGTGATGAGCATGCCGCCGCCACCCGTCGTGATCAGCTTGTTGCCGTTGAAGCTGAAGACCCCGGCCCGGCCGAGCGTCCCGACGTGGCGGCCCGCGTATGGACCTGCCGTCCAGGTGGCGCCCAGCGCCTCGCTCGCGTCCTCGATCACGGGCACCCCGTGACGCGACCCAGCCTCGATGATCGGGGCGATGTCCGCCGGGTGGCCCACGAGATGCACGACCTCGATCGCCGCGGGCTGCCGGAGCCCCAGCCGGGCCCGCCGCTCCAGCTCATTGACGACGAGCGCCGGGTCGAGGTTGTAGGTCGCGGTTTCGGAATCCACCACGACCGGCGCCGCCCCGACGTACGCGATGGGGTTGACGGACGCGACGAACGTCAGCGTCGAGACGAGGACGTCGTCGCCCATGCCCACGTCCAGCGCCAGCAGCGCGAGGTGGATCGCGGCGGTCCCGGACGCACACGCGACGGCGAACCGCGCCCCCACCACGGCCGCGAACTCGCGCTCGAAGCGGGTGACGAAGGGGCCGACGGACGACACGAAGTTCGTCTCCAGGCACTCCTGGAGGTAGGTCGCAGCGTTGCCGCCGATCGAGGGCTCGGCGAGCGGGATCCGCTCGGTCACGTCGACACCGTCCTCAGAGCTGGACACGACCAACGTCCAGGCTCGCCGGCTGCGTGCGCAGCCAGTCGATCGTCGCGGTCAGGCCGGCCTCCAGGGATGTGCGGGCCTCCCAGCCCAGCAGCTGGCGGGCGCGCGTCGGGTCGGAGAGCAGGACCATCACCTCGCTCGCGTCAGGCCGCCGCCGCGCCGGGTCCTCGATGACCACGGCGTGCGTCCCGAGGATCTGGTTCGCGAGCGCGAACAGCTCCCCGATCGACTCGGCACGCCCGGTCCCCAGCTGGATCGTCTCGCCGTCCACGCCCTCGGCGACGGCAGCCCGCACGAACCCGTCCACCGTGTCGCCGACGTAGGTGAGGTCCCGGCGGGGGTCCAGCCGTCCCAGGCGGATCTCCCCGTGACCGGCCAGCAGCTGGCGCAGCATCGTCGGCAGGACCGCGCGGTCCGACTGCCGCGGGCCGAACGTGTTGAACGGCCGGAGGACCACGACCGGGACGCCGAACGAGCGATGGTAGGCGAGCGAGAGCTGGTCCGCGGCCACCTTCGACGCCGCGTACGGCGACTGGGCGTTGAGCGGATGCGTCTCGCGGATCGGGAGCGACGCCGGCGTGCCGTAGACCTCGCTTGTGGACGTCTGGATGACGCGCCGGACGCCGGCCCGGCGCGCCGCCTCGAGCACGTGCATCGTCCCCGTGACGTTGGTGTCGATGAACGACTGGACGGCGCCGTACGAGTACGGGATCGCGATCAGCGCAGCGAGGTGGAACACGACCTCCACGCCGTCGGTTGCGGTCTCGACCAGCCGCGCATCGCGGATGTCGCCCAGCCGGATATCGATCCGCGCGCGGGTCCCAGGGTCCAGCCCGTCGAGCCAGCCCGCGGAGCCGCGGGAGTTGTAGATGCAGAACGCGCGAACGTGTGCGCCGTCGGCGACCAGCCGCTCCACGAGGTGGCTGCCGATGAACCCGTCCGCCCCGGTCACGAGGACGGGACGCCCGGCGAGGCTCTGCTCCACGACGTGGCCCTGGTCCGTCATGACGCTCCTCCGCGCGCACGCGCGAGCTGCTCGCGCTGGCCGATGTCCACCCAGTCGTCCTCGATCTCGAAGGCGCCGACGCGCTCCCGGTCGTCGAGAACCGCGCCGATGAGCTCCGGCATCGAGCGCGCGACGCCAAGCCGCACGCGGGCGACGACCGACGGGGCCAGCGCGTAGATCCCGGTGTTGACCTCGCGTTCGACGCTCGGCTTCTCGTCGAGCGCCACCACCTCGTCGCCGTCGCGCTCGATGCACCCGAACGGGATCGTGTGGAGGTAGCGGCGGACGCCGATCGTCGCGGCATACCCGCCGCGCTCGTGGAAGTCGAGCATCCCCCCGATGTCAGCTGACGTGACGAGGTCCCCGTTGAGCAGCAGCAGCGTCTCGGTTGGCGGCGTGGGGAGGAGCCCGAGGGCGCCGGCTGTCCCCAGCGGCTCTTCCTCGCGCAGGTACGCGATCGAGCAGCCGAAGCCCGAGCCGTCCCCGAAGTGCTCCTCGATCACGTGTCCCAGGTAGTTGACGGAGATGTAGATGCGGTCGATGCCGAAGCCGACGAGATGGAGCACGATCCGCTCCAGGATCGGCCGGCCCGCGACCCGCAGCATCGGCTTGGGCATGGTCTCCGTGAGCGGACGGAGGCGCTGGCCCAGGCCGCCCGCCATGATCACCGCCGGCGTGCTGCGCGAGGCCCGTTCGAGGAACTCGTGGAGCAGGTGCAGCCCTACGGGGACGCCGCGCTCGTCGATGACGGGGATGGCGCTGATCCTGCGGGCGCGCATCAGCTCCAGGACCGCCGCGCGGCTCTCGCCGGGGGCGACGGCGACCGGGCTCCGGGTAAGGATCCCGGCGATGGCATCGCCCAGGGCCGCGCCGCCCAGGAGCGCACGGCGCACGTCACCATCCGTGACGACGCCGACCATCCGGCCGTCCTCGCCAACGGCAAGCGCGATCCGGCCGGCACCCCTGTCCAGGGCCAGCAGCGTGTCGCGCACGGTCCCGGAGGCCGGGACGAGGCAGTTCGCCAGGCCGTCAGGCATGCGTCGCTCCGGGATCGCCGGCAGCGCGCGCCGGCATGCCGGCGACGGTCGTGCCCGCGGCGACATCGTCGGCCACCACCGCGCCCATCGCGATGACCGCGCCGTCGCCGACCGTGACGTGGTCACGGACGCGGGCGCCGAGGCCGACGAACGCGCCGACGCCGATGCGCGCCCCCCCACCGACGATCGCTCCCGGGGCGACGTGCGTGAAGGCGCCGATCGCGACATCGTGCTCGATGACGGCGCCCGAGTTCACGATCGCGTGGCCACCCACGACGGCCCGGGCGTTGATGACGGCGCCCGCCCCGACGAACGCACCGTCCCCGAGCGTCGCCGAGGGCGAGACCCAGGCCGCGGCGTGGACGATGGTTGCCCAGCGCGCGGCGGGCAGGCGCTCGACGGCTGCCGCACGGTCACCGGGGCGCGTTCCACCACCGAACCCGAGCACGAGCGCCGGCGTCTTCTCGCCGGCCGGCAGCCCGGCATCGGGCCCGAGCCACGGGAGCGTCGGGTCGAGGGCCGCGAGGGCCGCGGATCGGTCGGGCGCCGCATAACCCACGGGCGTCCATGCCGCGGGCGTCGTCCGTGCCGCCTCGAGGACCACCGCCGCGTGCTCGCCACCCCCGAGGATCACCAGCTCGCGCGGGCCGGGCACGCTCACGGGCGCAGCCGGATCGGCGCCTTCCGCGGCGGTCGGGATGGGTGCCATCCGGCGATGATATCCGCGATCCTGACCCCGGCACGACCGTCGAGGAGCACCGGATGGCGGGTGGCGATGCCGGCCCGGAAGGCCGGGTCGAGAACGCGGCGCAGGGCATCGGCGACGTCCGCGGCCGTCTCGTCGACATCGATCACGTTGCCCTCGCGGTGGCGGCCCGCCTGGCGCTCGCCGACGTTGACGGCGGGGAGGTCGAGGGCGGGCGCCTCGACGATCGAGCTCGAGCTGTTGCCTAGCACCGCATCGGCGATCTGCAGCAGTCCCATGTAGCCCCGGGAGCCGAGTGCCTCGACGGCGATCCGGCCGCCCCGCCTGGCGCGTCCCGCGACGGCCGCAGTCAGCAGGCGGCGCACCTCGGCAGCGCCCGGATCCGCGTTGGGCAGCGTGACCACGTACGTGGCGGGTACGAGGTCCATTGCCCCAACGACGGCTCGTGCCGCGGCCGCCGGGTCTGTGCCGAGCGTCGTGGGGTGCACCGTCACGACGACGAGCGGCGAATCGAGCAGCATCCCGAGGTCGGTGGCGAGCTCGTCCCGGCCCGGAAGGTCGGTGCGGGCGAGGGCGTCGAGCCCGGGTACCCCGACGACATGCACGCTCGCCGGATCCTCGCCCATCGCGATCACGCGCGCCGCGTGCTCCTCGTGGCTGACGAGATGGAGGTGGGCGAGCTTCGTGATCGCATTGCGCAGCGCGTCGTCGAACGCCCCGAACGTCTGCTCGCCGCCGTGCAGGTGGACGAGGGGAACGACGTTGACGGTCGCGGCGAGGGCGGCCGCGGCGGTCTCGAACCGGTCCCCGGCGACGACGAGTGCGTCCGGGGGCACGGCCCGCAGCGCCCCCCCGATCGCCGCGAGGGCGGACGCGGCCTGGACGTCGGCGGGCGGGTCCGCGTCGGCCGGCAGCCAGTCGATGTGCGCGTCGGGCTCGAAGCCGTCCGCCCGCACGTGGTCCAGCGTCGTCCCGTGCCGCGCCGACAGGTGCATCCCGCCGACGAGAAGCCACAGCCGCAGGTCCGGGTGGGCGCGGATCGCCTCCGCGGTCGAGCGCAGGATCCCCCAGTCCTGCCGGCCGGTCGTCAGGACGGCGATCGTCCGCGGGTCGGTCACCGGAGGGGCTCCGGTCCGAGGTCCGCCGGGTCGACCGCCGCGTCCGCCACGACCGCTCGGGCCGTGGTGCGCCCGAGGCACGAGCCAAGCGCCGCCGGCGGGATCCCGGTCCCCGGTCGCATCGCCGCAAGGTGGCCCGCCTCGATCACGGTGCCTGTCGCCAGCGACAGCCGCCAGTGGAGGCTCTTGCGGGCGACGGCGGCGATCGGCCGTTCGGCGGCGACGGGACGCTTCACGCCATCGCCACGGGCGGCCTCCGCGATCCGGATCCCGGCGACCATGGCCCTGAACGCCGTGGGCTCGAGCGACGCCGCGTGGTCCGGGCCGGTCATCGAGCGGTCGAGCGTCAGGTGCTTCTCGACGAGCGTCGCCCCCAGTGCGACCGCGGCGATCGGGAGCTCGATGCCGGGGGTGTGGTCGGACCAGCCCGTGGGCACGCCGAACGCCCGGCGCAGCGTCTCGATCGCCCGCAGGTTCGCGTCGGCCGGGCTCGCCGGGTAGCTCGAGACGCAGTGGAACAGCGCGACCGGAACGTCACCGGCGGCCACGATCGTGTCGATCGCGTCGGCGACCTCGGCCATCTCCGCCATTCCCGTGGAGACGAGCAGCGGGCGTCCGAACCGGGCGAGCCGGGCGATGAACGGGAGGTTCGTGAGCTCCCCCGACGCGACCTTGAACGCGGGGACGCCAAGGCCGTCGAGCAGGTCCGCTGACGCGTCGTCGAACGGAGACGAGAGGAACGTGAGACCCCGGTCCCGGGCGTGGTCTCGCAACGCGACCCACGCGTCGGCGGGGAGGGCGAGCGCCTCGAGCATCGCGCGCTGGTCGTCGTGGGCGCCGGCGGCCTGCTGGTACGCGGCCGTGGGCGCCGTGGGGCTCGCGAGCGCGGCCGGGTCGAAGGTCTGGAACTTCACGCAGTCCGCACCCGCGTCGGCGGCGGCGTCCACAAGGCGGTGGGCGAGCGCGACGTCGCCGTTGTGGTTGACCCCCGCCTCCGCGATGACGAAGACCGGCCCGGCGCCGATCACGCGCTCGTCGATGGTGAACGTCCGCACGGGGGCCGCACCGGCGATCGCCTCGGCAGCGAGCAGGTCCAGGGCACCGTCGACGTCCACGGCCCGGCTGTCCGGCACGTCGAACGCTTCGGCGTCCTCGGGCGCGAAGGATCGTTCGCGGCGGAGGACATCGGGCGCGATCACATACAACGATCCCGCCAGGAGCCTGTCCGCGGACGGACCCGCGGGGAGCCGGGTGAGGGACCCGTCCGGGGCCGCCCCGACGTGCCACGCTGCCGGGTGGCTCCCCCTCACCGCCACCACAGCGCGCCCGGTGGCGTCGAACTGGCGCACCGCGTCCGCGAGGTCCTGGGCGGTGATCAGGGGTGCCGTCGGCTGGACGAGGACAAGGGCCCGGAACCCGCCGCGAGCCGCGAGCGCGTCGAGCGCATGGAGCGCGACATCGACGGACGTGGCGTCGGCGGTCGCCAGCCCGACGGGCCGCTCGAGGACCTCGCCGTGCCACGCGGCCGCAGCCGCGGCGATGGCGGGATCGTCCGTGGAGCAGACGACGAGCGCGTCCGGCTCGCCAAGCGCGGCCGCGGCCAGGCGTGACGTCCGGATCGCCCGCCCGACGAGCGGGATCCCGGCGACGGGAAGCAGGTTCTTGCCCGGAAGTCGGACGCTGCCGCCGCGAGCGGGGACCAGGAACAGGAGCGGTCCGGTCATGCCAGCCACGCCAGGAGATCCCCTGCGATCCGGTCCGCCGCCGCGCCGGGCTCGAAGTGCCTGCGGACGAACGCGGCGGACGCTGCCTCGGACGGGGCCGGCGTTGCCGGGTCGATGGCGCGCAGGAGGTCGCCGCCGTCCCGGACGGGCGTGGCGACGCCGGCCTCCACGTAGCCCAGCAGGTCCGCGGCGTACAGCTGGTCCGCCAGGAGGTTCCGCGTCCGGGTGACCACGGCCTCCGTGAGCACGGTGGAGTGGATCCCGAGGTGGGCGTCCGAGGCCGCGAGCATCCGGTACAGGTCCACGGCGCGCACGTGGGTGATCGGGGGAGGCGCGAACCCGCCGGCGGCGGCCGCGCCCGCGATGGCCGCGTCGTACGGCCCGTCGTCGCGCTCGCCCGGGTGGTGCTTCACGACGAAGTGGACGCCGGGCAGGGGTCGGTCCGCCACGCGCGCGAGCGCGATCGGGTAGTGGAAGCGCCGGTAGATCCGGCCCCAGGTACCCGACAGCAGCACGAGCCGCTCGTCAGGCCGGATTCCAAGCTCCGCCCGCAGGGCCGCCGCGCCCGCCGGATCGTCGCGCGCGAGGTCGAGCCGCGCCGATCCGCCCACGACGACCTCGTCAGGCCGGTAGACGCTGCACTCCACGAGCAGGTCCCGTTCCCAGGGTCCAAACACGTACGTCCGATCCGCGAGATGCAGGCTGGGCGGGCGGTCCGCGTGCATGTAGCCGTTGTGGCGCGGGTAGATCATGCCGTGCTGGATCGCGGCGACCTTGATGCCCACGCGCGCTGCCGCCGTGAGCCAGTCCTGGCGGTGGTACTCGTCAGCGAGCACGATCCCGGCGGGCCGCAGGCGGCGCAGCAGCCCCTCGATGCGGCCGGTGGAGCGGACCATCCGCGGCAGCCAGTCTCGCGCGCTGTCGATCACGTTGGCCGTGAGCAGGGGGCCGAGGTCGATGTCGGCGACCGGGATGGAGACCGCCGGCGGGTCCCAGTCCAGCGTCGAGTCGCCCAGGGCCACGCCGTCGAGGAGGAGCGCGTCGAGGGGCAGCTCGCGCTCGTTGCCCGGCGCCTCGAGCCGTGCCCAGTCGGCGTCGCGCTTCACTCGCCCCCGCATGTCGAGGGAGATCGGGTCGAGGGCCGTCCCACGGAGACGATCCACGATCGGATCGAGGTACGGGTTCATCATCCGCGGACCGTCAGGGGTCTCGACGAGCTGCGGGTCGTGCTGACGGACAACGAGCAGCCTGCCGTGCTCGGTCGCCAGCCGGTCGATGCGAGCACGGACGGCATCGAGGCGGTCGTCGACGGGCGTGCGCGGCGGCGGCGGCGTGCGTCCGAGCAACCCGCGAACGCGCCGCCGCAGCCCCCGGGCGAGGAGGCGCGTCGGGAACACGCTGGGCGCGGCCGTCGTCCGGGCGGCAGTCACGCCATCGGTTGCGGAGGCCGGCTCGGCTTCGAGGACGAACCCGTCGCGGGCAGCGAACAGCGGCAGCACATCCGCGAGCGCCTCGTCGATCCCGGTCCCGGCCAGGACGCGGCCCGGTCGCTCCCGGCGGAGGACATCGTCGAGGATCAGCGCCCACAGGATCCGCTCCTGGAGCCACATCCAGTGGCGCAGCCGCACGTAGTACCAGAATGAGGTCGTGTCGATCACCAGCGCCTCGATGACGCCGGTCGCGGCGGCCCATCGATCGAGCGGCGCCGACGTCTCGGCAATCAGGTCGCGGTCGGCCAGCACGCGTTCGCCCACGTCGCGCACGCCCGCGATCCGGGTCCGCATGCCAGGAACGTCCGCGTCCTCGGCGCCGGGGTCGGCGGTCCATGAGGTGTCCAGGACGAGGACCACGTCGACGTCCCGCCCGGTCGCCCCGGCACGGTCGGAAACGATGGCCAGCACAGGTCCCGGGTGGTCACCGGCCCCTGCGTGGGAGGGTCGCGGCACGGTGGGGCTCGCCATGCGCTGAGGATACCCAGTCGAGGTGGGCATGACCGCTCGCCGCGACCCCGCGGTATCCTGCGGCCATGCCGACCCTGAAGAGCCGCCTGGGTGACTGGGAGCTCCAGCACGTCCACGCCTGGTCCGATCGATCAGCCGTCATCCGGGCCGAGCCGGTCCTGCTGATCGGCCCGTCGACGCTCGTCGCGACGATCGGCTCGTGCTTCGCGGACGAGCTCGCGAAGGTGATGGGGACGACCGGCATCCAGGGTGGGATGCACCCGGGCGGCCTGTTCTACTCGACCGCGACGATCCGGCAGGAGCTGGAGCGGATCGCCGGCGGCTGGGACGCCCGCGGCACGGAGCCCGCCTGGGAGGTTCGCAACGGGCTCGTTGACCCGTTCCGCGACTACGACACGATCTACGCCGACCAGGTCGCGCTCGACGCCGCCCGGGCCGAGGCGGACGCCCGTGCCGACGCCCTGTTCCGCGGCGCGAACGTCGTCGTGTGCACCCTCGGCCTGATCGAGACGTGGCGCAACGCCGGGACCGGCAACACGTACCGGCAGATCCCGCACCCGGCGGTCTTTCCGAGGCTTGCGCCCGAGTTCCACCGCCTCACGGTCGGCGAGATGCTGGACGACCTCGAGACGATCCGCCGCGTCGTCCGCGACGACCTCGGTGCAGCGCTCGTGCTGACCACGTCGCCCGTCCCACTCCACACGACCTTCACGCCGCTCGACGTCCGCGTCGCGAACACGGAGTCCAAGAGCCGGATCCGAGCTGCGGTCTCGGAGTTCCTGGACCGCCACCCGGACGTCCACTACTTCCATTCGTACGAGATGGTCGTCACCGCGGAGCGCCAGGGTGACTACTACCGGGACGACGGGCGCCACATCCACCGCCACGCGGTCCGCTATATCGTCGCCGAGTTCCTGCGCCTGTTCGGTGCCCCGGAGCTCCAGCTCGTCGACGTTGACAGCAGCTGGCTGACGCCGATCACGAAGACCGCCGCGATCCCCACGGCGGAGGCGAAGCCCGCGAAGCCGAAGACCCCGCGGCCATCCCTCGCCAAGCGCGTCGCCCGGCGACTCCAACGGCTGGTCGGCGCCACGCCGGCCCGACCGAAGCAGGGGTAGCCAGCGGCCCCTGGCGAGAGTGCTCGGCGGACCTCAGCGCGTGCGGCGGACGGCTGACGCGACGGCCGAGATGAGACCGAACGCGGCGCCGAACGCGAGCGCGCCGCGCCAGTCGAGGACCGGCCGGACGTCGCCCGTGACCTTCTGGGCGATGAGGACGAGCACCGCGGACGGGCGGTTGATCGTGACGTGCTGCGCGACGAGCGTCCGCACGACAGCCTGCTCGATCACGGCCTCGCGAGCCGCCACCGCGCCGGCGTACCCCTGGCTGACGCGGATGTCGCCCGCGAGCGCAGCGCCAAGGCCGCCGAACTCCACGCTCACGCGGTCCGCCCGCGCGGCGCCGATACCGCCCCACTCGACGAACACGTCCTGTGCGTCCAGGGTGCCGATGCCGCCCCTCGTGACCTCGACCTTGCCGACCGTCGCCTCGGCGATGCCGCCGCCCTCCACCCGAACGATCGTGTCCGGGCTCGGGGCAACCGGGGACCCGTTCGTCGCGGCCTCCGCCAGGGCCTCGGCCTCGACGGTGTCGAAGCGGGTGGCATCGGCGTCGATGCCCCGTGTGCGCGAGCGCTTCGGAGCGGACGGTTCGGACATGACAGGCACCTCGGCGGGCAGGCATTCGTGGCGGGCGGGCACGGGACGTGGAGTCGAGCCTACCCCGCCGACGGCGCAGGCGCCCATGGCCGGACGTCCCGATCGCCACGCGCCGGACGGCGAAGGCAGCGTTGGGCTATCCTCCGCGCGGACCGGCGGCCGCCCCGCGGCGGCGCTGGGGCCGTACCTCCGGAACGGTGCGGCCGGGGACACCACTTGGGCCGTCACGCATCCACGCACCTGGTCAGGCTCCCGTGAGCAAGTCCTTCGCCGGGCTCATCGCCGCCCTCACGCTCGGGCTGGGAGTGATCGTCGGCGTCGCCGCAGGTTCGATGATCAGCGCCGCACAGCCGTCGCAGAGCCCGGCCGTGGCGCTCGTCTCGCCCTCGGCCGCGGCCCCCTCCGGGCAACCGTCCCAGACGCCGGCCGCGTCATCGTCCGCGGAACCCTCCGCCCTGCCGACCGCGTCGCCCTCGCCGGCGGTCTCGCCCTCGCCGGCGGTCTCGCCCTCGCCGGCGGTCTCGCCCCCACCCAGCGCCTCGCCCGGGCCGACCCGCGTCCCCGACCCCCTGACCGGGCGCCTTGTCTCGCCCGCCGTGGCGCGGCGGCATGTCGTGGCGGTGATGATCGACGACCAGTTCGCTGCGCGGCCACAGTCCGGGCTGTCGTCGGCGAGCATCGTCTGGCAGGCGCCGGCAGAGGGCGGTATCCCGCGCTACATGGCGTTCTTCCAGGAGGGCAACCCGAAGGTGGTCGGGCCCATTCGGAGCTCGCGCTACTACTTCATCGCCTGGGCGTCCGAGTGGCACGCCACGTACGTCCACGTCGGGGGGTCGCCGCAGGCGCTGGCGCTCCTGCGCTCGTCGGACGGCAAGGGCAAGGTCGTCTACGACGCTGACGGCTTCCGCTGGGAGGGCCGCTACCTGTGGCGGATCCATACGCGCCTCGCGCCCCACAACGTGTACACGGATGGCAAGAACCTGCGGGCGCTCGCGAAGCGGGTGGGAGCCAAGGACGTCACGTACAAGGCGACCTGGAAGTTCGGCCCCGAGGCGGATCGCCTCAAGCGACCGAAGGGCGGCACGATCATCGTCCCCTACCTCGAGAACAGGATCACCTACACGTACGACCGCGCCACGAACCGCTACCTCCGGTCGGTGTCGGTCGAGGGCAAACAGGTGGACGCGGGCTCGAAGACGCGGATCGGGCCGAAGAACGTCATCGTCATGGTCGTGAGCTTCGGCCCGCTCAACGATGGCTCCAAGAAGCACCGCCTGGAGGCGAAGGTCATCGGCAGGGGCACCGCCTGGATCGCGACGAACGGCAGGACGGTCAAGGGCACCTGGCGCAAGAAGTCGCTCACCGGACTGACCCGGTTCTACGGACCGAATGGCAAGGAGGTGACGCTCACGGTGGGCCAGACCTTCATCCAGGTGATCCCGGTCGGCACGACGATCACGATCAAGGACGGCAAAGTGCCGCCGCTGCCGCCGCGTCCCGCTGTTGGCGGGCACGTGGACACGGGCGGCCTTCTCCCGAGCTGACTCGCGGCCGGCGGCCCCGGCGGCCCCGGCGGCCCCGGCGGCCCCGGCAGCCCCGGCGGCCCCGGATTCGCGTGGATGAACTTCATTCGAGCCATGTCGAATGGGATGGTTCGATGTGGCTCGAAGCGTGCGCAGGTATGCCTCGCGGCGGCCCCGGCGGCCCCGGCGGCCCCGGCGGCCCCGGCGGCCCCGGCAGCCCCGGCGGC
>JBBRRZ010000018.1:0-72661 GCA_038245845.1 Candidatus Limnocylindrales bacterium
GCCGGATCCCCAGATACCACTCACACGGGCACAAGGACTCGAATCAGGCCCGCACACCCGAGTCAGTGATCGGTGGGGCCGGGATTGGCGCCCAGGACCCAAAACGTCGGTCTGCTACCCGCCTGAGTGCTGACTGGGACCGCGATGGCGCACCCGGTGCCGGCTGCTCGACTGCGTGGTCTGCGCCACGAACAGGATTCCAGCGATCCGCCCCGTCGGGGCGGCCGCCCATCGTCTGAGTTCGAGGGTGCGCGCGGGCAGCGCGGCGTCGAACGTCGCAGCATGCTGGTCGATGCGTCGTCGAGCCGTGGAGTCGTCGGTGACGACGAGCCAGCGCGACACGCTTCGCGCGTTCCAGCCGCGTCCCTTCGCGATGCCAGCGGCGAGCGTTCCTTGCGATCGATCCCCGCGAGCGTCGCCTGGACGTCGGGGACGGTGCTCTTGACCTCGACGACGAGCAGGGCACCCGTCGCCGGATGGAACGCGAGAATGTCGATCGACCCGCGCTCTCCGTAGACGCTGAACGTCGCCTCTGGCACGACCACCCAGCCGCGGTCGCGCAGGAGCTTCGCAACAACCTCGACGAGCTCCGCGTGGCCCGCGTCGAGCAGCCGGTCCAGGTCCTCGCCATGGGCGGTGATCGAGACTCGGATCCGCGCCCCTAGCTCCTCGGCGACCCGTGCGAGCAGGCGCGGTGTCAGGTGATCGCCCTCGCCGCGCTCGATCCTCGAGACGGCAGACTGGGAGATCCCGGCCTTCGTCGCGAGCTCCGCCTGGGTCCAGCCGTGACGACGACGCAGGGCACGGATCGCAAGGCCGAACCGGACGGGGTCCATGGCGCGAAGGATGGCGAGCCACGCTCACCCCACGCTTACGTGGGTCGGGCGGGCTCACGCGGAGTCGAGCACGCCTGCGCGGAGCCGGGCGCGCCCGGCGCGGAGTGGAGCACGCCTGCGCGGAGTCGCGCGACCGTCAGCGGCCCTCGATCGTGTCATCGCGCCGGTAGGGCACGTCCACCACCACGGTATGCGGCCGACCCAGCAGCACCGAACGAAGATGCCGAGCCGACTGGTTGTAGAGGATCCGCTCCCACCAGTGCCGCGCGACGTACTCAGGGACGACGACGAAGGTGATCGGCTCCGGCTTGCCGGGTGGCCACGCCCGGTCGAGAACGTCGAGATAGGCGGCCAGTGGCCCGGCGAGGGCCCGGTACGGCGACTCGACGATCACGAGAGCTACACCCGGCACGTGCTGCTCCCAACGGGCGCGCATCTCGATGGAGGACTCCTCGTCGTTCGAGATGAACACCGCGGTCACATCAGGCGTGATCGAGCGCGCGACGTTGACGGCACGCACGACCGCCCGGTTGAGCCCCGGCACGGGCACGACCGCCCGCTCCTCGCGGTTTGGTGGAGCCGCGACGAAGTCCGGGCGGATCGCCAGCTGCTTCGCGGATGCCGCGTACTGGCGGTGGATGAACAGCATGATGCCGACGAGCACGGGGATCAGGATCACGACGAGGTAGGCGCCCGACGTGAACTTGACCGACGCAACGACGACGAGGACGACGCCGGTGAGCACCATGCCGATGCCGTTGATCGCCATCCGCCACCGCCAGCCCGGCTCCTTGTTGCGCATCCAGTGCAGCACCATGCCGCCCTGGCTAAGCGTGAAGCACACGAACACGCCGACCGAGTACAGCGGGATCAGCAGCGTCGTGACACCACCGAAGTAGATGAGCAGCATCACCGCCACGCCGGACAGCAGCACGATGCCCCAGGAGAACGCGAGCCGGTCGCCGCGGAACGAGAACTGGCGGGGCATGTAGCCGTCCTCGGAGAGCAGGGCGGCAAGCCTCGGGAAGGCGTTGTAGCTCGTGTTCGCCGCGAGGACCAGGATCAGTGCGGTCGCGACCTGGAACAGGTAGTACAGCGGGTTGCCGACGCCGAACGCGGTCTGCGCGACGAGAGCGATGACCGTCGGGCCGCCGGAGCCCTCCTCCGAGGGAACGATCTGGTAGGCGTCGGCCACGATCGTGATCCCGATGAACAGGACCGCGAGCAGGACCGCCATCACGACGAGCGTGTTCGCCGCGTTCTTCGCCTCGGGTGGTCGGAATGCGGGCACGCCGTTCGCGATGGCCTCGGTTCCCGTGAGCGCAACCGAGCCTGATGCGAAGGCCCGCAGGACGAGGAAGACGCCGATGCTCTCGGTGCCCAGGTGGACCGCCTCGGGGTGAGGCGGCAGGTCGACGGCCTGACCGGTGATCACGCGCACGAACCCGATGGCGACGATCAGCAACGCCATGCCGACGAACAGGTACGTCGGGATGGCGAAGATGTTGCCCGACTCGCGCAGGCCCCGGAGGTTGGCGATCGTGATCAGGCTGATCGAGATGATCGCGATCAGGATCCGGAAGTCGTTGATCACGGGCGCGATCGAGATCAGCTGCTCGACCGCCGACGAGGTCGACACCGCAACCGTCATGACGTAGTCGATCAGCAGCGCGGCCGCAGCGACGAGCCCGAGGAGCGGCGTCAGCTCCTGGCGGGCAACCGCGTATGCACCGCCGCCGTTCGGGAACGCCCGGCATACCTGGCGGTACGAGATCGCCACGACCGCGAGCAGCACGGCGATTGCAGCCGCGATCTCGACGCTCAGCAGGAACGCCGCCGCGCCGCCGATGACGAGGACGCGCAGGATCTCCTCGGTCGCATAGGCGGACGAGGAGATCGCGTCGGAGCTGAAGATCGGCAGCGCGAGGCGCTTCGAGAGACGCTCGCCCGCCTCCTCCTCGCTCGCGAGCGGGCGCCCGATCAGCCACGCCTTGACGCGCAGGAGACCGCGACCGAGCGGTGTGCGAGGTACCGACGCCGACGGCTTCGCCACCATCTGGTTCGGGCCCGTATACCGGAAGTACGCGGTGTGCGGACGCTCGACGCGGATGCGCCTGTCGCCCGGCTTGCGGCCGCCGATCGGCCTTCGACCGCCGATCACGGGCGGATCCCCGGGCGATTTTTCGGCTCGACCACGGCTGGGGGTCGCGCGTCGTCGGTCGCGGGTGTCTGGTGCATCGGGCCAGTATTACCCCCAACGACAAGCGGTACCACGTCGCCGCGCGCCGCTAGACTCGGCGCCATGGCGCTGCAGCAGGGAGGTGGACCGGGTACCGCGAGCACGCAGGCAGACCGGCCGCGCCCCCGGCAGTTCGTGCTCGACGTCCGTCGCGCCGTCCGGCGTCCGGCCCGACGCCCCGCGCTCGTCCTCGCGACCGGGTTCCTCGTGCTCATCCTCATCGGCACGAGCCTGCTGGTGCTCCCCATCGCCTCGGCGGCGGGCACCTGGACGCACCCGCTGACAGCGCTGTTCACCGCGACCTCGGCGGTGTGCGTGACGGGCCTCGTCGTCGTGGACACCGCCACCCACTGGAGCCCGTTCGGACAGGTCGTGGTCCTCGCGCTGGTCCAGCTCGGCGGGTTCGGGTTCATGACCGGGTCCACGCTGCTCCTGCTCATCCTCGTGGGGCGGCGGACGGCGCTCAGCGACCGGATCGTTGCGCAGGAGTCCGCTGGGGCCCGCGACCTCGGCTCGGTGCGGACGGTGCTCCGGCGCGTTGCAATCTTCACGCTCGTCGCCGAGGGCATCGGCACCGTCATCCTCGCGGCCGCATTCCTCCTCCGCTACGGCGACGTGGGACGGGCCGCCTGGTACGGCCTGTTCCATGCCGTGTCGGCGTTCAACAACGCCGGCTTCGACCTCATGGGCAACTTCCAGAGCCTCAACGGATTTGCCGACGACCCGATCGTGTTGGTGCCCATCGGCGTCCTCATCTTCTTCGGCGGCCTCGGCGTAGCCATCGTCAGCGACGTCCGCGACAAGCGTCGCTGGTCGCGGTTCGCGCTCGAGACGAAACTTGTGCTCGTCACGTCGGCTGTGCTCGTCGTCGGTGGAACGCTTGCCCTGCTCGGGTTCGAGTGGGGCAACCCATCGACGCTGGGCGCGCTCGACCCGGTCCAGCGCCCGCTCAATGCCCTGTTCGAGTCTGTTGCCTTCCGCTCCGCAGGGATGAGCACGATCCCGATAGGCAGCCTCACCGACGCGAGCCTGGTCACGGCGATCGCGCTCATGTTCATCGGCGGGGCATCCGGGTCTACGGCCGGCGGCATCAAGATCACGACGTTCGCGATCCTCCTGTTCGCAATCATCTCGACCGTCCGTGGCCGCCCGTTCACCGAGGCGTTCGGGCGGCGCGTCAGCTACGAGGTCGTGGTCCGGGCGCTGTCGGTCGCGTTGCTCGCGGTCGCGGTCGTGTTCGGTGCGACGCTCCTGCTTGAGGTGATCGGCGCCAGGGGGGCGTTCCTCCCGATCGCGTTCGAGGTCGTGTCGGCGTTTGGCACCGTCGGGCACACTGCGGGGCTCACCCCGACGCTCGGCGACCCGGCGCTGCTCGTCCTCGTCGTGGCCATGTTCGTCGGCCGCCTCGGGCCACTCACGCTCGTCCTCGCGCTCTCGGCACGCGCCAGGCCGGTCTCCTACCGGCCAGCCGTCGAGACGATCCGCATCGGCTGACCGCAAGGAGACCCATGAAGACGTCGGTCCTCGTCATCGGCCTCGGGCGCTTCGGGGCCGCTGCCGCCCGGGAGCTCATGGCGCTCGGGCACGAGGTGCTTGCCGTGGACTCGAGCGAGGCCGTGGTCAACGACATTGCGCCCGACGTGACGCACGCGGTCCAGCTGGACGCAGCCGACGAGGCCGCGCTGCGGGCGATCGGCGCCGCCGAGTTCGAGCACGCGATCGTGGCGATCTCGAGCGGCGTCGAGGCAAGCATCTTCGCGGTGATGGCGCTCAAGAAGCTCGGGGTCGGGAACGTGGTGGCAAAAGCAGGTTCCACGCTGCACGGCGCCATCCTGCAACGCATCGGCGCCGACCGGGTCGTCTACCCCGAGCGGGAGATGGGCCAGCGCGTCGCGCACTCGTTCGCGATCGCGGACGTCGTGGACTATCTGGACGTCGCGCCACGGTTCGGGCTGGTCAAGGTTCGACCTGCGGAGCGGTGGGTCGGACGTGCGCTCGCGGAGATCGATGCTCAGCTCACCGCGGTGGCGTTGCGGCGGGGGGACGCGGTCACGGTCAACCCGGCAGGCACGGAGCGGATCCAGGCAGGGGACGAGGTGATCCTCATCGGCAGGGACGACCTCCTCGAGCGGCTGCAGGCCTGACCCCGGGGAGACGGCTGGCCTGTTGGCTCTCGCCGAAAACTCGTTACAGTCAGGGCGCACGTTGTTGGGGCGAATGCGGTAGGATGCGCGAAGGACCGACCGACCGGTCGGTCGGTCGCGTCGTGTCACCACCCTCGACTGGACGTCCGACCAATGCCCCGCCCCGATCCCGCCGAACAGAGCCGGAGCCGCCGCGAGCGGATCCTCGACGCGGCGTTCCACGCATTCGCCACGCGCGGCTATCGCGACACGGCGGTGGACGACATCGCGGGCGCGGCGGAGACCTCGAAGGGTGGCATCTACTTCCACTTCCCGACCAAGGAAGCGATCTTCCGCGAGCTCATGGAGACCACGGCGGACAAGCTCATTGGACGCGTCGAGCGCGCGGTCGCGCTCGAGACGGAGCCCGTCGCTCGTGCGGAGGCCGCCATCCGCACCGTCCTCGCGACCTTCGCGGGGCACCGGACGATGGCCCGGCTGCTGTTCCTCGATACGATGGGCGCCGGGCGTGTCTTCCAGGCCGAGACGAACGCGCTCCACTCGCGGTTCGCGACGCTCATCCAGGGCTACCTCGACGACGCCGTCACGGCCAGTGCGATTCCGCCCGTCGACACCCGCGTGACGGCGATCGCCTGGTTCGGGGCGATCAACGAGGTCGTCGGGAGGTGGCTGCTCGCCGACCAGGCAGCCGGCCTCGAGGAGGCGTACCCGGCCCTGCGTGCCGCGCTCCTCCGATCGGCCGGCGTCCCCGAGGCGCGGATCGGTGCGGTCACGCTGCCCACCGACGACTGGCGGTTTCCGGAGGTCGCGCGATGAGCGTGACGCCCGACACCAGGGCCGACGCGCGATGACGGCGACACGCGACCCCAGGACCGACGCAGGCGCGGGCGTGGGCGAGCGACTCCATCGGCTGTGCGGGACCGCTGCTGCGGGCCGGCTCGCCGCGGCCACCGTCCCGACGACCGACATCGATCCGATCTCGCTCTACGCGGCCGCTGTCGAGGCGGACCTCGAGGCCGCCCTGTGGCTGCGCCCGTCCGAGGGGACGGCGTTCGTGGGCATCGGCCGGGCGTGGGCGACCGAGCCCGAGGGACCCGGCCGCTTCCGCGAGGCCGAGGCGGCGTGGCGGGCGCTGATCACGGGCGCGAGCCTCGATCGCCCGGCGGACGTCGCCCGCGGCGCGGGGCCGGTGCTGCTGGGTGCGATGGGCTTCACGGGACGGCGACCCGCGGCGGACGACGCCTGGGCGCCGTTCGGCGCGAGCTCGCTGGTCCTGCCGGCGCTCATCCTGGCGCAGTCGCCAGCAGGGACGACAGTGACCGCCTCGATCATCCTCCCGGCCGACGCCAGCCCCGATGCCAACCCTGAAGCAAGCCCGGCCGACGCAACCCGGGACGCGCGCGCCCTCGAACGGCGCTGGTCATCGCTCGTGGAGCGCGCGCGCGACCTCGCCCCCAGCCCCAGCGGGATGGTCGCCAGACCGGTGTTCGCCCCGCTCACGGTCGCCGAGGAGCAGCCGACCCGCGAGGAGTTCCAGCGGCTGGTCGGCCAGTTCTCGGGCGCGGTCGGCCGCGGACGGATCGACAAGGTCGTCCTCGCCCGTCGCGTGGGGATGCGCTCGCCGGTGGAGCTGGATGTCGCCAACGCGCTCCGCCGCCTTGCCGTCAGCGCGCCGGAAAGCACGACCTACGCGTTCCGCCGCGACGGACGGACCTTCCTCGGAGCGACGCCCGAGCGCCTTGTCCGCACCGAGGGCCGCGTCTTCCGCACCGTCGCAGTCGCAGGGACGATCCGCCGCGGGTCGGGTCCCGAGGAGGACGCCGAGCTCGGGCGACAGCTCCTGGCCTCGGAGAAGGACCGCGAGGAACATGCCATCGTCGTGGCCGCGATCCGGGAGTGGCTCACGCCCATCGCCGACACCCTCGAGGTGGCGCCCCAGCCCGCGGTCATGACGCTCCGCTATGTCCAGCACCTTGTCACCGAGATCGCAGGGACGCTCCCCGACGGGCAGGGACTCCTCGCGCTCGCTGAGCGGCTCCACCCGACGCCCGCGGTGGGCGGTGACCCGCGGGACGTGGCGCTCGCGATGATCGACGAGCACGAGGGCTTCGATCGCGGCTGGTACGCGGGCCCGATCGGCTGGCTCGGTGCGGACGGGGACGGCGAGCTGTGCGTGGCGCTCCGCTGCGGGATCGTGGACCGGACCCACGCGACGCTGTTCGCGGGCTGTGGGATCGTCGCCGATTCGGACCCCGACCTCGAGTGGGAAGAGTCGAGGATCAAGCTCCGGGCTGTCGTGTCGGCGCTGGGCATCCCGGGTGACGACGCATGAGCGACGCCCGACTCCTGCGCGCGTTCGTGGCCGAGCTCGTGGCGGCGGGCGTGACCGACGCTGTCGTCTGCCCCGGCTCCCGGTCCACGCCGCTTGCGCTGGCGCTGCGCCAGGCTGCCGGGCTGCGCGTCCGCGTGCTCCTCGATGAGCGCGCCGCCGCGTTCTTCGCCCTCGGGATGGCCCGCACGAGCGGGCGGCCGGTCGTGCTGCTCGCGACGTCGGGGACGGCGACGGTGGAGTTCGCCCCCGCGGTCGTGGAGGCGAGCCTGTCGAGGGTGCCGCTCGTCGTCCTGACCGCAGACCGGCCCGCGGAGATGCGTGACCGCGGCGCCGCCCAGACGATCGACCAGGACCATCTTTACGGGCGCGCCGCCAAGTGGTACGCGGAGTTGCCGCTGTTCGACGGCGACCCGGCCACCGAGGCCCACGTGCGGTCCGTGGCGGGGCGCGCGGTCGCCACCGCTGCAGCAGGACCCGCAGGACCTGTGCAGCTCAACGTCCCATTCCGCGAGCCGTTGTTGCCGGACGGCCCGCTGGCGGCGCAGCTCCACGACGAAGTGTCGCCGGACGCGGACGAGCTCGCCGATGAAGGGTCCGCGGACGCGCCCACCACCGCGCTGGCCGCGCCGTTCACCGCCGCGATCACCGGCCGCTCGATCCTCGACGACGAGCTGCTCGATGCGCTCGCCGGCCTGCTCGGCCGGACCGCGCGCGGCCTGATCGTGGCCGGGCCGGACGACGATCCCGAGGCGCCGGCGGCGCTCGCGGCCCTCGCCCGCGCGACCGGCTTCCCGATCCTCGCCGACCCGCTGTCCGGGCTTCGCGCCGGCGCGCACGACCGCTCGCTCGTCATCACCCGTGCCGACCAGCTCACGCGACCGGGCGGCTGGATCGAGGCGCATCGCCCGGACCTCGTCATCCGGACCGGCGCGATCCCCACCTCCAGGCCGATCCTCCAGCTGCTCGAGCGCACCCGACCCGGCCTGCTCGTCATCGACGGCGACGGCGGCTGGCGGGAGCCAGCGCTCCTCCCGGCCACGTTCGTGCACGCTGATGTCGCGGCGACCGCGCGCGCGCTCACGGCCCGCCTCGGCGCGTCCGTACGGCGGATGACCTGGACCCGCGACTGGGTGGACGCGGAGCGCGTCGCCGTGCGGGCGATGGACGCGTGGCTCGGGGCGCTCGACGAGCCGTTCGAGGGTCAGCCGTTCCCGGCGCTCGCCGCCGCGCTGCCCGACGGCGGCATCCTGTGGGCCGGGAGCTCGATGCCCGTCCGTGACCTCGACGCGTGGTTCCCGTCCACCGATCGGGCGATCACCATCCGCTCGAACCGCGGCGCGAACGGCATCGACGGCGTCGTATCGACGGCCCTCGGCTCCGCGGCGGTCGCCGCGGGTCCCGTGGCGCTCGTCGTCGGGGACGTGTCGTTCCTCCACGACCTCAACGCCCTCGTCGCGGCGAAGCTCCACGACCTCAGCGCGACGATCGTGCTTGTCAACAACGACGGTGGTGGGATCTTCTCGTTCCTGGCGCAGGCTCAGCCGGACGTCCCCGCGGGCTCCGGCCTCCCAGAGCACTACGAGGAGCTGTTCGGGACGCCGCACGGCATCGACGTCGGCCCGATCGTCGGCGCCCTGGGCGGCGAGCACCGGCTCGTCACGCACACTGACCTCGCGTCGGCCGTCAGGGACTCGGTCGGCCGGCCCGGGGTCCGCGTGCTCGAGCTCCGGACGGAGCGTGACCGGAACGTCCATCTCCACCGCGGGCTCGCTGCGGCCGTTGCACGCGCCGTCTCGATCGGCGATCGCGCCCGGTGAGCACGGTGACCGTTGACGGCGTGGACTGGGCGATGGTCGAGCGCGGCACAGGTCATCCGCTGCTGCTCGTCCATGGGTTCACCGGTGCCGCGATCGCCTGGGCTGAGCACCTCGACGCGTTCTCGGCCACGTCCCGGGTCATCGCGCCCGACCTGCCGGGCCACGGCGGCACGCCCGTGGAACCCCCGGAGCGCATGACCGTGGAGCGGACCGCCGACGACCTCGCCCGCCTGCTCGCGACGCTCGGCGCGCTGCCAGCCTGTGTCGTCGGCTACTCGCTGGGGGCGCGGATCGCCCTGTCCCTCGCCATCGCCCACCCCGGCGTCGTCGACCGGCTCCTCCTCGAGAGCCCCTCCGCTGGCCTCGGAACGGCAGCCGAACGCGAGGATCGTCGGACCGAGGACGAGGCGCTCGCCACCGCCATCGAGCGCAACGGGATCGACGCCTTCGTCGACGAGTGGGAGCGCCTGCCGGTCTTCGCCAGCCATGACGCCATGCCGCCCGAGCGCGCGGCTCGCGTGCGGGTGATGCGTCGCGCGAACAGCGCGGCCGGGCTCGCCGCAAGCCTGCGCGCCGCGGGCCAGGGGTCGATGGAGCCCTTGTTCGATCGCCTCGCCGACGTCCGCGCGCCCACCCTCGTCATCACCGGTGCGCTCGACGAACGCGGCCGGCCACGCGCCGAGCGTGTCTCGCGGGGCATCCCCGGCGCCAGGCTGGCCGTCGTGGACGATGCCGGCCACACCCCGCACGACGAACAGCCCTCGGCCTTCCGCCGCCTCGCCCTCGACTTCCTGCAGGAGGATCGCCCCGCATGACCGACCCGATCACCTGGACGCCGGTCGTCCAGTACAAGGACATCCGGTACGAGCACTCGGGCACCGGGATCGCGAAGGTCACGATCAACCGGCCCGAGGTCCGCAACGCCTTCCGGCCCCAGACGGTCCGCGAGCTCATCGACGCCTTTGCACGGATCCGTGACGACGCCTCCATCGGTTGCGTCCTCCTCACCGGCGAAGGCGACACGGCGTTCTGCTCCGGGGGCGACCAGAAGTACAAGAGCCACGGCGGCGGCTATCTCGACACGGACGGCATCGCCCGGCTCAACGTGCTGGACCTCCAGCGCCAGATCCGGTCGCTGCCGGTCCCGGTGATCGCGCTCGTCAACGGCTACGCGATCGGCGGCGGTCACGTCCTGCACATCGTGTGCGACCTCTCGATCGCCAGCGACAACGCGATCTTCGGCCAGGTGGGTCCGCGGGTCGGCAGCTTCGACGCCGGCTTCGGGGTGGGGCTCCTCGCCCGGCTCGTTGGCGACAAGAAGGCGAAGGAGATCTGGTTCCTGTGCCGCCAGTACACGGCCGCCGAAGCGCTCGAGATGCACCTCGTCAACACGGTCGTGCCGCTCGCCGAGCTCGAGGCCGAGGGGGTCCGCTGGGCTGACGAGATCCTCGACAAGAGCCCCACGGCGATCCGCTTCCTCAAGTCCGCGTTCCTCGTGGCCACGGACGGACTGGCCGGGCTCCAGGAGTTCGCGGGCAACGCGACCGGGCTGTATTACACGACCGACGAGGCGCACGAAGGATCCACGGCCTTCCTCGAGAAGCGGCCGGCCGACTACCGCAAATACCCGCGCCGCCCATGAGCACCGCCGCCACGCCCGCGACTCCCGCTGCGCCCGGGCCGGTCCGCCCGACCCGGTTCCGCATCTGGGTCGCCGCCGCGCGGCCCGCCACGCTGCCGGCCGCCCTGTCCGGGGTCGTCGTGGGGTTGGGTGCCGCGTTCGCGACGGGGGCGGGCCTGCGCATGGACACGGCCATCGGGTGTGTCGTCGTGGCGTTGCTGCTCCAGGTCGCGGCGAACTTCTCGAACGACCTGTCAGACTTCCGCCGCGGCGCCGACACCCCGGACCGCCAGGGCCCGTTGCGCGTGGCGGCCGCGGGTCTCGTGACGGAACGCCAGCTCGAGGTGGCGATCGGGGTCGTCATCGTGCTCGCCTCGCTCGTGGGCCTGTGGCTGGCGACGATCGGCGGCTGGGTCCTCATCGCGCTCGGGGCGCTCGCGATCGTCGCCGCGCTTGCGTACACCGGCGGGCCGTTCCCGTACGGCTACCGGGCGCTGGGCGAGGTGTTCGTGTTCGTGTTCTTCGGGCTGGTCGCGGTCGTGGGGACGGCGTATCTCCAGGTGCTCCGGCTCGACCCGCTGTTCGTCCTCGCCGCGATCCCGCCCGGCGCGCTGATCACGGCGATCCTCGTGGTCAACAACCTGCGTGATATCCCCACCGACACCGCCGCGGGCAAGCGGACGCTCGCCGTGGTGCTCGGGGAGCGGCGCACGAAGGCGGAGTACGGGGTGCTGCTCGGGGTCGCCTACGCGGTCCCGGCGGTGCTCGCGTTCGGGGCGCTGCTGGGGACCTCGAGCGTCGCCGACGCCGCGCTGGCGGTGCTCGTCCTGCTGCCGCTGCTCACGCTGCCGCTGGCGCGTCCGCTGCTGCGCACGGTTGCCACGTTCGGGGAGCGGCGGGAGCTCAACCTCGTGCTCAAGGGGACCGCGCGGCTGTCCCTGTGGTTCTCGCTGTTGTTCGCGCTCGGGCTGGCCGCGAGCGGGCTCGTGCGGGGTGGGCTGGCGTGAGCTCGACCATCGGCGTCCGGCGCGTTCGCGTCCCGTTCCGCGTCCCGTTCGAGACCGCGGCCGGGACCTGGGTGGCGCGTGACTCGCTGCTTGTGGAGCTGCGCGACGACAGCGGCGCGCGCGGCATCGGCGAGGCGCCGATCGACGGGGCCCTGTCCACCGTCACGCTGACCGCGCACGTCCAGCGGGTGCTCGATGGCGACGACGCGGGCGTACCCGAGGCGCTGCGCCACGCGGTCGCATCGGGTGTGGGCGGGGCGCTGCTCGACCTCGCGCCACCCCCGGAGCCGGTCGCGACCGCCGTGCGGGCGGGCGTGGCCGTGAACGCGACGATCGCGGCGCTCGACATCGACGAGACGGTGGCGGCGTCGGTCGCCGCGGTGGCGGACGGCTACCTCACGCTGAAGCTGAAGGCCGGGTCTCGTGAGTCGTCGACCGGTCTCGCCGAGCGGCTGCGCGCCGTGCGGTCCGCGATCGGTCAGGGGATCGCCCTCCGGCTCGACGTCAACGGCACGTGGGACGCGGACGGGGCACTGGAGCGGTTGCGAGCCCTGGAGGCGGTCGAGCTGCAGTACGTGGAGCAGCCGCTGGCGGTGGGTGCGCGGGGGGCGACCGCCCGCCTGCGCACGATGACCCGCGTCCCGATCGCCGCGGACGAGGCCGTGACCTCGCCCGACATTGCCCTGGACCTCGTCCGGGCCGAGGCCGTGGACGTGCTCGTGGTCAAGCCGGCGCGCGTCGGGGGACCGGCGGCGGTGGCGGCGATCGCGATCTCCGCGGCGGCGCATGGCGTCCCCGTCGTCGTCAGCTCGATGTTCGAGACGGGGGTTGGGCTCGCGGCAGCGATCGCCTGTGCGTCGATCCTGCCGGACGTGCCCGGCTGGCCCGCCGCGGACCGGGCGCACGGCCTCGCGACCGGGGGTGTCCTCAAGCATGACCTGCTGGTGGTGCCGCTCGTCCTCGCCGGTGGCTGGATCCGGGCGCCGTTCCGCGGCGCGGGTGGCGGCCTCGGGATCACGCTCGACGAGGCGGCGGTCGAACGCTACGCGGTGGACGCATGACCTGGACGCTGCCGGGGATGCTCGAGCGGCACGCGTCGGAGCGGGCGGGGTCAGCGGCTGTTCGCGACGGGGAGCGGGCGGTTTCCTGGGGCGAGCTCGCGTCGATGGCGGGTGCCGCGTCCGCGGGCCTGCGCGCCCGTGGCGTGCGTCCCGGTGACCGGGTCGCGCTCCGGCTGCCGCCGTCGACCGAGTCGATCGCCGTACTCGCGGGCGTGCTGCGCATCGGCGCGGTGGTGGCGCCCGTGCCCGCGGGGCTGACCGCGCGGGAGCTCGGGGTGGCGCTCGGGGTGCTGGCGCCGACGCTCGTCGTGGGGCCGGACGACCTGACGGAGCTCACGGGCGGGGGCGCGGTCAAGGACGACATCGCCGAGGCCGCGTTCGACACCGACCCCGAGACGCCCGCGGTCGTCGTCATGACCTCGGGGACGACCGGCGTGCCGAAGGGCGTCGTGCTCTCGTCCCGCGCGCTCGCGGCGAGTGCGGACGCCTGGCTGGGGACGCTGCCGGCCGCCACCGGGTGGGCGATGCCGCTGGGTCTCGGGCACGTCGCCGGACTCGGCGTCCTGTGGCGTGCGGTCCGCGATGGCGTGCCGCTCACGATCCTTCCGGCCGCGGATCCCACGGCGCTCCTGGCGACCCTCGACGCGGGCGGCGGCCCGAGCCACGTCTCCCTCGTCCCGGGCCAGCTCGTGCGCCTGCTCGACGCCGCGGGGTCGGCGCGGGCGCCGCTTGGCGTGCGGGCGGTGCTCCTCGGTGGCGGGCGCATCCCGGCGGCACTCGTCGAACGGGCCGCGGGCGTCGGCTGGCCGGTCGTGAGCACGTATGGCCTGTCCGAGATGGGCTCCGGGGTCACCGCGCTGCCGGCCGAGGAGGCGCTCGAGGCCCCGGGGACCGCCGGTCGGCCGCTGCCGGGCATGTCGCTGGCGATCGAAGGCGCAGGTGCCGAGGGAGTGGGGGAGATCGTCGTGCGCGGGCCCTCGCGGAGCTCCGGGTACCTCGGCGAGCCGCCGGTTGCCGCCACCGAGCCCGTGCACACCGGGGACCTGGGCCGGATCGACGAGGCGGGCAGGCTCGTCGTCGTCGATCGCCGAACGGAACGGATCGTCCGCGGGGGCGAGAACATCGACCCGGGCGAGGTCGAGGCGGTCCTCGAGGCGCACCCGTCGATCGCCGAGGCGGCCGTCGTCGCCCGTCCCGACGAGACGTGGGGCCAGGTCCCGGTCGCGGCCATCGTTGCCCGCCCCGGCGCGACCCTCCCCGACGACGAGGCGCTCCGCGAGCATGCGCGGGCGAGCCTCGCGGGCTTCAAGGTCCCGGCCACGTTCACCAGGCTCGATGCCCTTCCCCGCACGACCGGCGGCAAGCTCCGTCGCGATGCCGTCCGCGCGCTGCTTGGCGGTGAGCAGGCCGGCGAGCTCGCGCGGCCCGGCGGCGATGCCATCGGCTGGCGCATCACCGCGAGCGGCACCCGGGCGATCGTCCTCCTCCACGGCACGCTGTCCAGCTCGGCGCAGCTCGACCGCCTGGCGCGTGCGATCGCGAGTGACTCGGATGTCACCGTCCATGCCCTCGACCGGCGCGGCTCCGGCAGCAGCCGCCTCGGCGACCCGCGCCCGCTCGACGTCGCGCTCCACGTCGCGGATGTCATCGCCTACCTCGATGCCCGCGGGATCGACCGCGCGAGCCTCGTCGGCGTCAGCTTCGGCGGCGTCGTGGCGCTCGAGACGGCGGCACGCCACCCGGACCGGGTCGAGGCGGTCGTCGCCTACGAACCGCCGTACGGGGCCGTTGCCGACCCGGACACGCTCGCCTGGTTCCACCGTCTCGCCGCCGACACCGCGGCGGCCCACGCCGATCGCGGGCCTGCCGGCGCCGCCGAGACGTTCCTGCGCGCCGTCGCGGGCGAGGCCTCGTGGGATCGCCTGCCCGGCCGCACCCGCGCATCCCTCGAGCGTGAAGGCGATGGCGCGCTCGCCGATGCCGGGCTCACCGGGCTCGACCCCGCCGGCCTCGCCCGGATCACGGCGCCCGTCGCGATCCTGACCGGTGGCGCGAGCGAGCCGTTCTACGCCCCCATCGCGGACGAGCTCGCCCGCCGCATCCCGAACGCCCGCCGCGAGACCCTGCCGGGCCTCGCCCATCCGTCGCCCATCACCGAGCCCACGCCCGTGGCCGCCGCCATCCGCGCCATCCTGGAGCTGCCCGCATGACCGACCTGCCGCCCGACCACACGCCCTCCGGCGCCTCGACGGGCGCGGGCAACGCCGCCGCCGCGCCGGAGGTCCGGGTCATGTTCGACCGGATCTCGTCGAAGTACGACCTCATGAACCTGCTCATCTCGGCGTTCCAGGAACCGCGCTGGCGGCGACGCCTGGTGGAGCGGGCGGGACTCGAGCCCGGCGGTGCGGCCCTCGACGTCGCGAGCGGCACCGGCAAGGTCGCCGCGGACCTCCACGCACGGGTCCAGCCGTTCGGCCGCGTGCTGGGCGTCGACCTGTCGCCGGGCATGATCGGCGTCGCGCAGGCGCGCTACGTGGGACGGCCCGGCCTCGAGTACGTCGTCGGCGATGCGCTCGCCCTGCCGACCGAGGACGGGACCTTCGACGCCGCGACGATCGCGTTCGGCATGCGCAACCTGCCGGACTACGCCCGCGGCTTCGCCGAGATGGCCCGCTCCGTGCGGCCCGGCGGCCGCGTCCTGTGCCTGGAGATCGCCCGTCCGCGCTCGCGGGTCGCCCGGTTCATGCGCTGGTGGTTCGACCGGATCGTGCCCGTGATCGGCCGCCTCGCCGGCCAGGGCGACGCGTACAGCTACCTCGTCCGCAGCGTCCAGGCGTACCCGCCGCCGGAGCGGATCGCCGAGATCATGCGCGAGGCAGGCCTCGTCGACGTGACCTGGCTGGGGCTCACGGGCGGCATCGTGACGCTCCACGAGGGCATCGTCCCGGCTGGTTGACGCTAGATTGCGGAGAGACGCCTCACGCCCGACCTCCCCGAGTCAACATGAGCCTCGGCGGTCAGTCGGTGCACGATCCGGGCGGGTACCGACCGGCGGTATTCGAGTTGCGCGCGGGTAGGGGAGGAGTTGATGGCACGCGACTGGCGACCCGATATCGTTCGGTTGATCCAGATCAAACAGGCGATTGCCGCGGCCGACACAGACGGTGTCTGGGAGTTCCATCTGCCGAAGGTGGCAGCGACACCGGACGAGATAGCCGCCGTTGAGCTTGACCTCGACGTGCAGCTCGACGCCGGCTATCGGAATTTCCTCCGTTATGCCAACGGTTGGCCGTCATTCTTTCAGAGCGTCGACCTCTTCGGTACCGACGACCTCGCCGGCGGCCCGCGGATGGGCGTCGCCCGCAAGATGCTGGAGTCACTGGAGCCCGTCGTCCTCGAGCAGAGTGGTCTTCTTGGCAGTCAACTGATCCCGATCGCAGCCACGGCGGTCGACCTGGACATGTTCGTCATGAAGATCGTGGATGGCCACCAGGAGCCGACCGTGGTATGGCTTGCGGGCAACGTGGTAGATCGGTTTGAGGGCTTCGAAGACTTCGTGCTCGCCATGATCGAGTACAACGCTCGCGAGCTGGCAGCGACGGGCCCGGTAGGAGGCAGTCATTGGTAGCCCTCAGATGAGCAGGGTGGCGTGGTCGGAGGGGGATTGGATCGCACTCCCGCTGCCCGGGGGCGGCTACGCGGCCGCGCTCATCGCCCGCGGCAAGGGGTCCGGACTGTTCGTGGCCTACTTCATGCCTGACCGATACCCGATGGCCCCTGACCTCTCAGATGTGCACGAGCGGACACCCGGCGACGCACTGCTGATTGCCCGAGTGGGCGACGGACACGTGCGGAACGGCACCTGGCCGATCGTTGGGCGGCAACCCGGTTGGTCACGAGACGCGTGGCCACTCCCGAGATTCATTCGAGAAGACAGCCTCACCGGGCGTCGCTACGAGGTCGAGTACGCGGACACCGACCCATCACGTGCCGTCGCCGAGCGGCCTGTGGACCCGTCCACCGAAGGGCCTGCCGACGCCCTGCTTGGCTCAACGCTCGCGGAGTGGCTGATCGGTCGCCTGACGTCCGGATAGCCCCAAGCCTCTGTCGTCGAATTCCGCGCGACGGGGCCGCTATCCTGCCCCGATGCCCAATCCCGCCGCCCGCGCGGTCGGCGCCATCGCGCCGCCGAGGCTCGGGCACTCGTTCCGGCTGCTGCTCGCCTCGTCGCTGATCACCAACGTCGGCGACGGCATCGCGCTGGCAGCGGGGCCGCTTCTCGTCGCCTCGCAGACGCGCGACCCGCTCCTCGTCTCGTTCGCGCTCCTCGCCCAGAACCTGCCCGTCCTGCTGTTCGGGTTCGCCGCGGGCGTGGTCGCCGATCGCGTGGACCGGGTGCGGTTGATGGCCATCGTGAACGTCGCCCGCGCCATCGTCCTCGCGGTCCTCGCGGCGACGATCCTCGGTGGCGGCGTCAGCATCGTGGTCGTGCTCGGGGCGCTGTTCGTGCTGGGCGCCACCGAGACGTTCGCCGACATCGGCGGTGCGTCGCTCCTGCCGCGGCTCGTCCGGCGCGAGGACCTGGGCATCGCAAATGCGCGGCTGACCGGCGGCATGCTGCTCACGAACCAGCTCCTCGCCCCGCCGATCGGGGCCTTCCTGTTCGCCGTCGGCATGGCGCTGCCGTTCGCGGTCGATGCCGCGGGCTTCGCGCTCGGGGCGCTCGTCATCACACGGATCGTCTACTCCCAGCCGGTGGAGACGGCCGATACCGCGGACCGCCCGTCGTGGCGGACGGAGATGGTCGACGGCTTCCGGTGGCTCCGCGCGCACCGGCCGATGCGGACCCTGGTGCTCACGATCGTCTTGTTCAACGTGACGTTCGGGGCCGCCTGGTCGGTGCTCGTGCTGTACGCCCAGGAGCGGCTGGGCATGAACGAGATCGGGTTCGGCCTGATCACGACGGCGATGGCCATCGGGGGGATCATCGGCACCGTGTCCTACGGGCGGCTGGAGCGCCGCTTCAGCCTCGCGGACATCATGCGCGTGGGGCTCGTGATCGAGACGTTCACCCATCTCGTGCTCGCCCTCACGAACCTGCCGTCGGTCGCCCTGGTCACCTTCGTGGTGTTCGGCGGGCACGCGTTCGTGTGGGGCACGACCGCCACCGCGATCCGCCAACGCGCCGTGCCCGACGCGCTGCTAGGCCGGGTCACGGGGGTCTACCACGTGGGGGTGATGGCGGGCATCGTCGTCGGCACGCCCATCGGCGGCCTCCTCGCGCGCCAGTACGGCATCACTGCGCCCTTCTGGTTCGGCTTCGTTGGCTCCGCGATCCTCGTCATCGTCCTGTGGCGCGAGTTCGGCCACATCGCCCACGCGGGCGACCATCCGGCGACCGCTCCCGGTGCCGGCGACCATTCCTGACATGGTCTGACCGGGACCGTGCGATACCATGCGCCGCCCATGCCCGACCAGACCACGACCACCCAGCCGCTCATCCACGCCCGGGGCCTGACCAAGCGATTCGGCGAGTTCACGGCCGTGGACGCGATCGACTTCGACGTGGCGCCCGGTGAGAGCTTCGGCTTCCTGGGGCCCAACGGCGCGGGCAAGACAAGCACCATGCGGATGATCGGCTGCGTGTCGCCGATGTCCGGCGGCGAGCTGCGGGTGCTCGGCCGGGACCCGCAGGCGGACGGCCCCCGGATCCGGTCGCGGATCGGCGTCGTGCCCCAGCAGGACACGCTGGACACGGAGCTGACGGTCAGGGAGAACCTCCTGATCTACGGGCGCTACTTCGGGCTCAGCCGGGCCGAGTGCCGCCGCCGGGCCGACGAGCTGCTCGAGTTCGCGCAGCTGACGGAACGGGCAAACGACCAGGTCGAGCCCCTGTCGGGCGGGATGAAGCGCCGGCTGACGATCGCGCGCGCGCTGATCAACGAGCCGGACCTGCTGCTGCTGGACGAGCCGACGACCGGGCTGGATCCGCAGGCGCGGCACCTGCTGTGGGACCGGTTGTACCGGCTCAAGCAGCGCGGGGTCACTTTGGTCCTCACGACGCACTACATGGACGAGGCGGAGCAGCTGTGCGACCGGCTCGTGGTGATGGACAAGGCGCGGATCGTCGCGGAGGGGTCGCCGCGGGCGCTGATCGAGCAGTACGCGACGAAGGAGGTCACCGAGTTCCGGTTCCCGGTCGGCGTTCAGGAGACGCTCGGCGGGCAGCTGGACGGGCTCGCGGAGCGTGTCGAGTGGCTCGCGGACCGGGTCCTCCTGTACAGCGACGACGGCGAGGCGGCCGTGGAGCGGGCGCACGAACGTGGCCTCCGGCCCGAAGCGGTCCTCGTCCGGCGGGCGACGCTCGAGGACGTCTTCCTGCGGCTCACCGGCCGGTCGCTGATCGAGTGATCCGGTGAGCGCCGCAACCCGCGTCCTCGAGCATCGGGCCCTCGCGTATGCGCGCACCTTCCGGGCCTCGGTCTTCTCGTCGTTCCTGAGCCCGGTCCTGTTCCTCGCGGCGATGGGCATCGGCCTCGGCAGTTACGTCGACAAGGGCGGCGGTGCGGCGGCGCTCGGCGGCATGAGCTACCTCCAGTTCCTCGCCCCGGGTCTCCTCGCCGCGGCCGCGATGCAGGCAGCCGCGTTCGAGGCCACGTTCCCGATCATGTCCGGCCTGACCTGGCAGAAGATCTTCCACGGCATGTATGCCACGCCGATCTCGCCTCGCGACATCGTCCTCGGCAACCTCGCCTGGATGGCGATCCGGCTGACGATGATCGCGACCGTGTTCACGATCGTGATGACGCTGTTCGGCGCGGCCGCGTCGCCGCTCATCGTCCTCGCGATCCCGGCGGCGGTGCTCACCGGGATGGCGTTCGCGGCGCCGATCGCAGCGTTCGCCGCGACCCAGCGGACGCCCGAGAAGTTCAACGCGGTGTTCCGCTTCGTGATCACCCCGCTGTTCCTGTTCTCGGGGACGTTCTTCCCGATCTCGAACCTGCCGGCGGTCATCCAGCCGATCGCCTGGCTGTCGCCGTTGTGGCACGGCGTGGAGCTGAGCCGCGGGCTCGCGTTCGGCACGATCGGCGCGAACCCGCTGGCGGCAGTCGCCCACGTCGTCGTGCTCGGGGCGATCTTCGTCGGCGGGAGCCTGGTGGCGTTCCGGAACGTCGAGCGCCGGTTGGTGCGCGGATGACCTCCTCGTCGTTCCCCCTGAGCTCGATCTTCACGCTCGGCAGCCGGCGCGCGCGGCACCTCGTCGAGCGCAACATCTACGTCTACCGCCACGGCTGGATCGTGATCGTGTCGGGCTTCTTCGAGCCGCTGTTCTACCTCGGCTCGATCGGCTTCGGGCTGGGCGCGCTCGTCGGCCAGGTGACCGGCCCCGGCGGCCAGCCGGTGAGCTACCAGCTGTTCGTTGCGCCGGCGCTCCTCGCCAGCGCCGCGATGAACGGCGCGATCGCCGAGGGGACGTTCAACTTCTTCTTCAAGCTGCGCTACAACAAGACCTTCGAGGCGATCCTCGCCACGCCCCTGTCCGCGGGCGACATCGCGGTCGGGGAGCTCGGCTGGGCGCTGATCCGGGGTGGCATCTACGCGGTCGCGTTCCTCATCGTGATGGTTGTCCTCGGGCTGGCCGTGACGCCACTCGTCATCCTGACCGTGCCGGCCGCGCTGCTCATCGGGTTCGCGTTCGGCGGCGTCGCCATGGCCGCGACCTCGTTCATGCGCACGTGGCAGGACTTCGACCTGATCCAGCTCGTCGTGCTGCCGATGTTCCTGTTCAGCGGCACGTTCTACCCGCTCGACGCGTACCCGGAGCCAATCCGCGTGCTCGTCCAGCTGACGCCGCTATACCAGGGCGTCGACCTCCTGCGGATGCTCGCGGTGGGCGTACTCCAGCCCGTGGCCATCCTCCACGTGGTGTACCTCGTGGTGATGGGCGTGCTGGGGCTTGCCGTCGTGGGGAAGCGGATCGACCGGCTGCTGCTGGGCTAGCTTGGGCCGTGCGCTGGGGCGGGTTGCGCCCGGTCGACGGCCGCGCTAGAGTGTATTCAACCAAAGCGTTGAATACGGAGGGATGACCCCCCGATGCAGGCAGATCTCGCGACCACCTTTGCCGCCCTCGGCGATCCCGTCCGGCGAGCGATCGTCGAACGGCTGGCCGATGGCGACGCGACGGTCAACGAGCTCGCCTCGGCCTTCCCGATCACCCTCCAGGCGATCTCGCGGCACATCAAGGTGCTCGAGGCGGCCGGGGTGGTGAGCCAGCGCAAGGTCGCGCAGACCCGGCCCGTGCGACTGGAGGCTGCGGCGCTCGCCCGCTCCGTGGACTGGCTCGAGGCGCATCGCCGCCGGCTCGAGACCCGCTACGAGCGCCTCGACGAGGTGCTTGCCGCCGACGAACAGGAGAGTTCCCGATGACGAACCGCCGAACCGTCACCGCCAGCCCGAACTCGCTCACCATCGAGTGGGCGCGCGAGTTCGAGGCGCCCGCCGCCCGCGTGTTCAACGCCCACGTGGACCCGGTCGTGCTCGCGCGCTGGACGGGGCCCCGGGGCACGACGATGCGGATGCGCGAGTTCGACGCCCGCACCGGCGGCTGCTGGAGCTACGTCGTGGTGGCGGGCGACGGGGAGTGGGCGTTCCATGGCTCGTTCCACGAGGTCACGGCGCCTACCCGGATCGTCCAGACGTTCGAGTACGACGGCGAGCCCGGGCACCCGAACATGGAGGTCCTCACGTTCACCGACCTGCCCGGTGGCCGCTCGCGGATCGACGGCACATCGCTGTTCCTCTCGGTGGCCGACCGTGACGCGATGCTCACCGACTTCGACAGTGGCCTGGACGAGAACCTCGACCGCCTCGACGAGCTCATCGCAGCGGGGGAGCTGGTCTAGGTTTCGCGGACGGGCGGGGGCTGGCGGCGGTCGCCCGTCGCCGCTCGCCGGACGCGCAACGGCGCTAGGGTTCCGCGCCGGGACGATCCCGTCGTCCAGCGGCGCGGATGTTCCGTGCGCGGGCCGTGGACGCAACATTCCGGTCGCCCAGCGGCGGAAGCGTTCCGAGACGGAACCGTAGCGCCTCCCAGCGGCGGGCCCGGCGGCGGATCGCCCGCGGAGGCACTGCCCGCGAGCGCGGGCGCGTCCGCGGCTCGGACCGGCACCCGATAGCATCGGCTCGATGCCCAGCAACGATCCGGACGCCGCCGCACGTAGCGCCCGCGCTGCGCGCTCCCTTCCGGAGCTCGACGCCGCGATCGTCGACTGCTTCGCCTGCCCGCGGCTCGTCGAGTGGCGGGAGGAGACCGCCCGCATCAAGGTCGCCCGCTTCCGCGACGAGCCCTACTGGGGTCGCCCGATCCCGGGCTATGGGCCTGCCGATGCGCGGATCCTCCTCGTCGGCCTCGCACCGGCGGCACACGGCGGCAATCGCACCGGCCGCGTGTTCACGGGCGACGAGTCCGGCGAGTTCCTGTGGCGCGCGCTCCACGCCCAGGGCCTGAGCGACCGCGCGATCAGCCGCCGCGCCGATGACGGCCTGCGGCTCATCGACACCCGTGTCGCCGCCGCGGTGCGCTGCGCGCCGCCCGCCAACAAGCCCACGCCGCTCGAGCAGGCGAGCTGCCGCCCGTACCTGGTGCGGGAGCTCGAGCTCCTGCCGGAGCTGGCCGTGATCGTCGCCCTGGGGGCCATCGGCTGGGACGCCGCCCTGCGCAGCCTCGCCGCGGCCAGCCACCCATCGCCCACCCCGAAGCCACGGTTCGGCCACGGTGCGGAGGCGCGGATCGGGCCCTTCACGCTTCTCGGCTCCTACCACCCGAGCCAGCAGAACACGTTCACCCGCCGGCTCACCCAGCCCATGCTCCAGGGCGTACTCGCCCGCGCCCGCGAGCTCGCGCGGCTCGAACCCCACGGACCGGGCGGCACTTCGGCCGACCTCCCGTAAACTCACGGCTGCCCATGACAGCGCAACGAGACTTCTACGAGATCCTCGGCGTCGAGCGCGGCGCCGACGATGCCGAGATCAAGCGCGCCTTTCGCAAGCTCGCGCAGCAGTGGCACCCGGACGTCAGCAAGGAGCCCCAGGCCCAGGAACGGTTCAAGGAGGTCAACGAGGCCTACCAGGTCCTCTCGGACCCACAGCGCCGGCAGCAGTACGACCTGTTCGGTCGTGCGGGCGTCGGTGGCGCCGGTGCGGGCCCGGGCTTCGACCAGGCTGGCTTCGGCGGCTTCAGCGACATATTCGACGCCTTCTTCGGCGGCTCGACGGCGGGCTCTGCGCGGCGCGCCCGGTCGCAAAGCGGCTCCGACCTCCGGTACGACCTTCGGATCACGTTCGAGGAGGCGATCCTCGGGACCGAGAAGGAGATCGAGTTCCCCGTCCTCGGGCGTTGCGACACCTGTGCCGGCTCGGGAGCGAAGCCCGGCACGAGCCCCGTGGAGTGCCCCCAGTGCAAGGGCCGGGGCGAGATCCGGTCGATCCGCCAGACGATGCTGGGCCAGATGGTGAGCGCGTCGCCCTGCCCGCGATGCCGTGGCGAGGGCAAGATCGTCGAGACCCCGTGCGAGACCTGCCGGGGCGAGGGCCGGACGGAGCGCCGACGGAGCATCCGGGTGACGATCCCCGCGGGCATCGACGAGGGTCACCAGATCCGCCTCAGCAACGAAGGCGAGGTCGGCCCGCGCGGCGGCGCCCCGGGCAGCCTGTACGTCGCGGTCCACGTCACGAATCACCGGTCCCTCACCCGCGAGGGCACCGAGCTCTACTACGAGGCCGAGTTGTCGATCGCGCAGGCAGCGCTCGGGACCCGGATCCACGTGCCGACCGTCGAGGGCGAGGACACCGACGTCGAGATCAAGCCCGGCACCCAGCCCGGGACGGAGATCCGCCTCCGCGGTCGTGGCGTCCCGCACCTGCGTCGGCAGTCGACGCGCGGCGACCTCCACGTCATCGCGAACGTCATCGTCCCGACGAAGCTCAGCAAGAAGCAGCGCGAGCTGCTCGAGGCGTTCGCGAAGGAGGGCGGCGAGACGGTCTCCCCGCCGGGCGGCCTGCGCGAGAAGCTGGGCCTCGGTTGACGGCCGCGGATCGCGCGGCGGACGCCGCGGACCCGCTCGCGCGGATCGACCTTGCCGCCGAGGCGGCCACCCACAGCGCGTGGCTGGAGCTCGCGGTCGCCGCTGACCACGAGGCCGTCGAGGCCGTCTCCGAGATCCTTGCCCGGTCCGCGCCCGGGGGCACGTCCGTCGAGCCCGCGTTCGAGCTTGTCGAGGAGGGGCTCGCGGCGCGCGTGGATCTCGAGCGGCCGGCGCAGGTCCGTGCCTACCTCCCCCTCCTCGACGTGGCGGCCGTGCGCGCCGCGGTGGGCCAGGTGGAGCGCGAGCTCGGGCACCTCCAGGCGTTCGGGCTGCGGCCGATCGGGGACCTGCGGGTGAGCGTCGTCCACGAGGCCGACTGGGCGAACGCCTGGAAGGCGCACTTTCCGGTGCTCCGCGTCGGCACGCGGATCGTCATCCGCCCGACGTGGCGTCGGCACCGGCGGGCGCCGGGCGATGTCGTGCTCGCGCTCGATCCCGGGATGGCGTTCGGGACCGGCCTCCATCCCACCACCCGGCTGTGCCTCGCCGCGCTCGAGTCGCTCGCCGATCGCGGGCTGATCACGACGGGGGGCGAGGACGGCGGGCCGGCTCGTGTCCTCGACGTCGGGTCCGGGTCGGGCATCCTCTCGATCGCTGCCGGGCTGCTCGGTGCGCGGTCGGTCCTCGCGCTTGACGTGGACCCGATCGCGGTCGAGGCCTCAGCGGCCAACGCGCGGCGCAACCGCCTGACACGGGTCGTTACCGCGCGCGAGGGCAGCGCCCCGTCGGGCGCCGGGCCGTTCGACATCGTGCTCGCGAACCTCATCGCGTCGCTCCTCATCCGGCTCGCGGATGGTCTCCTGGCCGACGTGCGACCCGGTGGCACGCTCCTCGCGTCGGGCATCTTCGAGAACCGCGAGGGGGACGTCGTCGAGGCGTTCGAGGCCCGTGGGCTCGTCATCGTGAACCGCTGGGCGGAGGGCGACTGGCTCGCGCTCGAGGCGACGCGCCCGGCCTGACGCGTCGACCGGGCGGCCGGCGAGGCGCCCGGCGGGGTCCCGGCGACCGCTGCGCTACGATCGTCAGGACGGCGCGCCATCCCCGCGACCGGCGACACACACAGGACCCGATGCCCGACCTGTCCTCGTCATTCCCGCTGATCCTCGCGACGCACATCACGCTCGCGATCGCGCTCTTCGTCCCGAGCCTGCTGCTGCCGTTCACGCTACGCAACCGCCTCGTGAACCACGGCTATGACGCACCGCAGCCCAGCGCGTTCGTGCGGTCGCTCCTGTGGATCCAGGCGCACGGGACCCTCGTCATCGGCGCCGGCCTCGCGCTCACCGGGATCCTGATGCTTACCGTGCTCGGGCCGCGGATGCTGGAGCAGCCGTGGCTCCTCGTGAGCCTCGCGACGTATGCCGTGACCGCGGTCATCGCCTTCGGCATCCAGCGACCGACGCTGCGCCGCCTCGTGCGGCGCGACGGGATCGAGTCTGATACCGACCGCGAAGCGTGGCGCGCGAAGGCCCGCCGCCAGCGGTACGTGGCATACGCCATCACCACCGCGGTGGGCTTCATCGCGTTCATGATGTCCACGAAGCCGGTGCTGTGGTGATCGCGACGCTGGCGCGTCTTGCGGCCTGCGGCCGTGCGCGACCCGAACAACGAGGGACGAATGCCCGCTGACTGCCTGTTCTGCCGGATCGTCGCCGGCGATATCCCGTCGACCAGGCTCCACGAGGACGACCTCGTCATCGCCATCCGCGACATCAACCCGCAGGCACCCACGCACGTCCTGGTGCTCCCGGCGGCGCACGTTGCCTCCGCGGCTGACCTCACGGACGCGGACGGTCCGCTGCTCGGCCGGTTGTTCGCCGTCGCGGCGGAGCTGGCGACGCGCGAGGGGCTCGACGGCGGCTGGCGGCTGGTGAGCAACGTCGGCGATGACGGCGGCCAGACCGTGGACCACCTCCACGTCCACCTCCTGGGTGGCCGTTCGATGACCTGGCCACCCGGATGACAACCCCTGCTCCCACCGATGCCGGGACGCCCAGCGCCGGTGGACCGCCGCCGTGGATCGCCGTGCTCGCGATCGGCGGGCTGTTGTTCGGTGCCCTGCTGATCGGGCTGCAGCTGGTCGGCGTCCGGGTCGGGCCCGCCGTGGACCCGACGATTCCCCCAACCGGAGCCGCGGCGCAGCGGACGTGGGACCAGGTCGCGGCGACGCTCCAGGCGCAGTCGTTCCAGGTCCAGGTCCCCCAGACCGCCTATCGCCCCGGCGAGAGCCCCGAGCTCATCGAGGTGCCCCGGCTGCTCCTCCAGGTCGTGCTCCCGTCCACGCCCACGGGCACGTACGTCGTGGTCTACGAGCTGCCGACGAACGGCGATGCGGAGCGGGTCGGGCGCGACTTCGCCGCCTATCTCGCTTCGGGCACGGGCGCGATCCAGTACCCGCGCGACACCCGGTTCGTCATCCAGCGCGTCGGGCCGACCATTGTCTTCTTCGCCTGGTCTGCCGAGGCGAACCCGGACCCCCAGCTGCCGACGATCGCGTCGGCGCTCCAGACGCTGGGGACCCCGCTCGCGAAGTGAGCCGCTGGGTGAGCCGCTAGACTCCGCCGATGCAGCAGACCTTCCGCGCCGTGATCCAGCAGACCGGCAAGTCTGCGTGCGGCATCGAGGTGCCCGAGGCCGTGGTCACCGGGCTCGGTGGGTCGAAGCGCCCCGCGGTCGTCGTCGCGCTGGACGGCTACACGTACCGCTCGACGATCGCGCCGATGGGCGGCGGCTGGTGGGTTGGCGTGAACGCGGATCACCGCGAAGCATCCGGGCTCCGCGGCGGCGACGAGGTGCAAGTGACGCTCGACCTCGACACCGCGCCGCGCGTGCTCGCGGTGCCCCCGGAGCTCGCGGCCGCGCTCGAGGCTGACCCGGTCGCGAAGGCGTTCTTCGATGGTCTCTCGTACAGCAACCGGAGCGTGTTCACGCTCAACGTGGACGGGACGAAGAACCCAGAGACGAGGGCGCGCCGGGTGGACAGGGCGATCGCGCTGATGCGCGAGGGTCGCGTCCGCTAGCGCGAGGGTCGCGTCCGCGAGGTCGCACGGACGCGCCGCACCCGCGAGGTCGCGACGCGCGTCAGGTCGTCGCTCCCGGACCGCCAGCGTCGCGAACCGGCAGCGGCGCGTCGGCCGCCACCCACGCCCGCACCCGGTCCCGGCGGACCTTGAACGTATGGGTGCGGGGGAAGTCAGCCTCGGGCCACAGGCGCCAGCCGGCGATCCGCTGGTTCGGGCCAAGCGAGGCGTTCGCCGCCTTCACTACCGCGTCGATCTCGCGTCGGATGTCCCCTGGGGCGCCCGCATCGAGCCCCGACGACGCGCCGGGATCGCCGGGCGAGCCATGCGTTCCCGGTGAGAGCACGACAACCTCGATCCGGCCGGCCCGCGGCTCGACCGCGACCGAGTCCCGGATCCCCGCGACGCGCAGCGCGTTCTCGATGTCCTCGGGATAGACGTTGAAGCCGTTGGGCAGGACGATGATGTCCTTCTTGCGCCCGTGGAGATGGAGCCGCCCCCGCTCGTCGAGCTGCCCGAGGTCCCCAGAGGTGTACCAGCCGTCCGCGGTGAACGCGGTGGCGGTGGCCTGCGGGTTGTTCCAGTAGCCCTTGAACAGGGTGGGTCCCCGGAACTGGATCTCGCCGTCGTCGGCGATCCGCATCTCCACGGGACTGGGCGGCCAACCGACGCAGCCCAGCGGATGGTCCGCCATCGTGGTGCACGAGCCAGCCGCGGTCTCCGTGGCGCCATAGCCCTGGAGCACGATGACGCCGATGTCCTCCCACGCCTGCTGGAGCGCGGGTGGCAGGAACGCGCCCGCGGTCGCGAACAGCCGCAGCCCGCCGCCGAGCTGGGCATGGACGTTCCGGAACAGGAGCCGCCGGGCGCGGTAGGGGAGTCGGCGCGCGATCCTCCGGAGCCGCTCGAAGGCCGCCGTCCGGCCCTGCTTCTCCACCTCGCGCTCGATGGCGCTCCAGAACAGGTCCAGCACCTGGGGCACGAGGAGCATCGTCGTGACGCGGTGCTCACGGAGGCTGTCGAAGATGACCCGCGGGTTGCGGCTGCGGACGTAGAGGATGTTCGCGCCGACGTCCATCGCGTAGAACAGCGAGACGGCCTGCTCCAGCGAGTGGGACAGGGGGAGCAGCGACACCAGCCGGTGGTCCATCGGGGCGATGATCCGGTGGAACGAGTCGACGCCCGCCAGCACGTTGTCGTGCGCGAGCATCACGCCCTTCGGACTGCCGCTCGTGCCCGACGTGAACACGAGCTGGAACACCTCGTCGTGCGCGGGGCGCTGCCATGCCGCGAGCTGTGCCTCCCAGTCGGGTGGGAACGTGTCGTCCGGGTCGGCGGACAGGTCCTCGATCTCGGTCGTCGGGAAGCGCTCGAGGCCCACCTCGCGCGGGTCCGGCGCGTCGCGACCCGTGCCCAGGAGCAGCCGGACAGCACCCGAGGCCGCCACGATGTTGGTGATCGCGTCCGTGCTCATCCGCGAGTCGAGGGGGACGTAGATGAGGCGCGCGTGCATCGCCCCGAAATACGCCGCGGGCAGGGCGGGAGTAGACGCGCTCCAGGTCAGCACCCGGTCACCGGGCTGGAGCCCCAGCGCGCGGAGACGCCACGCCGCGAGCCGGGCGCGCCGCCGAACCTCCGCGTACGACCAGTCGAACGTCGTCCCGTCGTCGCGGCGGAGGCCCAGCGCAGTTCGCGTTCCGAAGCGCTCGGCGCTGGCGTCGAGGAGGTCGAGGAGGGTCTGCATGGTCCGCGGATCGTACCCGGCCCTCGCGCGCTCAGGTGCGCCGCGCAGCCTCGTCGCCCGGCCGCGAGAGGAGGGCGAACAGCCCCAGCACCCCGAGGCCGCCGAGCAGCCCCGCCAGCACATCGCTTGGGAAGTGGGCGTTGATCGCCACCCGGGCGACGCACACGGCGGCAACGAACAGCACGGTGAACGCCAGTACGGCGACCTTCACGGCGCGCGGCGCGCTGCTCCGCCAGGTGAGGATCGTGATGATCCCGAAGATCGTGAGCACCTCGAGGGTGTGCCCGGACGGGTAGCTGTAGACGACGCCCGGGACGACCGTGTCGCTGCCGGGCGGCCGGTCCCGGTGGGTGAGCTGCTTGACGCCCTCGGAGCCCGCGGTCGCCGAGGCGAGCACGAGGAACACGAGGATCGCGTCGCGTCGCCGTTTGCGGAGGAACAGGATCGCGACGATCCCGAGCCCGATGGCAATCAGCGGGAAGTTCGCCGCCTGCGAGATGGTGTTCCACAGGTCCTTGTAGCCGGCGTACGGCTTCGCGAGGTCCATCAGCGGCTGGTCGAACGGGATGGGCTGGTGCGCCCACACGATCCAGGTCAGGACGAGGAAGCCGCCGAAGCCGAGGACCGTCAGCACGATCCATGCCATCGTCGCCGAACGCGCGCTCATTTCGGCACCAGCACGGTCAGCGCCTTCGGGCGCACCTCGATCGTCGCGGGCGTCTTGCCGATCACGCTGCCGTCCACCTCGACGAGCCGGCCCGGCGACGTCTCGATGGTCACGGACCGGCCCTGGGCGCGGATGACCCGCCCGCTGTCGGCTGCGCCAAGCGTGTCCTGGACCATCGCGTCCCAGCCCGCGAGGAGCGCCGGCAACGCGCCGGACGCACGCACGATGATCACGTCGAGGAGCCCGTCGTCCGCCCGGATCTGGCGCCGCGGGGCGACGATCGGGAGCATCTTCCCGTAGTTCGCGACGAACACCTGCGAGGCCTCCGTCTCCACCCGGCGCCCATCGATCGTCACCACGTGCGCCACGGCCTCCAGCTCGTCTCGCTGCCCCACGGCGTTCGCGAGGTAGGCGAGCTTGCCCCAGCGGAGCTTCTGCGGCGGCGTCGTCGCGTCCATGATCTCCGCGTCGTAGCCCACGCCGCAGGCGACGGTGAAGCAGCGCTTCGTGCCGTCGACCTCGATCTCGCCGACGTCGATGCGCCGCCGCCGCCGCCCGAGGATCACCTTGATGGCGTCGGCCGGCTTCTTCGGCAGGTCGAGGTTGCCAGCGAGCAGGTTGCCCGTGCCCAGGGGCATGATGCCGAGCGCCGTCTTCGTCCCCGCGAGCGCGGTCGCGACCTGGAGCACGGCGCCGTCCCCGCCTACCGCCACGACGACGTCCACTCCACGTTTCGCCGCCTTGGCCGAGCGCGCCCGAAGCGCGCGCTTGCGCATGACGACGCGGTCCTCCACGGTCCAGCCGGCGGCACGCAGGGCTCGGCTGACCTCCTCGACGTGTGCGCTGACCTTGCGTCCCTTGCGCCATCGCCCGATCACGAGCGCGCGTGTCATGCCTGCCTCCCATCGGTGGTCCCGTGCTCGGCCTGGAGCCGGAGCCGGTAGAGGGTCTCCCAGTCGTCGTACGGGATGACGAGCTGCGAGAGTTGTTCGTCGACGCGCGCGAACGCGGTGGCCGATGCGCCCTTCGCGTGCGCGAGCGTTGCGATGGCGTCCTCGATCTCCTCGGTCTCCTTCGTCTGGGTGAGGTAGGCGTCCGAGAACGCAAGCCGGCGGGCCATCGCCGCGCGCGCCGGGGCGAGGAGCTTCGCCGGACCCAGCAGGGCGATATCGGACGGGTAGACGAGGATCCCCAGCTCCTCGACGCGGAGCTCGACCAGCCGGTCCGGGATGAGCGCCTTGACGCCCTTCCCGCCAAGGACAGCGAGCAGGCGCGGCGGGACCTCGAGGGCCCGGTGGGCGAACTGGCGCCTGACGTCCATGCCCGCGTCCTTCAGTGCCGCCTCGATCCCGTCGACGACGGCGTCGTACTTGCCGCCCTTGATGATCACCGGGAGGTGGTCGCTCGCCCAGCCGTGCTGGAGGCTGCGGGTCTTGCGGATGAGCGCGACCACGGCGAGGAACAGGATCGTGAAGCTCATGAGGGCCGCGTACAGGTACCCGCGCAGGACCTGGAGCGCGAGCTCCCGACCGTGTGGGCGGTCCGCCGGCTCGACGATTGCGACAGTCGCGGCGCCGATCGCGAGCGGCATGAGCGTCGCGGTCGCGAGGACGATCCATGCGAGCCAGGCGAGCGCGACGAAGCCCGGCCGCGGCACGGCGTTGACGAGGACCGACTCCACGCCCGGCAACAGGACGGCGAACACCGCTCCCAGCCACGCGAGCGATCCGAGTGCGATGAACGACAGCAGGGTCCGCTTCGCGGCCGGGACCCGTCCGAAGAGCAGGACGACGGCCCAGCCCACGGTCATCGTCGCGACGCCGCCCATGATCCGCGAGAACCCGGTCACCAGGCCGCTGATGATCATCATCGGACGGCGCCCGTGGCGAGCGTCGCCGGCAGCGGCAGCCGGGTGAGGTCCAGCGAGGCCTCCGGCACCGGCTTGGCGAGCGTGACGTCGCCCTCGTACTCGGACTTGTCGAGCCCGAAGGCGGCGCTTCGGCCGTCGAACCGGAGCGACCCGAGGTGGTTGCCGAAGAACGGCCCGGCCGCCGTGGACCAGTCGATCGATGCTGGCGCCCCCCGGGCAAACCGGACGAGGAACCGCGTCAGCTTCGAGGCGAAGCGGTTCCACGCAACCGTGAACACGGCCCGCATCGGCAACGGGATCCCGTTGTGCATCGGCGAGCAGGTGAGCTGGAACACGCGGGACTCCATGGGGTGAGGCCAGGTCGCCTCGCTCACGTAGGTGTGGTGGACGTCTCCCGACAGGACGGTGATGGTCGCCGGGGCCGGGGAACCGTCCTCGGACTGCCCGACGCGGCCGATCAGGCGCGCCAGCCGCTCGAAGGAGTCGTCGAAGGCCGCCCAGTGCTCGAGGTCCACCGCCCGCCGGACCCGCTCTGCGAGGCGCGCGACCCGGCGACCGCGGGTGCCATCGCACAACCGCTCGCTGGCGGCCTCGACGTCGTGGAGGGCCCGGGGCAGCAGCCACGGCACGGACGTGCCGATGACCAGGTGGTCGTACGCCCGGTCGGCGACCTGCGCCTCGATCCACGAGAACTCGGCCTCGCCGACCATCAGGCGCTTGTCGCCGGTGAGGATCCGCCCAGCCCGCGAGTCGATGATCAGCAGCCGGACGCCGCCGAGGTCCCGCCGGTACGACCACAGCGCGCCCCGCGCGCCATCGGCCTCGCGATCCGCGCCTTGGGCGAACGCCCGCAGGACCTGTTCGCCGTCAGCCTCGGCGCGCACGGCCCGCCACGTCTCGTCGGCGTCAAGCCCGGCGGGCGAGAGGTTGCCCAGGTGCTGGTAGATCCAGTACGACGTGAGCGCCCCGGTGATGCGCTCTTCCCACCACGACGTCGCCTGCATCTCATCGCGCCACGCGCGGCTCGTATTCCAGTCGTCGAGCACGTCGTGATCGTCGAAGATCATCGAGCTCGGCAGGACGGACAGGAGCCAGCGGACGTCGGGGTCGCCCCATGCCTCGGCGTACAGGTGCGTGTACTCCTCGAAGTTCGCGACCTGGGCAAAGGGCGCCACGGTGAGGTCGCGACGGGCGCTCAGCCATGTCCGCGTGGGCTCGGACGGCTCGTCGGCATAGACCTGGTCGCCGAGCATGAACAGCGCCTGCGGCCACGTCCCCGGATCGTTGCGGGCCATCCGCCGCGCGTAGCCCGCCAGGACGTCCTCGCCGGAGCCCGTGGGGTCGCGGACCACCACGGCGGCGGGGGAGCGGCACGATCCGAAGAGCACGTGGAATGGCCGCGACGGGTCGATCGTGCGGATCACGCTCGGCGGGTACGTGGAGTCGGCGAGCGGCCACGCCCGGGTGCCGTCGAGGTGGACCGTGTATGCCTCGCACGTGCCCGCCGGCAGGCTGGCGAGGACGACGATCGCGTAGTGGTGGCCTCCGACGGTGAACGTCGACGCGCTCGCCCGGGCGGACGTGGCACGGATCTCGACCTCGCACGCCCCGTTCGTCTCGACCCAGACGGTGACGTCGTGCGCGCCGACGTGGCGCAGGAGGGGCCCCAGGACCAGCTCGGCCATCGGAGGTCAGCGGCTGCCGACGCGGGAGGGGGCATGGCGGATCGTGACGCGACGGGGGGGCATGCGTGGGCCTCAAGGTCGTTCGTCCCCAGGGCCCGGCGGCGTCATCGCCGCTCGATTGCCAAGGTCAGCGCTTGGAATACCGCGAGCGGCGTTGCGGATGCGCGTTCACGGCCCGCCGCGCGTTGCAATTCCGCGCACCTCGTCTGCGGTGCCCGTGGTGCCGGGTGCGCCCGGGGTGCCCGCGGCACGTCCCGGTCATCGTGCGCGACGTCGCGTCTGGCGCTGTTGCGCCGCCCCGAACGCCCACATGAGGACGAGCAGCCAGATCGCCCCGGCGACCGCACCGCCAATCACATCGGTGAGGTAGTGGGCGCCGAGGTAGATCCGGCTGAGCCCGATGAGCACCGCGAGCCCCAGGGCCACTGCGGTCGCGACGAGCCCCGGGCGGCGGCCGAACAACACCCATACGGCGAACGCGAGCATCACGAGCACGACGACCGAGTCCATCGTGTGGCCGCTCGGGAAGCTCCAGTCGGGGTAGACGGCCGCCCATTCGAGCCGGGGTCGCGGCCGGTGGACGAGCGCCTTGAGCGCCTCGTTGAGGAGGATTCCCCCGGCAGCCGCCACGACGAGCAGCCCCGCCAGTCCGGGACGTCGCCGCCAGGCCGCGTACGCGGCGGTGATGGCCGTGAGCCCCAGCAGGACCGGCACCGAGCCGAGCGTGCTGGCCCCATTCATCAGGGCGTCGAGGATGGGCGAGGCGAACGCATGGATGTACGGGGAGGCGCCGGTGTCGAGCGCGTTGACCTCCTGGCCCTGCACGAGCTGGGCCAGCGCGCCCAGCACGAGCACCAGCACCACGATCACGCCGACGCCGACGGCGAGCCTCGGCAGGACGACCTCGGCTGCGGTCTCGGCATCAACGGGCGCGGCGAGCTGCCCCGGGGAGGGGACCGTGGGCGCATCTGCGCGGCGCGTGTGATCGTCGGCTGCGGGGTGTGCGTGATCGGGTGCGGACGGCATCGTGACCGAGTATGCGCGGACATCGCATCGGGGACGTTGCAGCGAAACCCCTGGGGATCACAGTCGTCAGGCGTCGTCGGGGAGCGGCCGGCCTGCTCCGGGAGGCCGGCGCTCAGGAGGGGGTGGGCCTCCCCGGATCGACCGAGATGTGGATGTCGACGCTGCCGCCCTCAGGGACGAAGACATGGCCCTTGCCGATGGTGACCCACGCGTCGCCGTCCATGCGCTGGACGCTGAAGGTCCAGCCGCCGGGCGCGCAGTCGATGTCGAAGGTGCCGTCTGGCGCGACGCCGTAGCCCACCATCTCGCCGCAGTCGCCGCCGCCGGCCGGCCGGTCGGACGCCCAGGACAGCATCCAGTCGTTCTGGCGAGGGGTCTTGCCGGCCACGGTGCGGACGATGCCATGGACGGTCCCGCGGTCCTTGAGCAGGATCCCCGTCCCGTCGGACTGCACGCGCAGCATGTCCGGTGGGACGCCGAAGTGGTCGAGGATCTGCGCCCCGGCAAGCGGGTTCGCGCTTGAGATGCCGAACTCGGCCTGGTTGGTCATGATGTCCACCGACGAGAACGTCATCGTCGCCGCGATGGTCTCGAGCCATGCGCGCTGGTCCGTGAGGCGGTCCTGCAGCGCCCGGAGGACCGCCTCCGGGTAGCGCACGGTGCGGACCTCGATCGCCGCCGGCTTGCCGAGCGCCGCGAGGATCGCGAGGCGGTGGATCTCGGCGTTCGCGGTCCAGGCGGCGACGACGGTGTGCGCGTCCTGGTCGATCCACACGCCACCGAACTCGCCCGCGTGCGTCGCCGCGTAGGTATTCACCGCTGCGGCCACCTCCTCGAAGCCCGCCTGGCGCGCGTTGAACTCGTCCTCTTCGGCGCGCGTCATCGGGAAGTCCAGGAGGAACGTCCGGGCACTGGGGTCGGCGGCAACTGCGAGAACCCATTCGAGGTCGGAGCGGAGGCCAAACTGCTTGCGCTGGCTGATCGCGTGCGCGATGGCCGGGTCGATCGACGCCTCGGCCTCTGCGGAGCCGGTGGGGCTGGCGACGGGTCCGATCGAGGCAGTGACGCCGGGTGAGCCGGGGGCGCCCGACGGGGATCCCGTGGGCGCTGCGGCGGGCGTGCATCCCGCAATCGCGAGCAGCACGATGACGGCTGCCGTTGCGATGGTCGTGGGCGATGCTGCTGTGGGCCGATTCATCGATTCCCCCGGTCCCGTTGGTCCTGCTGTGACGCATGATGCGCCGACGTTGCTGCGCCGGGCGCGCGGCAGCCCGAAGTCGGTGCGTTGGCGTTCGCCGGCGGGGTAGCCGATTCGACCCAAGGCGAGCGGTCTGGGCGTCGAACCCATCGCCCGGTCCATGTATTGCTGACTGAACCACCGCTGGCTCCCGCACGAGCGCGTCGTGAGCCCAGGAATCGGGAACGAGGCCGAGCGTGACGCTCCGTCGACCCAGTCGCCGATGCATGGTTCCGGTACGAGGTCTGAAGCGGACACCCGAGTGGACGGGTCCACTCTCTGCTTTATCGTGTCGGATGCGTCACGGAGAGCACACGATACAGAAGAAGCAGTTCCTGACTCCCGCGGACATCGCTCTCGAGTTGAACATCAGCACGAGCACCGTGCTGCGAAAGGTCCACGCTCTTGAGATCCCGGCGATCGCCGTCTCCGAGCGGATCTACAGGATCCCGGCCGCGAGCTTCGAGCTGTACAAGGCGGGACGCCTGAAGAGCGCAGAGCCTGCTCCCTTGGGGCGGCCTCGCCACGACGCGCAGGAACTCCTGCGGGAGTTCGGGCTCGCCATCCACGAGCACTGCGAGGAGGTTCACACCCGATCTCGGAGCGCTCGCGCTTCGGAGCGAGTCGCCAACGGTTGCATGGCTGACGTGGACGAGTCGCACCTGCCCCGAACTTCGAGATCAAGGCGACCGCGGACGGCGACAGGACCCAGCTCCTGTTCGACCCGGGAGAGAGGTGCCAGTCGGACGTCGGGAGGGCTCGCGTCCTTGCGTTGACGTTTGCCGACGAAGTAGATCCTTCGACGATCGATGTCGTGCCCGCGCCGACGCCAGCGCAATCCTGATGGCGCGGCTCCGGCAATGCATCGCTGACTGAACCACCGCCTGCTCCCGCACGATCGCGTGGCGAACCCGGGGATAGCGGACGCGGTCGAGCGTGACGTTCCGTGGATCCAGCCGCTGATGCATGGGCCGGGTACAGGACGGCCTCCGACCGCCGGCCTGCTACGAGGGACTGCCGTGCTCCGTAGGTCGAGGCGCGCCGTAACCGCAGCGTTGGCGGCGCGGCTGCTCTCCGAGGTGAGATGCGTCCAGCCCGTGGCTGCCGCGCCCGCAGCGCCAGCCGACCCACTCGCCCAAACAGCCACATTCGCACCTCTGCCGACGCGAAACCGCGGCGGACGACCTCCAGGTCCGACTGAACCGCGAACCCGGCGTCCGGTCCATGCATCGCTGACTGAAGCACCGCGTGCTCCCGCACGATCGCGTCGCCAATGTCGGGGTAGGACACGCACTCCAGCGTGGCAAGCCCGGGATCGAGTCGCTGCTGCATGGCTGGCCACCCGGCGAGCGACACCCCGGATAGGGCATCCGACCACGTTTGACCGTTCCCGGACCCAGGCTTACACTCCGGCGGCCTGCCGGCAGGCTTGGCGTGCCATGCGCACGACGAGCGGCCGGGACGCCCCCTGCGCCGTCGGGCATCGCGCGCGGGAGGCGGGTACGAGACTCCCTGCCCGAGGAGGTGAACCGGGTTTGGCCGAAGTCCGAGTGGGTGAGAACGAGACGTTCGAAAGCGCCCTGCGACGCTTCAACAAGAAGATCCAGCAGAGCGGCATCCTCGCCGAAGCACGTCGACGCGAGCATTACGAGAAGCCGTCGGTGAAGCGGAAGCGCAAGGAAGCGAAGCGCAAGAAGAACGCACGAGCGAGCCAGGGCTGAGCCACCCGGGGCCGGGGTCCTGACCGATCCCGGCCCGAGTGACCATGCCGCGCCCCTCCATCGGCGCAGCTCGAGTGCACGTCACCTCGTCAGGGCACCAAGCGACGAGGCCGTGACGCCCGAGGAGCCATCCGGTGACCCTTCGCGAACGACTGCATGACGACACGACCGCTGCGATGCGGTCGGGTGACGCGCTGCGTCGCGACGTCCTGCGCATGGCCCAGAACGCCATGTACAACATCGAGAAGGCGAAGAAGGTCACGCTCTCCGAGGACGAGGTCCTCGCCGTCCTGACCCGCGAGGTCAAGACCCGGCGCGAGAGCATCGACGCGTTCCGCAAGGGCGCGCGCGAGGACCTCGCCACGAAGGAGGAGGCCGAGATCGCCATCCTCCAGGACTACCTCCCCCAGGCCCTCACCGAGGACGAGGTGCGGGCCCTCGTCGACGAGGCCCTCGTCGCCACCGGCGCCAGCAGCGCCCGCGACCTCGGCAAGATGATGGGCTGGCTCTCCCCCAGGATCCGCGGCCGCGCCGACGGGAAGGTGACCTCGGGTATCGTCGCCCAGGCCCTCGCCCGCGCCGACCTCGCGGGCCACGCCTCGGAGCACTGAGCCGTCCCACCGGGACGCCAGGACACAGGACGCCGACCGATGCTCTCTGCGAACGCCGATGCCGCCAGCACCCGCTTCACCCGCCGCGATGCCGGTCGGCTGATCGGTGCGTCCGCGCTGCTCGTGCTCGCGATGTCGGCGATCCTGGGCATAGACTTCCTCCCCGCCCAGACCCAGCTCGAGGTGGGCAGGCCCGCGCAGACGAACGTCTATGCCCCGCGCGCCGGCCAGTACGTCAGCCAGGTCCTCACCGAGGCCGCTCGCCAGGACGCTCGCGCTGGGGTCGGTCCGCAGTACGACTTCACCGCCGCCCAGGCCGAGGCCATCGCGGTCCAGGAGGCGCAGGCATTCGAACAGCAGGTCCGCCCGGTGGATGCCGCGTTCGCCGATGGCGTGAAGGCTGCCGACCGCGCGGCACTCCTCGCCGAGGTCATCCCTGACCTGTCCAAGGAGCAGCGCAACATCCTCGTCGGGCTCACGCCGGATCGTTGGCAGGCCGTCCGCACCGAGGCGGCGAGGGTCCTCGACACGCTCGAGCGGACCGAGCTCAAGGACTCCCAGGTGCCGCTGGTCCGGGACGGGCTGGCCGGACGCATGGGCGGCGATCTCAACACCGATGAACGCCAGCTCGCGGCGGCGCTCATAAGGCCGCTGGTCATCGGCAACTCCAGCTTCAGTGCGCCGCTGACGCAGACCCGCCAGGACCAGGCGGCGGCGGCGGTGACGGATCGAACCCAGGCCTGGGAGAAGAACGACGTGATCGTCCGGTTCGGCGAGCGCGTCACGCCCGAGGCATTCGAGGCGATCAGCTACTTCCAGCTCAACAAGGGCGGTCTCGACGTTGCCCGGCTGATCGGATTCGTCGTCCTGTCAATCCTCGTCATCAGCCTGCTGCTGACGTGGACCTGGCGCTTCCGGCGCGAGTTCTGGCATCGCAACAACGTCCTGCTGCTGCTTTCGCTGCTCCTCCTCGTCGCGGTCTTCGCGCTCAAGCTCACGGCCGGGCGGCTATGGCTGCCATACGCGCTGCCCCTCGCGTCGGTCGGGATGGTCGTCGCCGTGCTCCTCGATGCGGGCGCCGCCGTGGTCATCACCGCGCTTCTCGCGCTGCTCGCGGCGGCGGTGAACGGCGCCGGGCTGGAGCTCGCGGCGTACGTCCTGATGGGCGGGCTCGCGGGGATCGTGGCGGTGCGGCGCGGCGACCGGCTCGTGATCTTCGTCCAGGCGGGCATCGCGGTCTTCGTCGTCAATGCGCTGGTCATCGCCACGTTCGCGCTGCTGGGGGACCAGGACATCCGCGGGGTCCTCGAGCTCGTCGGCGCGTCGGCGGTATCCGCGGGCGGCGCAGCGGTCGCGACCGTCGGCAGCTTTGCAGTCCTGGGCTCGCTGTTCGGGATCCTGACGGCGTTCCAGTTGCTGGAGCTCGCGAACCCGTCCCAGCCGCTCCTCCGACGCCTCCTCGTCGAGACGCCGGGGACGTACCACCACTCGTTGATGGTCGGGAACCTGGCGGAGCGGGCGGCCGAGGCGATCGGCGCGGACCCGCTGCTCGCGCGCGTCGCCGCCTACTACCACGACATCGGCAAGCTCTCGAACCCCGTGGCGTTCATCGAGAACCAGGCCGGTGGCGAGAACATCCACGACGAGCTGGACCCCGAGACCTCCGCGCAGCTGCTCAAGAGCCACGTGTCCGCGGGGATCGACATCGCCTACAAGTCGGGGCTGCCCAAGGCGCTGATCTCGTTCATCCCGCAGCACCACGGGACGGCGGTCATGTCCTACTTCCACGCGCGGGCGAGGGAGCAGGCGGCTGCGCCGTTCGGCGGGACCGAGACGGCCGAGGGGCGCAAGGCCGCCGACGCCGTCGACGTGCGCAAGTTCCGCCACGGCGGCCCGAAGCCCCAGGTCCGGGAGGCCGCGATCATCATGCTCGCGGACTCCGTCGAGGCGTCGGTCCGATCGCTGTCGTCGCGCGACGAGGCGGCGATCCGGGCGATGGTCAGCCGGATCATCGAGGAGCGGATCGGCGACGACCAGTTCGACGAGTGCGACCTCACGCTGCGCGACATCGAGAAGATCCGCGAGGCGTTCGTCGCCCAGCTCCTGGGGATGTACCACCAGCGCGTGGCGTACCCGCAGAACAAGGTCGTGGAGCTGGAGTCCCGGCGGGCGTCCGGCGACAAGTAGCGGCCCCCGATGATCGCCCCCCGCCTCCAGGCGGTCGCTCTCACGGACGCCGGGCGGTCGCCTTCCGGCAACGAGGACGCCGTGCTCGCGAGCGGGCTGCTGATCGCGGTCGCGGACGGCTCGGGCGGGCTCGACCACGGCGAGGTCGCGTCCTCGATGGCGATCGCGACGCTCATGGGATTAGGCCCGGAGCCGGATCCCGGGTCGCTCGTGCCGGCGCTGCTGCGCGTGAACGCCGACATCCGCACGCTCGAGGCGGGCGCGCTCGGGCACGGAGCCGGCGCGCCCGGTCCCGCGGTCACGCCCATGGGCACGACCTGCACCGTCGCGGTCGTCCATGACGGTCGCGTCCACATTGCGCACCTGGGGGACAGCCGCGCCTACCTGTTCCGCGACGACACGCTCCACCGGCTCACCGAGGACGACGACCAGGGCACGAGCGCGCTCGGCCTGGACGAACAACCGACAATCGACAGCCTTGCCTTCCCGCTCCGTGCGGGCGACCGGCTGGTGGTGTGCACCGACGGGCTCCACCGGTGGGTCTCCGATGCGGCGATCGCTGCGGCCCTCGTCGCCGCGTCGAGCCCGGGCCCGGCCGCCGCGGACCTCGTCGAGCTCGCGAACGCGGCCGGCGCCACGGACAACGTGAGCGTCGTCGTCGCGGACTACCTCGGCGAGCCCGTCGACATCGTGCCCGCCACCGGCGGCGAGGGAGCCGACGCCGAACCGCATGCCGACGCAGCCGACGAGGCGGCGCACGAGGGCCCTTCGCCCGTGCCGCTCGTCCTGGCGGCGCTGACGATCGCCGCTCTGCTCGTGGTCATCACCGCCACGGTGATGCTCAACCTGCCCGGGCAGGCCGGGTAGGATCCGATCGCCCGTCCCGCTCCCGCGTTCGCCTCCACTCGGGCGATCAGTCCGACCAGCCGAGGTCGAACAGGATGCGACCTGCCGGACCTTCGACGAGGTACCCGGTCACCGTGAGGAAGTGCCGCCGTGCAACGTGAGGGGTGGTGACCGTTGCTGGTCGCACGACGCGCGGCCGTCCGACGGCTTCGGCGAGCTGCCGGTCGATGACCGTCACCAGGTTGCCGAGGGCAATCGCATTGCGGCCGACGCGGAGATCCGCATCACGGGGGTCGACCTCTTCGCCCTCCTCCGGTTCGTCGAACGGGTAGGTCAGGCCCATGTAGCCGACCATGGCTCGCAAGGCGTCGAGCCACGCGCCATCCTCGAGCGGCTCACCAACGGCAGCCGACCAGGCAGCGGGGTCGGTGGCGGTGCCCGACCGACCGCGCAGGGTTGCGACGATCGCTGCTCGTGCATCACCCGGCCCGACCTCGATGGCCCCGTAGCTGATCACCGAGTCGGATCGCGTGTTGACGATCCCGAGGACGCGGAGCATGCCGGTGAGGACATCGAGGCCCCGGTGGCCCGCGTCGTCTGACGTGTCCATGGTGGCTGCTGGCTCTGGGGTGGCGCGGCGTCGCCAGGGATTCATCGGAGGTCCTCCGTCAGCAATCCGGACGCGTTGCGATTACAGGTGGCAGTAGCTGGGGGTGAGGTAGTAGGTGTTCCAGTCGGTTGCGAGCGCCTGGGCGTAGGTCGGCGTCACGTTGACGACGTTCTCCACGCCGGTCCAGTAATCGACCTGCACCAGGATCTCGTAGTTGTGGCCGACGGTCCCCGAGACGTCGCTCGCGCCCAGGTCCTGGGGCACCTGCAGCATCTCGACGTACATCGTGCTGGTCAGGGACACGATCCATTCCCAGTTGCTCCACGCGTAGACCTCGGTCCAGTCGTTCGCCCCGACCTCGCGGGCAAAGACGTCGTAGCGGACCCACTGGCCCGCGTCGTAGGGACCGGCGACGGGGCCGGCGAAGCCCTCGGGCTGCATCGTGGATGCGGTCGCGGAGACATGCATCGTGCCGGACGCCGCATCGCAGGCGACGAAGGCGCTGACGGAGACGCCGTTGCCGGCGACCGTCGCGTTGGGGGCGTTGTTGTCGAATGCGAGCGTCGGCGACGCGGTCATCGCGACGAGGAGGAGGCCCAGGCCGATCGAAGCGATCGTGGCCCGGCGGCGGGTCGTCCCGGCCTGGGTGGCGGTGCCGGTGATGGTTGCGGGGGTGGGGATCATCGGAGGCTCCTTGGGGCTCGGTGGCCACTGGTGTGACCGTGAGCAGAGCATCGCGATCCGCGGGTCGCGAGGCATCGGGCGGCATCCCCATCCCGCCGCTTTGGCGATCCCCATTCGCCGGCCGGGGCCTGTCAGCCGCCGGGCGAGACCCCGCCGGGCGAGACCCCGCCGGGATCGTCCGTCGTGAGGTCGACCGTGAGCGCATCGGTCGCGACGAACGCGCGCAGGCGCTGGAGCGCCGCCTCCGATGCGCCGCCCCAGTCGTCGATGAGGAACTCTTCGACCTCGTCCGCGGTCCACGGCCCGAGCGATGCCATGTAGTCGGGGTACGCGTCCTGGATCGCCCGCCAGTCGGGGAAGTGCCTGTGCGTGGCGAGCACGGGCCCGGCACGGAGGTAGACGAGCGTGATGGGCTGCGGATCCGTCATCGGTGGCTGCTCACGGGCTGGAATACTGCCGCCCCGCGACGCCGACGGCAAGCCGATCCGAGCGCGGAGCGGACGAGGGGTCGGGGCTGCAAGCCCCGTCGCGGGTCAGGGAACATCCTGGAGCTCCGGGAGTGGGGACCACGGGGCGAACGTCGGGAAGTCGACGCCGGTCGAAGGAACCGTGTACGTCGGGAACGTATACGTCGGCAGGCTGTGCCACGCCGGATCGATCCGAGGGATCGTGGGGCCGGAGCTGTCGTCACCAGTCAGGCTCGCGATGAGCCGCAGGACGAGGACGATGAGCAGCATGCTGGGAGCGAACTTCGTGCGGGCCATGTCGGTCTCCTCGGGCACCGCCGGGGGGGTTCCGGCGCTGACCACACCATCGGCCAGCGGGCAGTGTCCGGGCATCGGGCGCCATCCCCATCTCCTGGCCCGGCCCGTCCCCAGAACGACGATGCGCGCGGTGGAATCGCAATGCATCGGGCGGCGCGGATGCGTACGCTGGCGCGCACCCCCACGCCGCCCAATCCCGTGGGTCACGGAGGACATCGTATGTACCGGGTCACCATCCGCCCCGCGCATGGCGAAGCCCCCGCGTCCGTGCTGGTGGAGGTCGTGCCGTTCGTGATCGGACGCCTGCCCGATGCGGATCTCCAGCTCGACGACGAGGCGGCATCCGGCCGCCATGCCCAGCTCGAGGTGCAGCCGGACGGACGCGTCGTGCTGCGTGATCTCGGGTCCACGAACGGAACGTGGGTGGACGGGACGCGGATCACCGGCGGCACGTGGCTGGCGTTGCCGGGCTCGTTCCGCGTGGGGTCCACCACGCTGTTGATCGAACGCGTCGCCGACGAGGTCCCGCCCAACCGGACGGTGCTCCTGGAGCCGCTCACGGCGGTGGCCGCCCCGGCCGTCGGCGCACCGCTCGTCGACGAGGTCGAGGAGCCCGCCGCCCCAGCTGCCGCGAGCTCTGTGCCCGCTCCGATGGAGGGCAGCGAGCCCGCCGAGCCCATGGCAGAACCGGTCGTCGTCGCGTCGCGGCCCGCCAGCGCTCCGCCGGCCTGGCCCTCGACGCCCGTCCCCGCCAGCCCGCCGGTCGGACCGTCCGGACCGCCTCCGGCCCCGGCCGCCCCCACGCCAGTGCGCGCCACGGCTCACGTTGCCCCGGCCGTGGTCCCGCCTGCACCGTCGACCGAGACGCGGGCCGTCGCCGCGCGTCCCACCCCAGCGGCCACCCCTGCGCGCGGGTGGGCCCCGGCTGCCCCCGCCGCAGCCCCCTCGCCTGGCGGACCCGCCCCGGCCACCCATCCCGCCCCGGCGATGCCGCAACTCCTGTCGCGCGGTCTCATCGAGCTCGCCATCGTCGCGGTCATCCAGGCGCTGGGCGGGCTGCTGGTCATCGTGCTCTCGCAGTCAGACCGGGTGACCCCCGAGGATGCCGGCACCCTCCTGCTGCTGGGCGCCATCTCGCTCGTGGCCGGTGCGCTGCAGCTGGCGCTCGTCCTGTTCACGCGCCGGCGGATCTGGCTCGCTGCGTTCTTCCTCGTCTGCCTGTCGATCGGTCTCGCTGTGCTGGCGGCCTGGGACTGCTGGACCGTGATCAACAACGACGGCAACATCGCGCTGCCGGCGCTCCGCCTGGGCCTCAACGCCGCGGGCGCCTTCACGATCGTGAAGGGCCGAGCCTGGTTCGACGCCGCGCGCCCCGCGCGCCCGTGAGCAGCCACCGGGGCGCTGTCGGGAGACGCCGTCGACCGCCGGCCCTTCGGCCGGCGGTCGGGATGGCGGTTCTCGCGGTGGAGGATCAGTAGGTCCGGCAGGTCGTCCCATCGGCCATCTGGAACCCATAGTTGAACCAGGCGACCCGCTGGGCGGACGTCCCGTGGGTGTAGTCAGCCGGCTGGAAGCCCAGGTAGTCGTCGCCGATCGTCGTGGCGAGCTGCGTCGCCTCCTCGTAGTCGCCGGTGCTCAGCATGCCGCGCCGGTTCGCGCTGGCAGCCCAGACGCCTGCCAGGCAGTCGGCCTGGAGCTCCGTCTGGACGCTCGTGATGATGCCGTTGTTGAGGCTTGCCAGGATCCCCTGCGTGTCCTGGACGTCGTGGCCGATCTCGTGGGCCATGACGTAGGCGATCGCGAAGTCGTTCGTCCGCGCGGCGTCCGCCGCGAACCAGGCCTCGGGGACGTAGACGACGTTCTGGCAGTAGAAGGGGCCTTCCTCGGGGGTCGCGTTCGCGTCGCACGGCGTGGCGATCGGATCGACGAAGAAGGTGACCTCGGGTCGCACGAACGTACCACCGGCGCCGTACACGCTTTCCCAGTAGGCGTCGATGTCGTCCGCTGCCCACAGGACGAAGCCCCGGAAGTCGGCCGGGATCGTTGTTGACGTCTGCGTCGTGGTGGTCCCGGAGCCGGCCGTGGCGGCGGTGTGGTTCGCGATCGGGGCGAGGGAGGGGGCCGCGACGGTCGTCGTGGCGAGGACGATGGTCAGCGCCGTGGCGCGGGCGAGGACGGACAGGCGATGGCTGGCGATGAGTGAGGTGAGCGTCGTCATGGCGGTGGGCCTCCGTGGCGCCCGGCCGGTGGATCCGACTCTGGCGTGGCGCCGTTGATGCCCATACCGTCGTGCTCGGACCCGCCCGGTCGCATCGAGCGACCACCCCATTCCGGCACTTGCGCGATCCCCATTCCGGCCGTCGTCCCGCCCGAGGCGACGTCGTTCGCGCGCGAGGTCAGTCCCCGAGGAGCCCCAGCCGGTGCGCGAGGCCTGCCGCCTCGACGCGCGACCCGACGTCGAGCTTCGCCAGCAGGTTGGACACGTGGTGGCCCGCCGTCTTCTCCGTGATGAACAGCTCGGTCGCCACCTGGCGGTTCGTCATCCCGCGCGCGACCAGGACCAGCACCTCGAGCTCGCGCGCGGTCAGGCCGGTCGCACGGATGGCCGCGGTCTTCGGATCCACCGGGACGACCGGCACCACGATCTCCTCGAACGACAGCCGACCGTGCTGGGCGAGCGTCACGAGCTCGCCTCGCAGGAGGCCCGCATCGAGTCTGCGCGCCGTCTCCCAGGCGGCGCGCGCAGCCTCCTGCGCCCGGGCTCGCGAAGACCGCGCCGCGAGCATTGCGCCCGCCTCGCGCCAGCGCCCGTAGGCGGCCGGGTAGGGCTCGCCGAGGCGCTCCCACGCCTCGCTCGCTGCCGCCCACCCAAGCGCACCAGGCTCCGCGCCGTGCCGCCCTGCTTCCGCGCTTGCGAGCGCGGCGAACCCGTCGAGCTCCCGCAGCGGCAGGGTGTCGCCGCGTGCCACGACCCCGGCCAGCTCGGCCACCAGCGCGTCGGTGACGGAGCGGCTCTCCTCGGCCTCTGCGTCAGTGCGCCCTCCGCGCGCGTGGTCAAGCCGGTCCGCCTCCGCCCGGATGCCCAGCCAGCACAGCTCGGCACGCCCTTCGGCGGTCCCCGCGCCTCCCTCGGGCACGTCCAGCACGAGGAGCCCCAGCGCCACCTCGTCACGAGCCTCCTGCAGGTGGCCGCGCCAGATCGCGAGCTCCGCCGCGACCGCGTGGATCTCCGCCCGCAACGCCGCCGGCCCGTTTGGTCCGGCATGTATCCGGGCCGCCTCCAGCTGCAGGTCCACGTCCGGGAACGTGCCACGCGCGAGCTCCAGTCGCGCGCGGACGATGCACAGCCCGGAGGCGGGGACGCCTGTTGCGCCGCGGTCCAGCAGGCCACGGGTCAGTCGATCGGCATCGTCCCACCGACCGCGCTGATAGAGCCACGCGGCAGTGAGGGAGTCCAGTGCCCGCCCGAGCGTGTCACCGACGCCGAGAGCCCGCGCGAGGTCACCACCCTCGTCGGCGACCCGCTGCGCCTCATCGATTCGTCCGGCGCGCGACAGCACGGCGGCGAGGTCGACGACAGAGCCCATGATGTCGCCGATCCGGCTGGGTCGGGGCCGGATGCTGGTGCCGCTGGACCAGGACCTGGCGAGGTCGGCCCGCGCCTGCGCCAGGCCGCTGATCGCGTCGTCGTCATCGCCCAGCGCTACCCGCGCAACCACGAACGTCGCTCGAAGGCGCGCGAGCTCGGCCACGGCAGCGGCCTCGTCCCCGGCAGCGGCCTCGTCCCCGCTGGCCACCCCCAGCGAGTCGAGCGTCTCCTGGCAGATGAGCTTCGCATCACCCGGTCGACCGGCCTCCACCAGGGCACGCGCGAGCGAGGCATGGACGCGGAGCGAAGCGACCCCGGAAAGCATCCCGTCGAGCGCCGCCGCCGCCCGCTCGAGGGCATCGAGCGCCCCGGCCTGGTCGCCATGCCCGCGCTGCGCTCGGGCGAGCCGCTCGAGATCCAGTGCGAGGACCTCGGGCGGTCTCGCTTCGCCGGCGTCCGCGTCTACCACCGCTCCTGCCAGCTCGACCGCACGGGTCGGGTCATCGGCGAGGATCGCAGCCTCCGCCGCCTTCCTCCGGATGGCGTCAAGATCGATGGTCCGGCTGCCGGCACGGGCAGCCGCATCGGCGATGGCGAGCGCGCTCGTGTACGCGGTTGACGCCTCGGTGAACGCGAACTGGCGCTCGGCGTCGCCAGCCGCCGTGATCAGCCACGGGAATGCGCGGTCGGGCTCGCCGGCCCCGAGCCGGTGGCGGGCGATCTCCGAGGCAGGGGCGATCGACGACGTCATGCCGCCTCGTTCGAGGCGACCCGCCACCGCGGCGGCACCCTCGAGCGCATCCGCGAGGCGACCGTGGATCGAGCGACGCTCCGGGTCGTGAAGGTCGTCGAGGACGGTCTCGCGCACGATCGCATGCCGGAAGCGGTACAGGTCGCCCGGGTCGTCGAGGCGTACGAGAACCTGCGCTCGGACGGCCTCGCGGAGCGCGTCGGATGACCGCTCCACGTCGACCGCCGCCGTGAGCACCCCGGCGTCGATGCGCCGACCCCCGACCGCGGCCACATCGACGACCGCGCGACCCTCGGGCGAGAGGCCGGCGAGCTGATCCTGCGCTAGCTCCCGCAGGGACGCCGGCAGCCGCGTCGCGCCAGATGCGGCCACCTGCGCAAGGGCTTCCGCATGGAATGGGTTGCCGCCCGCCCGCGCGATCACGTCGTCCATCACCGCCCGTGGCAGGTGCGGCGCGATCCCGGCCACGAGTGCGGCGATCGATGCGTCACCCAGCGGCTCCAGGGCGAGACGCTCGATCCGGCCGGTGCGGCCGAGCTCGGCTAGGCGGCGTCGCAGTGGATGTCCGATGGGCAGCTCATCGGTCCGGTAGGTCGCGATCACGAGCACTGCCGCGCCCCGCATGTTGCGGACGAGGAAGGACAGGAACTCCGCCGTCGACGGGTCGATCCACTGGACGTCCTCGATCACGAGGATCGCCGGGGGCATCGCCAGCCCGACTCGTTCGAGGACGGCGAGGAGCGCCTCGTGGAGCCGACTCTGCCCGGCGTCGGCGGAGCCCGGGGAACCTTCGGTCGAGCCCGCGAGCGACGGCACAAGGCGTGCGATGTCGTCGCGCGCGGACCCGAGGAGGTCGACCAGGGCGGCAGGCGGCAGCCGCCGGGCCAGGCTCCGGATCCCTTCCGCGAGCGGGGCATTCGGGATGCTGCCATCCGATCCCGGCGGGCACCCGCCATCCAGGATCCCGGCTCCGGCTGCCGCCTGCGCGGCCAGGAACGTCGCGACGAGGTGCGACTTGCCGGACCCGCCCTCGCCTTCGAGCAGCACGAACGCCGGATCCCCCGACGCCGCCGCGCGCACGAGACCGCGCAACACGTCGAGTTCGCGATCACGGCCGACAAGGGGCGAAAGGGCACGCGCCATGTCCGCATGATAGGGAGCCTGTGCACGGCCCACAGCCACGATCCGGGGACGCCCGGCGTGCAGCCTCGGGGTTTCGCGGGCAGGTTGTCAGGGTAGAGTTCGCGCCACCGACAGGCGCCCACAGACCAGGAGGTTGGCAAGCGTGGCCTACGACCCGGTGCTCCCCGCCGGGAGTGTCTTCGCCGACTACATCATCGACGACGTCCTCGCTCGGGGGGGCATGGGCGTGGTCTATCGCGCCACGCAGCAGCATCCACGTCGCCGGGTGGCCCTCAAGCTGATCACCCCGGAGCGCGCCGCGGATCCTGCCTACCGGGAGCGCTTCCTGCGCGAGATGGACACGCTCGCTTCGATCGAGCACCCGAACATCGTGCCGATCCACGCCGCGGGGGAGTGGCAGGGCCAGCTGTACCTCGCGATGCGGCTCGTGGACGGCCCGGACCTCGGGGCGCTGATCGCCCGCGAGGGACCGATGTCGCTCGACCGGGCGCTCCGCCTCGTCGCGCCAGTCGCCGATGCGCTCGAGGCCGCCCACGCGGCGGGACTTGTCCATCGGGACGTGAAGCCGGCCAACATCCTTGTCGACTCGCGCGGCGCCGTGTACCTGACGGACTTCGGGCTCACGAAGCGTTCCATCTCGGAGTCGGGCCCCACGATGCCGGGGCAGGCCATCGGGAGCCCGGGCTACATGAGTCCCGAGCAGTTCACGACAGGCATCAGTCCGGACCCGGTCATCGCCGGCCGCACGGATCAGTACGCGCTCGCGTGCGTCCTCTTCGCCTGTCTGACGGGCAAGGAGCCGTATCACCGCGATACGTGGGAATCAGCGATGTGGGCGCACGTGTACGCGCCGGTCCCGCTCCTGTCCGAGCGACGACCGGACCTGCCGCCGGCTCTCGATGGAGTCCTCGAGACCGCCCTCGCGAAGGACCCCACCGCTCGCTATCGATCGGTCGACGCGTTCATCGACGCGCTCCGTGTCGCGGCGGCGTCGCCCGCGCCGATCCCGGCGGGGGCGGGGGAGACGGTCCCGGATGCGCCCGCCGATCGCCGACGGCTGGGCCCTACGCCACCGGCACCGCCCATCGAAACCGGTTCCCCGTTGCCCCCACCGCCCGGGCCCGTCGGCCCGCCGCCTGCGCCGGCCGATTCGACGGGGCAGGGGACGGCCGGAGACGAGACCGTCGCGTGGGACATCGGCTCGACACGCAAGGTTCCTCGCCCGCGGCGCCAGGACGGCGGGACGGGGATGCCGCGCGCAGCTTCAGGCCCGCCGCTGGCGCTCATCGCGGGCGTCGGCGCCATCGGTGCCCTGGTTGTCGTGGTCCTGCTGTTCTCCGTCGTGCTCAGCGGCGGCGCATCGGGCTCGCCGAAGCCGTCTTCCTCGAGCGTTGCAGACACGAGGACGCCGAGCCCCGTGCCGACAGCCGCTGGATCGTTCGGACCGCTGCCGAGCGCTGTCTTCGCGACCTATCCCCCCACGGCGGCTCCCGCGACCCCGACGACGGGGCCGGCGGATCGCAAGGCGGCGATGGCACGCCTGCGGGCGATGATCCCCGCGGCAATCGAGAAGACATGCGTTGACGTCGACAGCTCGTTCGAGGCGCTCGCCACGGTTGCGTGTACGACCTCGGGGACGTCCTTCCTCGAATACGCGATCTTCCCGGATGAGGCTGCCCTGGACAAGCTGTATGCACTCTCGCGCGATACGGTCCATGTCTCGGACGGTGCCGGGCAGTGCCCGGCACCCGCGGGTGAGAGCACGTGGTCCTTCGACAGTGGCAACGGCCCTGTCCAGGGTCACGTCTACTGCGCCGACGGTCTCACGGGTGGGTTGGACGCGGCGATCGTCGGCTGGACGCATGCCCCGCAGCTCGTGTATGTCGAGATGTACGGCCCCAAGCTGGACCCGCTGTTCGCCCGCTGGACGTCGGGTGACGTCCTGATCGCGCCGTGATGGACGGGATCCGGCTCGGCGTTCGCGGCGCCGCGAGCACGGATACGGGCCGTCAGCGATCGAACAATGAGGACGCCGTGCTGGTCCGGGGCGGTCTGCTTGTGGTCGCGGACGGGATGGGCGGCCACGAGGGTGGCGAGGTTGCATCGGCCATCGCGATCGCCGCGCTCGAGGAGCTCGGAGATGACCCAGCGGAGGATGCGGTCGTCGCAGCGATGATCGAGGCCAACGCGCGGATCCGGGCGGCGGATGCGACGTCAGCTGCGCCCACGGGCATGGGCACGACGTGCACGGCCGTCCTGGTCGCTGACGATGGGGCGCACGTCGCCCATATCGGCGACAGTCGTGCCTACCTCTTCCGGGATGGGATCCTCACGCAGCTGACCCGGGACCATGCGCTGCTTGCCGAGATGGTCCGAACCGGTGTCCTCTCGGCCGAACAGGCGAGCCACGACGACCGTCGGAACGTCATCCTTCGGGCCCTCGGGGCGGCAGAGCGGCCAGACATCGACGTTGCGACGACGCCGCTTTGCGCCGGCGACCGGATCCTCGTCTGCAGCGACGGGTTGACCGCACCTGTTGCTGACGCCGACATTGCGGCGGTCCTCGCCGCGGCGCTGGACGCGGCTGCAACCGCCGATCGACTCGTCCGGCTCGCGAACGAGGCCGGCGGGCCGGACAACGTCACCGTCATCGTCGCGGATATCGTCCATGTGGCGCACGGTGTCGTGCCCGGTGGCGACCGGGGCCACGCCGGTCGACGCCGACTCGCTGTCCTGGCCGGCACCGTCGCCGTCCTCGCGCTGGCCGGCGTTCTCGCGGTCGTCGGCATCGGCAGTCTCGGCCGCGGGACGCAAACCGCGCCGAGCCCGTCGCACTCGCTGCCGGGCCAGACCGTCGATGAGACGCCCTCGCCGGCCGCATCGTCCAGTCCCGGTGTGACCGCCTCCCCGTCCGTCCCGGCCGGGTCGTCGGGCTCAGGTCCGGTCCCCTCGGTCCCCAGTCCCGGTGGGAGCGCCGCGCCCGCGGGTTGAGAGGCGCATGCGGAGCTCAGTCGCCCGCAACGCTGCCCACGCGCCAACGAGCGCTGCGATGGTGAGGACGAGCAGCGCGATGGCGTTGCGGACCCAGGTGGCGGCGTCATGGCGCCACGCCGGCCGCTCTGCGGTCGCTGGGTCGTAGGTGATCAGCCCTGCTGCCTGCCGTGCTTCGCCCTGGGCGATCAGGAACGGTGCGCGGATGCCGTTGAGGTCCACCGTCGACGCGATCGCTGACAGGCCCCATTGCGCGGAGGCCACATACCCGAGCTCGCGTACCAGCGCCGGCGGGTTGCCGAGCAGCGGTGCGGAGACCACCGTCTGGGCAATGAGCAGAACCGGCAGGATTGTCGCAACCCGGTCGGCGGCGCGCAGCGCCGCGGACGCGAGGAGGGCGAGCGCCATCGCAGCAAGGCCCGTGAGTGCAGCCCCGAGGATCAGCTCCGGCATCGGCACGCCGAGCAGGGCGCCCCGGCCATCGAACTGCGAGATCGGCACGACGACGCCGCTCCCCGCTGCGAGCCCGGCAATGAGCTCGTCGTAGCCCGGGGTCGGCTGCGGCGGGAGGGTCTGGGGAGCCATCGCGATCAGCACCATCAGCGCCGCCTGGACCACCGTGATGACGCCGAGGACCGCGGCTTTCGACGCCACGTAGGCCGAGGTGGAGAGGCCGATTCCGTGCTCGCGTTCATAGATCGGCAGTTCCTTCACGATCTCACGGATCGCATTCGAGGTCCCCAGCCAGGTCGCGCCGAGCGCGAGCAGCCAGAGGAGCACCGCGGCCTCGATCGGGTACGCGGTCGAGAGCACGTTGCCGCGAAACAGGAGCAGGAACAGGCCCCCGAAGATCGGCGCCTGCAACACGAGGATCGCGAGCGTCGCGCGGTCGCTGGCGATCACGGCCAGGAAGCGCCGCACGAGGACGGACAGCTGGCGGAGCCATGGCGTCGGGGCGGTTGGGTTCGCGACGGTGCGCGGCGTCGTGGACCCGGTCATGACCTCCGCGATCGGCGCTGCAACCTCCAGTGCGTAGAGCGGCGTGGCGGCGAAGCGGGGCGCCCAGTCGATGTCGCGGCGCTCGTCGAGGGCGCGGAATGCCCGGTCCAGCCCGCCCGCCTCGACCCCCTGACTGACGAAGTACGGCTCCGCCTCGGCCGGGGGACCGTAGAACGCAAGCCGGCCCCCGGGCGCAAGGAGCAGCAGCCGGTCCGCGCGGTCGAGGCTTTGCAGGCTGTGCGTCACCACCACGACCGTGCGCCCTCCCTGCGCCAGGTCGCGCAGCAGGTCCATGAGGTTCGCTTCGTTGGCGGGGTCAAGCCCGGACGTCGGTTCGTCGAGGAACAGCAGGCTTGGCCGGGTGAGGAGCTCCACCGCGACGCTCGTCCGCTTGCGCTGGCCGCCAGAGAGCCGCCCGATCCGCAGGCCGGCCCGCTCGGCGAGGCCCAGCTCCTCCATGACCTCGTCCACGCGCGCGTCCCGCGTGCGCGCATCAACGTCCGCCGGGAACCGCAGCTCGGCCGCGTAGCGCAGCGCCTGCCGGACCGTGAGCTGGTAATGGAGAATGTCCGACTGGGGTACGAAGCCCATCCGGCCGCGCAGCTCGCCGAGCGACGCATACAGGTCCCGACCCTGGTAGATCACGGTGCCGTCCTGGGCGGGTCGGACACCGGTGAGCGCCTGGAGGAGCGTCGTCTTGCCGGCCCCCGAGGGCCCGGCGATGGCCAGGAGGCTCGACGGTGGCAGCGCGAAGCTGACGTCGTCCAGGAGCCGACGCCCGGCACCGATGCGAACGCCGAGGCCGCGGGCGAGCAGCCACGCCGCGTCGCCCGCCTCGTACGCCTCGAGACGCTCGCCGGTGAACCGGAGGGTGATGCCGCCGATGCCGACGAGGTCCCCGATCGCGAGGTTGGCGCGCTGCACCCGGTCGCCGTTGACGAAGGTCCCGTTCTGGCTGCCGGCGTCGACGAGGTCGGCGCCCGTGGCCGTCAGCTGCAGCTCCGCATGCCTGCGGGAGACACGGAGGTCGTCGATGACGATGTCCGCGTCGGGGGCGCGGCCGATGATCATCCTGCGGGGCGCCAGCGCGTGCACCGCTGTCAGGCGCCCGATCGCCGTGGGGCTGCCGGGCGCCGGCGTGGATGGGATCGCGTCCGTCGCTGGTTCCGGCACGGGCACGAGCCGGACGAGGACCCCGTTCGCAGCCCCGAGACGGATCTCGCGCGCACGGTCGACCTCGACGACGGTCACCCGCTCGCCGTCGCACCACATGCCGTTGCGGCTGATGTCCCGGACAGTCCAGGCGTTGTCGCCGCGCTCGAGGATTGCATGGCGACGCGACACCCGCTCGTCGTCAATCCTGATGTCGGCGTCGGCCAGGCGACCGATGACCAGTGACGTCTCCGCAGGCTCGATGGGGCGTCCGTCCACGAGCAAGCCCAAGCGACCCATCCATCCTCCTCGTGGCTGGCGCAGCCGTCGGCGTCGCGGCCGTGGCGGCGCCCATGCTCTCATGCCCGGACGGCGGATAGGATCCCCATATGCAACGCCACTACCTCGGACCGTGGCGCGTCGACATGGAGTGGCGTGACGGCGTCCCGCGGCTCGTGTCCGGCGCGCGCCTCGCCGGCGCGGTCGCGGCCGCGCTCGATGCGGCGGGTGCCCCGCCGCCCGCGTCGATCGGCCTGATCCTGTCCGATGACGTAGAGCTCGCGGAGCTCAACGCCGCGCACATGGGCAAGACCGGGCCGACCGACGTGCTCTCGTTCCCGCTCCTGCCGCCCGACGGCTACCCCGCACATCCGGGCAAGGCGGCACCGGGCGGCCACGGCACCGCGTTCGCGCTGCCGCCCGGGTCGCGGCCGCACCTCGGCGACATCGTGGTGTCCGTGGAGCGCGCCCTTGACCAGGCGGAGCAGGGCCACGGCGGTCATACGGGCGACGTCCGCTGGGACGCCCGGGACGAGCTCCGGCTCCTCGTCACCCACGGGACCCTGCATGTCTGTGGCTGGGACCACGCCGAGGCGGACGAGGAGGCGGCGATGCGCGCGCTGGAGCGACGACTCCTCGCCGAGTGAGCGCCGGCGACGGGGCGTGACCGCGAACGGGCGGGGCGTGACCGCGAACGGCCGCGCCCCAGCGTTCGCTAGTTGCTCAGCCCCCGGATCGTGAACGTCATCGGTTCGACGATCATCCCGAGCTCCGGGAACAGCGGCGACTGGAGGACGCTCGCCTCCCAGCGGTAGACGCCGGGGGTGACGACGCGCGCCGCGTAGCGGAGGGTCTGGGTGGGCTGCTGATCGTCCCGTGTGACGCAGAAGTCCACGCGCTGCCCCACCACCTGCATCGGCGAGATTGCCACGGTCTCGCCCGTCGCCTCGTCGTACAGCTCGCTCGGGCCCTGGATCGGCATGAGGCCGGACGGCGCGAAGTCCGTCACGACCCAGCACCCGTCCGACGGGTCCTTGCCGAGGGTGACCGAGAACGAGACGATCACGACGTCGGTCGCGTCCACCGTCGGGCCTGGCGTGACCGTCCGGGCGAACGCCTGGCCGGCCGGCTGCTTGAGGCTGGCGGGATCGAGCGGCTGCTCCGTCGTCGTCGTGACAAGCACGGCGCCAGTGCCGGGCTCGAGCCGGGCGGTGGCGACCTGCGCCGGTGTGAGCACGACCCGGACCGGGGCCGAGCTCCGGATGTCGAGCTGGCGGCGCGTGCCGTCCATGGTCAAGTACGCCGTGGCGCTGGACGCCGGCACCCGTGACGCCCAGGCGCGAGCCGCGAGCACCCGCTCGAGGTCCTGGACGGTGGTCTTCGACGGGTTCGCAGCGACGTAGGCGTCCATCTCCGCGGCGACCGGGTCGCCGAGCGAGGCCGCGACGATCGCGAGCCGCGCCGTGAGGACCGCGTCCTCGTCGGGGAAACCGACGGCGATCCGGGCCCACGGCCCGAGCCGCTCGCCGTGCGCGTCGAGGACCGCCCGCTCCAGGCGGCTTGCGAGCCCGTCGTCGCCGACCGCCATCGCCGCCAGGGCGAGCGCGACCTGCTCGTGGACGTCGAGGTCCGTGAGCGCCCCCGCAGCGCGCACCTCTGGGAGCACCCCATCGCCCGACGCGGCGCGCCCGGCCAAGGCCCAGAACGCGTCCTCCCGGGTGGTGGTCTCGCGGTCGCGGAGCCATGATGTGAGCGAAGCGCGGTCGAGGCGCGGGTCGCCGGCCATCGCCGCGAGCACCGACAGCTGGAGCTCGGGTGCGCCGTACGGGACGACGGCGATCCCGCCGTCAACCTGGAACCGCCCGAGGTCGCTCTGCTGGGCCTCCAGGTCCTGAACGTCGACCCCGAAGTCATCCCGCAGCACCCGCCCGGCGAGCGCCGAGGCGAGCGACCGGTCGGCACGCAGCGGATCGCTCCACGTGAGCCCCTCGAGCACCGGCACCGCACGGCCCCGTCCGGCGTCGCTGAGCACCAGCGTCGTAAGGCCGGCGCCACCCGCAACCACCGTAGGTCCGCTGAGCGGCGCCATGACCGTCGAGGCCTGGACGGTCCGGCTTGTGACGACCGTGAACGTCCGCAGGAGGACATCCCGCTGGGCGCCGGTGCCGGAGCCGGTCGTGGCCTCGATGCGCAGCCGATGCGTGCCCAGGGTCAGGGCGGGCAGGGGGACCTCGGCGGCCTGGAACGCGCTCGCGTGGACCGTGACTGCCGCAAGCGGCAGGGTGTCCGAGGAGACGGTGAACGTGACCTGGTCGCCGGTCGTGAGCCCGGTGCCGTAGCCGCGGAGCCGGATGATCGGCCGGTCAGCCTGCAGGTACTCCGGCGCGACCGTGGCCTCGGCGAAGAACGGGAGGCCCACGGGGAGGCTCGCGGAGCCCATGCCTGCCCGGAGCGACGTCGTCACGGCGGAGCCGGTCGCGCGCCACGAGGTGAGGTCGTCCGACAGGTCGAAGGCGACGCTCGCGGTGCCGTCCGCGCCCGTGTGGACGATCTTCGCCAGCAGCCAGTCGCGGAAGTCGCCCCGCTCGTCGCCGCCACCACCCGTCGTGTCGCCGCCACCACCCTCCATCGGCTTGAGGTCGCGGTGCGTCCACCCGAACCCGATGATCCCGCTGCCCTGCAGCTCGTACAGCGTGTCCAGTGGATCGTCCGAGGTCGCGAGGCCCATGGCGTACAGCTTCTCGTCGATGACTCGCACGAAGACCGACGCCGCCACCGGCTTGCCCGCCTGGTCGGTCGTGCGGACCGTCACCGTGGCATGGCCGCCTGGCGCATAGCGGGCCTGGTCAGAGGTGAGCGTGACCTTCACCCGCCGTCCCGATGTCCGGAAGACGGCCGTGATCCCGTTCTGGGCGGCCTCGTAGCCGCGTCCCGTGAACCGGACGGCATCGATCGTCACGCCCGGGACGTACGAGCCGCGGAACGGCAGGCTGAACCGTGGCATCGTCGTCAGGGACCACGTCCGCAGGCCGCCCCCTGCGACCGTCCACAGGTACCGGCTGCTGGCCGTGCGGCCCGCGCCACCGGAGAACACGACGCGGACGACGTCGCCCACGCGGTACGTCTCGGGGGAGCCGTCCGCCTGCCACAGCGACGCCCAGTCCGAGCGGGTTTCGGGGATGTTCTGGCTGGCCCAGGCCTGCTCCTCGGTGCGCCGACCCGAGGCGTCCGCCGCGGACCCTTTCAGCTCGTACGAGTGGTCGCCGCCAGCGACGGTCATGGCCAGGTGGAATCGACCCTTCGAGTCCGTCGTGACCGTGCGGGTACCGAAGCCCCGGAGCCGCTCGTTGTAGCGGTAGGTCGGGACGACGCGCTTCGTGATGAAGTCGTAGTGGGTGCCGTCCCGGACGCGGACCGGGATGTGCTCGACGATCGCGATCCGGACGCTGGTGCCGGGAACGACCGCGCCGTACGGGTCGACCGCGTCGAGGTTCTCGAGGCCGGGCTTCTCGAAACGCGAGAACGCAACGTCGTTGACGCTGCCAGCGATCGTCAGGCGCGTGCCATCGAGCGCGCTCGTCAGTTTCACGATCACGCTCGAACGGAACACCGCCACTGTCGCCGAACCGATGATCTCGCCCTCCTCCGGGTGCTCCGGCGCGCCCCTGACCTGGACGACCTGCCACTGGCCGGTGCCGTCCTCCGGCGTGACCGTGAGCGGCGTGTAGCCGACACCCAGCGCGTCCGTGGTGATGAGGCCCGTGTGCTCGTTGCTCGCGAGCGCGATCCGCGCCCCGGCGACCGGCGTGCCCTCGAAGAACGCCGCAGTCGCGAGGACGCGGACCGAGGCACCGGTCACGACCGCGTGACGTGCCGTCCCGAGCGCAAGCGTCCACGCGGGCTTCACGATCGGCCCGACCGTGAGGCCACGCTCCGCGGCGACCTGGCCGTCCACGATGAGCTGGAGGGCGTACTCCCCGTTCGGGAGGTCCGAATACCTGAGCGCGACGAGGAAGGAGCCGCTGCGATCGGGTCGCGCGGTCGCGCTGGCGATGACGCCGCGGGCGGTCCCGTCGTCGCCGGCGGGCCGCAGGCGCACCTCGGCCGATGCCGGCACGGCGAGGGTCGCGCGGTCGCGGACCACGCCCCAGACGTTGATCGTGTCGTTCGTGCGATAGCGGTAGCGGTCCGGCTGGAAGACGAGCCAGCGGCTGGTGCTGCGATCGGGCCCGCCGCACTTCCCGCACATCCCGTCGCCGATGACATCGAACGCTCCGCGCGACCCCGCGCGGACCACGACGACGCCGGGACCGGGATCCTCGGTCGCGTCCAGGATCCGTGCGGGTGTCCGCGCGACGAGCAGCCCGTTCGCCGCGGTCCGCCCGAGGCTCGTCCCGAGCAGGCCTGCGGATGCGCCACGGATCGGCCGTCCCGTCCCGACGTCGTTGACCCAGACCACCGTGCGCGTCTCGGTCACCAGGGCGTAGACGGCGACATCGGTGACCTGGAGGACCGTCTGGCGCGGCACGCCGCCGTAGGCCATCGTGACCACGTACCAGCCGGCGGGCAGCGTGCGCGGCAGCCGGACCCAGCGCGACAACCCGCCGTCGTACCCGAACGACCGCAGCTTGAGGTCAGCCCGCAGGACCCGTGGCAGCTTCGCCGTGGCGATGGGTGCGGTCCCGGCGACCGTCGCCCAGTCGGGGGCCCGTCGCAGCGCGTCCCATGCCCGGACCGCCGCGTCCAGCGAGGGGAGGCGATGGACCGTGACCGGCACGGACGTCGGGTCCTTGACCGTGGTGTCCTCCTCGTCCCGGTCGACCCTGATGCCGATGGCCGCAGCCTCCCTGAGGCCCGTCTCGTACACGGTGTTCTCGAACGTGACGCGCACCTTCGGGACGGTCCCGCCGGCGGTCTCGAACCCGAACACCACGTCGTGCTCGAGGGTCATCGACGTGCCGTGGAGCGGCAGGCCGTGCTTCACCGTCACCCGGTAGAGCGAGGCGGCCCGGAGCGGGTCGGTCGGCGCAAAGGCGATCGTCCGGCCGCTCTGCACGAACGCCCCCGCGACCCTGGGCTCGATGGAGATGTACGCCCTGGCCTCGGCGAGGTTGATGCCTGCCTGGTCAAAGGTGATCTCGATGCCGGTGTCGCGCGGGACGCCGTTGCTGCTGTCGCCCGGGATCGTGGTGACGACGTGCAGCGGCTGGACGGCCTGGACGGCCCACGCCGCCTGGACGATGCCGTCAGCCGAGCGGAGCGACACCCGGTAGGTCTGGCCGGGCCGGAGCGGGGCCGCAGGCTGTGCGACCGCGACCGCGCCGTCGGTCTTCGCGACGCGGAGCGCAAGCGCGGGCTGGACGGTCAGCCGGCCGACGAGCGCAGCGGGATCGGACCCGTCGAGGCTCGTGAGCCGGAAGGCCGTGTCGGGGAGCGCGCCCGCCGCGACCGCCTGGGTCGCCTCGAGGGTCGCTACCTGGACGAGCGGCGGGAGGTGCAGGGCCGCCCAGTCTGCCGGGTCGGGCGTGGCGGTGGGCAGCGGCGTCACGCCCGGCGTCGCCTGGGGCAGGGACCCGCTGGCGGACGGTGACACGACCGCGACCCCGGTCGGGGCGGGCACCGGCACCGGCACCGGCGTCGCGCACGACGCGACGAGCGCCGCGATGACGAGGAGCACCGGGACCGCCCGTGTCCACCGTGACCGGCTGGCCTGGATCCCGTTGCCACGCAGGGTGACGACGCCGCCCATCTCTCGCTCTCCCGAGTCGACGCGGTGCAGGGACCGCGTGCGTTCGACCGGCCCTGTGACGCCCAGCGCCCCGACCACGTGACACGACCGGGCGCCGCGCAACGGCACCACGATCCCGCGGCGGGCGCAAGGGCCGGGTGGATCGGCCGCGATACCATGACCTGCGAGCCCCGTCGGACGCGTTCCCGGGGCCGTTCGCCGTGTCCGGGCGCCGACGTGCGGCCGCCACGCCAATCGAGGAACCGCTCGGATCGTGAAGCTCGTCATCGGCCTGGGGAACCCGGGCACCCAGTACGCGGAGACACGCCACAACGTCGGCTGGATGGTCGTCGACCGCCTCGCCGATCGCGCCGGGCGGTCCGGCCGTGGCCGGCAGCGGGACGCGTCCGAGAGCATCCAGCTCCGCTACAAGGGGCTGGACCTCATCCTCGCCAAGCCGCTGACGTACATGAACGCGTCCGGGACTGCCGTGAAGAAGCTCATGGTCCGGGACCGCGTGCCGCTGGTGGACATGCTCGTCGTGGCGGACGACTTCGCGCTGCCGTTCGGGAAGCTGCGGTTCCGCGAGGCCGGGTCGCACGGCGGTCACAACGGCCTGCGCTCCATCATCGAGGAGCTGGGGACCGAGAAGTACAGCCGCCTGCGCGTCGGGATCGGCGAGCCCGGGCAGGGCGCGATCGATCACGTGCTCAGCAAGTTCGCGGCCGACGAGCGCGCGCGGCTGGCGATCCTGCTTGACGCGGCCGCCGACGCGGTCGAGGAATGGGCGCGCGAGGGGACGTCCAGGGCGGCCAACCGGTTCAACCGCTTCGAGCTCCAGGCGCCGGCCATTGCCGGGGGGCCAGACGCTGCCGCAGACGCGCCAAAGCCCGGCGAGGTGGGCGGTCCCGCGGACGAGGGCGGCGTGCGGCGCACGAAGACCGGCTGGCGCCGGATCCTGCCCGGCGCGGGCGATGCGGACCCCGAGACCGGCAAGGGGGGCGGCCGGCGGTGAGTGACCGGTACCGCGGCCGGACCACCCGCCAGCGGAACATCGCCGACAAGGTCGCCCGCGAGTGGGCCGAACGCCGCGCAACCGCCGAGGTGTCCGAGCAGCTGGTGGACCTGGACCGGGCGTCCGCGGAGGCCGAGGTGGAGCTCCTGGACCCCGCCTTCCGACCCGATGCCGCCAGCGCGGCGGTACGCAGGCCGAAGCGGCCGGTGGCCGCCTCGCTGGGCGTGGACAAGCCTGCCGCCCGGACCGGCCGGCGCGTCCCGGACCTCGCCGCGCTGCCGCGCCTCCTCCACGAGACGGGCTCGTTCGCGTCCCTGCGAGAGCGGCTGGGCGGCACCGGCGAGGCACCACCGATGCACGGGCGTCACGCGGGCCTGACGGCGGTGCCCCACGGGGCCAAGTCCTACCTCGCGGCGGCGCTGGCGCTGGCGCCCGACGGCGAGCGGATCTGCTGGGTCGCACGGGACGCGGAGATCGGTGACCGGGTCGCGGAGGAGCTTGGCGCATGGCTGGGCGATCCCTCGCTCGTCGCGATCCTGGAGCCGCGGAGCTCGCTCGCCTACGAGCGCAGCGAGCTCGTCCCGGACGAGACGGCCGCCCGGGTCGCGGCGCTGGCGGCGTGGCGCGGTGGCCGGGCGAAGGTCCTCGTCGCGAGCGTCCAGGCGCTCCTCCAGGCGACGCTTCGCCCGGACGACCTGCCGGCGCACCTGCGGACGCTCAAGGCCGGGACCCGGATCGGCATGGACGCGCTCCTCGGCGAGCTGTTCGAGCGTGGCTATGCGCCCGTCCTCGAGGTTGCGGGTCGCGGCGAGTTCGCGCGTCGCGGGGGCATCGTGGACGTCTTTCCGCCCTCCGCGCCACTGCCGATCCGGATCGAGTTCTTCGGCGACGAGATCGACTCCCTGCGGGCCTTCGATCCCACCGACCAGCGGTCAGTCGAGATCGTCCGCGAGCTCACGCTGCTCCCTGCGACCGAGTTCCTGCTCCCCGAGGGTGGCGCCGCCGAGATCCGGACGAGGCTCGGCCGGCTCGCCGCGAAGCTGCCCGAGCGGCTGGCGATGGACCTTGCGCGGTTCGCCGGCGAGGCCGTCGACACCGACCGTCCGCCGGCCGTGACCGCGGGCCGTGCGCTCCCCGCCGGCGACGCCGCGGAGGTATGGGCGCGGATCATCGCCCCGTCGACCGGCCTGGACCACCTTGATCCGGGCACGCTCTTCGTGCTCGACGAGCCCGGCGACCTCGCCGAGGCCGCCGCCTTCCTGTGGCGCCAGGCCGACGAGCGCCACGGCGAGCTGGTGGCAAGCGGCGACCTGCCGCGCGACTGGCCGACCTCGTTCCTCCCACCGCGGGACTGGAAGGCGCGCCTCCACGGGGCCCGGACCCTGGAGCTGACGTGGCAGTCGGAGGCGGCCGACGCCCAGGGCATGGCCTTCGCGTCGAAGGGCCTCACCTCGGGCGACCTGTTCGGCTGGCGGGAGCCGGTGCTCCCCCCGGGACGCACGGAGCGACTGGTGGACGGCGTGGAGCACTGGCTGGGGGAGCGGGCGCGGGTCGTGCTCGTGAGCGACCAGGCGGCGCGTCTCGCGGAGCTGCTGGGCGAGGCCGGGCATCCCGTGGGCATCGTCAACCGGATCGTGGAGGCGCCACCGCCGGGGGCGATCGCACTCGTGGATCGCAGCCTCAACGGCGGGTTCGTGGGCGGCCCGGACGGGCTGGCGCTGGTCACGGACCGGGAGCTCTTCGGCTCGGTGCGGGTGCGGCGGCCGAAGGCGATGCGCCGGGTCGTGCCGCGCGACATCCTGGAGCGACTCACGCCCGGCGACACGGTCGTCCACATCGACCACGGCATCGCGCGCTACGAGCAGATGCTCCGGCGCGGCGAGGTGGGCCAGGAGCGCGACTACCTGGAGCTCTCGTTCGCCGGCGCGGACCGGATCTTCGTCCCGGTGGAGCAGATCAATCGGGTCACGCGCTATTCGGGCGGCGAGCATCCGACGCTCTCGAAGCTTGGCGGCACGGACTGGCTGCGCACCAAGCAGCGGGTTCGCAAGGCGGTCAGCGACCTCGCCGACGAGCTGCTGCGCCTGTACGCGAAGCGCGAGGCGGCCGAGGGGTTCGCGTACCAGCCGGACTCGCCGTGGCAGACCGAGATGGAGGCGTCCTTCCCGTACGAGGAGACGCCCGACCAGCTGCGCGCGGTGATCGAGGTCAAGGACGACATGGAGGCGCGCCGGCCGATGGACCGGCTGGTGGTGGGCGACGTGGGCTACGGCAAGACCGAGGTGGCGCTGCGGGCAGCGTTCAAGGCGACCCAGGGCGGGAAGCAGGTCGCCGTGCTGGTGCCGACGACGGTCCTCGCGGGACAGCACTTCACGACGTTCTCGCAGCGCTTCTCGGCGTTCCCGATGACCGTCAAGCTGCTGTCGCGCTTCGTTTCCGGGAGAGACCAGGACGTCACCGTGGCAGGGCTGGCGAGCGGCTCCGTGGACATCGTCATCGGGACGCATCGGCTGCTGAGCAAGGACGTGGCGTTCAAGGACCTGGGCCTCGTGGTCGTGGACGAGGAGCAGCGGTTCGGCGTCGCAGCGAAGGAGCGACTCAAGCAGCTGCGGTCCGCGGTGGACGTCCTCACGCTGAGCGCGACGCCGATCCCGAGGACGCTCAACATGGCGCTCGCGGGGATCCGGGACCTCAGCGTCATCGAGACCCCGCCCGAGGATCGCCTGCCGATCCAGACGCGGGTCGCGGAGGCGTCCGCGGGCCTGGTGCGCGACGCGATCCTGCGCGAGCTCGACCGCGGCGGCCAGGTGTTCTACGTCCACAACCGGGTCGAGACGATCGAGGCGCAGGCGGAGCAGCTCCGGCGGCTGCTGCCGGGGGCGCGGATCGTCGTCGGGCACGGACAGATGGGGGAGGGCCAGCTCGAGAAGGTGATGCTCTCGTTCGCCGATGGCGCGGCCGACGTCCTCGTGTGCACCACGATCATCGAGAGCGGCCTGGACATCCCCAACGCGAACACGATCCTCATCGACCGGGCGGACACGCTGGGCCTGGCCCAGCTCTACCAGCTGCGGGGCCGCGTCGGGCGCTCGAGCCGGCGGGCGTACGCGTACCTGCTGTACCGGCGCCGGGAGCGCATGAGCGAGGAGGCGCGCAAGCGGCTGCAGGCGATCTTCAACGCGTCCGAGCTTGGGGCGGGCTTCCAGATCGCGCTCGCGGACCTCGAGATCCGCGGGGCGGGCAACATCCTCGGCGGCGAGCAGTCCGGGTTCATGGCGTCGGTCGGCTTCGACCTGTACTCGCGGCTGTTGGCGGAGGCAGTCGAGGAGGCGAAGGCGCGGCGCGAGGAGCGTGCGCCCGTCGTCGAGGCGCCGCAGGCCGTGGTGGACCTGCCGGTCGACGCCCACCTGCCGGACTCGTACGTCCCCGAGGAGGCGCAGAAGCTGGAGCTGTACCGTCGGCTGGCCCGGTCGCGCACGCTGGGCGACCTCGCCGCGTTCCGCCAGGAGGTCACGGACCGCTACGGCCCGATGCCGGCACCCGTCCTGCGCCTCGTCGAGGTCGCCGAGCTGCGGCTCCGGGCGGAGTCGGCGGGGGTCGCGTCGCTCGCACGCGAGGAGGGCTGGCTGGTCGTGCGCTTCGGCGCGGCGCTCTCGCGCGCGAGCGCAATGCAGCTGCTGTCGCCGTCGGGGATGGGTGGAGCGCTGCCCGGGATCCGTCCCGGCGACATGACCTTCGCCTCGAACCAGGTCCGCCTCCGCCTGCCGAAGGACGCGCTCAAGGGCTGGATCCTGACGCAGGCCGTGGTCTCGCGGCTGGTGGCTGCCTCGTCGGCGGATTCGTCGCCCGCTCCGGCGTAGTCACGCTCGGCCACGCGCGCGTAACGCCTACGGGAGGCCGGCGTCGTACATTCGCGGCGGCACGCGCGCACCGGAGGGTTCCCGACATGCGGTCGTCATCCGCTCTTCTGGCCTTGATGATTGGTTCGGTCCTCCTTGGCGCCTGCCAAGCCTCACTTGCCCCCGCTTCTGACCAGGCAATGACCGGCCCGCCGGCGACGCTGGCGTCGCCCGCCGACTCTCCGAGCCCATCGGTGACGACATCGCAACTGCCGGGTCTGACGGGTTCGAGCACGGCAGTCCCCAAGCCCAGCCTCGTGTCCGTCGGCAGCATCGTGATCACCCTCGCGAACGATGGGCTTCGGGTCCGTTCGGCGCCCCGCGTCAACGTCGACTCGAAGAAGCTGCAGCCGCTGCTGCCCCTGGGGTCAGCGTTGTACGTCCTCGAGGGCCCGGTGTCGGCCTCCGGTTATGCGTGGTACGAGGTCGCCCCGCTTGCATCGCGGAGCCTCCCGATTGGCTGGGTCGCGAGCGCCGACCGGGACGGCCACCCGTGGATCGGGGCCGGAGCGTTCGACTGTCCGCCGGTGCCCGCGGACTTCCGATCACTGGCGGTGACGCCGGCGGGCGTCGGGTTGGCCTGCTTCCCGCGAGTGCCGATCACGGTCACGGCCCGCCTGATCGAGTGCAACTGCGACGTCGACGGGCCCTGGTACACGCCGTCGTGGCTCGAACTGGCGAGTGGGAGTCCCAATCTCCTCGTGGAGCCAGCCACGACCACTGTGCCAGGCAACTTCGCCGACTGGTTCGCCCTCAACTTGGACCCGACGGGTGAACATCCCGACGTCCTTCCGATCGGTCAGATTGTCGAGGTGGTGGCAATCTTCGATCATCCCGCCGCGTCGATATGCACGCGAACCGAAATGGATGGCCAGCCGGTTCCCAGCCAGGGTTGTCGGCTGCAGTTCGCCGTCACCCGCTTGCTTGCCCCGGGGCCGTAGCCTCGCTCTCGGGCACGGTGCCCGTCGGATGAGGTGTCGGGCGACATTGGCGAAGGCCCGGCGACACGCGCGTCCCGTACCCTCGGTGAACCCGGAGGATCAGGAATTCACGCATGCGCATCGACCACGAGCAGCGAGATGGCCATCGACGTGCTGACGATCGAACTGACGAAGCTCGAGAACGCGTGGTGGGGAGCGCTGCCTGATCGCGATTGGGTGCGTGCCCGCGGCTACATGCGTGATGACTTCAGCATCACGACGGCCGGCTGGATCGATGCCCCAGTCGGGGCAGACGACTGGCTGGCGAGCGTGGCGGGCCGGTACCAGCTTGAACGGTTTGCGTACGACGACGTGGTGGTCCGGCGATACGGCGACGTCGCGGTCGTCCAGAGCCGGTCGCACCAGGGCGGCACGATGAAGGACACCGGTGAACCCTGGTCCGAGACCTTTCGCTACACCGACGTCTGGGTTCTCGACGCCACGCTCGGCTGGCAGATCGCCGTCCGCCACGCGGGGATCCGCCGCTGAACGGACCAGGGGGACGTCGTCCCCCGTCTCGAGGGAGACCCGGCGCCCCGACTTCTCGGTGGGCGGGCACGTTCGACACGCCACCCGCCTTGCGCCGGTGCGAGGCGCGCTGCCCCAGCCTCGCCCAGCCCAGTTGGTGACGAGGCGCGCACGAGACTGCACGGCACGAAGGGGTGCTCGGCTCCACCACGGTCCGCTTGGCTGGGGTTTCCGCAGCAACCGGGGAGTCCCCGACGCGGCTCGTGTTCGGCTGGGGTCGTCGCGGCTCGCGTTCGGCTGGGGTCGTCGCGGCTCGCGTTCGGCTGGGGTCGGCCATCGGTCCGCCTGGCGGACCGTATCGGCCGATCCGTCACGGGGCGACGTCCTGGTCGACGGGCGCTACGCACGCGGGACGATCGCCGCGGTGCCTGGAGCCGGCGCAAGTTCACGGGGTGGCCCGTAGGCAGCGCGTTCTCGCCTTCGGTCCGTCGCATGGACCGCTGACCACTGTGATGGCCCAGCGGGGCCATACGGTCCGCTGGGTGGACCGATTTCGTGGACCGCCGTCGCGCCGCCCGATACGGTCCGGGAGGTGGACTGCTGACGAAGACGGGCGACGCGAGGGGCGGGCGACTCCCGGGCGCCGCGTCGACGGTATCGCTGGAGCTTCGCGTCGAGATGCAGCCGTTCGACGGCCGCACGACGCCGTCCGACAGGGCCTGATCACGCCGCCGCGACGGCACGCGACCTGGGTCCCCGGCCGGATATGCTCGGGCTGCAAGGCATCCCGACGATGTGGATGCGCGGACGCCCGGGAACCCCGGCAGGAGGCGCGCGCGATGTTCACGGCGACCAAGGACCTGATGCTCCCGGCGACCGTCACGGGCTCGTGGCCGCGGCCGCGCTGGTACGACCAGGGCCTGTGGGGCCGGCCGCTCGACACGGCGCTCCTCGACGTCCGCTTCCGGGAGCAGTTCCTCGACGCCCACGCCACGGTCATCGCGGACCAGGAGCGCGCGGGCCTCGACATCCTGACCAACGGCGACTACCACCTCGACGAGGACTTCGCGGGCCGGTCGTGGCATCACTACCCGCTCCAGCGCTGGACCGGCTTCGAGCACGAGGAACTCCAGTACGAGCGCTCGCGCGACGGGCTGCTGGCGTTCCCGCCGGGCACGCTGATGAACGAGATCGAGACGACGTGGCGCTGGCCGCGCGTGGTGGGCACGGTGGGCGCGAACCCGAAGAACCCGCTCGAGTACGCGAAGCTGTGGCGCATCGCCCAGGCGCGCGCGGCCTCCGGCAAGCCCGTGAAGTTCGGGACGTGCTCCTCGCAGGTGCTCTCGATCTTCCTCGACAGCCACACGTCGCAGTACGACCTGGACGACAAGAAGCAGCTCATCTGGGACATGGCCACGGCGATGAACCTGGAGCTGCGCCAGCTCGCCGCCGCCGGCGCAAAGGTGATCCAGATCGAGGAGCCGACGATCCACTTCACGGCCGCGTTCCACCCGGAACAGACCGAGATGCTGGACTTCATGGTCGACGCGTTCAACCACGAGGTGGACGGGCTCGATGACGTCGAGCTGTGGATCCACACCTGCTGGGGCAACCCGATGATGCAGAAGGTCTACTCGGGCGAGTCGTACGCGAACTCGATCGACACGTACCTCAACCGCCTCAAGGGCGACGTGTGGACGGTCGAGATGACGGAACGGGACTTCGCCGAGATCGACCTGTTCAAGCCGTTCGCGGGCACCCTCGCGAAGAAGGTCGCCGTCGGCGTCGTCAACCACCGCCAGCTGCAGGCGGACCTGCCCTCGGTCGTCGCCGACCGGATCCGACGCGCCCTCGACGTCATTCCGGCCGACAAGCTGGTGCTGTCATCGGACTGCGGCTTCGGCCGCCAGGGGTGCAACCGGATCGTCGCGTTCTACAAGGCCGCCGCGATCGCCCAGGGCCGCAACATCGTGCTCAGGGAGCTGGGCCTCGAGGAGCGCTACATCGCCGGCGCCGACCCGGCGCTCCAGACCGACGTGCTGCCGGACCGTGAGCCGCTTACGCATCTCCCCTCGCCCTGGGGCTAGGGCTCAGCCGCGACCCTCGGTCGTCGCGATGTCTGCCTCATTGCCATAGGCGTCGGCGAGCGTCCAGAAGGCGGGTGCCTGACTATCGCGCACGAGGCGACCGCCCGCGGCGAGGGCGGCCGCGACGCGGGCCTCGGCCAGTTCCGGCGCGACCCAGACCGCGATGTGGATTGCGCCGCCGCCATCGGGGCGGGGCTCGCGCATCGGCTCGAACCAGAACGGCGCATCGCGCCAGCGCGGGTCGATGAGGTCCTCGTCCGGGCTGTCGTTGCGTGGCACGTACCCGAGCACTGCCTGCCAGAACGGCATCACCGCCGCGGTGTCCGGGGCGCCCGGGATGATGAGCAGGCTCTGCACGGCGGAGGGCTCGGCGACGAGTCCCTGCGCGCTGGCGATCCCCGAGATCTCGCGGGCGAGCTCGATGTCCCGCCCGGACATGCCGTAGTAGTCGCCGACCACGGTGATCAGGCGGATCGTCACGCCATCGTGGCGAAGGTCCATGTCCGGGTGCCCGGCGCCCAGGCCCTCGAGCTCGCCGATCGCCTGGACGAGGCGGATTCCCGCGGCGAACGAACCGGTCCGGAAGAAGGCGCACGCACCTTCGGACAGGACCCGCCAGTCGCCCGTGCCCTCGGCGGCGTGAAACTCCTTGGGTCCGATCCTGTCGTCCATCTCGAGCTCCCGTTCGTGGTCGAGCCACACGCGGCCCGCACCTGATCCTGCCCGCCATAGGTGACAGGGCGCGACTGGAATGCTGGACCTTTGAGCGGCAGCCGGTTGTGCTCGCGCTGACGCGGTAGTCCGGATCGTCGCGCTTCATGCCCGGTCGTGTGCGCGCCGGCCGTTCCAGTAGCGTTACGGTGGACCAACCCGACGGTGGCCAACGGCGACGACAGACATGGCAGGAGGATCGAATCGTGCTCAGCGAGTTTCCCGTGTTTCCGATCCTGCTCTCGAAGGACCTCGACGCCTCTCGGGCGTTCTACCGCGACACCCTGGGCCTGGAGATCGCCCGCGAGGACAAGGATGACCGGATCGTCTTCCGCTCGGGTGGCGGCACGCAACTCGCGGTCACCAGGAGCACCACCGGGACATTGGACACGCAGACCCAGATGGCCTGGCGGGTGCCCGATATCCACGCGGCGCTCGCCGACCTGCGGGCGCGTGGCGTACGGATTGAGGAGTACGAGGCCCCTGATCCGGTGACCCACGACGGCATCGCGGACATGGGACACTCCTGGGCGGCGTGGTTCATCGACCCGAGCAACAACGTGCTGGCGGTCGTCCAGCCGAAGGGCTGAGGTGACCCTTGCGGTCCCACGGTGGCGACCAATCGTCGCGAAACCGGCCGTCGCGAAATATGACCGAAACGGGCGCCGCGTGCGTTAGGGTTCACGCATGAACGGACAACTGTTGCAGGACGCCTTCGGGCATCACGCGTGGGCATCGGTCGTGTTGCTGGACGCGTGCGGTGGGTTGACGCCCGATCAGCTCGTGACCACCGTGCCCGGGACGTACGGATCCATCCTGGAGACCATGCGCCACCTCGTGGGCGCGGACTACGGGTACCTCGAGGTGCTGTCGCCGGGGGCGGTCGCCCCGTTCGCTGACGAGACGGCGGGCATCGCTGCGCTGCGGACTGCGATGGACGTGACGGGCGCCGCCTGGGCGGCGCTGCTCGGGACGGACCTGGACCCGGACGCCATCCTGGTCCGCCACCGCGACGACGGCAGCGACAGCTCGGCACCGCTCACCATCCGCCTCGCGCAGGTCATCCACCACGGGACGGACCACCGCAGCCAGGTATGCACCGCGCTGACGACGCTCGGGATCGAGCCGCCCGAGATCGACGTGTGGTCGTACGCCTGGAAGGATGATCGCCTCGGGGAGACACCCGCCTCCGCCTGACCGGGGCCTCCATCGCCCAGGGCCGTATCGCGCACAGGGAGACCGCCATGGCCGGGCCGAGCACCGTCGACGAGTACCTCGCGACGCTCCCCGACGACCGGCGCGCGACGATGGAGGAGCTCCGGGCCGTGATCCGCGCGGCCGCGCCGGACGCGACCGAGGTGATCACCTACAACATGCCGGGGTTCAAGGCCAACGGCACGGTCCTCGTCTCGTACGACGTGTTCAAGCACCACTACAGCGTGTTCCCGGCCAGCGACGAGGTGCGCGCTGCGATCGGCGACGAGCTTGCGCCATACCTCGCGGGCCAGGGGACGATCCGATTCCCGGCGAGCCGCCCGATCCCGCTGGACCTCGTGCGGCGGATCGTCGAGGTCCTGGTGCGGGAGAACGAGACCCGCGCCTCGGCGTGACCGAGGTCCTGGCTCGCGACCGCGGAGCTCAGGGTCGCGCGGCTGGCGGATGCGCCCCCGACCGATCGAGGCGGGCGTCAGGCCTTGCGGATCGTGTCGCCGACGCGGACCACGCCACCGCGGACAACCCGGGCGTTGAGCCCGCGGAGCCGGAGCTCCTTGCCGGCCTGACCGTTGACCCACCGGACCGCGTCGCTGCCGAACCAGCCGCTGAACTTCGCGCAACCGGTGTGCGGCTTCTCGCTGATGACGAGCTCCGCCTCACCGACGAGCAGGCGCGTGCCCGCGGGCAGGTGCGCGATCGAGAGGTCGAAGTCCACGAGCAACGGGTGGTCGGCGTCCTGGATCCGGCCGAGGCCACCGGGCTGGCGGCCCGGCTCCGCGCGGGCCGGATGTGGTCCGTCTACGGGCGGCACGGAATGGCGCTCTACGGGAGTCCAACGTTCACGGGCTGGGCGGGCGATCGCGCCTTCGCCCTGCTCACCGGCGAGGCGAACCTGGACCTCAACATCTGCAACCTCCAGCCAGGGGCGGGCGCAGCCGACACGCGCGAGCTCCTGGCGGTGGTCGACAGGGTCGGCGCGCCCACGGTCATCCCCGTGTCCACGCGTGCGCTCGGAGAATCGGGCGCCGTTCTCCGCGATGCCGGGTTCCGGCCGCTGGAACCCGAGGTCGCGATGTGGCGCGCGCCGGGACCCGTCGAGCCGCGGCCCATCCCCTTCGACGTCCGGCCCGCCGCCTCGATGGCGGACATTGCGGCCGTCAGCCGCGTCATCGCCGAGGCGCACGGAACCGCTCCGGACCTCGTCGAGCGCGTGTTCAACCTCGACGCCTGGCGGGCGGGCGAGGTGCGCTGCTACGTCGCGTGGGACGGGGGTGGCGCCGCGTCTGCCGGCTGGTTCACCACCGGGGAGGGGTACGTGGGCGTGTGGGAGATGATGACCTCACCCCGGCATCGGCGGCGTGGCGCCGGGCGCGCCGTCCTCCAGGCAGGCTGACCGACCTCGCGGGTCGCGGCCCCGAGGGCACGATCCTGTGGGCCTCGCCGATGGGCAGGCCGATGTACGAGTCCCTGGGGTTTGTCGTGTTCGACGACGTGGTGCCGTGGAGCCGCGGCGGGACCGAGGAGGAGCTGGCCCTGATCGGCGCGTCGATCGCGCCCGACCCGGGATGGAGCGCATGACCGATCGGGCTGGGCGCCACGAGCCGCACGAGCTTGACGGCGTCATCGGCGTTGAGCCAGGGCGACGGCCCTCGCACGCTCGGACGCGGGCGGTTCGCGCGTCGGCGCGATGAGGGGCATGCTGGTCATATGAGCGTCTGGTTCGGCCTGCACTGCCCCAACTTCACCTTCCCCGATTCGCCGCCTGAGCGCCTGTTCGACCGCGTCGTCGAGCAGGCCCGGGCCGCCGAGGACGCGGGCTTCGAGCTCGTGACGGTGATGGACCACCTCAACCAGATCCCGGGCATCGGGGCCCAGACCGACCCGATGCTGGAGGCGTGGTCCACCCTCGCGGCGCTCGCTCGCGAGACGAAGAAGGTCCGGCTGGGGCCGCTCGTGACCGGCGTCACGTACCGCAACCCGGCGCTGCTGGCCAAGACCGCGACGACGCTCGACATCCTCTCGGGCGGGCGCGCGATCCTGGGCCTCGGTGCGGCCTGGTACGAGGCGGAGCACGAGGCGTTCGGCTTCTCGTTCCCGCCGATCAAGGAGCGGATGGACCGCCTCGATGAGGCGCTGACCATCGCGCGGCTGATGTTCACCCGGGAGCGCTCGTCGTTCCGGGGTCGCCTGTATCTGGTGGACGATGCGGTCAATGTGCCCCGGCCGATCCAGCCGGGCGGCCCGCGGATCATGGTCGGCGGCGGTGGCGAGCGGCGGACGCTGCGCATCGCGGCGCGGCATGCGGACCTCACGCACTGGTTCCCGCTGGGCCTCGACACGCTCGTCCACAAGCACGACGTGCTGCGTGGCTACTGCGAGGAGATCGGGCGCGATCCGGGCGAGATCGAGCTGACGATGGCCGCGCCGGTCCTGGTCGCGGCGTCGGAGGCCGATGCGGCCACCATGCTGGGGATGCTGCCGCCGGAGCGCCGCGCGATGGTCAACGCCGGGACGCCGGCGCAGGCGGCCGAGTGGCTGCGCCCCTACATCGACGCCGGCTTCACGGGCTTCACGTTCAACAACAACGTGTACGCCAGCGTCGAGCAGATCCGGGTCCTCGGGGAGCTGCTGGCGCTTCTTCGCTAGGAGGCTGCGTCGGTAATGGCCACCGGACAAGTCTGGCGCATGCCAGAATCTCGTATGCGCACGAAGACCTTCCGTCCCTACGACCAGGACACCCTGCTGCTGATGCCCCCGTCGGTGCGTGACTGGGTCGCTCCC
>JBBRRZ010000019.1:0-67285 GCA_038245845.1 Candidatus Limnocylindrales bacterium
GACGCCGTGCATCGCTGCCACGCCCGATGAGTCTGCCGCGGACGCCGTGCATCGCTGCCACGCCCGATGAGTCTGCCGCGGACGCCGTGCATCGCTGCCACGCCCGATGAGTCTGCCGCGGACGCCATGCATCACTGCCACGCCCGATGAGTCTGCCGCGGACGCCGTGCATCGCTGCCACGCCCGATGAGTCTGCCGTGGCGAGGCCACGATGATCAGACAGCGATGCATCAGGCGATCGCGGCGACATCCCGAAGGGCGGCCTCGAGCACATCCGCAAGCTGGCCGATCTCGTCCTCCGTGATCACGAAGGCAGGCGATACCTGGATTGCCACGCCGCGGATCGACCGGGTCAGGACGCCGTGGCGGCGCGCGGCCGCGACGACCGCCTCGACAGCGCCTGGGTTCGCGGCCCGGGCCCCTGCCGAGAGCTCCACCGCGCCGGTCAGGCCAACCGTGCGCACCTCGCCGACCAGCGGCGCCTCGGCCAGCCGGCCCAGCGCCGCCGCGAGGACGGGCTCCAGCGTCCGGACGCGGCCAACGAGGTCCTCACGCTCGAGGATGTCGAGGTTGGCCATCGCCGCCGCACACGCTCCCGCGTGGCCCGAGTACGTGTAGCCGTGGCGGAAGATCGCGCCTGGGATCGGGTCGTCCCAGAACGGGGCTCGGACGCGTTGCCCGACGATCACGCCACCCAGCGGCACGTACCCCGACGAGACGCCCTTCGCGAACGTGACGAGATCGGGCTCGATGGCATAGCGCTGGCTCCCCCACCACTGGCCGGTGCGGCCGAAGCCCGTGATGACCTCGTCGGCGATGAGCAGCACGTCGAACTGGCGGCACAGCTGCTGGAGCCCGGCGAAGTAGCCGTCCTCGGGCGGGATGACCCCGCCTGCGCCGATCACCGGCTCGGCGACGAATGCCGCAATCTCCGGGGCGCGGGAGGCGAACAGCGACTCGACCGTATCGAGGTCGTGTGCTCCGACGTGCGCCACGCCCTCGACAAGCGTCCCGTAGCCCGCCATGTTGAGCGGGATCCCGGAGAGCGACGTCCCGAACGCCGCCATCCCGTGGTAGCCGTGCTCGCGGGACACGATGACCTGCTTCTCGGGCCGGCCGAGCACGTCCCAGTACCGGCGGGCCAGCTTCCCGGCCGTCTCGATGGACTCCGAGCCGCCCGAGGTGAAGATCACCGCTGCACCGGAGATCGGCGCCATGGCCGCGATGCGGGCGGCGAGCTCGACCGTTGGCTCTGTCGTGTAGGCCCCGAAGGACGAATAGGCCGGGATCCGCCGGAGCTGGTCGGCCACCGCGTCGGCGATCTCGTCGCGCCCGAAGCCCACGTTGCAGTACCACAGGGCTGCGGTCGCATCGAGGTAGCGGACGCCGTGGACATCCTTCACCCAGACGCCCTGACCCTCACGCAGGACGAGCTCGGCGTCCTTCACGGTGTGCATGTCGGCGAAGCCGTGCCAGAACGCGGTGGTCACGTGGCGGGTCCTCGGGTCGGGATCGGGCCAGGCCGGCGGGATCGATGGGTCGCGAAACGCAGTATCGCGAAACGCAACGTCGCGCAGCGCAGCGCAACGTCGCGAAACGCAGCGTCGCGAAACGAAGCGTAGCCGGACGCGCAACGAATCGGACCCCGCCGACGCCATACCCGGTAGACCGGCCGTCTGGCCGGCGATCGAGGAGATCCCATGCGCACCAGGATCGCGTCTCTCATCCTCGGCACCGTCGCCGCCGCCGCACTCGTCGTCGCGCCGGTGGCGGCCACGGGAGGCAGCCGGGCGGTGACCATCACGCTCGACGTCAACTTCGGGACCGGCGACCAGGTCTTCACCGCGACCGGTGCGTTCTGCCCTGCCGGGACCGCGGAAGCATTCACGACGAAGGTCTCGGGTCGTGGCTCCCTGGTCTTCCACGTCACGAGGACATTCATCTGCACGGGCGGCGTCGACACCCTCACGATCGACCTGCACGCCGGGACGTCCGCACAGTTTGATGGGACGAGCGGTGGCTGGACGGTCACCGGGGGCACCGGCGCCTACGCGGGCGCATCCGGGGGTGGCCAGATCACCGGCGTGAATACCCCGACCGGCATCCTCGACACGTACGCGGGCACCGTGAACCGTTGACCCGGTGGCGGCCGGATCGAGACTGCCTCGAACCGGCCACCGCTCTCTCGGGCTCAGGCGCGGGGCACCCCGCCACGCCGAGCGCCGCGCCGGGGCGGCTGGGCGAACGTCCGCCGGTCGAGGCCGGCGGCGATCGCGTCCCCTGGCTCCATCGCCGCGAGCCGGGCCGCACGCGCCAGCGCCGCGATGGCCCCGAGCGCGTCATCGACATGCAGGTCCGCCAGCGATGACGCGTTCGCGAGCCCGACTCGCTCGACCCCGCGACCGTTCGACGAGGCCGCGTAGCGGGCCGCCCACACGAGCAGCGATGACTGGTCCTCGCGCGTTGGGGCCTTGAGCGCCGCGCACACCACGCCGCGATCGCCCGGGACGGCCCGCACCAGGTACCAATTGTCCGGCCCGGCCACGAGATCGAACAGGTACGAGCGATACGGCGCCGCGAGGATCGTCGCTGCGCCCGCCTCCCAGGCGGAGCCGCCCGTGATCGCGAGCATCGCGTGCAGGTCCGGCGCCGCAGCGAGCATCGCAACCTGTGCGTCGTGGAACGCCCTGCGCGCGACCGGGTCGGCGCCGATCCCCACCGCCGCCGGCTCGTCGACGATCACGAGCGAGCAGCCCGCGGCGGCCAGCGTGGCCAGCTCCTGGCCCAGCAGGCCTGCCAGGGACCCCGCGCGGCCCACGTCCCCCGTCCGGAGCGCGAGCGAGTACGGTCCCGTGACCGTCGCCGCGGGCACGACCGATCGGGCGGTCGCCTCCCCTCCGGACGCCGATTCCCCTCCCGACGCCGCCTCCCCGCCAGACACCGCCTCTGCCGCCGCTCCGGCCGTCGCCTGCCACGCCCGGACGAGCATGCCGTCCGCGCCCGTGTCGCCGCGCTCGAGCGCCGCCGCCAGCGCCCCCGCCGGGTCCGCCCAGCGCACGAGCCCGTCCGTCACCAGCTCCAGCCCCGCATCGACCTGCGCGCGGACACCCTCGGCCACGAGAGCGTCGAGGACGTCGTCCGATACGGCCGTTATCGGCCGAGGCCATCCACCGTGCACCATCGCGAACATCGGACCAATCTACCCGCGCACCCATCCGGCCGTCGTCCCGCCGCGAAAGGTGCGCGATGGACACGTTCGCCACGAACCCGACAATGACCTTTCCGCCCGCTCTCCGCGGAGTGGCGCGGGCCCCTGTCGCGACCGGCACGGTTGGGTATGATCGGCACGCCCGGACGGCCGAACCTGCGCGGCGTGTGACCACTCGCCCCATGCTCATCTCGGACCGCCCGGTACAGTCGGAGGGACGGTTGCCGGAGCCCGAGGAGGCCAAGGCATGGCGGCGCGCGGAGGATGCCGCGCTGATCGCTCGCATCGTCGCCAAGGACGAGCGTGCTGTCGAGGCCCTGTACGCCCGCTACTCGGGTCCCCTGTACTCGCTTGCCTACCAGGTCACGGGGGCCGAGCGATTCGCGCAGGACGTGGTGCAGGAGGTCTTCGTTGCACTGTGGCGCGACGCCTCGCGCTTCGACCCTGCGAAGGGCACCGTCGCACCCTGGCTCTTCTCGCTCGCCCGCCACAAGGCCATCGACTTCGTCCGCCGCGAGGCGAACATCCGCAAGCGGACCACGGACGCTGACCTCGAGCTCGAGCAGGCGGCCGATGATGTGGACCACGAGACATGGGTCCGCTTCCGACGCGAGCGGGTCCGGGACGCGATCGAGGGGCTGACGCCGGTCCAGCGCGAGGCACTCGAGCTCGCGTTCTTCCACGGCCTGACCCACGTCGAGGTCTCGGACCGACTGGGGATCCCGCTGGGGACCGCGAAGACGCGCATTCGGAGCGCCCTGCTGCGGCTGCGCGACATCCTCGGCGACTCCGTGTCGGACATGGCCGATCCCAACGGGATGGCGCACGGGCTGGACGCGTGATCCACGCGGCCGCGGACCTCCTCGTCGCCGGAGCGATGCTCGACGACCTCTCGCCCGACGAGCGAGCTGCGTACGACGAACATCGCCCGGCCTGCCGCGGCTGCGCGGTGCTCGAGGACGAGCTCGGGGTGCTCCTCACCGACCTCGCACTCGTCGTCCCCGAGCGCGTGCCACCGCCCGACCTGCTCGCGGGGATCCACCTCGCGATCGCCGCCGAGAGCGCGCCGGTCCGCTTGTCGACACGTCCCCGGTACGCCGTCCTGGCGCTCGCCGCGGTCGTCGCCCTCGTCGCGGTCGGCATCGGCGCCCGGACCATCGGCCTCCAGGACCGGCTCGACCAGTCGACGGCCCTCGTGGCATCCCTGCGCGCCAAGATGGCGACCCAAGGTGGCGCGATCGCCGCCGCGATGGACCCGGGCCACGTGACCGTGGCCCTCCACGCGGAGCCGCTGGCGCCGGACGCGACCGCGATGGTCGTCTTCATCCCGGGCACGACGAGCGCGTACCTTGTCGCCCAGCACCTGCCGGCCACGCCGAGCGGACACGCCTACCAGCTCTGGTACGCGGACGCGGCGGGCGTCCACCCGCTGCAGACCGTACGCCTGGATGCCGACGGCGCGTTTGTCGCACCGCTGGGGGTCGCCCTCACCTCCGGCGCAGCCGTGATGGTCACCCTCGAACCGACGGGCGGATCGACCGGCGATCCCGGCCCGCAGGTCGTCTTCGGCGACCTCTGACCAGGAGGGCAAACCCGTCCATCGCGTCGCAGTCGCCGCGCACTGCGGGTTTGTTCATGCTGGAGGGCTAGACTCGAGCCCCCATCCCCCGCCACCACAGCGGGCACACGCGCCGTCGCGCCGTGGCGGCGAGCCCGAGGGCCAGCCGCAGCGCGTCAGCTCCAGGCGCCCCCGCCGAGCGTCCAGAGGAACGCGTAGAACGCGAGCAGCAGCAGGATCCCGGCGATCCGGACCACCCGCGTGCCATCCGTGCCAAACGCCGGCTCGAGCGCACCCGTGGGGCCCGGGCGCTGCCACAGCGAGCGCAGCGTCTGGACCCGCGTCGGCATGAACAGGAAGCCCAGCCACGCGCCCGCGATGAGCCCGCCGATGTGCGCCATGTTGTCGATCCCGGGAACGACGACGCCGAAGATCAGGTTGATCACCAGCAGGCCGCCGAGCTGGCCGAGGAATGCCCGGCTGTTGCGGTCGAGGACCGGCCGGTGAACCCGTTGGGCCACGAACAGCAGCCCGAACAGGCCGAAGATCGCCCCCGACGCGCCGACGCCGTAGCTCGCATCGCTGAACGCAAAGCTCATCAGGGTCCCGCCCGCCGCGAACACGAGGTAGAAGGCGAGGAACCGCCAGCGGCCGTACAGCCGTTCCACGAACGGGCCGGCCAGCCACAGGGCGTACATGTTGAACAGCAGGTGGAGCGGGTTCTGGGTGAGTGGCGCGTGGACGAGCGTCACCGTCCACAGGCGCCAGATCTCGCCGTTCGCCAGCGCGACCTTGTCCAGCGCCAGGACGTGGAGGATGTCGTTGCCGATGGGACCCGTGAACTGGACGACGAGCGAGACGATCACCGTCACCGCGATCACGATGACCGCGAACGACAGCCCGGCGTCACCCCTGGCCTTCGCGAAGTACTTGCCGGCGGCACCCGTGTCGCCCAGCTCCTTTGACAGCCAGCCCAGGCGGTTCGCGATCTCGCCCCGGTCCTGCTCCGGGGCGCGTCGCTCGGCCTCGCGGTAGGCGTCCAGCGCACCGCGGAGATCCTGCGCCCGGACCCGGGCGGCCGCGACGTTCCGCCACGCGAGGTACGTGGACGGATTCTCGGGGAGCTTCGTCGCCTGCTCCCACGAGTGCAGGGCTGAGGCGTCCTCGTCCAGGCGGTAGAGCGCCTCGCCGAACCCGACGTACGCGGCCGCGGTAATCGTCGGATCGTCGAACCCGATGACGCGCTGGTACAGGCGGGCCGCGTCGCGGAACTCGGCCGCGGCCACCAGGGCAGCCGCCCGGTCCAGGGCGGCGAGCGCGGTCTCCCGGCTCAACGGGCCTTCTGACGCCAGGACCCGTTCGAGATCGAAGGTGGGATCGGTCACGGCGGCGACTGTACATGAGCCTGCGGTTCGGGGCCCGGCTCGGCGGCGAGGGTAGACTCGGGGACGATGTGCGGGCGATTCACGCAACAGCGGCCGACGAGCGAGATCGCGGCAATCTTCGAGGCGGAGGACCTCGCCGACGACGCCGGCGGGTGGTTCAACGTCGCGCCCACGGACGAGGCCGCGGTGGTCGTCCAGCGCGCCGGGCGGCGGGCGGTCGTGCGCTACCGCTGGGGGCTGATCCCCGCCTGGGCTGACAGCCCGAAGATCGCCTCACGCGCCTTCAACGCCCGCGCCGAGACCATCGCGACGAGCCCGCTGTTCCGCGATGCGTTCCGGCGCAGGCGGTGCCTCGTGCCCGTCGACGGGTTCTACGAGTGGCTGCGCGACGGCTCGAAGCGGCAGCCGATGCGGATCCACGATCCGCAGGATCGGCCACTGGCGCTCGCCGGCCTGTGGACAGGACGCCAGGACGCGGAATCGGGCGAGTGGCTGCGGACGTTCACGATCATCACGACGCGGCCAAACGAGCAGATGGCCGCGATCCACGACCGGATGCCAATGATCGTGTCGCCCGATGCGTGGGCGCGCTGGCTGGACCCGACCGCCGCAGAACCGGGCGAGCTGCGGGCGCTCCTGGAGCCTCGCGAGGACCTCGTGCTCGACGTGTACCCGGTGCCGCCACTCGTGAACAGCGTCCGCAACAACGGCCCGGAACTGCTCGCCCGGTTTGAGCCGGAACTGCCCCCGCTCACGCTCCTGTGACCCCGGTGACACCGGGTCCGCCGCGGCCCACCTACCGATCTTCCTATTCGACGAGTCCGACGGCCTCGATCTTGGCGTCAACACCCGTTTCACGAAGCACGTTCACGGTCCCGCCGCTGCCGTCGACCTTGAAGGTATTGGCAATGATCTGGTCTACCGAGAACACCGACGACGAACCGTTGACCTTCACGTCGCCCTGGGGTACATAGACGATCCCGCGCACGTCGCTCGCGATCGCCGACGAGCCGTTGAGCGTGATGTCGTCTCCGGCGAGGGCGACGGTGCGGTCCTGGAAGATGACGAGGTTGATGGTCGTAGTGCCGAATGCGTACGAGATCGGCATAAGGCTGAGCGTCGCCCCGCCGCCGCCGAGGGTGATCGGCCCCGCCGGACTGTTGGCGAGCTTCGAGTTGTAGATCAGGATCCCGCCCCCACCAGTGCACACGTGCGGGGCCGTCGCCGCGCAGACCGCCTTGGTGCGGTCATTCTCGTCATCCACCGAGATCAGGGACGCGTCGTTGGACGTCGCCAGCCCGCCGCCGCCGATCCAGTAGATCCCTGGCGTCAGGTACAGGGTCACGCCACCCTTCGCGTTGATGCCACCCGGGTAGAGGCCCGGGTAGAGCACCCACACGCGGTTCGCCTGCGAGCCGCCCTGACCCAGTACACAGAGCTGCGGGTTGGCTGTAGACGGCGCCTTGGTGCCAAGGGCACCCGGACAGTAGTCCGGGACAATGGTCGGCGTGGCCGTCAGCGGTCCCGAATTGGGCCATTCCTTCATCGCGGGCGCAAGACCCGGCTGCGCCGGTGCCGGCAGATTCCGCAGCGGATCGGGCAGCGCGAACGAGTTCGGTGCCTTCGCGCAGGTCATGCTCCCGGCGCCCTGGTCCTGGATCGTGCCCGCGGATCGACACGTCGCCGAGGCTGCGGTCACCGTGAGCGTGCCGGACCCCGTGCGGCTGAAGCCGATGCCGCCGCAGCCCGCGGCACTGCCGTCCGAGTTCGCCTGGACGTTCCCCGCCGAGTTCACGACCCCTGTCCCGGAGATGAGGATCGCCTTGCACGCCGTTGGGTCGAGTGCGAGCATCCCGAACCCGTAGGACACGCCGTGCTGGTCAGCCGCCACCGCGTTGACACCGACGGGCCACGCGGCCCTGCCGATGACGCCTCCGAACAGCGAACTGTGCCTGGTGTCGATGCGGACCTGGATCACGGCCGGGACGCCGCGGTAGTTGCCGTCCACCGGCGGGATATTGATCCGGATGTCCGTGTTCGCAAGCGACGGGTTGTTCCGCGTTGCAACGTTGCATGCAGCGAGCACGGCCTTGTTGGTCCCGGGGCTCGCGCACGTGCTGGCGAAATTCGCGCTCGTCTGCACGTATCGCGCCCCGGCCAGCGCCGCCGCATCGGCAACATTCTGTTCGGTCCGCCGCTCGAGCAGCATTGAGCCGACGTCGAACGCAAACGCCGCGACGAGGCACAGTGCGACGAGCCCCCCGGCGAAAAGGATGAGGACTTGGCCCCGCTCGCCGGAGCGATCAGTTGTTGATGACAAGGCTTGACTCCGCTGACATCGTGATCGGTGGGAACGGCAAGGGGATGATCATCCGAAACACGTAGGTGGCCGAGACGTGGACCGTGTTATCCCGGCCGTTGTTGCCCGGGTTGACGCCGTCTGTTGCGATCCAGGTCGGTGTCACAGTGACGTCGTTGCCCATCAGCCCGAACCCGGAATCCTTCACGCGCTGGCTGATGTTGTTGCCTGAGGCGTCATAGCAGCTGATCGGCGTCGGCTCACCGGGTGGCATCGGGCCACTGGGGCAGTACGACTTCCAGCCGTGGACGATCGCGTAGCGGGCTCCCTCGCGGGTGGAGTTGGCGAGCGTCTGGTAGTAGAGGATGAACCGCCCGCCCTCGATGACAGCGAACAGGAGCAGGAAGAACGCGGGTGCCACGAGGGCGAACTCGACCAGCGCCTGGCCCCTGGCGCCGATCGGCAGGCGGCGTACGGGGCGAACCAGATGCGGCCGACGACCAGCTCTTATCACAGCGACAGATCCGTCATCGGAAAGATGCTCGACCGACTGAACGTCAGCGAGTTGGGCAAGCCGTACCGCACGCCGAAGACCTGGAAGTTCAGCGGTACCAGCAGGTTGAACTGGTAGGTCAAGGTCACGCGCACGTAGCACGGCTGCGTTCGCGCACTGTTGTTGCACGGGTCAACGGAGGCGGCGGTCGTCGCGTAGTCGACCCAGTTTGCGCCGCCGTCTGGCGACAGCTGGTAGGCAAACGACGGGTTTGCGCACGCGGTGGCCGGCCCTTGGTAGTCGGTCAGGTCGCTCGACGCGACGCACGCGCGACGGACCATCTCCGCCTCGGTGGTTGAGACGGCGGGCGGCGACCACTTCTGGGACCCGAAGCTCCCGTAATCGGCTGCCTCGCGTGCGGCGGACTCGACGCTGAGCATCGTGGTGTAGATCCGTCCGAGGTCGAGGATTCCGACCATCAGGAACAGGAGCAGCGGCAGCACGAGCGCGAACTCGACGACGCTCTGACCCTGAGCGCCGTTGGAGCCCTTCAAGAGCGACAAGGTACGAATTCCCCGAGTCCCCGGCGGTGAATTCCGTGACCCTACAGCGGAACCCTTGCACGATTCCTTGCAGGACCATCAGTCCAGGACGATTGGTGTTGCACCCGAGCAACCGTCCTCAGGAGAGGTCCGGCGCCCAGCCTGTCCCCAACGCGGCCGAGAAGGCCCGATCGGGCGGTTGACGAGCGTCGAGGCCCGCGGCATAGGCGCCAATGAGGTTCGCGAACGTGCCATCGCGATCATCGGAGGGCGCGGCCATGATCGTCGCCCCGGCCGGGATCGCGTCGGGCGGGTCGCTCCCCTCGCCCACGATCACCACCAACTGCGCGCCCGCGAATGCAGCGGCGTCGACGGCGACGGCGAGCGCCGCGTCGAGAGCGTCGACCGTCACGATGAGCACGTTGAAGGCGGTCAGGTATCGGAGCCCGAGGTCGACGTCCAGCGTTTCGAGGAGCGGCCCACCCGCAACCGGGCTCCGCGCAGGCGCCTCGTCGTCGTGCGGAGCAGGGTCATCCGGCTCGGGCCCCGGATCCATGAGGACGGTCGGCCGCGCGGGGTCGCGGAGGAGCGCCACGTGCCCGATGCCGGCCCTGCCAAGCGCGATCACGAGCTCGTCACCCGCGCGATCATCGCCGGCCCGTCCCACGAGCTCGACGGCGGCGCCGGCTGCAGCCGCTGCCAACGCGATCCCGCATGCCAGGCCTGCCGGTCCGGACGGTTCGGCCGCCTGCCAGGCGGGATTCCCCACGACGACGATCATGACGCGGAGCGTACCCGGCCCGGCGCGACCCGGCAGGCTGCGCACGTCATGCGACGGCGCCGCCGATCGACGCGGCCGGTGATTACCCCCGCGACGATCGAGAGCAGGAGGATCGGCAGCGTGCCCGGCGCCGACACGAGCCCGAGCGCCGGCAGCCAGGTCGCGATGCGCCCCGGCCGGGGTGCTGGCGCGACGTCGCTGCGCTCAGGCGTCGCGCGTGCCCCCGTCGGCGTGTGCTCCGTCCGGACCGTCGCTGGTGCCCGGATCGGCCGGCGCATCGCCGTCCGGCAGGTCCGGCTCCTCGGCGCCCTCGGTCGGGCCGCCCTCGACCGCGTCGACGGGACCCGCCTCAACGCCCGGGGCCCCGGCGGCGGCCGACGACACCGGCTCCGGGTCCACGATCAGCTCGATCGGTCCCAGCTGCTCGGCCTCGAGCGCCGCGCCGAAGTGCTCGTGGTCGCCCACGAGGATGATCGCCACTGCATCGGGGTGGATGTGATCGTGGGCGACGCGCTGGACGTCGACGGCGGTCACCGCCTCGATCGCCCCGCGGTAGCGGGCCAGCTCGTCGTCGGGGAGGTCGTGGACGAACAGGCCGGCCAGCGACCCTGCCACGGGACCCGGCGTCTCGAACCTTAGCGGGAAGACGCCGATCAGAAAGTCGCGGGCAGCACGCAGCTCGGCGTCCGTGACCGGGTCGTGGCGGATCCGGTCAAGCTCCTTGAGGAACTCCTGGAGGGCCGGGATGGTGGCCTCGGTGTTGACGGCGGCCCGGGCAGTGAACGGTCCGCGGGCACGTCGCAGGTCGAAGCCGGCGCTCGCGCCGTAGGTATAGCCCTTGTCCTCGCGGAGGTTCATGTTCAGCCGGGAGTTGAACAGCCCGCCGAGGATCGCGCTCATCACCGACACCGCGTGGAAGTCACGGGTGCTCCGGGCGAGGCCCGGGTGCCCGATGCGGATCTCCGTCTGGACGGCGCCCGGCCGATGGACGACTCGCACGAATCGACCGTCGATCGCGGAGGTGTCGTCGATCGTGCCCGGGACGGTCCCCTCCCCCGCCCAATCGCCGAACAGGGCCTCCGCGTCACGGATGACCTCGTCCGGGTCGATGTCTCCGGCGACGACCAGCGCCGCGCGCGACGGTGTGTACGCGCGGGCATGGACAGCTCGAAGCTCGCCAGGCGTGAGCGTGGCCACCGTCTCGGCCGTGCCGCCCGCCGGGCGGTGATACGGCGAGGAGGTCCGATAGATGGACGAGACGTACGCCTCGTCGGCACGCCGGCGCGGATCGGCCTTCGCCTGCAGCAGGTCGGTCAGGCGCTCGTCACGCAGGCGGTCCACCTCGGCCTCGGGAAACGAGGGGCGGCGGACGACCTCGGCCAGGAGCTCGAGCGCGGCGGCGAAGCGGCTGGCGGGCACATCCAGGCCCGCGGACGTCGCGTCCCAACCGGCCTCGGCGTGGAGCGATGCGCCAAGGCGCTCGCCAGCCTCGGTCAACGCGATCGCGTCACGGACCTCGGTTCCCTCGGTCAGGCCGCGCGCTGCGAGAACGGTCGCGCCGCCCACCGCATCGGGCTCGTCGGCGGCCCCGGAACGGAGCGCGAGCGTCGCCGCAATCAGCGCCCGGCCAGGCATCGGCGTGACCATGATCCGCAGGCCGTTCGGGAGAGTGGTCCGGACCGTGGCCGGGAACTCGTAGCGGCGGGGCTCGCCCGGGACCGGACGCTCCGCGATCAGGTCGCCGGCGTGGCTCATGCCACCTCCTCCCCGGTCGCATCGCCGGCGGTCTTCGGGACGTACGTCAGCACGACGCGGTTGTCGGCGCGGAACACGGCGCGTGCCGCGTCCCGGATCTGGTCCGCGGTGACCGAGAGGTACCGGGGCAGCAGCGTGTTGACGAGGCCCGGGTCGTCGCACAGCGTTGCGTACATCGAGAGCCGGTCGGCGCGCTCCTCGACGCGCGCAAGCGAACCCAGCTCGTCGGCCTCGGTCAGGGCCTTCGCACGATCGAGCTCGTCGGCAGTCGGCGCCTCGGCGGCGAGCTTCTCGAGCTCCTCGAGATACGCGCGCTCGACGGTCTCCACGGCCACCCCGGGGCGAACCGTCGCCCAGCCGATGCACACCGACGCACCGCCGATGAACGGAAGGGTGAACACGGCGACGTCCTGCGCCAGGCGCTCATCTCGGACGAGGCGGCGGTGAAGGCGGCTCCCCTTCCCGCCCGCGAGGAGCTGGGACGCGAGGTCGAGCGCATCGAGCTTCGGGTCCCCGAAGGCGGGCGCCCGGAAGCCGATGTAGACGCGCGGCAGCGGGACGCGGTCCTCGACGGTCTCGCGGATCTCCTCGCCCAGGATCGGCGGCAGGGACATGTCGGGCAGCGGCGGGATGGCCGGGTTGGGCGCGATCGGCCCGAAGTACTTCTCGACCCAGGTTCGGACCTGTGCCCGATCGCAGTCGCCCACGACGCTCAGGACCGCGTTGTTCGGCGCGTAGTAGGTCGCAAAGAATGCCTTGACGTCATCGACGGTGGCGGCGTCTAGGTCCGCCATCGACCCGATCGTGGGGTGGTGGTACGGATGCCCCTCCGGGAACAGGTGCCCGAGGAGCTTCTCGTTCCAGGTCCCATACGGCCGGTTGTCGTAGCTCGAGCGCTTCTCGTTCTTCACGACGTCGCGCTGGTTGTCGAGGTTCTCCTGGTTGAGCGCCTCGAGCAGCGTGCCCATCCGGTCCGCCTCGAGCCACAGTGCGAGCTCCAGCTGGTGGGACGGCATGGTCTCGAAGTAGTTCGTGCGGTCGAGCCATGTCGTGCCGTTGAGCGTCCCGCCCGCGCCCTGCACCAGCGCCATGTGCTCCGCCTTGCCGACGTGCGCGGACCCCTGGAACATGACGTGCTCGAACAGGTGCGCGAAGCCGGTCTTGCCCGTGACCTCGTGCTTGGAGCCGACGTTGTACCAGAGGTTCACGGCGACGACGGGCGCGAGGTGGTCCTCCGCGATGATGAGGCGCAGGCCGTTGGGCAGGCGCTCGTCGCTGAAGTCGACGACGGGAACGGGCATGCGGACGGAATCTCCGTGCGGGCGGGGCGTGGTGGGTGGGGCGCATTGTAGGGCGAGCGGCGCCGGGCCCCCGCTCGCTCGCGCCCTCGCCTGACTGGCCCCGGCCGCACCGGCGCCCGGTTCAGCCGCCCGGCTGGTGGCGCTCCGGGCTCGTCGGGTCAGCGGCTCCCGTACTTGGCCAGCCACTCCTGGTCGGACTGGACGAGCCACAGGATCCCTTCGATGAAGCCGACGATCCCCGGGATGGCCGTCCAGAAGAAGACCAGGTAGACGATCCCCTTGGTGTTGTCGCCGAGGTAGAACTTGTGGACCCCGAACGACCCGAGGAAGATCGCCAGCAGCGAGGCGACGAGCTTGCTCTTGCCGGTGGCCGTCGTGACGTCGCCCACCGTGAGCCCGCCGCCGCCGGGCATCCCCGCCTGGAACGGCTGGCGGACGCCGCACTTGGGGCAGATCTCGGCCCGGGCATCGATCGACGCGGCGCACGCGTGACAGAACTTCGTCGTGGGCGCCGGGGCGGGCGGCGGCGCTGCGGACCAGCCCTGCTTCGGCGGCTCCCCTGACCCCGCGGCCGGCGCTTCATTCATCGGCTCGGGCTGCGTGGGGGCAGGCTCGGGCTGCGTGGGGGCGGGCTCGGGCGCGCTCGACATCGGCTCCTCGTCACCCGGCGTGGTTCCCTCGGTCATGGTTGTCTCCCAGCCGAACGCGCCTGACGGCGCACTTGTTCAGCGACCCAACGATAGTCCTGTGCGTGGATCCGGGCCGTCGGCGCGCCGAAGGTGGTGACCTCCCCGTCAGGCGGGTCGCGCGACCCGGCGGCCCATCTGGCTCGCCGCGAGCCTCACGAGGACGATCGCGACGAGGGCACCGGCGAGGGCCGAGGCCGCGAGCGTCGCGGGCTCCATCGGGAGCGGGATCGACAGCCAAGTGCCGTCGTAGTCGGGCCCTTCCAGCGCGACCGGGCGGGTGAGCAGGTAGAGCGCCCCACCCGTGAGCGCGCCGACCGCCGCGGCGAGGATCGATGGCAGGAGAAGCCCGGGCCGGTGTGGGGCGACCACGAGGACCGACGCGGCGACCAGGGCGACGAGAAGCTGCCCCCAGTTGCCCTGCGTGGGCAGGAGGCCCGTGGCGGCCGCGCAGCGAACCGCCGTGACGTCCAGCGGCCCGAGGCACGCGGCGACCTGCCCACCGCCGAACAGGAGGAGCATCGCCGTGCCGATCCCGAGGACGGCCACCGCCGCCATCCGCCTGATCGTGGTGGTTCCTGACATGACGCGATCCTGAACGGTGCCAAGACGCTCGCCAATGCGGGTCATCCCGCAGTTCCGACGCGGCGGCCCCGGGGTTGACACTGCGTGGTCCGTGTTAGATGATCATCTAACACAAGGAAGACCGGCAGGACATTGATGAGCCACTCCACCCGCAGCACCGCCTCGAATGCCCCCAGCGGGCGCGCCATGCTCCGCGATGTCGGCGCCGGCGCGAGCCTGCCGGCGGCGTTCGACGTGCGCACCGCGTTCGACTTCGCGGTGAGCCTGGCCCACGAGGTCGGCGAGCACGAGGAGCTCCCGGCCGAGGACCGTCGCTGGCTGGAGCGGTCGCGCGCGGCGCTCCCCGAGCGCGTTCGCGGCGCAATCGATGACGAGATGTGGACCTTCGGTGCCGGGCTTGCGGTCGACCGCCCGGATGTCACCGATGCCGCGGGCTTCGTGGACCTGCTCGCGCACACGACCGGCGCGGAGTTCACGGGAGCTGTCCTCGCCGACAGCCTGCGCGACCCGGCACGGCGCGCGGAGGTTACCGCCGCCCTCGACGGGGACGGGGCCGCCATCGCGACGCTGCTCGCGGCCTGGCCGGACCACAAGCAGGGCTGGTTGCGCCGGCTGCTCGTCGACGCCGATTCGCTCATCGGCGAGGTCAGCGACCTCATGGCTGCCTGGCTGCCGCTCTACCAGGAGATCGAGCCGCGCGTGCGCGCGATCATCGAGCGCGACGTCCGCCTGCGCGCGGGCGACATCGCGAGCCTCTCCCCCGCCGAGCTGATCGAGCGCACGACGAACGGCATCCGCTGGCTGTCGGAGCCTGGGGTACGCCGCGTGGTGCTCGCGCCATCGTTCGTGGTCCGTCCCTACAACTTCACCTTCGCGGGCGGCGACTGGCGGCTGTTCATCTACCCGGTGTCCGATGGTGCGCTCGAGCCGCTCGACCCGCTGGCGCCGCCACCCGGCGTCCTCCGCCTGCACCGCGCGCTCGGCGACGACTCGCGGCTGCGCATCCTGCGCCTGCTCAAGGATCGCGACTGGTACCTGACCGAGATCGCCGAGCGCCTGGAGCTGTCCAAACCGACGATCAAGCACCACCTCGCGCAGCTCCGGGCCGCCGGCCTCGTGACGCTGACCGAGGAAGGTGGTCTCTCCTACTACAGCCTCCGGCGTGACCGGCTCGACGACGCCTCGTCAGAGCTGATCCGCTTCCTCTCCTAGGCTCCCAATGTTCGCCCGTCCCGCGTCCCGCGCGACCCGCGAGTTAGATGAAGGACTAACACAAGTGAGATCGCAGACAACCGGCTTCCCCACCCCGCACCGCTCCAACGAGGGAGATCACCCCATGTACGACACGCTTCGCCAGAACGACATCGACCACCTGGTCCAGGACCGGATCGGCGACCTGTACGCGACCGCGCGGGAGCTGCGGCCTGCACACCGCGACATCGACATCCATACGGGGCTCGTCACGCGCACCCGCTGGTCGATCGGCCGGCGGCTCGTGTCCCTCGGGAATACCGTCGCGGGCCAGCACGCCTGACCCGGCATCGCCTAGAGCGGGAGCAGCACCGCGACGATCGTGATCGGCAGCGAGATGAGGAACGCGTCGCGGATCATCCGCGCCACTGCCGCCATGTCCGCCCGATGCGCGGCCTCGTCCTCGACGCTCCGCCGGGTCGAGTCGGCATCGCCGAAGTTCGTGATCCGCGCGAAGGCGAACCCCGCGCAGAAGTGTCGGCGTGCCTGGAGCCACGAGAACGTCCCGCCCATCAGCGGCAGGATAAGGACCAGGCGGCTCAGCGCCGGGGCGTGCAGCGCGACAAGCGCCGCGAACACGATCGCAGCCGTCACGAAGCCCACGATCCCGATGGTCCGTCGCTTGCGGATCTCCCACGGCCCGATGTTGCACACGCCCGGCACGTAGCCGTCGCCAACAGGTGCCGGTGCGATGGTGATCGGGGTCAGGGGCGTCGAGGCGGAGAGACCGGACATGCAACCTCCAGGGACCCGCGCGGAGGGTGGCGGGCGTGGACCCGAGGGTCCTTCCCTATCTTCGCCCGGATCGGCTTCGTGGATGCTGCCGTCGGCAGCGAACCCAGCGCGCGGGTAGACTCCCCAGCCGTGGACACGATCGCCAACCGCCCGACTCCGGCCCGTGGCCCCCGCGTTTCCGCGTACCGCGTCCTCGCCGTCATCGGCGCGCTGGCGATCGGGCTTCTGACGGCGGTCCCCGCCCTCGGCCACGCCGAGCTCACCACGTCCGACCCTCCCGACAAGGCCGTCCTCGACACCCCGCCGACGACAATCACGCTCACCTTCAGCGAGGGCCTCGACGCGGGCAAGAGCTCCTTCAAGGTCATGGGGCCGGCCGGCGCCATCGGTACGGGCACGGCGGCGGCCGATGGCGCGGTCACGATGTCGCTGGACGGGCTGACGCTCGCACCGGGTGCCTACTCGATCGAGTGGACCTCCGCAGCCGCGGATGGCCACATCGACCGCGGCACGCTCAGCTTCTCCGTCACTGAACCCCAGGCGGCTTCGCCCGCGCCGACGGCGGCGCCCACGTCGAGCGCGGCGGCATCGGCGAGCGCGGCGGCATCGGCGAGCGCGGCGGCATCGGCGAGCGCGGCGGCATCGGCGATCGCGGCCCCGTCCGTCGCCGCCACCCCTGCGCCGAGCGGCGACGGTGCACCCGCGGCGTCCGGCGCTGACGTCCTGCTGCCGATCATCGCTGCCCTCGCGCTCGTAGCGATCGTCGGCGCATTCGTCCTTCGCCGCACCCGCACCGTCTGACGATGGGCTCGCCCAAGCGGTCCGTCGGCCCGCGGCTCGCCCGCACGGGTGGCGCAGCGATCGCGACGGCGCTCGTCGCCGCGCTCCCGGGAGTCGCCGCCGCGCATGGTCTCACGCCCACGTACCAGAGCCCGCTCCCGCTCGCCGTGTACCTCGTCGGGGCGGCGATGACCGTCGCCCTGTCATTCGTGTTCGTCCTTGCACGTGACATGCGGGCGACGGAGCCACCGCCGGGCCGCATCGTCCGCGTCCCAGCCGCGGTGCGTGTCCTGCTGCGCATCGTCGGCCTGGTCGGCTGGGGATGGATCATGGCCCAGGGCATCGCCGGCGGGTCCTCGGACGCCGCCGTCGCGTCCCTGTTCCTGTGGGTCTTCGGCTGGGTCGGGATCGCGATGCTGTCCGCCCTGTTCGTCCCGGTCTGGGAGTGGGTCGACCCGTTCGCCACGCTCCACGACCTCCTTGCGTTGATCACGCGGCAGCTCGGCGTGCAGGGCTGGGCGGTGTCCGAGGTCCCGGTCGTGCTCCGGCTGTGGCCAGCGCCCGTTGGGCTCGCGTTCTTCGTCTGGCTGGAGCTGGTGCCCGCGGTGAGCAATGGAACGCTGACCGTGGTCCTCGCGGGCTACACCGTCCTCACGCTGGCGTTGATGGCCCAGTTCGGCCGCGACCAGTGGCGGGCGCAGGGCGAGACGTTCAGCGTCTGGTTCCGGCTGCTCAATCGACTGTCCGCGTTCGGCGTCGTGCCGGCCGAGGACACCGCGACCCCCGAGGAGCTCGAGGAGCTCGATCCCGACGCCGTCGACGCGCGCGTCCTCGTCCGCCGCCCGTTCGCAAGCGCGCTCCTGTGGGCCCCGTGGAGCCCGCCGCGAGTCGTGCTGGTGGCATTCGGCACGGGGTCGATCATCTTTGACGGGCTCTCGCAGACCGTCGCCTTCGCGTCCGTGTTCGGCGCGCCGGCGCTCCTGCCCAAGACGCTGCTGCTGTTCGCGTTCCTCGGGATCATCGCCCTGGCTGCGCTCGCCGTCGGCCGCCTCGTGAGCTGGGGCGCGATCGGCGCCGGGCTGCTGCCGATCGCAGTCGGCTACCTCGTGGCGCACTACCTCACCTACCTGCTGATCGACGGCCAGCGGATCGTCATCGCGATCTCGGACCCGCTCCAGCAGGGCTGGGACGTGTTCGGGACCGCGTTCTTCCAGCCGGTCTCGTTCCTGCCGGCGGGGCTCATCTGGACGGCGCAGCTCGCGGCCGTGGTTGGCGGGCACATGCTTGGCGCATGGTCCGGCCACGTCACCGCGCAACGCGACATGGAGGCGCGGGCAGTCGCGCGGCCGCCGCGCGACATGCGGCACCGCACGATCAAGGACGCCCCGCTGCCGACACGACGCAACGTGCGCACGCGCGAGATCCCGCTCGCGGTCGTGATGGTCGCCCTCACGACGCTGACGCTGTGGTCGCTGGGCCAGGCGATCGTCGTGGAGCAGACGACCGGCAGCCGCGCATCGCAGGCCGCCGCGAGCCGGTAGGCCGTCGCCGGGGTGGGGCGGTCCCGTGTGCGGCGGTGCAGCGGCTGACCATCGCCGGTACCTCGTCCCGGTCCCGGTCATCGGCCCCGGTCCCGGCGATCGTCATCGCGGGAGCGGTTCCGGTCCCGGCCGCGGATTGCCCCGGCCGCGGATTGCCGCGGCCGCGGCCGCGACTTGCCCCGGCCGCGGATTGCCCCGGCCGCGGTCATGCATCACAGACTGAAATCGGAATGCTGCCCGCACGACGGCGCATCGAAACCCGACATTGGCGACGCTGTCGTGCGAGGCCCGGTCCGATCCGAGTCGCTGCTGCATGGCTGGTGGCCCCGGGGTCACGACGGTCAGAGGCGGCCCGAGCGGGCACCGCGCACACCGCGGCCCCGGGGTCACGGCGGCTCGGGCCGGCCGCGGCGGCCCGAGCGGCACCGGCGGCCCGAGCGGGCACCGCGCACACCGCGGCCCCGGGGTCACGGCGGCACCGGCGGCCCCGGCCGGCAACCAGCCGCGCCAGCCCGCGTCAGGCGGTGATCGCCAGTCCGCGTGCCCCGTCCATCGGCACCCACTCCGTGATCGGTCGGACCAGGCTGATCGCGTCGAGGATCGATGGCTCAAGGGCTTCCGCTGCCGCGATCCCCGTCTCTATCGCCGTGAGGCACAGCACGCCCTCGGCGATCGCGGCGTGGCGGATGTCGGCCGCGTCCCGGATTGCGCCCGAGCGTGGGGTCGGGGTGTTCACGACCAGCCGAACGCGACCCCCGGCGATCAGGTCGAGGATCCCCGCCTCGTCTCCGGCTGGCTCCGCGCCGAGCTTCGCGACGGGCTCCGCCTCGAACCCGGCCGCCGCGAGCGCCTTGCGCGTCCCACCGGTCGCAGCCAGCGTGTAGCCCGCCCGGATCAACGCCCGTGCCAGGTCCGTGAGGCCCCCCTTGTCGCGGTCCGCGATCGAGAGCAGCGCGAGCGGCGCGTCGCCCTCGCCCGGTCGCGGCGGGATCAGCGACGCACCCGTGAGCGCCTTCGCCATCGCAACCCGCGCGTCGACGGCGATACCGATGACCTCGCCCGTCGACTGCATGAACGGCCCGACCGACGGGTCCACGCCCTTGAGCTTCGCCGTCGAGAACGCCGGCGCCTTGACCGCGACGAAGTCCGGCACCGGCCGCAGCCCAGGCTCCCAGCCGAGGTCCTCCAGTCGCGCACCGAGCGAGATCCGCACCGCGAGCTCCACCATCGGGACTCCCGTGACCTTCGACAGGAAGGGCACAGTGCGCGACGCCCGCGGGTTGACCTCGATCAGGTAGATGCCGTCCTCGCGGACGATGAACTGCGCGTTGACGAGGCCGCGGGCGCCCAGCGCGAGGCAGATCCGCTCCATCGTGTTGACGATCAGGTCGATGTCGCCGTCCGAGACGTGCTGGGGCGGGAACACGGCGATCGAGTCGCCCGAGTGGACCCCGGCGCGCTCCACATGCTCCAGAAGCCCCGGGATGAGGACGCCGTGGCCATCGCACACCGCATCGATGTCGACCTCGATCCCCTCGAGGAAGCGGTCGATCCGCACGGGCCGGTCCGGGTCCACGATCGCGGCCGCCGCGAGGTGCCGCACCAGGTCCTCGGGCGAGTACGCGAAGTCGATCGCCAGGCCGCCGATGACGAAGCTGGGCCGGACGATGACCGGGTAGCCGATACGCTCGGCGAGCGTCAGCGCCTCCTCGATGGACTCCGCCATGCCACCCTCGGGCTGCGGGATCCCCAGCCGGTCCAGGAGCGCCGCGAACCGGACGCGCTCCTCCGCCTGGTTGATCGCCTCGAGGCTGGAGCCCAGCAGCGGCACGCCGCTCGCGACGAGCGAGCCGGCAAGGTTGAGCGGCGTCTGTCCACCAAAGGCGACGACCGCCGGCAGGGGGCCTGTGCCGTCGGTCAGGTCCCGCGACGGGTCGGCGGGCGTCCCCGGGAGCAGACTCCCGCTCTCGAACTCGATGATGCTGCGCACGCTTTCCGCGTCGAGGGGCTCGAAGTACAGGCGGGTTGACGCGTCGAAGTCGGTCGAGACCGTCTCCGGGTTCGAGTTGACCATCACCGCGCTCCAGCCTTCGCGGCGGAGGACATCCGCTGCCTGGACCGCGCAGTAGTCGAACTCGATCCCCTGCCCGATCCGGACCGGCCCGGAGCCGATCACGAGGGCCGCGGGACGGGTGACCGGCGGCGCCTCGGGCGGCGACCCTGCCGAGGCGTACGTCGAGTAGAAGTACGGCGTCTCCGCCGCGAACTCCGCGGCACAGGTGTCGACCATCGCGTACCCGGGCGCCAGGCCCAACACCGCGCGTGCGGATCGGACGGCCTCCTCCCCAACCCCGGCCAGCCCCGCGATGTCGCGATCCGAGAACGCTGCCCGCTTGGCCGTGGTGAGCAGCTCGGCCCCAGTGGCATCCGTGGGGTCCGCGATCGCCGCGCCCAAAGCCCGCACGTCGTGCTCCAGCTGGATGTTACGGCCCATCTCGGACAGGAACCACGCGGAGATCCCGGTCGCGGCACGGACAACCTCCTGCGGCACCCCACGTCGCAGGAGGCCCAGCACCCGCCACAGCCGCGAGTCGGACGGCTCCAGGAACTGGCCCAGCACGATCGGCGCCGCAGACCGCTGGGCGAAGCGACTGCTCTCGCAGGCCTCGCCGCGCTCGTCGATCCAGCGGATGACGGTGTCCTCGCCTGCAGGCGCCAGCGTTTCCGCGTCGTCGGGCGCCCCCGCGTAGACCGCCGCGAGGTAGTCGAACGTCGGCCGCCACGACGCGTCCTCGCCCAGCGGTCCCGCACCCGCCTGCTCGAGACCGCGGAGCGCCTTGTTGAGCGCCGCGCCGAAGGTTCGGTCGATCGCCATGACCTCGCCGGTCGCCTTCATCTGGGACCCGAGCCGCCGGTCCGCCGTTGGGAACTTGTCGAACGGGAAGCGCGGCAGCTTGACGACGACGTAGTCGAGTGCGGGCTCGAAGGCCGCCACGGTCGTGCCGGTGACGACGTTCGGGATCTCGGCGAGCGTCCGGCCCGCGGCGATCTGGGCCGCGACCCGTGCGATCGGATAGCCCGTGGCCTTCGACGCAAGCGCCGAGGAGCGCGAGACACGCGGGTTGACCTCGATGACCGCGTAGTCCTTCGAGTCCGGCGAGAGCGCGAACTGGACGTTGCACCCACCCTCCACGCCCAGCGCGCGGATGATCGCGAGTGCCGCGCTCCGCAGCCGCTGGTGGACCGAGTCCGTGAGCGTCTGGACGGGCGCGACCACGATCGAGTCGCCGGTGTGGACGCCCAGCGGGTCCACGTTCTCCATGGAGCACACGGCAATGCACGTGTCCTCGTGGTCGCGCATGACCTCGTACTCGATCTCCTGCCAGCCCACGAGGCAGCGCTCGATCATCACCTGCTTGATGGGGCTCGCCCGAAGTCCGGCCCGGACGCGCTCCCAGTACGCCTCCTCCGTCCCTACGATGCCGCCACCTGTCCCGCCCAGCGTGAACGCGGGCCGGATGATCGCCGGCAGCCCGATCGTGTCGAGGGCCTCCTGCGCAGCGCCGTGACGGGCCTCGTCGGTCGCGCCTTCGACGATGTACGACGGCGCGTACGGCTGCTCGATGCGGTCCAGCAGATCCCGGAACGCCTCGCGGTCCTCCGCCATGCGGATCGCCTCGAGCGGGGTGCCCAGGAGCCGCACGTTGTGCCGTTCGAGGACGCCCGCCTCGGACAGCGCCATCGCGAGGTTGAGCGCGGTCTGGCCGCCAAGCCCCGCGAGCAGGCCCTCGGGCTTCTCGCGCGCGATGACCGCCTCGATGGCCGGGACCGTGAGCGGCTCGAGGTACACGGCATCCGCCACCGTGGGGTCGGTCATGATCGTCGCCGGGTTGGAGTTGACGAGGATCGTCCGCACGCCCTCCGCGCGCAGCGCGCGACAGGCCTGCGTCCCCGCGTAGTCGAACTCCGCCGCCTGGCCGATGACAACCGGCCCTGACCCGAGGATCAGGACGGACTCGGGCTTGCGGCGCGGAACGCTCGCGGAGAGCATGACGGGGATCGCCGTCACGCGCGCTGCCGCATCGCGTCCACGAATCGATCGAACACGGCGAGCGCGTCGAGCGGGCCCGGGGCGCCCTCGGGGTGGTACTGGACGGTCTCGATCGGCTTCTCCGCGTGGCGGAGGCCCTCCACGGAACGGTCGTTGAGGTTGCGCTGGCTCACCCGGAAGCCGGACCGGGCGGGGATGCTGTCGCCCACGACCTGGACCTCGTGGTTCTGCGCAGTCACCTGGACGTAGCCCGTGTCGAGGTCCTGGACCGGGTGGTTCGCGCCGTGGTGGCCGAAGCGCAGCCGCGTCGTCTCGGCACCGGCGGCCCGGCCGATGATCTGGTGGCCGAGGCAGATGCCGAGCAGCGGCCGGCCGTCGTCGATGACGGCGCGTGCGAGCGCCACCGGGCCGTCGAGGCGCGCCGGGTCGCCGGGCCCAGGCGAGAAGACGATCCCCGCGATGTCCGAGTTGAGCACGTCCGAGGCGGTTGCCGTGTGTGGCAGCACCCGGACCCGCACCCCACGCCGGCGGAGCGAGTTGACGATGTTCGCCTTGAGCCCGAAGTCCACGATCGCCACCAGCGGCGCCGTGGGATCGTCGCCCACCTCCCGGACCGCGGACGGCGAGACCTGGGCGACAAAGTCCTGGTCCTCCCAGCGCGGGACGGCCCTCGCCTGTGCCACCGCACGCTCCGGGTCTGTCCTCCCAGGCTCGGTGATGACCCCGCGCAGGCAGCCGTTCGCGCGCAGATGGCGGGCCAGCGCGCGGGTGTCGATCCCGGCGATCGCCGGGATGGCATTCGTGCGCAGGAGCGTCGCGAGCTGGCGCGCATCGTCAAGGACCGCGGCCGTGGCATGGGCGACGACGAGGCCCCGCAGCCATGGGCGAGCGGACTGGTCGTCCGCGCCGATGCGCCCGTAGTTCCCGATCAGCGGATAGGTCATGACGACGACCTGGCCCGCGTACGAGGGATCGGTGGCGATCTCCTGGTAGCCCGTTTGGGACGTGTTGACCACGAGGTCCCCGCCTGAAGCGACGGCCGCCCCGAACGCGATCCCGGGAAAGACCGTGCCATCCTCGAGCGCGAGGAGCGCCGGACCGGCGTGGCCCACCCTGGGATCGACGATCGCGTCGGCACGCGGCAGCGGCGGATGGCCGACGGACGGGGGGGCGATCACGGGAACCCGGCATGCTGCGGCGTGGCGCCGCAGGCGGGCGTGCGCATGCGCATCTGTCTCCTCCTACCCGGCCTCACGGGACCGGTACGCCGGCCTCACGGGACCGGCCATCAGGATGGCCAGAGCGTACCACGCAAGGGACGCCCCGGACGCCTTCGATCAGGCCGCCAAACGCGCGTTCCTGCCGTCGCCGGACGGTGAGCCCGGCCGTCGCTGGACGGTGGTCAGGCGGTCGCCGGCGCCGGCCCTGAGACGGTCGTCCGCGGTGCGGGGAGCTCCACGCGGAAGGCCGCGCCGCCCTCGGGGCGGTTCGCGACACCGATCCGCCCGCCGTGGCGCTCCACGATCCACTTCGCGATCGCGAGGCCCAGGCCCGTGCCGCCCGACGGCGCGCCCGGGGCGCGCCAGAAGCGGTCGAAGACGTGCGGCATGTCCTCCTCGCGGAGGCCCGGGCCGTCGTCGGCGACCTCGATCGTCGCCACCGGGCCGACCATGCGGACCCGCACCGTCACGGTCCCGTCCCTCGGGCTGTGCCGGACCGCGTTGTCAACCAGGATCATCACGAGCTGGCGCAGCCGCGCCGCGTCGCCCTCGATCATCACGGGTTCCGGGTCAACGACGACGCTGACGCCGCGGCCCTCCGCGGCCCGCCCGAGCGCGGACGCCGCCTCGAACGCCACGTCGCCGAGGTCGAGCGGCATCGCCTCCAGCGCGACGGCACCGGAATCCGACCGGGCGAGCAGCAGCAGGTCATCGACGAGGGCCGTGAGGTTCATCACCTCGGCGTCGATGTCCTCGATCGCCTCAGCAGAGGCGCTCACGGGCCGGTCCTGGTGGCGCTGGAGGTGCTCCACCGACGACCGGATGACGGTCAGGGGCGTGCGCAGCTCGTGGCTGGCGTCCGCGGCGAACTCGCGCTGTCGCCGGAGCGCCGTCCGCTGCGTGGCCAATGACTCGCGGATCGGCACCAGTGCGCGCCGCGCGTAGAGCGTCCCGAACCCGAACGCCACGACGACGACGAGCAGCCCGCCCACGACGAGCACGAGCAACAGCGCGTTGAGCGTCCCGACCTCGGTCGTGCGGTCCTGGAGCGCCTGGAAGTAGTACGTGTTGCCATCCTGCAGGGCCACGAGCTGGCGGGTCAGGAGCCGGATCGGCACGACCACCGAGCCAGCGCGGGACGAGATCTCGAGCGTGGAGGTGCGGATGTCCGGGCCGGTGCCTGCCTTCGCAGCCGCGATGCCGGCAGCGTTGGGCAACCCGTCGGGAATCACGATCGGCCGCCCGTCGGTCGGGACCGGCTGGCCGTCCGCGTCGAAGAAGTACAGGAGCGTGTTGCCCCCGCCGAACACGAAGCCGAGCTCCGGGCCGACATCGGGGCTCGTGATGGGCCCCTCCAGGCGACGGACCCAGGGATCCATGCGGGCCTGGAGCTGGTTGACCGACGCTGCGGCGAGGGTGCTGGCAACGACGCCGTACAACGCCGCCCCAAGGACCACGAGGACGACCAGCGTGGAGATCCCGCTCCACGCGACAAGGCGCCAGCGGACACGGCGAAGCAGCCGTACCTCACCGGCGAGGGCGGCCTGCTCGGCGTCGTCGTCCCGGAGCTCCGGGCGGGCGCCGTCAGCCATCGGCCAGCCGGTAGCCCACGCCGCGCACCGTCTCCAGCTGCGACCCGGCGTCGCCGAGCTTGGCGCGCAGGTAGTGGACGTATGCATCGACCGCGTTGGGCGTCACCGCGACGCTGAACGGCCATGCGTGGTCCAGGAGCTGGTCCCGGGTCAGCGTGCGGCCGGCGTGGCGCAGCAGCGCCTCGAGCAGGGAGAACTCTCGCGGGCTGAGGTCCACGGTCCGTCCGTGCACGGTCACCCGTCGCGCTGCCTCGTCGAGGGCGATCGCGCCCGCCCGGAGAATGGGTTCCGCCCGTCGTGGCCCGGGCTCCGCGCGTCGGGCCAACGCCCGCAGGCGCGCGGACACCTCCTGGTACGAGAACGGCTTGACGACGTAGTCATCGGCGCCCGCGTCCAGGCCGGCCACCCGGTCGTTGACGGTGTCGCGGGCGGTGAGCATGAGGATGCTCACGTCGAGGCCGTCCTTGCGGATCCGGCGCGCGACCTCGATCCCCGAGATGTCCGGGAGTCCGATGTCGAGGATGATCGCGTCCAGCCCGTCGATCGCCTGCGCGAGCTCGATGGCAGTCCGGCCGTCGGGGGCGTGCTCCACGACGTGGCGATCCTCCTCGAGGAGGCGGGTCAGGCTGCGGGCGAGGCGCTCGTCGTCCTCGACGAGAAGGAGATGCATCGGGCTGTCACGATCCTTCGTCAGGGCACCACGGTGATCGAGCCCGCGGAACCGAGCGTGACCGACCCGTTGCCATTCGCCGCGCCGTTCGCGCCCGGCCGGAAGCCACCGGACAGCTGCACGATGACAGTCTTGCCAGCCTGAACGTCCGACGAGCTCGCCGCGGCCTGCTGATGGTACGCAGTCGAGGACTCCATGCCGATGGTGATCGTTTGCCCGGACTCGGTCCCGATCGTGACCGAATCGGCAGTCACGGAGTCGACGGTCCCGCTGATCGAGAGCCCGCCGCCCGGGCCGAAGCCGCCGCGACCGCCGTCGCCGGGGACGCCGTCGCCGCGACCGAAGTAGCCGTTCGCACCCGGGAGCGCGCCGTCGCCGGCCACGTTACCCAGGCCGCCGTTGCCGGCTCCCGCCGTGGCGTTCGCGGGTGCGGTCGCCCGTCCGACGGCGAACGCGACGCCCGCCGCCGCGACGAGCACGGCGACCGCGAGGGCGAGGTTGAGGACGCGTGACGAGCCGCCCGACGCCGTTCGCACCAGCTGCGCGATGACGGGGGCGACTCCGGGAGCGGGCTCCGGAGCAACCGGCACGTACGGCTCGGTGCTCGCGGGGTCGACGGGCTGGTTGGTCATCGCGGTGGCTCCCGATCGTGTGTCAACGCAGTGACCCGGGTCGAGGCGTGCCGCCTGCCTCGGGCGCGGTGGTGGGGGGGATCACTGGCACCGGCGTCAGGCGCCGACGCCGGCGGTCGCCAGCTCGATGAGTGCAGCGGCGTCGCCGATCGGGATCGCGAAGCCCAGCCCCTGGGCGCTGCTCGCCACGGCCGTGTTGATGCCCAGGACGGCGCCAGTAGCGTCGAGCAGCGGGCCACCCGAGTTGCCCGGGTTGATCGCGGCGTCCGTCTGCATGAGGTTCGACAGCTTGGCCGGGCGGCCGGTCTGCTCGTCCCGGACCGTGACCTCGCGGCCGAGGCCGGACAGGATGCCGCGGGTGACGGTCTCCGTGTATGTACCCAGCGGGCTGCCGATCGCGAGCAGCGTCTCACCGACCTTCACGCTGGAGGAGTCACCGATCCGGGCGGCCGCCAGGCCGGTCGCGTCGACCTTGATCAGGGCGAGGTCGTTGTCCGTGAGCTGCTTCACGAGCGTGGCGTCGTATGTCGTGCCGTCCTGGAGCTCGACGCTCAGGGTCCTGGCGCCTTCCACGACGTGGCGGTTGGTGAGGATGTAGCCGTTCGAGGTCAGGACAATCCCGGACCCGATGCCGCCTGTCGGCTGGCCGAAGGGCGAGAACTGGTCGGTCGTCAAGCCGTTCGAGGTGATCGTGACGACAGACTTCTGCGCCTGGGCGACGATGGCCGTGAGGTCGGTGGACTGAACCGTCGTGGCGCTCGTCGTGCGCGCGGTGCCGGTGCTCTCCGTGACGACCGTGCGGACGGGGAGCAGCTGCGTCACGACGATGGCCGTGCCACCGGCCGCGAGCGAGGCGCTCAGCACCGCCGCGGCGATGACGGTCCCGATGCCGCGCCCACGGCGCTCCCGGGTCATCGTCGGCTCGGACGCCCCGGGGTTCGCGGGCGGCTCGGGCGTCGCCCAGAGGGGCGCGGGCGGGACGGGCGGCCCGGCGGGCGCATCCGGCATCGGAGCCGCATACGGCTGCGTGGGAGGCTCGGAAGGGTCGTACGGGAAGGTCATCGGGGTCGCTCCGTGGTGGGAGGCTTCGGGTCCATTGACGCCAGTACACGCCCGTCCCCTGAGAGCGGCGTGAGAGGTCAACCCGTGGCGGCGATCCGCAGCCGTCGACGCCCCGGCCCGGGACATTGTGTCAGCCCGCTGCCCCGGCGCAGTCGTAGAGGGTGGTGGACGCCCCGGGCACGCTCACCGGCGTGCACGCCTGGGTCACCCACTGGCTCCGCTCCCCGGCGACGTCGCCCGTGCCATCACCACCGAAGAACCCGCCTGGCCCACCGCCCGGACCCCCCAGGAGCACGAAGCGGAGACGGCCGTCCCGGACGTCAGCCTGGAGCTGCGCGAGCGTCGGGGCGGGATCGGAGCCAATGAAGCCGCCCATCGCCATGACCGGGATGCCGGCCGCAATCTGGATCGGCCCCGCCTGGTTGGCGGACGAGACCGCGACGAGCCAGGTCGCGTCGCCCCGGTTCGCGACGAGGTAGTCGATCAGCGCCTGGTTCGTCCCGCCCGTATCGCCCGGGAAGCCGCTTGCGCCGAAGCCACCGAACGCGCCGCTCACCGGCCCCGCCGCCGGGTCGCCACCGGCGATTGCCTTGCCGGTGGTCTCGATGGTGTAGAGCATCGGGCCCGCGAGCGATGCCGCGATCCCGATCGCGAAGGCCGTTCTCGCGATCTGCGCGGCCCGTCCGTCGTCGGCGATCCGTGGGACCGCGAGCACCACCGCGGCCGCCAGGACGATGAACAAGGCACCGATCCCGACCCCCGGGAAGAACGCGGGTGTCCGGTCGAGGACGCTCATGCCCCACCAGGCGGTCATGACCAGCATGGCCGCCAGCACGAGGCCGACCCACGGGACCCGCGCCCGCAACCGCCACAGCTCCATCACACCCGCCCCGACCAGGGCAGCGATGGCCGGCGCAAGGGCGACGGCGTAGTACGGGTGCGCGATGCCGCCCATGAGGGAGAACACCAGGACGTGGACGGCCACCCACGTGCCCCACAGGAGGTACCCGGCGCGGCGCGGGTCGGTGCGGCCGGCGCGCAGCCGCGCCAGCAGCCCGATGGCGAGCGCCATCGCGGCCGCCGGGAGCAGCCAGCTGACCTCGCCCGCCCACTGTTCGTTGAACATCCGGAGGAGCCCGGGCTGGCCGCCGAACGCACCACCCGGGCCACCCCCGGGGCCGCCGCCCGGGCCGCCCTCGCCGCGGAAGAGGCGCCCGAGGCCGTCATAGCCCAGGAGCAGCTGGACGGCGGAGTTCGTGGGGCTGCCACCGATGAACGGCCGCGAGCCCGCGGGGATCAGCTCCATCAGGCCGACCCACCACAACGACGACACGGCGACGGCGATCAGCGACGCGAGGAGCCCGGTCGCGCGATGGCGCACGGAGCCGCGCGCCGCCACCAGGTAGGTCAGCGCGAACGCTGGCAGCACGAGGTAGGCCTGCATGTACTTCGTGAGGAACGCGAACCCCACGAGGATGGCCGCGAGGATCGGCCAGCGCAGCCGTTCGCTCTCGAGGCCCCGGATGAGCGCCCATGCGGCGCCGACGAGCAGCAACACGAGGACGGCGTCCGGGTTGTTGTAGCGGAACATGAGCGCCGCGACCGGCGTGACTGCGAACGCGATCCCGGCGATCACGCCCGCTTCTGGGCCGAACTGGCGCTTGACCGCGTGGTACAGCAGGACCACCGACGCGACGCCGGCCAGCGCCTGCGGCAGCAGGATGTCGAACGGGCTGAGCCCGAACAGCCGGACCGACAGGCCCATCACCCACAGCGCCACCGGCGGCTTGTCCACGGTGATGAAGTTGGCGGCGTCGATGGAGCCGAAGAACCAGGCGCTGATGCTCTGCGATGCAGCCTGCGCGGCCGCCGAGTAGTAGGTGTTGGCATAGCCGCTGACGGCGATGTTCCACAGGTAGAGGACCGCGGCGAGACCGGCCAGGGCGAACGGCGCGACGCGGATCCATGACGCCTGCCGATCCGTCGCCTCGGCCCCGTCCGCCACCCACGTCCCGGCACGTGCATCCAGGACACTCGTGGCACCGTCTGGGGGGAGCGTGGTGTCAGGAGTGGTCACGGCCGGCACGATCCTTGGCGGGACATGGAAGCGCGACGCTCTCGGCGGGGAGGAGAGGCCACCGGGAGCGTCGCGTCGATCACCACTTCAGCAGCAAACTCTGAGAGGACGCTGAGACGATCACCCGTTGGAGAGCTGGAGCTGGAGCTGCATCGTCCCCGTGGTCCGCGACCGACAGGACGACGATCGCCCGGGGGCGGCTCGATCCCGTAGTCGGCGAACATGATCGGCAGTGAGCCGACCACCGTCATGACGCCGCCCTGAAACTTCGCCTGGAGCGCGATGTCCACCGCCTTCGTTACGCCGTGGAGCGTCAGGTCACCGGTGGCCGTGACCGCGACACTGAGCGAGCCCGTGATGTCCGGCGCCCGGCCGACGGCATCGGTGGCTCCGATCGTGGCCAGCTGCTCCTGGACGCGATCGCCCACGAACGAGCTTGAGAAGTCGCTGAAGGAGCCGCCCCCCGACATTCATCGCGCCCGTGCGTCAGCCGCCCGCCTTGTACGGGTACGTCACCCAGTCCTCGACCGTTGCCGCGTAGACGTCCGGTGCGCCGGCGACCTGCGACCGGCCCGGCTTGTAGTGGATGACCGCGCTCACGGGGATGGCACCCGCGGCGCGCAGGCGCGCGACGACAGCCGTCATCGTCTCGCCCGTCTCCCAGACTTCGTCCACGACGAGCACGCGCCGCCCGACGAGCAGCTCGTCCGCCGGGAAGTACCCGATCCGCGGCCGGTCGTGGGTGCCGCCCGCGGTGCGGTAGAACTCGACGCCCGCCACGAGGATCTCGCGCAGGTCCAGTCGGTAGGCCAGCATCCCGGCCGGGACGAGCCCACCCCGCGTGATCGCGAGGACCAGGTCGAAGTCGCGGCCGACGGACGCCGCGAGGCGCGCGACGAGGTCGTCGAGGGACTCCCAGGTGAGGACGAGGGTCTCGGGCATGCGGCCCATTCTCGCGGATGTGGCCGCGCAGGGCGTCACACCAGGGCTACCTGCTCGGGCTGGCAACCGGCGTGGCGCGGGGGTCGGGCGAGACCGGCAGCTTCGGGCGCACGTCGTGGCACAGCACGCACGTCGAGTCGGCGCGCAGCGCGTGGTCGATCGGCAGCGCACCCACGTCGGTGGACTGGTGGCATGCCCGGCACGTGCGGTCCTGCGGGTCCGGGTGCGGCTTGATCGGCGGCGGCGACGGGTTCGGCTTGTGGCACAGCCAACACTCGTCCTCGTTGCGGCCGACCATGCTCGTCGGCAGGTGGGCGATCTTGCCGTGGCAGTCCAGGCACGCCTCGTTGAGGTCGGCGTGGGCCTGGGTGATCGTCGGCCCGTCGGGCGCCGTCTTGTGGCAGTTGAGGCACTCCGACTGGGCGATGCCGTCGTGGCCGGGCGCGTTGCGGCCCAGCTTCTCGCCGGTGTGGCAGGTCAGACACGCGGTCCAGCCCTTGACGGGGTGGCCCAGGGCCGGGATCGGCTTGATCCCGGCCGCGCCGCCTTCCGTGTGGCACAGGACGCAGCTGTCCGAGGTGGGGATATGCGCGAGGCCCATCTCCATCAACTCGATGGACGCGGCCGGCGACCCCGACGGATCAGCCCCGGGACCCCCGACCGACGGGAGGATGCGCAACCAGTCGGCGACCATCGTGCCGGCGAGCATCGCGACGACGATGAGGTTGAGCACGATGAGGAGCCGCAGCGTCCGGCTGACCCTGCGCTTCATGCGGTCGCCGCTGTCAGCGTGGGAGTGGCGCTCCCGTGGTGTGCAGAAACGGTGGTGCCGCGTGCCTCGTCCGCGAGCGCCCATGCCGTACGCCGGACGGTGGCGATCGCGAGCGGGAGCGCCGCCTCGACGCGTGGCGAGAGCCCGAGTTCGAAGGTGATCTCCCCTGCCTCGACGCCGACGAGGGCGACGGGCCGGGTCATGCTGGCCAGGAGCCGCGCGACGGCCAGGAGCTCGGCGATCCCGCCCGCGGCCGACCCGGACCGCCCGGGGGCCGCGCCGATGGCGTCGTCCCTCAACACGCGCACGGTGCCCGGCTCGCCCCCCGTGTCGAGCGCGTCCACGACGAGGACCGCGCATGCGCCGTTGATCTCGTCGAGCAGGTCCATGCCCAGCGTGCCGCCGTCGACGAGGCGGGTCTGCGCCGGCAGCAGCGACGCATCGTCGTTCGCCAGCCAGCCGAGCGCCTCCACGATCCTCGGGCCGATGCCATCGTCGCGCAGCAGCACATTGCCCACACCGATCACGACGAGGGGGCCGCTCATGCCTCGGTCCGATCGAGGAGCTCGACGCCGCCATCGCGCGACTCGACGATCTCCTCGCGGGTCGGGAACTTGAACCCCGACACGATGCTGGAGATCAGGCCGTTGTGCTCGAGATGGTCCACGAGGATGCAGCTGTAGATGTGGAACAGCGCGATCGCGAGGATCCCCCACATCGCGAGGTGGTGGACGAGGCGGAGCAGCTGCGGGCCGAGGAGCTCGCGCAGCCATGCGAACAGCGTCGCCCCGGGCTCGGCGCCCGTCAGCCCGTCGAGCGCGAAGCCCGTCACGACCTCGACGAGCAACAGGGCGAACAGCACCACGTAGGCGGTCGCGGCCAGCTGGTTGTGGCCGAGGACCTTGGGGATCTCCTTGCGGATGAAGCCATAGAACCCTGCTTGCCGGAACAGCTCGGTCGCCTGGAACATCGACGTGGGGATGAATGCCGACCAGCGTGCGAACCGGTTGCCCGCCAGGAGCCAGTACGTCCGCACGAGCCCGGACAGCAGGAACGCCAGCGCCGTCACGATGTGGATGAAGCGGACGACGCCAAGCAGGTTGGCGCCATTCGGGAGCAGGAACGGGTCCGCGATGTACAGGCCGGTGGCGCTGAGCACGACGATGCAACCGGCGGTCACCCAGTGGGTCGCCCGGACCGGGACCTGCCAGATGTACAGCCGGACACGCTCGTCGGGGCGGTCGATCTCGTGTGCGTGGCCGACCACTGCATCGTGCATTGCGGCGGGGACGGCGAATGCGGCCGGCGTGGCCTCCACGGGCACCGCCGACGGCTCGGGGATGGCCGACGGCTCCGGCACCGGGGCGACGGCCGGCGGGGCGTCGTGGACGGCGGTCATCGACTCGCCTCCGTGGCGTGGATGCGGATGTCGAACGGGCCGGCGCCGCGTGGGTCGAACGCGTGGACGGCACATGCAGGGCAGGGGTTGAAGCTGTGGACCACACGCAGCACCTCGAGCGGTCGCGTGGGATCCGCGACCGGCGTCCGCAGGAGCGCGTCCTCGATCGGGCCCCGCCTGCCGAACGTGTCGCGCGGCGACAGGTTCCACGTGGACCCGTCCACGACCTGGTAGTGGTCGATGGCCTTGTCGCGGATGCTCACCCAGTGCGCAACCGCGCCGCGCGGCCCCTCCCCGGTCGACCAGCCATCGGCCTCGTCGGGCCACGATCCCGGGTCCCAGGTGGACAGATCCACGACCGCCACGTCGCCCGTGGCGAGGTTCGTCCGCAGCTCCCAGACCCAGCTGTCGGCGCGCTTCGCGATCGCGGCTGCCTCGACGGCCCGGGCCATGAGCCTGCCGAGCACGCTGGGCATCGCCTCCGCGCCCAGGCCGGTCGCCGTGAGGAGCGCCCCGAGCGGAGATGTGATCGCGTCACGGCCCTGCGCGTACGCCACGAGGACGCGCGCGAGTGGCCCGGTCTCCATCGGCTCACCGTCGTAGCGCGGTGCCTTGACCCAGCTGTAGCGACCCTCGGTGTCGAGCGCGCCCAGTGGCAGCACGGCATCGAACGCCGCGTCCGTGATGCCGTCCACCGGCGCGCGCAGGGCTGCTGGACCGCGATCCTCCGCGTACCACGCGTGGGCGACGGACTCCCCTACGCCGTCCTGGTCAGCGGCCTTGATGCTCGCGAGGTTCCCGTTGACGAGCCGTCCCGCCGGCAGGTAGAGCGGCGGCTCGCGCTCGTCGGTCTCGGCCAGATCGCCCCACGAGAGGTAGTTGCCCGACCCGCCGCCGATCTGCGTCCAGTCCGGGTACGCAGCGACGAGCAGCCGCATGTCCGGCAGGAACACGCGATTGACGAAGGCGCCCGCGCGCCCGATGAGGTCGTCGAGCATCGTCAGGCCGGCGTCGCTCAGCGGATGCGGGGCGTTGCGATCCGGCACGTCCGGGTGACCGCGCTGCTGACTCGGAGCGGGGCCACCCCACGGCGGCGCGAGCGCCATCCCGCCGACGAGGTATGTCTGGGGGTGGGGGTCCTTGCCACCCAGGAGCGCATGGATGCGCATCACGTCGCGCTGCCAGTCGAGGGCCTCGAGGGCATGGGCGAGGAGGAGGAGGCTCTGCTCGGGCGATAGGGCGAACCCCGGGTGTCCGGACCACGGGCTGCTGAACGGCCCGGGCTGGTCCGACTCCAGGACAGGGGCAAGCCGCGCCTGGACCGCGCGCAGGCTGTCGGCGGTCGAGGAGGGCCAGTCGGCCATCGAGCGGCCGAGCGTCGCGGTCGCCACCGGATCGGCGCGCAGAGAGGCCGAGGCGTCCACCCAGTCGGGCAGCTGTGCCTGGTAGAAGGTGAGCACGTGGTCGCGCACCAGCTGCGTGGACGCGAGGAGGTTGCGCAGAATCCGGGCGTTCGTCGGAATGCGGACGTTGAGCGCGCGTTCGACGGCACGCACGGAGGCGAGCGCATGGACACTGCTGCAGGTGCCGCAGATGCGGGACGCCAGGAGCCAGACCTCGCGCGGGTCGCGGCCGTGGATGACGTTCTCGAGGCCGCGGAACATCGTCCCGGCGCTCCATGCGTCGCTGACCGCCCCGGCCGTCACGTCGACGTCGACGCGCAGCTGGCCGTTGAGGCGCGTGACGGGATCGATGCTGAGGCGGGTCATGTCAGCCCTCCCCGCTGGTCTCTCGCGTGTCTGCGTCATCGGGGATCGCCAGCGGTATACCAACGGCGAGCGCCACATCCCCGGCCGCGGTGTCGCCCTCGGCCGCGGCGACACTCCCGGCCGGCGTGCCGTCCGCGGCCGCGGCGAGCTGGACCGCGCGGCGTGCCTTCCGCGCCCGGTACTTCGAGCGGCTGGCCATGCCCGTCCCGTGGGCGACCGCCACCCCGGCGATCCCACCGACCGCCAGCAGTCCGACCTGGTCCACGGTCAACGTTGGCATGAACGGGACGGGCGACCCGAGCCGTCGATAGGCGGGCGCATAGCCATCCCAGAAGTTCGGCATGAAGCAGCCGATGCAGCCATGACCGGCGCGGATGTTCCAGCTCACACCGCCGCCGTAGCGCGCGGTCGGGCAGTTGCCCATCGTCTCGGGACCCTTGCAGCCGAGCTTGTACAGGCACCAGCCCTTCTGTGCGCCCTCGTCGCCCCAGCTGAGCGCGAACTCGCCGAACTCGAAGTGGGGCCGTCGCTCGCACTTGTTGTGGATCAGCTCGCCGTACCCGAACAGCGGCCGGCCGGCGAGGTCCGTCGGCGGGAGCTCCTTGAAGGTGGCGTAGTGGACGATCAGCGCGGCGAGGTTCTCGGCGTTGGCCGGACAGCCCGGCAGGGCGATGACCGGACTGTTGCCGCTCACCGATCGGATGCCCTCGGCCTCGGTCGTGCCGCCATTCGCGCCCGGCGCCCCGCCATCGAAGGCACAGGACCCGAGGGCGATCGTGGCAATGGCGCCGTCACACACCTCCCGGGCGACGTCGGCGAATGGCCGACCCCCGATGAGGCACATCGCGCCGCCTGCCGCCTTGGGCACGGCACCCTCGATGACCGCGAGGTAGCCGTTCGGGTAGCGCTCCATCGCCGAGGTGCGCACGAGCTCGGCGTCCGCACCGGCGGCGCCCATCAGGCTCTCGTCGTAGTCCACGGCGAGGACCTGGAGGAGGAGGTTGGCAGTCGTGGGATTGCCGACCCGCAGCAGCGCCTCGGAGTTGCCGCCGCACGCCTGGCCGCGGAGCCAGATCACCGGGATTCTGGGGGCTGCCTCGACGGCAGCGGCGATTCGTGGTCCGTAGGCCAGGGGCATCGCGAGCGCCGCGGCCATGGCTGACGAGAACTGGAGGAAGGTTCGGCGGGACATCCCGCGCGCCACGAGCGCGGCGTAGAGCCCGTCCTCACCCATCGTTGCACCAAGCGCGGCGTGTCACGGTGGGCGGGTGCCGGAAGGCCCCACATCGGCCGTGACGAGATCAGGGGGACGCTGGTACCGATGATGGCCGACGCGTGCCCGGCTGGCCACGGGCCACTCGTCGCCGCCATGGGTGCCCCCGGGCACCGTCCGGGGGTCCGCTTGGGACTCCGCGCGCCTGCCCCGGGTCACCGTCAGGCAGGACCCATGGCCCCCGGGGTCGTGCCCGAGGTCGGGGCTGACGCTCGCCGGCAGTCGATCTCGCCATCCGCGCAGACGGGCGCGGACCGGCGGCGGACCTGCGCGCGGACCGGCGCGGACCGGCTCGCGGACCGCCGGCGGACCTGCGCATCCGCTCCCCGGGCGGTCGCAATCCGACGCGTCCGGGCTACACCTGCGCATCTGCTCTCCCGGTGAGCGCCAATGGGCCCCGAGCGCCGCATACGCCCCCCCGATGCGCGCAACGCAGTTGATCGCCAGATAGCGACCACCCGGAGAGCATTCGCAGCGGCCCGCCAGCCATCGCCGCGACATTCGCGGTGCCGCCGCCCGCCAGGCATTCGCGGTGCCTCGCCAGCATTCGCGGTGTCCGGAACGACCGGCCGCAGGACAGACGAACGCCCCTCCAGGCGGACCCGAGGGGCGTTTTCGCGTGCAGATCTTGGTGAGCCGGGAGGGATTCGAACCCTCAACCTAATGATTAAGAGTCATTTGCTCTGCCGTTGAGCTACCGGCCCGCCGCGGATTGTAGCGAACGGCACCCGATCGTGCGGGTGGGGCGACGCTGGTAGGGTCGGGCCGTCGAACGCCGGATCTCCGGGGCCGCGGATCTCCGGGGCCGCCGGGCCGGGAGTGGAACCGAGGGCCAGCGACCGCCTGGCAGCCGGCCCGGCCCTCAGCCCGCGAACGTGTCGCAGGCCGCGGGATCGCCCGAGGTGAAGCCCGTGTTGAACCACTGCGACCGCTGGGCCGCGGAGCCATGCGTCCAGGTCTCCGGGTTGACGGCCATGCCCGCGCCCGCCTGGATCCGGTCGTCGCCAACCGCCTGTGCGGCCTTTAGGCCCTCCTCGATGTCGCCCGGGTCGAGGTCGCCCGCCTTGTACACCGACTGCGCCCACACGCCGGCGAGACAGTCCGCCTGGAGCTCCAGCTTGATCGACAGCTCGTTCTCGCGGCTCGGATCCTGCTGCTGGAGCTGGCGGACCTGGGCCTCGATGCCGGTCTGGTTCTGGACGTGGTGGCCGATCTCGTGCGCGATGACGTAGGCCTGCGCGAAATCCCCCGGCGCGCCGAAGCGGTCGCGCAGCTCCTGGAAGAAGTCGGTATCGAGATAGACCTTCTGGTCCGCTGGGCAGTAGAACGGCCCCGTCGCCGAGCTCGCTTGGCCGCAGCCAGAGACCGTGCTGCCCGTGAACAGGACTACGGGCGCACGTTCGAATGGCTTGCCCGAGCGCTGGAACGTCTCCTGCCACAGGTCGTTGGCATCGGTCTGCACTGCGCCGATGAACTCCACCATATCGCCGTTGTTCGTGAGGTCCACGGAGGCGCCCGGGTCCACCGCCTGCTGGCCGCCCACTCCGTTGAGGCCGGACGCCAGCGATCCACCGCCACCGAAGAACTGGATCGCGAGGAAGATCAGGACGATGACGATCGCACCGCCGCCACCGACGCCCGCAGGGATCGGGATCCCCATCCCGCCACCGCCCATGCCCAGCCCGCCGCCGGTCGATCCCTGGGCACGCCGGTCCTCGATCCCCCCGGTCTGTCCTCGCTGCCATCGCATGGAACGATCATGCCCGGAAATGGGTTGCAGGAACATGCCGTCTCGGGGGCTGGGCCTACGAGCGTGCTCGCGGGCCTCTAGACTCCGCCGTCATGGCGTTCCCGACCGAGCCCACTGAACCCGCCGTGACCACCGCCAACGACGGTCTGGCCCACATCATCGTCAGCGGCCTGACAACCTCGGGCGGCGCACGCTCGAAGAGCTGCGGCTGGGCGACGAGCCGGTCGTGGCCATCGCGGCGGACGCCGACGAGACGGAGGGGCTCGTCCGCCCGGACGTCCTCGTGATCACCGGGGACCACCGGCGCGAGCGGGTGCTCCGCGAGGCCGGCGTGACCGAGGCCGAATCGCTCGTCCTCACCCGTGACGACGACCTGGGCAACCTCCACGCGGCGCTCGTCGCCCGGGAGCTCAACCCCTCCATCCGCCTGGTGATCCGGGTGTTCGACGCCCAGATCGCGGAGCAGCTGCCGGACCTCATCGACAACGCCGTTGCGCTCTCGTCGTCGTCGCTCGCGGCACCCGGATTCGTCGCAGCCGCGCTCGAGGGCGAGGGTGGCGAGCGCTTCGCGGAGGCCGGCCGACAGCGATGACCGCCGGCACCGGCGAGGCCGAGGACCTGCTGGTCGCGGCGAGCCGCAAGGGCCTCGCGACGCTGCTCGACCTGTCCCGGCCCCGCCGACGACCTGAAATCCCGGGGTCAGGCAGAGGCGCCGCGCGCGATTCCGGGCCCGCCCGACGCCCTGCACGACCGATGTCAGGCGGAGGCGCCGCCGTTGCGACCCTCGATCGGGCGCGTGCGCAGCGGCTTCGTCATCGTCTCGCTCACCGGCTGGTAGGCGAGCTTCGCATACAGGCGCCGGGCACCGTCGTTCTCCGCCGCAACGTCCAGCACCAGCCCATCGAGCCCCTGCTCCCGCGCCCAGTCCTCGATCGTGTCCATCAGCAGCGTGCCAAGCCCGCGTCCGCGCCACTCGTCGAGGATCGCGATCCCGATCTGGGCGGTGCGCTTCGGGATCCGCATCGAGCTCCGGCCAGCGGTCGCACCCAGCCAGGCGTCCGCGTGCCCGACCACGCGCCCATCCACGACGGCGACGAGGTGGAGGTCCTCCTCGTCCGCCTCCGCCATCGCATGCCCGAACCGCTCGCGCACCGCGTCCGCGGCGGGCACGTGATATGCGTCGGGAGCGAGCGCCGCATGGTGGCGGGCGCTGCTGAGATAGACCTCGACCATCCCCTCCACGTCATCGGGCGTTGCGTGGCGGACGAGCGGCGGCGGGGCCTCGCTGCGGGCGTCGTCCGAGCCGGTCATGCGGGCTGGTTGTCGATCTGCGCGCGCTGGAGCTTGCCCGAGAAGTCGACGTAGATCGCCTTCCATTCGGTGAACGTGTCGAGCGCGACGTGGCCCGCCTCGCGGTGGCCGTTGCCGGTGTCCTTCCAGCCGCCGAACGGCAGGTGCGTCTCCGCGCCGGTCGTGCCCGCGTTGACATACACGATGCCCGTCTCGAAGTCGCGCATCGCGCGGAACGCCTGGTTCACGTCCTGCGTGTAGACCGATGCCGAGAGCCCGTAGCGGACCTGGTTGGCGGCGGTCATCGCCTCCGCATACCCGTCCACCGGGATCACCGAGAGGACCGGGCCGAAGATCTCCTCCTGGGCGATCGTCGCCATCGGCTTCACGCCGTGGAAGATCGTCGGGGCGAAGAAGTGGCCGTGGACGAGGTCGCCGTCGGTCACCCGGTCGCCACCGGTGACGAGCTCGCCCTCCGTCCGGCCGATGTCGACGTAGCGGGAGACCTTGTCCGCGGCCGCCGCGTTGACGAGCGGGCCGACATCGACGCTCTCGTCGAGGCCGGAGCCGAGCCGGAGGGTGCGGGTGCGTGCCTCGAGCCGGGCGACGAGGTCGTCCGCGACGGCGCGGTCAACGATGACGCGGGAGCAGGCCGTGCAGCGCTGGCCGGTAGTGCCGAACGCGGACCACAGGATGCCGTCCGTCGCGAGGTCGAGGTCCGCGTCCTTGAGCACGACGACCGCGTTCTTGCCCCCGAGCTCCAGGCTGACGCGCTTGAGCCGGCGCGCCGCCCGCTCGGCGATCGAGCGACCGGTCGCGGACGAGCCCGTGAACGAGATGACCCGGACATCCGGGTTCTCGACGATCGCGTCGCCGACGTCCGCGCCCGACCCGGTCACGAGGTTCACGACCCCGGCCGGGAAGCCCGCCTCCGCCATCAGCTCCACGAGGAGCGTGGCACACAGCGGCGAGTCCGAGCTCGGCTTGAACACGACGCTGTTCCCGGCGACGAGCGCGGGCATCATCTTCCAGCACGGGATCGCCATCGGGAAGTTCCAGGGCGTGACGATCCCCGCGATGCCGAGCGGCTGGCGGATGCTCATCGCCCACTTGTCCGGGAGCTCGCTGGGGACCGTGTCGCCGAACATCCGGCGGCCCTCGCCGGCCATGAGGAAGGCGATGTCGATGCCCTCCTGGACGTCGCCGCGCGCCTCCGCCAGGACCTTGCCCATCTCGCGGGTCATGGCGCGGGCGAGGCGCTCCTTGTGGTCCGCCATGAGCGCGCCGAACCGGTACAGGATCTCGCCGCGCTTGGGGGCCGGCGTCGCCTTCCACGCGGGGCTTGCCATGTCGGCGGCGCGGACGGCCATCGCGACGTCCGCCGGGCTGCCGGCCTGGAACCGCCCGACGACGTCCCGGGTGTCGGCCGGGTTCACGCTCTCGAAGATCTCGCCGCCCACGGCATCCACCCAGCGCCCGGCGATGAACAGCTGGTACGTGGTCGGATCGGCGGCGACCTCGGTCATTCGGGTGGCTCCTCGGGTGGGCGTCTCGTGACGGCCGTGGGCGTGTGCGGCCCGCGGATCGAGGCCATACTCCGGGCACCGCGCCGGGCCGTCAAACCGGCGGCGCGACCGTGTGTGACATGCCCGAGCCCGTCGTCCCCGCCCCCATCCAGTTCGTCGAACCTGACGCCCCGTCGACGGGTGGCGTCGCTGCCTCCGAGCCCCTGCGGGAAGCGGCCCGCCGCGTCCTCGCCGCCGATGGGCGCGAGCACGTCCTCCAGCAGTGGCCAGGTCGCCTCGCTCGTCGCGACGAGCGAGGGCCGCGAGGGGTTCGTGCCGCAGGGTTGCGGCATCGGCAAGAGCTGGCTCCAGGCCCGCCTCGACAAGGCGCTCGGCGAAGGCTGAGGTCGTCCTGACACGATCGCCGCAGTCGCGAGGCGGCCGACGCATCAGCGCGATTGACTTTGGCGCGGACCACGCGATGCTGGACATTCGTGGCTCCCATGAAGCCGCCCGACGCACCATGTGGAGAGAACCTGAGCCTTGGAGATCGAACCCACGGGCCTGCCGCAGACACGAGCTGCATCACTATTGCTGCTCGTCGTGAGCATTGCCCTTGGCGGCTGTAGCCTCTCGGCGGGCGTGGTCAACGCTAGACCGCATGGGGACCCTGTGCCCATGCCGGAGCGCCCGTCGCCGGACGTGTGCGCCGACCTGCTCCGCGCCGACACGATGACCGCCATACAGGTACGGCTCGCGCTTGGCGTCGATGGCATCGAGGGCACCCTGGACGCAGCCAACCAAGCGGCAGCCGACCCCGCTTCGACGCTCACGGATTACGGCATCCCCCTAACGGCAGCCGAGAGGGCCCTCGCCCATGATGCACTCGGCGTCCCTGAGACATTTACGGGGCTCTCCGGGCTGGTAGCCGCATATCCGACGGATCTCGCCAGCCTGTGGCTCGAAGGAGGGTCGCCCGTGCTCAGCGTGCTCCGGCCCGACCCGGCGGTCCTGTTGCTCGCTCGCTGCCTTGAGCGCGACCGAATCGTAGGCACCGTGCGCTACGTCACCGCCGGCATCCCACCCGCGACGCTGGACGCGCTTACAGACCGGATCAGTGCGGATCTGCCTGCGCTTGCGCGTGATGGCATCGAGGTCACGATTGTGTCGAGCGATCCGACCACGGAGACCGTGGAAATCGGGGTCCGCGCGCTCACACCGGCCATCCGTGCGACTCTCGTGGCCCGGTACGGCACCGTCGTGCGCGTCATTGAGTCACCCGGTGCCCACCCGCTCTAGCCTGTCGGTCGCCCTTCGAACAGGCGCCCCCAGCACGTCCGCTCTCCCGGCGCGGGGCCCTGACTGGCCACGGCTGTCCCAGGGCCAAGCCCCTCCAGGCAAGCCGAGTTGTCAGCCTCCGACCAACACGTCCTACCGAACGCGGACTCGCTCGAACGCCATCGCCACGGACCCGCCGCCGCCCAGGCACAGCGTCGCGAGGCCGTATCGCCCGTTGCGCCGCGCGAGCTCGTGGAGGAGCGTCGCGACGATTCGCGCCCCGCTCGCCCCGATCGGGTGGCCGAGCGCGATCGCCCCGCCGTTGACGTTGACCTTCGACCAGTCGAACCCGAGCTCCCGCCCGTCAGCGAGCGTCTGGGCGGCGAACGCCTCGTTGATCTCGATGAGATCGTAGGCGTCGGGCGCGAGGCCGGTCTTCGCCTCCAGCGCGCGGACGCCCGTGATCGGCGCGAGGAACAGCCACTTCGGGGCGACCTCGGCCTGCGCGTAGCCGACGATCCGCGCCATCGGCGTCAGCCCGTGCCGTTCCACGGCCCGCTCCGACACGACGACCGTGGCCGCCGCGCCATCGGTGATCCCGGGCGCGTTGCCCGCCGTGACCGTCCCGGTCGTCGCGGCCCCGCGATCCTCGCCCGTCGGCAGCTCGAACACCGGCGCCAGACGGGCCAGCGCCTCGGGCGTCGTGTCGCGGCGCGGACTCTCGTCGACCGTCACGACGGTCTCGCGGCCCTTGGCATCCCGGACCGTCACGGGGGCAATCTCGGCGTCGAAGCGGCCCTCGTCGATCGCCGCGACGGCCTTGCGGTGACTCTCGACCGCCAGGTGGTCCTGGTCCTCGCGGCTCACCGCGGAGTGGATCGCCACGCGTTCGGCGTGCGTGCCCATGTGGCAGTCCTCGATCGCGCACCACAGCCCGTCGAGCACGGCCGCGTCCTCGAGCGTCCCGTTGCCGAGCCGGTAGCCGAAGCGCGCTTTGCGCAGGAGGAAGGGCGCCTGGTTCATCGACTCCATGCCGCCCGCCACGTATACGTCCCCGTCGCCCGCCCGGATCGAGGCCGCGGACAGCATGATCGCCTTGAGCCCCGAGCCGCAGACCCGGTTGATCGTCGTTGCGGACGTGGTGTCCGCGAGCCCCGCGCTCAACAGCGCCTGCCGGGCGGGCGCCTGGCCGGCACCCGCCTGCAGCACCTGGCCCATGATCACCTCGTCGATGGGCGTCCCCGGCGGCAGGCCCGACCGCTCCACCGCGGCGCGGATGGCGGTTCCGCCGAGTGCCGTCGCGGGGATCGTGGCGAGCGCCCCACCGAACTTCCCGATCGGCGTCCGTGCCGCGCTGACAATGTAGACATTCCCGTTCGGACCGCTCGCGTACTCCATGTTGCCGAATCTACACCTCGGTACGTAGCCGTCCGAAAGCGGGACCGCTACAGTTCGTGGTCGAGAACGCCTGACACGCTTGGGGGGAGCCGCGTGCCCAAGCCCGAAGTCCGCGAAGCCGCCGTCCAGCCGCCCGCGACCAGCGCCCGCGACTTGTTCGACGTGTACCGGACCGACGCGCTCTCGTTTCTTGCCGCCGGCATCGCCCACGACCTCGCCAACCCGCTCGGCGCGATGCTCGCATTCGCGTCCTACCTCGCGTCCGATCCCCGCCTGCCCGCGGACCTGCGCGATGACGCACGCCTCCTGCGCGTCGAGGCGGCCCGGACGCATCGCATGGTGCGGACGCTGCTCGAGTTCGCGCGCAACCGGCCACCCTCGACCTCGGCGGTCGCAGTTGGACGCGTTGTCTCCGAGGTCCTGGAGCTCGAGGCATACCTCCTCGCCGAGGTCAGCGTGGAGGTGGACATCCCCGAGGATTTGCCGGCGGTCACCACTGATGCGTCCCGACTACGGCACCTCATCCTCGTGCTCAGCGTGGAGGCCATCAGACGGCTTGGCGAACGGCCGGCCCGCGGGCGACTGGACATCTCGGCGGATGTCGTCCCGGACCGGACGCGTGTCCGACTGGCGATGGCCTTCGAGCTCGATCCTGACGACGGGCCCGTGGCCGACAACCGGCCCGCACGGTTCGACGCGGACGCCCTGGCCGCGGTCGCGGCCCTCGTACAGGAGCTCGGTGGCGACCTCCGGATCGAGCCCGCTGCCGCGGGCAGCCGATTCGTCCTGGAGCTGCCGATCGCGGCCGAGGTCACGCAGGACCCCGCGACCGCCGGAGACCCTGGCCGCCTACCGGCTCCGTCGTCCGGGCGCCCGGCTACGCCGGTGGACGCTCGGCCGGTCGTGCTCGTGTGTGACGACGAGCCAGCCATCCGCACGCTGGTGGCCAGGCTGCTCGGCCGCGCCCGCTTCCGGACGCTGGAGGCTGCCGACGCGAGCGAGGCCCTCCGCCTCCTCGACACGAACGACGTCGACGTGGTGCTGACCGATCACCACATGCGCGAGATGAGCGGGATCGAGCTGTACGAACGCGCAATCGAGAAGCGCATGCCACTTTCCCCACGGTTCGTGCTCATGTCCGGCGATCCCGGTGGCGAGGAGCTGGTCCAGTTCGCGAGCGAGCACCACATCACGATCCTCGCCAAGCCCTTCGACCTCAAGACCATCACGGCGATCATCGACGACGTCGCGCGCCACTGACGCCCGATGGCCGCCGGGGCGTCTTCAGCGCCGGGTCGCGCTCAGCGCGGGTAGGCGTGGAACCCGCGGCCCGTCTTCTGGCCCAGGTGCCCGGCCGCCACGAGCTCGACCAGCACGGCCGGCGGGACGAACTGCGGCTGGCCGAAGCCATCCTCGAGCACGCTCATGATGCCGAGGCACACGTCGAGGCCGATGAAGTCCGCGAGCGCCAAGGGACCCATCGGGTGATTCAGGCCGACCCGTGCACCCGTGTCGATGTCCTCGGCCGTGCCCAGGCCCTCCTCGTATGCCCGCATCGCCTCCGCGAGGAAAGGCATCAGGATGCGATTGACGATGAACCCCGGCCGGTCCGCGGACACGATGACCTGCTTGCCGAGCTCGGCTGCGAGCGTCCGAATCGAGGCCTCCGTCTCGTCGCTCGTCGCGCTGCCGCGGATCAGCTCGATGAGCGGCATCACCGGCACGGGGCTGAAGAAATGCATCCCGACGAAGCGCGCCCGCCGACCCTCCCCGACCGCGTCCGCGAGCGTGTCGATCGCGATGGACGACGTGTTCGAGGCGAGGAGCGCGCCGGCGGGCGCGATGGCGTCGAGCGACCCCCACAGCCGCGTCTTGACATCGACGTCCTCGAACACGGCCTCGACCACGAGGTCGGCATCGCCGGCCGCAGCGAGCGTGTCGACCGCGACGAGTCTCGCGAGGATGGCGGCGCGCTCGTCCGCCGTGAGCTTGCCCTTCGCGATCGCGCGCTCGAGGTTGCCGGCGATCCGGTCCCACCCCGCCTGCGCTCGCGCAAGGTCAGGCTCGTAGAGGACCACGTGCTTGCCAATGGCCGCGTGGACCTGCGCGATGCCGTGGCCCATCAGCCCGGCACCCGCGACGAAGACTCGTTCGACCGTCATCGGGCCTCCTCCGTGCGCAGGGCGGCCAGCAGCCGGTCCGCGGCCATGTACGGGTCCGTCTCGTGCGCGGCGACGGCGTCGATCGCGGCCGCGGTCTGGGCCTCGAGGGGCGGCGCGGCGAGCCGGTCCCACAGGCGCTCCACGAGAACCGCACGCACCTGGGCGGTTGCGCGGGCGCGACGCGCGGCGCGGGTCGTCCCCTGGGCGCCCGTCGCCCGATGCCGGTCGAGCGCCGCGAGGAGCTCCGGGATGCCCTGCCCGGTCATCGCCGTCGTGACCAGAACCTCGGGTCGCTTCGGGGTCGGGCGGTCCGGGTCTGCGTCTCCGCGGGCCACGCTGGGTACGAGCATCGCGCGCAGCTGCGCGGCTGTGCGCTGGGCGCCCGGGCGATCGCCCTTGTTCACGACCACGAGATCGGCGACCTCCAGCAGGCCGGCCTTGATCGCCTGGACCTCGTCGCCCATCTCGGGCGCCTCGAGCACGACCGTCGTGTCTGCGGCGGCCGCGACCTCGACCTCGCTCTGGCCCGTGCCCACCGTCTCGAGCAGCACGATGTCGAAGCCCGAGGCGGCGAGGACCGTCGCCGCGGCGGTCGAGGTCGCCGCGAGCCCGCCCGCGTGCCCACGCGACGCCATCGAGCGGATGAACACGGCGTCGTCGGACGCGTACGACTGCATGCGCACCCGGTCTCCGAGCAGCGCGCCCCCGGTGATCGGCGAGGACGGGTCCACGGCCACGACCGCGACCGTCCGGCCGGCGGCCCGCAGCTCCGCGATGAGCGCCGCCACCAGCGTAGATTTGCCGGCACCGGGCGGCCCGGTGATGCCCACCAGGTGCGCGGCCCCGGCCAGCGGGTAGAGGCGCCGCAGGGCCTGCTCCGCGACGGGGGTGTGGTTCTCGACGGCGGTCAGCAGCCGCGCGAGCGCCCGGCGATCGCCCGCACGGGCGGCATCGGCAAGGGTGGCGGCTCGGTCCGCAGCAGTCTCGTCGGCCATCGGGCGGCCGTCAGTCGCGCGGCGTCGCGTTGGCGCGGATGAAGTCGGCGACCTCGCGGATCGTCGTGCCGGGCCCGAAGACCTCCGAGACCCCCGCGGCCTTGAGCTGCGGGATGTCGTCGTCGGGGATGATGCCGCCGACCGTCACCAGGACGTTGTCCAGGCCACGCTCGCGCAGCTGGGCGCAGACACGCGGCACGAGCGTCATGTGGGCGCCGGACAGGATCGAGAGGCCGACGACGTCCACGTCCTCCTGGAGCGCGGCGGTCACGATCATCTCGGGGGTCTGGCGGAGGCCCGTGTAGACGACCTCGAAGCCCTCGTCGCGCAGGCCGCGCGCGAGGACCTTCGCCCCGCGGTCGTGGCCGTCGAGGCCGGGCTTCGCGATCAGCACCTTGAGCGGTCGATCGGTCATGGCGCGATTGTACGGGCACGGCTACGTGCCCGGGGCGGGCCTGCCGAGATGGGCGAAGAACTCCGACCGGGTCTTGTCGTTGCGACGGAAGAGGCCCAGGACGGCGGCCGTCTGCATCGTCGTGCCCGGCTTGCGGACGCCACGCATGGCCGCGCACAGGTGGGTCGCCTCGAGGACGACGCCGACGCCCTTCGGCGCCAGGCGGTCCATGAGGAAGTCCGCGATCTCCTTCGTCATCCGCTCCTGGACCTGCAGGCGACGGGCGTACATCTCCACGACCCGCGGGATCTTCGAGAGCCCGATGACGCGTCCGTCGGGCACGTACGCGACGTGGGCGGCGCCGAAGAACGGCAGCAGGTGGTGCTCGCACAGCGAGTAGAACGGGATGTCCTTCACGACAACCATCTCGCTGTAGTCGACGTCGAAGATCGCCTTGTTGATCAGGCGCTCCGGGTCCACGTGATAGCCGGCGGTGAGCTCGTGATACATCCGGTGGACGCGCTCCGGCGTCGCGGCAAGGCCTTCGCGGGTGGGGTCCTCCCCGATCTCGGTGAGGATCTGGCGAACCGCAGTCTCGATACCGCCCGTCGACGGCGCCGCATCGGCGGGCCGCACCACGTCGTCGCCGATCTCGTTCTCCATCTCGTCGACGAGACGCCGGACGTGGCCGGGAATGTCGCGGGTCTTCGCCTGGTCGGGTCGGTCGCTCATTGCGGTCGATGGTAGCGCCCGTGCCGTGGACCATCGCGGCAGGCGATGCGTGACGTTCCGTCGACTGACGCAACCGTGGGTCGGATCGCAGCGCCGCGTGCATGATGGCGCGTCGAAACCCGGGTTTGACCACGTGGCCGCGCGTGTGGTGCTGCGCGTGTGGTTCTGCGCGTGTGGTTCTGCGATTCCAGTCACTGCTGCCTGGCGCCGCCCGGAGGAGCAGCGCGGTCATGTGGCCATGCGTCGCTGACTGATCCTGCGCCGGCGCCCGCACGATCGCGCGTCGAAACCCGGGTTTGATCACGTGGCCGCGCGTGTGGCGTTGCGAATCCAGTCACTGCTGCCTGACGGCGCCGCCCGGACTCGTCGCCCTCAGCGTGCCGGTCGCCCCCCCGGTTCCGCGTCGGCATGCGTGAAACGTCGAGTTACGCGTCCTGGTCGTGCTGGGCGACCGGTCATCTGACGCAGCTGCGAGTCAGTGAAGCTTCACCCGCGACGACGGGTAGGTCCGCCCCTCCGCGCCACGCAGCCACGCCCGCGCGTTCTCCCCGATGTCGCCCACGTGGTAGCCGCCTTCCTGGAGGATCACCAGCCGCTTGCCGAGCCCGGCGATCCGGCGTCCACACTCGTGGTACACGGGCGTCGTCAGAGCGAAGTCACCGATCGGGTCCTTGCCATACGTGTCGAAGCCGAGCGACACGACGACGATCTCCCCAGGCTCCCGCGCGATCCGCGCCAGCGCCCCGTCGAGCGCGTCGAGATACTCCTCGTCGCCCGTCCCGGCCGCAAGCGGGAGGTTGAGCGTTGCGCCCTCGCCCTCGCCCTCGCCGATCTCGTCCTCCCACCCGAGCAGATACGGGTACTGGCGGTCCGGGTCCGCGTGGAGGCTCACGTAGAGGACGTCGCCGCGGCGCCAGAAGATCTGCTCGGTGCCGTTGCCGTGGTGGAAGTCCACGTCCAGGATCGAGACGTGCTCGCCGGTCGTTCGGGCGATGGCCTCGGCGGCGATCGCGGCGTTGTTGAAGTAGCAGAAGCCGCCATACATCGCACGCGCGGCATGGTGGCCCGGCGGGCGGCAGAGCCCGTACGCGGCCTGCTCGCCGGCGAGCACGAGGTCCGCCGTCGTGAGGGCGACGTCCACGGCGGCGCGCGCCGCCGCATACGTCCCGTCGAGGATGTACGTGGACGTGTCGAACGCCCAGTGGCCCGCGCGCCCGTCGATCTTCGACGCCTCGTGGCGCGGCCCGGACATCCCGTCCGTCGCGGCGGCGTTCTGGATCGTCTCGGGCGCCACAAAGTCATACGGATGGCCCTGGCGCACCGCCTCGTCCCATGCCTCGGAAAGGAAGCGCAGGAGCCCCGGGTCGTGGACCGCCGTGATCGGGCCGGGGCCGTGCGTCTTCGGCACCTGCGCCTCGAAGCCGCCGTCAGCGAGGAGCGTGGACCGGATCGTCTCGGCGCGCTCCGCCACCTCGTTCGCCGCCACCTGGACACCAAGGATCGTCTGGGTCCGGATGTCATGGCCGAGGTGCAGGGGCGAGTAGACGAAGCGCATCGCCGGATGCTAGCGAGCGCCGAGGCCGCGCGTCAGCCGACTCCGAGGATCGCGGCTGCAACGTCGACGGGGCGGTAGCGCATCAGGTTGTGGGCAATGCCCGGAAACCCCGTGATCCGGATCGGGCCGTGACCGGCCGATGCACGGGCCTGCGCGCTGCGCCGGAGCTCCGCGAGTCGCGCGTCGGGGTTGCCGGTCCCGAGCGCAACGAGCGCGCTGACCGGTGCCGCCATCGCGGCGAGCCCGTCCGCCGGCTCCCAGGCGAACATCGAGCGCACGATCGCCTCCACGACGTGCGGGCGGACGGCGCGCACCACGTGACCGGCGGCCGTCTCGACCACTGCATCCCGCGCCACGCGCTCCTGGTCCGCGTCCCATGTGGCGGGGTCGAACCCACGCCGGTCCGCGAGGTATGCGTCGAGCGTGCGCATGACCTCCGGGGGCTCATCGAGGCCGCGCAGGAACTCGTCCACGTCAACGTCCGTGGCCACCTCGAGTCGCTCCCAGCCGCCGTCCACCAGCACGAGGCCGGCACACCGCTCCCCGAGCGCCGCGGCGGCCCCAGCCGCGACGGCCCCACCGAACCCGTGACCCGCGACGACGATCGGCCCGACCCCGAGCAGCCCCGATCCCTCGGCGACGGCGACGGCATCGGCGGCCAGCGTCGCGATGTCATATCCATGGACCGGCGCGTCCGAGAGGCCCTGCCCGCGGAGGTCGGCCGCGACGACGCGCGTCGCCGACGCGAGGCGTCGTGCCACCGGCGCCCACGACGAGACCGGCTGGAGCAGGCCCGGGAGCAGGAGGACGGGTGTCGCGGCATCGCCGACGGCCGCCGGGAGGCCCCAGTCGAGGAAGTGCAGGCGCGTGCCGTCGTCAGCCGCAACCACGAAGCCCTCGGGCGCGAGGGCCGCGTCCGGCGGCGGGACAAGCGTGACGTCAGGCGCCCACGGGACGAGGGCGATCGCAGGGTCGGCGGTCATCGCGGCTAGGATACGGGCGAGATGGTCAAGCACCGACGAGGATCCAGGGCCGCGGGCCGGCCGCAGCGCGCCGTCCGCCACGAACGCTTCGAACGGCTGGTGGATCGCGCAGTGGCGGGGATCCCGATGCCCTTCCGGGCGGCCCTCGACGAGATCGCGCTCGTGATCGCGGACGAGCCCTCACCCGACCAGCGGCGCGAGAACGAGCTCGGTCCGGACGACACCCTGTACGGCCTGTACGAGGGCATCCCGCTCGACGAGTGGGGCGGCGACTCCATCCCGATCCCCACCCGGATCACCGTCTTCCGCCTCCCGCTGGAGCAGGACTTCCCCCATCCCGACGACCTCGCGGACGAGGTCCGGATCACCATCCTCCACGAGCTCGCCCATCACCTGGGCATCGACGACGAGGACCGCCTCGCCAGCCTCGGCATCGACTGAGCGGCCCGACCGCCGCGGAAACAGCGCGCTGCAGCGCGTCTAGGCGACGCCGGCGAACCCGGCGACGAGACACACGAGCCCCAGTGCCGTCGCCGCGAGCAGACCGCGAGTGAACCACGGGTTCCACGGCCAGCGGCCACCCGCGGGGCGCTCGCGACCCGCCTCGAGCCCGTGCGTGTAGTGCGTGAGCGCCTCGAACGCGTAGACCGCGGGCGCGGTCGTGATCGCCTCGACGAGGAACAGCAGCGTCCCGAACGCAAACGTCAGCGCAGCCGCGACGAGGATCGCGAGGACCGCCGGCACCTCCGTGATCCCCGTGCCATCGTAGATCCGGACCACGACGTCGCCGCCGATCGAGATCCCGAACAGCACGATGAACTGGGACACGATGCTGAACATCGCCACGACGAGCGCCAGGCGGAGGCGCGCCCTTGCCAGGCGAATCGAGCGCCGGATGGCCTCCATCGGGCCGACCTCACCCAGGATGATCGCCGGCGGCACGTACACGAACGGGACGGCGACCAGCGTCCCGATCACCAGGCCCAGCCCGTAGTTGATGGCCTCCACGTTGCCCAGGAGCAGGCCGATCGGCAGCTGGACGGCGAGGCTCACGAGGCCCGCCACGAGCCCCACCAGGACGTTGGCGCCGAACACGACCCAGAAGCGACGGCGGGCGATCGCGACCGACTCGCGCAGCCGCATCGGCCGCCCCTCCGCCCGTCCCCCGATGACCGCGACCGCGAGCGCCCGGCTCTCGATCCCGGCCACCACGTAGCCAGCCAGCGCGAGGAACGACGTGACGAAGATCGGGCCGTCGAGCGATGAGGGCTCGAACGGGTCGAAGAGCTGCACGCCGAGGGTCGCCGCGACCGCGACCAGCAGGACAAGGGGCCCGATCGTGACGAGGACGATCAGCCCGATGTAGAACGACGCCGAGCGGAGCCCCGAGTCCTGGCGGGTCAGGAGGTCGAGCGCCATCGCGACGAGCTTGCGCGTCCCGAGCGGGATCGCCAGGACGGCGTCGGTGGCGGGGTCGCGAGGCGGCGGAGGCGACGGGGGCGGGGCCAGCGGGCCAGTGAACGATCCATCGAACGCTGCCCGATGGACGCCGGGCGGCGGGGGCGGCGGGGGCGGCGACGCGGGCGCCCCGGTCATGTCCCGGCTGGGATCGGCCGGGCCATCGAGAGCAGCTCCCCCATCCGGTCGATCGCCACGTTCCCGCCGGAGAGCACGACGCAGACGCGGTCGCCATCGCGGATCGGGATCGCGCCCGTGAGCACCGCGGCGAGCGCTGCGGCACCGGCGGGCTCGAGCACCTGTTTGAGCCGCTCGAGCGCGAAGCGCAGGCCACCGAGGATGGTGGTGTCGTCGATCAGGACGGCTCCGTCGAGGTAGCGCTGTGCGATGTCGAACGCAAGCGACCCGAGGATCGGGGCGCCGAGGCCATCGGCCACGCTCACCGGGTCGACGCGGACCGGCTTGCCGGCCTCGAGGGCGAGGTGGAGCGCCTCGGAGCCCGTCGGCTCCACGCCGAACACGCGCACGTGGGGCCGTCGCTCCTTGAGCGCGACGGTGACGCCGCCCAGGAGCCCGCCACCACCCACGCTCATCACGACGACATCGACGTCCGGCAGGTCGTCCAGGATCTCGAGGCCACAGGACCCGTTGCCCAGCAGGACCTCCGGCTGATCGTAGGGATGGACGAGCGTGAGGCCGTGCTCGACGCGCAGCTCCTCGAGACGCTCCAGGGACTCCCCGACGTGCGCTCCGTGGAGCACGACCGTCGCGCCGTACTCCCGGCACGCGGCGACCTTCGAGGCGACGGCGGCTGCCGGCATCACGACGGTCACCGGCACGCCCGCCTCGCGGCCCGCCCAGGCATAGGCCTGGCCCGCATTGCCCGCGGAGATCGTGATGGCGCCCCGGCGCCGTTCGTCGGCGGTCAGCGAGTGGATCCGCGCGAGCGCCGCCCGCGGCTTGAACGACCCGGTCTTCTGGAGGTGCTCCGCCTTGAGGAACAGCCGCCCACCGCCAAGGCTCGTGCCGGCCGCGTCCCCGGCGATGCGTGCGGCCGTCACCGACGAGAGCATCGGCGTGTGGTGGATACGCCCGCGGAGGGTCGCCCGTGTCTCCACGATCCCGGCGAGCGTCACGGGTGTCTGGCTCATGGGCCCGAGGATACGCGTCCCGCTCAGCCGCGATTCGGACTTGCGTCTTTGCGCAACCAGTGACAGACTGGGGACGTGATCGACATCACCGCAACCACCGAGGACGCGCGCCAGCGGTCTGCCGCTGTCGCCCGGGCCCTCGGCGACCCGAAGCGCCTGTGCGTCCTCGAATCCCTCGCCGGTGGCGAGGCCTCGGTGGGCGAGCTCGCGATGCGGGTGAGCTGCCAGGTGCCGAACATGAGCCAGCACCTCTCGGTGCTTCGCTCGGCTGGGCTCGTCACCGCTCGTCGCGACGGCAGCACGGTCTATTACCGCCTCTCGGATCCGCGGATCCTCGAGGCGTGCCAGCTTCTTCAATCACTCGCCCGCTGACCGGGCTGGGAGGTCCTGCCGCGTCGGCAGGAGAAAGGATCTGCCTCGTGGCGGAGATCAAGGCAGCAACGGACGACACCTTCGAGGCGCTCGTGCTGAACAACGACAAGCCGGTGGTCGTCGACTTCTGGGCCGCCTGGTGCGGGCCTTGCAAGATGGTCGCCCCGGAGATGGAGAAGCTCGCGGCCAAGTACGACGGCGTCGTGGACGTCGTCAAGGTGGACGTGGACGCCAACCCGCGCCTGTCCCAGGCGTTCGGGATCATGAGCATCCCGACCATCGCGTACTTCAAGCCGGGCGCGCAGCCCCAGGGCGTCGTGGGCTTCCGGCCGCTCGAGCAGCTCGAGACCGCGTTCGATCTCACGGGTCTGGCCGCCGCGAAAGCCTGATCCGGGGCCCGCCTGCGGGCCACCTTCGCACCCATCGACCCCCGGTCATCGACTGGGGGTCTTCTGCGTCCCGGGCCCGGTGCCTGGGCGCGCCCGAGCGCGACCGCCCGCTGGCGATGCCGTCAGCGGCGGGCGACCCGCCTGTGCGCGGACCGGACCCAGGCCTCCGCGCGATCAAGCGCAAACCGGTCCATCGCTCCCGGCGTGAACTCGATCCAGCCCGCGCCCCGCGACGACGCCCTGGTGTCGGCGGTCCGCAGCGCGGCTTTCGCGACCGCGGGATCGAGGGCCGTCTCCAGCCGATCGTCGCCGAGGACGGCGAACACGCGGCCGCCGACGGCGTACGCGACCCCGTCCGACGCCCGCCGGCGCTCCACGGACCCGAGGTCTGCCACCACCGCCTCGATCCGCTCGTCGAGCGACTCATCGACGGCCTCGTCCGCGACAGCCGCGCCGGCGGCAGCCTCGGACGGATCCAGGGGCTCCTCGTCGAGGGCGTCGAGCGCCGCCTCGTCGGCCGCCGTGTCGGGACTCGGCACGTGGCCGTTGGTGCGGGTGCCGTCGGTGCCGGGCGTGCTCACGAGGCCGCCTCGAGGATCGCGCGCAGCTCCTTCGCATGCTCCTCGTAGTGCTCGGTCGTCTCGCCGAAGAACCATTCCTGGTGCTTGGCGTGCTTGATCCAGCGCGACTCGGGCACGACCGTGAGATAGCCGCGCAGCTCTCCCGAGACAGTGCGGAACTGTGTCCTCACCTCGTCGATCGGCAGGGCGCGGTAGCGCTCGATGGCCGCGGCGTTCATCAGGTCGCCAGCCCCGGGCGCCGCGTCCCACTCGGCTTCGAGTCGCGTCATCGTGGGGCTCTGCTCGCCCAGGGCGAGCTCCCTGGCGGTCGCCAGGGCTGTCTCCTGCCAGACGAGCATGTGGCCCATGAGGTCGCGGCCGGACCAGCCGCCGGCAGCCTCCACCGGCCTGTCGAGCTGCTCGTCGGTCAGGCCGTCGAGCGCCTCGTAGGGACGGAAGGCGTCGCGTTCGTCTTCGAGAAAGGAGAGTGCATCGAGATACATGCCGTCATCGTAGTCTCCCCGTGCGTGCGGGCGCAGCCACCTGGCCGGGCATCGTCCCGCCCGGTGCGCTATCGTCCCGCCCGTGAGAGACGACCTCCCGTTCAAGTTGCCGCCGGTCGATCCTGTCGCGGCCGAGGGCGTTTCCGCGTCCTCGCTGTCGCCTGAGCTCCTCGCGGGCCTGCTCGCCGACGGCGACGACGAGCTTGCCGCGTGGACGCTGCGCCACGCCCTCGCGGAGGCAACTCGAGTCGAAGTCTTCGACGGCCTCCTGCGCGACGCCATGACGCTCGTCGGGGAGCGCTGGCAGAGCGGCCAGTGGACCATCGCCGAAGAGCACCTCGCGTCGCGAACCCTCCTCCGTGCCCTGGAGCGAATCCGCCCCGCCCTTGGTCCCGAGCATCGGGTCGGGCCGGTCGCCGTGCTCGCAGGCATCGCGGGTGAGCAGCACATGATCGGGCTGGTGTGCCTGGAGCAGGTGCTCGCCGAGGCGGGTTGGACTGTCCAGAACCTCGGGGCAGACCTGCCGGCGGCGGACCTCGGTGCGTTCGTCGCGCGCAACGAGGTGGCGTTCGTGGGGCTGTCCGCGATCGATCCCGGGCGGGTCACCACGATCGCCGATGCCGTCCGGGCCGTCCGGGCCGCGGCTGATGGTCGTTCCGTCCCGATCCTCGTGGGCGGCCAGGTCGCCGTTCACCCCGGCCTGCTGGCCGCCACCGGCGCTGACGGCACCGCACGCTCCACCGCGGACGCGCTGGCCTTCGCTGAGGCTCACCGCCCGCGACCTGCCTAGACCGCGACCGGCTCCCGATACTCCCCGAAGACCTCGCGCAGCACCCGGCACTGCTCGCCGAGGGTCGCGTAGCGCTCCGCGCAGCGGATGAAGTGCGGCATCAGGTTCGTCTCGCTGGTCCCGGGGCGCGACGCCGCCTCCCGCAGCCCCTCGAGCGCCGCCGCCACCGCCTCGTTGTCCCGCTCCGCCCGGACCCGCGCCAGCCGGGCGAGATGGCGCTCCTCCGACCCCTCGGGCACGTGGAGGACTGGGACCCGGATCCGGTCCGCGTTGGTGTAGCCGTTGACGCCCACGATCACCCGCTCGCCCGCGTCGAACTCGCGCTGGAAGCGATATGCCGAGTCCGCGATCTCACGCTGCGGGTAGCCCTCGGCGATCGCCTTGACCATGCCGCCGCGGCGGTCGATCTCGTCGAGGTAGCGCCAGACATCGCGCTCGACGCGGTTCGTCAGCGACTCCACGAACCACGACCCGCCCAGTGGGTCGACGGTGTTCGCGACACCCGTCTCCTCGGCCATGATCTGCTGCTGGCGCAGCGCCAGGAGCGCGGCCTCGGCGGTCGGCACGGCGAGCGCCTCGTCGTACGCGTCCGTGTGCAGCGACTGCGTCCCGCCGAGGATCGCCGCCAGCGCCTGGGTCGCGACCCGGGTCAGGTTGTTGAGCGGCTGCTGCGGAGTGAGGCTCACCCCGGCGGTCTGGGTGTGGAAGCGCATCCACGTCGAGCGCTCGTTCTCGGCGCGATAGCGCTCGCTCATCAGCTTCCACCAGATCCGGCGCGAGGCCCGGAACTTGGCGATCTCCTCGAAGAAGTCGCTGTGCGAGTTGAAGAAGAACGAGAGCCGCGGGGCGAACTCGTCGACCCGCAGGCCGCGCTCCATTGCCGCCTCGACGTATGCCATGCCGTCGGCGATCGTGAACGCCAGCTCCTGCACGGCCGTCGAGCCCGCCTCGCGGATGTGGTAGCCGCTGATCGAGACCGTGTTCCACCTGGGCAGCTCCCGCGTGCCGAACTCGATCGTGTCGACGACGAGGCGCATCGACGGGTCCGGCGGGTAGAGGAACTCCTTCTGGGCGACGTACTCCTTGAGGATGTCGTTCTGGGTCGTGCCCTCGAGCGATGCCCGCGGCACCCCGGTCTTCTCCGCCGCGACGATGTACATCGCCCAGATCGGCGCCGCTGGGGCGTTGATCGTCATCGACGTGGACACGCGATCGAGCGGCAGGCCCGACACCAGCAGCTCCATGTCAGCGAGGCTGCTCACGGCGACGCCGCACGTCCCGAACTCGCCCTCGGCCTCCGCGTCGTCCGAGTCGTAGCCGTACAGCGTGGGCATGTCGTACGCGATCGACAGCCCCGTCTGGCCGGCGTCGAGTAGCTGGCGGAACCGGGCGTTCGTGTCCTCGGCGGCGCCGAAGCCCGCGAACATCCGCATCGTCCACGGGCGGCTGCGATAGCCGGTCGGGTGGATGCCGCGGGTGTACGGCGGCTCACCCGGCAGGCCGATGTCCCGCAGGTCGTCGGTGTCGGCATAGCGGCCCGCGCCGTCACGCAGCGCCTCCCCGTGGTGGTCGGTGGCCGTCGGGCCGCCGGGACCCGGCAGCTCGCCCTCGGGCGTCGCGTCAGCGTCCCACGGCCCGTACAGGCCCTCGATGGGCAGGTCGCCCAGGGTGCTGAACCTGGGGCGGCGTTCGGGCAACCGATCGAGCGAGGGCGCGAGACGCTCGGTCCGCCAGGCGCGCCGTCGCTGATCCCACCCGTCGGGACGATCGCTCATGCGGCCGACTCTAGCACGCGACTATTGGGGCTTCGGCGCAGCCGTCGGGCTAGGGCGCGGCGAAGGCGTCCAGCGCCTCGAGGACCTTCGCGTCGCCAAGGTCGGCGGCCAGCAGGACGTTGACGCGGCCCGGCTCGGATGCGGGCCAGGTGACGACGGTCTGGCCCGTCCCATCAGAGCCCAGGACGTCGAGGCGCTTGGCGGGGTTGCCGCCGACCGTCGTGTCGCTGACCACGAGCTTCTCGGTCCGGCGGGCCTTGCGCGCCCCGTTCTCGTAGAACGTGCGCAGCGTCGCCGCGTCGAGGCCGTCACCTTCGAACACCGCGACCGTCACGCCGGTCGTCCCGCCCAAGGCCCACGTCGCGCCCGCAAAGCGCACTCCATCCACGCCGTCCTGGGCCAGCGTCCCGAGCGCGGTCGGCGTGCAGTTACGCCCCGAGTCCACGCTCGTCGGCGCCTTGCCCTCGAACGTCGTCGGGAGCAGCGCCTCGAGCTCGGGGAACGCCCCCGGGAAGCGACCGTCGGTGGTGCACGCGGACGCCGGGTCGAAGCTCGCCTGCGGGATCGGCGTGGCACACGCACCGACGACGAACGCGGCGGCCAGCGCCGCGACGAGGAGGGAGCCGCCGGGGGCGGCGATGCGACGCATGCCCTGAGCGTACCGGCGCCGTCCGGATCCCGCCGCGGGCACGGGATGGGGCGGATTCCCTGGTGCGGCGATGGTCTCGGGGGCACCGGGGCCTGATGGTCCCGGCGGTGCCAGCGTGCGCCAGACCATCGCCCACCACTCCCCCCTGACCCGCGACCCATTGCCTTCCACGGCGGCTACCCGTACGTTGAGCCTCGCGTTCGCACGCACCGATCCCGCGACACACCGGGGGCAACCTGGGGCGTCGGCCACGGATCACAGGACCGGACGACCCGGCCGTCGGGGACGCTTGACGAGCCCGGGGGAACCGAAGCCCTCGATCACGAGCCGAGTAACCACGGCGATCCGGCCAGCAGGCCCGAGTCGCGGGTCGGTAGCACTGATCCGTCGTCATCCGTGCCTCCGGCGTTCTTGCCGGGGGCACGTTCGTGTCCGAGCCGCGTTCGTGTCCGAGCCGCGTTCGTGTCCGCGGCGCGCTCGTGTTCGGGACCCTACCGGAACGGGTTCGACTGCCAGCCCGGCCGTGGTGGCCGCTGGGTCCGGACGATCCCCCGCCGGTCGAGCTCGTCGCGGATGACCCGTGCGGCCAGCGTCAGCTCCGGGTCCCGGGTGACGGTGCCGGCCAGCCAGTCGATGTACGAGGGCTCGAAGGCCGCGATCTCACCCAGCGTGTGGCCGTGGAACTTGCCGAAGTCGACCTCGATCGCCACGGCCCCGTCGAGCGACGGCGTCGCGGGCGCCACGTAGCGCGGGTCGCGCCGGATCTCCATGGGACCCGATGGCTGCGAGGCGCGGAGCTCGCGCTCGGACCGGCCCCAGCGCCTCGGTGGCTGCCCGGTGAGGGGAATCCTGGTCCCGGGCGGCGTGATGGTCTGGTTGTGCGGATGGACGTTCCCCGACAGGTCGAGGCGACCGGTGACGGGGCGCGTGCGCGGCGGGGGCGGCGGGCCACCTTCGGGGCGCGTGCCCGGACCCGCGGCCGTGCCATTGCGTCGCCCCGCCTTCGTGGAGCTGCCGGGGCCGCCCGGGCCCTGCCACGTCCCCCCGTCCGAGTCGGCATCGTTTGCCCGCGTACGCCGACCCTCGTGGGTCACCCCTGCGCGCGTGAGCGCCGCGTAGGCGGTGTTGATCTCGGCCATCCGGCGCGTCGCCCGGCGTGCGGTCTCCGGGTCGTCGCCGATCAGGTCCGGGTGATGACGCCGCGCCAGGCCACGCCAGGCGGTCTTGATGTCGTCAGGGCTTGCGCCGGGCTCGATGCCGAGCACGAGGTACGGGTCCTTGGAAGGCACGCGTCGAGTGTAGCCCGCACCACGACGCGCTCCGACCCGCAGACAGTGCGCGACCTGTGAGTGTCGCCGATGGTGCTTGACAACCCGGGCCGCGCACGGTCACCTGTGGTCATGACCCCGCTCCGCCGGGTCCGCCGTGCGGGCCTCATCGCCGCCCTGACCGCGCTGCCGCTCGCGGCGGCCTACCGGTTCGCGCTGGTGTACCGCGTCCGCGCCGGGTATCCGCGCCGGCACCCGCCGACCCAGGCGCCCGACGCCCTCGGGCTGCCGTTCGAGACCCTCGAGATCCCTTCGAGCGACGGCGTCTCGCTGCAGGCCTGGTACATCCCCGCGGGGTCCGAGCCAGCGCCGGGCGTGGTCCTGGTGCACGGCTGGGAGTCCTCGCGTGACCGGACGCTGCCGCACGCCCAGGTCCTCCGTGCAATCGGGATGCATGTGCTCACGATCGACGTGCGGGGCCACGGCGCCAACGCTCGCGAGGAGCTGCCGATGTCCGTCGGCGAGTACGCTGCCGACACCCGGGCCGCGGTCGCCGCGCTGCGCCGCCGGCCGGAGGTCACGACGATCGGCGTCCTCGGCCACTCGATGGGTGCCGCTGGCTCGCTCGTGGCAACCGCGGCCGACCCCACCATCGATGCCGTGATCGCGGTCGCGACGCCGGCCGATCCCGCGCGCCTCACCCGCCAGACCTTCCGGCTCGCCAGGCTGCCGATCCCCGACCCGATCGCGTGGCCCCTCGCGTGGTTGACGACGCGCGTCTACCTGCGGCCTCGCGGGCATACGATGCGCTCGATCAGCGCGACCGAGGCGGTGCGCGCCATCGAGCAGCCGGTGATGCTCGTCCACGGGACGGATGATGGGGTCGTGCCCGTGACCGACCTCGCCCGGCTCGCTGCCGCCCGCCGCGCGGCACGGCCCGCCGCGCTGACCGAGACCCTGGTCGTCGAGGGCGGGCGGCACTCGTGGCTGTACGAGTTCCCGGCGTACCGGGCGGCCATCGCGCGGTTCCTGGCCCGGACGCTGGGCGGCAGCCTGACGCCGGATGCGGCGGCAGCCATCGCCCGCGCGGTGCCCGCCATCCGCCCGCCGGACCCGGAGCGGCTCACCACGCTCGACGAGGAGCCCGGCGGTTTGCGCTCCCTCTCTCGCGTTGCGCGCCGCAGCGAGAGCGCCGCCACGCCGCCGGATTCGACCGCTGCCTGACCACCACCGCGTACCTGGCACTGCCCGAGGAGCGACACGCCCGATGAACGCCTGGGACATCATCCGCACCAAGCGCGCCGTACGTTCGTTCGAGGACCGGCCGCTCGCGCCCGAGCACCTCGACCGGATCATCGCGGCTGGTCGGCGCGCGCACAGCTCGAAGAACCTGCAGCGTTGGGGCTTCGTGATCGTCGAGGACCGTGATCGGCTGCGGGCGATGTCGACCCTCGGGCCGTACGCCGGGCACGTCGCCGGGGCGGCCGCAGCGATCGCACTCGTCACCCCGGACCCGCGGGCACCGGACGCTCCGCTGAGCGTCGTCTGGGACCTCGGTGGTGCCGCCGCGCAGATGATGATCGTCGCGTGGGAGCTGGGCGTCGGCAGCTGTCCGGCGACGGTCTACGAGCACGCCACGGCCCGCGACATCCTCGGCTACCCCGCGGACATGGAGTGCGAGTACATCCTCTCGTTCGGCTACCCCGCGGATCCGTCGGTCATGACGAACCCGCCGCGGGCCGGCGGCCGGCGGGCCCAGGACGAGGTCCTGCATCGGGAGCGCTGGGACAGCTGATCGGCGGCCGCGCTCTCCGCGGGCCGACCCGCCTCGCCTTGCGCCGCCCAGCGGCGACAGGGTTCCGCGCAGCAACGAATCCGCCGCCCAGCGACCGGAACCGTAGCGCCTCGCAGCGACCGAACGCCGTCCAGCGACCGGGCACCGTCGTCAGCTCGGCGCGTCGCCCGCCCAGTCCAGGTCGTCCGCCTCGACGTCCAGGGTGTCCAGCACGATGTCGAGCCCGACGCCCGTCCGCTCGGGCGCGGGTGCCCCCTCGACCAGGTACGACTCGATTGCCGCCTGCAGCCCGACGTCGTAGTCGGCCTGCTCCGAGAGCAGCCACTTGTGCTCCAGGACGTCGCAGTACGCCTGGACGAGGTCCCGGTCCTGACCCACGAGGCCCGAGATCTGCGCCAGCGTCGGCCGGTAGACGTCCCGCAGCCAGCGTTCAGCGGCCTCCTCGGCATCGATTGGCACCGCCCGCCGCTCGAAGTACTCGAGCCAGGCGGTGTACTCCGCGAGGTCGTTGAGCAGGATCCACGCCTGCCCCTCCAATGTCCGCAGCCGGGTCCGGCGCTCCAGCTCGTTCGCGTGGTAGCGCCGGGTCGTGACCGACGTCCGCAGCAGCACCGAGCCCGCGGGACCAACCGGGTCCACCTCGAGGTCCACGGAGAACCCGAGGTCGTTGAGCCGGCGCAGCCGGGCACGGATCGTCTGGCGGTCGCCCGGGATGAGGTCCGGCTGCTCGTAGAGCTCGGCCCACACCGCCTCGTAGCGCGAGCGAACCCACTCGGCCCCTTCGATCGCGCTCTCGACCTCGTCCTCGCGACCCTGGAATGCCGCGAGGTCCGCGAGGCCGAAGGCAACGTTCTCCACGAGGATGTCGAGGTCGAACCGCCGCTGCCCATCGGAAAGGCTGGGATACACCGCGGACGTCTCGGCATCGACGAGATAGGCCTGGATCCGGTCCCCGTCCCGCCGGAACAGCGTGTTGGCGAGCGAGCAGTCGCCCCAGTACACGCCGCCGCGGTGGAGGTCGACGAGCAGCAGCGCCATCGCGTCCAGCAGGCGGTCGCGATACGCCGGCGACACGGCCCGGAAGCGCATCAGCAGCCGCCGGTACTGCATCGAGTGGCGCAGGTACTCGGTCACCAGCACGGCGTCGCCAAGGTCCTCCCGGACCGAGAGCCCGAGGGCGCGCACGGCGGGCAAGCCCGCGTCCTCGAGGTGGCGGAGGACCCGGAACTCCGTCTCCGCGACCCCGACCGGAAGCTCCTTGAGCGCGTAGACGCGGCCATCCGCGACGAGGAACCGGACGAGATGCCGCGACGGCCCGACCGGCAGCTCCCGGAACACGAGGGTCGACGCGTCCCAGGTGCGCAGCGGCAGCTCCCACGGCAGGTCCAGCAGGCCCGCGACCTCGTCGCGCAGGCGGAGACGCGGGAGGGTCATCGCGGGCGATCCCGGGTCCGGAAGAGCTGGCTCAGGGGCGCTTGCGCAGGTACGTCGTGACCGTCGCGTCGTAGCCCACGGCCTCGAACAGCTGGCGCGCATCGGGCCGGTGATGGCCGGCCGTCACTTCGAGGAAGGCAATCCCCTCCTCGCGCCCCACGCGCTCGACATCGGCGAGCAGCGCCTTCGCGATCCCGCGCTCGCGGGCACCCGGGTCCACGACCACGGTGATGAGGCGGATGAACCAGTCCTCCGTCTCGAAGCGGGGCACGAGATGGAAGGCAACGAAGCCCAGCACCTCCCCGGCCTGCTCCGCAACGAGCACGCGGGAGTCCGCGCTCCCGAAGCGGGCGATGCGGCGCGCGAGGTCGCTCGGACCGGCCGGGTAGCCCTCGTCGGTCAGGAGGGCGGCGAGGCGGTCCGCGTCCTCCTCGGTGGCCGGGCGGATCTGGAGCGTGGCGACGTCGTTCATGGCGCGATGGTATCCCCGTCGGCCGCACGGTTCGAGGAGCGACTGATGTCGACGACGAGGATGTGCGGCCCCGCGACCGGCCCGCCGACCACCAGCCGCGCGGCGCCCAGCGGCCCGATCCGGCGGGCGCTCAGCCGCACGCCACGTTCCCGGGCCCGGCGCGCCCACGCCTCGAGCCCGTCAGCGGGTCGCAGGTACAACGCACACGGTCCCTCGGCGTCGCGCACGAGCGAGGCCGCGAGCCGACCCTCCGTGCTCGGCTCGAGGAGCACGATGGACTCGCCCGGCAGGCCACCACCGGCGAAGACGCGGCCGCGTGCGCCGAGCGGCGCGTCAACGGAATCGGCGGCCGAACCCCCGACCCCGGGCCGGCTGCGGATGCAAGGCCCGAGCCACGGAGCGAGCTCCATCTCGGCCCGGTCAAGCTCCACGGTCGCCCAGCCGACGGCGGCGAGCGTCAGGGTCGACGACGGCAAACCCGCGCCCGCGCCGGGCGGCTCTTCCCCACCGGGTACCGGCTCGAGCACGAGGCGGCCACCGGCCAACGGATCGTCGGCCGGCGACTCCCGCACCCAGGGCCGGATCTCGAGCACGGCGGACACGAGGTCGATCGAGATGGCCCCGGGCGCTCCACCACCCTCACGCGCGACGACGCCCAGGCGTGCCGCAAGCGAGGCGGCGATCTCAGTCGGGTCCGCTGCCTGCCAGGTCAGGCGTGCCCAGAGGGTCATTCGAGCAGGAGGTCCGGCGCCTCGCCGATCGAGCGGAACCCCAGCCGGTCGTACAGGCGGATCGCGGGCCCATTGCCACTGAACACGCCGAGGTAGGCCATCCGCGACGCCCGGCCGCCGCCGGCGACGATGGCGTGCCGCGTCACCAGCCCGCCGAGGCCGCGACCGCGGTACGCGTCGCGCGTGCCGATCGACGACACGTACGTCAGTCCGTCAAAGGTCGTCGCCTTCGCCGCCGCCGCCGGCTCGCCGTCGACCCGCGCCAACACGAGGGCGATGCGCGGGTCGTCCAGCGTGCGGTGCATGTCGGCCGCCAGCTCCGCAGCTCGCCCGGGCGCTGCCGCGAAGGACTCGGCGAGGACGAGCGCCACGTCCTCGATGTCACCGGCGGCGGCGTCGGAAGCACGGGTCATCGCGGTCAGTGTCGTCGCGGGTGGCAGCTCCGTCGGCCTGACCGAGACGACCGTGGCCGGGTCCCGCAGCACCATGACGTGCCCGCCGCCGGCGTCGGCGAACCCGTGGGCACGCAACCGTGCCACCAGGTCGGGTGGCGTCGAGTGGATGGGCGACGGCCAGACGTGCGGGGAACGCTGGAGGATCCCGAACAGCACGACAGCCTCGGCCAGGCGTGCGTCGAAGGCCGCGGGTTCCGTGGGCCAGCGGAGGCTCACCATCCGGTTCCAGAACGGGTCCCGGTCCCGCGGATCATGGAGCATGAGCGCATCGCCGAGGTCCCGCACCTCGCGGCTCGGGATCGAATGGGCGTGCGTCTCGTGCCGCTCGAGGGCGAGCACCGTCGCGTCGTCGAGCTCGATGTGGCGGGTCACCACCCAACGATAGCGGGCGGCGCGACGCTCGTCCGACAGGCGAAACCGGCCCTTGCCCCGCGCCGTACAGTGCCTCACACGGTCCAGGGTCCCTGCCCGGATGCCCACCCAAGGAGCAACGCGATGACCGGACGACGCAGCCTCGGCGCAATCCTCGCCGCCGCGGCCCTGCTGCTCGCCGCCTGCGGGTCCGGCACCGGTGGCACGACGCCCCCGTCGTCCGCCGTGAGCGGCCCCCCTGTTGCCAGCGCATCGGCCGATGGCGGCGGCGCGGCATCCGAGTGCGAGGTCAGCACCACGGCCACTGGTACGCCCGCGCAGATCAAGGGCTTCGCGTTCCCGACCGGGCTGAGCGTCCAGGCGGGCACGGCGATCGCCTGGACCAACGGCGACGGCGCCGCCCACACCGTGACCTTCACCGACGGCTTGTGCAAGAGCGGCCAGATCGCCCCCGGCGCAACGGTGACGATCGTCTACACGGTGGCCGGGACCTACCCGTTCGCCTGCTCGATCCACCCGAGCATGACGGGGACCCTCGAGGTCAAGGGCTAAGGCGCCAAGGGTGACGAGACCCGGTTTCCCGAAATCGCTCCTTGAGTTCCAGGACCAACCATAATCCGGCGGATGAACGAAGCGACCTTCTGGGGGTTGTTGGACGGGCTCGACTGGCGTCACCAAGGGGATGACGAGCAGGTCGTCGCGCCGGTCGTCGATGCGCTCGCCAGACGCTCGCTCAAGGAGATCGAAGGCTTCCAGCAGATCCTCTCTCGCACATTGCATGCGCTCGATGGACGAGCGTGGGCTCGGGAGATGGGGTCCGGCTGGCGCGGTGGCCTCCACCCGATCTCGGCCGACGAGTTCCTCTACGCGCGCTGCGCGGTGGTGGCGAACGGACGCGAGTTCCATGACGCCGTGCTGGCGGATCCACGCCGGATGCCCAAGGACATGGAGTTCGAGGCCCTGCTCTCGATCGCGTGGAAGGCGTGGGAAGCGAAGACGGGCGAGGAGCCCGGATTTGGTCGTGGTGACGTGTCCCATGAGACGTTCTCGAACGAGGCTGGCTGGCCACCTGCCGAACCCGAACCCGAGGTGCCACCCCTGGCACGACGACCGAACGGCAAGGGCCAGAAGACGATCCGGCACGACCACGGCAAGCCGGCGACTCGCCGATTGATCCGGGCGCTGATCACGGGCGACATCCAGGATCCGGTGCTTGCGGCACACCTGCGAACGACGTTGCGAGTGCTCGTCATGACGCCGGGGTCGGGCGTTCAGCCGCCTTGGGAGCCTGACCACCCGGAGCACGGGCCGACACCGCCGTGGCACGCACGCATCGAGTTGTGGACGGCCCAGGCGGGTGGCACGGACCCCCGGCCATCGGGCCTCGTGGCTGTGATCGCACTCCATCGCGTCAGCGTCGATGAAGTCTCTGCGCATCTGCTCAGCGTTGAGCCCGAATAGGCGCCTCGGCGGGAGAGGCGCGGCCGCCTACGCGCGGCGGGCAACGATCGCGGTGGCGCCCGATGGCAGGTCGATGAGGTCAGGGGTGGGCAGGCCGGCGACGGAGAACCAGTTGAGGGCCTCGCCGCGGGTGACCAGCCGTGTCCCCTGGATCAGCTCGTCCAGCTGGATGCCCGCGATCAGCTCGCCGTGGCGACTGCGCAGCTCGTCCGGCTCGGAGGGCATGTACCAGTCGAGCGCCACGAGCCAGCCGCCGTCGCGGACGGCGCTCCACGCGGAGCGCAGCGCGGCCGCGGCGTCCGGGAGCTGGTGGAGTGCGTACTGGAAGTAGGCCAGGTCGAACTCCTGCGGATGGCCGACGTCAACCACATCGCCCTGGTCGATCGTGATCCGCTCGGCGAGCACCGCCGCCGCGACGTTCGCCCGTGCACGCCCCACGGAGTCCGGCTCGAACTCCACGCCGGTGAGCAGCGTGCCCGGGAAGCGGCGGGCCATCGCGATCAGCCAGCGGCCGCCGCCGCAGTGGACGTCGAGGATGCGGGCGCCCGGGCGCAGGTCCACGACCAGCTCCGGGACCGAGGCGAGCACCTCTTGGAAGAAGACCGCGATGTCCTGGACGGTGAGCCGCTCGATCGCCGCCCGGTAGCGGTCCGGCCGTGACGCGACCGGCGTGCCCGTCCGGAAGACCTCCGCGAAGTGCGAGTAGTCGAGGCTCCCGGTGGCCGCATGGAGGAACTGCCCGCCGAGGTACTCCGACCGGTCCGCCTCGAGCAGGACCAGCGCGACGTCGTCGGCGACGCGGATCCGGCCGTCCTCGATCTCCACCAGGTCGTGCGCGTCCGCGCCCCAGGCCCAATCGGAGACGAGGCGCGCCTCGGTCCCGGTCCGCTGGGCGAGCTCGGCCGGGCTCAGGCCATCGGGACCCGCCTCACGGATCCGATGCAGCAGCCCCAGCTCCAGGCCCACGTAGACGTACCAGGTCCGGTAGAACCCGCCGAGGCTCGCGACGAGGTCGTCGAAGCGGTCGTCGATGCGCATGGCCCGATTGTGCCACGCGCCACCCGGGCGCCGGTGCGCCGCAGGGGGTCGGCTGGGGCCCGAACCGAGGCGCTAGGAGGCTGCGTCGGTAATGGCCACCGGACAAGTCTGGCGCATGCCAGAATCTCGTATGCGCACGAAGACCTTCCGTCCCTACGACCAGGACACCCTGCTGCTGATGCCCCCGTCGGTGCGTGACTGGGTCGCTCCC
>JBBRRZ010000020.1:0-66530 GCA_038245845.1 Candidatus Limnocylindrales bacterium
CTACCTCGCCGCGGTCCGCGCTACCGTCCTGCCGGAGTGGCTGTCGATGAATGCGCTGATGGCCGGCATGCTCCCGGTCATGGTCGTGCTCACGACCCAGGATCCCTCGGCGATGGAGCCGACGAGCGGTCGGTTCTGGGGCGTCATGGCCATCGCCACGATCGTCGGCGGACTGCTGGCCTATCCGGTGAACTGGTGGCTCGTCGCGAGCGGCTTGAAACACGGGATGGGTTCGTCGCGCGCACTGGGTAAGGGCGGAGACGAGCCTGCCCATGAGCCGGCCCAGGCGAGGCCGCCAGCTCGCGTGCAGGCGGCGGTCGCGGTCTCCACCATCGTGATGCTCGTCATCGGCGTGGGGCTTGCCGCGATGGTTGCCGACCTGTCGATGCACGCCGGCTCGTGAGGCGTCGGCGAGTGCCCCCGGCGCCCCAGACCCAGCGGGCACGAGGCCGTCCGGTCGTCTGGTCTACCCGAACATTCGAGATTCTCATCGGCCCGACACTGTTGCGACGGCGATCAGGAAGAAGACGTTGTCCAACTGCATCTGCACCTCTGGCACGCGGGCCCGTTTCATATGGGTCATCAGGCCGACTCGGATCTCGCCCTCGTCGAGGAGCCAGGCGAGGAAGCACTGAGGGCCGGATCGTCGGCGCCCCGAGTAGAAGCGCGCGCCTGGGCGCGCGCCACCGCCACTGATCGGCTTGGCTGGCCGAGAGCTCGTTGAAATTCAGGCCAACAGCCGAAGTGCCCGTGTGTTGCGGCAGCGCGGATACAATCATTCCTGCTGCCGATAAAGGCGATCGAAGGTGGCGCGACCCTTTCAGACGAGCAAGTCACGACGAACCACGCTCACAGACACCTCGTCGCCTCGTAGGCCTGGCGTTCGTGGTCGTGGTGCTGGGCGTCCTCATCACGACGTGATCGGCGAGGGCCGCCTCAACACCAGTATCACCGTCCGTTAGGGTGCTGGAGGGCCTGACTGACCATGCCGATGTCGCTGAAGCGAGTCACGAAGATGATTCGACGCAGTAAGGTGGCCGCGATGCCGAGCGGAGAGTTGTGAAGACGGCCATCCGGACTCCAGCCAGCCAGCGCGCAGCATGACGATCGCGCGCGCGGCCGTGCTCGGGATCGTTCTTATCGTGGCGGCCTGCTCATCAGCGCAGACCGACGACGCCTGTACCGCTGCATTCCGGAATGCAGATCCCCGAGCCCTCCCGGAGTACGGTGCCTCCCCCCTCGACGATGCCATCCGGGCCTGTTCCGATGTCGCGCAGTGGCGGCGAGTCTGGGAAGCTGTGCCGGCTGCTCATCAGGGCCGAGATGACGCGATTGGCTTTCTTAAGAGACGATGTACTGTCGAGGTGCTCTCGGCAACGCGACTTTGTCGCCAGGTCGCCGAGCCATGAAGCTAACGAGATTGCCGATCTCACCGATGGTCAGTCGTCCCGGCAGAGCAGCCGGACGCTGCCTTCGATCGCCTGGCTGAGGCCAGCTTATCGAGTCGGGCGGGCCTGCTCATCGGAATGACGTAGCCGCACGACGTGGCATCCCGCCAGTCGCCGGCTTCGTCTCGTGGCAACCAGAAGACCTGGCGCTCGCGGTATGTCCTCTGGAACGGGCTGATCGAGATCGGCCGCTCACACGGAGGCTCAGTCCGCTCCTGCCCCCCCCGGCGGTCCCGATGGCGGCTCAACGGCCTCAGCGCACCAGGACGGCGGCAACGAAGGCTGCGACGAGTGGCTCGGCAACGATGCCGGTCACGACAAGGAGGCCCGCGGATCCGATCGTCACCAGGGTCGTCCCGCGGCTCAGGGTTGGGACCGGAGCGGCAGGCGAATCGAAGTACGCCGGGGCGAGGACACGCACGTAGTAGAAGATCGAGATGACGGTGTTGACCGCGGCCACGACCGCGAGCCATGCGTACCCCGCCTGGATCGCCACGAGGAACAGCAGCAGCTTGGCGACGAAGCCCGAAAGGGGCGGGACACCGATGAACGACAGGAAGCTCAGCGCGAGCGAACCCGCGATCCACGGACGAGCGCGAGCGATGCCCGCATAGTCGGCCAGCGCAGTGCGGCCCCGCAGGGCGACGACCGTCCCGAAGGCGGCCATGTTGCCAGGCACGTAGGCGACAAGGAAGAACAGCAGGGCCGGAATGGCGAGCTCGCTTCGTCCCAGTGCCACGATCGCCATGAGCCCGTACCCCGTCTGCGACACGGCTGACCAGCCGAGCAGGCGGCGGACATCGTCTTGCCACAGGCATGCGAGGTTGCCCAGGGTCATCGTGGCCGTTGCGATGACCGCGACGAGCAGTTCCCATCCGAGCGAGCCCGATGGAAGCACCAGGACAAAGCGGGCGAGGAAGATGAAGGCACCGACCTTCGGCACGGCGGTGATGAACGCCGCGACCGGTGCCGGCGCACCCTGTGCGACGTCTGGCACCCACGGATGGAAGGGGACCGCGCCTAGCTTGAACGCCACACCAACGACGACGAGCGTGACCCCGGCGATGGTCGCGGGTCCCGCGACCGCCGGCAAGCCGGCCGCCAGTGCCGCGAAGGTGGTGCCGCCGGCAACCCCGAACAGCAGCGCGACGCCCATCAGCATCGCCGAGTTCGCCAGCGCTCCGATCAGGTAGTACTTGATCGCGGCTTCAGCGGACGGCGAGGACCGCCGGTGGTAGCCCACGAGGACGAACCCGGTCGCAGACGACAGGAGCATCGCCACGACGAACTCCTTGAGGTCCGTCGCACCGGCGAGCAGGATGGCGCCGAGTGCGGAATACAGGAGCAGCGTGTAGTACTCGCCGTGTCGGGGATCCTTCGCGAACCACGGGAGGGAGAGCGCGATGGTAAGCATCGTCGCGGCGAGCACGATCAGGCGGCCGACCGCGGCGACGTCGTCGCGCGCGTAGGTGCCGAAGAACGTGAGCGCCTGTTGCCCGCCGAGCATGGAGAGAGTGATCGCGGCGGCGATCATTGCGGTGGCAAAGGCGAGCCACGCCGCCCATCGCTGGTGACTGCGTGGTGCGAACAGGGCATACAGCAGGACGACGACCCCGCCGAGAACGATCGCGATTTCCGGCAGGACGTCGCCGACGACCGATCCCATCGACCCGTCGCCGGTCACGACGTGTTCCCCTTGGCAACCAGCGAGCCGGGCCCGGTCACGGGCGACCCACGAACGGTCCGGCAAAGGAGTCGATGACCCCGAGCAGCCATGACGGGACGACACCGATCAGGATGACGAAGAACCCCAGAGCGCCAAGACCGGCGAGCTCGCGCCGGCCGAGGTCGGGGAACGAGCGCCACTTGTCAGGGAGGGCGCCGAGGAACAGCCGCCCGAGCATGCGCAGGAACACTCCGGCGGTGAGCACGATCCCGATGAGCGCGACGGCCGCGAGCGCGGGCCAGATCGCGAGCGTGCCGGTGAACACCTGGACTTCGGCGACGAAGCCCGCGAGACCCGGCAAGCCGAGGCTCGCAAACGCCATGAGCGCCGTCAGGCCCGTCAGAAGGCGCGCACGATCGAGCAGCCCACCGTAAGCGGTCATCTCGTAGGTCCCGCCGCGCGCCAGGAGGGAGCCGCTGATCAGGAACAGGGCGCCCGTGATGAGGCCGTGGGCGACCATCTCAACGGTCGCGCCCGTGAGGGCGATAGCCTGGGCTGCTTCCTGACCGGTGACCGCCGCGCCGGCCGCTGCCAGGCCGAGCATCACGTATCCCATGTGGTTGACGCTCGTGTACGCGATCAAGCGCTTGAGGTTCGTCTGGGCGAGTGCGACCAGGGCGCCGTAGAGGATCGAGATCGCCGCGAGGATCGCAATCGGAAGGGCGAGCTGTGCCCAGACGTCGGGTAGCATGCTCATGAGGATCCGCACGAATCCGTAGGTGCCCATCTTGAGGAGGACGCCGGCGAGGATTGCGGAGGCCGGCCCGGGGGCATCGACGTGGGCCGGCGGGAGCCAGGTGTGGAACGGCACGATCGGCGTCTTGATAGCGAAGCCGATGAAGAAGCCCGCGAACACCAGGAGGCCATAGAGGCCCGTGCCCGCGAGTGGCTGCTGGCGAATGATCTCCGCCATGTCAAAGGTGCGCGGCTCGGTCGCAAGGTAGAGCCCGAGGATCGCCAGCAGCAGCGGCAGCGAGCCAGCGAACGTGTAGAGGAAGAACTTCAGGGCGGATCGCTGGGCGTCACCGTGGCCCCAGGCGGCGATCAGGAAGTACATCGCGACGAGCGACACGTCCCAGAACACGAAGAACAGGAACAGGTCGAGGGCGAGGAACAACCCGATCGAGACGCCCTCCAGGAAGAGCAGCAGGGCAAAGTAGGCCGCCGGTCGGCCCCGAAGGTCAACGGGGTACAGCACAGCGACGACGAAGAGGAGGGCCGTCATCGCTGCCAGCGGCAGCGACAGGCCATCGATCCCGACGCGGTACGCGACCCCCAGCGACGGGATCCAGTCGATCGACTCGACCTGCTCGAACCCGCCCGTGCCGCCGAACCCGAGCCATGCGACGGCGAGGATCGCCAAAGGGACCGCCGCAATCACTGTCGAGAGAACCATGAGTCGCCCGGGTTGCGCGCCCAGGCCCCGGTCCCGTGGCAGCAGGGCCAACAGGGCGGCGGCGAGGATTGGCACGAAGATCGCGGCGGTCAGCACAATCGGGCTCCTGGGGTCATTGGTCTCATCGGCCCGCAACCAGGATCGCCGCGATCGCGACGACGCCCACGGCGCCAATGACGAAATACTGGTGGGTGAGACCGCTCTGCAGCCGCCGACTCTCATGGCCGGCACGGCCCAGCCCCCGGCCCGTCGCCTCGACGACACCGTCAACGATCGTGTCGTCGGTCCAGCGGGAGGCGCCGGCCACGGTGATCGCCGAGGCGGCGATGGACGCAACGGCACCGTCGATGGAGAGGTCCAGGCGCAGCGCGGTCAGCCCGGCGACGACGACGGCCACGCGACCCGTCGCCCGGACGCCCGCGTCGATGACACGGTCGTCCGCCCGCGCGAGTGCGGCGGCAAGAGCGAGGGTCGGCTGCACCACCAGACGCCTCTGCAGGAGCGGCAGCCCCAGCCAGTCGGTGATCCACGCGCGCCGCAACGCACCGGGCAAGGCATCCGACAGTCTCCCGCGCCGGTCGAGGAGCAGGACGACGAGTCCGCCCGCCACGATGACGGCGAGGGAAGCGACGACCTCCCAGGAAGATCCCGGCGGCAGGACACTGCCACCAATGTCCTCGACGAAGCGGGCCGCACCAGGAAGCCACAGACCCGACAACACGACCGTAGCCGTCGCGAGCGCGGCGAGGGACGCGATCTCGACCCGTCCCGGACGCCGAACGACTCGCTGGCCGCTTCCGGGGCCGAATGCGAGCAGGACGAACCTGCCGGCATAGATGGCCGTCAGCAGCGACGCTACGAGGACGGCCACCGCGAGGCCCGCTGACGCCTCGGCGGCGGCCGACAGGACCGCCTCCTTGCTCCAGGCGCCCCCGAGCGGAGGCATCCCGGCGAGTGCAAGACCGCCGACAGCGGCTATCGCCGCGACGGACGGCAGGACGCGGCCGAGGCGCATCGCTCGAAGATCGGTCGTCGCGACGGCGTGGACGGCCACGCCCGCCGAGAGAAACAGGAGCGACTTGAACGCGGCGTGTGTCACGAGCTGCGCGCTGGCCGCGGCGGTCGATCCCGCGCCGACCGCGATGAACATCAGGCCGTATTGGGCCGACGTCGAGGCCGCGAGCACGCGCTTGGCATGGGTGTTCGCCAATGCGACGACGCCGCCTCCGAGCGCCGTGGCGGCGCCGATCAGGGCGAGCACCGGCAGGAACCACCAGACCGCCGCGAGCGCAGGCGCGAGCCGGATGAGCAGGTACGCTCCGGCGGCGACCAGCGTCGCCGAGTGGAGCAGCGCGGACACCGGCGTCGGGCCGGCCATGGCTGCGAACAACCACGGACTGAAGGGCACCTGCGCCGATTTCGCCGCCGCTGCGAGAATCACGCCCCCGGCAATGATCTCGCGCCACGGCGCCGCAGCCCCTCCAATGGCGTCGAACGCGAAGCCACCGGTTGCGGCCAGCGTGGCACCGGCAGCCGCGTACAGGCCGAGATCGCCCAGGCGGGTCGTCAGAAAGGCCTGGGTCCCGGCGTCCACGTTGCCGCGGTCGCGCCAGCCGTGCCCGATCAGGGCCCACGACGTCGCACCGACGAGCTCCCAGCCCACGAGGAGGCTGACGAAGTCGCCAGCCACGACCAGGAGCAGCATCGCCGCCACGAACGCCATCAGGAAGGCGAGCAGGCGGGTCCTCCCCTTGTCCTCGGTCGCAGCTGCGTACGCCACGATCGGTGCCGCGATGGCGGGCACGAGCACGACCATCACCCGTCCGAAACCCGAGACGCCGAGGACCAGCTCGATTGACGGGCTCCAGGCGAAGCGCACGGCTGGCTCCGTCACGGCGGCATCGACGCCGAGCGCGACCGATACGAGGAGTCCCCCGACAGCGATCGCCGCCTGCGCGCGGGACCACCGGCGCACCAGCACCAGGGCAGCCGCGATCGCAAGCGGGACGAGCGGCAGGACGAGCGGGTTCATCCCTTGAGCCGGCGGAGCTTCTCGGTGATATCCGCGCGACGCACCCGGTACACCCCCGTGATCAGGGCGAAGCCCAGGGCCATCTCGACGGCCATCACCGTCATGAACACGACGCCCAGCATCTGGCCTTCAGGATTGCCGCCGGCCGCGCGGGCCCACAGGACCACGAGTGCAAGCAGCGCGCCGTTGATCATCAGCTCGATGCCCATCATCAGCATCACGAACGACTGCTGGCTCAGGGCGCCATAGACCCCGATCCCGAACAGCGCAGCGGCGACGATGAGGACGGCCTCTGTGGTCATCACGCGACTTCCTCGTCTGGCTGCAAGCCGGGCTCCACCGAGCCCTCGTCGGCCGATCCATACCGGCCCCGGTGCCCGACGATTGCGACCGCCCCGATCATCGTGGCGAGCAAGGTGACGCCCGCCGTCTGGAACACGAGCATTGAGTTGCCGAGCAGCTCCCGGCCGAGCTCCACCGTCGCCGCGGGCGGCGCCGGGACGGGCTTGTCGGCAAATTCGCCGGTGAGCCCAACCGCGGCGAGGGCCAGGAACGCGACGAGCCCCGCGATCGCAGCCACTCGGTCCTGGTGGACCATGACCATCGGGTTCAGGCCCGCCGGATTCATCATGTACATGACCATGACGATCGCCATGACGAGCATCTCGCCGGCCATCATCAGAATGAGCACCATCCCGAGGAACTCGGCGCCAAGCAGCACCATGATCCCGCCCACCGCCGCGAACGACGCGAGCAGGTAGAACGCCGCGCGGACCATCGAATCGGTGCGGAAGACCCTGTAGCCGGTGACGATCGCGAGGACGGCAAAGACCACAAAGGCGGCATCGACGAGAACCGAGTCGATCACAGCAGGAACGCTCCCGAGATGAACACATTCAGGAGAGCAAGAGGGACCAGGGCAACCCACGCCACCAGAACAAACTGTCCGATCCGGATACGCGCGAACAGGTGCCCACCCGCCACGATGAGGGCGAGGAGCAGCAGGGTCTTCACGATGACCCACACTGGTCCCGGCAACACGGGCCCGTGGTAGCCGCCGAGGAACGCCGCGGCGCCCATCGCTGCCACGGCCACGAGCATCGCTGTGCGCGCCCCCGCCCAGAGGAGACGGGCGATCCCGGCGTCCTCGGCCGAGGTCCCACCAGCGAGATCCTGACCGTCAGGGAGGTTGAGCGGTCCCCAGAAGGTGACCGCCAGGCCCGCCACGAGGTAGAGCGGCAGTCCGAGCGGTTGCCGGATGACGTTCCACAGGGACGCCTGGGCCTCGACGATCCGCACGAGCGAGAGCGACTCAGCTGGCAGCGCGGTGGCGAGCATCGCGAGCAGGAACGGGATCTGGAACGACAGCGCCTGAGCGCCGTATCGATACGCCCCGTGCAGGGGAAGAGTCGCGTTCGACGACCATCCGTGGAGGAAGACCGCGATCATCACGAATGCGATGGCGGCGGAGAAGACGACGAAGCCGGTGTCCGGGTCCGTGGGAGCGACGCCCGGGGCCAGCGGCAACATGGCGAGCGCGAGGGCCGCGAGTGCCGCGAGCAACGCCGGCGCCAGCGCCCAGCCGGGCCCGTCGGGCCGCTCGGTGGTCGTTCGCGACGTCGCAATCAAGAGCGCTGCGCTGGCGATCGGCGCGGCGAGCACGCGACGAAGCGAGGAAGGTCGTCCCGCGACGGCCGCCGCCATCCACCGGTCTCCGACCGCGATCACGTAGACCCCGCTGACCAGGAGCGATGCCACGGTTCCGATCGCGACCGGCAGAGAGAGCGGCTCGCTCATGCCACCGTCCCCGAGTGCGCGACCGCGGTGGACGCGAGCTCGTCCAGATCCAGGTCGAGGCTCACCAGGGTGGCGATCGCGTCTCCCCACTCGAGCCCGCCGAGCAGCGCCGGGAGAGCGGAGAGTGCCCGCTGGGTCGGTGCGTCGCCCACGGCGAGCCGTCCCCTTGGGCCCTCAACGACGCCGCGGACCGTCGTGCGGGCATCCCCCGCACGGGCGGCCAGGTCAAGGCTCCGGGCCGCTTCCTCGATTCTGAGCTGCCAACGCGAGGACGCGTCGTCACGGTCCCCCAGGATCGGCTCGAAGCCGAGTGCACGGTAGGCTGGATCGTCGAGTCTGGCGTCATCAGCAAAGCCCGCGGCACGGGAAACGGGACCGAGGGCGAGACCCACGAGGGTCGGCGCGAAGCGGCCGCGCGTCGGTGGCAGTGACCACCGGTAGGCGCCGGTGCGTGCCACCCTCCCAGCGAACCGGCGCACTTCCGCCGACATTCCCGGCTCCACCGAGTGGGCCAGCGTGAGCGCGCGCAGGCCGAGTGCCGGCAATCCCTGTGTATGGAGGGCGTCGGCCAGCCAACGGAGATGGTCACGCGCCCGTTCCAGCTCCAACTCGGCGATGAGCACCGGTTGGTCGAGGGCGATCGTGAACGGGGACGGCGCAGGAATGGAGCCGGCGGCACCGATTGCGGCATGGGTCACGTTCGCTTCGACGAGGAGATCGCCCGCGACCCGGAGATCGAGAACGAGCCCGGCCGGCAGGGGCGCGAAGAAAGGGCCGAGCTGGGTGGGCAGGACGTCGAGACGGAGCCCGTCGCGATCAGGTCCAAGCTCGGCCAGGGGACGCCCGTATGGCGTTCCGCCCGTCATGCCGCTCCCGCCCTGCCCATACGGTCCAACGCCGCGCCAGAGCGCTGGCTCTTCATCGGGCAGGATCGGCGGCTCTGTAGGTCGTGTGCCGTCGACGAGCTCACCGAACAGGGAGCGGATCGTCGCTACCGGGTCTGTTGCGGCCTCGACCAGGGCGGCATCGCTGATGACGAGGCCGGCCGCATCGGAGTCCCAGAGGAGCGTTGTACGCGGATGTGGCAGAGCGTCATGGACGCGGGCAAGCGCCTCTGCGTGTTCACGAGCGATGCTTCCCGCGATCAGGAGGACATTGGCGGCGCGCGGCGTATCGACGAGGTTGAGCGCACTCGCGAGTCGCAGGTCCTGCACTCGACTCCGGGAACCAGCCCCGGTCACAGCGTAGACCGGCACGGGCGCGTTTGCGGCCAGCCGGTGCAGCAGCGACGTCACGTCCAGTCGAAAGCGCGCTCGCGCCAGGCGTACAGGACACCGAGCAGCAGGATCGCGATGAACATGGCCATCTCGACCATCGCCACGATGCCCTCGGAAACGAAGACGACGGCCCATGGGTACATGAAGACCATCTCCATGTCGAACGCCAGGAACATGAGCGCCATCGGGTAGTAGCGCGCGTGATAGCGGCTCCAGGCGTGGACTCGCGGAGCGCCTCCGCCTGTGAAAGGCACGCGCTCCGGAGCGGTGACCGCGTGCCCTCGGCTCCGGTCTGCAAAACGCCACGATGCAAGCACGGCGAGGAGCGCCGCGAGCATGATGGCGGCGGCGACGGCCAGCGGGCCGAGGGCAACCACGGTGGGTTCGCTACACGTAGTCTTCCGGTGACTCCCGGAAACTGTCTGCGCAGTCCTGGCTGCAGAAGTAATACGTCTTGCCGTCGTGCTCGATGGTCGCCACGGCGTCGGACGGCCGGATCTTCATCTGGCAGACGGGGTCCAGGACCACCTGCTCGTTCTCGGTCACGGGTCGGGCTCCTTGCTGTACTTGGGGCGTCGGGCGACTGCCCAGCACTGTTGTCGAGGATGCTGCGCCGACCTGAGTGCCGCCTGAGCCTACAATGAGCGTGCAAGCTGACTCCCAGGCTGCGCGGCAGACGGGCCTCAATGCACGGCTGACCGGTCCGCAGGGCAGCCGCCCGCGCGTCGGGACCAGCACTATCCAGCTAGGGCTCGTACGGCGAGGACGATCCCCGCGCCGACCGCGGCCAACGCGACCAGCGTCGGCGCGGCCTTGCCATCGTGATGCTGTGCCTCGGGCAGCAGGTGTCCCGCGCCAACGGCGATGAAGACGCCGGCGAACCACGCGAGCAGGAGACCGAGTGTCGGCTCATCGATGCTGACGATCAAGCTCATCGCCGCTCCGACCAGAGGCGCAAGGGCATCGAGGATGAGGAGGGTGACGGCTAGGCGCACGCCCTTCGACGCATCGAGTGCAAGTGTCACCACGTTGAGGCCGTCCGCGAAGTCATGGGCGAGCACGGCCAGGAGGACGACAATCCCGACACTTGGGCCCGCCTGGAACCCGAACCCAATCGCCAGTCCGTCGAGCGTGCTGTGTGCGATGAGGCTCACCGGCGGAAGCAGCGCGACCAGTTGCGCGCGCCCGCGCGAAGTGAGCACGATGCTGTGGTCACCTGTGCCATGGGCAGCCGTGCCGTTGTCGTCGCCGCCGTGTTCGAAGCTCGCCTGGTGGATGAACGCCTCGACGAAGGAGAAGGCGAGGTAGCCACCGAGTGCCGCCAAGCCAACCTCAAGGACACCCGCAGGCCCAACGAGTTGATGGGCCTCCGGCAGCAGGTCGGCGACCGCCGTCGCCACGAGGACGCCTGACGCCATGGCCATGAACGGATGAAGCCGGTGGCGCAGCCGCAGCGCAGCGACGCCACCGGCCAGCGTCGAGAAGAAGGGCAGGAGCGCAGCAAGCGGGATGGGACAACCTCCAGGCGGCCAAGCCGCAACATCTCACGGCGGGCGTCGAGTGTATGACCGGATCGGCGCGCCGCTCACCCCCCGGCGTCAACGCATTCTGGGAATCGGTCAGGCCGGGTCGCCGAGCGAGGCGACTCGCCTCCGACCTTGTGCTGGTCGGTGGTGGTCAGAGGAAGAGGCGCGGGTTCACGAATACCCCGTCTCGCATTACCCGCCAGTCGAGGTGAGCTCCCGTGGTCCGTCCCGTACTTCCCTCGAAGCCGATGACCTGGCCGGCAGCGACCGTGTCCCCGACTCGAACCGGACGGCGCGGCTGCAAGTGGGCATACCAGGTCTGGATCGTCGAGCTATGGGCGATGATCACGATCCAGGCGGGATCGCCCGGGGCGTCGTAGGGGTTGTAGCCGACAAGGACGACCCGGCCGGGCGCGGCCGCCCGCACCGGTGTTCCGGGAGGGGCGACGATGTCTATCCCGCTGTGGAAGTGGGTGCAGTCACCCCGGGGCGGCTCCCACGAGAACCCGGTGCAGCCATAGTCCTGGCTCACTGCGCCGGGCATCGGCCAGCGCATGGTCCCGCTGAAGCTGGACGGGATCCCGTTCTGTGACACCTGCTCCGCGATGAGCCGCTTGATCCTCGCCCCCCAGGCGCAGCTGTGCCTGCTCGGTCGCAGCGATCGAGGCTCGCATCCGTGCCTGGTCCTTGGCCAGCTTCCGGTAGGCGGCGCGTTGCTGGGCCAGCACCGCCTCGGTCCGATGCTGGAGTGCCTTCAGACGCCGCTCCGCGACGCTCAGGTCAGCGAGGTTGGCATCCAGGGCGGCCTTCTGGACGTGCCGGGCTCGGGTCCGGCGAGCAGCGTCAGCAGGGCGTGCCGCGGGCGAACGGCTACTACCTTCCAGTGGCCGCTTGAGTCAGTGGCCGCAGAAATCAGGTCCAGCATCTCGACATCGGACGCGGTGTGGGTGCCGCCGATGGGAATCTCCTTCCCATCGTGATAGGCCGTGCCCACCGAGGTCCAGCTCGAGGACGCTGGCTCGCGGTTCGACCAACGCACGTCGATCTCCACGCGGGTGGAGGTTGTGAAGAGTTTTGTCGTTGTGGCGGCTACCATGTACAAGCAGATTGGTGTCTACTTGAATAAGACCCTGCAGCCGCGAACCTAGCAAAGCGGGCGTTGCTACAGCAATCCACGGGCGTTCCATGTGCTACCGCTGAGCTACTGACCCGCCAGCAGCTCTACCCGGTAGGCCCGGAACCACGACGTCAGGGCAGGAGCGAGCTGTCCACCAGCTGGTTGACGGTGACCGGGTTGGGCACGAGGCCCAGCGTGGTCATGTAGTCGAGCGACTGCTGCCAGCCGTCCGTGTCGATCACGCCGTAGGCCGCATTCGTGCGGGTGTTCTTCCACGCGGCGATCGTCGCGTCCAGGATCTGGCGCTGGAGAGCCGCGTTCTGCGCCAGGTCGGGAACCAGCGCGAAGGTCGCGTCGAGGCCCTTCTGGGGGTCGGCGGCAATCTCGTCCATCGCCCGCAGCGTGGCGGCGGTGAATGCCTTGAGCGCGTCGTGCTTGGCGGCGAGCGTCTTCGTCCCCGTCACGAGCCCGGGGCCCGGGAGGGGAGTGATCGCGTCGACCGTGAGGACCACGGGCTCGATGCCGGCGTTGCGGAGCTGGATCGGCTCGTTGTTGGCGAAGCCTGTCGCGGCGTCGACCTGACCCTGCTGGAGGGCGGTCGCCTGGCCGAAGTCCGGGAACTCCACGATTGTCACGTCCGCGGTCGTCAGGCTGGCTGAGCCGAGGAGCGCCTGGAGCATGATCCAGGAGCTGCCGTACTTGCCGGGGATGCCGATCTTCCTGCCCTTGAGGTCCGCGGCGGTCCTGATCCCCGCATCGGCCTTCGCGATGACGACCGACGGGAACTGCCCGTAGATGGTCGAGGTGTAGATCACCGGGATGCCCTGGCTTACCGCCGGGATGACCGATGTCCCGTCGCCCGAGCCGATGTCGACCGCGCCCTGGCCCAGGAGCGTGATGAGGTCCGGGTCGATCTTGTTCTGGAGCGTGACCGTGAGCCCGGCGTCCGTGTAGTAGCCGGCCTGCTGGGCGAGGTAGAACTGGGCGAACTGGACGCTAGGGATGAAGCCGAGGCCAACGGTCAGCGCCACGGGCTCCGCGGACGTGCTCGGCGAAGCGGTGTCCGAAGGGGCGATGGAGCCGAGCCCTGACGGCACCGGGGAGGTGGCGTCGCTGGCGACGGACGACGTCGACGGGCTGCTGCCTCCGCAGGCGCTGGCAACGAGGGCGACGGCGACGAGCAGGCCGGCGATCGGGCGGATCGCGATACGACTCCGGCGGGGATCAGTTTGACTGGGCACGGGTTCGTGGACCTCCTGGGGGCGCGGGACGCGGGGGCTGCTGATCGGGCTGACAGGTGACCGGCTCATCGATCGCCAACCAGCAGGCGTTCGAGAAGCACCATGACGAGGTACAGCGAGACCCCGAGCAGGCCGAGGGTCATCAGCGCGGCGAACATCAGCGGGATGTCGAACAGGGAGCCTCGGGCGATGTTGATGAGGACGCCGAGGCCACGCTCCGCCCCGGCCCACTCCCCGATGATCGCGCCGATGACCGCCAGGGTGACGCCGACACGCATCCCGCCGAGGATCGCCGGCAGGGCCGCGGGCACCTCCACCCGGCGGATGATCTGCCAGCCGGTGGCGCGGAAGCTGCGGGCCATCTCCAGCAGCCGCGGGTCCACGGACCGGATGCCGACCATCGTCGCGACCGCGACCGGGAAGAACACGATGAGCGTCGTGATCACGAGCTTCGAGAGGAGCCCGGTCCCGAACCACAGCGCGATCAGCGGGGCGAGCGCGAGGATCGGGGTCGCCTGGGCGGCGACGAGGTACGGGCTGAGGAGCCGCTCGGCCAGCCGCGACCGGGCGAGCATGACGCCGACGACGAGCGCCAGCGTGGCGCCGATCGCGAAGCCCAGGAGGACCTCGACGAGCGTGGTCGAGAAGTGGGGCCACATCGTGCCATCGGCCCACGCCCTGGCGAACCGCTCGAAGACCACGAGTGGGGCCGGCAGGATGAACGGCGGGTAGCTGCCAATGACGACGATCGCCTGCCACGCGACGAGGAACACGACCAGGCTCGCCGCGGTGACAAGGACCGTCACGAGCCAGCCCGGCAGGCCCCGCGTGCGAGCCGCCAATTGCCATCCCGACACCACCGGCCGTGCCTCGACGGGGTTCGTCATCGGTCGTCGTCCGTGCGGAACGGGTCGAACCAGGCGGGCGTGCCGGGGGCCGTCTCCTCGTGCGTCGGCAGCACGGCCGCGCCCCCCTCGCGCGCGAGGAGCGCCGCCCGGGTGTCGGCCAGGGCGATCTCGTCGTCGGTCAGGTCCACGAGGTGGGACCGGATGCGCGCTGCGATGGAGCTGACCATGGCGGAGTCCATGTCCGCGACGCGACGCGGCCGCGGCAGGTCCACCGGGATCTCGGCCACGACGCGACCGGGACGCGGCGACAGCACGACAACCCGGTCCGCCAGGAAGACCGCCTCGGGGATGCTGTGGGTGACGAGGACGATCGTCGTCCCGGTGCGCTGCCACAGGTTGAGGAGCTCGGCGTTGAACCGCTCGCGAGTCAGCGCATCGAGGGCGCTGAACGGCTCGTCCAGGAGGAGGACGGCGGGCTCGAGCGCCAGCGCCCGGGCGATCGCCACGCGCTGGCGCGTCCCGCCGCTCAGCGTGGATGGCATGGCGCGAGCGAACTCGCGCAGGCCCACGAGGCCGAGGAGGTCGCTCGCGCGCGCCACCTGGCGGGCGTTCGACCAGCCGGCGATCTCCATCGGGAAGCGGACGTTGTGCTCGACGTTCCGCCACGCGAGGAGCCGTGGCTCCTGGAACACGAGACCCACCTTCGGATCGGGACCGCTGACGCGCTCGCCGTCGAGCGCCACCGACCCACCATCGGGCGCGATCAAGCCCGCGAGGACGCGCAGGAGCGTGCTCTTGCCGCAGCCGTTGGGGCCGATGAGGGCGACGACCTCACGTGGGGCGATGTCGAGCGAGATGCCCTCGAGCGCGGTGACGGGGCGGACGCCGCGGAACGTGAGCGAGACGTCGGCCACGCGGATCCCGGCGCCGGGACCAGGCAGGTACGCGGACGGGGCAGGCGCGTCGAAGCCCGGGTCCGGGTCCCTCGCTGCGGTCATCTGCTCCTCCGTCGCACGGTGCTCGCGCACAACGGGGCAGGCGGCGAGCGGTCGGCGTCCGCTGCGGACGTGCCGTCACCGATGGCCTTCTTCCATCCGGACTGTACCGTCGGCTCCGGCGGGCGAGGCTCGCGCCCCGCCTTCGGATCTGCCGCGCCCCGGACGTGGTCCGGAGCGCCGCTCGTGGGCTCGTCCCGCGTCGCGGGACCCTACCACCGGTCGGGAATCGCACCCTGCCCCGAAGGCTCTGCTGGGACTCTACCACTCCCGGCGGGCACGTCCGCGCGTCAGCCCAGCGCGTGCATCGCGGTGGCGAGCGCGGGGTACAGCGAGCGGTAGACGGCGAAGGTCTCGTCGTACCTGGTGCGCACCGACGGATCCGGCTCGATGCGGCGGGCCACGGCCGTCATCGCCGCGACCCCCGCTTCAAGCGTCGGGACAGCACCCACGCCGGCGGCTGCGAGGATCGCCGCGCCGAGCACCGCCGTGGTGCCGACGACCGGGATCGCGACCGGCACGCCCAGGACGTCGGCCTTGATCCGCGCCCAGAGGTCCCCGTGGCTGGGGCGTCCGGCCAGCCGCAGCTCCCGTACCGGCGCGCCCGCGGCGACGATCGGCGCCGCGACGTGGCGCACGGCGAACGCCGCCCCTTCCAGCACCGCGCGCGCCAGGTGCTCGCGGCGGTGCGCGAGCGTGAGCCCCACGAAGGCGCCGCGGGCCCGCTCGTCAAAGATCGGCGCCCGCTCGCCCGCGAGGTACGGCAGGAACACCAGGCCCCCGGCCCCCGCGGGAACCGTCGCGGCGGCCTCGAACAGGTCGTCCATGCTCCACGCACCGCCGGTCACGGCGCGGAACCAGTCGACGGCCGCACCGGTCGCCGCCATCGCCCCGCCGATGACCCATCGTCCCGGCAGCGGCGCCGGGGCGACGAACAGCCCCGCCACGTCCACGCGCCGGTCGGCGTAGATCCCGATCCCGCCCGATGTCCCGCCCGTGTCCACCGCATCGCCCGGGTCGCGGAGGCCAGCGCCGAGCATCGACGCAGTCCCGTCGTTGACCCCGGCGATCACCGGCGTGCCCGGCGGCAACCCGAGGGCGGCGGCCGCCTCGCGCCGCAGCGGCCCGAGAACCGCCCCAAACGGCACCGGAGCGGCCGCCTGTCCGGGACGCACGCCGGCGGCCTCGAGATCCGTCGCAGGCATCGCCGACTCGTGGCCCTGGAGCGTCTGGGCGGCCTCGCCGGTCAGCCACAGGCCCAGCGCGTCCCAGCTGGTCAGCAGCCAGCGGGCGCGTCCGGCGGCGTCCGGATCCACGCGGGCGAGCCACTCGATCCTGGGCAGGAGCCCGAAGCCCCCGCCGCCGATCCGGCGGTCCTGCCACGTGACCGCCGGCCGCAGTGGGTTGCCGGCCGCATCGACGATCGCGAGCGTCGGACCCTGGCCAACGCCGCAGACGGCAAGCACCTCAACCGGCCCGGCAGCCTCGAGCGCCGACCGCGACGCCGCCGCGACCGCGACCCACCAGGCGCGGGGATCCTGCTCCGCACGCCCGTCGGCGGCACGGTCGGTGGCGATCCGCGCGCGGCCCAGTCCCAGTGGCGCGCCGTCCAGCCCGGCGATGAGCGCCTTCGCCTCCGTCGTGCCAAGGTCCAGCCCGAGGACCGCACGCACGCGACCTCCGCGCGACCCGCCGCTGGCGCGACTGCCGCGTGATCCGTCGCTCACGCCCGCGCGGGCCTCGCCACGTCCTCGGGGAGGAGGAACCAGCGGAGATCCTCGAAGTCGGGGCCCGTGGACCCCGCCGGGATCGTCGGGGCGGCGAGAGGCCCGGGCGGCAGCGACAGGCGCGCACGAGCCTCCTCGAGGTACGCGGCGAGGCGCGTCTCCGGCTCGCGGTGGCGGTGCGACGGGTACGCCATTCGCGCGTCGTCGTACGAGATGCCGTTGAGGCTGAGCGGCGGCTCAGGGAGCCCGGCGCGATGCCGCCACATGCCGGTTGCCGGCTCGAACGAGTAGTCCGGGAGGAGCCGCCAGCCCTCGGTCGCGACGAGGTCCACGGCATCGAGGATGAACTTGAACACGGCCTCGCTGATGAAGTAGTTGAAGTTGACGCGTACCCAGCCGGGCTTGATCCCCTCGCAGCCGCGGGTGATCTCGCGCTCGAACTCGTGCGAGGTCTCGAGGTCGATGCCCAGCAGCCGGTGGCCGTACGGCCCCGCGCACGAGCAGCCGCCGCGCGACTGGATCCCGAACAGGTCGTTGAGCAGCGCGACGACGAGGTTGTGGTGGAGGTATCGCCCGTCGTGGCGAACGACGAAGGACACGATCGAGAGCCGCTCCGCCTCGTGCGAGCCAAGGACCTCGATGCCCGGGTTCGCCGACCAGCGGGCCATCGCCCGCCGGATGAAGTCCGCCTCGCGCTCGCGGATCGCGTCCGTGCCGACAGCCGCCTTGAGCTGGAACACGAGGCCCGCGCGGATCGACTCCACGATCGCCGGCGTGCCGCCCTCCTCGCGATGCTCGATGTCCGCGAGGTAGCGGTGCTCGACCGGGTTCACGTACACCACGGTGCCCCCGCCGGGCATCGAGGGGACACGGTTGGTGAACAGGTCCCGGCGCGCGACGAGGACGCCTGGCGTCCCGGGGCCGCCGATGAACTTGTGGGGGCTGATAAACACCGCGTCCTTACCCGCGAGCGGGTCGCCCGGCGGGTCCATCTCGATTGCGACGTATGGCGCCGCCGCGGCGAAGTCGAAGAACGAGCGTGCCCCGTGGGCGTGGAGGAGCCGCGAGATCGCCTCGGTGTTGGACACGATGCCCGTGACGTTCGACGCCGCCGAGAACGACCCGATCTTCAGTGACCGATCCGCATACCGGACGAGCTCATCCTCGAGCTGGGCGAGGTCGATGTACCCGTCGCGGTCCTCGCGGATCGTCACGACGTCGGCGATCGACTCGCGCCACGGCAGCTCGTTGCTGTGGTGCTCGTAGGGACCGATGAACACGACCGGGCGGGCCTCGGGCGGGATGTGGCCCCGGAGCCCCCAGCGATCGTCGAGGTTGGCGGGGATCCGCAGGTTGAGGACGTCCACCAGGCGGTTGATCACCGCGGTGGAACCCGAGCCGCAGAAGATCACCGCGTGGCGATCGGGGTCGCCGCCGCAGCCGTCGAGGACCAGGCGCCGCGCCTCCTCGCGGAAGCGGGTCGTCTGGAGACCGGTGCCCGACGACTCCGTGTGGGTGTTCGCGTACAGCGGCAGCACCGCGTCCCGGATGTAGTCCTCGATGAACGACAGGCTGCGGCCGGACGCCGTGTAGTCGGCGTACGTGACCCGGCGGATGCCGTACGGGCCGGCGACGGCCTCATCGTCCCCGATGACCGAGGCGCGGATCAGGTCGACCAGCGCGTTGGGGCCGGGGCGTCTGTGGTCGGGGTCGCCGTGGGGCTTGGCGGCCTGGTGCGTGTCCATGTGGCAGCCAGCATAGGGGATGGGCGGAGCGCCTCCGCCCCGGCAGCTACGGGATCAGGACCGGGGCGAAGCTGCCGAAGCGGTAGCGGTCGAGGTCCACGCGCCCGGCAATGCCTGGGACTGTCCCGCTCGACGTGTACTGCCAGAACGTCCAGCCGTTGCCGTTCCAGTTGTTGGCCGGGACGGTGGGGCTCGACGCCGTCGTCCAGTGGGCGACCCACAGGGTCTTGTAGCCCGCCGTGGCGATCGAGGCCGTGTTGCCCATGTAGTTCGACCAGAAGCTCGGCGAGACGTAGATCGCGCCCTTGACGCCGGTCGTCGCGTAGACCCGGTCCATGAACGTCCGCACCCAGGCCTGGAGCTCGGACGTCGTCAGGCCGCCGGAGCTCTCGAGGTCCAGCACCGGCAGCAGCTCGCCCGATGCCGGCGAGGCGTTGCGCACGAACCAGTCGGCCTCGGCGGTCGCGTCGCCCGCGTTCGTCCCGGGGCGGGCGAAGTGGTATGCGCCGACCTTGAGACCCATGCTCTTCGCCTGGGCCCGGTTCGTGGCGTAGGTCGGGTCGACGTAGTCGATCGACTCTGAGGCCTTGAGGTACGCGAACCGCTTGCCCGCGCCTGCAACCTGCTGCCAGTTGATGGTCCCCTGCCAGTGGCTGACGTCGATGCCCTCGAGGTAGCCCGAGGTGGGGCTCGGGGTCGGCGTCGGGCTGGCGGACGGGGCGGGCGACGGGGTCGCCGTCGGGGTCGCGGTGGGCGACGGCTTGGGCGTCGCCGTGGGCGACGGCGCGGGCGTCGCCGTCGGAGACGGCTTCGGCGTCGGGGTAGGCGACGGCTTCGGCGTCGTCTCGGACGACGAGGTGTCGGTCGTGAGGGTGACCAGCAGGCCGCGAGCCACGTACACGTAGCTCACGCCGTACAGGGAGGAGACGCTCTTTCCGTTGACCTCGGAGATGCGAGACCAGGTCGTGCCGCTCGACGAGGGGCCGAGACAGGTCGTGGTCCACGACGTGCCGGCGACACCGGCCGCGACCGTGAACTTCGTGCCGACGGCGAGGATCGCCTTGCGGCTGGCCGAGGTGCTCGCGCTGGTGCGGAGGCTGACGCCGTCGCAGCCGGCCTTGAGCAACGTCGTCGGCGAGACGTACTTGAACAGGCCGTAGGCCGCGTAGACGTAGCTCACCCCGTAGCGCGACGACGCGGTCCGGCCGTTGATCATCGTGATCCGCAGCCAGGTTGAGCCCTTGATGGTGATGCCGTTGCACGCGACGTTCCAGCTGGCGCCCGTGATCTTGGCGACGGCGGCGACCTTCGTCCCCTGCGGGACGACCGCCTTGCGGGTCGCAACGGGGCTGGCCCATGTCCGCAGCGCCACCCCATCGCAGCGCGCGGTGTATGCCGTCGCGGCGAGCGTGCTCGCGGGTGTCGCGGCAGCGATCGCGGTCAGCACGAAGACGAGGACGGCGACGACGCCGAGGAGCGGCAGCGCCGTGCGCGGGGGAGCCGCCGGGAACCCGGCAGTCGTCTCGGGAGCAGAGCGCTGGATGAACGCGAACACGGACCCTCCTGGTGAGGGACCCAGCGTCGCGGGGATCGGCCCGCACATCTATGGCCCCATGGGGCCAGCGGTGACCAGTCCCATGGGGCCATGACCGGCCTCGCCCATCGGGACCAGGTCATCGTCGGGTCGTACCGACCTCGGGGTTCACGGGCGTCGGCAGGGCCTCGCCGCGAAGGCCGGCGAGCAGGTTCGCCGCCGCCATGGACGCCATCCGGCCGCGGGTCGCGCGCGACGCCGAGGCGATGTGCGGCACGACGAGGCAGCGCTCCATGGCGAGCAGCGGATGGTCCGCGGGGAGCGGCTCGGGATCGGTGACGTCGAGTGCCGCCGCCCAGATCACGCCCTCGCGCAGCGCCGCGACGAGCGCGTCCGTGTCGATGACCGGCCCGCGTGCCGTGTTGACGAGGACGGCGGTCGGCTTCATCCGACGGAGCGCCGCGGCGTCGATCAGGTTGCGCGTGTCCGGGCCGAGGCTGACGTGGAGCGACACGATGTCGGCCCGGGCGAGGAGGTCGGCCAGCGGGACGAACGTCGCGCCGGTGGCGGCCTCGACCTCCCCGGCGGCCCGCGTCCGGCCCGCGTACAGGACCTCCATGCCGAAGCCCACCGCGCGCCGGGCAACCGCCTGGCCGATCCGCCCGAACCCGACGATGCCAAGCGTCGAGCCGTGGACGTCGGCGCCCAGCAGCGTCATCGGGCCCCAGGTCCGCCAGCGGCCGCCCCGCACGTAGCGGTCCGCCTCGGCAATGCGACGCGTGGCGGCCATGATCAGCGCCCACGCGAGGTCCGCGGTCGTCTCCGTCAGGACACCCGGCGTGTTGCCGACGGAGATCCCGCGGCGCGTACAGGCCGGGACGTCGACGTTGTCGTAGCCCACGGCGTAGTTGGACACGACCCGGAGGCCCGGCCCGGCTGCATCGAGGAGCTCCTCGTCGACCAGGTCCGTGAGCAGTGCGAGGAGCCCGTCGACCCCGACGACGCGGCGCAGGAGCTCCTCGCGCGGCGGCGGCAGGTCGTCCGGCCAGAGGTCCGTGTCGCACGCCGCTTGGATGAGGTCCAGCCCCTCGTCCGGGATGGCTCGGGTGACGAAGACCCGGGGTCGGTCGCTCATCGGGGCCTGCGCCTCAGCCCAGCCCGGCCACGAACGCCCCGATCCGCTCGATTGCGAGCGCCAGGTTCTCGCGGCTGTTCGCGTAGCTGATCCGCACGTGGCCCGCACCGACCCGCCCGAATGCACCACCGGCGAGCACGCACACGCCCTGCTCCGTGAGCAGCCGGTCCGCGAACGTCGCCCCGTCGAGGCCCGTGCCGCCGATCCGCGGGAACACGTAGAAGGCACCCGCGGGCACGGCGCAGTCGATGCCCGGGATGCGGTTGAGGCCCGCGACCACGAGGTCGCGACGGACCCGGAACTCGCGGACCATGTCCTCGACGTCGTCCTGCGGGCCGGTGAGGGCCTCCACGGCGGCGACCTGGCTGAACGTCGACACGCACGAGACCGAGTTGATGATCAGCTTCGCGAACGGGTCCACCAACGGCGCCGGGAGGATCGCGTAACCCATCCGCCAACCGGTCATCGCGTAGGTCTTGGAGAACCCGTCGAGCACGATCGTCCGCTCAACCAGGCCGGGGAGGGACGCGATCGAGACGTGCTCGCCGTCGTGGACGATCCGCCCATAGATCTCGTCCGCCAGCACCACGAGCTCCGGGTGGCGCAGGACCAGCTCGCCGATCCGCTCGATGTCGGCGCGGGTGAACACGCCGCCCGTGGGGTTCGCCGGCGAGTTGATGATCAGCAGCCGCGTCCGGTCGGTGACCAGCGACTCCAGCTCGTCGAGGTCAACCCGGAAGTCGTTCCCCTGGGTGATCGCGTAGGGCCGTGCGGTCGCCCCGACGTAGCGCGCCATCGACTCGTAGATCGGGAACCCAGGGTCCGGGTAGACGACCTCGTCGCCCGGCTGCGCGAGCGCCAGCAGCGCGAAGAACATGACGGGCTTCCCACCAGGCACCACGGCAACGCGGTCCGCCGAGACCGCGAACCCCTTGCGTGCCGACGCGTCGGCCGCGATCGCCTCGCGCAGCGCGGGCAGGCCCATGAACGGACCGTAGTGGGTCATGCCGTCGTCGAGCGCGCGCTGGGCGGCGGCCCGGACGTTGGCCGGCGTGTCGAAGTCAGGCTCGCCGATCTCCAGGTGGATGACGCTCCTGCCGGTCGCCTCGAGCGCGCGCGCCCGGGCGGCCGCCTCGAAGGCGCTCTCGGACCCGATCAGGGCCATTCGGTCGGCGAGACGCATGCCCGGACAATAGCCCATTCGGGTCGCCGCACAACGGGCCGCGACGCCCCGGCCGGTACAATCCCGGGGTGTCCCGCTTCTATTCGCTCGACGCCGCCAACGCGCTCGTGCCGGACCTCGCCGTCGTCACCGACCGACTCCGGGAGCAGCGCAACGAGCTCGTTGGCCTGCGCGACGCCTACCGTGACCGTGAGAGCGTGGTCCTGGGCGAGGTGATCGCGGAGACGCCCGAGGCCCGGGGCGCGGAGGCTGACCCGGAGCTCCGGCGGCTGCAGCTCCGGATGCGTGGGATCGTCGACCAGATGCAGGCCGACGTCGTCTGGCTGGACGACCGGGAGATCGTCCTGCGCGACATCGCGACCGGTCTCGTGGACTTCCCGGCGCTCGTCAGCGGCCGCCAGGTCTGGCTGTGCTGGCTCACCGGCGAGACGGCGATCGGCTTCTGGCACACGGTGGATGAGGGCTTCGCCGGCCGCCGCCCGCTCCAGGCCCTGCCCGACGAGGCCGCGCGCACCTGACCCGGGCGCCTGGATGTGCGCCGGCGGCACCCGTGGAGGTGGCCGCTACACTCGGGCCATGCCCGCTTCCCAGCCCGTCCCGCCGTCGCGCCCGGACCGCGTCCGCCAGGGCGACCGCGAGAAGGCGTATCGGCCGCTGTCGCCCGCGGCTCGCCGAGAGGCATTCGAGACTGGGATGGCGTGCTGGGAGCGCGGTGACTTCTTCGCCGCCCACGAGGCGCTGGAGCCCGCCTGGATGGGCACGGACGATCTTGACGAGCGGGCGCTCCACCAGGGCCTGATCAAGGTTGCGGCGGCGTACGTCCACGCGGTGCGCGGCAACCCGGCAGGGATCGGCAAGAACCTCACCGGAGCCCGCGGCCACCTCGTCAATGCCATCCCGGCGGGGCCCGCCTGGGGCGTCGACGTGCCCGACCTCCTCGCGTCCATCGATGCCCGCCTGGGCGATGCGTCGATCGCTCCCGTCCCACCCGTCATCCGGAGGATCCCGCGCACATGAACCGTCCCCAGGGCATTCCCGCCGTCGATCCGCTGTACGCCGACATCCGGCGCAGCGACCCCACGCGCCCGGCGGTCATTCTCGACGTTCGCGAGGCGGACGAGTTCCGCCAGGTCCGCGTCGAGGGGTCACTGTTCATCCCGATGTCCCAGCTCGGGGCACGCCTGGACGAGGTCCCGAAGGATCGGCCGATCCTCGTCCTGTGCGCGTCCGGCGTCCGGTCCCAGACCGTCACCGCGCAGCTGCTGGGGTCCGGCTGGGAGGACGTCGGCAACGTCGCCGGCGGCATCACGACGTGGGAGCGGATGGGCCTCCCGGTCCGGCGCGGCCCAGTGGAGCCGGGCGAAGGCCAGCTGCGCACCTGACGCGGAATCGGAACGACCGCCGGAAGGGCCGGCGGTCGTCGCTGGGTCCGAAGCCTGGTGCCGGCTCAGCCCCGGCGGCGCCGCAGCCTCGTGACGAGGTTGCGGACCTGTTCCTTGTGGTTGAAGGCGTAGCCGACGAGGATCAGGAGGATGAAGTTCACGGCGCCGACCGTAGCGGCGTTGAGGTAGCCAAGCTGCTGGCCGATCTCGCCGTCGAGCTTCAGCGCCGGGATCGTCGCTCCGAGGAGACCAACCTGGAAGAACGGCTCCTGCGGGGCCAGGTTCGACCGGGCGATGTCACCGGTCAGGGTCCCGTCGGCCGTGCGGCCGGCGATGACGAACGCATGTGACCCGGCGGTGATTCCTACTGCCCCTTCGAGGCCCTGGCCGAGGTCGGTCTGCGGCAGGTGCTTCCAGCCCGCGATGACTCCGTTGGCGTCCGGCGTGGTCCACAGCGTCTCGGTGCGGGGATTGACCCCGTCCGAGCCACCCTGGACGTAGATCCCGCCGTTGCTCGTGAAGCCGGCGAGGTTCGTGCGCGGCCCGGGCAGGTTCGTCTGGGCGCTGACCCGCCACGACTCGATGATGTTGGGGTCCTTGATGGTGGCGTTGGGGCCGCCGCCCACGAGGCCCTGCTGCACGGTCGCGACGGCCTGGCCGGCCGCGTTCGTGCCGCCGATGACGGAGATGACGTCGCCCACGTGCACGGCCACCCCATCCACGTTCGCCTCGAACAACGGCTGCTGCGGGGCCCACGCGCCGAGCCCGCCGCCGGTGACCTGCTGGCTCTTCCAGACGCTGTTCGTGGCCGCGGTCCCGTCGGTGCCGCCCAGGAGGACGATCCCGTCCGAGACGGACACGGCCGACGAGCCGGCGCGGGCCGCGGGTAGCGCCAGCTTGTCGTTGGTGACCCACGCGTCGGGGAGCTTCCCGTCGTTGCCGATCGTGAGGCTGTAGACGGTGGTGGTCGGCTTGCCGTCGGGGCCGTTGCCACCGATGACGTACATCGTGCTGCCCACGACGACGCTCGCCGCGTCGGTCCGCGCCTCTGGGAGTGCGGGGCCGGCCGACCACTTGTCGAGGTTGCCGGTGCCGACCGCGTGCGAGATGAAGACGTCGGCCACGGCCGCCCTGCCGTCGGACCCACCCGCGTAGACGTAGGTGGTGGCGATGACCGCCCCGGAGCCGTCGACGCGGCCGGCCGGGAGCTGGACCTCGGCGGGCGCCGGATGCCACGGAAGGGTCGCGCCGCCCGGCGCGGGGCACGGGAGCGTCTCGTTCTCGGGCGGGCAGAAGTTGACCGGCGACCAGGCCAGGAGTCCGACGTCCACCGTCCGCTGGACGGTGAAGTAGTACGCGCGGTCCGGGATATACCCCAGCACGATGATGATCAGGATGAACCAGAACAGCGCCTTGACCCCCGCCCAGGTCCAGCCGTCGGCGTCGAGCAGGCCACCGAGCGCGCGGCGACGCACGGGCGCGGTGCGCGGCGCGGGGAGTGCGGTGTGTGCCATCGCTCAGCCCCCGACCTTGAGGGTGCCTGTCATGTTCGGGTGCACCGTGCAATTGAAGGTGTAGGCGCCTGCCGGCAGGGCCGGGACCGCGTACTCCTTGACGATCGGCCCGGTGACGATGTCGCCCTTGAAGACCGAGACACCCGTTGCGTCCTTGATCTCCACGTTGTGGGGCACCGCCTCCTTGTTCTCGAACTTGATCGTGAACGGGACATCCGCCGGGGCGCTGAGCTCGGTCTGCTCGAAGGCGATGTTCAGCGCCGAGACGTCGATGGTGGTGCCGGCGGCAGGCTGGGACGCGCCCGGGGACCCGGACGCCGCGGGCGATCCGCTCGCGCCGGGGCTCGAGGCGGGGGTCGTGAACTCGTCCTGCCAGCAGGCCGGGTACGGAGTCGCGCCGGGCGCGGGTACGTACTTCGGATCGACCCAGCCGGTGAAGGTCTTCGGCTTCTTCGTCACGGGGTCGATCACGGGCTCGAACAGCGACGGGTCGAGGACCCGGTAGGTCTTCGTATTGTCCGCGCGCAGGTAGGCAATGATGTCCTGCACCTGCTTGTAGTTGAGCGGACCGGCGGGCTTCCCCGTGTTGGACCAGATCGGCATGATCGAGTTCGGGTCACCGCAGGCATAGCGGCCGCCGACCTCGAGCATGTTCCGGATGTAGTCGGGGTTGAGGTGGGCAAACAGCTTGTCCTGGCGGTTGAGGATCGGGCCCTTGCCGCCCTCACCCTGGACGCCGTGGCACTGCGCGCAGTTCGCCTGGTAGATGTTGTAGCCACGCTCGATCGCGGTGACCTGCTGCTCGTTCTTCGCGGCTTCCAGGCGGGGCTCTGTCAGCCCGCCCGGCAGGCCAAGCTCGTAGAAGTAGTAGCCGATGACGAACAGCCCGACGATCGTGACCGCGAGAAACCCGACCCAGCGCGCGTTCGCGGACTGGCGGACGATCTTCGCGGCCCGCTCGGGCGTGAGGTCGTTGCGGTGGGCCGAGGGCGGCGCCGAGAAGCGCTCCGCGGGCACCGGCGCGGACGACGGCCGAGGCGCGGGCAGGCGCTCCTCGGGCGGGCGGCCGGTCTGGTCGGTCATCGGACTCCTCGGTGGACGGTCAGGCGGGTGGCGGGGGCGGTCAGATACAGCCGGTGGGCGTGCGCGGCGGGATGATCCCGGGCTGGCCGACGGCGATCGGCAGCGGGCCGAGCGTGATCTTGCCGGTGTTGATCGTGAGGACGCCGGCCGCGTCGACCTTCACGCCGAAGCGGTCCATGCTCCGTGGCGCCGGCCCGTACTGCGGGCCCGCGGCCTTGATGCCGAGGCGGTCGTAGCGCGAGCCGTGGCAGGGGCACTCGAGCCAGAAGTTCTTGATGCACGGGTTGGGCTTGCAGCCCAGGTGCGGGCAGCGCTGGTAGAGCGCGCGGACGTTGACCGACGTGCCGTCGCCGGTCACGTCCTCGCCCGCCACGAACCGCTGCTGGCCCGGGTCGACGAGGATGACGAACGCCTTCGCGGACGAGACGTAGACGGGGAAGCCGTCGCTCACCGGAAGCGACGAGTTGGCGGCCTTGACGTCGTCGAGGGTGCCGACGACGACCTCGCCACCGAACTTGCCCTCGAGATTCGGCCACAGGAACCCGATGGTCCCGGCGGAAACCTCCAGCAGCCACAGTCCCATGCCGGCCGCCAGCGACCCGCGCAGGAGCTCGCGGCGCGACACGCCCTGGACCTGCTCGTGGCGGATCGCCTTGAGGGCTTGCGTGGTGAGGGCCTGCGGCTTGTCCGCGGGCTCGACGTGGTAGTTGCTCATGACTCCGGTTTCCTTCGGATCAGAGGGCGAAGTGAAGGCCCGGCGTCCCGATCGAGAAGAACTCGAGATACGGGATGACGAACGAGTAGCCGGGGCCCCGGAAGAAGATCCCGACGAAGGTGACGAACAGTCCGAGTCCACAGAACAGGGAGAACAGGATCACGGTCATCTTCCGGTCCGACGGCCGCACGGCGAGGAGGTTGGCGCGGTCGATGAACGGGATCAGCGCCGCGCCCACCAGCACGAACGTCGGGGCGAGGACGCCGGCGACGGTCGGGTGGAAGTAGGCGAGCAGCTCCTGGAGTCCCAGGAAGTACCACGGCGCCTTCGCGACGGCCGGGGTGATGTTCCCGTTGGCCAGGTCCTCGAGCGGCGCGTTCACGAACAGGCCCATGAGCAGCAGGAAGACGCTCATCATCGTCGCGGCCATGAACTCGATCGTCAGCAGGTGCGGCCAGGTCATGACCGTGTCGTCGGGTTCCTTCTGTACCCGGACGACGGCGTCCTGCTTGACGAGCGCAAGCAGGCGGTACGGGCGCGCCGACATCGGTACCCGCTGCTTGTCGATCTCGGTCCGGCGCGCCGGGTCGACCGGCAGGACGACGCGTCCTTCGGTCGGCTGCTTCGTGTCAGTCATCTCGTCACCCCCGGCTCACAGCGGGCCACTGATGCCACCGTCCTTGCGGATGCGCCAGAAGTGCACCGCGAGGAAGATCGCCGCGACAAGCGGGAAGACCATGATGTGGAGCACGTAGAACCGCAGCAGCGTGTTCTGGCCAACCTCGATGCCACCCAGGAGCAGCAGCTTGGACGGGGTATTGAACAGCGGTGCGTAGCCGGCCATGTTGGTGCCGATGGTGATCGCCCAGTACGCGATCTGGTCCCACGGCAGGAGGTAGCCCGTGAAGCTGAGCATGATCGTCAGGAACAGCAGGATCACGCCGACGACCCAGTTGAACTCGCGCGGCGGCTTGTAGGCGCCGTGGTAGAAGACCCGCATCATGTGCAGGAACACGAAGAACACCATCAGGTGGGCGGCCCACCGGTGGATGTTGCGGGTCAGCAGCCCGAACACGACCGTGCTCTGGATCTCGAGGATGTTCGAGTACGCCTGCGTCTCCGATGGGATGTAGAAGAACATCAGGTAGACGCCCGTGACCGTGAGCACGAGGAACAGGAAGAAGCTGAGGCCTCCCAGGCAGAACGTGTAGGCGAACTTGACCGCGTGCTGACGGACCCGCACCGGGTGCAGGTGCAGGAACACGTTGTTCATCACGGCGTACGCCCTCGACCGCTCGTCGTTGGGGTACGGGTTGCGGAAGATCGACCGCCAGACGGGACTCCGCCGGATGGACTGGTCGACTCGTTCCAGGAAGCTCACCTGGCTCCTCCTGCCACGCCGGCCGTCCCGGCGAGTTGTGCATCACGGTACGACTCCTTGTAGAGCCGCCCGTCGCTCGAGATCTCCTGGAGCTCGAACCGCTCCATGGTGATGGCATCGAAGGGGCACCGCTTGACGCACAGCGCGCAGCGGATGCACCGCTCCTCGTCGAGGATCATGGCCGCCCCCTGGGACCAGCCATAGGACTCCTCGATCTCGGGCAGCAGCCCCTCGGTCTTCAGCTGGTTGACGTCCACCATGTGGATGACCCCCTCCGGGCACACGTCGGCGCATGCGCCGCACAGCACGCACCGGAACGGATCGAACCAGATGTTGTAGTTGCACATCAGGCAGCGGGTGGACTCGGCCACCGCGGCCGTCGCGTCGTACCCGAGCTCCACGGGGGTCGTGAAGTTCACCGTCGGGTCGGTGGACGGCATCCGCGTCTCGAGCTGCACCATCGGGATGTGCTGGCGCGGCAGGACGTCGTACAGCTCGGGCATCTCGTGGCGCCAGGAGCTGGTGATCTTCACGTTCGGGCTCACGGTCACGTCGGTGCGGCCATCCAGGTAGCGGTCGATCGCGTAGGCGGCCTTCTTGCCGTGGCCCGCGGACTCGATGAGCGTCGTTGGGCCCGTGACGAAGTCCCCGCACGCGAACACGCCACGGACGTTGGTCGCGTACGTCGCCGGGTCCACCTTGATCCGGCCACGGTTGACCTCGAAGCTCGCCTCGACGGGCAGGAAGGTGAGGTCCGCGGCCTGCGACACGGCCGGGATGACGGTGTCCGCCGGCACGATGAACTCGGAGCCCTCGATCGGCACCGGGGAGCGGCGGCCGGAGGCGTCCGGCTCGCCAAGCTTGTTGCGGATGAACCGGACGCCGGTGAGCTTCCCGTCCTCGCCCACGAGCTCGATCGGGCTGACAAGGAACTCGAGGTTCACGCCCTCGCGTTCGGTCTCGCCCAGCTCCTCCTCGTCGACGACAAGCTCGGACCGCGTTCGGCGGTAGGCGATGGTCACGCGCTCCGCGCCGTAACGCAGGCTGGTGCGCGAGCAGTCCATCGCGGTGTAGCCGCCACCGATGACGACGACGTTGCGGCCGACCTCCAGCTCCTGGCCGAGGTTCGCGAGCTTCATGAAGTCGATGCCGTACTTCACGCCGTCGAGGTCCGCGCCCGGAACGTCGAGGTAGACCGGGTTCATGGCGCCCGCAGTGATCGCGATCGCGTCGTAGTCGCGCTGGAGGTTCTCGAACGGGATGTCGATGCCGATCGTCGTGTCGAACACGAACCTGACGCCCAGGCGCTCCACGAGGCGAACGTCCATCTCGATCGCCTCACGCGGAAGACGGAACGCGGGGACGCCGATGAGCATCGTGCCGCCACCGAACGGCAGGCTGTCGAAGACCGTGATCTGGTAGCCGCGGGTCGCGAGCTCACGGGCGACTGCGAGGCCGGCCGGGCCTGCGCCGATGACGGCGACCCGCTCCGCGCGGGGCGTGATCTGGGGCATCACGTCCGGGATGCCCGACGCCTCGTGCCACTCGACGAGGAAGCGCTTCATCGCACGGATCGCCAGCGGCCGGTCGATGTCGCCGCGGCGGCATGCGCGCTCGCACGGAGCCGAGCAGACATACGAGCACATCGCCGCGACCGGGTTCGGCTCGCGGGACAGGATGTAGCCCTCCTCGAACCGCCCCTCGGCGGCGAGGTTGAGGTAGCCCCGGCAGTTGGTGCCGACGGGACAGGCCTCCTGGCATTCGATGTTGCACTGCAACCAGGAAGCATCGACCGGCTGGACGAGGAATTCCTGGGTCTGATCGAGGGTCACGACGCGGACGTGCCTTTCACGCGAGAGCTCGGCAGGGCGACTGGAAACCGCGGCGGGGGACGCCGCCGACGGGTCGGAGATTACCAAGCCCCGGACGTGCGTGCATACCAATGCGGGCCGGAAGGCCCGGATTCGGGGGTCCGGATTGCCGTCACCGCCCACGGTCGGGCGATCCGGCGGGTCGCCGGGCGCACGACGACGCCCGCGCTGGACAGGGACATGGCCTGGATACCGGCCCCGGAGCGCGTTGCCGCCCGCGGACGAGCCTGCTCGCGCGCGTGTTGACGCGCCCCGCAGGCGCAGCTACGCTGGCGCGGTCGCGTCGGCCCCGTTGCGGGTCCGCATGGGAGATCCGTGAGTCCGTCCGAGATCGCGTTCCTTGCCGTCGGCCTCGTCATCGGGGCGGCTGTCGGCGCGGCGATCGCAGAGGCGATCCGGGCTCGTCCGGCGCCCCGCCGCCGGGTTCGGCTGACCATCTCTCCGAACTCCGTGACGCCCCGCCGGTCCACCACGCTCGCCGATTCCGCACCCGGCGCGGAGCGGTCGCCGATGCCCGGATCGCCGGACGATGGCGCCTGGACGGATGACACTGGCGCAGGCCTCGGCGTCGGGCGGGATATCCACCAGCCACCGGCCATCGAGACGCCCGCCGTCCGAACACGCGTTCCATCCGCCCCGGTCCAGGTCCCGTCGACAGCCGTCGCCGTCCCCGTGGAGCGGGGCGGCGTCGGGACGCCGGTTGTGGGCGCTGGCCCCACTCCGGCTGAGCGACTCCCGGGGCAGGAGCGCAGCGGGTCGGGCGATTCGTCGCGTCCCAGGGATCAGGCGTCACCCGGCGGCTCGACCACCACGGCCGTTGCGACCGCGACCCGGACCGGCATGGTCGCCGTGCTCGATCCGGTCTCGCCACTCACGCCCGAGGAGCGCGCCCGGGCGGCGACACTCGTCGCCCCGGTCCTCGCGACGCCGGTCGTCGCGTCGATCGACATCGGGCCGACGCCGCCGGGAGTCGCGATCCGGCCGCGTCCCCCGGTCACCTACGGCCGACCCTCGCTCGGTCTGAACGTGATCGCGATGGGCACGCTGCCTGCACGCAGCCGTCGCTCGGACGATGCCCCCGTCGGGGGACCCGCCGCAATGGACGTGACGTCGGTTGACCCGTGCGGCGCGCCACGCAGGCTCGTCGAGGAGCGCTGTGCGCTCGCGACGGTCGCTCGCGACCAGGCGCGTACCGTGGCCGACCAGCTGCGCGAGGCCCAGCGGGCGTACGACGTGCTCCGCGAGCGGATCGAACGGGCGCAGGCCGTCGCGGATCGGCGCGAGCTCGCCGCCGCCCGGGACGAGCTCCACCGGCAGTTCCGCCTCGCGAGCGAAGCGGCAGGCAGCACGGATGACGCGGAAGCCGCCGCCAGGGACTGGCTGGGGGCGATCAACGATCTTAACGGCCGAGCGCGCGATGCCGCCCGGCTCGTCGAGAGCGGTGGAGCGGAGCTCCGGGCGGCACTCCCGGCGCTCGAACGCCTGTCACTGGAGGCTGATGCCGCCCGCATCAGCGCCGAGGGTGCGGATGCCGGGTGTCACGACGCCCGCGAGGGCCTTGCCACGTGCGAGGAGGCGGCGGCCGTCGCGGCAGCGGCGGTGCCCCAGCCGGCGCCCGCGGCGCACGGGCCGCATCCCTTCGACGCGCTGTGGCCGGGCGAGACCGAGGGGACGCATCACGAGCCGCTCCCGCCACCGGCCCACGTTCCGGCGTCGGGGCAGCCGCTGGTCCTGCGCATGCTCAAGGGCGATCGCGCGGCGCGTGACCGCCTCGTCGCGAGCCTCGCCACAGCGGACGCGGACCCCGACGCCGTCGCCGCGTGGCAGCTCAGGCTGACGGGGCTGATGGACGCGATCGTCGCGAGGGCGATCGAGGACGGCTACCTGGACCTCCCGGACCACGACCCCTTCTGGGGCATGTTCGAACAGCGTGAGCGGCGCGAGATCATCGGCGCACTCTCGGCGCTGGGCTACCGGTTCGACGGGCTCCGGGGCTTTGCCGACGACCGCGTCCCCGCGGCCCGCGACCTGTCACTCGCGGTGGGCTATGCCGGCCTCGACCGGATGCGCGTGCGGGCGTGGCCGCGCGAGGCCGAGCTCGCGACGCTGTTCGCGGACGCGACGGTCGCCGCCGACGAGTGGCTGATCGAACTCGCCGATGACCTGTCGCTCGGCCGCATGGTGGATGCGCTCGGCACGCGTGCGGCCGAGCTCGCCGACGTCTGGAACGCGTGGGGCCGCCTCCGTCCCGCGCTCCTCTCGGCCGGCTGACAGGAGCGATCAGGCGGGCGCAGCACCCTCGGTGCCGGGCTCGTGGCCGTGGGTCGGGCCCTCGTCCTCGTCCTCCTCGATGACGATGACCCGCAGGGCTTCGGCGGCCTCGACGCCGATCGCCGCGCCCTCCTCCTTCGCCCATTCGCGGATCCGCGCCTCGAGCGACTCCGGCTCGCGGATCTGGCTGGCGTGCGCTCGCAACGCGCCGAGCTTGCGGTCGATGGATCCCGTCACGTCCACCCACGCCGTCGGGTGGTTGGACCAGCACAGGTAGATCCGTCGGACGATCCACGGCTCCAGTCCGTCCCGCGCGAGCCACGGGAAGGTCATCGCGTTACGCGCTGCGGGATAGACGGCGTCCACGGCCGCCATACCGGCCGCGCGGTGGTCCGTGTGGTTGACGCCGCCATCGTTGTGGAACAGCGTCTCGGGGTCGACGGCGATGACCGCGTCCGGCCGAAAGGTCCGGATCTCCCGGACGAGCTGCTCGCGGAGGGCCAGGTCGTTCGCCAGGGCGCCGTCGGGCTGGTGGAGGAACGAGATCCCCGTGTACCCGACCACGTCGGCGGCCGCGCGCTGCTCCGCCTCGCGGACCGCGGCCAGCTCCAGCGGGTCGGTCCGCCAGTCGTCCGCGCCCGCGTCACCGCTGGTACAGCACACGAGCCAGCCCTGGGAGCCCTCGTCGATCCACCGCGCGGCCGTCGCGGCGGGCCCGAAGTCGGCGTCGTCGGGATGCGCCACGATCACCATGAACCGCGTGGGTCGCCACGTGTGGGGGCTGGTGGGCGATGTGTCGGGCATGTGTCGCACCCCTCGCGAGGTCCGCGCGCTCGGGGTCCCGAATCGCGTCGGAGTTGTGTATACAACCGGGAGTTCTGTTACATTCGCGATTGAGGCTTCGCTCGTATCCCCCCACGGGCGAAGCCTCTCTTGATGCCCGTCGCGGGGCCTGCCGGCGTCAGCCGGCGTGCGTCGCCCGAGCCGCAGTCAGCGCCTCGAGCACCTGTTCGGCATGACCGTCGGCCTTGACGTTGGCCCAGCTCTTCGCGATCCGGCCGTCCGGAGTGACGAGGAAGCTGGAGCGCGCGATGCCCATGTAACTACGGCCGTAGTTCTTCTTCTCACGCCACGCGCCGTACGCGTCAGCGACGGCGTGATCCTCGTCGGACAGGAGCGTGAACGGCAGCCCGTACTTCGCCCGGAAGGTGGCGTGCGACCCCGAGCCGTCGGGGCTCACGCCCCAGATCACCGCCTCGTTCGAGGCGATGTCGGCGTGCAGGTCACGGAACGCGCACGCCTCGGTGGTGCAACCCGGGGTGTCGTCGGCCGGGTAGAAGTACACGACGGTCCAGGAGCCATGCCGGTCCGCGAGCCGGTGGATCGTGCCGGACTCGTCGGGAAGCGCGACCTCGGGGGCCTGGTCGCCGGGCTGCGGGATGGCGCTGCTCATGACGCCGAGGATAGCCCGGTCGCGCGAGTTGCCGTCTCGACGACGAGGAGCCGGCCCGCACGGAGCGTCACGGACGCATCGGACGCATCGCGCGTGTTGGACAGGCCCCGGGCCGGGCCCACGACCAGGGGTTCATCGTTGAGCGGGTAGCGCAGGCCGCGCGTCGTGACACCCGTCGCGTCGCCGCCCAGCGGCAGCAGCGAGACGGTCGCCCCGATCGGACCCGGCAGCGGGCGCGTGACGGGTCGACCGTCGGCACCGGGGGCGCTGATGAGCGACGCCCGCGTTCGCCCGTCGAGCAGCGCGACCGGCATCCCCGCGAGGGCCGGGTGCGCGAGGAGCCACAGGTTGGCGAGGGCGTGGTCGAGGCGCGCCCCGCCGAACGCACCGAGCACGGTGACCCGGGTCGCGCCGCGACGGACGGCCTCGAGCAGGGCCAGCTCTGTATCGGACTCGTCCTTGGCGACGGGCGAACGGCGGATCTCCAGGCCGGCAGCCTCGGCGTCGGCGAGGAGCTGCGGATCGATCGAGTCGAGGTCGCCCACGAGCAGCGTCGGTTGCAGAGCGCAGGCGCGGGCCCGCGCGAGACCGCCATCCGCGGCAATGACGGTGACGACGTCCAAGTCCCAGCCCGGCCACGCCGAATCGAGGTCGGCGCGCGGCGGCACGTCGCCATACGCGACCACCAGCACATGGCGGCCCGGCGGCGGATCGACCAGGGGCCCCGTGGGGGGTTTCGGCGGAGGCATCGCGCGGATCGTACCCCGCGATCGGGTAGACTCCGGCCGTGCCCGACTCCCCGCACCCCGCGCCGATCCAGCGGGTCATCGATGCTGCCGCCCGCAAGGGCGTGACGCTCGACGTCCACGTGTTCGACGAGTCCACGCACACCGCCGCGGAGGCCGCAGGTGCGGTCGACGCGGAGCTCGGCCAGATCGTGAAGTCGCTGGTCTTCGTCGCTCCGGAGGCGGACGGCTCGCTCGATCCGATCATCTGCCTCGTGTCGGGTCCCAACCGCGTGGACCTCGCCCGCCTGGCGGCGGTCACCGGGGAGCCCGAGGTCCGGCGCGCGAACGCGAACGAGGCGAAGGAGCTCACGGGCTTCACGATCGGCGGCATCCCCCCGATCGGCCACCTGCGCCCGGTCCGCGTGATCATGGATCCCGACCTCGGCCGGTTCCCGATCGTCTGGGCCGCGGCGGGGACGCCAACGGCGGTCTTCCCGGTCCCGCCTGCCACACTGCGGATGCTCTCGAACGCCCACGTGGCACCGATCTGCGAGGAGCGCCGCCAGGCCGACGTCCTGGCCCAAGGCGCCGGGCGGTCGGAGGAGCAGCCCCTCGGCGCCCCCCAGGCGGCCACCCCCAACGCCGGCGCCGCTGGCCCGTAGGGCATGGCCGGCGAACCGCGCCACGCGGTCATCGGGTTCCCTGGCGGCCTCCGTGCGAGCCTGCGCTGGGCGGGCTCGGGACGCGCCCAGGAGGTCTTCGCGCTGACGGAGGCGGGTGGCCCGCTGGCCGATCACGGTGACCTCGTGGGCCCGGACCCGGACCAGCGCTGCCGCGCCGAGATCCGCATCGAGACGCCCGCGGGCCCCTGGACGGTCCGCCTCGCGTCGACGATCAGCGACGAGCCGGCCGGGCTGCTGTGGGACACCGAGGGCCTGTTCGTCGTCAAGTATGGCTTTCACGTCTATGCGTTCACGGCCCGCACCGGAGAGCTGCGCTGGACGCATCGCTCTGCCTCGCCCGTGCTGGTGCTCATCGGCTCGTCGCGCCTGCCCCACATCCTCGCCCAGGCCGAGATCGAGACGTTTGCCCTGGAGGCAGACGGTGACGTCGGCTGGCGCGTCGCGCACTCGGACGTCGTGACGGAGGCCGAGCTCGTCGGCGGGAAGCTCGTCCTCACGAGCTTCGACGGCCAGGTGCGCGCGATCGATCCGCTGACAGGCCGCGGGTCAGGCTGAGCCGTACCGAGTCCGGCGCCTCGCCCCGCTACATCCGCCGCCCGACGGCGCACCGGTTCCGCGCCGGAATGTATCCGCCGCCCAGCGACTGAAACGTTGCGCCAGCGGGCCTCCCACGGAACATCCACGCCCCCCAGCGACCGAAACGTCCCGGGCCGGAACCGGAGCGCCTTCCAGGGACCGGAGCGCCTGGGGACGGGGCGCGGGCCGCGGGCGGCACGAGCAAGCGCGGGCAGCGCGGGACGGGGGCATGGCAGGCCCCCGGGAGTGGACAACCGGTGGACAACTCCCTCCGCCACCCACGATTGGGCGGAAAGGCGTGGATAAGCGCATTGACGGAGCGCCCGGCGGGCTCGTAGCGTAGATGTCAGCCCGAAGGGGCCGAGCGATGCTAACGGCTGCGATCACATCAACGCCCATGCGTCGAGTAGGTTCCTTCGGGTTGTTGATTCCCCTTGATTCTCGGCCCGCGGGCCCAGCCCGCCGTCTTGGCTATCATCGGCGGGTGATCCCCCTTCTCCTCATCGTCCTCGGTCTTGGCGCGCTCGTCGCCGGGTGGCTGGCGATGCGCAGCCTCGGTCCGGGTGCGCGCGTCGGCCGGATCCTCGCCTCGACGCGGACCGTGGAGATGGGTCGTGCACTGGAGATCGCCGCGGCCGGCGAAGCGCGCTACGTGGCGATCGGCGGCCGCCTCGACGCGGAGGAGCCGTGGGACGACGACGGCGGGCGGCCGCTCGTGTTCCTGCGCAGTCGGCTCGAGCTCCGCGAGGGCACCCGCTGGACCGCGTTCGCGGAGGAGCGCCGGACGGTCCCGTTCGAGGTGGCCGGGGCGCTGGAGCGGATCGCGGTCGACGGCGACGCGCTGGACGAAGGGTTGGTCGTCGTGACCCGCGAATCCGAGGGAACCGCCGCCGACGTCCCGGACCGCGTGCCGGAGGGCACCGCGCCCGCGACACCGGTTCGCCTGCGCGTCGAGTTCCTGAGTGCGATCGACCATGCGCTGGTCCTCGGCGTCCCGACGATGGACGGCGAGCGCGCCGTCATGCGACCGGGCCTCGGGCGGCCGCTCATTGTCACCACGCTTGAGCCAGGCGAGGCGATGCGCCTCCTGGCATCCGGTCGGCAGGCAACGACGCGCGCGACGTTCGCGCTCCTCGGCGGCGGCGTGGTCGCCCTCGCAATCGGTATCAGCTGGGCGGTGATCGATGCGCTGGCCTGACCGCGTCCGACTGGGTGGCGCCGCCACGACGCTGACGATCCTGGCCCTCGCGCTGCTGGCCACGCCCGCCGCAGTTCTCGCGGCGACGCCGAGCCCCACGGCCGCCACCGTGGGCGATCCACGGAGCAGCGGCGGAGGGCCGGGCCTCGTTGGCGACCCGCTGTGGGCGATCGGCCTCGTCGTCCTGATCGCGATCCTCGCGCTGGGCGCGACGCTCGTCTACGTCCGGGCCACCGCGAGCCGCCGATCGGACCCGGGCCGCTGAGGCGCGGCAGCACGCCTGGGGCGACGCCCCCGCAACTCGTAGACCCGTCGCAGGCCCCATACTCCTGTCGATTCGCGTGAACGGCGTCCCGCCGCCGGCAGACATCCACCCGCCCCGCGCGACGAGCGGCCGGGACGGAGGAACTATGCGACGGTCGATGCTCCTCGTGCTCGGGATCGTGCTGGCCGCATGTGGCGGCGGCTCAAGCACCCCCGGTGGGCAAGGCCCTGACGGCCAGCCGGCGCCAACGGACGTGCCCGCGGATACGACGGCAACCAGCGACGCCGGCCAGGGGGCGACCGGCGGAGGCAAGGCGAGCGGCGCCAAGGTCCGGATCTTCAACGCCTACACCGATCCTGTCGGCACGCTGGACGCGCTCGACGTCTATGCGCTCCCGTACGCGAGCGAGGGCGACAAGCCGCTGCTGAGCGTCGGCTACGGGGAGCTGAGCCCGGTGTTCGACCCCACCGTGGCTGACGACGCCGGCAACATGTTCCTGTCGGGCTACGTCGCCGGCGAGACCGGCAACGGCAACGAGGTCATGAGCGTCACGGAGACGCTCAAGGGCACCGAGGTCATCACCTACTTCGTGGCCCGGGGCAACGGCGAGATGGGCAACGGACGGGCAGGCGCGATCACGCTGCCCGCCTTCGACCCGACGGCCGCCGGCAGCGTGGGCGCCACCCCGGGCGCGGGCAAGGGCCGCGTGGAGATCGACGCGGTCGGGCTCGACAACGTCTGGACGACCGAGCCGGACTGGTTTGCCGGGTTCGGCGATGGCTGCGCCCTGAGCCCGGGAGACACCGAGCACCCGGGCGCGGCCACGGCGCCTGGAACGTCGGGGGCCACGTATGACCTTGACCCCGGCACGTATCCCCTCTCGCTCTACCTGGACACGGCCAGCGGGGAGTTCCCCACGTGCACCGGGAAGGCAGACTTCGTGGGGCCGCAGGTCACGGTCGAAGCGGGCAAGAAGGTCGTCGTCCTCCTGTACGCGTCGACGCCCGACGAGCTGAAGGCCGTCGCGGTCCCGCTCTCCGTTCCCTGAACGACGGCCCGATCGCTCCCCGGGGGATCCATCGCCGGCGGGCCGAGCGTCCGGGTGGCCCCCCTGGCCCGCACCCGCTCCGGGTCACCCCGGTGCGAATCTGCAACGCAGGCAGGGGCGCAACGGGCCCCCATAAGAACATCGTCCTATTGGCAACTCCTGTGAAGTCGTGGAGCATGCACCACGACACTGAATGCCTACCAAATCCTCCATGCCTCCACCCGTGATCCGGACCCCGCGCCCGGGTGATGCGACGCTCTCGGTGACGAAGGCTGCGCACGTCCTCGGCGTGCATCCGAACACCGTCCGCGCGTGGAGCGAGGCCGGCCGCCTGCGCTACTACCGGATCAACGAGCGCGGTGATCGCCGGTACCGGTTGAACGACCTCCAGCGATTCCTCGCGGCCGCCGAATCCGGCGCCCCTGCGCACGCCCTCGACGCGTTCGCACCCCCCAGACTCGCCCGTCGCGACTCCGCGGGCGGGGCCGCCACGGCGACGCTCAGCGAGTCGCCAGCCGGGCTCGAGCTGCTCGCCGACCTCGCCGAGGTCGCCTCGTTCCCGTCCGGGCTCGATCCGGCGCTCGACGAAGCGTGCCATCGGATCCGTGTCGCGACCGGTGCCGCCCTCGTCGGGATCTGGGAGCGACGTCCAGGCGGGCTCGTACCCCGCGCGACCGACGTCGAGGGCCTCGGCATGACCGCCGTGCGCGGCCTCACGCCGGGCCGCAACCTGTTCTCGGTCGCCCTCGAGTCGCCAGAGCCGATCCATGCTCGCCCAGGGGGCCCGGGGCCCGCGCCGATCCTCGGTATGGGCACGGACGAGCTGGTGGTACGCATCCCGGGCGGCGAGGACCCGTGGGGGATTCTCGTGCTGGCGGGAGCCATGGAGCTTGGCCCCGACGGCGGCGTGCGGCTGGCGGGCGCGATCGCCCGCACGCTGGGCGTCCTCATCCGCGGTGCGAATGCCGCCGAGCAGGCGACCGGCCGGCTCCGTCGCTCAGAGGCGCTGCGGCGCGTCGCGACGGACCTCGCGTCGCGTCTCGACGTGGGCGACGTGGTCCGGGATCTCAGCGACCATGCACGCGTGCTGTTCGGGGCGGACCGGGTCGCGGTGGTGCTCCGCGACCCGGAGGGCCGGATCTCGTCGCCCGGTGGCACCGGCTTCTCCGAGGCGTTCCTCGCGACGGCCCGGGCCATCGAGGAGGCCCGCGCAAGCCAGCGGGACATCCCGGCGCGTCGTCCGCTGCTGATCATCGGCCCCGATGCCGCGCGCTCGACCAGCCCGATCCGCGCCGCCGCGGTCCAGGAGGGTGTCGACACGCTCCTCGTCGCCCCACTTGTCGACGGCCACGAGCTCCACGGCGTCCTGTACCTCGCCCATGACCGGCCGCATCGCTGGCGCGAGGTGGACCTCGACGGCGCCGAGGCACTCGCCGGCGATGCGGCGATCGCCGTCCGCTCGGCACGAACGTTCGGCCGCATGGCGGCGTGGGCGGCGCAGCTCCAGTCGATCCAGCGCCTGGGCGCGCGCCTCTCGGGCCTGACCGACGTCCGCGAGATCGGCCATGCGATCGCGACCGAGCTCCACCAGCTCATCGAGTACGACAACGTCCGCGTGTATCGCGTCGACCAGGCCAATCTCGTACCGGTGGCGATGCTCGGCAAGGGCGAGGTCTACAGCGACGAGACCGTGGACTCGCTGGTCGTGGCGGTCGGCGAGGGCATCACGGGCTGGGTCGCCCGCTTCCGCGTCCCGCAGCTGGTCGACGACACCGCAAACGATCCGCGCGCGATCACGATCCCGGGAACGGAGCCGGACCTCGACGAGTCGATGCTCCTCGCGCCGATGGTCCACGAGGGCGTCTGCCTCGGCGTGGTCGTGCTGAGCAAGCTCGGCCTGCGCCAGTTCACCGAGGACGACCTGCGTCTGCTCGTCATCTACGCGTCGTTCGCCGCCCAGGCGATGGCCAACGCCGATGCCACCCAGCGCCTGCGCCGTCAGTCCGCGGCGCTCGAGCGCCAGATCCGCGCCCAGCGCGAGCTCCTGCGAACGACCGAGTCCATCCTCACCACGCTCGACCCGCGCGAGGTCCTCGAGCAGATCACGGACCGTCTCGGAGGGCTCATCCACTGCGACAACATCGCGATCGAGGTCATCGAGCGGCCGACCGGGCTCCTCGTCCCGCTGACCGCGCGAGGGGTGCACGCCGACGAATACCTCGCCCCGTGGGAACCTGGCGAGGTTGGCATCGCCACCTGGGTCGTGGATCACAACGAGCCGGTCCTCATCGCGGACGAGGCGACTGACGACCGGGTGAACCACTTCCGCACCACAGGCACGGTCGATGGCAGCCTGATCGTCGTCCCGCTGCTGGGTCCCGCCGGTGCGGCCGGCGTCCTGACGCTCGAGCGGCTGGGCAAGGAGGAGCCGTTCGACGAGCAGGAGTTCGAGCTCGTCAAGCTGTTCGCGGCGCAGGTGTCGATCGCGCTGCGCAACGCGGAGATCTACCACGCGGCCGAGGTCCGCGCGCGGACTGACGACCTGACGAGCCTGCTCAATCACGGGACGTTCAAGGACTGGCTGGCCCGGAGCGTTGCGGCGCACGATCCGTTCGGGCTCGTGATGATCGACCTCGACGAGTTCAAGCTCGTCAACGACACGCTCGGTCACCAGGTGGGCGACCGGCTCCTGCGCGAGATCGCCGGCGCGATCCTCAACGCCGCCCGCGACACCGACGCCGTGTTCCGCTACGGAGGCGACGAGTTCGTGGTGATCCTGCCGCGCAGCGATGCCGTGGGCCTGGCGTCGGCCGCCGATCGCATCCTCAAGGCCGTCGCTGCGGTCGGTGGCCCAGGCTCGCGCTGGAAGGCGGACGGGGTCGCGATCGGCGCGTCGGTCGGCACCGCGTACTTCCCGTTGGATGGCGACACGCCAGAGGACGTGCTCCTGGCGGCCGACCGGGCCTGTTTCGTGGCCAAGCGCCGCGGCCGCGGGCGGGTCGCGACGGCGTCCGAGGGCCTGGAGCTCGCAAGCGCGTTCGAGCTCTCCGAGCCGACCCCGGTCGACCCCCCGTCGGTCGACGCGTAGCCCCCGCCGCCGGTCGCCTGCTCGTTCGTCGCCTGGTCGTTCGTCACCGCCTCCGGGCAGGGCGCGTCACAATCGGGTCCGGAGGTCTACTGGTGCGTCCGTCATCCCGTCCGCTCCGCCGGCCCGCGCTCGTCGCGACGCTGGGGCTCGCGCTTGCCCTCGCCATCGCCGGGTGCCTGCCGACGTCCGTCCGCCCTACGCCGACACCCGCACCGACCCCCATCCCCACGCCGACCCCCATCCCCACGGCGTCACCCACGCCAGCCCCGCCAACGCCGACCCCGGCGCCCACGTTCGAGACCTACCCGGTGAAGCGCGGCGACACGCTCGTGACCCTCGCGCGCCGGTTCCGCACGGACGGACGGAGCATCGCGTACTGGAACCGCGCGACCTATCCGTCACTGGACCCGGAGTCCCCGGGCTACGCGCCCGACAACCTCCAGATCGGGTGGGTGCTGCAGATCCTCCGCGGCGGCGCGTACATCCCGCCCGAGGACGACGGCGAGAGCGGGATCCAGTACACGCCGCCGCCGCCCGACGACGGCGGCGACGACCCTGGCGCCAGTGAGTCGCCGGTCGACAGCAGTCCGTCGCCCTGAGCCGCGTATCCTCGGGCGCATGCCGCCCGGTCGTGGTCCCGTCCCCCGCATCGTCGTCACGCTGCTCGACGTTGCCCGATCGCCCGAGCCGGAGATCGCTGCCCGCAAGAACGCCCTGTGCGTCGACGCGGTCGTCCGGCATGGCGCGGCCGCGCTGCCGCTGGATGCCTCATCGCCAGAGGCCGATCGGGCGGCGGCGTTCGCGACAATGGACGGGCTCCTGCTCACCGGCGGGCCGGACATGGACCCGGCTCTCTTCGGCGCCGATCCGGCCGGGGCCGAGGGGATCGACGCGGCACGCGACGTCCTCGACCGCGCGGCGTACGGGACCGCGGTCCGGCGCGGACTGCCGATGCTGGGGATCTGCCGAGGGCTGCAGGTCATGAACGCGCTCGGCGGTGGTCGCCTGCTCCAGCACGTGGACGGCCATGTCGGCGCGGGCTACGGGCACGGCCCGGCGCTCACCCACCCACTGCGCGTGGTACCCGGGACACGGATGGCGCGGATCCTCTTCCCGGCGAACGTCGGCGGCGGCGTCCTCACGGTGAACAGCTATCACCACCAGGCAGTGCGCAAGGCCGACCTTGCGCCGGGCTTCGTCGCGGCGGGCCTGTCGCCGTCGCCCGCGGGCGATCTCGTTGAGGCGCTCGAGGCGACGAGCGGACCGTTCCGGATGGCGGTCCAGTGCCACCCCGAGCGCACGGAATCCACGCCCCGCCAGTTCGAGCGCCTGCTCGCCTTCTTCGTCGATGCCTGCCGGGGGCCCGTCTCCAGCCGCTAAGCGGCGCACGGAACGCCGGCCGCCGCCGCCGCTCGCGGCCTTTAGAGGCGACCAGCCTCGATGATCCGGTTGAGGAACTGGCGGGTCCGCGCCTCCTGCGGCTCGGCGAAGATCCGCGCGGGCGGCCCCTGCTCCAGGATCGTCCCCGCGTCGAGGAAGCAGACCCGGCCGGCGATGTCGCGGGCAAAGCCCATCTCGTGGGTGGCGATGAGCATCGTCATGCCCCCGGCCGCGAGCTCGCGGATCACGTTGAGGACCTCGGCGACGAGCTCCGGGTCCAGCGCGGACGTCACCTCATCGAGCAGCAGCAGATCCGGCTGCATCGCCAGCGCCCGCACGATCGCCACCCGCTGCTGCTGGCCGCCCGAGAGCCGATCCGGGAAGTCACGTGCCTTCTCCGCGAGCCCGAAGCGCTCGAGCAACGCCAGCGCCTCGCCCTCCGCCGCCGCGGCGGAGTGGTGCAGGACCTTGCGCGGCGCGAGCGTCACGTTGTCCAGCACCGACATGTGCGGAAACAGGTTGAACGCCTGGAACACGATCCCCACCCGCCGTCGGATCCGGTCCACGTTCACGCCCCGGGCGGTGATCTCCTCGCCCGCGATGAGGATCCGGCCGGCGTCGATCGGCTCGATGAGGTTGATGCACCGCAGCAGCGTGGACTTGCCACTCCCCGAGGCGCCGATGAGTGCGATGACCTCGTGCTCGGCGACCTCGAGATCGATGCCCCGCAGCACCTCCAGCTCCCCGAACGACTTGTGGAGCCCCTGGATCGAGAGGGCGGCCTGCCCGTCCGCGCCGCGATCGGCCATCAGAGCACCCCGGAACGCGGCCGCGCCGCACCCATCGCGCCGCCGCCGGCCCGCTTCCGGCGCTCCCGGGCTACGAGCCAGTCCGTGAATCGCGCGAGCGGGATCGTCAGCACGATGAACACCAGCGCAGTCGCGACGTAGGGCGTGAAGTTGAAGTTCGCGGCGGTCTTGATCTGCGAGGCCCGGAAGATCTCCACCACCCCGATGTAGGACACGAGCACCGTGTCCTTCTGGAGGCCGATGAAGTCGTTGAGCAGCGGTGGGATCACGCGTCGGACGGCCTGCGGGAGGATGACGTGGCGGAGCGTCTGCGCGCGCGACAGGCCCAGCGACCGCGCACCGGCCTCCTGGCTCGGGTGCACGGAGTCGATGCCCGCGCGGTAGACCTCGGACACGTAGGCAGAGTAGATCAGCGTGAGCGCCACCACGGCCCATGGGAAGCCCGTCGGCGTGCCCTTGATCCCCAGGCCCGGGATCCCGAAGCCGAGGATGTAGATCACGAGGATCCCGGGCACCGCGCGGAACACGTCGACGTACACGGTGGCAAGGAAGCGGACCGGGAACAGGACTGGTCCCTGGAGGCTGCGCAGGACCGCGAGCACCAGCCCCAGGATCAGGATCAGGACCTCGGCGATGAGGAACAGCTGGATGTTCACGAGGAACGCCCGGAGGATCGAGCGCTCCCAGATGAACCGGCCGTCCACGAAGCCGAATGCCTCGGCGAAGAACTTCGCCGACAGGAACGACTCCCGGACGTTGTCCCAGCCCGGGGCCTTGATGACGAGCAGGCCGATGACGCCGAAGAACACGAAGGTGCTGGCGATCGTGATCGTCAGCGACCGCAGCGTCCCCTCCTCGTGGGCGCGCGACAGCCCACCTCGCCCGGTGACCCTGACGAGGCCACCGGTGTCGGGCGGGCCGCCGCTCAGGCCCACGGCTGGCGATCGTGCCGCCGGCTAGGGCTGGAAGGCCGGGATGGCGTCCTGGAACGGCAGCCACTTGGTGACGAGCCCCTTGAGGGTCCCGTCATCGTTGAGCGCCGTGATCGCCGCGTTGACGCACGCCGTCAGGGCGCTGTCCTTCTCGAGGACCGCGGAGAAGTACTCCGGCGTCCCGGTGCCGAACTTGCCGACGGTGATGGCGTTCTCCACCTGGACGTTCGTGATGAAGTCCGCGGTCGGCAGGTCGACGACGATGCCGTCGATCTGACCGGACTTGAGCGCCTCGATGGCGGCGTCGTTCGTATCGAAGACCTGGGGGTCCTTGGTGGGCTTGATCGTGCTCACGATGGCGTCGTAGCTGGTCGTGCCGACCTGGGCGCCAAAGGTGTAGCCCGCGAGGTCCGCGATGGTCTTCGCGGCGGCGAGCTTGCTGTCCTTGAGCGTGACGACGGACTGGCTCACGGTGTAGTAACCCACCGAGAGGTCCGCAGCCTGTGCGCGCTCCGGCTTGTACGAGACCTGCGTGAGGTAGATGTCGAAGTCCTTGGCGCCAGGCGCGAAGGAGTTCGCGAACGGAACGACGATCCACTTGACGCTGGCCTTGGCGATCCCGAGCTTGTCGGCGATCGCGAAGCCGACGGCGCTCTCGAACCCCTCGCCGGTGGTCGGGTCACCGGTGAAGTCGGAGTCCTCCCACGGCGCGGCGTTGCCACCCTCGCGATGGGCGAAGTACGGCGGGTAGGCCGGATTGTCGGCGCCGATGGTAAGGGTCCCGGCCGTCTTGAGCGCCAGGGCGTCGGTCGCGCAGGCGTCGGCGGTGGGGGTCGGCGAGTCGCTCGGCGCGGCCGAGGCGACGCTCGGTTCCGGCGTAGCGGCGGCCGTCGGTGCGGCGGACGGCGACGCGCCGCCGCTGGAACATGCCGCGGCGAACGCGGCGACGAGAGCGAGGGCGGTGATGCCCTTCACGGTGCGCATGAGTACGTTCTCTCCTCCTGAAGTCCCCGGCGGATTGTACCGCCGCGAGTGGACCACCCGGAGGTGCGTGACCTCGTCGGACTCTCAGCCCGACGTGATGGTCACGGCGAGGCCACCCACGAGCCCCAGGGCGGTTGCCGCGTCACCCTGGTTCAGCCCCAGGCAGACACGCCCGTACGAGTCCTCGTACAGGAGCGCGTCGCCGGCCCGGATCTCGCCGAATGCCCCCGCCCACGGGATCTCGAGCGTGCGGTCCGCGCCGATGACCACCCGGAAAAGCCGCCCGGCCGGGTCGCCGACCGCCATGCGCAGGTCGGCCGCAAGCGCCGAGAGCTTGACGTTGCCGAACGTGTCCACGTACACGATCTCGGTCGCGAGGCCGCCATCGACGGGCCGCGGCGACGGCAGGGGCGACGGGACGAGCGTAGCGGGGTCGAACGCGGGCCCCAGCGTCTCGAAGGCCACTCCCCGGGCGAGGTGGCCCGCGGCCGGCGCGAAGATGTCGCGGCCATGGAACGTGGACGAGACGACCGGCAGCCGGTACGCGGCATTCGCGAGCTCGCGCGCTTCCACGACGCCGCCCAGTGCGGTGGCGGCCGGCAGGAGCAGCCCGTTGTCGGGCCCGACGAGGACGTCGCCCCGGGCGACCCGCACCGCCACCGGCCGTCGTGCGGTGCCCACGCCCGGGTCCACGACGGCGACATGGGTCCCCAGCGGCACGTACGGCAGCGCAGCCCAGAGCGAGAGGGCGCCCTCCCGGATCGAGAACTTGCGGACGTCGTGGGCCAGGTCAAGCACCTCGGCATCCGGGCAGATGCCCAGGATCACTGCGCGGCAGATCGCGGCGGAGGGGTCGCGAAGGCCGAAGTCGGTGAGCAACGAGACGAGGGGCCGCACCATGGCCGGGGATGGTAGCGGCAGACGGCGTGGGCGCGAGCATCGGCCGGAGAATCGGGTTAACGGCCGAAGCGACGCCGGGAGGAGGTCGGCGTCGCTTCGGGAGGGTGTAGACATCGCCGGCAGGAGGGAGGAGGGAGGGCCGGCGGTGTCGGGGGTTGTTCGGTTCGCTGTACTGCACCGTGGTGCGGTATGGCTACTATCGGCCGCCAAGGTCCCCGTCGCGATCACCCATGGGTCATGGGCGGGCCGGGTACTTTGCGTGCGCCGAGCTACGCCATCGCCCCGACCCCATCCGGGGTCCGGCGCACCCCGACCGGGGGGCGTCGCTAGACTCCGGACGTGCGGGTACGGACGATCGAGCTGCGGATCCTGGCGGCGGTGCTGACCATCCTGTGGATCGCCGCGTTCGGGCTGGTCTTCCTGGGCTACCGGCCCGGCGGGCCCGTGGACCTCGCCGTAGGGATCGCGGCGCTCGGCCCGATTGTCGTGGCGCTCGCCGCCGTGATCTGGCCCCCGGTGACGCGCGGCGATCGCGCCTTCGCGGCGATGGCATGGCTGGGTCTCGGTGCGGTGCTGCTGCTGGTGCCGTCCCTCGGCGGGCTGATCAACCAGCTCCAGGGCGGCGGGCCACAGACGCTGCTCCCCTCGCTCGAGGCCGCCTATCCGTGGCTCCTCGCGTTGATCGCGACCGGCCTGTTCGCCGGGCTGGGCATCGCGCGGCGGCGGCTGGGCGAGACGTCGCTGCGACGGCGGCGGCTCGTCCTTGGCAGCGCGATGGGCGTGGGCCTGTTCCTCGCCACGGGCGCCATCTTCGGGGCGGCCGCGATCGTCAACGAGCTCGCGCTTGCCGACCGACCAGCCGTCGCGTCACGCTTCGGGCCCGTGGATCCGCTCCTGGAGCCGCCGCCGTGCGACGGCACGCTCGTGGAGGGCTCGACCGCGCGCCTGGACCTCCTCATGGACAGCGCCGTCGACGGCCAGCGCACCGGCCAGGTCCACCTCGAGGGCTATCGCAATGGGCCGGACTTCCGCTATTCGGGGTTCGCGGCCACGCGCCTGACGCTGGGGCAGCACGGCGTGACCCGGCTGGAGGGACATGCGTGGCTGCTCACGCCCGGGCAGGCGTGGCAGACGGCAGGCCCGGATCAGGCGGCCGGCCGGGACCTCGACCGCCAGCTCGTCTACGCCGCACTCCAGCCGCCCGACCGCGCGGTCGCCGAGGACGCGGGGCTCTCGTACATCGAGGGAGCCCGCGCGCGGCACTGTCGGATCACCGTCGACGGTGCCACGCTCCGGGCGGCCATTCCCCAAGTGGACCTGCTGGTCGGGGCGACGGACCTGTCGCGCTGGCGCGGGGAGCTTGACTACTGGGTCTTTGGCGACGGACAGCTGGGGCAGGCGGACGGGCGGCTCACGGGCCCCGCCGGCGGCCTCGACCACGATGCGCTCAACGCCCTCATCCGCTTCCGCCTGACGGCCGTCGACCGCGGCCTGCCGATCACCATCCTGCCACCGCTCCGCTGACATCGAGGGGGTACCGCCACATGACCGACAGCGACGACCACGACAGCCACGGACTCGACGAGCGCGATCAGCCGACCGGCGACGGCGACCGCGTGGAGGGCAAGCGCGACCGCCTCGCGCGCCTGCTCTCGGTGCTGCGCGTGCTCCATGCGCATGGCGAAGCGGGCGTGTCGCCGGGCGAGATCGCGCGTCGGACGGGCATGTCCAAGCGGAGCATCTACCGGGATCTCAAGGCGCTCGAGAGCGAGATGCAGGTCCCGCTCTGGAGCGACAAGGGAATGTGGGGCGTCCAGCCAGGCGCGTTCCTGCCCCCGCTGCGCCTCACGCTCCCCGAGGCCATGGCCGTGTTCCTCTCCGCGCGCCTCGTCACGCGCTACGCCGACAAGTACGAGCCGAACCTCGCGTCGGCGTTCGAGAAGATCGGCGAGGGCCTGCCCGACGCGCTCCGCCTCCACGTCGAGCGCACGCTGGACGACCTCGCGCAGCGCCGGATCGACCCCGACTTCAACCGGCATGTCGAGGACCTCACGAGGGCCTGGGCAGAGCGTCGCGTCGTGCGCTTCCGCTACCAGCCGGCCCGCTACGACGGCACCGAGCGCGAGGCCCGCTGGGCCGAGGTGGAGCCGTACCTCCTGGAACCGTCGCTGGCGACCCACGCGCTGTACCTGATCGGTCTCGATCGGACGCGCGACGCGATCCGCACGTTCAAGGTAGAGCGGATCCGGGACCTGTCGGTCCTGCCCGCGCGATTCGAGGCACCCGAGGCGGGGCCGCTGGCGGCGACCCTCCGACGTGCGTGGGACATCATCGCCGACCAGCCCGAGGCGGACGTCGTGCTGCGCTTCGCGCCGTCCGTGGCCGCACGCGTGGGCGAGGCGACGTGGCACCCGAGCCAGGCCATCGCCGAGCTGCCGGACGGGTCGCTCGAGTGGCGCGCGACCGTTGCGGGGACGATCGAGATCCGGCTGTGGATCCTGTCCTGGGGCGACGAGGTGGAGGTAATGGAGCCTGCCGCGCTGCGCGCTGACGTGGCCGCGACCCACGCGCGCGCGGCAGCGCGCTACGCCTGAGCCTGACACCCGCCCGGACCAAGGTACGGGCCAGACTGGCCCGTGTGTGCGAGGGCGGCGTCGGGGTTGGCCGGGTAAGGTGCTGCCGTACCGATGGGGTCCTTCGGGCTCCGCGACGCTCCTACGCCCCAAGGAGGCAAGAGCCATCGAGTCCCTCGTCACGCGCCCGACCGTCGCCCGCGCCACCCGGCGCCGCCGGCTCGCCATCCTCGTCGTCGCGGCCCTTGCCGCCCTGACCGTCCTCGGGACGGTCCCCGGCCCCGTCGGGGCGTCGACGGCGTCGAACATGGCGTCCCAGATCCTCACCTCGATGAACCGCGACCGGACGGCGCGCGGCCTCCGCCCGTACCGATCCTGGACCGCGTTGTCATCGCTCGCGGCAGACCGCGCGGCACGGATGGCCTCGACGAACACGATGTCGCACACGGCAGCAGGCGGGAGCGTCGGCACTGCGCTGACCAGCGCCGGGATCCAGTGGTACATGTTCGGCGAGGCGATCGGCGAGACCGGCTATCCGTGGGGCAGCCAGGCGGCCTCGAACCTGTACTCGATGTGGAAGGGCAGCAGCCCCCACCGCGCCCTGATGATGAGCGCCGACTTCAACTATGTCGGCATCGGCCTCGCCTATCGGTCCAGCAACCGGACCACGTGGGCGTCGATCATCTTCGCGGAGTCGAGGGACCACACCGGCGCGAGCGCCCGCAACGGCAGCCTCGCGGCCCGGAGCACGACGATCACGTTCGCCTGGAGCGGCCACGACCCGTTGCTCCAGTCGCACATGTCGGGCCTGCGCTCGTTCGACCTGCAGTACCGCATCGATGGCGGCACGTGGCGGACGATCCGCAACGACACAACCGCGACGTCGATCACCCTGACCAACCGCCCGCGCGGCCACACGTACAGCTTCCGCGTCCAGGCGGCGGACCGGCGCGGTAACCTCGGCGGGTGGACCAGCACGGCGAAGGTCTCGATCCCGTAGGTGGACGGCGGCTGCCCTTCGCGGCGGTCAACCTGATCAGCGACCCGATCCACGGCTACGTCGAGCTGACGAAGCGCCTCGGCCCAGCCGAGGCGCGCGCGGCCGGCCTCCAGCCGGAGGACGTGGCCGAGGACGACCTCCTCGACACCGCGTGGGTCCAGCGCCTGCGGCGGATCAGCCAGCTCCAGAGCGCCCGCTGGGTCTTCCCGACCGCGGAGCACTCGCGGTTCACGCATGGCCTGGGAGTCATGCACGAGGCCGGGTTGTGGGCGCGGTCGCTGTACCCGTCGCTGCGGGCCAGCCTGCCGGCGCTGGCGCCCGGGGAGCCGGTCCCGTCCGAGGGTCTCGTGGTGGAGACGCTGCGGATCGCCGGTCTCCTGCACGACGTGGGGCATGGGCCGTTCGCCCACTTCTTTGACGAGCACGTCCTCGCGGGCTTCCCCGCCCCGGCGGACCCGCGGCGGCCCGGCGCGAAGACCCTGTCCCACGAGGACCTGTCGCAGCTCGTCATCGAGCGTGAGCTCGGGCCGATCATCGGCGGCCTGCGTCGTGCGCCCGGCGCCGTCGCCGAGCGGGACCGGTTCGCGCACGGCGAGTCCATCGACCCGCGCTGGGTCTCGTTCCTCATCTCGAAGCCGCCGCTCGTGGACGGGTCGATGCCCGGCTGGGTGCGCACGCTCCAGCCCCTGCTGTCCGGCGTGTTCACCGTGGACAACCTGGACTATGTGCGTCGCGACGCCTACCTGACCGGCGTCTCGATGGGTCCCGTCGACGCCGAGCGGCTGCGGCGCTACACCTTCGTCTCGAACCGAGGCCTCACGCTGTACGAGAGCGGGATCGGGGCGCTCGAGATGTTCCTGACCGCGCGGCTGTTCATGTACCAGCACGTGTACCTCCACCGCACGGTGCGCGCGATCGACCTGGACCTCGAGGAGGTCTTCGCCCCGTCGATCCGGGCGGTCTTCGGCGACGGCTCCCCGGCGGAGCAGCTGGGGGCGTTCGCGGACCTCGACGAATACGCGCTCCTCCACCAGGCAGCCGGCTGGGCGCGGGGCGAGCACCTGTCGACGGCACCGGCGCCGGGCGATGGCAGCGTTACCCGCGAGATCGCGGACGGCTGGCGCGCGATCCTCCTGCGGCGGCCGAGATGGCGGGGTGAGCTCGAGCTGCGGGCGGAGTCTGCAACGGGCGAGTGGCCGGCGGCGATGCTCGCGGAGCTGGGCCAGGCGGAGCCCGACCGGGTGCAGATCGACCTCACGGGCGTGGATGCGCGGCCGGGCGCCGCGAAGCCGCCGACGCTGGCCATCGAGCGGAGGGACGGCACCGAGGGGCCGACGCTCGCGGATGCACTCTCGCGGCTGCCCGCATGGCTGCTGATCGGGCGACGGTTCCGGCGGGTGGGCTAGCCGGGGTCGTCACAGCCCTTGGGCGGGCGGAATAGCCGGCCTTCCTTCGCGGCGCGGCGCGGCGCGGCGATCAGTGGTCGCGGATCGCCGGCTGGTCGACGTGCTGGTCCATGCCCTTCCAGTCGAGCAGCTTGCCGTCGATCGACGCCGACCAGGCTGCGATCTCCTCGAGGACGTCCGGCGGCATGTCTGCGGCGCGCTTGAGGCGGATGCAGCCCTTGCCGCAGGCGCCAGTCGGCAGGCGCCCCGCCTATCGGTCGACGCTCGTCGCGCCCACGTACAGCGTGAGGTTGCTCGCTCGCGCCACCAGCGAGAGCTCGGCCCAGTCGCCCTCGCGACCCGGCGCGTAGCGGTACCAGTAGTGCCCGTAACCGAGGAAACCCCGGTCTGTCATCGCCTCCAGGCCCGGCGCCGCGGCCCGGGTCGCGCGGTCCAGGGCGTCGAGCTCGGTGCCCTGGCGATCCGCCGTGGCGGCAAGAACGGCCTCGCGTCCGGCGTCGGTCATGGTCGGCGGCCCCTGGCTCGCTCGTCGGCTGGGTCGGTGCCGGCCACGGCCATGGCACACGCCGTATCATGCGCGAGCCGCGCGCCCGTAGCTCAGTGGACTAGAGCATCGGTCTTCGGAACCGAGTGTCGGGGGTTCGAATCCCTCCGGGCGCGCCATTGTCTTGAGTCGCGTCATCGGCGACACATCTGATCAGCCGGTCCCCTGGGACCCCGGCCAACGGCCGGGGTCTCGTCGCGTGTTGCGCCAGCAGCCATTGTCGGGCTCGATGCGGTGGGCCGAGAGGATCTCGCCGGTGTCTAGGGCGACGACCGTGACCTCCTGCTCGTCGACGATGACCAGGACCCGCGTGCGGGCGTGGGCGGCGCCGACCTTGAGGTGGTGCATGCGTGGACTTCAGGCGGAGCGTGGGGTCCTTTTGCCCCGTGCGTCAGGTAGATCGCTCGCCCATTGAGCTTCGGCGTGGCGGCGAGCGGGCTCCCCCGCACCGTGTAGCCGACGTCGTCGAGGGCCACGGTCTCGATCAGCCCCCCATGCCGCTTCCATGCGCCGGTCGTGGACGTGGTCGATCGGGCGCCGGCCGGTCGGCGCCCGTGGTCTGCCCGCATCGTGATGCTATGATGCGCAGATGACGAAGGTGCGAACGACGCTCACGATCGATCCCGAGGTCCTGCGCGCCGTCAAGGTACGTGCCGCCCGCCTGGGCAAGGGCGACAGCGACGTGATCGAGGAGGCGCTGCGCCGCGACCTTGGTCTTGACCTGCTCGGTCGGCTGTGGGCCATGAACGACCTCGACGATGACGAGGCCCTGGCGCTGGCCTCGGAGGCCCAACACCGCACACGCGCCTGACGACCGTGCGAGCGGTCCTCGACGCCAACGTCCTGATCTCGGCCATCCTGTCACCGCGCGGGACGCCGGCCCGGCTGCTGCTTGCGTGGCAGGGCGGCGCCTTCGAGCTCGTCGTCTCGCCGCTGCTGCTGGCGGAGGTCAGGCGGGCGCTCGCCTATCCGAAGCTCGCGCGCCTCGTCGCATCGGCCGATGCCGACGCCTACGTCGCCTGGCTCGGTCGCTCGGCCGAGGTCGCGGCGGACCCGGCCGGGCCCCCACCCGTGCGCTCGGAGGATCCCGGGGATGACTACCTGATCGCCTTGGCCGCGGCCGAGGCGGCGGTCATCGTGTCGGGCGATGCACATCTCACGTCGCTCGCACCAGGGATCCCGGTGCGGACCCCGGCCGAGTTCCTGGCCGAGGTCGCCGGGTAGGTCGACTCTTCGACTCGTCGGGTCAATCCCTCTCGCCTCGGCCATCTGTCTCGTGGCACCGGTATCGGTCTCGTCAAGCTGCTCGAAGCACCTCCACCAGCGCATCCACACCCTCAACCACGAAGGTTGGCAGAGCGCGCTCGAATCCCTCCGGGCGCGCCATTGTCCTGAGGGTCAGACCCCGCTGTCTGCAGCCGCGCGGTCGCCATCAAGCTGGCGCAGGAACCCCAGCATGTCGACCTCGCCGTGCTCCTCGACGATCATGCCGTCGACCAGCCGCTCGATGTCGATACCCGTCGACATGACGGGCAGGCCCGTCGCGGCAGGCCCGTCCCATGAACCCAGGTTCGTGCCTCGCCCCGTCCATCGGACAACCACCTTGTCGTCCTCGCCGACCAGCTCGTCGATCGTCACGCGCCAATTGGGGATCGCGGCATACAGGTCGGTGGCGAATGCCTTCAGCCCCTCGAGCTGCGGACCTGGGGCGTAGAACCGGTCCGCAGCCGATACATCGCCGGTTCCCCAGAGCTCATCGAACAGGCGCTGGATTACCGCCTGTTGTCGTCGATCGAGATGCTGTTCGCTCCTCTCGGGTCGGGACCCGCGCGACCTGAGGCTGCGGCGCTGCGCGTAAACGGTACTTCCGCGCCGTGTTCACCCCGAACGATGCGATGGTCGCACGCGATCTCCGTCAGGCCTCGCCGGCGACGACCAGCGGGAGGCCGATCACGGGGCCCAGCCGGTCTGCGGCCATGCCTCGGAGCCGCTCCGCAAGACTCGGCCGGATCACGTCTGACGGTAGCACCACGATGGCGCCACCAAACCGTCGGCCCGCCTGGGCCAGGCCTTCTGCCCCGGACACGGTCGGGAACCAGCCGCCCGCGACCACGCCCGCCGCCGTCGCCGCCTCCAGGTAGGTGATCAGGGCCCCCCGGCCCTCGCGACGCGCGACATTGACATCGAACAGCTGATCGGGCGACGGTCGGTCGGCATCGTCGCCACGCATGTCGTGATAGGGGCTCCCGAACCCCTCGGCCCCGCGGTCGACGATGACGAGAGCGCGATCCTCGCGCCGGGCGAGCGCCAGCGCCGTGATGAATGCTGGCCGGTCAGCCCCCCGGCCAACGGCCACCACGACCGCTCCCGCGCCGGCATCGGAGACAGGTTGGGCCAGGAGAGCATCGCTCGCCGTGACGAGCTCCAGGGCGGAGGCCGACGGCGGAACCTGCTTGGCCGGCGGAGGCGGCACTCCGATCGGCAGGAGGGTACGGACGAGGAGGTCGACCACGCCCGCATCGTCGGAGACGAAGCCGACGAAGCGCTTGTCGGGACTCGCGGCCCCACCGATGCCGAACGACGTCGCGTCACCCAGCTCGTAGCTGACGAAGGCCAGGGGCTCCGGCGAGTCGGTCACCAGGAACCACTGGTTCTCGAGGCGGCGGGTGTCGGCCGGCAATGCCCGGTAGTCCAGCTCGTCCAGCCCGAGGCCGTCTGCGCGTGGCCCTGCCGCCCACGCGACCACGTGCGTCCCGGCCGCGAGGAGGGCCCGGTACCGCTCCGCCTCGACGTCGAACTTCGCGGCAGCCTGGAAGCCGACGAGGAGCCGTCCCCCGGTCGACGCGTGCTCGATGTCCCGGGTCGTTCGGAGCATGGCACGCGGGTCGTACGTGAAGCGTGTGGCATCTGGTGCACGGCCCAGGGCCTCCGCGAGGCGTCGGCCGATCTCGAAGATCCCCGAGTCACCTGCCCCGACCGGGTACGTCCAGTCCATTTCGTTGGCAGCCATCTCGGTGCGCTCCTTGCGTTGGTCCGTCCCGGCTGCCTGCTCAGGCACGAGTCGTCGGGTTGACGTTAGTCGTTGTTCGCGTTGCGTGGTGCACCGGATTGTCGCCGGCCATCCGGCGTGCCCCGGGATGCGTAGATGCACAATGATGACGCGTTCCCTAGGTGGAGTTGGCGATGGTTGGCCCGGGGCCTGATGTTGAGAGTCGCCGTGCCGAGTACACACGCGCCTCATTGGACGCTGCCGACCTCGACCCCGATCCCGTGCGGCAGTTTCTGGCCTGGCTTGCGGAAGCGGGCGAGGCCGGGATCCGGGAACCGAATGCCATGACCCTCGCCACGGCCGCCGCCACCGGCGAGCCGTCCGCCCGCATCGTCCTCCTCCGCGGTGTCGACGCACACGGGTTCACCTGGTACACGAACCAGGAGTCGCGCAAGGGTCGTGACATCGCCGAGAACCCCCGCGCCGCCCTGGTCTTCCACTGGGATGCGCTCGAACGTCAGGTGCGGGTCGTCGGCTCGGTCGACCGGGTTCCGGACGCCGCGTCGGCCAGCTACTTCGCCGGCCGGCCGCGGAAGAGTCAACTCGCGGCCTGGGCATCTCCCCAGGGCCAGCCGATCACGGGCCGCGAGGTCCTGGAGGCGGCGCATCGTCGGCTCGAGGACGAGTACCCGGACGACGTGCCGTTGCCGCCGTTCTGGGGCGGCTATCGCCTCAGGCCCGTCATGCTGGAGTTCTGGCAGGGACGGAGGAGTCGCCTCCACGATCGGATCGCATACATGCGCGTGGAGGGCGGCTGGGGAATCGAGCGCCTGGCGCCGTGACGTGACGTGACGCCCAAGCGGTCCTTCCTCTCGGCGCCCGCCGACAGCCTCCGGCGACGCGTCGTCCGTGAGGCCGAGGAGTTGTTCTCCCACGCCGAGGATCCCCTCGCCGACACGCTCCTGTATGCCGGGGATCCGGGGCTCTTTGGCCCGGATTCCATCACCTGGGAGATCATGGGTGACGCGTCGACGTTCATCGGGGGCATCCGCGCGCTGCTGGTCCAGGCGGCACATCCGGAGGTCGTGGCGGGCGTCGCGGATCACTCGCGCTACCGGGAGGACCCGCTCGGACGCCTGTCACGAACCTCGAACTACGTGACCGCCACCTCGTACGGCGCCATGCCGGAGGTGGACGCGGCAGTCGGAGCGGTGCGGCGTGCGCACGCCAGGGTGCGCGGGACGTCCCACCGGGGCATCCCGTACACGGCGGCGGATCCGGCGCCGGCTGCCTGGGTCCACAACTCGCTCACGGATTCGCTGCTCGTCGCAGCGCAGCTGTTCGGTCCGCGATCGCTGTCGACGGAGGAGGCCGACCGGTTCGTCACGGAGCAGGCACGGATCGGCCGTCTCCTGGGAGCCGATCCACTGCCTGAGACTGCCGCGGACCTTGCCCGCTGGGTGTCCGAGCACCCCGCCGTGGCACCGTCTCCGGGCATGGTCGAGGCTGTCCGGTTCCTGAAGCAACCACCCCTGAGCCCGGCGGTGATGCTCAGCTATCGACTGATGGCGGCGGCTGCCGTGGCCACGCTCCCCGAGCGGCTGCAGGAGGTCCTGGACGTCCGCGCCCGCCGGAGCGCCGTCCCCGTTGGCCGGATGTCCATGCGGTCGCTTCGATGGATGCTCGGCTACTCCCCGCGATGGCGGATGGCGCTCCTCCGCGCGGGCGCTCCCATCCCGGAGGACCGGTTCAGGCAGAAGACGCCCTTCGAGACGATCACCCGCACGACCCATCCCTGACGAGCCACCACCACCGTTGCCGGGCCTGCCGGTGGCGCAGAGAGACCCCCGGACAGCCGTGCCGCCGGGTCTTGTGGTTCGTAGAGTGAGCGAAGGACGTTGATCGCTACGCCGCGGCGGCGCGCGCGACGGCTTCGCGTGGGGTTCGCCGGATCCGGGGTGGAGGCCCCTCGGAACGCTGCCTGCCGGCAGGCATCGGCTACCCTCGGGTCGTGGCGAGCACTGGAGCGATCCTGGCTGGGCGGTATCGACTCGACGACCAGATCGGGCGGGGCGGGTTTGCCACGGTCTTTCGCGCCCACGACCTGCGGCTCCAGCGCGATGTCGCCGTGAAGGCGCTGCACGCGGATCTCGCAACCGATCCCCTGATCGCGGCGCGTTTCGAGCGTGAGGCACGCGTGCTCGCCGCGATCAGCCATCCGAATGTCGTGGCGGTCCACGACGTCGGACCGGTCGACGCGACCACGGGCGCTGAGCCGTTCCTGGTCATGGACCTGTGCACCGGGGGTTCCCTCGCCAATCGCCTGGCTGCGACGGCCACCGGGGCGCTCCCGCCCGAGGAGCTTGTCCCGATCCTCGTCGACGTCGCGGCGGGCCTCGAAGCCCTGCATGCTCGAGGGATCGTCCATCGCGATATCAAGCCCTCCAACGTTCTCCTTGCCGATGGCAGAGCGGTCATCGCCGACCTCGGGATCGCCACCGATGGCCCAAGCGAGCTCACCGCGGTCGGTACCACGATCGGCACCCTCGCCTTCCTCGCGCCCGAGCAGCTGGCAGGCGAGCCCGGCAGCCCGGCCTGCGACGTGCACGCCCTCGGGGTGATCGCCTTCCTCGGCCTCACCGGCACGCTCCCTCGATCCGCGGGGAGCGTCGGCGAGTTCGTCGCCGCGAGCCTCCGCCCCGTCGACCCGGTCTCCTCCCGACAACCAGCCCTTGGCCCGGCGTTCGACCTGGTGATCGGACGGGCGCTCGCCCGCGACCCCTTCCAGCGGCCATCGGCGGCCGAGCTGGGTGCGATGCTCGCCGCGATCCGTGAGCATGCCGACGCCCAGCCGCTCTCCGTTGGGGCGGCCGACGCGACCACCCTGATCGACCTGCCGATCCCCATGGTCGCCGTCCCGGCCCTGGACGCTACCTCCGCACGCGAACCTGATCGACGGTTGGTCGTCGCCGTTGGCGTGCTGCTCGCCGTCCTGTTCCTCGGACTGGCAGCCTTTTTCGTCCTCGGCCTCCCGGGCTCGGGTGATGGCGCGCATCCCCGGGTCGCAGGTAGTGGCTCCGGGGCGAGCCCATCGGGGTCTGACACCACGGCGCCAACCGCCACGTCGGCACCCTCCGCAACGCCGCCGACCTCCAACCCGTACGGCAGCGCCCGTGTCGCGAGCGCGGAGATGCGGGCGGCGATCGATGGCGCCCAGAAGTCACACCTGCTCAACGGGCGCGACGTGAAGGACCTCGAGGGCAGCCTCGAACGGTTTGATCGGGCGCTCGTGCAGCAGGATCCGAAGAAGGCGCGCGACGCGGCGGGCAAGCTGGCCGAGCAGGTCGCGGCGCTGGTCGCCAATCAGGGTGGCAACGCCCAGGCGGCAAGGCTCCGCGCTGCGAGCGAGCGGCTGGTAGCCACCACGAGCGCCCTCCCGGGCTGAGGCGGGAACGCCGGCTCGCTGGAGGAGCTGGCACCGATCCCTCAGCATCCGTCGGGCTATCGCGCACGTCCATCACCCGACGAGCGCATCAGGGTCAGACAGTGGACCCCGCGCCGTCCAGGCGCGACGCGATTCCCTCGATGACCACGTCGAGGCCGATCTCGAATTGGGCATCGGGCGCCCGGCGTCCGATTTCCGGTGTAACCGCGCGGATCGACGGGAACCGTTCTTCCGGGAGCGTCAGCATGTAGGCCGCTCCTGCGCGCTGGACCTCGATGAACTCGGGGCTTCGGCTGGACGTGGCCATGGACCCGAGCGAGAACAGGTACAGCGACTGGTACGCATCGAAGGCTGCCTGCGGCGCGAAGCCTGCGTCAAGGAGGACCGCGAGGATCCGTTCGAACGCGGCCAGGCCCCCGGAGCTGAAGCGCGCACGTCCGACGAGGATCTCGGTGGTGTTCGGGTGGCGGCGAAAGCTTGAGAACATGGCCCGGTGGATGGCGCGCAGCTGCTCTCTCCAGTCGCCCGTCCGCTCGGGAATCTTGATCTCGGCAAGGACCGCCTCACCGACGAGTTCGAGGAGCTCCGCCTTGTCGTTGATGTGCCAGTAAATGGACATCGGCGTGACGCCCAGGTCGTCGGCCAGCCGGCGCAGCGACAGCGCGCCAACGCCGTCGGTATCGACGATCCGGAGCGCCGCTTCGACGATTCGTCCACGATCCAGCGCCTGCCGCTGGTTCCGTTTCGGTCGACGCGACACAGCTGGCCGCCACGGTGGCGCGGGGACTCCCTGATCGTCCCCCGGGGCGTCAGGGTCGTGCTGGATCATCGATCACCCTCTTGCATTCCTGTACATCGTATGATAATCATACGCCGTACAGTCAAAGCCGCACAGGCGGCATGGATCTCCCGGCTGCCGCGTCCCCAGCCCCGGGGCAAGGGAAGGGTGTCATGGCAAACATGGTCGGCAATGCCATCGGCGGCGGAATGGACCGCCTTGTCCGATGGGTGGTCCTCCCCGTCACCGGGGTGATCCCGGTCCTCTCGCGGACGGGGATCCTGTTCGTGGCGTTCGCGGTCCTCTGGCTGGCCTTCCTGGCCGCGCTGGTCGCGGGTCCGGCAGCCCTGGACGCCGCGTGGGGCACCGTAGGCAGCCTCCCGATGATCGTGCAGGCCGTCGCCTGGGTGCTGTTCCTGCCGCTGATGGGCGCGGGATGGGCATGGGCGACCGACTGGCCGGTCGTCGTTCGCCTGGTGATCGTCGTCGCGATTGCGGGGTGGAACCTCCTGGTCTTCTTGCCGGCGCGCACGCCCACCACGCAGCACGCTGCGAGCTGAGGGGAAGCAACACGTGGACACCATCATCACGACGCTCATCGACGGCGCGCTCGTCCCGTTCGTCACATTCGTCACGTCACCCATCGGGTTCGTCGCGTCGAGCGGCATCCTGCTCCTCGTGTTCGTCGGGTTGTGGGTCGCATTCGCGGTCGCGATCGCCCGAGAGCCCGACGGGATCGACGCGGCCTGGCATCGCCTGCGCACGATGCCCCTGCTCGTGCAGGCGGCTGCGTGGCTGGTGCTCCTTCCGGTGCTCGCCGGGATCTGGATCTGGCGGACGAGCTGGCCGACGGCCGCGCGCCTGACGCTCGTCGCGGGTCTCGCCGGCTGGAACCTGCTGGTCTTCCTCCCGACACCTGGCTGACAGTCGACCTGGTGTGTCGGCAGCGGGCCGCGAGCCCGGACCACTCGTCCGGGCTCGCAGTGCGGCCTATGCGGGCGCCAGTTCCGCCAGCGCCGCGAGGATCGCGGCGGCCGCTTCGTCGACCGTGGCCATGCCCAGCTCGATGTGGGCGTCCGCGGCCCCGATCAGCATCGCGTTGTACGGGATGTCCGCGGCGTCGCCCGAGCCGCGGAAGTCGCTGCGGAACAGGACGACCGGCTTGCGCGTGGCGTAGGCGTAGCCGCACTCCCAGCACGTCCCGGAGTCCGGGTCGGCGCCGTCCATGATCGCGACCACCCCGTCAGCCCAGTCGAGCCCTGAGAGGTCCTTCTCGAAGATCGCCTTGCCGGTACGCTCGGACGCCGGGTGCTCCTGCGGCAGGAACACATCGTGACCGCCGGCCCGCAGCCGCCCGGCGAGGGCGACATTCCACTCCCGCTCCGGCGTCGTGAACAGGGGGCCAGCGAGATAGAGCTTCATGCGCGGATCGTCCTCCTCGGGATGTGGTGGGCCACGATAGTGGCGCGAACGGGGCGGGCACGCGAAGATGCGATGCCGTCGCTCGGCGCGATCCGGGCGTCGGCTGTAGTCGTACGGCAGGGGTGACGGGCGGTATCGTCCGCCCGCAAGGTCCAGGCCGGGCCCGATTGGCGAACGTCAGCCGCTCCGCCGAACAGGATGGGGATTACACGCCACCCACATCGCGAGGTTTCCGAATTGCGTCCCGCCATCGAGACAGTCATCGCCGCCGCCGAAGACCGGTGGAAGATCCGCTGGGAGACCGGCCCCACGAGGCTCCGCTGGACGTCGCTCCCGCCGCAGATCGGCGATCCGGCGCCCGACGCCACGCTGCCCGACCACGAGGGCTCGCCGGTCCAGCTCGCGTCGCTGTGGCACAAGCGGCCGCTGCTCCTGCTGTTCTGGCGACACTACGGCTGCTCGTGCGGGATGGACCGCGCGACGCGCCTGCACGCCGAGCTCGCCAGCTACAGGGCCGCCGGGGCCGATGTCGTGATCATCGGCCAGGGAGAGCCGGAGCGCGCCGCGCTGTACCGCGACCAGCAGGGCATCGAGGTCCCGATCCTGTGCGACCCGGCCTGCACCACGTACGAGGCGTACGGGCTGCTCCAGGGGACACCGGCACAGGTGTTGTTCGACGCGTCGGACCCGCTGCTGCGGCGCGAGCTTCCGGCGGGAGCCGATCTCGCGGCCGGGCGCCATGGGACCCCGAGGGCCCTCGTGGACGACCCGTGGCAACTGCCGGGCGAGGTCGTGGTCGATACGCTCGGGATCCTGCGCCACGTCCACCGTTATGGGTGGTGCGAGGACTACCCGGACCCGCGCGTCCACGTCGCCGCGATCCGCGAGGCCGCAGGGACCCTCTAGCCCCTGCGCCACTGGGTGGCCCGTCAGGCCGCCGCGGACACCTGCCCTGCCCGGTGGAGGCGCAGCGCCTCGTTTACCCCGAAGATCCGCTGCATCCTCTGGGCGCCCGCCGGGAATGCCGCCTCGACACCGGCCATCGGCACGATCTCGGGGTGGTCCACCGCGTACGTCTCGCCCTCGTGGACGAGCGTCGCCTCGCCGTTTGCGAGCACGTTGCGCAGCCAGTTCGACCTCGTGCCGTAGGGCAGCGCGATGAGGAACGCCTCGTCTGTCGCCGCGACCCCGACCGGGGTCTCGTACATGGCGCCCGACGTCCGGCCGCGATGGCGGACGATCCCCGACGCCGCGCCGGGGGTGCCCGCGGTCTGCATCCCGACCCCGTTGAAGAACCGCTTGCCCATCCAGATCACCGGGCCCTGGACGACGCCCGATTTGCGCCGCATGCCGATGACGAACCCTGCGGCGAGGACGATCAGGACGAGGACGATGGCGCCGAGCGCCGTGAGGACGATGCCGGGCATCCGAGTGACTCCTTCGTCCGCGCCGGGCGGGCCGGCATCGGAGCAGCTACACTGTAAGCCTTGACGCGTCGAACCCTAACAACTACACCGTAAGCCTGTCAAGCCCGACGATGGAGACCCCGATGACCGTGCCCGCACCGGCGCACCGGCGCCGCAGGAAGCTGAGCCGCGAGCTCGTGCTGGCGGCCGCGCTGCGCCTCGCGGACGACGAGGGCATCGATGCACTGTCCATGCGGCGGCTGGGCCAGGCGATGGGCGTGGAGGCGATGTCGCTGTACAAGCACGTCGCGGGCAAGGAGGACATCCTCGACGGCATTGCGGACCTCGTGATGGACGAGGTCCCGGTCCCCGCCCGGGACCTCCCGTGGCGCGTGGCGCTGCACCGGAGCGCGGTCGGCACGCACGAGGCGCTGTTGCGCCACCCGTGGGCTGCGTCGGTGCTCGAGTCGCGCCGGAACCCCGGACCCGCGCGGGTGACCTGCCTCGATGCGGTCGTATCGATCCTCCTGGCGGCAGGCTTCAGCACGCCGGACGTCGCGCGGGCGTTCACCGCCGTGGACGCGCACGTCTATGGGTTCACGGTGATGGAGCTCGCATGGCCGTTCGACCTGCGGGACTCGCCCGAGGAGGCGCGGGTGATGGCCGACGAGGTGTTCGCGGACGCCTACCCGGGTCTGCGGGCGATGGCCGAGCTCGCCCTCACGGGACCCGGGGTGCCGATCGAGTTCGAGTTCGGGCTGGACCTGATCCTCGACGGCCTCGAGCGGCTGCACAGCAGGGGCTGAGAGCGGAAATCGAAGACGGGCGGTGTGGCGGGCCCGGCGCGGCTGCACTGCGGGGGCTTTTCGGGTAAAGCCAAGAGGGGGGTTGTGGCCCCCCGGGCCACACCGCCCGTCAGGAGCGTGGAGATCAGGGGAGGACGACGACCGTCCCGGTCATCCCCAGGTCGTCGTGCAGCGCGCAGATGTAGCGGTATGTGCCCGGACTGGCGAACGTTGCGGTGAAGGTCGTCCCGAAGGGTAGCCCCGCACCGACGAAGCCAGAGTTGGCAGACGCATCCGGCCCGGACAGGGTGGCGTGACCCGGCCCGTCGACGCCCGATGGCGCGAACGCCCCGAGCGGACCGCCGCCCGGCTCTTCGCCGAACGTGATGGTGTGGGGCGTCTCAGGGTCCCGGTTGGTCCAGGTGACGCTCTGGCCGGCGTGGATCACGAGCCGACCGGGCAGGAAGCGCATCACGGCCACCGAGCCGATCGCCCCGACCGACGCGCCGGTCCCGACGGCGGCCTGCCCGCGACCCGACGAGCGTGCCGCCGCGAGAGCTCGAGCGGAGACCATGCGGCCGACTCCCAGCAGGCGAGCTCCGGTGGCCCGCGCCGCCGTGTCGTATTGCGCCTGTGTCCGCGGATACGCCGTCCCGGCGTCCTGGACGTTGATCGTCCCGGCCATCCCGGCGTGGATCAGGCACAGGAACGGGTACGTGCCGGCCTTCGAGAAGCCGAGCGTGAACTGCTGACCCGTGAACAGCAGACCGGAGTTGGTGAACCCGCTGCCGTCGTATGTCGGGCCGCCCGACGGGGCGGCGACCGCCGGGTTGAACTCCGGGCCATTGGGCCCGCCGATGATGACCGGCGGCGCGGCCGCGCCCGAGAGGAACGTCACCGTATGGAACTCGCCGGAGTTGAGGTGCCACGTGATCGTATCGCCCACGTTGACCGTCAGGGCCTGCGGCAGGAACGCGTTGCCCTGGATCGCCTGGGTGCGGGAGGAGACCCCGGCGCCGGCCTGCCAGCCCGTGGATGGATCGGCGGCGATGGCGGCGGGCGCGAATGCCGCGACAGCGAGTGCGCCGGCTGCGACCCCGACGCCGAGACGACCGACGATGCGCCGCGCGATGGGACGGGAACCCATGGTGCCTGAACCCCTTTCGAGCATTCGGGACGACTGCCCCCCGGCATGACCTCGAAGGACGGGCGCGCACAGACATGGACTGCACGCTCGAGACGCGAGGTGCGGAGTGTGCGCCGCGACCGGACCTCCGGCAAGACGGCAAAATCGACGCGGGCGGCACACGGGCAATTTCCTGATCACCGTCTGCGCCGAGGAGCCGGCGGTCAGCTGATCCCGCGGGCGGCCCAGGCGCGCGCGGTGACCGTGAACGGCTCGCCGGGGCACCTCGCGAGGCACCGGGCTCGCAGCCGTTCGCGGTGCTCGGGCGTCAGGCCTGCGGCGTAGCTGCCTGCAGGTCCCACGCCAAGCATGAACGGCTCCCACCACGCCTCGAACGTCGGGTGCGCGACCGAGACATCGAGTGCCGTCTCCTCGATGTCCCGCAGGCCCGCCGCCGCGAACAGATCACCCAGGTGCCCCTCCCGGACTCCGGGCAGGTCCGATTCGTCGGCGAGGCCCGGGTCGAGCTCGCGGGCCGAGGCCCAGAACAGCCCGAGCGGCCCCTGGGCGCCCGCGTGATCCCAGACGCAGGCCGCCACGACGCCGCCCGTCCGCGCCACGCGTGCCATCTCGCCGATCCCGGCGACCGGGTCGGACATGAAGTGGACGACGAGCTGGGCGAGCACCGCGTCGAAGGCTCCGTCGTCGAACGGGAGGGCCTCGGCGGACGCCAGCTCCACGCGAACGCCGGGGAGCCGCTCCCGGGCCGCGCCAACGAAGGGCGCGGACGGGTCCACGGCCGTGACCGCAGCAGACCCGAGGATGCGTACGAGCTCAGCCGTCAGGGCGCCCGGGCCACAGCCCACGTCGAGCGCGCGCTGGCCCGGAACGACGCTCGTGAACGCCGCCAGGTGCGGCGCGAGCGGGATCGAGTAGCGGCCCATGAAACGGTCGTAGGCCTCGGCGGCGACCTCGAAGCTCATCCCCGCACTCTACGCCCAAGGTTCACGCTGCTGGGCGCCACGGCACGCCCGAACGGGTGGCCGCGCCCGGCACGCCCGAACGGGCGGCCCCGAACGGCCCGCGAAGGCGGGCCGCGGGTCCCGGATCGGGTGGACCGAGGCAGGGACGCAAGGCGACCGATGGCCCCTAGCCCGGACAGGGCCCGGGAGCGACAGTGAACCTGCGGTTCCGGGCCTCCGGGGCCGTGCACGCGTCGTGCACGAGGGACTGGTGAGGACGAACGGGTCGGGTACTGCCGGGGGCAAGATCACCGTGGTATTGGCGATCTTCGACTTCCCCCTGCTCGTGGCCGGCTACCGCGCCGTCATCGATGCGGAGCTCGACCTCCGCGTGGTGGGTGAGGTCGCCGACCTCGAGGCGCTCGGGGAGGTCGTAGCGCGCCTCTCGCCGGACGTCGTCGTCGCAGAGTGCCTCCCCTTCTCGGCACCCGGCAGCGACGCCTACGGCACGATCGAGGCCTGCCGTGCGACCGCGCCCGGCGTGCGGATCCTGGGCCTCGAGACGCGCGGCGGATCCGAGCAGTTCAGCCTCGCGCTCAAGGCGGGCGCGGACGGCTTTCTGACCCGCGAATCCGAGGCGGGCGACCTCGTGAACGCGATCCGTTCGGTGTGTCGCGGCCAGACCTACGTCTCGCCCGCGATCGTCACCCGCATGGTGAACACGTACGTCCTGCGCAACCCGGACGCGCCGCTCGAGGACACCTACGCGTCCCTGACGGTGCGCGAGAAGGAGGTCCTCCTCCTGGCAGCCGTGGGCCACACCAACCGCGAGATTGCCAAGGTGTTCCACCTGTCCGAGCAGACGGTCCACAACTACCGGGCGAACATCATGGAGAAGCTGGGCTTCCACGACCGGGTGGAGCTGCTCAAGTTCGCCATCCGGCGCGGGATCATCAGCGTCGCCGACCTCTAGGTGGCTGCGTTCGAAATCCCGTGCGCGTGCCGAGCGCGAGGGTCGATGGGCTCACCTGACCGGGCCCGACAGGGCCGAGGCGCTCCGCTGCGCAGACGGTGGGCCCTCCTGGGGCTGACAGGAGCCCCGCGGC
>JBBRRZ010000021.1:0-61468 GCA_038245845.1 Candidatus Limnocylindrales bacterium
CCAGTCATCCTTCGCCGACGACACGACGAAGCTCTCCTGGGTCGTCACGCGCTGGTATGCCGCAGCCCAGGGCCGGTTCATCAGCGAGGACTCGCTCCTGGGGCAGCCTCGCGACCCTGACAGCCGGCACCTCTACGCGTACGCCTACGGCAGTCCAGTGTCGGGATGGGATCCAGATGGACGGACGTGGCGCCTCGTCAACACGGAGATCATCGATTGGTCTCAATGGGAGGGCGTCGCACGCACAGTTGCCGTCGCGGCCCTCGCCGGCCTAGCCTGTCTAGCAGCGATTCCCACGGGCTCAGTTGCGTTCCCCATCTGCCAAGAGGCGGCACTCGGAGGAATCTTCCCACCTCCCAACGTCCGGAACGGCGTGGAATTGCATGCACTCGTTCGCCAGCAAATGTACAAAGGTTATGCGGCATCCCAATGCGAGATGATCATGTGGCAGCATCGCATCGGCATACAAGAAGTCACGGTTCTCAGCGGCATGGAAGCGAAGGGGCCCGTGCGGTGGGCGAACGGTGACTCAGTCGAGTACTTCGAGACGTTCGTATCGGGCAAGATGCTCGAGTCGAACGTGGCCCTCGACTACGTCGGCCGTCAGTTGCATCGGAAGTTCCTCAACTGCGGAGAAGGACTCGGATGGAAGCCTTGGGGATACGACACTGTGGCTGAGGCACGAGGGTCAACGGGACAGTGCCGGCCTTGGGCAGCCGCAATCTACGCATGGAGCAATCCAATGTCCTACTCAGGCGTCAACTCTGCGTTCTCCGAAAACTACAACTGGCGACGGTACTACACCAATATGGGACTCGGATACGTCCCCATTCCGACGCTTCGGTGGTAACACGCTGGCGCACTAGCCGCTGCCATTTGCTAGAGGTTGCATCGCCCGTTGGGTAATCTGTGGCAAGTGGCGACTGACGCGCCGGTCCCAACGTTGATCGTGATCGCGCTCGTGATCGGCATCGGAACTCGCCTGCGCCGACGAGGGGCCGGCCAAGGGATCGTCGGGGTCGCCGTCGCCGGGGGTTGTTATCTGGCTGCGTGGTTGGTTGTCACGTGGGCGGAGGGCAGCTCGCCTCGCCTCTACCTCTTGGCGCTCGTCGTTGGAGTCGTCGCCATCCTTGCCTTCGTGAGAATCGTTCGCAAGCGGACTTCTGGGGGGAGTCGAGTGAGTGACGACCTGAATGAGCCGCCAGGCGACTAGCGAGGCTGCCTGAAATCCCACTAGCACAGCCTCCATGGAACCCAGTACGGTTCAAACCGCTTCTCTTGGGCGATCCCGCGCGCCCGTGCGATAATCCGGCGGTGACGTCGGACCTTGATGGTTCGAACGGGCGACGACCCCGGGGCCAGCCGGCCGGCCGACGACACGCGTCCTCCCGGAGAGCCCACCCACCATGACCGAAACCTCGACCTGGGCAACGAAGAAGGGCCTCGCCCAGATGCTCAAGGGCGGCGTCATCATGGACGTCGTCAACGCCGAGCAAGCCCGCATCGCCGAAGACGCCGGTGCCGTCGCCGTCATGGCGCTCGAGCGCGTCCCGTCCGACATCCGTGCCGCCGGTGGCGTCGCGCGCATGTCCGATCCCGAGATGATCGTCGGGATCATGGACGCGGTGTCGATCCCCGTGATGGCCAAGGCCCGCATCGGCCACTTCGTGGAGGCCCAGGTCCTCGAAGCGCTGGGCGTGGACTACATCGACGAGTCCGAGGTCCTCACCCCCGCGGACGAGCGCAACCATATCGACAAGCACGCGTACAAAGTCCCGTTCGTCTGCGGCTGCCGGAACCTCGGCGAGGCGCTGCGCCGCATCAACGAGGGCGCGGCGATGATGCGCACGAAGGGCGAGGCCGGGACCGGCAACGTCGTCGAGGCGGTCCACCAGCTGCGTGACGTCCTGAGCGAGATCCGGAAGCTCCAGCACATGCGCGAGGACGAGCTGTTCGTCGCCGCGAAGGAGCTCCAGGCCCCGTACGAGCTCGTGAAGTCCGTCGCCCAGGCGGGTCGACTGCCGGTCGTCAACTTCGTCGCCGGGGGCATCTCCACGCCGTCGGACGCCGCGCTCGTGATGCAGCTCGGCGCGGAGGGCGTGTTCGTGGGCTCCGGGATCTTCAAGAGCGAGGATCCGGCCCGGATGGCGAACGCGATCGTCCAGGCGACGACCCACTTCCAGGACGCGAAGATCATCGCGGAGGTCAGCAAGGGCCTCGGCGCCCCGATGCGCGGGATCGCCATGGAAGCCATCCCCGCCCAGGAGCGGCTCGCGGTCCGCGGTTGGTAGGGGGAGCCACCGGCCTGGAGCCGGCACGATGAAGATCGGGGTCCTCGCCCTGCAGGGCGCCTTCGCCGAGCACGTCGCCGTCCTCCGCGCGATCGGCGTGGAGGCGGTCGAGGTGCGCCTGCCGCTGCACATGGACGACGTCGACGGGCTGATCATCCCGGGCGGCGAATCGACGACGATGCGCAACCTCATCACGCGCTGGGGCCTGCGCCAGCCGATCCTCGACCTCGCCGAACGTGGTGCGCCCCTGTTCGGGACGTGCGCCGGGATGATCGTGCTGAGCAAGCAGATCGAGGGCGGCGAGGACCCGATCCTGCCGCTGCTCGACGTGACGGTTGAGCGGAACGCGTTCGGGCGCCAGCTGGACAGCTTCGAGACGGAGCTCGACGTGCCGCTCCTGGGCGACACCCCGGTCCACGCGGTGTTCATCCGGGCACCCGTGATCGAATCCGTCGGCCCCGGCGTGGATGTGATCGCGAGGCTCCCCGACGGACGGATCGTCGCCGTGCGCGAGCGGAACATCATCGCCACCTCGTTCCACCCTGAGCTGGCGGGCGAGACGCGCTTCCACCGGCTGCTCGCGACGATGGCGGCCGAGCACGCGGACCCGGGCGAGGGCGTCGGACGCCGGCCGCACCCGACGCGTCGCACGCAGCGGGGCGGGTAGGCGCATGGCCCGCAGCACGGGCAAGGTCCGGGCCGCCCGGCTGACCGATCTCGCGGCACTCGGGGAGCTATCGCGGCTCGCCCAGGCGGACGGCGAGGGGACGCGGAGCCTGGGGCTGCCGGTGTCCGGCCCGCCGATCGGCGTGTTCAGCCTGTTCCGCCTGCCGCTGGGCGCGTTCCAGCCGCACGACGTCCTCTACGTCTTCGACCGCGACAGCCACATCGCCGGGCTCCTGCGCGTGGAGCGCGAGAGCAGCCGCGACGAGTGGACGGTCGTGGAGCTCGATGCCGTGGGCGGGCTCGATGCGGGCGACGTCCGCTTCCGTCTCGTCCAGCACCTGCTGCGTGACGGCTCGAAGCGGGGCGCCAACCGCTTCCACGTGGCGTGCGCGGACGCGGATGACAACGTGGAGCTGTTCATGCAGGCGGGGTTCATGCGCTACGGCGACGAGCACGTCCTGTTCCGGGACCCCGCCCAGCCGCTGCCGCCCCCGGTCGCCGACGCGGACGCAGTCGCTGCGGGCATCCGCCCGGTCACCGCGCTTGACGCGCTCGCCCTGTCACGCCTGTATGCGGCGGTGACGCCCAAGCCCGTCCAGCGCCTCGAGGACGTGCGCCTGCACGACTGGGAGCGCCAGGGCCGGGACTGGCGCGTGCCGCGCAGCTCACTGGCCCCGATCCTCCGCTTCGCCGACGTGGAGGCCTTCGTGCAGGACGCCCCGGCCGGCGGACCCGACGGTACCCAGCTCGACGCCTTCGTCCAGGTGGGCGTGGCGAAGGAAGACCAGCCGCACTACCTCAAGCTGCTCGCCCGCCCGGAGGCGGACGTCGTCCCGCTGCTGCGCTACGCCCTGGGTCTGATCGCGGCCCGCCCCGACGCCGATCATGTCCATCGCCAGGGGGTGCTTGCCCCCGTCCGGACCTACGAGTCGCCCATCGATCGGCGGCTGGAAGCGGAGGGCTTCGCCTCGGTCGCCACCGTCACGCTCCTGATGAAGGAAACGCTCGTCCGCGTCGCCGAGCCGCGCCTCGTGCCGGCCGGGGTCCGGTAGCGGATGGAAGGAGGTCTGCACAGCGTGGAACCGCAGGACGGACAGCGCGAGACCGTGGACGACCTTGACGTGCTCCTCGCGGCCCTGCCGCCGGAGATCGTCGAGGCGATCAATGCCCTGCCGGACCGCTCGTCGCTGATCGAGGTCGTGCTCGACCTGGGCCGCCGCCCGGAGGCGCGCTATCCCTCGTCCGAGGTCACGCTCCTCGACCGCGAGATCACCGAGGCGGACATCCAGTACGTCGTGGAGCACATCGGCTCCTTCGGCGATGACAACCGCGCCGGGATCGAGCGCACGCTCCACCGCATCAGCGCGATCCGCAACCGCAGCGGCAAGATCGTGGGCCTCACCTGCCGCATCGGGCGCGCGGTGTACGGGACGATCGAGATCATCGCGGACTTCGTCGAGAGCGGGAAGTCGATCCTGATCATGGGCCGGCCGGGCATCGGCAAGACGACGATGCTCCGCGAGGCCGCGCGCGTGCTCGCCGAGGAGCAGCGCAAGCGCGTGGTCGTGGTCGATACCTCGAACGAGATCGCGGGCGACGGCGACATCCCGCACCCGGCAATCGGCAAGGCACGCCGGATGCAGGTCCGGACGCCGGCGGCCCAGCACGAGGTGATGATCGAGGCGGTGGAGAACCACATGCCCCAGGTCATCGTCATCGACGAGATCGGGACCGAGCTCGAGGCGCAGGCCGCCCGCACCATCGCCGAGCGTGGCGTGCAGCTGATCGGCACGGCGCATGGCAACAACCTCGACAACCTGATGCTCAACCCTACGCTGTCGGACCTCATCGGTGGCATCCAGAGCGTGACCCTCGGCGACGAGGAGGCGCGGCGGCGGCGGACGCAGAAGAGCGTCCTCGAGCGCAAGCAGCCGCCGACGTTCGACGTGATCGTGGAGATCCAGGACCGCGAGAAGGTGATGGTCCACGCGGACGTCGCCGCGACGGTGGACGCGATGCTCCTCGGCGACGCGGTGGCGGCCGAGCTCCGCTGGCGCGACGAGGAGGGCGTGCATCGGAGCCAGGAGCGCCCGAAGCCGTCGGCGCGCGAGGCCGCGGGTGGCGGGGACCGGTTCAGCGGGCTCACGGGTTCGGGGGCAGGTGCGTGGGGCCGGGATCCGGGCTGGCGCGGGGCGACGACCTATCGAACCGGTGGCTACGCGGGTGAGGACCGGGGCCCGGCGGCGAGGCCCGGCTACCGGCCCGGCCAGTCGGGTGGCTGGCGCGGCGGCAACCGTGGCGGGTCCGAGCGCGGTGGCGCCCGGACCCAGGAGGGGGATCGACCGCGCCCGCTGAACGCCATGCCCGGGGAGCGGTTCGCCGTCGCCCCGTTCATCGCCGGGGACATCGCGGATCGCGGGCCGCTGGAGCGGGCGGAGGCGATCAGCGCGGCGGCGCTCGACGTCCGGGCCCGCGAGGCGCGCGAGCTCGAGCGGCAGCGGGCGTGGCGCGCGGAGGCCGCGCGGGCGCTCGATGCGTTGCGCGAGGACGAGGGGACCCGCCCGGTCAACGCGGCGGGCATCGCGGCGGCCGAGGAGCTGCGGATCGCGCGCATGGTCCCGGGTGAGGACGCGGCAGACGATGATGACGACGATTCTGACGATGGCGCCGCGTTGGGCCAGGGCTCGTTCGGTGATGCGGCCGGCGCGCTGGCCGAGGGCGGCTCGCTGCCGACGCTGCGCGTCTTCCCGCATGGCGTGTCCCGCAAGCGCCTCGAGCAGGCGATCAAGGACCTCCAGCTGCCGGTGATCATCGCCCGCGAGCCGGACGAGGCGGACGTCGCGATGACGCTCCGCAGCGAGTACCGCCAGAAGCCTCCCGCGTTGCGCGAGGTGGAGGATCGCGGCCTCCCGATCTACGTCCTCAAGGCGAACACCGTGGCGCAGATCCAGGCGTCGCTGACGTCGATCTTCTCGCTCGAGGTTGACCCCCGCGAGGTCGCCCTGTCCGAGACGGAGCAGGCGATCGGCCTCGTCATGCGGGAGCAGGCACCGGTGGAGCTCTCGCCCCAGAACGCGTACATCCGGCGGCTCCAGCACCAGATGGCGGAACGGGCGAACCTCGTGTCACGCTCGCGTGGTCGCGAGCCATACCGCCGGGTTCGGCTGTACCCGGACGCCGCCCGGCCGGCCTGGCGCTGACCGCCGGGTGCGCGGCGCTGGAACCTGGCGGGCCTCCGGCTCGTAGGACATGCACGCCCGGCCCGCCTCCCCCGGATACCACGCAGGCGACTGTTCGCTCACGATCCGCTGTCACCTACTCCTGTGAAGACTGGATGGGCGCGAATCAGGCCCCTGTGAGCCGATTCGACATCCAAACATGAGTCAGGCGGGTATTCGGTGATGGATCGGGCGCACGGGCGAGGACGAAGGAGGGATCGATGAGTCTGCGGGTGGGCGAGGTGGTAATCGACTGCGCGGACCATGGCGCGGTGGTGGACTTCTGGGCGGCCGCGCTGGACTACGAGCGCCACGACGTCAATGACCAGTACGTCGCGCTGGCGTCCCGTGAACAGGCCGCTGGCCGTCCGCCGCTGCTGTTCCAGAAGGTCCCCGAGGCGAAGACCGTCAAGAACCGTGTCCACCTGGACTTCCGGAGCGAGTCGATGCCGGACGAGGTCGCCCGTCTCCGGGCCCTCGGCGCGACGTTCATCGCGGAGCGCTCGCTGGGCACCCTCACCTGGACCGTGATGGCCGATCCGGAGGGCAACGAGTTCTGCGTGTCCTGACCGCCGTGTCCTGATCGCCGGCGGCGGCGCTCATCGACCCCGCACTTGCCGGTCCGCGGCGCGCGCCGCAAGCAGGCCGCTCATCCCGTGGACGCCTCCGCCCGGCGGCGTGGACGACGAGCACAGGAAGATGGCCGGATCTGGGGTCGTGTACGGGTTCCAGCGCGCGACGGGCCGGAACAGCAGCTGGCGCCAGTCCGCGATGCCGCCGTTGATGTCCCCGCCCACGTAGTTCGCGTCCCACGCCTCCATCGCCGCGGTGTCCTTGGTCGCCCGGGCGAGGATGAGGTCCCGGAACCCGGGTGCGAACCGCTCGACTTGCGCCTCGATCGCGGCGGTCATGTCCACCGTCGAGCCGTTCGGCACGTGGCAGTAGGCCCACGCCACGTGCCTGCCCTCGGGCGCCCGGGACGGGTCCGCGATCGTGGGCTGGACGAGCAGGACGAACGGGCGATCGGCGTGGCGCCCCCTGCCGACCGCTTCCTCCGCGGCCGCGACCTCGACGGCGGTGCCTCCGAGGTGCACCGTCCCCGCCCGGGCCGTCGCGGGGTCCGCCCACGGGATCGGGCCGCCGAGCGCCCAATCCACCTTGTACACGCCGGGCCCGTAGCGGAAACGCTCCAGCTGGCGGCGATACGCGGCCGGCAGCCGGTCGCCCGTGACCGCGAGGACCTGGCGTGGCGTGAGGTCAAGCAGGTAGGCCCGGGCGGCGGGCAGCGAATCGAGCGAATCCACCCGGTGGTCGGTCTCGATCTCGACGCCGAGCGCCCGCGCCTCTGCCTCGAGCGCGTCGGCGATTGCGCCGCTGCCGCCCCGGGCGAGGGGCCAGCCGACGGCGTGCGCGAGGAGTCCGAGGACGAGCCCGAAGCTCGCGCTGAGCGGCTGCCCCAGGCGGAGCATCGAATGGGCGGCCATGCCCGCGAACATGGCCCGCGCCGCCGGGTCCCGGAAGACGAGGCGCCCGAGGTCCACCGCGGGCAGAAGCGCCGGGATCCCGAAGCGAGTGAGCAGCAGCGGGTGTCGGGGCGGGCGGATCACTGGCGCGAGGAGCATCGGCACCAGTCGCTCCCACTCGTGCACCAGCGGCCCGAACAGTCCCCGCCAGGCATCGGCATCCCGACCCAGCGCGCCGTCGATCGCGGCGAGCTCGCGCTCGAGCACGATCGAACGACCAGGCTCCAGGGCATGGGCGACCGGTGCCTCCGGGTTGACCCATTCGAGCCCATGACGCGGGAGATCCAGGGATCGGAAGAACGGCGACGCGAGGCTCAGCGGGTGGACGGAGGCACACGGGTCGTGGACGAACCCGGGCAGCGTCAGCGCGGCGGATCGGGCACCACCTCCCACCCGGCTCGCGGCCTCGTACACCCGGACCGACAGGCCGGCGCGCGCCAGCTCGATGGCAGCTGCCAGTCCGTTTGGGCCCGCCCCGACGACGATGGCGTCGAGCGATGGCGCCGGAGTCACCTGCGGTGGCCGGGCGTCACCAGGGTCGCGGCATCGGCGGCATCGACGAGGTCCCGGGCACGCCCGAGCTGGAGGCGCTCGATGCGCACGACGATCGCGATCGCGAGCAGCCCGGCGAACACCGTCATCACGGCCGCCATCAGCGACAGCACGACGATCCAGCGGTAGGCGGTGTCGAGATCGGGGGCAAACAGGAGGAGGATCGAGCCCACGGGTCGTTCGATGAAGATCGAGCCCGCGAGGAACAGCCACCACGGGGCGATGAGCGCGTTGTCCGGGACGGCGGCGCGTGACAGGCGGGCGGTGATGTCCCGCAGCACCGCCGGCACGCGGAACAGGTTGAACACCGGGATGATCGACTCGAGGATCGCTGTGCGGGGCGTGACGACCGGATAGCCGCCGCCGAGGATCGGGACGTTGGCGATCACGCGGCCCATCCAGATCCCCCACGCGAGTGTGCCCAGGAGGCCCGCCGCGTAGTACCCCAGCGCCTGGCTCCCGACCCGGATGACCTCGGCCTGACTCGGGACGGTGCCCTCCAGCAGCCCCCGGAGCAGGTCCAGCGAGCGCACGACGCTGACCCAGCGGAAGGCGATGGATGCCGCGATCAGGCCGATCGTCACGATCGCGAACAGCGCAGTGTGGTGGCGCCTGCGGACGCCGAGCGCCGTGTCCACGGCGGACCGCTGCGCGCGGGGCGCGTCGACGGCCATCAGCTCCTGGCCGACCGCCGGTCGGGGTCCGAAGCACTTGTAGCAGCGCGACGAGCGGAGCGGGTTGATCGACTTGCACTCGCCGCACACCCAGATTTCGGGCATGCGGCAAGCCTAGTCCCATGTCAGGCGGATGTGGTGGCCGCTGCGGCGGCTACTCGTCGCGGAGGACGGTCAGGCCGCGCGCGTAGGCGAGCGCAAGGACGTAGGTCGCGGCGCCCATGCCGGGGTCGCTTTCGCGGTCCACCGGCTCGTCGCCGTCGTCCGCCCGTCCGATGCCACCCAGGAGGCGGAGCGTGCCGCCGTCGGCGGCGAGACGGTCGAGGATGCGCTCGAGGTCCTCGCCGCCGATCGCGACGAAGCGCGAGCCGGTGTCCACGGAGACCGACCCATCCGCCTCCGCGTACAGGGTGAGGTCCGCGTTCGTTCGGTCGCTGATGCCCATCGGATCTCCCGCGCGCCCGTGTCAGCCATCCGCCGTCGCGCCGGTGAAGGCGAACGAGGACACGCGGACCGCGGGTACGACGCTGCCCCCGAGGAAGCCCTTGATGCACCGGCGCTCGCGGCTGACGGCCTCGACGTTGGCGAGGGCATCGAGGTACGACATCGTGAACCGCAGGTTGCGCACCGGCCCGACGATCCGGCCGCCCTCGACGAGGAACGTCCCGTCGCGGGTCATGCCGGTGATGATCACCTTCTTGCCGTGGACCGGGTTCGTGTAGTGGAAGCGGGTCACGAGCAGGCCACGGTCCAGCCCGCCGATGAGCTCGTCGAGCGGCGTGTCGCCGGCGGCCATGACCATGTTGGTGGGGAACGGGCCGTACGGGTTCGGGGCCGGGAGGCCGTGCCCGGTCGAGCGCCGGCCAGCCCGCGCAGCCGTTTGCGCGTCGAACGCGAGGTCCCGGCAGACGCCGGCATCGAGCAGCTGGAGCCGCTGCTTCGGCACGCCTTCGGCATCGAAGCCCACCGGCAGCCCGGACGCGTCCCGCCCATCGTCGACGAGCGTCACGAGCGGGGATGCAACCTGCTTGCCTGCCTCCCAGAAGGATCGCTCCTCCTGGACGGCGAGGGCCGTGAAGCCGAGATAGCCGAGCATGTCCAGCATGTCCACGACGGCGTAGTTGTGGAGGACGACGGGGTAGTCGCCGGGGGCGAGGTCGACCGGCTTCGCGCTCGCCCGCGCACGCTCGGCGGCCTCGCGCCCGATTGCCGCGGCATCGATGGCCGTCGCGTCGACGCTGCACTCCTCGGCGTAGCCCGTGCCGTTGTCGGGCCCCATCGTCACAGTCAGGAGCTGCGCCGACGTGCGGCGCTCCGCGGCGCGGGTGCCCCGCGTGTTCGCGACCGCAACCGCCTCGACGTCGTGGGAGAACGAGCCAAAGGCAGTCACGCCGGCCTCGTCCGCGGCCGAGATGACCGCACGGGCGCCCTCCGCCCGGAGCTCGGGCGTCGCGTGCGCCGTCCCGTCGGACCAGGCGCCCTCGAGCGGTGCGGCGGCGTCGGCCTCGGGAAGGCCCGCCCAGTCCGGCAGCTCCTCGACGTTGGTGGCGATGGCGCCGGCCCGTTCCACGACGGCGCGGATACCCTCGTCGTCCATGCGCCCGGTGCTGGCCACGCCGATGCGCTTGCCGTTGACGAAGCGGAGGTTGACGAAGACCTCCGCGCTGGCGACGTTCTGGTGGATCTCGGAGTTCGCGAACCGGGTGAGCGCTGACTCGCCGGCTACCACGAACGCTTCGGCTTCGGTCGCACCTGCCGCCTCGGCGGCCCGGACAACCCGCTCGGCAAGGCGCAGTGCCTCCTCGGGATCGCCCCCGAGGCCGTGTCGCCCGCTCATGCGACCACCCCGACCCGCACGTTGCGGAAGCGGGCGCCGCTGACGCCGTGGCCAACGTGCCCGGTCTGGCTGGGTTCGCCCTTGCCGCAGTTCGGCGTGCCCCACATGCGCCACGAGCTTGCATCGCCCACCGCGTCCATGGACCGCCACAGCTCGTACGTGATGCCCGTATAGGTCGCGTTGCGGTACAGCCGGCCCACCTTGCCGCCCTTGATCTCGCGACAGATCTCCGTCCCGAACTGGAAGTTGAGGCGACGGTCGTCGATGGACCACGACCGGTTGGTCTCGAACAGGAGGCCGTCGTCCGTGTCCGCGACGATGTCCTCGAACGTCATCCCGTCCCTCGGCAGCAGGTTGACGTTGGTCATCCGGATCAGGGGGATGCGGTTCCAGCCGTCGGCGCGCATCGCGCCACCCGACTGGCGCCCGATCCGGGGCGCGGTCTCGCGGCTGGACAGGTAGCCGACGAACATGCCCTCCTTGATCAGCGGCACGCGCTGCGCCGCGACCCCCTCGTCGTCCCAGCCGAAGCTGCCGAGGCCGCCCTCGACGGTCGCGTCGGCGACGATGTCGACGAGGTCCGAGCCGTACCGGAAGTCGCCGAGCATGTCCGGCGTGAGGAAGCTCGTGCCCGCGTAGCTCGCTTCGGTGCCAAAGGCGCGATCGAGCTCCGTCGGGTGGCCACAGCTCTCGTGGACCTGCATGTACAGCTGGCTCGGGTGGAGGACGATCGTGCGCGTGCCCGATGGCAGCGGCGGTGCGGTCAGCAGCTCGCGTGCCTCCTCGGCGACGCGCTCCGCGTTGCCCGCGAGGTCGAGGCCACGGACGAACTCGTAGCCGGCAGACGCCCAAGCGCCGCCGTTGTCCGGATAGCTCCGGCGCTGGTGCTCGTCACCGTCGATCGCGTTGGCCTCGAGGCCGCTGCCGACGTGCGTGATCACCTGTTCGGTGTAGCTGCCGTCACTGGCGGCGAACGTCTTCTCCTCGCGCTGGGCGCCGAAGATCGACTCGGTCCAGGCGATCCCGTCGACGTGGCGGAGCGCCTCGTCGGCCGCCATCAGGTCCGCGATCTTGCGCTCCAGCGGGACCTCGAACGGGTCCTCGGCGACGGGCGTCTCGTAGCGGCCGTGCGCGGGCGGTCGACCATCGAGCTCGACCGGGTTGCGCAGCGCCGTGGCGCTCGCCTTCGCGATCCGGACGGCTTCGCCTGCGACCCGGTCCGCCTCGTCCATGCCCAGGTGGTGGCTGGCGGCAAACCCCCAGGCGCCGTCGACGAGCACCCGGACGCCGAAGCCCTCGCTCTCGCCGGCGGACACGCCCTCGAGCCGGCCGGACTTGATGTTGATGGACTCCTCGAGGCGCCGAACCACCCGCACGTCCGCATAGGACGCGCCCAGCGCAGTGGCCGTGTCGAGGGCACGGCTCGTCAGATCCCGCATTGCCCCCACGGTAGCAAGCGCGATCGATCGGCGCGCTAGGGCACAAGCCGTAACGACGTCACTCCAGCGTCGCCAACAGACGACGGGCCTCGGCGACACCGCTGGCGGAGAACCCGGGATCGGTCCGGAGGGCCATCTCCAGGTTGCGCCGAGCGGCCTTCGCATCGCCGAGCGCCGCCTCGATCGCACCGGCGTGGTACCGCAGGATCGGGTCGATCGAACCGAGCCGGAGCGCCTCGTCGGAGCGCTTCTTCGCCTCGCTGTCGCGACCGAGTCGATGGAGCGCCCACGCCAGCGCGTCCGCCGCGCGGATTGTTGGGGTGGCCGCGTAGCCCGCCTGGGCGTCGGCGAGGGCGGTCGCCGGATCGCCATGATCGGCCTCGAGCAGGGCAAGGTCGACGTCGACCACCACGCCAGCCGCCTTGAACAGCTGAACCTCTGCCCGGGCGAGGGCATAGCTGCGCGCGGCATCGGAGGTCCGCCCGGCCGCGGTCTGGGCATCACCGAGGCCGATGACGTACTCGGGCAGCGGAACGACGTCGGAGGCGAGCTGGAACAAGGTCATTGCGTCATCGAGCCGACCCGCGCCGACTGCCAGCCGTGCCTGACCCGCCAGGGAGGGGGCATGCGTGGGAACGAGCGCGAGAGCCGCCTCGTACGCCGCTTCGGCACCCGCGGGATCGCCCGAGTAGACAAGGAGATTGCCGAGCAGGGCCTGGGCGAAGGCGGTGTTCTCCGGGGCGAGTCCCGGGGAGGCGGCGGCACCACGCATGGTGATCAACGCCGCCGGCAGCTCGCCCTTCAGCTCGGCGAGGTAGGACACGCGGGCGAGCGTCGTGAGGTCGGAGCGCAGTGCGAACATCACGCCGGCTGCATCAGTTGCCGCGTCGTACCGGCCGAGCTCGATGAGCGCATCGAACTTGGCCGCGTGTGCGGTGACGAGGCTCGGGGACAGCGCGATGGCCTGCTCCGCCGTCGCCAGGGCGGCGGCGAACTGGTGCTTGCCGAGCTGGATCGCGGCGATCCCGACCAGGACCTCGGCGTCGTCGGGCGTGATCTTGTGGGCCGCCTCGAACGCGGCAAGTGCCGGCGCGTAGAGCGATGGGTCGGCGGTCTCACGGACGCGCTGGACGAGAGCGAGCCCAAGGTCACGCTGCGAGTTTCCGTCGGTCGGGTCCGCGTTGACGACGGCCAGGAGACGAGTCACCTCGGCGGCCGTTGCGGACGTTCCGGTCGGGGCGGAGGGCCTGGGGCTCGGGTCGATCGAGGCGACAGGGGGATGGCTTGGTGAGCGTTCGGGAGAAGCGCTGGCGTCGAACGAGGGCGACGGGACGCTCGACTGACCACAGGCCGCGATCGCGACCGCAAGACCGACGGTCGCCGCGACTCGCAGTGCGATGAGGAAGGAGCGGGATAGAGGGTTCATGCCAAGGGCTCCGAGGAGCAGCGGCTTCGGATCACCGACGCGTGGAACGGCCCGGGCACATTGCCCGGGCCGTTCGCAGCGCGTCGAATCTCCGTCAGCTGACGGCGGGTCCGAGCTTGTGGTGGGTGTGCTCATAGCCCTGGTTCGGCGTTCCGATGAACGGGAAGACCATGAGGAACGGGTTGTCGTTCGCGTCGACGCCGTCGCCCAACATGTTGTTCGGCGTGTTGTTCGGCGTCAGCGTCCCGTAGAAGCTGTTGACGACCGGGCCGTAGCCGTCGGCGACAGCACGGATCTCGATGTCGGTGACGTCGTCAAGCAGGCGACGGCCGTTCGGGAAGCCGCACAGATCGCCTTCGAGGACGCCGAGCCGACTCGGCGTCCCGCCGCCGGTGACTCCGAACACGCACGCGCCGGCCGCATTCGGCTTGATCGCGGTGTTGACACGAAGCTCGTCGGCCAGCGTCTTGCCGGTCTTGTTGAGGTTGATGGGACCGCCCACGTCGCGCAGGTCCAGGCCCGTCAGGAGGACTGCGACGAGGTCGTCGCGACCGGTCGTGCGAGCATCCGGGAGGGTCGGGTAGAGGACGTTGACCAGCGCTGCCAGCTCCGGGTTCTTGTAGTACCTGGCGAACTCCTTGTCGCCGGCCGGGGTCTGGCTGTTCCAGTAATCCTTCTTCACGCGGGGGATGATCACCTCGTTGATGAGGGGATTGCCCAGGCGTGAGACCTGCTGCCACTTGCCCGACGTATGGACCGTGCCGTCGGCAGCGAGGGTCTTGACCTTCTGGCGGCTGGCGGCAGCCCACACGCCGAGGACCGCATGCGGGTCATTCGGGTCGGTCGGGTTGGCGTGGTTGCGCGTCAGCTGCGCGATCGGAATCTCGAGGGCGATGCTGTTCGTGTTGAAGCCACCGACCCCATCGACGCCGGGCTCGGCGCCCAGCGGGATGGCATGCGCCGGATTGAACGGCCGAAGGCCGGCCAGATCGAAGATCGAGCCGGTGTCGACGAAGAACGCATCGTCGCGCTGGCCGGCAAAGACGTTCACGCCGTTGGCGAGCGGGTGCACCGCGGCAGAGCCGAGGTTCGCCTCGTAGTCGGGGGTCGACCGCGGGCCGATGTTCGCGGGCGGCGTCGCCAGGTTCTGGCCGACGCGGACGCCGTTCCGGAACACGTCGTAGCTCTGCGGAACAAGCCAGTTCGGGTCGGACAGGCTGGTGATCGGCCCGTCGTTGTACAGGAATGTCGGAATGCCGGCGAAGTTCGTCGCCTTGGTGTGCTTCTTGAAGCGGAACGCGTAGGTGATGTCCGCTCGCCCGTCGCCGTTGTTGTCGATGTTGATGTCGTACTTCACGAGATCATCGAACGGATAGAAATTGGGGCCGCCGGCCGGCTCCTCGTTGGGCATGTAGTTGGCGATGATCGACAGCTTCGAGGGATCGTTGGGACTGACGAAGGCGTAGACGTCCGTGTTGTCTGCGCCCGGATCACCCGAAATCAGGGGTGCCTCGCGGTGGCTCGAGGCGAGTACCCCGGAGATGGACGAGGCCGCGAGCAATGCGGCGCCGGCCAAACCGATGGCCTTGGAACGGTGGGACACGATGGCTCCTTGCGTTGGGCGTTCCGGGCCGTCCGCCGCGGAATCGGGGTCGAATGCCCCTGTCGGTGCGGAGTGTCCGCGCCGGTTGCAAGCGTTGTCGTGACCCGCTCGATTCGGCACCTGCGCGATCTTCCATTTTCTTGCACAAGGCTTGCAGGAATCAGGCCAAACGAGCAGGATTGCACCTCGATCGAGGCGCTCGGATGCCTGTCGTTGTCGCGAAGTTGCAAGGTCGCGCCACCGAGACGGCCGCGGAGGCGAGGACTCCGGTGATGCCCCTCCAGCCTTGCGCCGGGCGCTCAGCTGAGGCGGGCGGCCACGAGCGCCTGGCTCGTGAGGAAAACCCCGACGGCGAGGACGAGAACGGCCGCGCCCATGGGCACCAGGCGGGCAACACGACCGACACCCGCGCGTGACGCCCCGCGCTCGATCAGACCGCGCGCGTAGACAAAGGCCAGCCCCACCCCCGCCATCACGGCCGCCATCCCGAACCCGAACGAGGCGACCAGGACGACGCCCCATGCCGGCTGCCCCGCCGCGATCGTCGCGAGCAGGATGAGCAGCGCGTTGGTCGACGGGATGAGGCCACCCGCGAGCCCGAGGACGAACAGCGAGCGCCACGTGATCGTCGCGCCAGGCGGCGGGACGTGGCGATGGCGGATGCCGCCATGCGAGTGCTCGAGCCCGTCGTCGAGCGCATCCGCGTGCGGGTGGTCATGCCCGTGGTCCTGCGCGTCCCCGTGCGGGTGGTCATGGCCATGCACGTGGTCATGCTCATGGTCGAGGCTGGCGTCGGCGCCACCCGCGCGCATGTCGCGCCGCGATTGCCGCGCGCGGCGGATCTCGGTGAGCAGCATCCAGCCGCCGATGCCCACGATCGTCAGCGCCGCGACGATCGGCGCCACCCGCACGACGAGGTCCGGCGGGAGCGCGGACTCGGCACCCACGACGACCATCGCCAGGGCAAGGATGCCCAGGGTGTGCGAGATCGAGACTGCCGCTCCCAGTCCGAGCGCATGGCGGGCGCTGCCACGCGTCCCGACGAGGTACGCGGCCATCAGCGTCTTTCCGTGGCCCGGCGTGACTGCGTGGCCCGCCCCGAGGAGGGCCGCCGTGATCACCGACAGTAGCGCGAGCGCCGGCGTGACTGGCAGCGTACGCAGGATGTCGGGGATCGCGCCCTCGCCGCCCGGGACCGCGCCGCTGCCGCCCGTCGACCCAGTGCCAGAGCCGCCCGACGGTCCGGCCGATTCGGACGCCGACGGCGACGCCGAGGGTGACGCCGACGGTCCAGCGCTCGGCAGGTCGCCGCCGCCGATCGTCAGCGGCCCGATGGGGTCAGCGTCCGGGACGTCGAACGGGGCGAGGGCCGCACCGCCCGGCGTGGCCTTGAACGTGACGGAGCGCACGTCGGGGGCGCCCGTGAGCCCGGTGGGATACGAGGTCAGGCGCCCCGTGGTGGTCGCTCCGGCCAGCCCGTCGCCCGCAACGGTGACCCCGCTGCCGACGACGGTGATCTCGCGCCACCCAATCCGCGAAGCCTCGAACCCGTCACTGAAGCTGATGGTCGTCGGGCCGGCGATCGGCGTCGCGAGCGGCGCCTCGTACGTGCACACCAGGCGCATCGTCGACAGCCCGCCGTTGCCGGGCGGGAACGTGACGCCTGCCTCGATGAGCCGCAGCCCGGCCGCGGATCCGTCCACTGTCAGCGCGAGCGATTCGCCAACCGCGAGACACTGGTCGTGCTCCGCCGTCGTGAGCTCCCCCGCTGAGAGCTCGCCGTCGCCGTCCTGGTCGAGCTCCATCGTCGCCTGGAACGTGGGGATCTCGGCCTCGTCGATGACCACGTCGAGCAGCACACGGTCAGTCTCGACGCGAATGCCCGCGTAGTGGTTGATCGTGAAGTTGCCGAGCGGGTGAGCGAGCGCGACCGCCGCCACGAACGGCACGAGGAGCACGCCCGCCACGATTGCGCGCATGACCCGCACGCCGCGGCGCGCGGTGCGCGCCCCACCGAGCGTCCTGCTGTCGGATCGCGTCATCGGAGTGACTCGAGGACCTTCGTTGCGCGAGCACGGGCGATCTGGTCGAGCGCTGGCCCAAGGGCCAATGCGTCCTGCAGGTACGCGCGCGCCTCTTCGGCGCGACCAAGCTTCGCGGCGATCACCCCAGCGTGATACCAGAGAACAGCGTCCTTCGTGCCGGCGGTAAGCGCAGATCGCATCGAAGCGTCGGCCGCGGCGACGTCACCGGCGTTGACCAATGCCCAGGCGAGCGTGTCGTAGCCGTAGATGTCCGGACGGATGGCGAGCTCGTCGCGCGCGAGGATGACGGCCCTGGCCGGGTCGATTCCGCTGTCGGACAGGTACCGGGCGAGCCCGCGGTCGTACACCGACCCGGCCTCGCCGGCGAGCTGCGCGATGGCCTCGATCGTCGCCCGGTCCGCCGTCGCGGCGTCGGCATCGCCAGATCCGGCACGCAGCTCGAGGAGCGCGGCGCGGCGCGCGAGCCAGTCTGGGAGCGGGATCGCGGCGATCGCTGTGTCGAGCTTCGCGATCGCTGCATCGAGATCGCCGGCGAACGCGTCGAGCCGCGCGAGCCCGGCGAGTGCAGCTGGCAGCTCAGGCCGCGCGTCGAGCGCCGCCTGGTAGGCGTCACGAGCGCCGTCGGCGTCGCCGGCAGCGACCAGCGTCTCGCCGAGCGTGACGTCGAAGAAGGCGAGCGCGCCGCCCGCGAGTGCCTCGTCGCCCTCGGCGGAGGCGACGGCTTCCCGATCGGCGGAGACCGATGTCATGACATCACCCCGGATGAACGCGAGCCGGCCGGCGCGCACGCTCGCGGACGAGCCCGCAGCAACAAGACCCAGCTGCTGGTAGGCGGCACCGGCGCCGGCGAGGTCGCCGAGCTCCAGCGAGGCATCGCCCAGCACGCCCAGTGCCGTCGCGTCGCCAGGCGCTGTCACCAGGATCGAGCGGGCGAGGTCGCGGGCCTCGGGGAACCGGTGGAGCGCGACGAGGACGGTCGCCTTCGACCCGAGCGCGGGGCCGTACGAGGGCTGGGCCCGGAGGCCGGCCTCGGCGGCGGCGAGCGCCCTCGTGTAGTCGGTGACGTCCCCGGTGAGGCGCGCCTGGGCGACATCCGCGTCGGCGAGCTTGACGGCGGCCACGATGTTGGCGGGATCGGCGTCCAGGCGGGTGGCCCAGAAGTCGACGTCGGCGCGGACGCGGGCAAGCTCGGCGGCGGGGTCGAACACGGGCGCCCCGGCCTCGTCGGTCACGGGCCCGTCGAGGAGCGGCTCATCGAGGCCGATCGTGTCGGGCGCGGGCAGCGCGGCGACGAGCTGGGTGCCAAGGGCGATGGCCACCGCGCCGATCACCGCGAGCAGCGGTGCGAGCGGGGTCCGTCGCGAGCGGAGGGCGGTCATGGAACAGCTCCTGGAAACAGTGAGGCCGGCCGTCGGTCGGTGGTCGTCGTCGGTGTCGCGGGTGCGAAGGTGGGGAGCGCCGCCGGGTTCGACGGCGCTCCCCGGGGCCTCAGTGCGCCGAGGCGAGATACGGGAAGGAGGAGCTGAACGCCTTGTCGTTCGCGTTCACGCCGTCGCCGGTCGTGATCACGAAGTTCGTGAGCAGGGCGAACTCGGCGTCGATGACGTCGTCACCCAGCTTGCGGCCGTTGAGCGCAAGCGTACCGAGCGAGGTGCCCGAAGCGAAGTGGGCGTTGCTGCCGAGCTTGAGCGTGAGCTCGTCGGGCAGGAGCACGTTGGCGATGGCGCTCACCTCGCCGGCCGAGTAGGCCGTGGCCGCGTTGGCCGTGAGGACGGTGCCGATCGCGTTGAGGACGGTCGTGACGTTGTCCTTCGTCGTCCCGCGGTCCTTGCTGGGCCGCTGGAAGTTGAAGGCGTCCTTCTCGAGGCCGTTGTAGTCAGAAGAGGCCGGCAGGATCAGGCCGTTGAACACGGTGTTGATCGCGGGCCGACCCATGCGGTCGATCTGCGTCCAGCCGCCGTTCTGCGAGATGGAGGTCGTGCCGTAGACGCCGACCGTGCGGCCGGTGCCACCGAGCTTGTCGTTCGGCAGGCGGAGCGCGATGGACATCACGTTGGTGCCGGCGAACGTGTCGGCCGCGGTGAAGCCGCCGAGCAGCTGGCCGAGGTCCGTGGAGCCTTCCAGCAACTTCTGCTTGAACTGCACGAAGCCCGGGAGGTCGAAGAAGAAGGGATCGTCGCGGGTGCCGGCGAACGCGGTGCCGCCGCCGAGGACCGCCGCAGTACGGACGGAGTGCTTGTACGGGGTCGTCTTGCCCACGGCAACCACGGTGCCGTTCCAGATGTTGCGCGCGGCGTCGCTGCCGGTGACGCGCCGGACGACGTACGTCTGGGTCTTCGAGCCGTCCCTGTTCGTGGACGTCGCGGAGAACCGGATGCGGTATGCGAGGTCGGCCTGCCCGTCGAGGTTGCGGTCGAGCTTGAGCTCGTAGATCGCATTCGTGCGGAAGGTCGCGGTCTTGCTCGCCCCGGGCGACAGGAGCCCGTCCACATTGAGCACGAGCGTGGTCGTGGTGGAGCTGGACCGGAACGCGTAGACGTCCGTGATGTCGACGCGGTGGTCTGCCTTGGCCGCCGGCGCGTCGAGGTGATCGGAGCCACTGACGAGGAGCGGTGACGCTCCGACGGCCAGCGTCAGCCCCGCGACGGCGATCAGGCCGACTCTCGAGGCGATGGGCTTGATGGACGAACGCATCGGATGCGCTACCTCCTGTTGGGCCGATCCATGGGTCGGCCTCTGGCCCGTTGTTCGCACCAGCGGGTGGATCAGATGAATCGCCTACACTCGGCGGCGTGGCAGTGAGCGAGGCGATGGACGAGCGCGGCGTGTTCATCACGCTCGAGGGGCCCGACGGGTCCGGAAAGTCGAGCCTGATGCGGCGCCTGTCCGCTGCGCTCGCGGCGGCCGGCTGCGACGTCGTCGCCACGCGCGAGCCAGGCTCGACGCCGCTGGGCGAACAGGTCCGCCGCCTCGTCCTCGACACCGAGCCCCGGATCGACCGCACCGGCCGCGCGGACGCGCTGCTGTTCGCGGCGTCCCGCGCTCAGCACGTCGCCGAGGTGATCCTGCCCGCCCTCGCGCGCGGCGCGGTCGTCGTGTGTGACCGCTACGCCGATTCATCGATGGCCTACCAGGGCGCTGGCTCGGGCGTGCCGATGGACGAGCTCGCGGCCGTCCAGCGGTTCGCGACGGGCGGCCTCGTTCCTGACCTCACGATCCTGCTGGATCTCCCCGTGGAGGCGGGTCTCGCGCGCAAGTCCGCGGAGGTGACCCGCTTCGAGGCGTACCAGGACGTCGCCTACCACGAGCGCGTCCGCGCAGCGTTCCTGGGCTTCGCGGCGGCCGAACCCACTCGGTACGCGATCGTCGATGCGACGGCCGACGAGGCTGGTGTCCTGGGTGCCGCTGTCGCGTCGCTGGCACGCGTAGCGAACCGCGCCGCATGCCTCCGTGAGGCCCTCTCGGTGCAGGCCAGATGATCCCGGTGCCCGGACGTGAACCGATCGGCATCCCAGTGCGCATGACCCGATGAACGACACGCGTCCGGATCCGGCCGCCGTGCCGGGAGCCCCAGCCGCCCCGACGGACGAGCAGCTCCTGGCAGGACTTGCGGCCGGACAGCTCGACGCGCTGGACGCCCTGTACGAGCGCTACAAGACCATGGCCTACGGGATTGCACGCCGAATCACCGCCGATGACGTCCTCGCCGAGGATGTGGTCCAGGACGCCTTCCTCGGCGCTTGGCGGAGCGCCGGCCGGTATGTGACCGGGCGAGGATCAGTGAAGACGTGGCTCCTCGCGATCGTGCATCACCGCGCGATCGATTCCGTCCGCCGCCGCCGGCCCGTTGCCGCCCTCCCGGAGGAGGAGACCGGCTCGCTCACGCCCGATGCCCTGCAGCTCCCCGACGTATGGGGCGAGGTCTCGGGCCGCCTTGACCAGGCCCAGGTCCATGCCGCGCTGGCGTCCCTCTCGACCGCGCAACGCGAGGCGGTGGAGCTCGCCTACTTCGGCGGGCTGTCGCAGACGGAGATCGCGGCCAGGACGGGCGTCCCGCTGGGAACGGTCAAGAGCCGCGTCCGGCTGGCGCTGGTGGCAATGCGCCGTGAGCTTGGCCTGTCGGTCTCGATCGGCGTGGACGCGGAGGGGTCGTCGTGACCGAGCCGCGCGTCCTGACCTGTGACGAGGCGCGCGACCTCGCGCCGCTGTTCGCGATCCGCGCACTCGAGCCTGCCGACATGGCCGCCGTCCGCCAGCACCTCGCTGGATGCTCCGACGCGCACCCCGAGACGCTGGAGCTCGGCGAGGCGGCGACGGCGCTCCTCGACACGGTCGAACCCGTGCAGCCGCCGGCCGGGCTCAAGTCGCGCCTGCTCGCCGCCGCTGCCGCGGACCTCTCGGAGGGGCGTCATCCGTCGGTTTCCTCCGCTGCGTCCGCGGTCGCGTCCGTCGCGCCGGCCACGCCGGGCGCGCTGGCTGCCGCCGCGCCTGCCAACGTGATCGACCTCGCCGCCGCCCGTGAGCGGCGCCGCGGCCGGCTGAGCTGGCTCGTCGCAGTGGCCGCGGTCATCGCGGTCGTGGCGCTCGGCGGACTCAACCTCTCGCTGCGCAGCGAGCTCGGCGCGGCCCAGGCATACCAGGACGGCGTCAACCGGGCGCTCGATCTCGCCGCACAGCCGGGCTCCGTCACGGCGCTCCTCGCCAACGCGGACGGCTCTGTCTCGGGCTTCGGTGTCGTCGGCGCCGATGGGACGGTCCGACTGACGATGCGGGGCCTGGGACCGACGACCGGCTCGCAGGTCTACACCGCGTGGGCGATCGAGGGCGACGGTGCTCCAGTCCCGATCGGTGACTTCACCGTGGGAGCGAATGGGGTCGCCACCGCCACCGCCAAGTCCCCGACGGCTGCGCCAGGCGCGACGCTGGCCCTGACCCTGGAGCCGACTCGCGGCGCGACGGCCCCCACCCTCCCCATCGTCGCAGCCGGCGTCACGAGGGATCCCGCCGGGTAGGTTCGCGCCCCGGCCCGGTCCGCTTCGCGGCTGTGCGGGAGCCAGTCCGGCCCAGCCGCAGATCGTTCATCCTCCGGTGGCGCGGGCGCGGGCGCGGGCGCGGGCGCGGGCGCGGGCGCGGGCGCGGGCGCGGGCGCGGACGCGGACGCTGGCGCTTGGTGCCGGTCCGTCAACCGGCGGCCGCGTCAGCTCGCGGCTTCGGAGACGGAGGCCTTCTCCGTCGAGCCGGCGAGCGCCGCCCGCGCGGCCTCGATCAGGGACGGGCCGTCCGTGCCGTCCTGCGGGAAGCGGGCGACGCCGGCGCTCACCGACACGGCATGGCCGTCAACAGCCTCGAGCCTGGCGATGCCCTCGATGACCCGCTTTGCGACGAGCACGCCCGCCGACCCTGGTGCGATGAGCACGAACTCGTCGGCGCCGGTCCGGGCGACCGTGTCAACCAGGCGGACCGTCTCCGCGAGCACGGCGGCAACCTCGCGCAGGGCTCGATCGCCCGCTCGTGCCCCGGCAGCGTCGTTGAGCGCCTTGAACCCGTCGACATCGAACAGCGCGACCGATACCTCGGACTTCTGGCGTTGTGCCCGTGCGACCTCCAGCTCCAGGACCCGGTTGAGCGTCCGTGCGTTGGCGAGGCCGGTCAGGGGATCCGCGTGCGACACCCGCTCGGCCCACTCGGCGCGCTCTGCGGCCATGGACGACGAGCGGAAGGCGACGATCGCCGCCGCGGCGAGGTCTGCGACCCCAACAAGGAGCGTCTCCTCGGAGGTGCCAACCTCGTGTGCGCCGGGCCAGCCGAAGGTCAGCACGCCGACGCACGCCTCGACGCCGCCGCTCGCGACCACCAGGGGCAGGTCCACACCGGTCATCGTCTGACCGTCGGGGGTTGCGGAAACCCGGCCCAGTGAGCCCGTGCGATCGAGCGCGGCGCGATGGATGGGGTGCTCGGGGTTTGTGGTGACCTCGCTCGCGAAGGCAGCCACGCCGTCCTCGGCCATGCCCAACGTGAGCAGGAGCTCGAGCGCCCCATCGCCGCCGTCCTGCACGAAGAGCGCCGCCATCGGGGCACCGACCGCGGCTGCGCCCGCCTCCACGACCACGCCGAGCGCCTGGTCCAGGCTCTCCGCACGCGCGAGCGCCGCCGCGCCCGCTGCGAGGACGGTAAGCGACGCCAGATCGGCGGTGGATTCGGACACGAGTGCCTCCGTGATGTGCCGCGGTCGCGCGGGCCGTCCGGATCCCCGGCGGCACCCCTCGCGCCAGTTCGTGGCGAGTCGGCATCGTACACCCGCGTCTCGCGCGCGCGACCCCCCCCGCCGGCCACCATCGCAGACCGTGCGGTCGGCTATGCTCGCCGCGATGAAGCTCGTCGTAGCAATCGTGCACAACGAAGACGCCGGGATCCTCGTGAACGCGCTCCTCGAGCACGAGTTCCGCGCCACGCGGCTCCAATCGTCGGGCGGGTTCCTCAAGCAGTCCAATGCCACCGTCATGCTCGGCGTCGAGGACACAGAGGTGGACGAGGTCATGGGGATCGTGCGCGAGAACTGCCACTCCCGGACCCAGATCGTGAACCCGATGCCGCCGATCATGGAGCCGGGCGAGTTCTTCATGCCCTACCCCCTCGAGGTCGAGGTGGGGGGCGCCACCGTCTTCGTCCTGCCCGTGGAGCGCTTCGAACGCCTGTGAACCGGTTCCTCCGCAAGATCCTCCTGTGGTTCGCCCGCAACGCCTGGCTGCGCCAGCGGCTGCCAACGCTCCCGTTCATGCAGCGGGCGGTGCGCAAGTTCATGCCCGGCGAGCGGATCGAGGATGCCCTGGGCGTCGCGGTCGACCTCCAGGTCCTGGGGATCGGCACGCTGTACACGAAGCTCGGTGAGAACATCACGGAGCTGTCCCAGGCGCAGGCGGTGGCCGACCACTATCAGGAGCTGCTGGAGCGGATCCGGGCGGCGGAGATCGACGGCGAGATCAGCGTCAAGCCGACCCAGCTGGGGCTCGACGTCGACGAGGACGTCTGCTTCGGGCACCTGCGGGAGCTTGCGGCGGCCGCGGGCGCGCAGGGCTCGTACCTGTGGATCGACATGGAGGACAGCTCGTACGTGGAGCGGACGCTCGACCTCTACCAGCGGCTTCGTGCCTCGCAGGCGCACACCGGGATCTGCCTCCAGGCCTACCTGCGCCGCACGGCGAAGGACGTCGAGCGGCTCCTGCCGCTGAGTCCGGCGATCCGCCTGGTCAAGGGCGCGTACGACGAACCGGCCGACGTCGCCTTCCGCTCGAGGAAGGAGGTCGATGCCAACTACCTCGGCGTGGCGGTGACGCTGCTCAGGGAGAGCCGGACACGGTCGATCCGGCTGGCCCTCGGGACCCACGACGTGGAGCTCGTGGAGCAGATCGCCTCGCACGCGGCTGCAGCGGGCGTCGGCAAGGGCGGGTTCGAGGTCCAGATGCTCTACGGGATCCGGGCGAAGGAGCAGCGGCGGCTCGCGCGCTCCGGCTACCGCGTCCTGACGCTGATCGCCTATGGCGGCGCCTGGTACCCGTGGTACATGCGCCGCCTGGCCGAGCGACCCGCCAACGTGCTGTTCGCCCTTCGCCAGCTGCTCCCGGGCAGCTAGCCCGCGGATCCGATCGCCGAGCGAACGATCGAGCGGCGCCCGATCAGCTCGCCCGGAGCTGCGTCCTCGCCGACTGGGCGCTGGTCAGTACGGGTCGCAGCACGGTGAAGGCGCCGCTCTGGCCCGGCGCCAGCGTGGACGGCGACGCGGTCGCGATCCCACGATCCAGCACCTCGCCCAGCTTCCCGTACCACGTCCGTGCGACGCCGACCCCTGTCAGCGTCGTCGAGCCAGTGTTCTTCACGGACCCCTGCTCGGTCACCGTGGAGTCGGGGTTGGTCGTCGCGGTGATCGTCCCCACCGACAGCGAACGCGCGCTGCCCGGCGCGCCCGCCGTGATCTTGTAGCTGATCGTCGAGTACGCGGGCAGGGATCCGCGGAGCAGGAACGGCGTCACGTCGGCATTGGCGAGCCGGCGCGCGAAGCCGTAGCCCTTTAGCGTGCCGACGACGGTCCCGGACCCGTTCCGGAACGTCGCTGTGACCGTCACCGCGCCCGTCGTCGCGCCGGTGTTGTTCAGGGCCTCCCCGACGATCCGGACCACGCCGCCGCCACCCGCGCCGGCCGTGACCCGCGCCGACTTCACGCTCATCCCGGACGACATCGGCCGGAACCGCAGCGAGTAGGCAGACCCGCTCCACGCGTCGCCCGCGATCGAGACCCTCACCCGATAGGTGCCTGCCGCGAGCAGGCGGGTCAGCTCCTCGAAGCGGGTGCCACCATAGTTCGATGATGCGATGAGCGTCGAACAGGTCGAGTACAGGTCCAGCCGCGCATCCACCGGCAGGTTCCCCAGCGTCACGACCACCCGCCGCTTCGACGCCAGCGAGAACCGGAACCAGTCCACGTCACCGTTCCCGCTGGCCCGGTCGCTCAGCCACGAACCCTGGGCGGACGAGGTCGTCGCGGTCGCGCACGTGTCGGGCGCGTCGGGCACGTAGGTCGCGGTCAGCGAGACCGGCGCGCTCACGGTCACGTCCCGGACCCGCGCCTGCGTGTCGTTCCACGTGCTGAAGCGATGCCGGGCGCCGCCGATCGTGCGCGTGACCGGGGCGGCGACCGAGACGTCACCGTTGCGGATGACAGTGGTGGTGCTCGGGCTCACCTTGGTGTCGGACCCGATGCTGATCGGCACCCCGGTCGGCGACGACCCGATGGACAGCGTCGTTGTCTTCGGCAGGAGCTCCTCGGTGGTGACCGCCGCGACCCCCGCGCTGTCGCGTGCCGTGAGGCGCAGGAGGAGCCTGGACGGGTAGTCGTGGTCGGGTGCCGGGAACGAGCCGGACGCCACGCCCGTGAACGTCTCGATCACGTGCTCGTGGCAGTCCGCGGGGCAGTGGAGCATGACGATGTCCCACTCGAGGTCGGCGGCCGGGATCGCCCCGTCCTGCGTGTCGGTCGCGGACCCGCTGAACGGGATCGTGTCCCCGACAGACCACGTCAGCGACGACGATGGCGTCGAGATCACCGGCACCGGCGGGTCGTTGGCCGCGTTGACGATCAGGTCCACCGTGTCCGAGAGCCCGTTCGTGCTCGTCACCTTGAGGCTGATGGGATAGATGGCCGCCGTCGTGATCGACCAGTCGTACGTGGCCCCGCTCGCATCGTCGTACTGCCCGTCGTTGTCGAGATCCCACGCCCAGGAGTCGAGCGTGAACCCGGGATCCGGGTCCGTGGAGCTGCTGGCATCGAGACGGACGACGACAGGCGCGTTCGAGATCGGCGGGGTGGCCGTCGCCCGAGCGATGGGCGCAAGGAGGTATCGCAGCCGCATGACCCGGTTGCCGTCCAGGTCGACGTAGTACAGGTCGCCGCCCGGCCCCGTCACGAGGTCCACCGGGCCGCCGATGTTGCGCGCGACCTCCGCCTCCTGCGACGCGTCCGGGATCCCGCCCGGCCCGGCCGGTATGAACGCCATGCAATGGCGCGTGTAGTCCACGAAGAACAGCCCGTTGGTGTACCTGGACGGGTAGGCGGCCGCGCCGCCGGTCGGACCCTCGTAGAACGCGAGCCCCGTGACTGCCGAGCCCATCTTGCCGGTCACGTCCGGTGCCCAGCAGGGCCCGACAGGGGTCTTCGCCGCCACGTGGCTATACGCGTACAGCGGCGTGGTGATCGCCCCGCTGCCCTGGGCGTAGAGCGCGTTGCACATGTTCGTGTTGAACGTCTGCCACGACGAGACCTCGGGGCCCTCGTAGCACGGCCAGCCGAAGTTGGGCAGGGTCGTCGTCGTCGCCGCACCGCCCGGCAGCACGACCTTCTCGATCTCCTCCCACGCCTGGTTGCCCACGTCACCGAGGTAGATCTCGGACGTGCCGGGGCGGAACGCGAGCCGGAACGGGTTGCGGAACCCGTGGGCGACGATCCGCCGGCTGTTCTCGTCCGCAGAGGCCGCAAGCGGGTTCCCGGCGGACGCGATGCCGGTCGTCGGGTCGATCCGGATGAGCGTCCCGTCGAGGCCCACGGGGTCCCCGCTCGTCCGGATGTCCTGCGCCCGGAGTGAGCCGCCCTCGGCCGTCGTCACGTCGACCGTCGGCGTCGTGTCCGGCGGTGATGTCACGGTGACCGGGTCTCCACACGGGTTGACCTCGGTGTACGGGTTCACGGGGTCCGGGATCGTCCCGCCACGCTGCCCATAGTCGGAGATCGTGAAGCTCGCACCATCGCCGGTCGAGAGATAGAGCCGGCCATCCGGCCCGAACGCGAGACCGCCGCCCGAGTGGCTGGGGAACTGCTGGCACCAGTCGTGGATGAGCTCCGTCCGGGAGCCCGGGACCATGAGGTTCGTCGACAGGTCGACCCGGATCCGCTCGAGCTTGGACGTCGCCGGACAGCCATCCGCGGTTCCACCAGGGCCGGACGGCGAGGATGGGCAGACGTCGTTCCATACCGGTGCCGTCTGCCCGGGCGGTGCGTCGTAGACGTAGAACAGGTAGATGAACGGCGAGCCGGTGAGGAAGTCCGGGTCGAGCGCGATGCCCAGCAGGCCGCGGTCCCAGTAGGAGTTCACCTCGCTCCGGATGTCGAGCACGGTGACCGGCGTGGTGTCCGTGATCGAGTCGAAGGCCTTGAGCACGCCGCCCTTCTCGGCGACGAAGGCGCGACCGTCGCTCGCGAACCGGATCGCCACCGGCTTGTTGAGCCCGGTGAACACGGCGAACTCGCGGAAGAACGGGTCGGCGAACGTGCCCGCAGCCTGTGCGGCGGGCGCCGGGAGGAGGCGCGCGACCGGTGCGGCGAGGGTGCCCGACGCCGCCAGGACCGCACCGAGCACCAGCGGGAACAGCCGGCGGGCGGCGTGGCTGGGGTTGCGATGCGGGGTGCGAGACGGTCCGTCCATGGAGTGGTGATCGTACTGGCAGGGGCGTGGCGCGGCGACCCCCATCACGCGAAGGTGGTGCCTGTGTGCCGTCGTTTGCGGCCGCGGTCCGTTAGGCTCGCCGCATGACCGCCCGGATCGACGCCCTCGAGCTGGACGCGCCGGACGTCGTCGCGGCCTGGCGCGGGGTGGAGGAGAGCCGCCTGGATGGCGTCCGGCACGAGATCCGGGACAGGGCCGGCGACGGCAGCGCCAACGGCATCGTGCGCCAGCTCGCGGCGATCGCGCACGAAATGACCGGCGCGATCGCGTCCCTCCCGGACGGGGCGTTCGTGATGCCCGGTGGCGAGGAGGACTGGAACGTCGCCCAGGCGTTCGGGCACGCGGCGGACGCGCGTGCGGGCCTGGCGATGGCGGCAGCGCTCGCGGCGGGTGGCCGATGGCCGGCCCATGCCCCACGCGTGGTGCCCGGGGTCCCGGGTATCCCGACCTCCACCCGGGAGCAGCTGGTCCGGCGGATCGACGTCAGCCAGCGCATCGTGGAGCGGGCGGCGCGGACCATCGCCGGTCACGAGACCGATACGTGTCCCCTTGACCACCCGCTGGTTGGCACGCTCCGCTGCGGCGAGTGGCTGCTCTTTGCCGGCGTCCACGACCTCATGCACCTCGACCAGCTGGAAGCCCTGGAGGCGACCATTCGATGAGCCTGCGACCCGACCTCATCGAGTGCTGGGTGTTCCGCGTTGCGCCGCTCACCGGACCCGATGACGCCCGCACTGAAGCGGACCGCCTCGAGATCCTGCTCATCCGGCGGGCCGCCCATCGAATCTTTCCTGGCCTGTGGCAGTGCGTGACCGGTGGCGTCGAGCCCGGCGAGTTCATCCCGGCCGCGGCGATGCGCGAGGTCCTGGAGGAGACCGGCCTCGGGCCTGCGGAGATCGAGCGGTTCTACGATCTCGACCAGGTGGCGCCGTTCTACGACGAGGGCAGCGACGCCGTCGTCGTCAGCGCGATCTTCGCGGCGCGGGTCCGGCCAGACGCCGAGGCGCGCGAGTCCTGGGAGCACGATGGGCTGCGCTGGGTCCCGGCCGCCGACGCGCCGCGACTCGCGACCTGGCCGAGCTACGTCGAGTCCGTGCGGCGCGTTCGCGACCACCTCCTCGATCCGGACCGTGAGCACTGGTTCGCGCTGGATGCCGACGGCACCCGCACCGCCCGCCGTCCGCTCGCCTGAGCTGCCCCCCGCCCGTCCGTCGTCCGGCCGGTCCCGACCCGCCCCGCGACGCCGCTACCCTCAACGCGGCGGATCGAGTATGACGCGTCCGTCAGAACCGCTCCGGCACGAACGTCTGCTCGTCCATCGGCGGGCGGATGTAGCCACGGTCCGGCTCGCGCGGCGGCAGCACGATCGGCTCCGGCGTGAGGTCCTCGTACGGGATCAGCGTCAGGAGGTGGCTGATGACGTTGAGGCGAGCCCGCTTCTTGTCGTCGCCGCTCACCACGTACCACGGCGCCTGCCTGATGTCCGTGTGCCGGAACATCTCGTCCTTCGCCTTCGAGTAGTCGACCCAGCGAGTCCGCGACATCAGGTCCATCGGCGAGAGCTTCCAGCGTTTCGTCGGGTTCTCGATGCGGGCCTGGAACCGGCGCTCCTGCTCCGCGTCGCTGACGGAGAACCAGTACTTGATCAGGATGGTCCCGGAGCGAACGAGCATCCGCTCGAACTCCGGGCAGGAGCGGTAGAACTCCTCCACCTCCGCGGGCGTCGCGAAGCCCATCACCCGCTCGACGCCGGCGCGGTTGTACCAGCTGCGGTCGAGCAGCACGATCTCACCGGCGGCCGGCAGGTGGGCGACATAGCGCTGGAAATACCACTGGGAACGCTCGCGCTCGGTGGGGGCGGGAAGCGCCACGATCCGCGCGATCCGCGGGTTGAGCCCGAGCGTGATCGTCTTGATCGCGCCGCCCTTTCCGGCGGCGTCGCGGCCCTCGAAGAGCACCACGACCTTGAGTCCGCGAGCCTTGACCCACTCCTGGAGCTTCGAGAGCTCCACCTGAAGCGTCGCCAGCTCGGACAGGTAGACGCTGTTCTTCAGCTTCGCGGCCTTCCCCGGTTTCGATCCGGTCGCATCGGCATTGTCGTCGGGAGTCGGCTTCCGGCCCTTGCTCATGAATGCCCCTGGCGTGCGGCTGGTGGGTACCGCAGTGTGATCGCCAGTATGGGCGTCGGTCGGCGCGCGGGTAGACTGTCCGGCACCACCCGGAGGGACTGACGATTGCGCGAGAGGACGACGGCATGACCGAGACGCTGGCGAACCGGCGGGTCTTCCGCTCGAAGGTCGACTCGATCCGCCCGACCTACGGGTTCGAGGACGTGTCCCTCGCCCCGGGCACCGACACCGTGGACCCGGCCGACGTCGTCCTGGCGCAGGACTTCTGCGGGATCCACCTGGAGATCCCGGTCGTCGCCGCCGCGATGGACGCCGTCGCGGACGTCCGCCTGTCGGCGGAGCTCGCCCGCCTCGGCGGGTTGTCATTCCTCAACCTCGATGGAGTCCAGTTCCGGTACGACGATCCCACCGGGATCCTCGACCGGATCATCGCCGCCACCGACGGCGAGGTGCAGGACGTGCTGGCGGCGGCCTACGTCGCGCCGATCCGGGAGGACCTGATCGTCCGGCGGATCGAGGAGCTGCATGCGGCGGGCTCCAGGGTCGCGCTGTCGGCGACTCCCGGAATCGCCCGGACGTACGGCAGGTTGGCGGCGGAGCACGGTGCGGACCTGTTCCTCGTCCAGTCGCAGGTCTCGTCTGCCCGCCACCTGGCCTCCGGCTACGAGCCTCTTGCCCTTGCCGAGTTCACCCGCTTCATGCCGATCCCCGTTGCGGTCGGCAACACGACCAACGCCGAGGCGGCCTTCCTGCTCATGGAGCAGGGCGCGGCCGCGATCTTCGTCGGTGTCGGCCCGGGGGCCGCGTGCACGACGCGCGAGGTCCTGGGCATCGGCATCCCGCAGGTCACGGCGATCGCCGACGTCAGCGCCGCACGCGACGCCTACTTCGCGGAGACCGGCCGGTTCGTTCCCGTCGTCGCCGATGGCGGGATGAAGCGCGGCGGGGACATCGCCAAGGCGGTTGCGGCAGGTGCGGACGTCGTGATGCTGGGCTCGCCGCTCGCCCGCGCCGCCGAGGCGCCCGGCAAGGGGACCAACTGGGGCATGGCGGCGCCGTCGCCGGTGCTGCCGCGCGGGACGCGCATCAGGGTCGGGACGGTGGGCCCGCTGGAGCAGATCCTCAACGGCCCGTCGCACGTCACGGACGGAACGCAGAACCTGATGGGCGCCTTGCGGCAGTCGATGGCGGCGTTGGGCGCCCGGACGGTGGCCGACATGCACGACGTCGAGATCGTCTACGCCCCATCGGTGGCGACCGAGGGCAAGTCCTGGCAGCTGCGCGCCAGGTAGGCCGGAACGCTCTGGCCGGGCGGCCTGCGCTTCGGACTCGCCCGGCGCTTCGGACTCAGCCCGTACGCGCGTCCACGCCCGTGATGCCAAGCGCGGTCAACTCTGCCGCGAAGCCCTCGAGGTCCTCCACGCCGTAGTAGGCCGCGGGAACCCTGAGGATGCGCCACGGCACCGGCGTCCTGAAGTCCACCCGGACCCCGCCCCGAGGGCTGCCGCAGAACGAGATGTCATGGTGCCGGACGCTCATCCGCACGCCGATCGCGGTGATCCATGGCCACGGGCCCTCGATGCGCCAGCGCGACGCGTTCGCGACCGGTGCGGCGAACTCGAACCGGCCGAAGCGGACCCGGATCACGCCGCCCGAGATCTCGGTCCACGCCGTCTCCGGCGTGACGCCGAAGCCGATGCGGAGGAACAGCCTGGACCTTGATCCGACCCGGATGGGGTAGCGCGCCATGGCCGAAGCGTACGCGCTACGTCATCTGTCGCGCTACGGACGCCACCGGTGACGTTGTGTCGGGAGCCTTGCGGCGGGCAAGGATCCGGACATCGGACGCGCCGACGGCCCAGTTGGCGTACAGGATCCGGTTGCCGTTGATGCCCTGGATCGTGTCGACGGTAGCGCCGTCGACCTTGATGTCCACCGAGCCGCTCGGATTGGGGATGCCCGCGCCGGACCCGGCGTCGCCCACGGTCACGCTGACGACAAGGGAGTCGTACTTGAGCGCGGTGGCGCCGTTGCCATCGTGCGGTCCCGAGACGAGCAAGCCGATGGAGACGGGCCGCGGGCCGACGTGGAGCGTGACCAGCGCGCTCTCGGACTCCGCGTAGGTGCCATCGCCGCCGTAGACCGCGACGACGTGGTACGTGCCGTCCGCGATGTCGACGGGAATCGTCCAGGTGGCGGTGCTGACGCCGACCGGTGCGTTGCCGAGCTCGGTTCGGGTGCCGCTGGCGTCGTTGTAGAACGTGACGCTGCCCGTCGCGTCGGACGGGGTGACGGTCGCCGTCACCTGGGCCGTGTAGCCCTGGGGCTTCGGGTCCTGGGTGGGTGCCGCGAGCGTCGTGGTGCTCGCCGTGACACCCGCGCGGACGTCCGATGGCCCGACCGCGCTGACGGTCGTCCAGAGCATCGCCAGCGCCGTCCCGGCGACGAGTGCCCGCTGCCCCGCAATGCGAATCCCCTGCACTCTCACGGGTCCCTCCTCCTGCGCGACCACACGCGGCCGCATGTGGCGTCGCGCGACGATACGAGTGCCGCAGCGGCCGCACAAGGCCGACACGACCGGTCGCGGCGGGCCGATCGGCCGGCATGGCGGATGAGCACGCCGGCCAGGCCCGCCGTCGATCGCTGCCGAACCGCAACCCCGCGCGGCCGGTAGACTTCTCGAAAGCCATCCGACACCACGCGGGAGGGGCCATTGGCCGAGCCGGAGCAGGAGCCGTCGCCGAACGCGGAGCGCGGCAAGACCGTCCACGGATCGCCGGCGAACGCCGGTCACCGCGTCATCGGGTCGGACGACGCGGAGGTCGAGGTCTACCTGGAGGTCGCGCTGGACGCGCCCGCCCCGACGCGCGCCCCGTCGGACCCGCCGCCGGTCGCAGCCACCGTCCCGGAGCCGGGCGTCGTCGCCGTCCTGGACTTCGGCTCGCAGTTCGCGCAGCTCATCGCCCGCCGGGTCCGCGAGCTCAACGTCTACTCGGAGCTCCTCCCCCACGACACGCCGCTCGCGGAGCTCGAGGCACGCGGGGTCCGCGCGATCATCCTCTCCGGTGGCCCGATGTCGGTCTACGACGAGGGTGCGCCGAAGCCGGACGCATCGATCTGGACCGGACGCGTCCCGGTGCTCGGCATCTGCTACGGCGCGCAGATGATGGCGCACCAGCTTGGTGGCGACGTGATGCCGACAACGAAGCGCGAGTACGGTCCGGCCACGGTGCTGATCACGCGCGACGACGGCCTGTTCGCCGGCATTGACCGCGAGCAGCCCGTGTGGATGAGCCACGGCGACTCGATCACCCGGATCCCCGAAGGGTTCATCGCCACCGCGCAGACCGACTCGACCCCGTATGCGGGCCTCGCGGCGCCGGAGCGGAACCTGTACGGCATCCAGTTCCACCCGGAAGTCGCCCACACGCCGCGTGGCAAGGACGTGCTGCGCAACTTCGTGACCGGGATCGCGGGCATCACGCCCGCATGGACGTCCGCGAACTTCATCGACACGACCGTCGTCGAGATCCGGGAGCGCATTGACAAGCATGCACGCGAGACCGGCTCTGACGGGAAGGTCATCTGCGCCCTGTCGGGCGGCGTCGACTCGGCCGTGGCCGCTGCCCTGGTGCATCGGGCCGTCGGCGATCGCCTCACGTGCATCTACGTGGACCACGGGCTGATGCGCAAGAAGGAGTCCGAGCTCCTGCGCGTGACCTTCGAGGCCAACCTCGGGATGAACCTCGTCATGGTCGATGCCCGCCAGCGGTTCCTCGCCCGGCTCGCCGGGATCACGGATCCGGAACAGAAGCGCCGGATCATCGGCGACGAGTTCATCCGCGTGTTCGAGGAGGAGGCGGCGAAGCTCGGGCAGATCGACTTCCTGACCCAGGGCACGCTGTACCCGGACGTCATCGAGAGCGCGACCAGCGAGACGAAGACGGCCCAGAAGATCAAGACCCACCACAACGTCGGCGGTCTCCCTGCCGACCTGCGGTTCCAGCTGATCGAGCCGCTGCGCTACCTGTTCAAGGACGAGGTCCGGCTGGTCGGATCGGCCATGGGCCTGCCCGATGCGATGGTCCAGCGCCAGCCGTTCCCGGGGCCGGGCCTCGCGATCCGCATCCTCGGCGAGGTCACGGCGGAGCGGCTGGACACCCTGCGCGACGCGGACTGGATCGTGATCGACGAGATCAAGGCCGCGGGGCTGTACCGGAGCGTGTGGCAGTCGTTCGCGATCCTCACGCCCGTGCGCTCTGTCGGCGTGCAGGGCGACGGGCGCACGTACGCGAACGTCGTCGCGATCCGCGCGGTGACCTCGGAGGACGGCATGACTGCCGACTGGGCGAAGCTGCCGTACGACGTGCTCGGGAAGATCTCGTCGCGAATCGTCAACGAGGTGCCTGGCGTGAACCGCGTCGTCTACGACATCTCGTCGAAGCCGCCGGCCACCATCGAATGGGAATAGGTGGGTCCGGCCCGCCCACAGGACGATCGGGGGAACGATCGCATGGACTGGTCCAGTAGCATGGACAGATGGCCGACCCGATGACCGGCCCGGCACCGCGCTGTCAGTGGTGTTCGGCCGAGCTCCCCGCACCCGATCTGTCCATCTGCCCGTCGTGTGGGGCGACCCTCACGAGCGCAGGCGGGACGGACGACATCAAGGGCGTCACGACGCTCGACCCCGAGGCGATCCTCCGGGCGCGGGCCGAGGTCGCCCGGCCGCGCAGCCGGCTGCTGTCGTTCATCACCGGTGACGTGCCGGTGGAGACGGGCGAGCCTGCGAGCGCCGAGGCGTTCGCCATCCCCGAGGACGCCGTCCGCCGCGAGATGCTCCGGCTGCAGCTCGAGGCGGAGCGAGCAGACCTCGAGGCCGAGTCTGTCGCCCTGAAGACCGAGACGGTGCTGGAGCAGGGGATCGACCTTGCGTCGCTGGGCACGGACGACGTGCCTGGCACCACCCTGACCCCGGGGCCCGCCGCGTCGGCGGTCGCCGAGCCGGCGCCTGCGGCCGAGCCCCCGCCGCCGCCCACGGCCTGACGCCCGCCCTGGACGTCGCCTTGCCGCCGGCGGTCCAGTCGGCCTGTGGTCGTCGGAGCCCGCCCCGGTATCCTCGAACCGTGCCCGATCGCCTGCCGCACCCCGGTCCATCGTTCCTCCGCGAGCAGGAGCTGCGCATCGGCGACCGTCGCCTGCAGGTTGGCATGGCGAAGCCCGTCGACGGGCCCGACGACTGGTGGCTGGCCGTGCTCTGGGTCACCGACGACGAGGGCGTCGTCTCGTTCCGCGACGTCGCGCCGACCGGCGGTCCGCCGCCCGAGCCCCCGTTGCTGCGCCTCGGCCCCTCGTTCGCGGGCTCGCTCTCGGGCCTCATCCTCGAGGACAACGGACGTCTGGCCATTCGCCTCACGCCGCTCGTTCCGCCCGACGACGATGCTCGGCCCTGGCGCTGCCCGCTGGTGATCCGGACGGCGTTCCGCTTCGAGCCCGCGCTCGTCGCGACCCTCAGCCCGAACCAGCTCGCCGAGCAGGTCCTGTCGGGCTTCCGGCGGGCCGTGGAGTCCCTTCACCGCCCGTAGGGTTCCCTGTTCGCGGTGTGCCGCACCGCTCCCGCCCAACGGATTCGCGAATTCGTGCGAACCTGAGCGTGCCGGACCGGTCGGGGACCTCCGGGCAGGTCACAGGATGCGGTGGAATGAGCGATCTCTTCGACGACTTCATGCGGGAGCTGCAGCGTCGGCGCGCCGAGGCCGAGGGCCGCGCGCCCGGCAAGGCGCCCGGCGATCCGGCGCCTGACGGCGGCGAGGGACCGGAGACGGACCCTGCCCCCGGCGCCGACGGCGCGGACGCGCCGGCGGAGCCCGTCATCGCTCACGACGGCGACAGCGTCGGCGACGCGGGCCACGACACCGATGGCGACACCGCCGACCGCCCGGACGAGCCCATCCCGATGCGGCGCCGAACGCGCGCGGGTGGCCCGCGGTCACGACGCGCCGCCGCGGCCGGCGCTCCCCCGGACGGCCCGCGGGCCGGGAAACCGGTCGGCGGCCCGGACGACGGCGCCACGCCACCGTCCATCGGCGGCATCCTCCGCCGCCTGGGCCTCGCGGCCGTCGGGATCATCGTGCTCGTGGTGGTGCTGCTGGGCAGCGTCGGTATCGACCTGTGGACCGACGTCATCTGGTACCAGAGCGTCGGCTTCGAAGGCGTCCTGTGGACGCGCCTGGGCGCGCAGCTCGGCCTGTTCGTCGCCGGGCTCGTCGTCGCCCTCGTCGTCCTGCTCGGCAACCTGTGGCTCGGCGGCCGCCTCGTGCCGCCGGTGGACCCTGACCGGCCCGGCCGGCTCCGCGAGTGGACGGATCGCCTGACCGACGTCCAGCGTCGCGCGGAGCAGAACGCGCGCCTCGGTGGCACCAGCAATCCGTTCGGCGGCCAGGGCGTGCGCGCCCCTGCCGGTCCGAACTTCGTCTTCGAGGCCGAGGACATGCCGGACCTCGTTCCCGTCGGGACATGGGTCATCGGCGGCTTCGGCGTGCTCCTGGCACTCGGTGTGGCGGGGGCCGTGTCGGGCGCCTGGGACACGCTCCTGCTGTGGGCGAACCGGGTGCCGTTCTCGCCGACGAGCGCGGTCACCGACCCGATCTTCGGCCGCGACATCAGCTTCTTCATGTTCGAGCTGCCGTTCTTCCGCCTCGTCCAGTCGCTCGTCAGCGGCCTGCTCCTCGCGGCCCTCGCGATCACGGGCGCCCGGTACCTGCTGGCAGCGTCGCGTGGCGGCGAGGTGTTCATCACCCGTGTCCGCGTCCACCTCGCCGTGCTCGCCGGGCTGTACCTGCTCACGGTCGCCTTCGGCTACCAGCTGGACAAGTTCGAGCTCGTCTACAGCCAGGCGGGGGTCGCGACCGGCGTCGGCTTCGCGGACGCCAACGCCCGGTTCATGGCCTACGACGTCCTGACGTTCCTCTCGGGGATCGCCGGCGCCCTGCTCATCGCCGGGGCATTCACGCGCTGGATGTGGCCCCTGGGCCTGGTCGTCGGGGTCTGGTTCGCCGCGTCGATCCTCCTCGGGCGTCTCTACCCGGAGGCAATCCAGCGCTTCTCGGTGGACCCCAACACGTACGCCCAGGAGCAGCCGTTCATCGCCAACAACCTCGCGATGACCCGGCTCGGCTTCGCGATCGACAGCTGGGACAGCCGTTCATACGATGGCAACACGCCGCTCACCCGCCAGTCCATCGAGAACGAGGCGGACACCTTCACGAACGCGCGGCTGTGGGACTACCGGCCGCTCCAGAAGACGCTGGACCAGATCCAGACCGTCCGCCAGTACTACGACTTCGTCGACGTCGACACGGACCGCTATGTCATCGACGGCAACCTGCGCCAGGTGATGCTCTCGGGGCGCGAGCTCGCGATCTCGAAGAACACCGAGGCCACCAGCTGGGTCAACCAGCGGATCATCTACACCCACGGCATCGGCCTCGCCATGGTCCCCGTGAACGCGGTGACCACCGAGGGCCAGCCCGAGCTGTGGATCCAGGACCTGCCGCCCGTCTCGAGCAACGGCGCGCCCACCGTGAACCAGGGGCGCATCTACTTCGGCGAGGCGGACAGCCACTACATCGTGGTCCGCGCGAAGCAGCCGGAGTTCGACTTCCCGCGTGACTCAAGCGGCGGGCCCGTGGACGAGACGACCTCCTTCTCCGCGGACACCGGCGTGCCCCTTGTCTCCACGCTCAACCGGCTGCTGTATGCGCTCCGCTTCCGCGACCTGGACCTCCTGATCTCGGACCAGATCACGGCTGACAGCCAGCTGCTGTTCCACCGCACGCTGTCGGACCGTCTCGCGCGCCTGGCGCCGTTCCTCAAGTACGACAAGGACCCGTATCTCGTCGTCGACGATCGCGGTCACCTCGTCTATGTGCAGGACGCGTACACGATCAGCGACAAGTTCCCGCACGCGACCTGGTTCAACGGCAGTGAGCTGGGCGATGGCTCGGGCCTTGCCGGCGATGCGTTCAACTACATCCGCAACAGCGTCAAGGTCACGATGGACGCGTACGACGGCACGATGCGCTTCTACGTGTCCGATCCCTCGGACCCGATCATCCGGGCCTGGGAGGGCATCTTCCCGAACCTGTTCCTGCCGATGGACCAGCTGGGCAATGGCGTCCAGGACCACCTCCGGGTGCCCGAGGAGCTGTTCAACGTCCAGACCCGTGTCTACGGCCAGTACCACGTCAAGGAGCCGCTGACCTTCTTCAACAACACCGACCTGTGGACGGTGCCGGCGAAGCAGACGAATCAGCAGAGCCTCGAGTCGGAGGCGTATTACGTGGTCATGCGCATGCCCGGTGAGCCGAAGGCCGAGTTCCTCCTGCTCCAGCCGATGATCGCGGCCAACCGCCCGAACATGATCGCGTGGGTGGCCGCGCGCAATGACGCCCCGAACTATGGGGCGGTGCGCGTGTACGGGTTCCGGACCGACACGACCATCTTCGGGCCCGCGCAGATCGAGGCCCGGATCGACCAGGACCCGACGATCAGCGCCCAGATCTCGCTCTGGAACCAGAGCGGCAGCGAGGTCGTGCGCGGGAACCTCATCGTCGTCCCCGTCGGGGACTCACTGCTGTACCTGCAGCCCGTGTACCTCCAGTCCACGTCCGCCGCCTTCCCGGAGTTCCAGAAGATCGTCGTCGCCAGCCCCACGACCATCGTGTGGGGAGACACGCTCGCCGGGGCGCTGGACTCGCTGCTCACGGAGCAGGGCCAAGGCGGCCCGACGCCGACGCCCACGCCGACGCCAAACCCGAGCCCGGGCGCCACGCCCGGTCCCGGAGGCTCGGCGACACCGGCCCCCACTGTCCCGCCCGCCGTCGGCCTGCCGACCGACGTGGCAGGCCTGGTCGACTACGCGAACACCCACTTCGAGCTGGCCCAGACGGCCCTCAGGAACGGGGACTTCGCGACCTACGGCGTGGAGATGAACAAGGTCGAGGCCGCGCTGCGGGCGCTCGGGCCGCTCACCCAGGGGGCCAGCCCGACGCCGTGATCGCGGAGCCCGCGGGCACGACGCCGCGGCCGGCCGTCCGCCTCCGCTGGGGCGCGACGGTGACGGCCGCCCTGGTCGTGTCGCTCGTCCGGCCGGTCTCCTGGGCGGTCGGTCTCGCGGGGTTCCTCGCCGGCGGCGGCATCGTCGTCGTCGCGTGGCCGATCCTGGTGCTGCCCACGCCAACCGGCCTCCAGAACGCGCTGGGCGGACCGGTCAGCTCGCTGGTGTTCGGGGCGCCCTCGAGCGCGCTGCTCACGCTGATCACCGGCACGCTGGTCGGCGCGGTCGTCCTCGCGCTGGCGGGGATCCTCGTGGGTGCATGGGCGGAGTGCCAGGGGATCGTCCTCGCGCTCGAGGCCGCCGCGGAGGAGGGGATCGTGACGCCGATGCCGGACCTGCGCGGGGCGCCGGGCACCGGCCGGATCGCCGTCGTCCGGCTGCTCTCGCTGGCGCCGATCGCGGTGGCCGCGCTCCTCGCCTGGCGGCCCGTGTACGACGTGATCTACCGGGAGCTGATCCTCCCGGACGACCTCGTCACGCCCCTGGCGGTCCGTGTCCTCGGCGATGTCCCGTGGCTGGTCGTCGGCCTGGCTGTCGTCTGGCTGCTGACCGATGCCGCCGCCGCCGTCGCCGTCCGCCGGCTCGTGCTCGAGCGGCGGCCGGTCCTCGTCGCGTGGCTGCTCGGCTGGGCAGACCTCGTCCGGCGGCCGCAGCGCGTCCTGCCGACCGCGCTCGTCGGGGTCGGTGTGCTGGTGCTGCTCGGTGCACCGGGGCTGGTCGCGGCGTCGGTGGGCTGGGCACGGGTCCGGGAGGTGCTGCTCGCCGGCCGCGACCCGGTCACGCTTGTCGCGGCGGTGGTGATCTGGGTCGCGATCTGGATGAGCACGCTGGTCCTTGCGGGCGTGGGCGCGGCGATCCGCAACGCGGCGTGGACCCTTGAGCTCCCGCGGCGCCCGTTCGCGGCCGGCGCCCCGCCGCCGCCCGTTCGCGGGCCGACCGGATCGTCACTGGCATGACCCGCCGCGCGTCAACGCGACGACCCGGCCTGCCCCGTGCATGCTGGTACACTGCCGTCCGCCGCGTGCCCTCGGGTGCGCCTTGCCCGCTGGGAGGCCCCAAGCCGCCGCATGGACCAGATTCTTCAGACGATCGGTAACACGATCGGCGGCTTCTTGGACAACGCCGTCGTCCAGCTCTCGATCAAGGCGATCCTCGCCTACTTCATCATCGTGTGGCTCGCTGCGGCCTACTGGGCCTTCCGCGACATGCAGCTGCGGAGCGAGAACCCGGTGCTGCCGTATCTCGCGGCCGCGCTCATCGTGCTGTTCACGCCCGTCCTGTTCCTGTTCGGGATCGTGGTCTACCGGATCGTGCGGCCGCAGGAGAAGATCGGCGAGGTCTACGAGCGGAACCTCGCCGAGGAGGCGCTCCTGGCCGAGGTCGAGACGATCAGGACGTGCCCCTCGTGCAGCAGGCGCGTGAACGACGAATGGATCATCTGCCCCACCTGCCGGACGCGGCTCAACCGGGTGTGCGCGAACTGCGGGCGGCTGGTGGGCCTCGACTGGTCCTTGTGCGCCTGGTGCGGCAAGGACTTCGAGCGCGCCGACGTCGCCTCGTATGAGCCCATCGCCACGCAGCGGCCCGAGGAGCTCGAGGCGGTGTCCGCCGCCCAGGCGCTCCGCGCGAGCAGCCGGGCGACGACGCTGCGCGGCGGCGGTCCGAGGTCGGTCCCGCACAGCCCGAAGAACGCCCCGGGGTCTGTCCCGGAGCCTTGACGGACCCCACACGGCCCCCGTCCGACCTCGCCCCCGCGCCCGAGGTCGTCCCCGTGCCCGAGGTCGCTCCCGCGATGCCCGGCGTGTTCTCCCTCGAGGGGCGTGCCGTGCCGGCGCTCTACCTCGTCGGCTGGGTCGGGACGATCATGGGTCTCGCAATCCTGACCGTGTCGATCCTGGCCGCGGGCGGCGGCGCGGCGCGCTGGCTGTTCCTCGCCGGCGTCATCGTCCTCGTGCTGGGCCTCGTCGCCGCTGCGGGCTCCCAGGCCGTCGAGCGGAGCCGGCGCGTCGATCTCCCGTACCGCGGGCCGTCGCCGGTGCTCGCGTTCATCGTCGTGTTCGCGCTCACGATCGTGGGCGTCGTCGTCCTGCTCGGCCCGCTCTCGACGCTGGGCCTCGACGCCGGATCGCCGTTCGCGACGATGCTGTCGCTCGCGATCACCACGGCCGCGTACGTTGCCGTGCTCCGGGTCCTCGTCGTCGGCCAGGGCTCGCTCTCGTGGGCCGACATGGGTCTTCGCCGCCCGGACGCCGCCGCCGTCCGCGAGCTGCTCATCGGCGCAGTGTTCGCGCTGCCTGTCCTGGTGGTGACGATCATCCTGGGCGCGGTGTTGAGCTCGTTCCTGGAGCGCTCCCCGAGCGTGCTGCCAGACGCTCGCGACGGCGTCGGCCTCGCGTTCAACCTGCTCTCCGCGGCCATCCTCGCGCCGATCGGCGAGGAGTTGTTCTTCCGCGGCTTCGCGACCACCGCATGGGCACGCTCCCTGGGTTCCGCATGGCCCGCGATCATCCGCGGCGCGGTGTTCTTCGCGCTGGCCCACGTGATCGCGCTCTTCGACAGCTCGTTCGCCGAGGGGGCTCAACGGGCGCTGTTCTCGTCGATCGCATTGCTCCCGGTGGGGATCGCGCTCGGGTGGCTGTTCCTGTCACGCCGGTCGCTGTACGCGTCAATCGGGCTTCACGGCGCGTTCAACGCGATCCAGGTCGTCCTCCTGTTCGTCGCGGGGAGCACGCTCGGCGGGTAGCGCACACGGGTGCCTGACCAGCACGATCTGCGGGTCCGCGGGGAGTCTGCCGGGAGGTGCAAGCGGGGGCGAAGTGGCCGGTGAGCCGCAGGTAAGGCCCGGGCCCTACTGTTCGAAATGTTCCCGGGTCCGGACGGCGGGGGAAATCGGCGGGCTTCCGTCGTCCGGGCCCTGGGGACGCCTGCCCGCACCGGGCCGGCCGTGTCTGATCAACCTCTCCGCCCCGCCCGACCAGCAGGTGGCCCATGACCCTCCTGGACGCCCCGGTGGCCGAGGCTCCTTCCCATCGGCGCGCAACCCGATCGGTCCGTGACCTCCCCGCCGCCGAGCGTCCGCGCGAGCGGCTCGCCCTGCGCGGGCCCGGCGGGCTCTCGGCGGCGGAGCTCATCGCTGTCGTCCTCGGGACGGGCGGCGGCGGGCGCAGCACCGTGGAGATCGCCGAAGACCTCCTGGCCAGCCACCTGAGCGTGAGCGCGCTCGCGCGGGCGTCGGACGCGGAGCTTGCGGGCGTGCGGGGCCTCGGGGTGGCCAAGGCGGCCCGTCTTGCCGCGGCCTTCGAGCTCGGCCGGCGATCCGTCGCCGAGTGGCCCGCCGGCAGCTGGACGATCCGCTCGCCGCGGGACGTCGCGGACCGGCTGGGGGTCGAGATGGGCCGGCTCGAGCGCGAGGAGCTGCGCGTCCTGAGCCTCAACGCGAAGAACGTCGTGCAACGCGTGTCGGCCGTGTACGTGGGCAACGTCTCGGCGTCGCTGGTCAGGGTGGGCGAGCTGTTCCGGGACGCCGTGCGCCTGGACGCGAGCGGGGTCGTCCTCGTGCACAACCACCCATCGGGCGACCCGACGCCCTCCCCGGATGACCTCCACCTCACGGCCGAGGCGATCGCCGCGGGCAGGCTCCTCGACATCGACGTGCTCGACCATGTCGTCGTGGGGGCCGATGCGTGGGTGTCGTTGCGGGACCGGGGTGTGACGTTCGACCGGCCGGGGACACGGGCAGCCTAGGCCTGGACCTGCCGATCAGCTGCCGCCTACACCTCTGCCGGCTCCGACGAGGCACCGATCGACCGGGCAGGGACGGTGGCTGCCGTGCTGGGTCGACGACCAGCCGGGGCTCGGTGCTCACGAACTCGACCGAACCCTGCGGCGTACGGATCGGCCCGAGGCCGTGCGCTCCTTCCCAAACCCGAACGGCATGGCGCCTCTCCTCGTGGCTGTCCGTCGCAGCATGACTCCGGCCCCGCGATGCTGATCCGGCCCGAGCCGGACGCGACGCGCGGCCGGATGCACGAACCGGCTTGACCGGCACCGTATCGTGCGCATCGTCGCGTGGGCGACGGGCGGGAGATCGAACGGGAGGGTTGGGATTGCCGGAGGTTCGGCTGCGCAGGGGAGGCCGCGGGGCTGCCTCCGCGCGCTCGTTCGCAACCGCGAACTCCGCCGCGGCCATCCTCGCCCTGGGCCTCGCGCTCGTGGTCGCGGCGTGCGCGACACCAGCGCCATCGGCCACACCAGCGCCCACCCCGAGCCCGACGCCCGTGCCCACGGCGACGCCACTCCCGGGCCAGCCGTTGCCCGCCGGCTTTCGCCCCGAGGGTGGCTGGCTCGTGCAGTTCGCCCGTCCGGGCGACGTCGTTCGCGAGATCTATATCCTGACGCTCACCTGTCCGGATGGCGCCTGCGATGCGATCGTCCAGGTCCTCGACCTCGCGGGTGCCGAGGTTGGCAAGGGCACCTTCGTCCTGCGCGACGACCGGTATGCCTACGAGGCCGGCACCTCGGGCAGCGCAGACTGCGAGGCGGGCGGCCTGATCGTCCGTGACGGCGCCAACCGGCGCGTCGACACGTCGCTCGTCATCGCGACCTTCCGCATCGCCGGGACGGCGACGGAGCGGCAGTCGATCCAGGGCAGCCGCACGGTCACGATCGAGCCGAAAGCGGATTCCGGGTGCGCCCCATCGAGCCTCGTCTACCCGGCGCTCGGCCAGGCGAGCCGCGCCGCCCCCTGAGGCTGGCCGATACTTGGCCGCATCCGGGAGCGCGTCGCGCCCACCAGCAGCGGAGCAGACATGACCGACACGGCCGACGTCGTCGTCATCGGCGGGGGCGTCCAGGGCGCCAGCCTGGCGTTCCACCTGGCGTCACGCGGGTCGAAGGTCGTCGTCGTTGAGCGAACCACGGTCGCGGCTGGCGCCACCGGTCGCTCCAGCGGGCTCGTCCGGATCTACTACGACCTCCTCGCGGAGGCACGCCTCGCGGCGACGGCCTTCCCATGGTTCCGCGACTGGGCCGAGCGCGTCGGCGGCGACTGCGGGTTCACGAAGACCGGTTTCCTGTGGATCGAGCCGGGCGACGCCGCCGAGCGGGTCCGCGCGAACGTCGAGAGCCACCGGGCGATCGGCGCCACGAGCCGGGTCGTCGATGCCCCGGCGATCCGTGACCTCGCGCCCGGCATGGCCGTCGCGGACGACGAGATCGCCGCCTGGGAGCCGGAGAGCGGCTACGCGGACCCGTCGATGACCGCAGGCGGGTTCATCCGCGCCGCGCGCGACCGCGGCGCGCGCCTCCTCCAGGGCGCCGAGGTGACCGCGATCCGCACGGCCGGCGGTCGGATCGCCGGTGTGGACACGACGCGGGGCGCCATCGATGCCCCCGTGGTCGTCGATGCGGCAGGGGGCTGGGCCGGGCAGGTCGCCGCGCTCGCCGGCCTCGACATCCCGCTCACCGTCTGGCGCCACGACACGGGCTATCTCGGCGTCCCGGCGTCGGTGGCGCGGCCGATCCCGGTGGTCATCGACATCGCCAACTCGATGTACTTCCGGCCCGAGGGCGCGGAGCTCGTGCTCGTCGGCCTCGAGGACGACAACCAGATGGGCGGCTCCCCGGACAGCGACACGTCAAGCGCCGCCTCCACGTTCCGTGACCGCGCCGCCGAGCGGATCATCCGGCGCGTCCCCGGGCTCATCGACGGGACCTTCCGAACCTCGCACAGCGGCCAGGACGGGCTCACCGGCCCGGACCAGCGGCCGATGCTCGGACCCGCGGGCCCCGACGGCTTCTTCCTGGACTGCGGGCACAGCGGGACGGGGTTCAAGACGGCGCCCGCGGTTGGCCTGGCGATGAGCGAGCTGATCCTCGACGGAGTCGCGGCGTCCGTGGATATCGCGCCGTTCTCGTTCGACCGCTTCGCGACCGGCCGGCTCCTCGCGGGCGAGCACGGCGGCGCGCCAATCTGGCGGTAGCGGGCCACGAGGGCCGGGTCCTCGACGCGGAGGCCGGGTCCTCGACGCGCCGCCGGGCGCCGGCCATCAGCGCAACGGTGGTGGCCCGCTCAACGCTGGCTCTCGAGCCACTCTCCGTCGAACGGCGTCGCGTCGTCCGGGGAGTAGCGATGCACGCCCCCGCACGGGCCGCTCTCGCGCTTCGCGTGGTACATCGCCTGCTCCGCCCAGCGGATGAGCGCCGGCCCGGACGGCGTCGTGCCAGCGCCGTCCGCCACGGCGACGCCGACCGCGACGCCGACGTGCATCGGGCCGACCGAGGTCGGCACCGGGCGGCAGACCGCGTCGACGATCTGCTGGGCCTTGTGCATCGCCTCCTCGTCGCTCATCCGGCCGGCGAGGAAGATCCCGAACTCGTCGCCCATGAGGCGGCTGACCAGGTCCTCGTGGCGCGGGCAGACGGCCGCGATCCGCGTGGCGATGACGCGCAGCGCCTCGTCGCCGACCTCGTGCCCGTGCTGGTTGTTGATCGCGTGGAAGTCGTTGAGGTCCAGGTACATGACGGTGCCGCCGTCGAGGATCCCGCGGCGCATCCAGCCGACTTTCCGGGCCAGCCTGGCGTCGAACGCGGCCTTGCGCAGGAGGCCGGTCAGGGGGTCGATGCCGCCCTCGGTGGGACCGGCCCGGGACCCGACGACGACGATCGCGCCGACGATGAGCGGTGCCCACCACCCAACCTGGCTGAACGCGATCGCCAGGACCCAGATAAGCCCGATCTCGATGATGGTGACCCGGCCGAAGTCCTCGATCAGCATCGCGAGGATGCCGCTGCGCGTCACCTGGTCGCGGAGCATGACCGTCGCCACGGTGAGCAGGCTCGCGACCACCTCCAGCGCGACCCCGGCCACGATGATGGCCACGAACTGGGCCGTTCGCGCGTCGCCCGTGAGCCCGGTGAGCGCCTGCTGGGTGAGGACGAACACGGCACCGCCCGAGACGGCAGCGATGACCATCGACGCGTGGTTGGCGGCGATCGCGTACCACGGCAGGGACTCGAGCTCGCGGCGCTCGATCGTGGACAGGAAGGCGACCCATGCGCCGGCGGTCGGGCCGCCGAGGACCATGGCTGCCCCGATGAACGGCTGGTTGAACGTGAAGTGGACCTGGCCGCCGCGGTTGGTGACCGATCGGACCGACCCCAGCAGGCCGAACATCGTCCACAGGAGGATTCCCCCGGTCGTCCCGGCGAGGGCCGTGCCATCGAGGTGTGGGTTGATCCCGTCCTGAATGCCGACGGCGACCGTCACCAGTGCGAGCAGCCCGAGGCCAAGGACGATCTCCGCGGCGGTAAAGCCGAGGAGGAGGGTGCGGCGCGAGATGGCCGTGGCGGCGTCGGCCGTGGGGCCGCCGGCGGATCCCGATCCGGGTGCGTGCGGGCTGCGGCTCCGATCGAGGAGAAGCCGGCGCAGGCGCTCCCCCAGGGTTTCGTCGCGACGGCCGCCGTGCGGGACCGAGCGCGTGATGTCCATCGACAGGACGTCCATCAGGGGGCACACCTGTGTACGACCGATGCGCGGACGGGGGACCGGTCCGCAGGGTACGAGCATCGTCTGCGTCGCTCCTCCGGCAGGTGCAGGATCCGGGCCGGTTCGGTCGGGGCGGCGGTGGCGTGGCTCGCGACAGCCCTGCCCGGGGCTTGGGGCCCACCCCGTGCGTCGGGACTGTCGTCCCTCCAAGAGGTCCGGGTCTGATGGTCCCGGCAGGTCCTGCCGAGCTCGTCACCGAACTGCACCGATCCTCATCGAACAGGCCCGCGTCCGGTATCCGACGTCGGTACTGGACGTAGGACCCGCTAGTACTACCGGCGGTCCCCTGACCAGCCCATTGGCCCTCCCCGGAAGGGGTCCCTCGGCCGGCAGCCGACGAATATGGCCGCGCCCACGCACCGCCCACGCGGCAGATGCCCGAATCGGAGGCGCGCACGCGCCCCGGTATACTGCGGGCGCTCGTCTGCACGTCTCCGCGCGCGGGCACAATCCGGCTTCCGACCCCCGACCCAGCCTCACCCGGCGTTCGACCCCGCGAATCCCAGCGGCCGATCGCTGGCCGCGCGCCCCACCCGGCGCACCCCGAGTCCGCAGCAAGGATCTGCCCGTCAGCATGCTCGACCGTCTCCTCGGCCTCTTCTCCCGCGACATCGGGATCGACCTCGGCACGGCCAACACGCTCGTGCACGTGCGCGACCGTGGGATCGTGATCTCCGAACCGTCGGTCGTCGCGATCGACGCCAAGACCAAGCGCGTCCTGGCGATCGGCGCCGAGGCGAAGCGCATGGTGGGCCGGACGCCCGCATCGATCATCGCCGTCCGACCGCTGCGCGACGGGGTCATCAGCGACTTCGACGTGACCGAGCAGATGATCAAGTACTTCGTGAACAAGGTGCACGACCGCATCGGGCTGATCCCACGCCCACGGATGCTCCTGGGCGTCCCGTCCGGCGTGACCGAGGTGGAGAAGCGCGCGGTCCGGGACGCAGCCCTCAACGCTGGCGCGCGCTGGGCCCGCCTGATCGAGGAGCCCATGGCCGCGGCGATCGGCGCCGGGCTCCCCGTCTCGGAGCCGTCGGGCTCGCTGATCGTCGACATCGGTGGAGGCACCACGGAGGTAGCCGTGATCTCGCTCGGCGGCATCGTCGTCAGCCGCTCGATCCGGATCGGCGGCGACGAGATGGACCAGGAGATCGTTGCCTACGCCCGCCGCGAGTACAACCTGTTCCTGGGCGAGCGCTCGGCCGAGGACATCAAGATCGCGATCGGGTCCGCGTACCCCGGCGAATGGGACGTCCAGCGCGTGTCGCTCCGCGGCCGGGACCTCCTGACGGGGCTGCCGCGCTCGGTCGAGGTCGGCGCCGACCAGATCCGCGAGGCGATCGAGGGCTCGGTCGCGCAGATCGTCGACACCATCAAGGACACGATCGAGGAGACCCCGCCGGAGCTCGTGGCGGACATCATGGACCAGGGCATCGTGCTCGCCGGGGGCGGCGCGCTGCTCGCCGGCCTCGACCGGCGCGTCGCCGAGGCGACCCAGATGCCGGTCCACATCGCCGACGACCCGCTGACATGCGTCGCACGCGGCACCGGCGTCGTGCTCCAGCAGCTGACGAACCCGACGATGGAGCGGGTGCTCGTGGCCGACACGTACCTGCGCCCGCCGCGCTGATCCCCGAACCCGTCGCCGTCGCCCGCCGCCGAGCCGCGCTCTGCGCGATCGCCGGGCCGGGCCTGATCCCGGAGCTCGCGCCATGACCTCGCTCCTCAACAACCGCCAGGCCCGCCGCCGCGGCATCGTGTTCACGGTCCTGATCGCGATCACGCTGCTGCTGATGGCGTTCTCCGCGAACCCGTATATCCAGGGGTTCCAGGGCGGGCTGTCGTTCGCGCTGCGGCCGTTCCAGGGCGCCATCGCGGACGTCGCGAACAGCGTTGCCGGGGTGGCGGCCGCGCTCGGCGAGATCGACCAGCTGCGATCCGAGAACGGCGCGCTGCGCGACGAGAACGAGCGGCTGTCGAACGAGAATGCGCGGCTCGACGCGGTGAAGCAGGAGAACGAGCAGCTCACCGCGCTCATCCAGCTGCAGAGCGGCCTCGACCACGCGACGGTGGCGACGCGCGTGATCGGGCGCGAGACGCTCGAGACCCGGCGGCTCGTGATCCTCGACAAGGGGACCGACGACGGGATCGCGCAGGGTGATGTCGTCATCGTCCAGGGTGGGGCGCTCGCCGGCCGCGTCACCGACATCGGGCCGACGTTCTCCAAGGTCACGCTGATCAGCGATGCGACCTCGACGGTCGTCGGCGAGCTCCAGGTGACGAGCGCGCAGGGCGAGGTCGTGGGCCAGGCGGGCGGCGTCCTCGTGATGCGCAACATCGACTCGGCGGTGCAGATCGGGCTTGACGAGGAGGTGTTCACCGCAGGCATCGAGGTCAACGGCGGGATCCGGTCCCCGTATCCGAAGGGCCTCGTCATCGGCTCCGTGGTGGACGTGCAGCGCGACGCGAACGACGTGGTTCAGACAGCGTTCCTCGCTCCCGCCGCGAACCTCGACTCGTTCGAGCTGGCGCTGGTGATCACCGACTACGTTGGCGGCCTGCCCCCGATCGACGAGCAGCCGGTCCCGTGCGGCACGAACGGCACGGTCCCCGAGGGCGAGGTCCCGTGCTACACGACGGCCCCCGGGGCAACCACCCCGAAGCCGACGGTCAAGCCCTAGGCGCCCAGGGCAACCCCGCGGAGTCCGAGGATGGCCGGCCTCGCCTGCTAGCCTGTGGGCGATGAAGGGCCTCGTCCTCGCCGGCGGCACCGCGAGCCGGCTGTTCCCGCTCACGATCGTCACCAACAAGCACCTGCTGCCGATCTACGACCGGCCGATGATCTACTACCCGCTGGACACGCTGGCCGGCATGGGGATCCGCGAGGTCATGGTCATCGTCGGTGGCAAGAGCGTCGGCGACATCGTGGAGCTGCTGGGCGACGGGCGTCACTTCGGGCTCGACCTCACGTACCGCTACCAGCGCGGCGCACAGGGCATCGCGCAGGCGATCGGGCTCGCGCGGGACTTCATCGGCGAGGAAGCGTTCTGCGTGGTCCTGGGGGACAATATCCTGCGCGGCGAGCCGCTCGCGGCCACGGCCGAGGCGTTCGAGCAGGGCACCTGGGGCGCCGGAACGCTGCTGTTCGAGGTCCCGGATCCCGAGCGCTTCGGGGTCGCCGAGCTCGATGCCGACGGACGCGTCGTCCGCTTCGAGGAGAAGCCGGCCGAGCCCAAGAGCAACCTGATCCCGATCGGCGTCTACTTCCTCCGGCCCGACGCCTTCGAGGTCATCGAGGGCCTCGCCCCGTCCGGGCGCGGCGAGTTCGAGATCACCGACGTGCTCAACCATTTCATCCCCGACGGCGGCCTGTTCACGCAGGTCTACACCGGCACCTGGACCGACGCGGGCACGGTGCCGAGCCTCCTCCGCGCCGCCGAGATGGCGGAGCACGACGACGGCGCCGGGTCGCTCCGGCCGCCGGTCGCCCATCCGCTCGACCCCGCGTGACCGACCGGATCCGACCCGGCGCCCACCTCCTGATCACCGGTGGGGCGGGTTTCATCGGCAGCGAGCTCGTCCGCCAGGTGCTGGGCCGGCGCGACGGTACCCGCGTCACCGTGCTCGACAAGCTCACGTACGCCGGCAACCGCGCGAACCTCGCGGCCGTCGAGGCAGACGCCGAGCAGGCCGGCCGCTTCCGGTTCGTGGAGGGCGATATCGCGGACCCTGACGTCGTCCGCCCGCTCGTGGCCGGGGCCGACGCCGTCGTCAACGTCGCGGCGGAGACCCACGTGGACCGCAGCATCCTCGACCCGGAGGCGTTCCTGCGGACGGGCGTCATCGGCGTCCACGTGCTCCTCGAGGCGGTGCGCGCCCAGGCAGGCCGGCCGGTGCGCTTCCTCCAGGTGAGCACCGACGAGGTCTACGGCGATATCGCCGACGGCCGGTCCACCGAGACCGACGGCCTCGCGCCGCGCAGCCCGTACGCCGCGGCGAAGGCGTCGAGCGAGCTTCTCGTGCGGGCCTGCGTCGTGACCTACGGGATCGACGCCGTGATCACGCGCGGCTCGAACACGTACGGCCCCCACCAGCATCCCGAGAAGCTCGTGCCGCTGTTCATCACCAACGCGTTCGCCGGCGAGCCGCTGCCGATGTACGGCGACGGCATGCAGGTCCGCGACTGGCTCCACGTCTCGGACCACGCGGCGGGCATCGACTTCGTCCTGCGTCATGGCGAGCCGGGGGAGGGGTACAACCTGCCGGGCGGCACCGAGCTCCCGAACCGCGAGGTCATCGGGCGCCTGCTGGCGGCGGCGGGGCGCGACTGGTCGCTCGTGCGGACGGTGCCGGACCGCCCCGGCCATGACCGTCGCTACGCGATGGACGGCTCGAAGCTGGCGGCCCTCGGGTGGGCGCCCGTCGTGCCGTTCGAGGCGGGCCTCGCCGCGACCGTGGCCTGGTACCGCGCCAACCCTGCGTGGGTCGCCGCGGCGAAGGGCGGCGACTGGGACCACTACTACCGGCGCCAGTACCAGGCACGGCTGGCCCACGGCGTGGACGTCGAGCCGCGCGACGCCGAGCCAGGCGACGTCGGGGCCGGCTGAGGACATGCGGGTCGCGGTCACCGGGGCGGACGGCCGGCTTGGCCGGGCGCTGATCGCCGCCCTCGAGGAAGCACCGTTCACGGGTCCGAAGGGTCCCGTCGCCTGGCGGCGGCCCGCCTTCGACCTCGATGTGCTCACGGATGGCGGCGCCGCGGCGCTCATCGACCGGGACAGGCCCGAGGTCGTGATCCACGCCGCCGCCTGGACGGACGTCGACGGCTGTGCCCGCGACCCGGGGCTCGCGATGCGCCGGAACGGGGACGCGACGGGCGCGCTGGCTCGGGCGTGCGCGGCTGCCGGCGTGGAGCTTGTCCTCGTGTCCACGAACGAGGTGTTCGACGGTGCCCGGACGGACGGCGTCGGCTACGCCCCGGACGACGAGCCGCACCCGGGCAACGGCTACGGCGCGAGCAAGCTCGCCGCGGAGCGCCAGGCCACCGCAGCGTTCGCCGTTGACAGCCCCGGGCCGCGCCTCGCCGAGGCCCCGACCGGGCCGCGCCTGGCCATCGTCAGGACGAGCTGGCTCCACGGGCCGCCGGGCAATGACTTCCCGGCGAAGATCGCCGCGGCGGCGCTCCGTTCGAGGGCCGCGGGGGAGCCGCTGCGGGTCGTGGCGGACGAGACGGGCTGCCCGACGTACACCCCCGATCTCGCGGAGGCGATCGCGGAGCTGCTGGGCGCGGATGAGTTGGCGCCGCGCGGCAAGCGCAGCGCGATCCACCACCTGGTCAACGGTGGTCGCGTCACCAGGGCCGACTGGGCCCGCGAGGTGCTCCGGGCGACACGGATCGACGTGCCCGTCCAGGACGTCCCGGGCTCCACCTGGGAACGCGCCTCCACGCCGCCGCCATGGGCCGTGCTCGCGCCCACGCCGTTGCCGTCCGGGGAGCCGATGCGCCACTGGCGCGACGCATTCGCGGACGCCACCCCCGCCCTGGTCCGGTCGCTGCGTCGGGGCTGATCGGCCGCGTCCGGCACCCGGCCGGTGCGTCGGGGCACCGCATCGCGCACCGGGCCCACCACCCCGTGCTGCACAGGTCGTCACCCATCCCCATCCGGGGCGGGTCCAAAGGGCCAGCCACGCCCTGACCATCCCGCGATTGGATCCGCGCGCCGGGCAGGCGAGGCTGGACAGGCATTCATCCCGCCCCCTGGCCCGCGTGCCCGTCGCCCTGTCCTGACCGGAGCCCACCCGTTGCGCAAGCTCGCATTCACGCTCACCGCCGCGCTCGTCGCGGGTCTCGGATCCTTCGCCCCGGCATTCGCGCCCGCGGCCCTGGCGTCCGTCCAGCCCAAGGTCGCGATCATCGTTGGCGCGACCCACGGCGCCACGGCAAGCTATCGGGCCGACGCGGACGAGATCTACAACGAGGCCCTCAAGTACACGACCAACGTCGTCCGGGTCTACAGCCCGAATGCAACATGGTCCCGGGTGAAGAGCGCGGTCAACGGCGCCTCGATCATCGTGTACCTCGGTCACGGCAACGGCTGGCCCAGCCCGTACACGTACGACCCCGGCTACGCGACCAAGGACGGCTTCGGGCTCAACTACGACAACAACGGCGACGGCAAGCTCAGCGACTACGAGAACAAGTACTACGGCGAGCCGTCGATCGGGAGCCTCACCCCGGCGCCCAACGCGGTCGTGCTCCTGTTCCACCTGTGCTACGCCTCGGGCAACAGCGAGCCCGGCAACGCCGACCCCAGCCCGTCCGTCGCGCGGCAGCGTGCCGACAACTACGCGGCCGCATTCCTCAAGGCGGGTGCACGCGCGGTCATCGCGAACGGGCACAGCCACAACCCGTACTACATCGACGCCCTGTTCACGACCCATCAGACGATCGAGGAGTACTGGCGCAACGCGCCCGACTTCCACAACCACGTCGTGACGTCCGCGTCCTCGCGCAGCCCGGGCTACACGGTCAAGCAGGACCCGGAGTCGACGGGCAGCTACTACCGCTCGCTGGTCGGAAAGCTGTCGCTGACCACGCAGCAGGTCACGGGTGCCTCCTACGCGAGCACGTCTGGCGACCCGTCCTCGTTCGTGGTCCCGGGCAACGCGAGCCCGAAGGCGGACGGCGCGCCCGTCTACGGCTCCCCGGAGGACGCGGCGCAGCTCGCCGGGCCGATCGCCACCGTCAACACCGACGCACGGGTCCGGATCGAGGACCCCCAGTGGGGGACCGCGATCGACGGGTCGCCGGTGTTCAAGGTCCACATCGATGGCGGGCCCGAGGGCTGGATGACCGGCTCCACGCTGGTCCCGCGCGACATCATGGCGCCGCGGGTCTGGGAGACCGACGAGGGCTCGGGGGTCTTGTCACCCAACGGCGACGGGGTGCAGGACAGCTGGGACGTGTCGGTCACGCTGTCCGAGCCGTCGAGCTGGACGCTGCGCGTGCTCGACGGCGAGGGCGCGACGGTCGCGACCAAGGGCGGCAGCGGCGCCACAGCCGCGATGACGTGGGCCCCCGGTGCGGGCTCGGTCGTGGACGGCACGTATGCCTGGACGCTCGAGGCGACCGATGCCTGGGGCAACGGCCCGCTGACGTGGGACGGACAGGTCTTGGTCGATACGTCGGCCCCGACGGTCACCGTCGCGGATGCCGACGCGCCCGGGATCCCCGTGTTCACCCCGAACGGCGACGGCTCGCGCGAGACCATCGCGTTCTCCATCGGCTCCAGCGAGCCCGGCGTCGTGCTCGGCACCGCCGTGGATGGCACGGACAGCGTGGTCGACAGCTTCTCGACCAGCGTCGGCAGCGCGGCCGCGACCCTGAGCTGGGACGGCCGGTCGGCGGACGGCTACCTCCCGGACGGCCGCTATACGGTCCGCGTCCGCGCCCGCGATCGCGCGGGCAACGTCAGCGACCCGCAGACGCGGGTCGTGGACCTCTACGGCTCGCTGGGCTTCCTGACCGCCAGCAAGCCCGTCTTCTACCCGCAGGACAACGACGCGCTGGCGCGCTCGACCGGGCTCGTGTTCAGGCTCGCGTCGCCCGCGACCGTCAGCTGGCGGATCGTCGATGGCGACGGCGCGACCGTCCGCACGTTCCTCACCGACCAGGCCCTCGAGGCAGGAACGCTGAGCCAGGGCTGGGACGGGAGGAACGACGACGGCGCGTTCGTCCCGCGCGGGACCTACCGCTCATACGTGAGCGCGACCAACGGCGTGCAGGCCGCGACGCAGGCGGTGACGGTGGTCGCCGATGCGTTCCGCGTCGTCGCCAGCGATGCGACGCCGGGCCGGGGCCAGAAGGTCACGATGACAGCCACGAGCGCGGAGGCGCTGGGCGCCACCCCGGTGCTCGCGGTCTACCAGCCAGGGATCAGCGGCTGGAGCGCGAAGATGACGAAGGTGTCGAACGGCATCTACCGCGTCACCGTGCTCCTCCGGTCAAGCTCGAGCGGTACGGTCCGGTTCAAGGTCCTGGGCTTGGACTCGGGCGGGAACACCCAGTGGAGCAACCTCTACCTGCCGCTGCACTAGACGGCCCCGGATCGCACACGACCAAACCGGACCCGACCCCGCCCCACGCAACCGTCCGTCACCCCTCCGTACCGGGTCGCACCGGGACCATGGGGTGATGGGACCGGCGGCCCGCCGGATCTACGGTGACGGTCCTCGCCGGACGGCTCCGCTCCACCGATCGGAGCCGCCGACGATCCTGCGCGACCCGGTCAGGCGGCCGGCGCAGGCACCGCTGACCACGAGGATGGCCGTGATCCGACCCCGCGCCGCGCTCCGACACCTCCGCCGCCTCGTCCCGGGAGCCCTCACGGCGATCCTCGTCGCAGGGCTGCTCCCGGCCCCGGCACCGGCCGTGGCAAGTGAGCGGATCGCCGTCGGCTCCGCGGACGTGGCGAGCGCCACCACGGATACGCCAGCGGGCGATCCCGCGGGCCAGCACCCGTCCATCGCGTACGAAGAGGCGATGGCGCACGCGGACGACGTCATCGGCTTCACGCCCGGCGACCTGGTCACCCATGGGTTCACGCCCCGCCACGACGACCGGTGGCCCATCGGCGGCCGGCTGCCCCAGCCGCTGCCCGCGGGCCGCGCATCGGGTCGCGACATGGCCCGCAGCCTCAATGGCTCGACCTGGGCGAAGATCGGAGACGGCACGCCGGGACGGAACCCCTCGGACCCGACGCCCGGCGCCACGGCGTCCCCGGACGCATCGGCCGGGGCAACGCCGGCCGCGACGCCGGGCCCCATCGACGCCCCGGTGGGCGGCGACACCATCGACGCAACCGGCGCCTCGTACGTGGATCCGGCACCCGATCCCGCCTTCGATCTCGCCGCGGCCACGGGCCTCCGTCGGCAGGTCTACGGCTTCCTCCCGTACTGGGAACTCTCGGGCGCCTCGACGAAGCTCAACTACGACGTCCTCTCGTCGATCGCCTACTTCTCGGTCGGCGCGGACGCGAAAGGCAACCTCAAGAAGCGCGACACCGACGGCACGAGCAGCACGGGGTGGGGCGGCTGGACCAGCTCCAGCATGACGCAGGTCATCAACGCCGCCCACCAGAAGGGCACGCGCGTCACCCTCACGATCAGCGTGTTTGCCTGGACGGGCGCCCAGGCAAGCGTCCAGAAGGCAATCCTCGGCAGCTCGACTGCCCGGCTGAACCTCGTCCGGCAGACGGTGGCCGCCGTTCGCGACCGCGGCGCCGACGGCGTGAACCTCGACTTCGAACCGCTCGCCTCGGGCTACGCAGACGAGTTCGTCGCCCTGCTCAAGACGTTCCGCAGCGAGTTCAACAAGGTCAAGCCCGGCTACCAGGTCGTGTACGACACGACGGGCTACATCGGCAACTATCCGCTGGAGGCCTCGGTCGGGACGGCCGCGGCCGACGCGATCTTCATCATGGGCTACGACTACCGGACGGGCAGCTCGTCCACTGCCGGCTCCACGGACCCGCTCGCCGGGCGCACCTACGACCTCGCCGACACGGTCCGGGCCTATGCCGCGCGGGTCAGCCCCAGCCGGATCCTCCTGGGCATCCCGTGGTACGGGCGGGCGTACTCCACGTCGAGTGACGCCGTGCGGAGCACCAACATCAGCGGCGCCAAGTACGGCTACAGCACCCCGGTCAACTACGAGTCCGTCGTCGACTACGTCGCCAGGTACGGCCGACGCTGGGACAGCGCGGAGCTCAGCCCATACGTCGTCTACCGTCGCCAGAACTGCACCGGCACCTATGGCTGCGTGACCAGCTGGCGCCAGATCTACTACGACGACGCGACATCGATGAAGCTCCGCTACGCGCTCGTCAACGACTACAACCTGCGCGGCGCCGGGATGTGGGCGCTGGGCTATGACGGTGGCCACAGCGAGCTCTACCGCGCGCTCTCGGACTCGTTCCTTGTCGACAAGGCAGCGCCGAATGCCGGCGTCAAGGCGCTGGCGTCGGTCCAGCGCGACGAGGGGTTCGTCGTGAGCTGGGCCGCGAAGGACGTCAGCTCGATCGTCTCGTACGACGTCCAGGCATCGACGAGCGGTGGGCCATGGACGACGTGGCTGACGCGCACGAAGGCAACGTCTGACGTCTGGCTCGGGGCCGATGGCGTGGGCTATGCGTTCCGCGTCCGCGCCACCGACAGCAAGGGCCACGTCGGTCCGTGGAACGTCGCCTCGGCATACCGGGCATCCCCGTCGCTCAAGGTTGGCGGGTTCGGGCGCGTCACGCTCGACGGGCTGGGGTACCGGACCGGGCCTGACACGGCGGCCGCGAAGCTCGGCGCCATGCCCGCGGGCACGATCGTCGCGTTCACCCGCGGCCCGGTGACCGCCGACGGCTACACCTGGTACGAGCTGACACAGCCGATCCGCGAGTGGTCGCCCGTCTCGTTCGTGGAGCGCGGCGTGTGGGTCGCGGTGGCGAGCTCCTCGGCGAGCTATGTCAAGCCCTGGCAGGCGCCGAACGCGGCACTCGTCGACGCGGGGATCCGGGGCATGGACTTCGGGTCCGCTGCGACGACGGGGGTGGGCACCGGCGCCAGCGCGTCTGCGGTTCGCGCCTTCTCACCGGACGGCGACGGGTCGGAGGACAGCGTCCGCATCCGGTGGACCAATTCGATGGCGATGGACGCCCTCGAGGTCAACGTCTATCGCGCCAACGGCACCCTCGTCGGGTCGCGCGCCGTCGCGGACCTCTCCGCGGGCGCCCACAGCTGGGACTGGAATGGCCAGGTCAACGGGTCCCGGGTCGCCGACGGCCGCTACGTGCTCCAGCTCGAGGGCCTCGCCGCCGGGAGGACGTACCGCTCGCCGTCCGTGCGCCCGACGACGTCTTTGCAGGTCGCCCGCTACGGCGTGACCGTCGACACCGTCCCGCCGGTGGTCTCCTCGGGCTCGGCGTCACCGCTGCTCATCTCGCCCAACGGCGATGGCTACCGGGAGGCGACGAGGACGACCCTCGTCACCACGGGCGCATCGCGCTGGGTCGCGCGCGTCACGAGCGCCGCGGGCTCGATCGTGCGGACGGTCAACGGGACCGGCCGGTCGATCGCCTGGTCGTGGACCGGCACCGACGACGGCGGCGCGATCGTGAAGGACGGCCGATATGCGATCACGCTCGCCACCTACGACGTCGCCGGCAACACCGCTCGGCGCACCTGGACCGCCACGGTCGATACCGCGGGGCCCGCTACCGTGCCCGCGGCCTCGAGCAAGGCCTTCTCCCCCAACGGCGACGGGCTCCTCGACACGACCCGCCTCTCGTTCACCTCGAACGAACCCGCGACGGGCACAGCTCGCATCTGGAAGGGAACGACGCTTGTGCGCTCATGGCCCGTGAGCGCAGCCACCACGTGGCACGCGACGTGGGACGGGACGCGCGCTGACGGTTCCCGTGCCGCTGACGGCACGTACGCGCTCAAGGTGGACGTGAAGGACCCCGCGGGCAATCGCCGTGTGACGAGCACGAAGGTCGTCGTCGACCGGACCGGGTCGCGCCTGCGCTGGTCACGCAACTTCTTCCCCCAGGACAACGACGCCCTGCTGCCCACCTCGACGCTCAGCTGGGTCCTCGCCCGCGACGCGATCACGACCCTGCGGCTGTACGACGCCTCGGGCACGCTCGTGCGCACGGCGTGGTCGAAGCGGTCGCAGGCCGCCGGAACCCGCAGCTGGACATGGAACGGGCGAACAACAGATGGCGCGTTCGCGCCCCAGGGGCTGTACCTCGCGCGGCTCACGGTGACCTCGCCGTACGCGACGCTCGAGACCTCGCGCTGGGTCCGCGCGTCGGGGTTCGCGCTGACGCCGTCTGCCACGACCGTGAAGGCCGGCCAGACGCTGACGGTGATGGTGCGCCCCGTCGAGGCGATCTCCACCCGACCCGTGGTCTCGTTCACGCAGCCCGGCCGGACCGCGGTCAGGGTGACCGCCACGAAGCTCGCCGACGGGTCGTACCGGGCGACGTTCCGGGTCGCGACGGGGTCGGCCGGCACGGGGTCCGTCCGGGTGACCGCGACCGACGCGGGCGGCCGGGTCAACGCGACGGCGGTCGCGATCAAGGTGGCCTCGTGAGGCGCGCGTCGCCGGGGACCGGGCGGGCATCGTGGACGGCCCGGTCCACGGTGCGCGGGCGCACCGCTCGCCCGTACACTCACGCCGCATGAGCAGCGAGACCATCGGCGCGGGGACCTGGATCGTCCTGCCAACCTACAACGAAGCCGACAACCTGCCGGGCATAACCGCGGCCATCCTCGAGGCGCTTCCCGGCGCGACGCTGCTCGTGGTCGACGATTCGTCGCCCGACGGGACGGGCGAGCTGGCCGATGGGCTCGCGGCGCACGACCCGCGCGTCCGCGCGCAGCACCGGGCAGCCAAGCAGGGGCTGGGCAAGGCCTATCTCGACGGGTTCGGCGAGGCGCTCCGGGGCGGGGCGTCGATCGTGGTCCAGATGGACGCCGACTGGTCGCACGACCCAGCCGCGTTGCCGTCGCTGATCGCCCCGGTCGTGGCGGGGTCCGCGGACCTCGTCATCGGCTCGCGCTACACGCTCGGTGGCGGCGTCGAGGACTGGGGCCGGGTGCGGCGCGTGATCTCGCGCGGCGGCTCGATGTTCGCGCGCGTCGTCCTTCGCCTCGCCCCCAACGACCTCACGGGCGGGTTCAAGGCGTGGCGCGCGGAGACGCTCGCGGCCGTCCCGTTCGACGGGGTTCGTGCCGGTGGGTACGTGTTCCAGATCGAGATGACGTATCGCGCGTCGCGCTTCGGCGCCCGCGTCACCGAAGTGCCGATCACGTTCCGGGACCGGCGGGTAGGCCAATCGAAGATGAGCCGCCGCATCGTCGTGGAGGCGCTGTTCGTCGTCGTGGGGCTCCGTTGGGACGAGCTCCGTGGCCGCGGCCCCGTGAAGCGGTCGGCATGACCGACGGCGGCCGCCCCGGCTGGCGGCCGGGGAGCGGGGAGGACGCCGTGGCGACGCCGCCGGAGGCCGGTGTCCGCGTCGTCATCGACCTGCGTCCGCTGCAGGATCCCGAGCGCGCGCCACTGACCGCCATCTACCTCGAGGAGCTGCTTGGCGCGCTGGACGCGGACCCGCGGCCCGGCGAGTCGTTCTCGATCCTGCTGGCCGCGGACCAGGACGATCCGACCGATCGGTGGCCGAACCTGGACGTCGTCGGCCGCCGACTGCTGCCACCGACCCGACTGCTGCGCTCGGGCGCGCTTACCGTCGACCCGATCCTGCTCCGCGGCGCGTCGCTCGGGGCGGGCTGGCGGGCCGAGCGCGGCGGCGCGGTCGGCACGGTCTACCACGGGGCTGCCGGGGGGCTGCCGATCGCGAGCGGGATCCCGATCGTTGCGGCCATCCTGGACCTTGCGCCATGGGCGATGCCCGAGGCCTATCAGCGGGGAACCGTGGCGCGGTTCGGGCAGCGGATCCGCGCCCGGCTGCTCAAGGACGCTGCGGCCGTCGTGGTCCCGAGCCGCGCCACCGCCATCGAGGCCCGCCAGCTCCTCCACGTCAAGCAGGCACGCGTGCGGGTCGTGGCGCTTGCCCCTCGGCCGGCGTTCCTCCCCGGGGCGGTCGTCGGTGCCGCTGTCGAGTCGGAGCGACTGGGGCTCGGGTCGCGGTACGCGGTCTACGCGGGTCGCTACGACGCACGCCAGGACCTGCCGACCCTGCTCCAGGCGCTCGCGATCCTCTCGGCAGAGGCCGAACCAGCTGGTGTTGCGCTCTCGGCCGGCGCGGGCGATGACGGACGGCGAACCACACGGACGACGAAGCGCGCAGCCCGCGCGACAGGGCCTGCGGTGCCCTGGCCGCCCCGGATCTGCCTCGTGGGAGCGACCCCTGACGACCGTGCGGCGCTCTCGCGCGCGGCCGGCCGCGCCGGGGTGGCGGATCTGATCTTCTACGCCCCGCACCTGCCGCCGGACCGCCTCGCCGCGTTGATCGCAGGTGCCCGCGTCGTGCTCCAGCCCGTCCGCTCCGACGCGACGGGCCTCGCCGCGCTCGAGGCGCTCGCGGCCGGCGTCCCGGTCATCGCCAGCTCGGCCGGCGCGCTCCCGGAGATCGTCGGGCCGGCCGGGATCCTCGTCGAGCCCGGCGACGTCGCACGCCTCGCGACGGCCCTGCGCGCCACCTGGAGCGACGACGACCTCCACGCCCGGCTGGCCGCTGCGGCCCTCGAACGGGGCGCAGCCCACCGAACCTGGGCGGACGTGGCGACCGAGACGCGCGCGATCTGGACCGCGGTCGCGAGGCCCGGCCCGCTCCTCTGAGCCGCCCCTGGCCTGTCGTGCGCAGGGCGCGGGCCGCCGGGCCGTGTGCGCCGGGCC
>JBBRRZ010000022.1:0-59874 GCA_038245845.1 Candidatus Limnocylindrales bacterium
CCGGCTCGGCCTCGGCGACCGGCTCGGCCTCGGCGACCGGCTCGGCCTCGGCGACCGGCTCGGCCTCGGCGACCGGCTCGGCCTCGGCGACCGGCTCGGCCTCGGCGACCGGCTCGGCCTCGGCGACCGGCTCGGCCTCGGCGACCGGCTCGGGCGCCGACGCCCAACCGTCGGCCTCGGCCGGCCACTTGTCGACCGCCTCCTCGATGGGGACCGCAGCGTCGAGCGAGACCGCGACTTCGTCGGCGTCCAGGCGAGCCTCGTACTCCGCGAGCGCGTCCTCGAGGCTCTGCCCGGGGGCGATCCCGGCGAGGGGTGTCGCGATGGCCCGGGCCTCGACGGGCGTTGCATCGGCCTGCGCGGCGTCCACGAGCGCCTCAGCGGCCTCGACCGGCGCGGTCGCGTCGATCTCGTCGGCGACCGGAGCGATCGGCGCTGCCTCGATGGGCCGGGGGACATCCGTCTCGGCGGTCGCAAGCGCCAACGCGGACGTCTCCGCCTCGTCCATGCCGAGGGCACGCGACAGCCGGGCAGACGACAGGTCGGCGTCCGGCCAAACGTCGGTGGTCGCCCCATGGCCGTTCGTGGCATCAACGAGCTCCGGCGCCACCTCGACGGGGACGAGCGCAACTGCCGGGACGGGCTCGTCCATGATCGGGATGGGCGCACACGTGAGGCATCGCCCTTCGGGGACGTTCCAGCAGTCGCCGCATGTGTACTGGCGGCAGGTCAGGCAGAAGTTGAACGTCTGGTGGAACGCGTCGAGTTGGTGGGCGGTCGCCGCGATCTCCTCCTCGGAGCGGGCTTCGGCCATCGCCTCGGAGAACGACGAGTCATCCGACATGACGAAGTTGCGCATGCCCTTGCTGAGCGTGCGCACCCGCCCGATCCGCGATCTACGCGGTGCGGCCGACTCGAACGTGTAGCGGGTGCCGCACCGTTCGCAGAACGACTCGGTGAGGATTTCCGTCAAACCTGTTGCCCCCGGGAGAAGCCATGTCGAGACACCTGGTCGCACCCCTTCCAGGCAGGGCCAGAGTATAGCCTCGGGTACAAGAGGGGCCTGCGACCGTGGTACCGCAGCGCGTCGCCGTTCGTCCCGGAGACGTGGTGGTTCGGGATCGTCTGGTAGGGTTCGGCCGCCATGGCCTTCCTCGCCGACGTCGAACGCCTCCTCGAACGCGTGTTCGAGCGGTCCACGGCTCGCCTGTTCCGCGCGCGGGTGCAGCCGGTCCAGGTTGAGCGTCGCGTGGAACGCTCGATGGAGCGTGCGCGGGTCAATCAGGGCGGCAGGACGCTCGTGCCGGGGCGCTACCGGGTCCGGATGAATCCCGCGGATCTCGACGATGTCGCGGCCCAGGTCGGGGGCGCGGAGGCGCTCGCCGGCCGCCTCGCCGACGCCGCCCTGACGTTCGCACGCAGCCACGCCTACCACCTGCCGGGCCGCCCGGGCGTGGCGCTCGTCGCCGACCCGTCCCTGGTGCGTGGCCAGCTGGAGGTCGACGCTGTGCTCGATGCGTCCCGTCGCGCCGGGCGGGCTCCCGGTGGGTCGGCATCTCCCGACCCTCGCCCGGGCGCGGGCATCCACGCTGCGGAGCCCGTCTCGATGGTCGCGCCGGTGCCGGGACCGTCGCCCACGGCGACGCCTGCACCCGCCTGGACGCCCAACCCGATCGTCGACGCGATCGAGCCTGACCGGCCGATCCGGTCAGCGCCCGCCCCGGCGCTCGAGGAGGCCTACCCGGGCGTGCGTGGCGACGGCACGCAGACCCTCGTCTTCCGCCGCCCCGCGCCGGTGGCCGCCCGGGCTGTCCTGCGTGTCTGGGCGCCGGGCGGCGGGGAGCGCACGATCGAGGTCGACGGGACCCCCCTGTCCATCGGCCGGGCCACCGACAACGGCCTCGCCCTTGCGGACACCCGCGTGTCGCGCCATCACGGCCGACTCCAGGCCCGCCGGGGGACGCTCGTCTACACGGACCTCGGGTCCACCAACGGCTCGCGCGTGAATGGCATCCGCGTCGACGAGATCGCGCTCGGGGTCGGCGACCGGCTCCTCCTCGGCGACACCGTGCTGGTCGTCGAGACGTTGCCGGGCTAGGCCGATGGACGGCTTCGTCCTGACGCTGTGGCTCGTCAGGATCATGTTCCTGCTGGCGCTGTACGCGTTCCTGTTGTTCGTGGTGCGCGTCCTGCTGCGCGACCTGCGGTCGGCATCGCGCGGGCCGACGGAGCTTGGGCGGCTGGTCGTGCTCGCCTCCCCCCACGCCGAGCCGCCCGCGGGCACAACGTTCCCGCTCGATGCCCTGACCACGCTGGGTCGCGACGTCAACAACGCGATCGTCGTCGACGACCAGTTCGCCAGCGCGGAGCACGCGGTGCTCACGTTCCGCGGGCGGGCATGGTACGTGGAGGACCTCGAGAGCACGAACGGGACGTACGTCAACGGCGTCCCTGTCGAGCGTGTCGCGCCACTCGGCTTCGGCGATGAGCTGCAGGTCGGCGAGGTCCGCTTCCGGCTCGACCGGGGCCGCGAATGAGCGCAGCGGCGCAGGCTCGCCCCCGAATGCGGAGCCGGTGGCGCATCCGTCCGCGCACCCGCCCGACCGAGCTGTCGCTGCTCGCGCTCGTGGCCGTTGCGCTCGTCATCGGCGGGGCGTCGCTCGGCGCCACCCAGCGCTATCGCGAGGCGGTGAGCGCGGGCGAAGTTCTCAAGACGCTCGACTGGGGCCCGCCCGACCCCCGCGGGCTGTTCGCGTACCTGGTGGCTCTCCTCGTCGTCCACGTGCTGTTCGTCCTTGCCGGGCGGCGCACGGACCAGGTGCTGTTTCCGGCGGTCGCGATGCTCGGCGGGATCGGCCTGCTGCTGATGCAGCGGCTGCCCCAGACCCTCGTGACGCAGTCCTTCTCCGGCACGCAGCTGCTGCTCGGCCAGCTCCAGCTGTCCTGGCTGCTGCTCGCCCTGGGCGTCATGACGGTCCTCGCCCTCGCGGTCCGCTCGGACGCCTGGCTGCGCACGTACAAGTACACGTGGGCCGCGGTCGGCATCGCGCTCCTGGCGTTGACGTTCGTCTTCGGCTCGGACGTCAACGGGGCCCGCCTCACGCTCTCGATCGGGCCGCTGTCGGGCCAGCCGTCGGAGCTGCTGAAGGTCATCCTCGTCGTGTTCCTCGCGGGCTACCTGTCCGAGAACCGGTCACTCCTGGCCGACGAGAGCACGCGCATCGGCCCGCTTTCCCTGCCGCCGATCCCGTATCTCGCCCCGATGGTCGCGATGGTCGCCATCGCGCTGAGCATCGTCGTCGTCCAGCGGGACCTCGGCGCAGCGCTCCTGTTCTTCGCCGTGTTCCTCGCGCTGCTCTACGTGGCGACCGGGCGGCTGTCGTACGTCCTCGGCGGGACGGCACTGTTCATCCTGGGCTCCGTCGCCTTGTACAACCTGTTCGGACACGTCCAGCAGCGCGTCGACAACTGGCTCGATCCGTTCGCGGATCCGCTGGGCTCGGGCTACCAGACGGTCCAGGCGCTCTACGCGTTGGCGCGTGGCGGGCTGTTGGGAGTGGGCCTCGGTGCCGGGCTGCCGACGATCGGCGGCCGCCTCCCGATCCCCGCCGTCCACACCGACTATCCGCTGGCCGCCCTCGGCGAGGAGCTGGGCCTCATCGGCCTGCTCGCGATCCTCGGGCTGTATCTCGTGGTGGTCCAGCGCGGGCTGCGGATCGCGTCCGCAGCGCACGACGACTTCCGGGCGCTGCTCGCCGCGGGGCTGGCACTCGTCGTCGGGGTCCAGGCATTCATCATCGCGGCCGGCAACCTCAAGCTGATCCCGCTCACCGGGATCACCCTCCCGTTCATCTCGTACGGCGGGTCGTCGCTGCTCGCCAACGCGGTGGTCGTGGGGCTCCTCCTGGCGCTGTCCGATCGGGGACCCGAACCGCCGGCCGCCCCGCACGACGGACGGCGCAGGTTCGCACGCCTGCGCAGGGGCGGGGCATGAGCGGCCAGGCCTCACTGCGGTCGCGACGCTCGATCCCGGGCAACGTGCTCCGCACGGGCACCGCGCTGACGCTCGCGTTTGCCGTGCTCGCGCTCGGTGCGGGCTACTGGCAAGTCGTCGAGGCGCAGCGCCTGTCGACGTCGCCCGACAACCCGCAGGTGATCGCGCTCGCCAGGCGGGCGCTGCGTGGCCCGATCGTCGACCGCACCGGTCGCTGGCTCGCCCGCAGCTCGCGCGATGCGAACGGCGAGGCCGTCCGCCAGTACCGCGACGACGCGCTGAGCCCGGTGATCGGCTATGCCTCGCGCCAGTTCGGGACCGTGGGCCTCGAGCGCACCTACAACGCGGAGCTGATCGGCCTCACGGGAGCCGATCCATTCGGCGGGCTCCTGTCCAAGTTCGACACCACGCCCAACGAGCCCCTGGGGCTCAGGACGTCGCTTGATCTCCGGCTCCAGCACGCGGCCGTCGATGGGCTGGGTCAGGACCGCGGGGCGGTCGTCATGCTGGACCCGACGACCGGGGAGATCCTGGCCCTCGCGTCCACTCCGACCTACGACGCGAACGCCATCGCGGACCCGGACACGGCGGCCGCGGCCTTCGAGGCGCTTCGACAGGACGATGCGGATCCGCTGCTCCCGCGGGCGACGCTTGGCCGCTACGTGCCGGGATCCGTGTTCAAGATCGTGACCGCCGTCGCCGGGCTGGACAGTGGCCGGATCTCGGCCGGCACGACCTTCCCGGAGCAGCCCGGGGCCGAGGCAAAGGGCCTCCTCGTGGACGGCTTCCGGATCCGCGACGGCCACCACCCGGCGACGGGCGAGACAGCCCTCGACCTTGGCGGGGCGACCGAGGTCAGCTGCAACATCTGGTACGCGCTCGCCGGGCTCGAGACGGGCGGCGCCCGGCTCGTCGACTCCGCGGCGGAGATGGGCTTCGGTGCGCCGATTCCGTTCGACCTGCCCACCGCGATCAGCCGCGTGACGGGCGGTGCCGGCGGCGGTGCCGGCGGCTTCAAGGACGATGTCGAGCTCGCGTCGGCGTCGTTCGGCCAGGCCGAGACGTTCGTCACGCCGCTCCAGATGGCGCTCGTCGCGTCGACCGTCGCGAACGACGGCGTCCTGATGAAGCCGCACCTCGTGACCGAGATCACCGGCTCGGGCTCCGGGGCGCGGACGATGGACCCCGAGGTATGGCGGCGGGTGCTCGCGGGCGTCGACGCGCAGTCGATCCAGGCGGCGATGCGGAGCGCCGTCGAGGGCGATCTCGGACAGCAGTTCACGGCCGGGGCGAAGGTCGACGGCATCCCGACGGCCGGCAAGTCCGGCACGGCCGAGCTCGGAGGCAAGGGCGAGCCACACTCGTGGTTCATCGGGTTCGCCCCCGTCGAGAACCCGAGGATCGTCATCGCCGTGCTCGTCGAGCGTGGCGGCCGGGGAGGGGAGCGCGCGGCGCCGCTCGCGGGCGACCTCATGACCCGCTACTTCGAGCTGTACGGCCGGCCGTAGCCGAGGGCCTCTCGGCGACGTGGCGCTCGCGGTGCGGCCCGACCGATGCGCGTCGTCCGGCGCAGCCGGTTCGGCGACCCGACCGGTTCCGGGTGCCGCGTCCGCGTTACGCTCGTCGAATGACGACGCCCGTCGAGCCGGATGCTCCCGAGCCTGATCGCCGGCCCCGCCCGATGGTGGAGCGCATCGGCCTCGCGGCGATCGCGCTCATCCTCGCCCCGCTGTTCGCGGTCGTGGGCGCGGCCGCGTTCATGGGCGGCGAGCCGTTCCTGGGCGTCATGGGCGCGGTTGGCTGCCTGATGGTCCTGTGGGTCGGTGCCCTGACGCTGTTCCGCGGCTGACGGCCACGCCGCTCGTGGCGAGGCGAAGCGCCGACGCATCGCCGTGACCACTCAGGCTGCCCGAGAACCCATCCGGGGCTGCGGACGTACACTGATCGGGAGGCACAGGCGTCGCCGCGTCCCGATCCCGTTGCGCGACGTCACCACAACGCCGGGTCGACCGTCAGGTCGCAGGCATGGGAGCACAGCCCCCCGGGGTGGCTCGACACGACGGGAGACCGATGAGCAACATCCAGCAGGTTGGCGACAAGGTTCTCGCCAACGTCGAGCGAGTGATCGTCGGCAAGCACTCCGAGGTCAGGCTCGCGCTTGTCGCGCTCATGTGCCGCGGCCACCTGCTCATCGAGGACGTGCCGGGCACCGGCAAGACCGTCCTCGCGAAGGCGATCGCGCGCAGCCTTGGCTGTACCTTCCGGCGCATCCAGTTCACGCCGGACCTCCTGCCGTCGGATGTCACCGGCCTCTCGATCTACAACCAGAAGAACCAGGAGTTCGAGTTCCGGCCCGGGCCGATCATGAGCCAGGTCGTGCTTGCCGACGAGATCAACCGGGCCACGCCCAAGACGCAGTCGAGCCTGCTCGAGTGCATGGAGGAGCGCCAGGCGACGATCGACGGCATCACCCACCCGATGCCTGACCCGTTCCTCGTCATCGCGACGCAGAACCCGATCGAGTACGAGGGCACGTTTGCGCTGCCGGAGGCGCAGCTGGACCGGTTCATGCTGCGGATCCGGCTCGGCTACCCGGCGCTCCTCGACGAGATCCTGATCCTCGACGAGCAGAAGCGGACGCACCCGATCGATGACCTCAACGAGGTCTGCTCCGTGGACGAGCTCCGCGCCCTCCAGGCCGCAGTGCGCGAGATCTACGTCGACCCGGCCGTCAGCGACTACATCGTCCGGCTAGTGTCCTCGACCCGAACCCATCCCGACGTCTACCTCGGCGCGAGCCCGCGTGGCTCGATCGCCCTGTACCGCGCCAGCCAGGCGCTCGCCGGCCTCCTCGGGCGCGACTACGTCATCCCCGACGACGTGAAGGTCCTGGCGGAGCCGGCACTCGCGCACCGCGTGATCATCAAGACGTCCTCGTCCATCCACGACATCAGCGCGGCGCACGTCGTTCGCGAGCTCCTCAATGCCACCCCGATCGAGGCGGCCGCCCGCCAGACCGGCGGCCCGCGCGAGGTCAGCCCCAGCCCGTCGGCCGGCTGATCCGGCGACTGGTCAGGCCCCGCCCCGCCCCGCGTCCACCGTCCCCCTGCCGCTCGGCCCCCGGAGGTACCGCCCTTCGTGCTCCGCCGCCTCCAGCTCCTCGTCCTCGCCGTCATCCTGGTCGTCGCCGCGTTCTCGACGGGCCGCGACTTCCTGTTCTTCCTCGTGTACATGGGCCTGCTTGTCGGCGGTGGGAGCTACATCCTCACCCGCCTCGGGCTTGCGGACCTCGAGGCGGGGTACGCGGTGAGCCAGCTGAGCGGGCACGTGGGCGACCGGCTCCGTGTCACCTACACGCTGCGCAACACCGGCCGGATCATCAAGCCGTGGCTCGAGATCCACAACCCGACGACCCTGCCCGGCGGCCTGCCCGGCCGTGCGCTCATCCTCCGCGCTCGCCAGGAGCGCTCGTGGCTCGTCAGGACGCCCCTCGTCCGCCGCGGCCACTTCCGGATCGAGCCGCTGCAGATCCGGACCGGTGACCCGTTCGGCTTCTTCGAGGCATCCGCGAGCGTCGGCCAGGGGATCACGCTCGTCGTGTACCCGAAGATCGACGCGCTGCCGCTGTGGCGGCTCCCTCCGGCCAACATCGAGGGCGCCCGCGCACAGCCCGAGCGCACCCTCCAGACGACGCCCCTCGCGACGACCGTCCGGCCGTACGCCCCCGGTGACTCGATGAACCGGATCCACTGGCGGAGCACCGCCCGGACAGGCGAGATCCAGGTCAAGGAGTTCGAGCTCGAGCAGACCGCGGACGCGTGGCTGTTCATCGACCTCGACGCCGCGAACGAGGCGGGCTATGGCGAAGACTCCACCACCGAGGTCGCGGTCCGCGCGGCTGCGTCGATCGCCGACAAGGCCCTGGGTGAGAACCGCGCGGTGGGGCTGACGGTGAACGCCCACCGGCTCACGATCCTGCCGGCCGACCGCGGCGCCCGCCAGCGGCTCAAGATCCTGCAGCTGCTCGCTGCCGTCGAGGCGGACGGGCGAACGCCGCTCGCCGAGGCGCTGGTCACGGGCGTGAATCGCCTCCGGCGCGGCATGACGGCGATCGTTGTGACGTCCACGCAGGATCCGGCGTTCATCCGGCCGCTCGCGTCGCTCCGCTCACGCGGGATCAGTGCCGTTGTCGTGCTGCTCGACCAGGCGGCCTTCGAGACCGATTCCGATGAGGCAGCCGCCGAGGCGCAGCGCCAGCACACGCGCGCCGTCCGGCATGCCCTGGCGGAGTACGAGGTCCCGACCTTCGTCCTCAAGCCGGGTCAGGCGCTGGCAGAGGTCCTGACCCGATGAATGCGATCCGATTGCGGCGGCCCGAGGAGGGATGGCTGGCGCTGATCCTCGTGTCGATCATGGCGCTGCTCCTCGCCTGGGCGATCGACGAGCCGGCGTGGGTCAACGGGCACGGGCGCCTGACGGACGGCCTGTCCACGATCGCCCTCCTCGGCGTCGCGGTGGGTTTCGCCGGGCCGAAGCTCGGCTGGGGCCGCTGGACCACGCACCTCGTCGGGGCCGTGTTCGCCGGGCTCCTCCTCCCGATCTTCGGCGGCTGGGCATCGCTCCCGGGCACCTCGGTCGGACAGGCGTTCCAGCTCGCGGCGGCGGGATCGGTGGATGCGTATCTCGATATCGCGTGGCGCAACCTGCGCTTCACTGACCAGGAGGTCCACTACATCCTCGTCCTCGGGGCGCTCGTGTGGGGCACGGCCCAGTTCGCCTCGTACGCGGTCTTCGGCCATCGCCGGCCGTTCAACGGCATCGTCGTGATGGGGCTCGTGCTGATCGCGAACATTGCCCTGACCAGCCGCCCGCAGCTCCCGTACCTCGTTGCCTATACGGCGGCCGCGCTGTTCCTGCTCATCGAGATGCACGCGTTCGACGAGCGCGCGACCTGGCTCCGGCGCCGGATCGGCGACCCCGCCACCATCTCCTCGCTCTATCTGCGCGGCGGCACGGTGTTCATCGCCCTCGCGCTCCTGGGCTCGATGGTGCTCACGACCCGCGCCGCCTCGAGCCCACTGGCAGGCGCCTGGGACGGCGTCGACGAGCAGCTGATCGCCATCGGGGAGCAGCTCGGGCGCTACCTGCCCAACGGCGGCGACCTCAGGCCCGTCGGTGGTGTCACGTTCGGCTCGACGTTCAAGATCCGGGACACGTGGACCACCGACCCGGGCATCGCGTTCACGGCCACGGTCCCTGCGACCGAGGAGAAGCTCTACTGGCGCGCCGCGACCTACGACCAGTTCCTGCTCGAGGGCTGGGACCAGACGCAGACCTCGAAGCAGGCGGTCGACGCCGGCCAGTCGCTCCTCGCGAACACGCCGGAGGCAGCGGTCGAGTCGCAGACGCGGCCGGTCACCGTCACGGTCCGTCCCGACGAGTACCGGGATCGCGCGATGCTCGTGCCCGGGATCCCGGTCACGGCGGACCGCAGCGTCCAGGTCATCCTGACGGGCACGCGAGGCTGGTTCGGCGGCATCGAGCTGTCCAGTGCCCGGGACGGCTATACGGTTCAGGCACGCGTGCTCCAGATGGGCAAGGGCCAGGACCAGATCACGGAGAACCGCCTCAGGAACGCCGGGACGGTGTATCCGGCCGAGATCACCGCGCTGTACACGGGCGTCCCCGACGGCGCGATCGGGCCGGACGCAACGGAGCTCCTGCAGGCGATCATCTCGGAGGCGGGCACGACCGAGCCGTACACGCTCGCGAAGGCGATGGAGACCTACCTCCGGGACCCCACGCACTTCTTCTACACCCCGGACGTCAGCGGCATCGACTGCCCGAGCGACAGCGTGGTCGAGTGCTTCGCGCGGTTCCAGCGCGGCTACTGCCTCCACTATGCGTCCACGATGGCGATCCTCCTGCGCGCCGCGAACCCGGATCACCCGATCCCGACGCGTCTCGTCCAGGGATTCCTCCCGGGCCAGCGCAGCGGCAACACGGAGACCGTCGAGAACCGGAGCGCCCACGCCTGGGTCGAGGTCTTCTTCCCGGGCTATGGCTGGATCCGTTTCGACCCGACGGGCGGCGGAATCGGGACACCGACCGAGATCGTCGAAGGGCCGTCCATCGCCCCCGCAAGCCCGTCGCCCAGCGGCAGCGGGGGTCCCGATCTTCCGGACCCGACGCGCCGCAACAATGGCGACACCGGCGATCCCGCCACTGCGACCCCGCCGTCGTCGCGTGGCCCGGGCGACCGCACGCTACTGATCCTGCTGTCGGTGCTGCTTGCGCTGGTGGTCGGCGCCGTCGCCTTCGCGGCCTGGCTGCGAGGCCCGCGTGGTGAGGTCAGCCCGGACGTGGCGTGGGGCTCGATGTCCAAGGCCGCCTCCCGCTTCGGCTTCGGGCCCAGGCCAACCCAGACGGTCTACGAGTACGCGACGACGCTCGGCGACCTCGTGCCGGTGGCCCGGGCAGATCTCCAGACCGTGGCCGAGGCGAAGGTCGAGACCACGTACGCGGGGGTGCGGATCGGCGGTGCGCGCCTCGACTCGGTGCGGACCGCGACACGCCGGCTGCGGATCACGCTGCTCCGGCTGCTCCTGCGACGCCCGAGACGCGGCAGCCGCCGCTGAGCAGACTGGGGAGACACCCGCCGGGCGCTGCCTGAAACCGGACCTGGGACAGACGGGCTGGCTAGAGCGCCCCGCTCCGGGCGCGCCGGTCTGCCGCAGCGATCGCCGCCTCGTCGAGGAGCGGGGCGAGGTGCTCCGTCAGGTTCGCCGCGCGCACGACCGGCCGGCCGCCGCGGAACTCGATGACGGTGATGCCGGTGAGCGCCATCGTGAACATCCAGAAGTGCGTCAGCTCCAGCCCGAACAGGGTGAGCATCACGACCTTGAACACGCCATCGTGGCCAACGAGGATCGACCACGGCTGCGCAGCCTGGGGGTTCACCCCTGCGTATCCGTGCACCTGCGGCCGGTCGAGCGTGCCGCGCGGGTAGTCGCGGCCCAGCCGCTCGAGGACGCTGCCCAACGCGGGCCGCACCCTGGCCTGGACCTGTGTCGGCGACTCGCCGCCCGGCGCGTTGATCGCCCACGGCGTCCGGCGCCACCCGGAGAGGACATCGGGCCAGCGACGCGCGATCTCGTCCTGGTGGACACCCTCCCACTCGCCCTGGCTGATCTCGAGGATCCCGGGCTCGGGGCGCACGGGCACCGTCGCGCCGCGTGCGGCAATGGCCCTGGCGACGGCGTGCGCCGTCTCCGCGGTACGTGCGAGCGGCGAGTGGACGATCTCGAGCGGCAGGCCAGCCGGGACGGGCAGGACGGGCGACGCCTGCGGGTCCGCGAGGCGGGCACCGGCGAGCGCAGCCTGGCGGCGCCCCGTGCTCGACAGCGGCGTCTCGCCCTGCCCCTGGAAGCGGTTCTCGACGATCCACTCTGACTCGCCGTGCCGGAGCAGGACGAGCGTCGCGTCAAGGCCTTCCGGGATGAGCGGCGCGTCGGCAGGGGAACGACTCGCCGACGAGCCGTCGCTCATCGGTCGCTGCCCAGGCGGACGACCCAGACGTCGATCACGGCGTCGTCGGCGGCGATCGCCTCGGCCACGGCAGGCGGGACGTCGTCGTCGAGGGCCAGGACCATGTACGCATCGGCTCGTGGCGCCGAGCGGGCGAGCGTCATGGACGAGATGTTGACGTCGGCCTCGCCGAGGAGCGCGCCGACGCGGCCGACGGTCCCCGGGCGGTCCCGGTGGTGGGAGATGAGCATCACGCCCGCGGGGGACAGGTCCATCGCGTGCTCCTGGAGCCGCACCAGCCGCGGCTCGCCGTTGGCGACGGTACCCGCCAGCGTGACGGTCTTGCCGTCGGTCTCGGCGGTGACGGTGAGCAGCGCCGAGAACGCCCCTGCGTTCGGCGTCTTGCGCTCGACGACGGTGATCCCGCGGGCCTTCGCGAGCGTGCCGGCGTTCACGAGGTTGACGCGTTCCTCGGTCGTCGACTCGAGGAGGCCCCGGACGGCCGCGGCGACGAGCGACGAGGCGTCGTAGGCCGCGGGCTCGCCGGCGATCTCCAGCGTCAACGTGTGCGGCGCCGTCCGCGCCAGCTGGGCGGCGAACCGGCCGAGGGTCTCCGCAAGGGGCAGGTAGGGCGCGATCGCCTGGGCCGTCTCGGGCGTCAGGAGCGGCGCGTTGACCGCATAGCGCGCCGAGCGGCCGTCGAGGACCTCGAGGATCTGCTCCGCGACCTCCTCTGCCACCGCGATCTGGGCCTCCTCGGTGGACGCGCCGAGGTGCGGGGTCAGGAGGGTGTTCGGGGCGCTGAGGAGCGGGTGATCCGCGGCCGGCGGCTCGCTGGTGTAGACGTCGATCCCCGCGCCGGCGACCGAGCCGTCGCGCAGGGCCTCCGCGAGGTCCGCCTCGTCGATGATGCCGCCGCGGGCCACGTTGAGGAGCAGGACGCCGGGCCTGAGCCGCGCCATCACCGCCTTGTTGATCATGCCGGTCGTCGCCTTGGTCCGGGGCACGTGGACGGTGATCACGTCCGCGCGGGCCACGATGTCCTCGAAGGTGACGAGCTCGACGCCGAAGGTCGCCGCCTGCTCGGCGGTGACGAAGGGGTCCGAGCCGATGACGCTCATGCCCATGCCCCGGGCACGGACGGCGATGGCCTGGCCGATCTTGCCCAGGCCCACGATGCCCAGCGTCTTGCCCCGCAGCTCGTGGCCGGTGAACTTCGAGCGCTTCCACTCGCCGGCCTTCATCGACGCGTGCGCCTCGGCGGTATGCCGGGCGAGGCCGAACATCAGCGCGAGGGTGTGCTCGGCCGCGGCAATCGTGTTACCGGTCGGTGCGTTGACGACGGTGATCCCGGCCCGGGTCGCCGCATCGAGGTCGACGTTGTCCACCCCGACGCCCGCCCGGCCGATGACGACGAGGCGGGTGCCCGCGGCGATCATCCCGGCATCGGCCTTGACCTGGCTGCGCACGACGAGCGCGTCGTACTCGGGCAGGATCCAGAGGATCTCCTCGCGCGGCAGCCCGAGCCGCTCGTCAACCTCGTGGTGGGCGCGGAGGAGGTCGAGGCCCTCGGTCGCCAGCGCCTCGACGACGAGGATCCTCATGCCGGTACCGCGACGCGCTCACGCGCCTCGATGAGCGCCTGCTGGGCGGCAGCGACGGCCGCGCCCGGTGCCACGGGGAGGCCGTGGATGATCGCCGCCTCCTCAAGCACGCCGATCGCCGCGAGGATGTCGTCCATCGTGACGGAGCCCAGGTGCCCGAGCCGGAAGATCCTTCCCTTGAGCTTCCCCTGGCCGCCGGCGAGGACGAGCCCGCGGGACTTGAGCGTGCCGTTGAACGCCTTCCAGTCCAGCCCGTCCGGGATCCACGCGGCCGTGACGGTCTTCGAGGCGACCGCATCGTCGGCGAGGAGCCCGAACCCGATCGCCCGGAGTCCCGCCCGCGTCATCGCCTGGGCCTCGGCGTGGCGGGTGTACACGCCGTCGCCCTCGGCCTGCATCAGGCGCAGGCCCTCGTCGATCTGATACATCACGGCGACCGCGGGCGTCCAGGGTGTCTCGCCCGCCGCGGCCGTGTCCCTGTGGCGCTTGAGGTCCAGGTAGAAGCGCGGCATCGTCGCCCGCTCGCCGGCGGCCCATGCCCGCGGCCCGACCGCGGCCATCGCCATCCCCGGCGCGGACATCCACGCCTTCTGCGAGCCCGTGACCACGAGGTCCAGGCCCCAGTCGTCCATCGCGAACGGCACCGCGCCCAGCGCAGAGATCGCGTCGACGATGATCAGGGCCCCCGGGGCGACGTCGCGGACGGCCGCGGCGAGGGCGGCGATGTCGTTGGCGACACCCGTGGACGTCTCGTTGTGGGTCAGCAGGATCGCCTTGAGGTCGGGGATCGCTGCTGCCGCCGCGCGAACCTCGGCCACGGTCGCCGCCTCGCCCCACTCGACCTCGACCTTCGTCACGGCCGCGCCGTAGACCTCCGCGATCTTCGCGAACCGGTCACCGAACGCGCCCATCGTCACGGCCAGGACCCGGTCACCCGGGGACAGCGTGTTGACGATCGCGGCCTCGAGGGCACCGGTGCCCGCGCAGGTGAGCATGATCACGTCGTGCTGGGTACCGAAGTACGGCTTCATGCCCTCACTGACGCGGAGGAGCAGCGCCTTGAACTCCTCGCCGCGGTGGTTGACCATCTGGCGCCCGCCTGCCTCGCGGACGGACGGCGGCAGGGCCGTCGGGCCGGGGATGCGGAGGTTGGGTTCGAAGCGGGTCACGGGCGGCACTCCTCGGGATCGCGTGGCGGTCTCCCGACTCTGCCCGACATGACACGATCCGTCCACCATGGTAGATATGACGTCATATGACGACGGCACGGACCACGATCCTCCTCGACACGGACCTGCTCGACCGGCTGGACCGGCACGTGCGCAGGCAGCACACGACGAAGACGTCGGTGATCGCCGCAGCGCTCGAGACGTGGCTCGACTCGCACGAGGCGACGCCAGAATTTCCGTTCCTGGGCATCGGGCGCAGCCAGCACGGGCGGCTGTCACTGGACGGGCGCTCGATCGCGAAACGCGAGGCTGGGCGCCGCGCGGGCGATCGTTAGGTGGCGATCCTGCTCGATCCGTCGGCGGTGATCGCCGCGGCAGATGTCGCAGACCTCAACCACCGCACAGCGGTGGCGTGGTTCGAGCGCGTCGACGAGCCGTTGCTGCTCGGTGCGCTGGGTCTTGCCGAGCTCGACCTGATCCTCCAGCGGGAGCTGGGCGCTGAGGCAACGCGAGCGGTGATCGCGTCGCTCGTGGCGGGCTCGATCCGCCTGGTCCCACCGACGAACGAGGATCTCGCCCGCGCCGCGGAGCTCATGGCCGCCGCCGCCGAGCACCGGCCGCGACTCGCGGATGCGCTCCTCGTCGCGGCCGCCGAGCGTCTGGGCATCCGGCGCGTCGCCTCCTTCGACCGGCGCCCGCTCGCCGTGTTCAAGGCGCGCCACATGCGGAGCCTCGAATTCGAGCCCTGAGCGTCACGTAGGCACACGAAAACGGGGCCGGCGATGCCGGCCCCGTTCGTGTTCATTGGGAGTCGAACTTCAGGCGCGCTTCACCACGACGGTGCCGGCCTGCACGTCGTGATAGCCCTGCCGCTTCGGACTCTGGCTCGTGGTGTAGAGCAGGTATACCCCGTACCCGATCGCAACGAGGCCGAGAAGCAGACCGATGATGGGGATGATCGCCGACAGGGCGAATGGCCCCCACAGGTAGGCCCAGCGCCGGATTGCCTGGTTCTGCGTCAGTGTCGCGCCATCGGCCGCGTTGACAGTCTCGAGGCCGAGAACCTTCTGGCCCAGTGACGCGCGGAGCCGTGTCCACGTGTAGACGTAATACCCAAGGGTGGCCGCGGCCCAGATCACCCCGAACAGCAGCGAGAAGATCAGGTTGCCGCCGCTGCCAATGGTGATGGCCAGGATCACGATCAGGACCCAGTAGACGAACCCCAGGATGAAGCCGTCGATCACCATGGCGATGATCCGGGTGAGAACCTCCGCGTAACGCACCCCGGGCGCGGGTCCGGCCTCGACGTTCGGCGCCGTGGGCGCCTGCCAGGTCGGCGCCGGGGTCGGGGCCTGCCAGCTGCTCGGCTCCGGAGTCGGGGCGGGCGGCGGGGCACCCTCGGTGGGTTCGGACATTCGGACACCTCCCTCGTCGGCGCGACGTGCGCCGTACGCGTGCAGGATAGGCTGCCCGGCGAGCCCGCGATACCCCGAATGGGTCCGTATTGTGCCGCGTTGCCGTGATTGCAGCGACGACCGGCACGTTCGTGAATCTCGATCATGCAGCCGGCCGGTCCAGACGTGCAGGTACAGCGTGTGGCAGGTGAGCCGGATTCGTGTCATGATCCGCCCGCCCACCGCCGTCGAAGCCTCCAGGAGCGTCAGTCAGCCATGCGAATCCGTGCAGCGAAGCTTGAAGAGCTCGCCCCCAAGCCGCGCGATCGCGCCCTGTCGCCGCGACAGCTTGCCGCGCTCCAGCGCGAGGACGAGATCCGGAGGGCGCTGGCCCGACTCAAGAGCGACGAGGACATCCTCGCGGTTGAGCTTGATCCCACCGAGAAGATCCCGACGATGAGGGCTGCCGTGAAGCGCGCGATCGCCGGGCACAAGCCGGGGACGAACATGGCGATCCGCGGCCGGACGATCTACCTCTCCACTGGCAGGCTGCCAGGCGGTCGCGGCCGCAAGCCGAAGGCGGCCTGACCCAGCGCAATCGCGGCGGACGCCGCGTCGCAGACGGGATCGGTCGCGCGTCTCTCCGGCGGTTGTCCTGCCCGGAGTGTCCTGCATGAACCTGCCTCGCCGCCCTCGTCGGCGCCATCTCCTCGCCACGCTGCTCGCGCTGAGCCTGCTCGCGGTCGCCGCCGTGTGGACGAACGCGCTGGGGGTGGGGGACCGCTACGACTCGCTCGGGGTGGGCGACAAGGTCCAGTCGCTGGCCCGCAAGATCGAGCTCCTGGTGGACCCGCCGCCGGACCGTGAGGTCCCGGTCGCCGTGCGGATGACGCCGGAGCCCATCGAGACGGAGACGCCCTCACCCCTGTCCACCCCTGCCCAGTCGGTCGCGCCCGGCGACCCCACGCCCGCCCCGCCGCCAACGCCGACGCCTCGCCCGGAGCGGGTCAAGGTCGACGTCAACCTCCTGATCGATCCGCGGAAGCACTTCATCACCGAGATCGACAAGGACCTGTGCGCTGTATCCGGGACGCAGATGGTGCTCGCCATGCACGGCAAGGCCGAGCTGACCGCCGCCTTCCAGCGCGAGCTCTCGGGCCGGATCGGGGAGTGGGAGAGCCGGCGCGACAGCCTCAACGGAGGCTGGGGGCCTGCTGCGATGGTCGAGGCGCTCAACGCCTACGGTGTCCCGGGGTACGAGATCCGCGCCTACGACACCCGCTCGGACGCGCTTCGCGACGCCGCAAGGTCAATCTCGAAGTACCACGCGCCCGTCATCCTGCTGGCCTGGCGCGGCGCGCACACGTGGATCATGACCGGCTACCGTGCCGACGCGGACCCGATGGTGTTCAGGGACGCGAAGGTGAGTGGCGCCTACATCCTTGACCCGTGGTTCCCGCGGAACTCGTCGATCTGGGGGCAGTCGGACCCGCCGGGGACGTTCCAGGACTCGGCCGAGATGCGCCGCAACTACCTCGCCTGGAAACGGCCCGAGGGCAACTACCCTGACCGCGACGGCCTGTTCATCTCCATCGTGCCCACGGTGACGCTCAACCGCTAGGCGCTGGCGCCATCCGCGCGGACGGCAGTGCCTCGCCGCATCCGCCACGCGAGGGCGGTGCCCTGCAGCACGCAGCGGGTCGCCGCACCGGCGGTGAAGCCAAGCGGGATGGCGACGACGCCTGCGTCGGCCACCAAAAGCGACGTCGTCGCCACCGTCACGGCGAACCCGACGAGCGACGCCACGACCGGAAGCACGGTGTTGTGGGTCGCGTAGACCGCTCGCGCGAACAGGTGCCCCAGCGCCTCGAACGGGACGGACACCGCGAGCACGGCGAGGATCGCGGCAGTGCGCGAGACGTCGTCTGCCCCGAACTCGCCGCCGCCCAGCAGGACTTCGATCGCAAGTGGCCCGACGACCGCGAGCCCGATCGCTGCCACGACCGTGCCGACCGTGATCGTCAGCGCGCTCGTGCGTACCTGGCGCCGGAACGCGCTGAGATCGCCGGCGGCCCAGGCGGCGGACAGGATCGGGAACGCCGCGAGAGCGATCGCGACGCCGATCAGGGACACCGGCACGCTCTGGAAGTTGCGCGCGAAGCTGAGCGCCGTGACGCTGCCCGCGGCGAGCGTGCTCGCGACGCGGTTGAAGAACAGGAACGTCAGCGGCTCGATCGGGTGGCTCGCCATCTTGGGCGCCATCAGCCGCAGGAACTCGCGGACGGCGGGCATCCGCAGGTCCAGCCGCGGCCGGAGCCGCACCTCGGAACGGGCCATCCCGACGAGCCGGATACCGAGATGGAGCAGCGCGCCGATCACGGCACCGACAGCCGCGGCCGTGATCCCCAGGCGGTCGTGGAGGAGCACGGTCCCGCCCACGATCCCGAGGTTGTACAGGATCGGTGCGAGGGCGTAGAACAGGAACCGCCGCTCGGACACCAGGATCTCGCCCAGCGCGATGGATGCCGCGAAGATCACCGGCGTCAGCAGCATGATCCGGAACAGTTCGAGGTAGCGCTCCCGGTTCGCCGCGTCGAAGCCCGGGGCCACGAGATCGATCGTCCACGGCGCGAACACGAGGAGGACGAGGCTCGTAGCGCCCATCACGAGCACGGCGAGCGTGAGCACCGTCTGGGCGAACCGCGCGGCTGCCGCGGCGTCGATGCGCCGCAGTGTCGTGAACACGGGCACGAACGGGGCGGTGAGCCCGGCGGCCACGAGGACGTCGAGGGCGAGCTCCGGGAGCTGGAAGGCGGCGTTGTAGGCGTCGAGCTCCGGGCCGGCACCGTACGTGCGGGCGAAGATCCGGTCACGCATCAGGCCTGCCAGGTAGGCGGCGAGCGTGAGGACAGACAGCAGGATCGCGCCCTGGGGCAGGAAGCGCGCGAAAAGTGCCCGGCCCCGGTGGATCAACGCTGTCCCTCCGTCGTCTGCCGCGGCGCGGCGCTCGTGTGACGACCGGGTCCGGCCCGGTGGGACGCGCCATCCCGCAGAGGATTGCTAGCGGCCCACCTGGATGATCCCGTTCCACAGCATGTAGTGGGAGACCCACACGTTGCGGTGGATGACCCGGTCCTTCCCGTCGCGGACGACGCGGGTCACCGCCACATCCATGCCGTTCGAGGGGTACTCGACCTGGTTCCGGACGCCGGTCGGGAGCGTGTCGACGACGACCTCGTTCGTGGTCGCCTGGCGGACGTTCGACGCCGACGGCCTCGACAGGCTCACGGTCCGCCCCTCCGGGATGCCCCAGATCTCGTATCTCACCCAGCCGACGCCGCCCGACTGGATGCGGATACCGCGGATGAAGATCGGGTGCTTCATGTCGTTGCGGAAGGTCATCGACTGGCGCCCGCCCCCGATGATCGACACGGTCGCATCGAGGCCCAGCGGGTAGCGGTTGATGTAGTAGCGGTGGTTGGATCGCGCGCCCATGTCGAGGCCAGCGCGCATCGCCGCGTTGAACAGCGTCGTGGAGCTGGAGCACATCCCGCCGCCCAGCGCGCCCGTGGGCTCCGTGTGATCAACCCGGATGACACCGCCGGGGCCGAACCCGCGGGCTGTCGTGACCGGCCAGATCGCGTCCCACCAGTCAAACGCCTCGCCGGGCTGGAGGACGGTCCCGTTGATCAGCTTCGCCGGCACCCAGATGTTGGCACCGTTGAAGTTGCGCTCGCTGATCGGGAACCACGTCTTCCACGACCCGAGCAGGCTCATCACCGGGGCCTTCCTGGCGGCCTCGCTGGTGCCGAGCCTCGGCATCACGACCGCGGTCTGGATCTTGACCGGCAGCGGCGTCCTGCCGGTTGCGCGTTCGTTGAGCGCCGCGACAACCGCAGCGGTGGTGGCGGCCGGGTCCAGCTTGCGACCGGTGGAGCTCGCCACCACGCCGACGATGCGGCCGGATCGGGAGATGAGGTACTGCGCGGACTTCGGGTCCTGCTTCACTGCCCTGGCGATGGACTTGCCGAAGACGGCGGGGATCTTCGCTTCGTCGACCACGGGCACGATCGAGCCGTTCGCGCCCGGCTCGAACCGGACCCAGGAGCGGATGCGCGTCGCGCGGATCGTCCATGTCCGGTCGCGGAAGCCGACCTTGAGGTCCCGTGCCAGGCGCACCGCCGCGGTCCGGGCGTCGAACACGACCGCGTCCTCCACCGCCGGGCGGATGATGGTGACCGGAACCGGGATGACGATCTCGGATGGTGCGTCAGGCTGCCGGATGGCATCGATGGCTGCGCCGGCGGCCGGGCCGGAGTCGGCCGTGCGGCCGGTGCGGGAGCGCCCGATCTCGATCACGCCCTTCGCGGTCATCGTGATCGTCGCGTCGGTCGGGGCATGGACGAGCCGGGCGGCGACAGCGTCGACGGCCTTGGCGACCGCATCTTCGTCGAACACCACCTCGGGCACGAGCCGGGTGCCCTCGCGCGCCACGCGCAGCTCGCCGAAGATCCGGTCCATGAAGCCGCCGCCGCGGCCCACGGCCAGCGCCTGGTCGGTGAGCGCATCGATGTTCGCGTGCCGGCCGAGGTCCGCGAACGCGATCCGGACGTCCCCGTCCGGCGTGCGCAGCACGAGCGTCCCGGTGTCGTAGGGGAGCGCCTTCGCGATCGCCCCCAGGGTCTCGCCTCCGGTCATCCCGGACAGGTCAGTGCCGCCGATCGTCACGCCCGGCAGCACGCGCCCCGCGTAGCTTGAATCCCACGCGTACAGGGCGCCGCCGCCGGCGACCACGAGGGCAACAGCGGCGGCGACCAGTGCGACGACGATCTTCAGCCCGCGACGGGACCGGTGCGCGACGAGCGCGCCGGTCTCGGGGCCGACATCCGTGACGGAGCTCAAGGTTCTTCCCATCCCCATGCGCGCGATGCAGGCACAGCTCGCACGTATCCGCGCATGATGACGCATCAGCGCGGACATCGGTGGCGGCGACGTCAGGGCTGCGCGTTTTGTCGCGGCGCGGGCCTACGACTTCGACGCAGGCGCGCGGGGGGTGCCGCTTCCGCGCATCTTCCGGTCGCTCGGCGGCCGATTCGTTCCGGCGCGGAACCCTGGCGCCGCTGGGCGACCGACGACCCGCGACCGGCGGCCGGCGACAGGCGACGTAGCGCCGCGACCGACGACGCGGCGCGGAACCCTAGCGCCGCCGGGCGACCGGCGGCGCGGAACCGTGAGGACCGGGGCCGGGAGGCTACTCCCCGGCGTCGCGCTTCTGGGTCTGGGCAAGCTTCTTGCGCGACTCCATGTTCGCCTTCATGCCATCGCCGATGCCGCTCATGCCGCTACCGGGCGGCAGGGGGATCCGGCGGGGCTTGCCGGCGTCGCGCCGCTCCTGGCGGCCGGCCATCAGGTCGCCGATGCGTTGCTCGGAGCCCTCGATCGACGGGTGGTAGTAGCGGTGGCCCGCGACCTCGTCCGGGAGGTACTGCTGCCTGACGTCCGAGCCTTCGAACTCGTGCGGGTAGAGGTAGCCGACCCCGATGCCATGCTGCTTCATCCGCCGGTCGCCCGCGTTCCGCAGGTGGTTCGGGACAGGGAGCGAGCCGCGCCCAACGACATCGGACATGGCCGCGCCGTACGCCGATCCACTACGGTTCGATTTCGGCGCCACCGCGAGGTAGATCGTCGCCTGCGCCAAGGCGTACTGCGCCTCCGGCAGCCCGACGTAGTCGAGGGCCTGTGCGGCCGCCACGGCGACCTGGAGCGCCCGCGGGTCCGCGTTGCCGATGTCCTCGGACGCGCTGATGAGCAGCCGGCGCACGATGAACTTCGGATCCTCGCCCGCGGTGATCATCGCGGCCAGCCAGTACAGGGCGGCGTCGGGGTCGTTGCCGCGGATGCTCTTGATGAACGCGCTGACCGTGTCGTAGTGGCCGTCACCCGCGCGGTCGTACGCAAGGACCCGTTGCTGGGCCGCTGACTCGACGTCGGCGAGGGTGGGGGAGACCCGCCCATCGACCCGATGGTCCTCGTCCTCCGCGAGCGCGATGGCACCTTCGAGGACGTTGAGCGCCTGGCGTGCATCGCCGCCGGCGAGGTCCACGAGGTGCGCGAAGGGCTCGTCCGCCATCGCCACACCACCGCGCGGCCCGTAGATGCCGTTGAGACCGCGCTCCGCGTCCTCGAGGGCGCGGCGCACGATCGAGGCGACGTCCTCCTCGGTCAACGGCTCCAGCCGCCACACGCGCATCCGGGACAGGAGCGCGCTGTTGACCTCGAAGTACGGGTTCTCCGTCGTCGCCCCGATGAGCGTCACGGTTCCGTCCTCGACGTGCGGCAGCAGTGCGTCCTGCTGTGCCTTGTTGAAGCGGTGGATCTCGTCGATGAACAGGACGCTGCGGGTGCCGTTGAGCGCCAGCCGGTCCTGCGCCTCGGCGATCATCGCGCGCACCTCGGCGACACCCGACATGACGGCGCTGACGGTCCGGAACTCCGCGCCCACCGCCTCCGCGAGGAGGCGGCTGAGCGACGTCTTGCCGGTGCCCGGCGGACCCCACAGCAGGAGCGAGGCGAGGTGGCCTCGGGTGACGGACCGGCGCAGCGGGCCGCGTTCGCCGACGAGATGGGCCTGGCCGACGAACTCCTCCAGGACCCGCGGCCGCATGCGGGCGGCGAGCGGCTGTCGCTCGGGCGGGGGCTGGAACAGTGCCTCGGGTCTGGCGCCTGGGATGGCGCGCCGGGTGGCCATGGGGCGATGGTAGCCCCGGCCGCTTATCCGATCTTGACGATGTCGAACACGTCGATGACCAGATAGAGGACGAACAGGATCGCGAGCAGCAGGGCCGCGATCCGCACGATATCCCTGACGTCGCGGGCGACGTACGCATACTCGTCCTCGAACGCGATCGCCCGGACCGGGGCCGTCTCGCGGGTCGCCGCGCGCTCCACGGTCCGCTTGCGGGCCATCTCGCCCGCGCGCTCTTCTGCCAGCAGCTGTGCCTCGAGCTCCGCGGCGCGCGCCAGCTCAGCCTCGCTCAGCCCGACGGACCGGGGCGTCGTCGACGCGGCGGCCGCCGTGGCCGGGGTGGCGGGTCGGCGGTCGATGGGCCGGCGCTGGCCGGGTCGGACGCTGCCGCGAGCGCGCTTCACCATGAGCTGGGAGAGCCTCCTGAATCCGGGCGCACCGCACGCGCGGCCGTCGGCGGGAGAGGATACACCGGCCGCCCGGGTGGCGGCTGAACCGACCTCCCGGATACGTGCCGGGGAAGGGTCGACTGCTAGACTCGGACGGTCTTCCGGAGGATACGTGGACGATCTCAACGCACTGGTCTCCCCGCTGCTGGGCGCCCTGGTCATCGCGCTCGCGGTGGCCTGCCTGCTCCTGCTCGTGCTGGTCCTGGTGCTGGTCCGGCGGACGTCGCGCTTCGAGCGGCGGCTGGCAGGCTTGACCCGTGGCGGGGACGGCAAGAGCCTCGAGGCGATCCTCGACGCGCACCTCGACAAGGTGTACTCGGTCGCCCGCGAGGTGGACGGCCTGGCGGCGCGCTCGGCGATGCTCGAGGCGATCCAGCGCCGCGCGTTCCAGCAGATCGGCCTCGTCCGGTTCAACCCCTTCGAGGACACCGGCGGCAACCAGAGCTTCGCGCTCGCGTTGCTGGACCAGCAGGGCGATGGGTTCGTGATGAGCAGCCTGCACGCCCGCACAGGGACCCGCGTCTACGGCAAGGCGATCACGAAGGGCGCCACCGAGGCGAACCTGTCCGCGGAGGAGTCGGAGGCGCTGCGCCTCGCGCTCGCGTCAGGGGCCGGGACGGACAAGGACCACTGACCGCGATGCGGGCGGTGACACCCAAGCTGGCACGGGCATGCGGCATCGTCACGGCGTGCCCCCTGCAAGACGCTCCACCCGCGCAGCCACGGCCGGATCCCCGGCCCTCGCTCGACCGCGCCGCGTGAGGCGCCGCGTGTCGCGCGGGGAGCCTGCGGCGCTCGTCCAGATCCCGGTGTGGGGGGCGATCGAGCCAGCGGAGCAGGCGGCGCCCGTGCCGGACGGCCTCGAGGACCTCCTGGCGGGGCTCAACGCGGAGCAGCGCAGGGCGGTCACGCACGGGAACGGACCATTGCTGGTCGTGGCCGGAGCGGGTACCGGCAAGACCCAGGTCATCACTCGGCGGATCGCCTGGCTCATCGCGACGCGGCGTGCGCGGCCATCCGAGATCCTCGCGCTGACGTTTACGGACCAGGCGGCCGACGAGATGCAGTCGCGTGTCGACCAGCTCGTGCCATATGGCTACACGGACACCGCGATCTCCACGTTCCACGCGTTCGGAGACCGGCTGGTGCGGGAGTTCGCATTGGAGCTGGGTCTGCCGAGCGACGTCCGCGTCCTCTCCCGCCCGGAGACCGTCGTGTTCCTGCGGGAGCACGTGTTCGAGCTGCAGCTTGACGAGTACCGGCCGCTGGGCGATCCCACGAAGTTCCTGGACGCGCTCGCGACGCTGTTCTCGCGGGCGAAGGACGAGGATGTCTCGCCGGACGCATACGCGGCGCACGCGGCGCGGCTCGTGGCCGAGGCGGCGTCCGCGGCGGCGGCCGTCGAGGCGGCAGGGGAGACCGCCACCGAGGCAGACCGGGAATCGGCCGCGGCGCTCGCCGAGGAGGCACGCCGCCAGGCGGAGCTCGCGCGGGCGTACGGCGTCTACCAGCGGCTCCTGGCGGAGAACGGCGCGATCGACTTCGGTGACCAGGTGTCGCTGGCGCTCCGTCTCCTGCGGGAGTCGCCAGCGTCGCGGGAACGTGTCCAGGCGAGGTTCCGCCACATCCTCGTCGATGAGTTCCAGGACACGAACCGTGCGCAGTCGGAGCTCGTGGCGATCCTCGGCGCCCCCCATCGCAACGTCACGGTCGTGGGTGACGACGACCAGTCGATCTACAAGTTCCGTGGGGCGGCGATCAGCAACATCCTGGAGTTCCGGGAGCGCTACCGGCACGCCCGCGTCGTCGTCCTGCGCCGCAACTACCGCTCGCGCGGCCCGATCCTCGACGCGTCCTATCGGCTCGTCCGCCACAACGACCCGGACCGGCTGGAGGTCAAGGCGGGCATCGTCAAGAAGCTCATCCCGGAGCGGATCGGCGACGGGGCGCCCGCCGTCCGCAACGAGGCCTTCGCGAGTGGCGCGGAGGAGGCGGACTGGATCGCGGCGGAGATCGCACGGCGTGTCCGCGACGGGGCACCGTACCGGGATATCGCGATCCTCGTCCGGGCGAACGCGGCGGCGGACCCGATTCTGCGCTCACTGAACCTCGAGGGCATCCCGTGGCGGTTCTCCGGCACGTCCGGGCTGTACTCCCGGCCCGAGGTCAAGCTGCTGCTCGCGTTCCTGCGCACGATCGCGGACCTCAACTCCTCCGTGGATGTGTACGCCCTCGCGGCGTCCGACCTGTACGCGCTGGGCGGCGCCGACCTCGTGAATATCGTCACCTCGGCGCGGCGGCGCAACCGATCGGTGTTCGAGGTGCTCGAGGAGCTCACGCGGCAGCCCGGGATCCTCCGTCTCTCCCCGGAGACGCGGGCCGCCGGCACGAAGCTCGTGGAGGACCTCCAGGGCTATGTCACGCTCGCGCACGAGCGCCCTGCGGGCGAGGTGCTCTACGCGTTCCTCCGCAGGTCGGGCTGGCTCAAGCGCCTCGCCGAGACCGAGAGCGTTGCCAACGAAGAGGCGCTCTCGAACATCGCGCGCTTCTTCGACATCATCCGGGCGCAGTCCGCGCTCCTCGCGGACGACCGCGCGGTCTTCGTCGCCCGCCACCTCCAGACGCTGATCCAGGCGGGTGACGATCCGCCCACCGCGGACATCGATCCCGACGCGAACGCGGTCGCGGTCATGACCGTGCACAAGGCGAAGGGCCTCGAGTTCCCGGTCGTCTACCTGCCCGGGCTCGTGAGCGGGCGCTTCCCGGCGATCGGGCGGCGGGAGCAGCTGGCGCTGCCGCTCGCGCTCGTGTACGAGACCCTCCCGGAGGGCGACTACCAGCTCCAGGAGGAACGCCGGCTGTTCTACGTGGGCATGACGCGGGCAAGGGACGAGCTCGTGCTCACCCACGCCGCGGACTATGGTGGTCAGCGGGCTCGGCGGGTCTCGCCGTTCGTGCTCGAGGCGCTGGACCTTCCGGTTGCCGCGGGTGCCGCGAGCGCCAATGCCAGGACGTCGTCGCCGCTCGAGCGGCTCTCGGGCCACGAGCGCACCGAGGCCGCCCCGGTCTCACGACGCGGTCGCGACGACGAGCCGCTGTGGCTGTCGTTCTATGCGATCGATGACTACCTGACCTGCCCGCTGAAGTACAAGTTCGGCCATGTGCTGCGGGTGCCCCTGGCGCCGCACCACTCGATGATCTACGGCTCGGCGCTGCACGCGTCGGTCGCCGAGTTCCACAAGCGTCACGCACGCGGCGACGTCATGAGCGAGGAGCAGCTGTTTGCGTCGTTCGAGGCCGCATGGACGAACGACGGCTTCCTCTCGAGGGAACACGAGGAGGCACGCCTTGCCGCCGGCCGGGAGTCGCTGCGCCGGTTCCGCGAGGAGCAGCTCCGGCCCGGGGCAGTCATCCCCTCGTGGGTGGAGCGGGAGTTCAGCTTCTTCCTCGACGGCGACAAGGTGCGGGGCCGCTTCGACCGTGTCGACATCACCGCGCGCGACCCCGCGGAGCCTGTCCCGGTCATGGCGGACGACGACCCGGCAAGCGGCGCGGACGTCATCGAGCCCACGCTGAACCTGTGGCCCGAGAAGGTCGTCATCACGGACTACAAGTCGTCCGACGTGCGAGATCCCGCGAAGGCGCGGCAACGGGCGAAGGACTCGCTCCAGCTGACGATCTACGCCATGGGCTACGAGGCGATGACGGGTCGGCTGCCCGACGCGGTTGCTCTCCACTTCCTTGATTCGGGCCTCGTTGGGACCGCTCGGGTGGACCGCAAACGGGTAGAGAAGGCGCGCGAGACGATCCGCACTGCGGCCGCCGGGATCCGTGCGCGGGAGTTCGGGGCGAAGCCGGACTACCTCGGATGCAGCTTCTGCGCCTTCCGCGAGATCTGCCCGTCAAGCGTCGCCCGCTGATTCCGTGGGCGAGCTGACAGTCGACGCCCGGGCGGCGATGGACGCGGTCCTTCGTCGGACCTCGCCGGGCGCGGTCGTCGAGGCCGACAATCTCACCGTCCTGCACGCCATTCCGGACGGCGTCGTGGACCTGTGCTACGCGGATCCGCCGTTTGCGGCGGGTGGGCAGCGGCGCCTGGCGTCGATCCGCACGGGCGAGGGGGCACAGACACGGCGGGGCTTCGGCGGCCGCGAGTATCGCTACGAGGTTGTCTCCGACCTCGCGTACGCGGACGATCTCCCGCTCGACCGGCATCTCGCGGCGATCCGTGAACGGCTGGTGGAGATCCACCGGGTCCTCGCGCCGGACGGGTCGCTCTACCTGCACGTCGACTGGCGGACATCGCACCACGTCCGCCTCCTGCTCGACGAGGTGTTCGGCCCGGAGCGGTTCCTCAACGAGCTCATCTGGGCGTATGACTACGGGGGCCGCTCGCGCGACCGCTGGCCGCGCAAGCACGACACGATCCTGTGGTACGCCAAGGGCGACACGTGGCGCTTCGATCGCGAGTCGATCGATCGTGTGCCGTACCTCGCGCCGGGCCTTGTCGGACCTGAGAAGGCCGCGCGCGGCAAGCTCCCCACGGATGTGTGGTGGATGACGATCGTGCCGCCGGGCTCGGCGGAGCGGACCGGCTACCCCACGCAGAAGCCCACTCGCCTCCTCGAGCGGATCGTCGCGGCTTCCTCCGCACCGGGGGACCTCGTCCTGGACCCGTACGCCGGCAGTGGCACGACGGGCGTCGCGGCCGCCCGGCTCGGCCGTCGCTGGCTCCTCGTGGACCGCAACCAGGTCGCGGTCGAGATCACCCGCGCGCGACTTGCCGCGGACGCCGCCCGGTGATCGCGGCGATCACGCTGGACTTCGGAAACACGCTCGTCCCGATCCCGGCGGGCGCATTGCGGGGCGTCGTCGGCATGACGGTCGCAGCGATGGCGGACCGGCTCGGCCCGTTCGATCGGGACGCGCTCGGGCGCGCATGGGGCGAGGAGCGCGAGCGCCAGTTCCGGGAGGAGGTGCCCGAGCTCCGCGAGGTGGACCTATACCAGCGCGTCCGACGCGTCCTCGCCCGTCTCCGCGGCATGCCCGTGCCGGAGCCGGGCGAGCGCTGGGACGACGAGTCCGCCGCGACCCGGTCGAGCGAGGCGGAGGTCGGCTGGGCGGTGGAGACGTATTCGCAGGCGTTCGTGACAATGGTCCGGCCCGCGCCCGAGACCGGCGAGCTGCTCGCGCGCCTCGCCGGCCGGCACCCCCTGGCGATCCTCTCGAACTGGCCGCTGGCTGCCACGATCGACCGCGTCGTGGAGGCGGCGGGCTGGTCGCCGCACTTCCGCGCCGTCGTCGTCTCGCAGCGGGTCGGCGCGATCAAGCCCCACCCGGCGATGTTCGCTGCGGCGAGCGCCGCGCTGGGGGGCCCGGACCCGGGCACGATCCTCCATGTCGGCGACGATTGGGCCGCGGACATCGTCGGGGCGAAGCGGGCCGGCTGGCGGGCGGCCTACCTGCACGACCGCCCCGGCGACTCGCCGCTGCCGGGCTCGGAGCGGGACCAGAGCGTGATTCCGGACCTCGAGCTCGTGCGCCTGGGGGACCTCGAGGTGTCGCTGGACCGCCTGGCCGCCGGCTGACCGGTGAAGGCGTTCGATGCCGTGTCGCGCCCGTCGGTAGACTCGGGGGCGATGGAGGTCCGGGATCGAGTCGCAAACCTTGCGCTGCTCGCCGCGTCGGCTGGTGCGTGGGGCATCGTCGCGCTCATCCTGACGACCCGCGATCCGTATCGCGAGGCGATGGCCGGGTACGAGGGTGCCCTCGTCATCGGCGCGGCGATCGGCCTGCTCGCGATCCCGCTCTGCTGGCTGGTCGTGTTCGCGCGCCATCGCCGGATCGCGTACCAAGGGGACTGGGCGCGGGCGGCGCGTCGCGGTGGATGGATCGGCCTGTTCGCCGCACTGATCGTCATCCTCCGCCTTGTCGACGCCTTCCAGCTCCCGATCGTCCTGTTCCTCGCCGCCATCTTCGTCGTCGCAGAGCTCTCGCTCTCGGCCGAGCGCTAGGAGAAGCCCATGCATTCGCTCACCGATGCCCACCCGGCCGAACCGTTCGGGGACGTCAAGGCGCGCGCCGCGTGCGCCGTCGAGGCGGCACGCGACGAGATCCTCGACCTCTCGCACCGGATCCATGCGAACCCCGAGCCCGCGTTCGAGGAGCACCAGGCGGCGACATGGGTCGCGGAAGTACTGGCCAAGCACGGCTTCGCGGTCGAGCACCCGGCCGGGTCGCTGTCCACGGCGGTCCGCGGTCGCCTGGCGGGTGGACTCGGGATCGACGGGCCACGGATCGGGATCCTCGCGGAGTACGACGCCCTGCCGGGTCTCGGCCACGGGTGCGGGCACAACACGATGGCGTCGTCGGGGGTCGGGGCGGCCCTGGCGCTCGCCGCAGTGCGCGACGCGTTTGCGGGCGAGATCGTGTTCCTCGGGACGCCCGCGGAGGAGCGGGGGAGCGGCAAGGCGTACATGCTCGACGACGGGCTGTTCGAAGGGCTCGATGCGGCGCTGCTGTACCACCCGTGCGACCGCAACCATGTCGACATCACCCCACTCGCGTCCGAGGACGTGGTCGTCGTGTTCACTGGTCTCCAGTCGCACGCGGCCTCCGAGCCGTGGGAGGGGCGCAACGCCCTGGACGCGATGATCTCGCTGTTCGTGAGCGTCGGCCTGTGGCGCCAGCAGCTGCCGCCGCACTCCCGGGTGCACGGGATCATCCAGGAGGGCGGGACGGCGGCGAACATCATCCCCGACCGGACGAAGGCCTGGTTCATGGTCCGCAGCGCGGACCAGGCGTTCTACGAGGTGATGAAGGCGCGGTTCCGGCAGCTGTGCGACGCGGCCGCGCTCGCGGCCGGCGTCGAGGTGGAGGTCGAGTTCTCGGGCTACGCGAGCACGATGAAGACCAACCGGCTGCTGGCGGACCGCTGGGTCGCCAACGCGGCGGCGTACGGGATCGTGGACCAGGGACCCGACGGCACCTCGGGCTCAACGGACATGGCGAACGTCTCGTGGGTGCTGCCGGCAATCCACCCGGACCTGGCCATCACCGACGTTCCCACGCCCGGTCACTCGACGGCGTTCCGCGATGCCGCCGCCGGGCCCCGCGCGGACGCGACGGTGCTCCTTGCATCGACGCTCGTCGCCCAGACGGCGCTCGACCTGTTCATGGATCCGGGGCTCGTCGAGCGCGCCTGGGCGGAGTTCCGCGGGGAGTAGCGATCCGCGAGGCGGCGCGCCGCGGATCGGGCGCGTCCGGTCGCGCGCGACTGGGCTCCGGGCACTTCGAGCCTGTGAACGAACTCGGGAAGACTGTTGGCAGGCGCCGAGCCCCTTGACGTTACCGCCGATCGAACTGACGATGGGTCCAACAACGCTGGACGGCGGTGGAAACATGCTGGTGATCTTCGATTGGGTGCGTGGCGCAGCCATGCGCCGCGTGGCGCTTCTGGGCGTCATCACAACATCGATGCTGGTAGGCGGCTGCGCTACGGTGGCTCCGACGGAGCAACGACCACCGGCCGAGACATCGCACCCGGCAGCCACTGTGCCGGCGACGCCGGCCGGGACACCGACGTCGTCCCCTTCGCCCGCCGCATCCGCGCCGGCAGCAGTCTCGCTCGAGTTGCGCTGTGGCGGGGACACGATGCGCGCAGGCACCATCGACTATGCCAATCAAGCGCCGGGCACAACCGACATCGTCGCCGCGACGCGCGCGCTTCGAGGCGTCCTGCCGACCGACCTGGTCGTCCGAGACGACGCCTCGACGGTTGTGATCCGGGGTGGGCAGGCCATCTGGCGGGGTGACTGGGGCGACCGCGGGCACGGATTCTTGCTCGACCAGTGGATGTCGTGCGAGGGCGCAGGGATCGGGGCGTGAGCGGTCAGGCGGGCTCGACCCGAAGCCGCGCGAACAGGTAGCCCACGGCGGCGACTTCGAGCCAGGCGCGGGCGCTCTCGGCAGTGCCCTCGTAGCAGCGCGACAGCCGCCGCCAGCGCCCGAGGCGGGCGAAGGCGTGCTCGACGCGGTAGAGCGGGGCGATCGGGGTGAAGCCGACGGTCCCCTTCGCCGGTGCCTTGATGTCGAGCTTGATGCCCTTCTTGGCCGTCATCTTGACGAGGCCGCGATAGCCCCGGTCGGCGACGACCGCCTTGACCGTGCCGAGGGCCGGCAGGGTGGTGTCGAGCAGCCTGCGGCCCGCGCTGACATCGTGGGGGCGAGCCGACTCGACCGAGACGGCGAGCGGCAGGCCGAGGATGTCGATGACGACGCTGCGCTTGGCCCCGTGCGTGCGTCCGCCTCGCCCGCCCTTGTCGTGGAAGGTTGGACCGGCTCGCCCGCCGCTGACGGTCTGGCCGTCGATCATCACCATCGAGGGCGTCGCCGTCCGCCCGTGCTTCGTGCGGATGATCTTCGCGATGCGCTCCATCGCTGCCGCCCACACGCCGGACGCGCGCCACCGCCGCCACTGCTGCCAGACCGCCTCCCAGGGCGGGTAGCAGGCGGGCAGATAGCGCCACTGGCAGCCGGTGCGGGCGATGAACAGGATCGCGTGAAACATCTCCTGGCGTGAGTAGGTCGCCGGCCGGCCCTCACGTCCGGGCGGGTCGAACAGGTCCTCGACCAGTGCCCACTCGGTGCTGTCCAGCCCGATCATCGACGCCATCGAGCCGATGCTGGACCGGGCCAATGACAGGTTCTATGGCACGGAAGTCCCGAACCGTTCGGTGGAGTTCATTCACAGGCACTTAGGCACCCGCCCGAGCCCGCCTGGGCCGCCCGCGAGTCGCCCGGGCTTCCGCCTGGGTCGCCGCGCTCGCGTGACGCGTCCGCCACGAGCTGGTTCCCACGCGCCCGCTGCATGGTCATCTGTGGCGAGAAGGCCGTCCCGCGCGGCGGAGGGGCCTCGCACCGCGCTGCCCATGCCGCCCATGGCGCCCGGTGCATGGGCACGACCCCGCGTGGACGGATCAGCAGGGCCACAGCGCTCTTGATGGACGCGTGCATGACGGGCGACAGCCGCGACTTCCAGCCCGCAGGCCGCACCGCGCTGCCCGTGTAGCGAGCAGGGCGGGCGTCTGGACGTCAGCTGGCACGCGGCCAAGGTCACTGCGCGGCCGGCCGACAGCACCTCGCGTCACTCGTGACCATGCAGCGAGCGTGCAATCGTTGGCGAGGGTGGAAGCGCTGGCGCACGGAAGCGCTGGCGCCCGGGCATGGGGCGCACGGGCACGGGCCGGCGTGCGTGCGCATCACCCGCCGGCGCGCGGCGTGGGCGCACCCTCCGTCTTGACCCACCGGGGCGCGGTGTGTCGCAACGGCTCGCCACCCCGCTCGCAACCCGGTACGATGCCGCCCGGCGCGCCCCGCTGGACGACGGACCCGAACCGGCGGCGCCCGACTGAGGCGGCGAGCAGCCCGGCGTTCCCCCGCAGCGCGGACCGGCCGCCGGGAACCCGCGCACCGCGGACTGCCCATCGCTCCCGGAGGACCACCGTGGCCGAGCGTCCCCACGACACGGGCGACGTCGACTTCGCCGCACGCAACGGCTGGGACCGGGCGTACGAGCAGTACGACGAGTACGACCTGCCCACTTACGTCGGCATGCCATCGTTCATGAAGTTGCCATACGTCCCGGACGTGGCGGAGCTCCGTGCCCGGAACGTCGACGTCGCGATCATCGGCGCACCGTTCGACGACTCCGTGAGTCATCGCCCGGGTGCCAGGTTCGGGCCGCGCGCGATCCGGGAGGCGCAGTACACGACGGGCTCGATCCACTCGCTCCAGCTGGACGTCGAGCCGTTCGAGGTCCTGAAGGTGGTCGACGCGGGGGACGCGAACATCGTCCCGTCGTGGATCGACCGCGCCCACGCGCTCATCTATCGCAAGGTCCACGAGGTGGCGTCCACGGGCGCGATCCCGATCGTGCTCGGCGGCGACCACTCGATCACCTGGCCCTCCGCCACCGCCGTCGCGGAGGTTCGCCGCCCGGGCAGCATCGGCATCGTCCACTTCGATGCCCACGCGGACACGGCCAACGACGACTGGGGCGTGCTCGCCGGCCACGGGACGCCGATGCGTCGCCTGATCGAGTCGGGTGCCGTCAAGGGGTCGAACTTCGTCCAGGTGGGCCTGCGCGGCTACTGGCCGCCCGTCGAAACGTTCGAGTGGATGAAGGAGCACGGCCTGCGCTGGCACCTGATGCGCGAGATCGAGGAACGCGGAGCGGAGGCGGTCATCGACGACGCCATCGCCGAGGCGCTCGATGGCCCGGACGCGATCTACATCTCGGTCGACATCGACGTCATCGACCCCGGGAGCGCGCCCGGCACGGGGACGCCCGAGCCCGGCGGCATGCTCCCCCGCGAGGTGCTTCGTGCCGTGCGGCGGATCGCGAGCCAGGTGGAGGTCGCGGGCATGGACATCGTGGAGGTGTCCCCGCCGTACGACCACGCCGAGGTGACGGCGATGGCCGCGAACCGGATCGCGCTCGAGTGCATCTCGGCGCTCGCGAAGAAGCGGCTCTCCGGACACCCGGTCCGCTTCGAGCGCCCGTAAGCGATCATTCGTCCGTGACCGAAACCGCGGCAGCCGCTCTCGCCCGTCTCTACGACCTGGACCTGTCCGAGGATCCGGGCGATCTCGACCTCTATCTCGCGCTCGCCGCGAGAACCGGCGGGCCGATCCTCGAGCTCGCGGTTGGTTCAGGGCGCCTCGCCGTCCCGCTGGCGGCCGACGGCTCCGAGGTCACGGGGATCGACCTCGACCAGGCGATGCTGGCCCGGGCGCGCGCGGCCGCCGACGCTGCAGGGCTCACGACCGCCCGCCGCCTGACGCTCGTCCACGGTGATGCGCGACACATCCGCCTCCCGACCGCGGGCTCGTTCGAGCTCGCGTTCATCCCCCTCAACTCGCTGTTCCTGATGGGCACCCGCGCGGACCAGGCGGCCGCTGTCGTGACCCTCGCCGAACACCTCGCCCCGGGTGGGCTCGCGGTTGTCGACTGCTGGCTCCCGGACGCGGAAGACCTCGCCCGCTATGACGGCCGGCTCGTGCTCGAATGGGTGCGCGAGGAGCCCGGCACGGGTCGGACGGTCACGAAGACGGGCTCGGCGATCTGGGATCAGACCGCCAACGCCGTGCGCCTGACGACCATCTTCGAGGCTGGCCTGCCGGGCGAGCCCCCCGTCCGCTGGGTCCGCGCCGATCGCCTCAGGCTTGTCTCGCCGGACGACCTCGTCGCGCTGGCGGAAACCGCAGGCCTGCGAGTCGAGGCGCTTGCCGGCGACTACGACCTGGGCGATCTCGAGCCCGGCGCGGAGCGCGTGATCCTGCTCGCCCGACGCCCTTGAGGGTGGGGCGCCCGGAGCCTGGGCCACTCGACGTCCGGATCAGCCGAGAGCCCCGCGTCCGTCGCCTGCGCGACCCACCCCGAACGCCCTGGCCCCGCCCGGCTGACGGGCCCCGATGGCCCCTGCGGCGGCCCCGGACGGGACCATCGGGGCCCGGGCCGGTCGGCGGACCTGCATGGTAGAGTCGGCTCGATGTCGGACCAGATCCGCCTCCTCGTCGTCGAGGACGTTCCCCAGGTTGCCCAGTACATCCGCGGTCTGCTGAACTCGCAGTCGGCGATCAAGCTGCTGGACGTCGTGAGCGACGGGTCCCGCGTGCTCGGCATGCTGTCCGAGCTCCGTCCGGACGTCGTGCTCGTCGACGCGCTGCTCCAGGGCCGCGTCAAGGGCCTGAGCCTCGTGGACCAGATCAACCAGTCCGGGACCCGCGTCCCGGTCATCGTGCTGACCGTCCCGCAGCAGCCCGTCGTGTCCGACCTCGCGCACGGCATCCACGGCGTCCTCGCGATGCCCTTCACCGGCTACGAGCTGGTCACCCGCATCCAGCAGGTCCACCAGGCCGTGGCCGCCCTGGACAACTACGGCACGGCGCGGATGATCGCGGTGTTCGCCCCCAAGGGCGGCGTGGGCAAGACGACCCTCGCGTTCAACCTCGCGGTCGCCCTCGGGCAGCAGGGCTCGAAGACGGTGCTCATCGACGGCTCGCTCCAGTTCGGCGACATGCGGGCGCTGCTCAAGGTGCCGACCGAGGCGCCGTCCCTGCTCGACCTGCCGACCGACCGGATCCAGGAGTCGGACCTCGCCGATGTCCTGTGGCGGGACCCGTCGGGCATCGACATCCTGCTCGCCCCGCCGCGCGTCGAGATGGCCGAGATGGTCACCGTCCGTGACCTGGAGAAGGTGCTGTCGCTGCTGCGCCGCGTCTACGAGGTCGTCATCGTGGACACGCCGGCCGTCGTCAACGACATCAACCTGTGCTTCCTCGACGCGTCGGACACGATCCTCGAGGTGGTGACCTTCGACTCGACGACGATCCACAGCACGATGGTCATGGCGGACGCGTTCCGGATGATCGGCTACGCCGCGACGAAGGTGCGCTACCTGATCAACCGCGCGGATTCGACTGGTGGCTTCGACCCCGAGGTCCTCACCCGCGCGCTCGGCCGCGTGCCCGAGCACAGCGTGAGCTCCGGCGGCCAGCTCGTCGTCCGGACCAACAACGAGGGCATCCCGTTCGTGCTCGCGGATCCGACGGCGCAGATCAGCCAGGACGTCATGCGGACGGCGACCGAGCTCGTTGGTCGGACGGCGCCCGTCGCCGGCCGGCGGTAGAGGAGGGGCGTGTCCGACCCCCGGCCCATCGGCGTCTTCGACTCCGGCGTTGGCGGCCTCACGGTCCTGCGCGAGATCCTCCGGCGATCCCCGCACGAATCCACGATCTACCTCGGCGACAACGCGCGTGCCCCGTACGGGGTCCGCAGCGACGACGAGGTCCGGACGTTCTCGATGCAGGCGCTCGACGAGCTCGCCGGGCGTGACGTCAAGGCCCTCGTGGTGGCGTGCAACACGTCCACCGCGGTCGCGCTGAGGGACCTGCGTGCCCGCTACGATCTGCCCGTGCTCGGCGTCGTCCGGCCGGGTGCGGCGGCCGCCGCCCTGGCGACCCGCAACCGCCGTGTCGGGGTGATCGCGACGCCCGCGACTGTCCGCTCGCACGCCTACTTCAATGCGATCAAGGACGAGAACCCGGCGATCGAGGTGTACGAGCACGCGACGCCGCGCTTCGTGCCGATGGTCGAGGCCGGGATCCTGTCCGGCCCCGAGCTGGAGCAGGCCGTCCTCGAGGAGCTCGCCCCTCTCGTCGGTGAGCGCGACGGCGCGGGCGAGTTCGTCTTCCCCCGGCCGGCGGGCGCCGCGATCGACACCCTGCTCCTGGGCTGCACCCACTACCCGCTGCTCCGGCCGATCATCTCGTCCGCGGTCGGGGACCGCGTCGCGATCGTGGACTCCGCCACCGCGACGGCATCGTCCCTCGCGGAGCTATTGTCCGTGAACGGGCTCGAGGCGCCCGGGACCACGCGCGGCACGGCGGCCGACCCTGGCGCCGCCGGGCATTCGCGGCCGTCGGAGCGCTACGGCGAGCCGCCGGTCCACGTCCAGCTCACGACGGGCGACGTCGAGCGGTTCACGTCCATCGCCTCGCGGATGTTCGGGGAGGCGTTCCCGGACGTGGCGTCGGTGGAGCTGCGGGAGCTGGTCGGCTGATGACCCGAGGTCAGTGCAGATGACCGGGAACCAGCGACCGGGCGGCTCGCGGGCCGGCGGCCGCGCACACATTCCCGAGGAACGACTGTGGCAGGTCGGCTTCCTCGTCGGATCCGTGCTGGGTGCCGCGATCACCGTCGCCGGTCGGCAGGTGGAGCGCAACGCGCGCGCCGCGGGCCTCGTCGACTGGCGCCGCGTCGAGGACATCGCGATCGCCCGGCTGCGCCAGGCGCCGGGGACGCTGGATCCCGCGGAGCTGCGTGCCGTCGAGGGCGAGTACGCGGCCGCAATGGCCCTGGTCGTCCCGGCGTTGGGCGAGCACCTGGGCACGTCACTGCCGGGCGTCGTCGACCGGGTCGCCGTCGTGGACCGCGGCGAATGGGTGCGCGCCAACACGGACGCGTTCGCCCAGCTGATCGGCCGGCTGGAGGGCCCGCTCCTCGAGCAGATGCTCCCCGAGGGCAGCGGCCTGGGCAAGGCGACGATGACCCTCGCCAACCGCTGGGTGACGACGCGCCAGCTGGGTCTGCTCCTTGGGTTCATGGGCCAACGCGTGCTTGGCCAGTACGACCTCGCGCTGTTGTCCGCGGAAACGACGCCGGGCCGGCTCCTGTTCGTCGAGGAGAACATCCGCCAGACGGCGAAGGCCCTCGATGTGCCGATCGGACCGTTCCGGACGTGGATCGCGCTCCACGAGACGACGCATGCCTTCGAGTTCGAGGCCCACCCCTGGCTGCGGCCGTACATCGCGGGGCGCCTGGAGCGCCAGCTGTCGATGTTCTCGAGCGACGCGTCCTCGATGGGGCGCGACGCGATGAAGGCCATCGGGTCCGCGCTCCGGGGCGACGGGCGGCGCGACGACCAGCACTGGATGGAACGTCTGATGTCCGTCGAGCAGCGGCAGCTGTTCCGGGAGACGCAGGCGATCATGAGCCTGCTCGAGGGCTTCGGCGACCACGTGATGGACGAGGTCGGGAAGTCCCTGGTGCCGGGCGTCGAGCGCATCTCCGCGCGGTTCCATGGGCGACGGGCCAACCGCACGCCCTTCGAGCGGGCCATGCTGCGGATCACGGGCATGGACCTCAAGATGGAGCAGTACCGCAAGGGCGAGATCTTCGTGGCGGAGATCGATCGACTCGGCGGAGCGGCCGCACTGCGTCGGCTGTGGGACGGCCCCGAGACGCTGCCCACGCCCGACGAGATCGAGACGCCGGCCGCCTGGGTGCGGCGCATGGGACTGAACAAGCTCGAAGGAGGGGCCCCGTGACCGAGGGGTCGAAGCGGGCGTCGGGCCCGGGTTCGGGGCGCGGCGGCGTACCGACGGCGATCGCGCTCACGCCGATCCTGTCCGCGCGCTACCGCAGCCGAGACCTCGACGTCATCCGCGCCGCGGCCCCGGGCGCGCGTATCGTCACGATCGGCTTCGACGGGCACCCGGACGGGCCGCTGGACGACGTCGAGGTCATGCTCCGCGGGCGCCTCCCGGCGGACACCTTTGACCGGATCCTGGCTCGCGCGCCTCAGTTGCGCTGGGTCCACTCCGCGACGGCCGGCGTCGAGCGCGTGCTCACCCCCGCGTCGCGTGAGCGCGGCCTCGTGATCACCAACGCCCGCGGCGTGTTCTCGCGGCCGATCGCCGAATACGTGATGCTCATGATCCTCGCGGCGGCGCGGCGACTGCCCCAGCTGCTCGAGCTCCAGGCCGAGCGTACGTGGCAGCCCCTCGAGTCCCGCGAGCTGCGAGACGTCACCGTGGGGATCGTGGGGCTCGGGTCCATCGGCCGGGCTGTCGGGGCGCTCGCGACGGCGTTCGGCTGCCGCGTCATCGCCACCCGCCGTCGGCCCGAGGCCGGCTCGGACGCATCGGACGGCGCGGGCGACGAACCCTTCCTCGGGTCGCTGATGCTCGATCGCGTCCTGCCGCCCGACCGCCTCCCGGAGCTGCTCGCGGAGTCCGACTTCGTGGTGCTTGCCGCCCCGCTCACCGCGGACACCGTGGGCTTGATCGGCGAGACTTCGATCGGGCAGATGAAGCCCGGCGCGTGGGTGATCAACGTCGCCCGCGGCGAGCTCGTCGATGAGCGGGCGCTGGCGCGCGCGGTGCGCAACGGGACGATCGGCGGCGCGGTCCTCGACACCTTCCGGGAGGAGCCACTCCCGCCGACCTCACCGCTCTACGACCTCCCGAACGTGATCCTCACGCCCCACACGTCATGGTCCTCGACGCGCGTGCTGGACCGCTCCGTGGACCTGTTCTGCGACAACCTCCGCCGGTTCGCGGCCGGGGAGCCGCTCGTGAACGTCGTGGACCCGAGCGCGGGCTACTGAGCCGATGACGCTCGGGGGTTGAGCGTCGGCGCAAGGCGCGCCGGTCACGACCGGTAGGATCAGGGCATGCAGATCGCCATCGTGGGGCTCGCCGGGTGCGGCAAGACCACCGTCTTCAACACGCTCACCCGCGGCCATGCCGAGACCGGCGGCTACGGCGGCCTCCAGCTCAACGTGGGCGTCGTCAAGGTCCCCGACGAGCGCCTCGACAAGCTCGCGGCCGTGTTCAAGCCGAAGAAGATCGTCCACGCGGACGTCACCTACATCGACCTGCCGGCACCGCCGGCCTCGAGCGAGGGCCGGGTCGGCGCCGAGGAGCTGCCCGCGGAGCACCTCGCCCGCCTGCGCGACGCAGACGCGATGATCCATGTCGTTCGTGCCTGGGACGACGCCGCCCACCCGCACGCTGCGGGTTCCGTGGACGCGGCCCGCGACCTCGAGAACCTGGACCTCGAGTTCATCATTGCCGACCTCGCGATGATCGACCGCCGACTCGAGCGCCTCCGTGGCTCGGGCCGTCACGGCACGCCGGCCGAGCGCGAGGCGAATGAGCGCGAGGAGGCGATCCTGGCGCGGCTCAAGCCCGCCCTCGAGGCCGGCCGCCCGATCCGCGACGAGGCGCTCGACCCGGACGAGGAGAAGGCGCTTCGCGGCTATCGGTTCCTGACCCAGAAGCCCGTGCTCGTGCTGCTCAACGTCGGCGAGGGAGAGATCGCGAGCGCACCCGCGCTCATCGACGGGATCCGCGGTGGCTACGAGCACCGCCACGCGCTGGTCGACGCGTTGTCCGCAAAGATCGAGATGGAGCTGGGCGAGCTCGATCCCGGGGAGGCCGGCGTGTTCATGGAGGAGCTGGGGCTCACGGAGTCCAGCCTCGACCGCGTCATCGGGCTGTCCTACCGGCTGGTCGGGCTGATCTCGTTCCTCACGGCCGGCCCGGACGAGGTCCGCGCCTGGCCGATCCCGGACGGCTCCAACGCCGTCGACGCGGCGGGCGCGATCCACTCCGACCTCGCGAAGGGCTTCATTCGGGCTGAGACGATCGCGTATGACGACCTGCTGACGCTGGGCTCGATCTCCGAGGCCAAGAAGGTCGGCAAGGTCCGCTCCGAGGGCAAGACCTACCGCGTGCGCGACGGCGACGTCGTCGAGATCCTGTTCAGCAAGTAGCAGCCGGTGCGGACGATCAGTTCGTCTTCGGAGTCTCTGCCTGGAGGTCCGCGAGGATCGATGCGTAGTCCATCGTCTCCTCGGGGGCATCGAGATCAGCGAGGAAGTTCTCGTCCTCCTCCTTGGAGACGTTGACCGCGGCGGTCAGGCGCTCGTCCGTGACGGCGATGAACTCATAGTCGCGCTCGAGCTCGTCGGCGATCGCCTCGACGAGGGTCGGTGCCTCGTACGACTCCAGGACGCGACGGCGGATGGACTGGACGAGCTCGAAGAACTCCTCGGCCTCCATCTCCTCCTCGCGGGCGAGCAGGAGATCGGCGTAGACGTCGTTATCGCCTTCGTGCAGCTCGTAGAAATGCATGATTGGCTCCTCGGCTTCGGGGCGGCCGATCGGCCGCGGCGGCGCGCACGGCGCGCGAGCGGATCGCAAGTATAGGTTGGGCCTCCAGCGAGACCCGGAGGAGGGCAGATGAGCGGTCCGGCGAGCGTCGTGGTGGTGGGCGCGGCGTCGCGTGACATTGCCGGTGACGATCCGCGCGGCTGGCGGCTCGGGGGCGGGGTCTCGTACTCGGCGCTGACGCTCGCCGGCCTCGGGCTGCGAGTCCGTGCCCTCGTCGGCGCGGATGCGCTCGCCGCGCGCGCCGACGAGCTCCAGCTCCTCGTCCAGGCGGGCGTCGATCTCGTCGTTGCGCCGCTGGAACGGGGGCCGGTGTTCGTGAACCTCGAGACGCCCGACGGACGCGTCCAGGAGGCCCGCGAGGTTTCGGACGCCGTCTCGACCGGCGCGCTCCCAGCGTCGTGGCTCGACAGCGATGGCTGGCTGTTCGCCCCCGTCGCCGCGGAGCTGCCCGACGCCTGGGCGGGAATCCCGTCCGCCACGGCACAGGTGTGCGTCGGATGGCAGGGCCTGCTGCGCGTGCTCACCGCCGGCGACCGCGTGCGGCGGCACGCGCCGGGGCCCTCACGGGTGGTCCGGCGTGCCGACCTCGTGGGCGTCGGGCGTGACGACCTCGACCCCGGGACCGACCTCGACGCGCTCGCGGCGTTCGTGCGTCCCGGCGGGACGCTCCTGGTGACGAACGGCGAGCACGGAGGCATGTCGATCGATGTCAATGTCGACGGCCTCCCCTCGCGCCACCGGACGTGGCCCGTGATCCCCGGCGACGCCGTGGTAGACCCGACCGGGGCCGGTGACACGTTCCTCGCCGGGGTCTTTGCCGCGCGCGTGGAACCGCGCCTCGTCGGTGGCCGGACCGATGGTGGGTGGGACTTGCGGCTCGGTGCGGCGGCGGCGTCGCTCGTCTGCGAGGGGCCGGGGCTGCTGGGCGTGCCCACGCGGGCGGCCATCGCGCGACGGATGGCACGCGGGCCGATGCCCACCTGAGGCAGCCGGCCCGCCATCGCGCCCGGCGTAGCCCTCGGCACGCCGTCGCGCTGGCCGCCGCCCTCAGCCCGCTGCGCGCCTCGTGCGCTGGATCCGCGCCGCGAGGCGGCGACCGCGCTGATCGAGGTCATCCTCGAGCCGAGGGTGCGCCCTGCCGGTGATGCGCGACCGTTCGAGGAGGCGCGACGCGGACCGCGTCGCGGCGAGCGCGCCCCCGGGGTCCCGCAGCCGGTGCTCGCGCAGCTTCGCGACCTCGATCCAGGCGATCGCTCCCAGCGCGCCACCGGCCGCGGCTGCGGTCTGCCAGGCCTCGGCCGCCTCTGCCCAGCGCCCGAGGCGGCGCAGGACGCGGGCCCGCTCGGCGGCGACTCGCTCGTCCGTCCAGCGCGAGCCCACGTCCCACGGTTGGGATCCGGGCCGCGGACCCATCGGACCGCCGCGGTTGTTCGCCAGCTCGCCGCGCCAGCCTGACCTCGGGCGCCGGCCGCCGAAGTGGGGCATCGTGCGGGCGGCCCACCATGCATCGTCCTCAGCCTGCTCCCGTGCGAGCGGCATCGGCATGGGCGTCCGGCCGAAGGGATCGCGCACCGGCGCTGCGGCCGCGAGCGCGTCGTCGAGGCACGCGAGCGCCTCGTCGTGACGCCGCTCCCGCGTGTAGGCCCGCGAGAGTCCGGCGAGGTCACCGCGCGGCGCTTCGTGCCGGGTGCTGCGCTCGGCGTACCGACGCTCCGCGTGCGCCAGCAGGAGCCCCAGCGAGCGGACGTCCTTCTCGTTGTGGATGACGACCCCGGCGAGCGCGTCCACGGGCGCCCCACGCAACACGTCGAGGTAGATCGCGGGGATCTCCCAGCCCTCGACGTCCCCGACCCGGGTGACGCCGAGCAGCTCTTCCTCGACCGTGCGCAGGCGCGCATCCTCCATGCGATGCCGGAAGACGCGGCGGACGAACGGCAGCAGGTCGAGGTGGCCGGCGTGGACCGGGGCGGCGCGCCCGGCGAGCCGGTAGCGCGCCTCGATCAGCGGCCAGTCGAAGCCGCGACCGTTGTACGTCACGAGCCACGCGTCCGGGGTGACCCAGCGCGCGATCTCCGCGAGTAGCGCCGGCTCGTCCGCGTGGTCGGGGAGCAGGAGCTGGGTCTGGCGGAATGCCGTTCCGTCCCAGGTGGCGAGCCCCACGAGGAATGCCAAGGTGCCCGCGGCGGTGGCGAGGCCGGTCGTCTCCGTGTCGAGGCAGACGAGGGGCGCGTCGGGCGGCGGATGCCCGGGCAGGCGTGCCAGGCGTTCGCGGTCAACCGGGATGTCGATCGGCGCCAGCACGCGCCGGACCAGCCATCCGTCCGGGGTGTCCACCGCGTCCGCGCCGATGGCGGCGGCCAGTCGCGCCGCGAGCTGCGGGCTGCGGCGTCCCGCGAACGGGGCCCGGGCGGGGAGGGGATCGGCGCCCGCCGCGATGCCACCCGCGCGCTCGAGCGTTGCCCGCAGGTTGGCGAGCCGTCGCTCCCGGGTGACGCCAGCCACGGGTTCCGCGGTCATGCCACCGCCATGCGCACGCCGGCCCCGCTCGACCCCGTGACCCCGGACCCGAGTGAGGCGAGGAGGCGCAGGGCAAGGGCCTTGCCATCCACCTCCGGCTCGAGCCGCGGTCCGGTGCACGCGGGGCACCCGGCGTCGCACGGGCAGGCCCCGATGAGGTCGGCCGCGCCGACGATCAGCTCCTCGTGACGGGCCCATAGCCGCTCGGAGAGTCCGACGCCCCCGGGCATCGCCTCGTACAGGTAGATCGTGGGCGCCTCGTGGTGCGGCGATCGCACCTGGGACACGAGGCCGAGGTCCCGTGGGTCCAGCATCAGGAGCACGGCCGCCACCGCCTGGATCGCGCGGCCTGCTCCGATGAGCGCCACGTCCAGCTCGTCCCGACGCCAGCCGGTGGCCGCCGACGCGGCGGTCAGCCAGTAGGCGGTCGTCTGGAGCTCGATCTCCGGCAGGTCGATGGGCCCCCAGCCGACATTCTCGTCGGTGATGAACTTGAGCTTCTTGTACATCGTGACGAGGCTCGCGACCATGACCTCGCCGTGGACCCTGGTGCCGCCGGTGGCCGGCGCCGCGGCAAACACGTCGAGCGGCTTGAGCGTCACCGCCCGGTTGGCATATGTGTAATGGTCCGCGTCGATCCGGTGGACGTATGCCTTCCGCTCCCCCCAGTCGAGCGTATCCACGTGGTACTGGACCGAGTCGTGCAGGTAGATCGCATGCTGGTGGACGAGCACCTGGGCGGAGAACAGGTCCACCTCGCCCAGCACCCGGGGCCGGTCCGGCGACGTGTCGATGATCACGACGTTCTCGGGGGCGGCGGAGCGCAGCGAGACCTCGGATGCCGGGAAGTTCTCCGAGCTCCAGTACCAGCGGCCGTCGTCCGCCTGGCGCACCTGGCCACCCTCCCCGAGGAACGCGAGGAGGTCGTCTGCCGGACCCGGCCCGAACCACTCCCCGGGCTCGAACGGCAGCTCGAACGTCGCCGCGCGCAGGTGGGCGAGCAGCACATGGAGGTTGTCGGGGTCCAGCCGCGCCTCCTCGGGCTTTCCGCCGAGCACGAACTCCGGGTGGTGGATGACGTACTGGTCCACTGGGGCCGACGAGGCCACGAGCACGGCGACGCTGACGTCCCCGCGCCGGCCGGCCCGGCCCATCTGCTGCCACGTCCCGGCGATGGACCCGGGGTAGCCCGCGAGGATCGCGACGTCCAGGCGCCCGATGTCCACCCCAAGCTCGAGGGCATTCGTGCTGACGACGCCCAGCACCTCCCCGTCCCGGAGCCCTCGTTCGATGGCGCGCCGCTCCGTGGGCAGGTAGCCGCCCCGGTAGCCGCGAACGCGGCTCCGCGGGCCGAGGTCCTGGCGCAGCGTCTCGCGCAGGTTGGAGAGCATGATCTCGACCGCGACCCGGGACTTCCCGAATACGACGGTCTGGCGGCCTGCGCGCAGGAATGGGACGGCCCAGCGCTGGGCCAGCGTGAGCGCTGAGCCTCGGGCACCCGTCGATGCGTCGAGCACCGGCGGGTCCACGAGCAGGATGTGCTTCTCGCCCGAGGGTGCCCCGTTGCGGTCGATGAGCCGCGTGCGGCGACCGGTGAGCGTCTCCGCGAGCTCCGCCGGGTTGCCGATCGTCGCCGAGCAGCAGACGATCACGGGCTTCGAGCCATAGTGCTCGCACAGGCGCAGGAGCCGGCGCAGGACGTTGGCGACATGCGACCCGAACACGCCCCGGTACGTGTGCAGCTCGTCGATGACGATGACCCGCAGCTGCTCGAACAACTGGAACCACTTCGTGTGGTGCGGGAGCATCGCGCTGTGGAGCATGTCCGGGTTGGTGACGACGACCTGCCCGGCCTTGCGGATCGCGGACCGGATGGGCGCCGGCGTGTCCCCGTCGTACGTCGCCGACGCGACCTGCAGCCCGGCATCGCGGACAAGGTCCGAGAACTCGGCGACCTGGTCCTGCCCCAGGGCCTTGGTGGGGAACAGGAACAGCGCCCGTGCCGACGGGTCCTCCGCGATCGCCTGCAGGACCGGCACCGTGTAGCACAGCGACTTGCCCGACGCCGTCGGGGTGACGACGACGATGTCCTCACCGCGATGCACAGCCTCGATCGCCTGCGCCTGGTGGACGTACGGCCGCTCGATCCCGCGGGTCGCGAGCCCGGCCCGGATCCTCGGGTCCAGCCAGACCGGCCACTCGCCGTGCTCCGCGTCGCGCGCCTCGATCACCTCGTGGTGGAGGACGCCACGGGCCATCGACGGCTCCTCGAGGAGCTGGTCAAGCACCCGCCGTGTGGCGGTGGGGGCATTCGTGCGCATCGTGGCTCCCGGCTGCAAAAGCGAACGTATGAGCGGTATCGGGCGGAGTCTACGCCACACTGCAAGGCGTCTGTGACAGGTCGGTTGTCACTGCGCTGCACGCCGCCGCGTCCCGTCCTCCGAATCGGCGGCACGCACCGAGTTGACAAGGGGAATCGGGCGCAGCTACCCTCGGCCCGATGCCGCGACTGCCGAAGCGCCTGAGGACCCGCCCCGCAACTACAGGCGCCGTCGGAGGAGCAACCCTGTCGCCGGCCCCCGAGCCGGGCGCGGTCGGCCCGACGCCCGCGGTCGCCGCGTCGCTGGGAAGCCTCTCGGACCTCCCTGTTGCGGGCCTCACCCGCCGCCGCATCGCGATCCTCCTCGGCGCGCTCGTCGCCGCCTGGGTCATCGTCCTCTTCGCACGCCAGGTCGGCGAGGCGAGCGAAGCGTCCACTCGGGCCGATGCGATGCGCACCTCGAACCAGCAGCTGGCATCCGATGTGAGCGCGCTCGAGCGCGAGCTGGAGCTCATCCAGCGCCAGGCGTACATCGAGCAGCAGGCGCGTGAGTACCGCCTCGGCGGAGCGCGCGAGATCCCGTTCATCCTGCAGCCGGACGCCCCGCCGCTCGCGGCCAACGCGCCGGGGACCGCGGCCGTGCGCCTCGGTGCCGACGTCGATGTGCCCACGCCCCTGGAGTCGTGGCTCAACCTGCTGTTCGGGCCGCCCGGTGATCCGTCGAGCGCGATGGCCCGGGCCGTGCCCTCGGAGCCGCCGACCCAGGCGCCGACGCCGTAGCGAAGGCGCATGACGCTGGCGCCCCTGCCCTCGACACCGGTCGCGCCCGCCGGCCCGGGTGGCCTCGCCGCGCGCCTCGCGGGGCTTCTCCGGTTCGAGGACGTGCTCATGGGAGCCTTCGCGCTCATCGGGCTGCCGCTGCTCGCCCGGCTGCTGGGCTCTCGGCGTTCAGGGACGCCCGCGGAGCCGACGTTCGTCGTCGGGCTCTTCGGTCTCGTCGCGATCGCCGGTGTCATCGCGTGCCTCGCGACACGCGGTCCGGACGAGCGGCCGCCGCTCGAGGACAGCGTGATGACGCTCCAGGGGTGGGCGCGCTTCCCGCTCGCGGCGGGCGTCGGGATCGTCGGCGTGCGGACGCTGCCCGGCCTCGGGCTCGACGAAGGCCCGGTGGTCGGGATCACCTTCCTCGTGGTCTTCGTGACGGCGCTGCTGTTCCCGAGGCTGCCCGTGGTAGCCGTGCCGGTGCGGCGCGTCCTCGTTACGCCGATGGCGCTCATCGCGGCGGGCGCGTTCAACGGAATTCTGGGCGACGGGCTGAACGACCTCGTCGGGGGCTTCGTGCGCGGGCCGAGCCCGCCGGAGGTCGGCGCGCCATGGCCGCTGATCCTGGCGGCGATCGGGATGCTGTACGTGATGCTCGTGGTGGCGCCGCGGTCCATCGCAGATCCGGGCGCCAGCGGCGTCGCGTGGCTTGCCCGGTTCGGGTTCCTGCTGCTGGCGGTCGCGCTGGGTGCGGCGATCGGGATCTAGGGTTCGAGGGTTCGCGCGATCACCTTCGACACGTTGCAGGCCTGCGCCTCGTCGCCCTGCTGATCGACGACGCTCACGTAGGCCACCCGGTCACCGAACCGGACGAGCAGCCCGGCCGATCCGGCGGCGCTGGTCTCGGTGCAGAAGGCGGCGTCGCCGATGTCGCGGAGGTCCGGTCCCCGGAACCCGCCGTCGGTCGCCGTCGTGCGGGCCTGGTCGAAGGCCGTGCTCCCAGCCCCATCCTGGACCGCGATCCGCGCGGCGAACCCGTTGCGGCCCACGACCCAGCAGTCCTCGGCGGCGGGCAGCAGCCGCTTGTCGAGGACTGCGCCCATGGTGCCGTCGGCGAAGCCCACGAGGGTCATCGCGGTCACGTCCTCGCCCACGGCGTCGCTGAGCGCGAAGTCGGTCACGAATGGACACGGACCGCCGAGGAACCCCTCGGGATCCTCCGAGATCTGCTGGGCGACCCGGCCGCCCACGATGAACAGCGCAGCCAGGCCGACGATCGCGAGCACGAAGAGGATCGCGCCGATTACCAGGCACGCCTGGAGGCAGCCGTTCGACCCGGACTTCGGCGCGGCCCAGTCGACCTGGGCCGACGGCGATGCCGGTCCCCAGCCCTGGGGCGCCGATCCGGGCGCCGGGGTCCAACCCGTGTGGCCGCCTGGGGCCGGGCCACCGGGCGTTGGCCCGAGCGTATCCCAGGTGAGGCCCCTCGAGGCCGGACCAGCGGGCGGCGGCGGAGGCGCCGGCGCGGGCTCGACGGGCGCCGCGGGCGGCGGCGGCGCGGGCGGACCGTCCTGCGCCCCGTCGTGCACCCCGGATCCCGGCTCCTCGTTCACCCGATGCCCTCCCTGCGATCGCGATTGCGCCCATTGTCACCCCTCCGAATGGAGGACCATGCATCCATGGCGCATCCGCGACCGCTCACCGTCGGGCGCAATGTGGTCTACAATCCCGGGCCGTGGCAGGGTAGCTCAGCGGCAGAGCAAGCGGCTCATAATCGCTAGGTCACTGGTTCGAATCCAGTCCCTGCTACCACTCTTCCGATTTCCCTCGAGCGTCCGGGCCCCGCCGCCCGGCGTTCGCGTTCCGGTCCGGCAACGGGTGGGTGACGCCGGGGCGGCCGGCGGCCCGCCGCTGATCCCTCGACCGCGGGCCGGGCAGGCGAGCAGCCGTTCGAGGGCAGGTGCTCGCATACGACGGCGCCGCCACGACCGGTGGGCCCCAGATGATCGCAACGCGACCATCGAGGGCGGCAACACGGGGGTTCCGCGGTGGCAAGGTGGCGAAACCTGAACCACAGTTCAACGCGGCCGCAGCCATCCGCGCATCGTTCGCGACCGTACTCCTGATAGGGTCCGGACATCGGCCGCGCGAGCGGCCGCCAAGGACCCCGGCGGTATACTCGCCGGAACCCCGGCTTCACAGCCGGATCCCCCGGACTCGGAGGCGCTCCGTTTGAACGCAAAGTTCCTGCGCAACGGGATCGTGATGCTCGTCCTCGTGGCGGGCACGGTCGCGCTGCTGTACACGTGGGTCCAGTCGTCGGCCCCAGCCACTGCCGTGAGCTACTCGGAGTTCCGGACCAGCGTCGCCGCCGGGAACGTCGCAAAGGTTGTCCAGGACGGCGAGACCCTCACCGTCACCGCCAAGAACGAGCCGACGAAGACCTACACGGTCGTCGTCCCGAACCCGATCACGGGCAACGTCGAGGAGGACATGCGGGCAGCCGCAACGGAGGGCGGGAACCCGCTCCCGGGCGGCGCCTACACCCGCAAGCCCACCGCCGACACCTCGTGGGTGGGCCTGATCCTCACGGGGCTCCTGCCGCTGCTCATCATCGGCGGCTTCATCTTCTTCATGATGCGCCAGGCCCAGGGCACCAACAACCAGGCGATGAGCTTCGGCAAGAGCCGCGCCCGGATGTTCCTCGGCAACAAGACCGTCGTGACGTTCAACGACGTCGCCGGGGTTGACGAGGCGAAGCAGGAGCTCCAGGAGGTCGTGGAGTTCCTCAAGTATCCCGAGAAGTTCAACTCGCTCGGCGCGCGAATCCCGCGCGGCGTCCTGCTCGTGGGCCCTCCGGGAACCGGCAAGACGCTGATGGCGCGGGCCGTCGCCGGTGAGGCCGGCGTGCCGTTCTTCAGCATCTCGGGTTCCGAGTTCGTCGAGATGTTCGTGGGTGTCGGCGCCAGCCGCGTCCGCGACCTGTTCGACCAGGCGAAGCGCAACAGCCCGTGCATCGTGTTCGTGGACGAGATCGACGCCGTCGGCCGCCAGCGTGGCGCGGGCCTCGGCGGATCGCACGACGAGCGTGAGCAGACCCTGAACCAGATCCTCGTCGAGATGGACGGCTTCGACACGAACACCAACGTGATCGTCGTCGCCGCCACGAACCGTCCCGACGTCCTCGACCCGGCGCTCCTGCGGCCCGGCCGCTTCGACCGCCAGGTCATCCTGGACCGCCCGGACATGAAGGGACGCACCGCGATCCTCAAGGTCCATACCAAGGGCAAGCCGCTCGACAAGACGGTCTCGGTCGAGGAGGTCGCGCGCCAGTCGCCGGGCTTCTCCGGCGCGGACCTCGCGAACCTCGTCAACGAGGCCGCGATCCTCGCCGCCCGTCACAACAAGAAGGTCGTCGGCCAGAACGACTTCAGCGAGGCGCTGGAGCGCATCGTCGCCGGCCCGGAGCGCAAGAGCCGCGTCATCTCCGACGAGGAGAAGCGGATCATTGCCTATCACGAGGGCGGCCACGCCGTCGTGCAGCGGATCCTGCCCAAGTGCGACCCGGTCGCGAAGGTCACGGTCATCAGCCGCGGCATGGCCCTCGGCTACACGATGGCCCTGCCCACCGAGGACCGGTACCTCCAGAGCAAGACCGAGTTCGAGGACAAGATCGCGGGGCTGCTTGGCGGCAATGTCGCGGAGCGCCTCGTGTTCGGCGACACGACCACCGGTGCGAGCAACGACATCGAGAAGGCAACCGATCTCGCTCGCCGCATGGTGACCGAGTTCGGGATGAGCGATCGCCTGGGCCCGCTCTCGTTCGGGAAGCGCGACGAGATGATCTTCCTCGGCCGATCGATGGGCGAGCAGCGTGACTACTCGGACAACGTCGCGATGATGATCGACGAGGAGGTCCGGGCGATCATCGACCGGGCATACGACCGGGCGACGGAGGTCCTCACGACCCACCGCGACCGGCTGGACACCCTGGCCGAGAAGCTCATCGCGGAGGAGACGGTCGACCAGCAGGGCTTCGAGTCCCTGTTCAAGGATCTGCCGCCCAAGCCGGAGCGCACGGTGGGCATCCCGCGGGTCATCGCCCCGGGCACGGACGGCGGCACGTCCACCGGCCCAAGCGCGCCGCTCCCGAACCCCAGCCCGCAGCCGGCCTGATCCGGCCCACCACCCGAAACCGAGCACGAAGGGCGGATCCGAGAGGGTCCGCCCTTTGTCGTTGTGCGACGTGGCCGCGCGATACGATCGATCCACACGCCGTCGATCCCCTGGAGAACCGATGACCGACACCTTCCCCGAGCCCGAGGCCACGCCGATCGACCCTGACGTCGAGGCGGCCCTCGAGGCGTCGCGCGATGCGCGGGCGGGCGCGTTGCTCGAGTTCGCGCGCATCCCCAGCGTGTCGGCCCTGCCCGAGCATGCCGGGGACATGGTGACCGCGGCGGAGTGGCTCGGCGGGCGGCTCCGGGCCCTCGGCGCCAGCGACGTGGAGGTCGTGCGCACGGCGCTCCACCCGATCGTGTACGGACGCATCCACGAGGCACCGGACGGGCCCACCGCGCTCGTGTACTGCCACTACGACGTCCAGCCCGTCGATCCGGTTGAGCTCTGGGAGACGGCGCCCTGGGAGCCGTTCGTCCGCGATGGCCGCTTCGTGGGTCGCGGCGTCGCCGACGACAAGGGCCAGATCGTGATGCATCTCGCGGCGCTCGAGGCGATGCGCGCCGCCGGTCGGACACCGCCCGTGAACCTCACGTTCGTGTTCGAGGGCGAGGAGGAGTACGGCTCCGAGAGCCTGTACGCCTGGATCGACGAGAACCAGGACCGCCTGGCCGCAGACGTCGCGGTCATCAGCGACACCGGCTTCTTCGAGGGCAACCTGCCGGCGATCACGGTCGGGTTGCGCGGGATCATGTACGCGCAGATCGACGTCGTGCTCTCGCCGGTGGACCTCCACTCGGGGATGTACGGCGGGACTGTCCAGAACCCGGCCAACGCCCTTGCCGCGATCGTCGCCGCGCTCAAGGGTCCCGACGGCCGGATCCGCATCCCGGGCTTCTACGACCAGGTCGAGGCGCTGACGCCCGCGGAGCGCGAGGCGATGGCCGCGCTTCCGTTCGACGACGAGGCGTACCGAGCGGCGATCCCGGTGTCGGCCCTCGTCGGCGAGACGGGCTGGAGCGTGCTCGAGAACAAGGGCTCCCGACCTACCCTCGATGTCAACGGCATGTGGAGCGGGTTCCAGGGCGAGGGCGCCAAGACGATCATCCCGGCCCACGCGCACGCGAAGATCTCCACCCGGCTGGTTGCCCACCAGGACCCCCGGACGATCTTCGCTGCGCTGCGCGACTACGTCGCGCAGATCGCGCCGCCCGGCGTCACCGTGACGACCACCTTCATCCATGGCGGCGACCCGAGCCTCACGCCCACCGACCACGCGGCAACACGGGCTGCAGCGCGGGCGCTCAAGGCCGTCTACGGGCTCGACCCCGTGTACATCCGCGAGGGCGGGTCCATCCCGGTCACCGCGGCCTTCAGCGGGACCCTCGGCCTGCCGGTGGTGCTCCTCGGGTTCGCGCAGCCGGCATGCAATGCGCATGCGCCGAACGAGTGGTTCCTCGTCGACAACTTCGAGCGCGGCACGCGTGTCATCGTCCGGTTCTGGGACGAGCTGGCGACCCTGGGTCGCTGACGGCCCGCCCGTACCTCGGCCCGCACCGGACCTTCGGGTGGCTGCGGGGCCGATGCCCGGTGCTAGGATGCGCCACACGATCCATCTAGGGCGGAGGACGAACGCAACGTGACGACGGAGACGGGGGCGACGCCGAGGGCCACGTGGCGCCTGGACGGTCCGAACGGGAGCATGGCGCCCCGGTCGGCCATCGAGGTGCTGGTCGACCTGAACGAGAAGGTCACCACCGGGCGGGTGGGGGAGTACCAGCCGGTACCCCTCGGCTTCACGCCGATGGACAAGACGATCGGTGGTGGGCTGCGCGCGGGTGAGCTGATGCTGATCGGCGGGGCCCAGGGCACGGGCAAGACGACCATGGCCCTCCAGATGGCGCGCAACGTCGCGTCCGGCGGCCAGGCGAACGTGCTCTACATCTGCTTCGAGCACGATGAGCTGTACCTGCTCAACCGCCTGATCGCGGCCGAGTCGGCGCTTGCACACCTGCCGCACAAGACCGGCGCGATCAAGATCCAGGACGTCCGCAAGGAGATCCTGGGCACATGGATGGCGGAGGGCGGCGGCGCGGCCCAGCTGGCTGCGAACCCGCGCCTGCGCCCGTCGCTTGACCGCATCGCGCGCTACGGCCAGAACCTGTTCCTCCTGCGCGGGACGCAGACTGCCAGCACGATCGACGGCATGCGCTCCCTCATCCGCCAGCACAAGGAGCTGTCCGGGGACCGGCGCCTGCTCGTGGTCGTTGACTACCTCCAGAAGGTCCCGGTGATCCCGGAGCCGCTGACAGAGTCCGAGAAGGTCACGTTCGTTGTCAACGGCCTCAAGGACATCGCGCTCAGCGAGGACGTCCCGATGATCGCGATCGTCGCGGCGGACAAGGAAGGCCTCAAGGCGTCCCGGCTGCGCAACTACCACCTGCGCGGCTCGTCGGCGATCAACTACGAGGCCGACATCATCCTGATCCTCAACGAGAAGTACCAGATCGTCGCCAAGGTCAACATCGAGTTCAACCCGTACCAGGCGCAGCGCTTCCGCGACTGGGTGATCATCTCGGTGGAGAAGAACCGTGGCGGCCAGGACGCGGTCGACCTCGAGTACGAGAAGCACTTCGAGTTCTCCTGCTTCGATCCGAATGGCCGGACGGTGCAGGAGAAGCTGATCGAGGAACGCCTCTACAACGACTAGGTGGCGGCCGATCCGTCGCCATCGCGTTGCCGCCTCAGCGGTGCGCGAAGCAGATGGCGCGTGCATCGCCGTGCCCATGGGCAACCTCGGGGTCGCCCTCCGGCGGCTGCTGGTTCGCAGCCGCCGCAATCCACGGCAGCTGCATATGCGTGGCGCACGGTCGGCTCCGCGGCAACCCGGCGCGGTAGAGTGCGCGGATGATGAGCCGTAACGCCGCCAACTTTCCCGAGGTCGTGGAGATCGTCGTCGAGATCCCGCGCGGAAGCCGCAACAAGTACGAGTTTGACGAGGAGGCCGGCGTCTTCCGCCTCGACCGGGTCCTGTCGTCCGCCGTGTTCTACAACTTCGATTACGGGTTCATCGAGGGCACCCGGGCCGACGACGGCGACCACACGGACGCGCTCCTCATCATCGATGAGCCGACGTTCACGGGGTGCCACGTCTGGGCGCGCCCGATCGGCGGCCTCGAGATGCGTGACGAGCAGGGTTTCGACTTCAAGACGCTGTGCGTCGCGCTCGGCGACCCGCACCAGCAGCACATCGAGCGGCTGGAGCAGATGCGGCCGCATCGTCTCGTGGAGATCGAGCACTTCTTCAACACCTACAAGCTGCTCGAGGAGAAGGACGTCGACGTCCTCGGCTGGCGCGACCGCGAGCGCGCCCATGAGGTCCTGACCGGCGACCGCGAGCGGTACGCCCGCGAGCACGGTGGCTGAGGCGCTGCAGCGCCTGTTCGTGGCCATCCCGGTGCCGGCGGTGACCACCGACGCGATCCGCGCGCTGATCGAGCCCGTGCGCTTCGGCCCGGCTGGTCGTGGGCCGCGCTGGGTCAAGCTCGAGAACCTCCACCTGACGCTCCGGTTCCTCGGCGAGACAGAGCCCGACGTCGTCCCGTCGGTCGCCCTCGCCGTGCGGGATGCCGTGGTCGGGGCCACGGCGTTCGACGTGGAGCTGGGCGAGGCGGGGGTCTTCCCGAACGCGGACCGGCCGCGGACGCTGTGGCTCGGCATCGGCGACGGACACCCGGCGCTCCAGGCCCTGGTGAGCGCGCTGGACGTGCCGCTGGGGCGCCTCGGCTGGCCCCCCGAGACCCGGGCCTACCGTCCGCACATGACGGTCGCGCGGACGGACGCGCCGCCGGCGTCTGCGGCGATCGCGGCGGGCGAGGCACTGGCGGCGGCGGCGGCCGGCTGGCGCACCCGGTTCCGCGCCCAGCGTGTTGTCCTCTACCGGAGTCATCTCGCGCCCGGCGGGCCGGTCTACGAGACGATCGACGAGGTCGCGCTGCAGGCTTGATGCGCCGGCAGGGGACCGGCTAGGCTGCGCTGACCCTGCATCCACGTCACCGGAGGCGATCACGCGATGGCGACCCACCTGCCCCGTCGGACCAAGTTCATCCTTGACGAAGACCGGATCCCGCGGGCCTGGTACAACATCGCCGCTGACCTCCGGACACCGCCCCCGCCGCCGCTCCACCCGGGGACCATGCAGCCGATCGGGCCCGCGGATCTCGCGCCGCTGTTCCCGATGGCGCTGATCCTGCAGGAGGTCAGCACGGAGCGCGAGATCGAGATCCCGGATCCCGTCCGCGATGCCTACGCCCTGTACCGCCCGTCACCGCTGCACCGCGCCCACCGCCTGGAGGCGGCGCTCGATACGCCGGCGCACATCTACTACAAGTACGAAGGGGTGAGCCCTGCCGGGTCACACAAGCCGAACACCGCGCTGCCGCAGGCGTTCTTCAACAAGCAGGAGGGCGTGAAGCGGATTGCGACCGAGACCGGCGCGGGCCAGTGGGGAAGCGCGATGGCGTTCGCGGGCTCGGTGTTCGGGCTCGAGGTCAAGGTCTACATGGTCCGCGCGAGCTACGACCAGAAGCCGTACCGCCGGATCCTGATGGAGACCTACGGCGCCCAGGTCGTTGCGAGCCCGAGCCTGACGACGAACTACGGGCGCGCCGTCCTGTCGCAGACCCCGGACTCCCCGGGATCCCTGGGCATGGCGATCAGCGAGGCAGTGGAGGATGCGGCGACGCGCGACGACACGAAGTACGCGCTCGGCTCTGTCCTCAACCACGTGCTGCTCCACCAGACGATCATCGGGCTGGAGGCCCAGGAGCAGATGGCGCTGGCCGGCGAGGAGCCCGATGTGATCATCGGCTGCGCGGGCGGCGGCTCGAACTTCGCGGGCCTGACCTTCCCGTACATCGGCCGGATGCTCCGGGGCGAGGCATCGTACCGCGTCATCGCCGCGGAGCCCGAGGCGGCGCCGTCGCTGACCCGCGGCATCTATGCCTATGACTACGGCGACACGGGACACATGGCGCCGATCGTGAAGATGCACACCCTCGGCTCGGGCTTCATCCCGGAGCCCATCCACGCGGGCGGGCTCCGCTACCACGGGATGAGCCCTCTCGTGTCGCTGCTCAAGGAAGAGGGTCTCATCGAGGCGACGAGCGTCCACCAGCGGGCGTGCTTCGAGGCGGGCGTCACCTTCGCCCGTGCCGAGGGGATCCTCCCCGCCCCCGAGCCGACGCACGCGATCAAGGTCGCGATCGACCAGGCGCTCGAGGCGAAGGAGGCGGGCGAGGCACGGGTGATCCTGTTCAACCTGTGTGGCCACGGGCACTTCGATCTCTCGGCGTACGAGCGCCACCTCAACGGCACGCTCGAGGATTACGAGTACCCGGCGGAGAAGGTCGCCCAGGCGCTTGCCTCGCTGCCGTCGGTGGGCTGAGCAAGGACCGCGTGCGGGGCTGCGACGACGGCGTGGGTCCGCGGGAGCGCAGTCGGAAGCGAATGGTGGGCCGCCCCAGCGGGAGGGACGACCCACCGCGACCACCTGCCCGTGTGGCCGGGGCGCCTCGGACGGCGCGCCGCGGTGATCATCCGCGAGGGCGACGAGCCGGGCATCACAAATCGTCCGTGATCGACGCTGCCTCCGTTTCGCCACCAGGGGCAGGGCCATGCGCCAGTCGGACGCTACGATGCGCAGGTGCCGAAGCTCGCCTGCCGCGCGTGCGGTCGCCAGATCTACACCGTGGCGCCGATCGACGCCCTGTTCGCGGAGGAACGTCGCTGTCCGCGCTGCGGCGCGTTCCTTGACCCGGAGCGCCGTGAGACCGACCGGCGGCAGGTGATCCGCCGCCAGCACCCCGCGGACGAACCCGGACCGCCGGCGACGGACGGGGAGCGGCGTACCGCGGAACGTCGCCGTGGGCGCAGGCGCGCGACCGAGGGCTGAGCCGCCGACCGTCGAGCGACGTGCGGCCGTCGCACTGACGTCGACCGGCTGGCCGTCGTCCGCCCGGTGGCGATCGGCCTATTCGATACGCGGGGGCTCGACGAGCCGGTGACGGAGCGCGAAGGCGACCGCCTCGAGCTTCGAGTGCACGTGCAGCTTGCCCATGATGTTCTGGACGTGCGTGCGCAGCGTGTTCGGCGTGATGAACAGGCGCTCGCAGATCTCGGGCGTCGCCAGGCCTTCCGTGAGCGCGCGCAGGATCTCGAGCTCCCGGGGCGTCAGCTGTTCGATCGGGATCCGCTCCGACTGGCGGTCCCTCGCCTCCGCCACGCGCCGCGCGATCGCCACGATGACCGATCGTGGCAGCAGCGTCGCGCCGGCGTAGGCCGCGCGGACGGTGCTGACGACGTCCTCGAGCGCCCGGTCCTTGGTGAGATACCCGTCGGCGCCAGCCTGGATCGACTCGAGCAGGGTCTCATCGTCGTCGATGCCCGTGAGCATGACGACTCGCGCCGATGGCCAGCGTGCCTTGATCGCCCGGGTCGCCTCGACGCCCGTGCCGTCCGGGAGGCGATAGTCCATGAGGACCACGTCCATCGGCTCGCGGGCCAGCTCATTGGCCTCGGCGACCGTTCCGGCGATCCCCGTGATCGTGATATCGGACTCGGCCGCGAGCACGCGCGCGAGCGACTCCGGGATCAGCCGCTGGTCGTCGACCAGCAGCACACGGATGGGGCGGGCGGCGGAGGGGCCGGCTGGACGCACGTCACGCGGTGCGCCTCCGGTGGGGTCGGCAGGCGGCACGATTGTCTCGCTCAGGACGCAGGCGCCTGCCCGGTATCACCCGGGCCGGCGGGAGCTGGTTGCCCTCCAAGTTTACGCGCGCATCCCGAGAGGCGACCGCCACCCCATAATCGCGGGATGCGGATCGCGTTGCTTGGCCTTGGGCTCATGGGCGGGTCGATCGCGCGCGCCCTCGCCGCCGGGGCCGGGCGCGACTGGTCGATCGTCGCCTGGTCGCCGCGCGGGATCGGCCCCGCCGAGGCGCTCGCGGCCGGCGTCATCGACGCCCGTGCGACCACCGCCGGGGACGCGCTCGATGGCGCGGATCTCGTCGTCCTCGCCGCGCCAGCCACGGACTGCCTGTCGCTGCTCGACGCCCTCGGCGGCCCGCTGCGAGCACGCCTCGCGCCCGGGGTCGTGGTGACCGATGTGGCGTCCACGAAGGCGGTGCTGGTCCAACGCGCGAGCGCCCTCGGGCTGCGGTTCGTCGGTGGCCACCCCATGGCCGGCCGGGAGACCGCTGGGTTCGGTGCCGCCGACGGAGACCTGTTCCGCGGCCGGCCATGGGTCGTGGTCCCGGCAACGGGCGCAGACGACGAGGCGGTCTCGCGGGTCGAGGCGCTCGCGCGAGCGTGCGGCGCCGTTCCACTCCGCATGGACGCCGTGGCGCACGACGCCGCCGTCGCCGGGGTCAGCCACATGCCGCTCGTCCTGTCCGCGGCGCTCGTCGAGGCGGTCGCTGGGTCGGGTTCCAGGGAACGCGGGGACTGGCCGGCGGCGGCCGCCCTCGCGGCGACGGGCTGGGCCGGCATGACGCGGCTCGCCGGGGGTGATGCGGCCATGGGTGCGGGCATCGCCGCGACGAACGCACCGGCGATCGTGGCCCGGCTGCGCGACGTGCGCGAGGCGATCGACGCCTGGCTGGCGGTGCTCGAGGCCGATGGCGGGCCGGATGAGGCCGCGATCGCGGCGCGGCTGGCGGCCGCGAGGGACCGGCTCACGGCAGGCGTCGACTGATGGGTGACCCGGACGAGCAGGTCCTGGTCGTGCCGCGCGCCGCGATCATGTCGGCCGGAGGCTGGCTCGGCGTTCGGCGGGATGGCCTGGACGACGTGCTGGCCGTGGTCGGGCGCGATGGGTTCTTCATGCGTCGCGGCGACGCAGAGGAGGACCCGGCGCACAAGCAGGTCATCCCGTACCTCGTCCTGCGCGACGGGGAGCGCTGGTTCCTGATGCGCAGGACGAAGGGTGGCGGCGATGTGCGACTGCACGACCTGTGGTCGATCGGGGTTGGCGGCCACCTCAACCCGGGCGACGGCGACGTGGCGGGCGGGCTTCGACGCGAGTGGGCCGAGGAGGTCGTCGCCGACTTCGTGCCGGACTTCGTGCCGGTCGGGCTCCTCAACGACGACACGACGCCGGTCGGCTCGGTGCATCTCGGCGTGGTGTTCGTGGCCGACGCCACCGGGCGGCCCGTGACCATCCGCGAGACCGACAAGCTGGAGGGCGCATTCGCGACCACGGCGGCGACGGCCGCCGTCCGTGACTCGATGGAGACGTGGAGCCGGCTGGCGTTCGACGCGCTCACGTCCTGAGCGCAGTGTCCCGGCGGGTCAGGAACAGCGGCCCGCGACCATTCTCGCTTCCGGTGCGATACTCCGGTCAGGTCCCATGACCAACCCCGCCCGCCTCATCCCGCGCCGGCGCACCAGCATCCTCGCGATGCCGGGCGTCATCCCGCTCGCCCTCGGCTGGGCGACGGTCGCGAAGGCGGCCTCCAGCGGCGCCACCGAAACGACCGCGGCGGGCCCGTTCCAGGGGCTGCTGGACGTCCTCGGCGATCCCAACGTGGCGTTCGTCCTGTTCACGATCGGCCTGCTGGGGCTCCTGCTCGAGCTCGTGAGCACGAACCTCGTCACGGGGATCCTCGGCGGGATCGCCCTCCTCCTCGCGTTCGTCGGCTTCGGGAGCCTTCCGGTCAACCTCGCCGGGCTCCTGCTCGTCGCGCTCGGGGTCGTGCTGTTCGTCCTCGAGACGCAGATCGTCAGCCACGGGCTCCTGACCCTCGGCGGGATCATCAGCTTCGCGCTCGGGGCATCAATGCTGTACACGCAGCCCGGCACAGATCCGTCCGCTCCGCTCGTCCAGGTCGCGCCCCCGCTGATCGTCGTCGCGACGGCGACGACCGCGGTGATCATGGTGTTCATCACCCTCGCCGCGATCCGGACCCGCGGCATGGGCTCGACGGCGGGCACCGTCGGCGTCCCGGTGGCCGCCGGCGCGACCGGGGTCGTCCAGGCGCCACTGCGCCCGGTCGGCACCGTGCATCTCGCGGGCGAGACCTGGAGCGCGCGAACCGCCGACGCACGGCCGCTGGAGCGCAACGTCCCCGTGCGTCTCGTCGGCTTTGACGGCCTCATCGCCATCGTCGAGCCGCTCGAGGCCGGCGTCCAACTGATCAGGACCTCGCCGGCGCCGATGCCGGCCGATCGCACCTGAGCCCCGGAGGCACCCATGCAGCTCGCCGTCGCCCTCGCCGTCCTCGCGTTCCTCCTCGTGGTGGTGCTCGTGATCCTGTACCTCTCGGTCAGGGTCGTGCAGCAGTACGAGCAGATGGTCGTGTTCCGGCTGGGCAAGACCAACGAGCAGATGGTCCGTGGCCCGGGCCTGCGGTTCCTTGTCCCGATCGTCGACCGGCCCGTGAAGGTGGACATGCGCGAGCAGTTCATCGAGGTCCCCAGCCAGACGACGATCACGAAGGACAACGCCCCGATCAACGTCGACTTCCTCATCTACTGGCGGATCGCGGACGCACTGCGCAGCGTCGTCAACGTCAACAACTTCCCGGGCGCGCTCCAGGGCGTGGCGACCACCACGCTTCGCGCCGTCATCGGCGACATCCTCCTCGACGACGTCCTGTCCAAGCGCGAGCAGATCAACGAGGTCCTGCGGACC
>JBBRRZ010000023.1:0-59035 GCA_038245845.1 Candidatus Limnocylindrales bacterium
CGGCTACCGGACGAAGGGCCGGACCCCGGCGAGCATCTTCTTCGCCAGTCGACCTGACCACCTCATCGCGATGGGAGCGTGAGACGATGACCCAGATGATCACCCGACTGTCCGGCCGGAACGTGGGCCGGAAGCCCTAGGGGGACGGCGACGCGGTCGGGACGGGCGTCGGGGCCGGCGTCGGGGCCGGCGTGGGTGCCGGGGTCGGCGTGGGCGCCGGGGTTGGTGCCGGCGTCGGGGGAGGCGTCACCTGGGGCGTCGGGGTGTCGACCGGCGCGCTTGGACTCGGGGAGTCGGCGGGCACCACGGACGGCGACGGGCACACGACCGGTGAGGCCAGCGGGTCAACGGACGCCAGCGGGTCAGGCGAGACGAGCGGCGATGCGCACGGGTCGATCGATGCCGACGGGCTGGGGCTCGGCGTCGAGCAGCCGTCGCCCGCGCCCAGGAGCGGACCCCACGAGCGACCGTAGGGGTTGAACCCGCCGTTGTAGAAGTAGGCGGTGCGCGTGCCCTTGGGGCCACCCCGGACGCCCGAGCCGCGACGGGCGCGGGCCAGCCAGCCGTCGTTCGCGTCCATCCATGCCGGGTGGTCCTTCTCGAAGCCGGCGGTCTGGAGGACCGCGTTGCCGCAGCGCGCGTCCTGGGGAACGTTGGCCGATGGTGCCGTCCCGTCGAGGAACAGCTCCTTGACCGTCGTGCCTCCGCCGCTCGCGACGAGGCCGGTCCACGGGTCGATCACGGCCGTCGTGAGGCCACTGGCAGGACCCTTGAACGCGTTGATGTTCCAGCCCCTGGTCGCGTTCTGGAGGAACCCCTGCCAGACATACGTGCTGACGTCGATCGAGAACAGCGGCCGATCCGCCGTGGACACCACCGTGTTGTTCGAGTTGCCGTTCCACACGCCGACCGCGAGCGCGTACTCGCCGTTGGCCCGCTCGGCCTCGCTCGGTGCGCCGATGTAGCCGTAGGCATTGAGGTCCTTGGCGTCGTTGTTGGTCCCGGTCTTGAGGGTCGCGGGCCGCCGCCGGTTGCCCTCGACGAGCCGGAACTTGCCCCAGAACGGGTTCTGGCGCGGGTCCGTGTTGCCGGCCAGGATGTCGGTGACGATGTACGCGGCCGCCGGGTCCATCGCCTGGACGGGAGCGGGTCGGTTGTCGGGACCGAGGATCGTGGCGCCCGACGAATCCGTCACGGTGCGCAGCGTCGTCTGGTCGACGAGCTTGCCGCCGTCCGCGAGCGTGCCATAGGCGCGGACGAGGTCGATCGGATGGACCTCCTCGACGCCCAGCGCGAACGAGAGGCCCGCGTTCGTCTGCCCGTTCCGGAAGCGCACGCCCATCTTCTCGGCCTGGGCCTGGACGCGGTCGTTGCCGATGACGGCCATCGCCTTCACGGCGGGGATGTTGAGCGAGAACCGGAGGGCGTCGCGCACGCGGACCGGGCCACGCTCGAGGTTGTCGGCGTCGGTTGGCGTGTAGCTCCCGCCGAAGTCCGTCGTGACGTCCATGAACATCGAGCCCGCGGTGAGATAGCGCTCCGCGATGCCGGTCCCGTACACGATGGGCTTGAACGCGGAGCCCGGCTGGCGCCAGCCGTCCGCAAGCACGTCGAACTGCGGCTGGAACTTGGGGGTTGCCTTCGTCGCCGTCGCGTTCGCCGAACCCACGTAGGCCACGAGCTCGCCCGTCTGGTAGTCCATCGCGACGAGCGCGCCGTTGCGCAGGTCCTTGTTGCGCAGGTTCTTCATCCACGGCTCGTACTTCAGGCCGAGCAGCTTGGCGGTCGCTGCCGGGTCCTTCGCGTGGGGCACGATCACAGCCGCCTTGACCCACTTCTCGGCGAGGCCCTGGAGGCGCCAGTCCAGGGTCGTCGTGATGTCGAGGCCGCCGCGCTCCAGGGTCGGGCACGTGTCCTCGCCCTGGCAGAGCCGCTCGGCGAGCTCGCGCCGGACCTGCCACACGAAGTGGCTCGCCTTCCAGGTGCTGCTTCGCTGCGGCGCGAGGACGACCTTCTCGGTCTTCGCGGCGGCAAAGTCGGCGGCCGTGAACTGGTCGCCCGTGAGCGGCGTCCGACCCTTGGCCATCTGGTCCAGGACCTGGTTGCGACGCTGGACGATCTTCGCGTCGACGGGCACGACGAGCTGCGACTTCGTGCACGTCTCGGTGTCCGCGGACGGGTCGAGGCACTCCTCGACGGCGTTGCGCACGAGGTCGTATGCGGAGGGTGCCTGGGGGATCGCGGCGATGATCGCCGCCTCGGCCAGCGTCAGGTCCTTGAGGCTCTTGCCGAAGTAGCTCTCGGCCGCAGCGGCGACTCCGTAGGACTCGTTGCCGTAGTAGTTCTGGTTGAGGTAGGCGGCCATGATCCGCTGCTTGCCCGCGACCCCGGGAAAGGCCTGCGTGACGCGGATCGACTGGATGACCTCCTTGACCTTGCGCGTCGCGGTGACCTCGATCTTCGCGCTGCCATCGGTGGTCAGCAGGCGCTGGCGGACGAGCTGCTGGGTGATCGTGGAGCCGCCGCGCGGCCTGCCGCGAAGGGCGTCGATCCCGGACATGACGATGCCGATGGGGTCGAAGCCCGCGTTGTCCCAGAATGTCGAGTCCTCGATCGCCGTCGTGGCGTCCACGAGCACCGGCGGGATCGCGTCGAACGTGACGACCTCGCGGTTGAACTCGCCGAACCGCGCGAGCTCCACCTTGTGGTCCCGATCCCAGACGACTGACTTCTCGGGCAGCTCGATCTTCTCGAGCGTCGCCGGGTCTGGCAGGCCGCTGTCCAGCGCCTGGAACCCGGCGATCGCCACCCCCGCCCCGACGATGCCCAGCACGAGCAGCGCGGTGAACAGGACGAGGCCCATGGTGGCCGCCGCACCGATCCCGCGTCGACGTGGCGCGCGACCACGCGGGGTCTGGTGGTAGACGTCGTCGTCGGTCATCGGGACAGAGTCTGCCGTGGTGCGCGGGATCGTGCCATGCCGTGCTCCTTGCAGGTGGGCGGGGGTTGCTTGCAGGCGACGACCGAGGCAGCCCGCGTGTGGCACGTGTGTCGCGTTCCCTGCCCGTCCCTCACCCGCCGGCACCCTGCCACAGGTCGTCCCAGCGTGCGGCCTCGCGGAGCGCCGAGACGCCGGCATCGAACGCCAGTGAGCGCTCCGCGAGGGCCTGGCGGGCATCGCCGGGGGTCACGAGGCGCAGGTCAACCGACGCACCGGGAGCGAGCTGGGCGAGGACGGGCAGGTCCGCCTGGATGACCACGCCGAGCACCGGGTAGCCGCCGGTTGGCTGGTGATCGACGAGCAGGACGATGGGCCGGCCGTCGGGCGGCAGCTGGATCGTGCCCGCGACGACGCCGTGCGAGGCGCGCTCCCCGGACAGGCGTCGGGGCAGCGTCGGGCCGTCGAGCCGGAGGCCGACCCGGTCGCTGGCGTGGTTGACGAGCCATGGCCCAGCGATGAGCCTGGCGAGCGCACCGTCCGCGAGCGCACCGTCCACGAGCGGCTGGTCCGCGAGCGCGTCCTCCGGGAGCTCGATGGCGTCCGGGCCGGGGAGGATGCGGACCGGCCCGGGACGCACGGCCGGTTCGCCGGGCCAGCGTGCGGCCGGGGGCGTGCGGCGGTCGGGCGGCGCGGCGACAGTGAGGCGATCGCCTGCCCGCAGGGCGCGACCGCCGAACCCGCCAAACCCGGCGCCCAACGCGGTTGACCGCGACCCGAGGATGACCGGGACGGCGATCCCGCCCGGGACGGCGAGGTAGCCACGCGCGCCACCAGTACCGGGGCTCTCCAGCGCGAGCGTCCAGCCCTCCTCGAGGATGACCGAGGCACCGGGCCGGACGAGCATCCCCGTCTCGACGACGCGCGCTGCCATCGTGCCTCCGATGCCGACGGTCACCGCGCGCAACGCGCGGACCACGGGTCCGAGGAGCGTGCACTCGAGCGCCGCCGCTCCGGCGTCGTTGCCGACCAGCGCGTTCGCGACCGCGAGTGACCACGCGTCGGCCGCACCGCCGCGGGTGATGCCCTCCCGGCCACGGTCCGGGCGACCGAGGTCCTGGACGCTCGTCAGGAGCCCCGGGTCGATCACCTCGAGGACGGCGTCGGCGGCCGCCGGCTGGGGCCTCACGCCGGCACGAACCGGACTCGATCACCGGGACGGAGCAGGGCCGGGGGATCGGCCTCGGGGTCGAACAGGCGCACCGTGGTGGTTCCGATGAGGCGCCAGCCGCCGGCGCTCGCATGGGGATAGACCGCGGTCATCGTCCCGGCGATTGCGACGGATCCAGCGGGCACGCGGACGCGCGGCGTGGCAAGCCGCGGGACGACGATGCCGGCGGGCAGCTCCCCGAGATAGGCGAACCCGGGCGCAAAGCCCAGGAACATGACCTCGTAGCCCGCGGCGGCATGGACCTCGACGACCTCGTCGGGCGACAGGCCGGTCTCGGCGGCGACGGCCTCGAGATCCGGGCCACTGTCGCCGCCGTAGTGGACGCGCAGGAGGTGCTCGACGCGCGGCAAGGCCGGGACATCGGCGGGGACGGCGTCGCCCTCGGCGGGGATTGCTGCGACAACCGGCGTCAGCAGCGCGGCGATCTCCCGGATGTCGGTCGCGAGGGGCTGGAACGGGACGAGGACGCTCGCCGCACCGGGGACCGGCGCCCCCAGCCCGGGGTTGTCCAGGCGCAGCGCGCCGATTGCTGCGGCGAGCGCCTGGGCGCGGCGCGCGTTCGACACTGACGTGTCCTCGCCCAGCATCACGAGCAGCGCGCCGTCGCCGAACGGCACGATCCGCGGCGATGTCACGACGCGTCCTGCCCGCATGCGAGCGAGCCCGCGTCGCGCGGCTGGCAGAAGACCTGGACCTCCTGCGCGGACCCGTCGAGGAACGATACGCGCACGACCGCGACAAGCTGCTGCGCCCGGAGCGTGGTCTGGTCCGCGGGGGTCGCCACGTGCACCGTCACGCCGGTGATCGGCGGCCGACCGGGATCGAGCCCGGCCAGCCCCTCCGCGACGAGCGCCCGACAGCGACGCTCCCCGACACCCTGGGCGTCGCAGCTCTCGCGCGCCGCCGCGGCCGGGTCAGCGCATCCAGCGACGGCCAGGGCCAGCGCCAACGTCGGCGCGATGGCGAACGCCATCCGTGCGGTGCGCCGGGCAAGCCGCGTAAGCTGCGCACGGTGGCCGGTGTCGTCCGCCGCCCGGTCGTCGGCATTGGCGGGGCTCAGCCCGGCGCCCGGATCTCGAGACCCGCGCCCAAGAGCGCCTCGCGAACGGCGCGCGCCCGAGCCACCGCTCCCGGGAGATCCCCGTGGACGCAGATCGTGTCCGCGTGGAGAGCGATCGCGGTGCCGTCGAACGCGGTCACGGCGCCGTTCACGATCGCGAGGGCCTGGCGCGCGGCAGCCGCCGGATCGTCGAGGACCGCGCCGTCGAGGTCCCGAGCGCGAAGCGTGCCGTCGGGTTCGTAGGCACGGTCGGCGAACGCCTCCTCGGCGACGGCGAGACCGGCCGCGCGCCCGGCGTCAACCAGCGCCGACCCGGCGAGCCCCACCAGGACCAGGGACGGGCTGAAGCGCCTGACAGCCCGGGCGATCGCGTCGGCCGCGGCGACCTCGCGCGAGGCCCGGTTGTACAGCGCCCCGTGGGCCTTCACGTGCCGCAGCTCAACGCCGGCCGGCCGCGCGAATGCCGCGACGGCGCCGACCTGGTAGAGGACGCTCGCCTCGATCTCGGCGGGGGACAGGGCCATGGCGCGCCGTCCGAACCCCGCGAGGTCCGGGTATCCGGGATGTGCCCCGATGGCCGCCCCGTGGCGCGCGGCGAGCGCGATGGTCCGTTGGATCACCATCGGGTCCCCGGCGTGCAGCCCCGCCGCGACGTTCACCGAGGAGACGAGCGGGATCAGCCCCTCGTCATCCCCGATGGACCACGCGCCCAGGGACTCACCGACGTCGGCGTTGAGGTCGATCCGCATGGCGGCGATGCTACGCCGCTCCGGCATGCCCGGCCGTCGTGCTCATGTCATGCGGGCCGTCGTCCAGGGGCTTCGCGGCGGAGGCGGGTGTCAGCGCGCGCGGAGTGCGTCCCTGATCTCGGTGAGCAGCCTGACCTCGTCGCTCGGCCCGCTGGGCGTGGTCTCCTCCTCCCGGATGAGCAGCTTGCCGACCCAGAAGACCACGAACGCCACGATGACGAACGTGATGACCGAGAGGATGAACGCGCCGACGCGGACGGCGACCTCCGTCGTCGGGTCGCCGGCCACGGCGGGCTTGAGGACCCACGAGAGGTCGTCGAAGTTGACCCCCCCGAGGAGGTAGCCGATCGGCGGCATGATGATGTCGTTGACGAGCGAGGTCACGACCGCCCCGAGGGACGCGCCGATGATCACGCCGATCGCCAGGGCAAGCGCGTTGGACCTGGTCATGAACGCCTTGAACTCGCTGAGCACGCTTGGGTCTCCCGCACGGGCTGCCCGGCCGGGCGGGCCAAGGAGGTCAGCCGTCGGGGAAGCCTACCGGGCCAGGTCCACCGCGCATCGCAGCAGCTCCGCCACGCCCCACGCCTGCCACGGGCACCCGCGGCCGGCATGCGGCGGCTCGGGCTCCACGAGCTCCGGGATCGCGCCCGTGCCACCCGGATCGAGGGCGGCGAGGGCCCGGGCCAGCTCGCCCCGTGCCGCGGACGGGCCGCGGAAGCGCGCGACCGCGTCGATCCATGGCCCGAGCAGCCACGTCCATGCCGGTCCCTGGTGGTACGCGGAGTCGCGGAACGCCGGCGGCCCCTCGAAGCGATCGCGATATCCGGGCTCGAAGGGCGCAAGCGTCCGCACGCCGCCCGGGACGACGAGATGGCGGCCGACGGCGTCGAGGATGGCCGCGGCCCGGCCCTGGTCCACAAGGTCCGGGACGAGGCGCAGGGCGAGCAGCTGGTTCGGCCGGAGCGAGGCATCGTCCCCGTCCGGACCGTCGATGACATCGCGCAGCCAGCCGCGGTCAGGATCGAAGTAGCGGCGACGGAACGACGCTGCCGCCCGTCTCGCCAGGGACTCGTGACCCGCGGCGACGATGGCGTCGAGATCCCCGAGCGCCCAGCCCGCGGCCAGCCGCAGGGCGCGGATCCACAACCCTCCGATCTCGACCGGCTTGCCGTGACGCGGCGTGATGACGACGCCGTCGACCTTGGCGTCCATCCATGTCAGCTGCAGGCCGGGCTCGCCGCCACGGACGAGGCCGTCCGCCGGGTCCATGCCAATCCCGAAGCGCGTCCCGTCGCGGAACCCGCGGACGATCTCCTCGACCGCCGGGCGGAGCTCCCGGGCAAGGCTCGCGTCGCCTGTCGCCTCCTGGTACGCGCCCAAGGCGTGCACGAACCACAGCGGTGCGTCGATCGCCTGGTACGCGGGCTCACCCCCGCCGGCATCGGGGAAGAGGTTGGGCAGCAGGCCGTCGCGGACGAGGCCCGCCCACGTGCGCAGGATCCGCGCGGCTTCCGGGTGGCGGCCGGTGGCGAGGGTGAGGCCTGGCAGCGAGATCATCGTGTCCCGGCCCCAGTCGCCGAACCACGGGTACCCCGCGATCACGGTGACCCCCTCGTCAGGATCGGCCAGCCGCGGGTCGCGTCGGCGCACGAGGAATCGATCCGCCGCGAGCACGAGGGCGGCGACCCGCGCGTCGTCCGCTGCCGACCCGGCCAGATCGAGGAGGGCGCCCCGCCTGCGCGCCGCGTCGTCGAGGACCGCGGCGGCACCGGCGGGGGAGGGGAGCGCCGCGGGCGAGCCCGTCTGTGTCCCGAGGACGACCGCGATCGACTCGCCGGGGGCGAGCCCGGCCTCGATCGTCACCGCGACGTGCAGGGTCTCGTCGGGCGCGGTGCCGCGGGCGGCCTCGACCGGGTAGTGGACGGCGATTGCCCGGGGCGTCTCGCTGATGCGGCCGCGGTCGGTGGCGATCCGGAGCGGCGGCACGTCGACGGTCCACTCGACGAGCGCAAGCGCGCCCTCCCCGTGGCGTTGGTCAGCCGCGCGGTCGTCGCCAATCGACACGGACGACGGTGCCAGGCTCGGCCCGACGCCGGGATGATGGTCACGGCCCGCGAGGCGCGGCGCCAGGCGGAGGATCACCGTAGCGGGCCCGCGGTCGATTCGCGTCCAGCGGAGGACCGTGGCGTTGACGTCGCGGGGCATCGCCGCCTCGAGGACGATCGTGACCGTGCCGCGCGTCGCCGTGCCGAGGGCCAGCTCCAGCTCGTCAATGCAGGTCTCGACGCCGTCGATGCAGGCCACGGTCTCGATCGCGCCAACGAGGAGGACGCGCCCGTCCGGCGGTGCGGTGGCCGCGACGAGCCAGCCGTCGTAGCCCCGCGTCGCCGGCCCCGTCCACGGACCGAGCGCGTACCCACCCAGGCCGTTCGTCAGCAGCCACTCCCCGCTGGCGTCCCGCGTCTCCGGCGGCCCCGGCCCGGGCCCGACCGGGATCAGGGCTGGACCCGCGCGAGGACCTGCAGGAGGCGGTCGACGAATGTCGCTTGGGCGGGGTTCAGGCGCCGACGCGCCTCGCCCGGGCGGACCCACGCGACGCGGTCGATCTCCGGAACGACCACGCGACGGCCAGAGTGCGGCGGCCATTCAACCTCGACGGTCATGCTCCTGATCGCCAGCGGATCGAGGTTGCCCTCGACGGCCCAGCCGTGGACCACCTTGCCCGAGCGCATCCGGACATCGCCGAGGTCGATCAGCTCTCCGCGCGGCGCGGGATGACCCGTCTCCTCCTCGAACTCCCGGTACGCGGCGTCGAGCAGGGGTTCGCCGTCGTTCGCGGCGCCTTTCGGGAGGGACCAGGACCCGGTGTCGCGACGCGCCCAGATCGGACCACCGGGATGGGCGACCAGCACCTCTACCTCGTCGTCGACCCGACGGAACAGGAGGAGGCCAGCGGACAGCTTGGGCATGGGCAGGTCCGGACGGTGGGTTGCGGCGCACACGAAAGCACCCGAAGGAACCGTACCGTACCGTCACGCCCGCGCCATTGCCAAGCAAGCTCGGCCTTGTCGCAGCGGCCCCGGCATCCTCCGTCTCGTCCACCTTGCGGCTTCCGCGACAGCGGTTCGGGGACCCGGTCCGATCATTGCTGATCGATCCGGCGTCGGTACCACCGGCCCCTTCGGGCAAACCGAACGATAGAGTTCGCCAGGGGGAGCCGCAACGGGCTTGTCCACGAAGTTGCGTCAGGGTGGCGCAGAGTTGTCCACGATTCCGGCGGGACGTGGACAACCTGTGGACAACCCAGGCTCCCCGGCACGGCGCTGAGAGCGTCAGCCGTCCGCGACAACCCCGCGCGCGGATCCGGCGGGCGCGACCTCATGGTGGCGCAGGCAGCGGGCCTCGTACGTCTCCACGGCGGGCGCATCGAAGCCACCGATGACGATCAATGGGTCGTCGATGGCCGCGGGCCGGCCGCCCACCAGCCGCTGCGTGCGGGTGGCGTTCTCGCCACACACGACGCAGATCGCCGTAAGCATCGTGATCTCGTCCGAGAGCGCCAGCAGCTGCGGCATCGCGCCGAACGGCCGTCCGGCGAAGTCGGTGTTGAGGCCGCAAGCGATCACGTGGCGCCCGCTCTGGCGCAGCGTCTCAACCGCGCTGACGATGCTTTCGTCGAAGAACTGCGCCTCCTCGATGCCGACGAGGTCTGCGTCCCGGTCGCGCGCCAGCGAGAGGATCTGCACCGGTGCCCCGCGGGAGACGAGGACCGACGGGTAGCGGGCCTTGCTGCGGCTCTCGGCGTACTCCGCCGGCGTGCGATCGTCCACGTCCGGGCGCACGAGCAGGATGCGTCGCTTCGCGATCTGGGCCCGACGCAGGAGGCGCAGGAGCTCGTCGGTCTTGCCGGACGACATGCAGCCGGCGATGACGTGGAGCCAGGGATCGGCGCGGAACAGCATCGCTCCCGAATCTACCCGCTGGAGGCCGTCCGCGGGTCTCTTGCAACGCAGGTGGCAGGCGCGGCACCCTGTCCCGGACGCGGATCACGGCGCCCAGCTCCATGATCGCCCCATGGATCAGGGCAGCACGCGGACGCGCAATGGACAGGGACGGCGAACCGGGGGTCGCCCGGCCGACCCGGATACGGGCAGGCGGACCGAGCGCGTCATCGCCGCGGAACGCCGGATCGGCGCCGTGGCGCACGTCCTCGACGACCTGGTTCGTATCCCCGGGACGGGGCAGCGGGTTGGCCTCGACCCGATCATCGGGCTCGTGCCCTTCTTCGGCGACCTCGCAGGTGCCCTGATGTCCGCGTGGATCGTCCTCGAGGCCGCACGGTTCCGGCTCCCGGGCGTTGTCCTCCTGCGCATGCTGGTCAATGCCGTCGCCGACTTCGCAATCGGGCTCATTCCGTTCCTCGGCGACCTGTTCGACCTCGGTTTCAAGGCGAACGCCCGGAACATGGAGCTGTTCCACCGCCATGCAACAGACCCGGGCGCGAGCACCACGGGGTCCACAGCGCTCCTCGGCGGGATCGCACTCGTGTTCGTCGGCATGCTCTGGGTGGGGATCCTGCTCGTCGGCCGGTTCCTGTCGATCGTCATCGGGTAGACGTCCGGCGCCGACGTGCGCACGCCATCGCCGGTAGCCTCTGTCCGATGGCTGCGATCTCGGCCCGGGGCCTGGTCAAGCACTACGGCACCGGCGGACAGGTCCGTCCCGCGGGGTTGATCCGTGCGCTCGACGATGTGACGCTCGAGGTGCGCGAGGGCGAGATCTTCGGCTTCCTCGGGCCCAATGGCGCGGGCAAGAGCACGTTCATCCGCCTGCTCCTCGGCTTCCTCCACCCGACGGCCGGCGGCGCGACGGTGCTCGGCCTGGACATCGGCCGCGACTCGGTGGAGATCCGCCGTCGAACGGGCTACCTGCCGGGCGGCATCGCGCTGTACGACGGCCTGACCGGTGAGCGCCACCTCGACTATCTCGCTGAGCTCGCCGGCCGGCCTTCGGTCCGTCGCGCGGCGCTGTGCGACCAGCTGGAGCTCGATGCGCGCACCCTCCGGCGGCCGATCCGCGACTACAGCCGCGGGATGCGCCAGAAGATCGGCATCGTCCAGGCCCTCCAGCACGACCCCGAGCTCGCGATCCTCGACGAGCCGTCCGAGGGCCTGGACCCGCTGATGCAGCGCGCGTTCTACGAGATCCTCGACGAGTACCGCGCCGCCGGGCGCACGGTGTTCTTCTCCTCGCATGTCCTGTCCGAGGTGGAACGCGTCTGCGATCGGGTGGCCGTCGTCCGCGCTGGCAGGCTGGTTGCCCTCGAGGACGTGGGAACGCTGCTGGCGCGGCGGCGCCGGCAGGTGGAGATGCGCATCCAGGGTCCTCCCCCGGACCTCACCGCGGTCGCCGGTGTCTCCGAAATCAGGGTCGACGGCGCCACGCTGTGGTGCGCGCTCGAGGGCGACCCTCGGCCGTTCCTCGCGGCGATCGCGGGATCGGCGGTCCTCGATCTCGTCATCGAGCCCGCCCGGCTTGAGGACGCGTTCCTCGAGCTCTACGAGGGCGACACAGCGGACGCGTTCGATGCGACTGCTGCGGCTGGCGGTCGATGATCAACGGTCCGCTCCTCCGCCACACGTGGCGCGGCCAGCGAGTGCGCATCGCGTGGATCGGCCTTGCGATGGGCGTCTGGGCGTTCCTCATGCCGGTGATCTACGCGACGTTCGGCCGTCAGATGGAGGTCCTCCTCCAGTCGGGGATCATCCCGGACGCGTTTCTGCGGCTGCTCGGCGCGGACCCGTTCAGCCTCAACGGGGCGGTCGCGCTGGGCACGGTGCACCCGGTGGCGCTCGGCCTCCAGCTCGTGTACCCGGTGGGGTTCGCGGCCACGGCGATCGCCGGCGAGCGGCAGCGCGGAACGCTGGAGGTGCTCCTCGCGCGGCCACTGTCGCGGCGAAGCGTGTTCCTGACGCTCCTCCTGTCCATCCTTGCATTCGCGGCGGTGACGACCGTCGCTCAGCTCGCTGGGACGGTCGCGGGCGCGACCGTCTATGGCGTCGCCGACCAGCTGGACGCGGCACGCCTCGCGTTCCTGGGTCTCAACACGCTGGCGCTCCTCGTCGCTGTGGCGGCGATCTGCCTCGCGGCGTCTGCGTCGTTCGACCGGCCGTCGACGCCGATCGCCCTGGGCCTCGTGCTGGTCATCGGCGGGTACGTGCTGGAGGTGCTGGGCACGATCTGGCCCGATGCCGCATTCCTGCAGCCATATTCGCCGTTCCACTACCTGCAGCCCCTGGAGATCCTGGCGGGCCGCGGCGTGAACGGCGACGTCCTGGTGCTGCTCGGGGTGGCCTCCGTCGCGGCGGTCGTCGGGCTCGTCAGGTTCCCGCGCCGGGACCTCGCCGCGCCCACCTGACCATCCCTGACCGCCCTGCTGGGCATCGTCAAAGGTCCGGGGTCGCACCACCCATCCGGGTTACAGCGGGTTACGTCACCTGCGCTGAAAGTAGCGACGACCACGGTCGTGGGAGGTCCCGACCAGGCGCTCCCATCCGCATCGTTATCCGAGAGGGGATCCTTTGGGCGTTCATCGACTGGCAGGCACAGGCAGCCGCCGCAGGCTCGTGGTCATCTCGTTGACGGGCCTGCTCCTGCTGACGATGGCCGGCTCGGCCACCGCGTACACGTACTACAACACGACCCGCATCTACGCCTGCGTCAACTCGCTGACGAAGGTCGCCCGGATCGTCGTCCCGAAGAACGGCTACCCGGCCTGCAAGCGCGGCGAGAAGGTCGTGTCCTGGGCCAAGGCCGGGACGGCCGGCCCCAGGGGCCTGACGGGGCCCGTCGGCCCGACCGGGCTGACCGGGCTGACTGGGCTGACCGGGCTGACCGGGCTGACCGGGCTGACCGGCCCACAGGGTATCCAGGGCCCCGCCGGGCCGCAGGGCGATGCCGGCCCGGCCGGCGGCCCGCAGGGTCCCCAGGGTGACCAGGGCATCCAGGGTCCCGACGGCCCCGCTGGACCGCAGGGCGACACGGGCTCCGCCGGCCCGACCGGCGCGGCCGGCCCGCAGGGCGCGCAGGGTCCGGCAGGCCCGAAGGGTGACACGGGCGACACGGGGCCTGCTGGTTCCGCCGGGTCCGCCGGGTCCCAGGGTCCGGCCGGTCCGAAGGGTGACACGGGCGACATCGACCCCACCGGCCTCACCGGTTCCACCGGGGCCCAGGGGCCCGCTGGCCCGCAGGGCGACACGGGGAATACCGGCCCCGCGGGTGCGACCGGCCCCACAGGATCCACTGGCCCCGCGGGCGCCGCAGGTCCTGCCGGCGCCGCGGGTCCGACGGGCGCGCAGGGCCCGGCCGGCACCGTGACCCAGACGATCATCGTGTCGAGCGCGCCGCTCCAGAGCGCGTCCACCGTCAAGACCGCCACCGTGACGGCTCGCTGCGCCACGGGCCACGCGCTCCTCAGCGGCGGCGGCTCGATCACGACGACTGACACGCCTGACAAGATCCGGGTCATCGCGTCCTACCCGAGCGCAGCCGACACGTGGACCTTCACCGGGTCCGCCGCCCTGCTCAAGGGCAGGACCTGGACGATCCGGGCCTACGTGGCCTGCGCGGGGTAGTCCCGGGCGGCGCCTCACCATCGCATCGCGAAGCGACCCCGACCGACAGGCACCGGTCGGGGTCGTTCCATGTCCGGCCGTCGCCCGGCCGTCGCCCGGCCGTCGCCCGCCCGGAGCCCGGCCGTCGCCTGGCCCAGGACGACCGTCGCCCGGCGGACGTCGACCGTGGAGGATCGTCGCCCTACCCTGCCGCCGCACGCGCCTGCTTCGCCCGTGCAACCATCGGGACATGCTCGATACCCGCCTGCCGGTGAAGATCGGTCTCAACCTCCCCACCTGGCCGCGCCGCGATGGCACGTATGCGAGCTGGCCGACCATGCGCCGCCTCGCGCAGTCGATCGAGGCGATGGGCGTCGACACGCTGTGGGTGCCGGACCACCTGCTGCGGACGACGCCGGGCCGCGGCACATTCGGCTTCTGGGAGTGCTGGACGATCCTGACGGCGGCTGCCGAGGCGACGTCACGGATCGAGATCGGGCCGTTCATCGCCTGCACCGGCTTTCGCAACCCGGCGCTGCTGGCGAAGATGGCGGCGACGCTCGATGAGGTCAGCGGCGGCCGGCTCGTCATGGGGCTTGGCAGCGGCGTGCCCGGGCGAGATCCCAGCTGGTCCGCGTTCGGCTTCGACGGGTCGCGGCACGTGGGGAAGTACGCGGAGGCCGTCGAGGTCGTCACCCGGCTTCTGCGCGAGCGCGCGGTCACGTTCGAGGGCACGCACTACCGCACGGACGCCGCCGAGCTCATCCCCCGTGGTCCGCGCGCGGACGGGCCGCCCATCCTCGTGGCCGGGCTGGGGGAGCGGACCCTCGCGGTCGCTGCCCGGTTCGGCGATCTCGTCAACGTCAACCGGCCGATCGCGTCCCTCGAGGACGCCATCGAGGTCGTCGCCCTCGCCGCGGCCGCGTGCGTAGCGGCGGGTCGGGATCCAGCGACCCTCGCGGTCACGGGCTGGGCACGCCTGGCTATCGACGCCGACGGGATCGCCATCGCGAAGCCAGGCTGTCTCGACGGGACGCCAGCGGAGGTTGCGGCCACGATCGCGGCTATCAACGCCGCCGGGATCGCGCACCTGACCTGCTACGTCGGTGCGGCGGACGATCCGAGCCCGCTGCCGGCGCTCACGGACGAGACGCTCGCGATGTTCGCCCCCTTCCTCGACGCGATCCGCGCCGCCTGACGTGCCGGGGCCGGGGGCCTACGCCGGGACGAGGTCGCTCGGTGAGCTCCACGAGTGGAGCGTTGCCATGTAGTTCGCACGTTCGAACGCGGACGGGTCCGCGACCGATGCCGCGCTCGCGCTGCCACGCAGCTGGCTGACCGAGACGTATTCCCGCTCCTCCATCCACGCGACCATCTGCTGCTCCACGATCCGGACGTGTTCCGGTCCCTCGTGGAGGAGCGCGGAGGCCATCATCGCGACGTCCGCGCCGACGAGAAGCGCCTTCAGCGCATCCGTGCCGGAGTGGATCCCGGTCGTGGCGCCGATCGAGACCCCCGTGCCCAGCTGCGGCCGGAGGATCGCGATCCAGCGGAGCGGCAGGCGCAGCTCGCCCGGGCGGCTGAGCTCGACCTTGTTGACGACCTCGAACGTGTCGAGGTCCAGGTCCGGCTGGTAGAAACGGTTGAACAGGACGATCCCGTCGGCGCCGGCCTCCCGCACGTGGACCGCGAAGGCCGACAGCGACGAGTAGTACGGGCTGAGCTTGACCGCCACCGGGATCGTGACCGACGAGCGGACCGCCGCGATGAGCGCGAGATCCGTCGCCTCGCGCTGGGCGGATGTCATCGTCGGGTCGGCGGCCACGTGGTAGAGATTGAGCTCCAGCGCGTCGGCGCCGGCCTCTTCGACCAGCCGCGCGTAGCGGACCCAGCCGCCGGTCGTGGCCGCGTTGAGGCTGGCGATGACCGGGATGGCGAGGGCCGCCTTGGTCTTCGCGATCTGCTCGAGGTAGCGATCGCCGGCATCCGCGAACTCGTCGATGCGCGGGAAGTAGGCGAGGGCCTCGGCGAACTGCTCCGACCCGGCCTCGAGCGAGGCGTTGAGGCCGATCTCCTCGTTGACGATCTCCTCCTCGAACAGCGATGGCAGGACGATGGCCGCGATCCCCGCGTCCTCCAGCCGGCGCGCCATCGGGAGATCGCGCGTGTATGGCGAGGAGGAGGCGACGAGCGGTGACCGGAGGTCCAGCCCGAGATAGGTGGTCCCGAGGTCGACGGTCACGCGAGGTCTCCCTTCCCGTTGGCGGTCGATGCGGTGGGCTCAGGTGCCGACGCCTGGTCGAGGACCGCGACGGCCCCGTCGCCCTCGACGACGTCGTCGTGATGGAGGTGCGGCACGCTGCGGTGGATGCCCGCCAGCTGCTCGTAGTAGCGCCACCGCTCGTCCGCATCGGCCTGCTGGAGCTCCGCGAGCTGCGCGGCGCGTTCCGGGTCGGTGCGTTGGAGGATCGCGAACCGGGTCTCCGTCGCCACGAAGTCGCGGATCGGGATGCTCGGCTTCGTCGAGTCGAGCTTGAACGGCACGCCGTCCGCGACCTCGCTCGGCTGGTAGCGGTACAGCGGCCAGTAGCCGGACTTGACCGCGTCCTTCTGGTGGGACATCGACTTCGACATGTCGATCCCGTGGGCGATGCAGGTGGAGTAGGCGATGATCAGGGACGGCCCCTCCCATGCCTCGGCCTCGAGCAGCGCCTTGATCGACTGGGCGTCGTTGGCGCCGAGGCTGATCTGGGCGACGAACACGTTGCCGTACGCGCGGGCAATGGCGCCCAGGTCCTTCTTGCCTGTGCCCTTGCCGGCGGCCGCGAACTTGGCCACGGCGCCGCGCGGGGTCGCCTTCGACGCCTGGCCACCCGTGTTCGAGTAGACCTCGGTGTCGAGGACGAGGATGTTCACGTTGCGGCCCGACGAGAGGACCTGGTCCAGCCCGCCGAAGCCGATGTCGTACGCCCAGCCGTCGCCGCCGATGATCCAGACACCCTGGCGGACGAGGTCGGTGGTGAGGGTCAGGAGCTGGCGCGCGTCCTGGGCGTGCTCGCCCGTGACGCCTTCGAGGACGACCCGGAGGCGGTCCACCCGCTCGCGCTGGGCGACGATCTCGGGCTCCGTGCCCTGCGGGGCGTCGAGCACCTCGCGGACGAGATCTGCGCCGATGACCGGTGCCAGCCGCTCCACGAGCAGGCGGGCGAATGCCGTCTGCGAGTCGAGCGCGAGGCGCATGCCCAGGCCGAACTCCGCGTTGTCCTCGAACAGGCTGTTGGCCCACGCGGGCCCTCGGCCCTCGGCGTTCTTCGTCCACGGCGTCGTCGGCAGGTTGGCGCCGTAGATGGAGGAGCAGCCGGTGGCGTTGGCGACGATCATCCGGTCGCCGAACAGTTGCGTCACCAGGCGCAGGTACGGCGTCTCGCCGCAGCCGCCACAGGCGCCGCTGAACTCGAACAGGGGCTCGAGCTGGGCCGCGCCCTTGACCGTGTCGTGCGCCATGGCGGACCGGTCGAGCGGCGCGATGGCCGTGAACGCATCCCAGCGCTCCCGCTCCACGTCGCGGTGGTCGAGGTAGGGCGCCATGTTGATGGCCTTGTGCCCGACGTCGGTCTTGCTCTTGGCCGGGCAGACATCGACGCACACGCCGCAGCCCGTGCAGTCGTCCGGCGCGACCTGGATCGTGATCCGGTGGCCGGGGAGGTCGCGCGACTTGAACTCCTTGGACACGAAGCCCGCGAGAGCCGGCACCTGGTCCTCGGGGTAGACCTTCATCCGGATCGATGCGTGCGGGCAGACGATCGCGCACTTGCCGCAGTCGATGCAGATGGTCTCGTCCCAGACGGGGATCTGGGTGGCGATTCCGCGCTTCTCGTACTTGGTGGTGCCGCTGGGGAAGGTGCCGTCGACGGGCAGGGCGCTGACGGGCAGTAGGTCGCCCTCCCCGGCCATGAGTCGCGCCGTGACCGCCTTGATGAAGTCCGGCACGCTGTCGGGGACCAGCGCCCGCATCGGGAGCGCGTCGGTGATCGGCCCAAGCGTGACCCGGCCCAGGTTCTCGATCGACTTGTCGATCGCCGCGAAGTTGCGCTGGACGACCGCGTCACCCCGCTTCGCGTACGTCTTCTTCACGAAGCCCTTGATGCGGGCGATCGCGTCATCCGCGGGCAGGACGCCCGAGAGGTGGAAGAAGCAGGGCTGCATGATCGTGTTGATCCGGTTGCCCATGCCGGTGTCGGCGGCAACCGCCATCGCATCGATGACCCACAGGTTGATCTGCTTGTCGACGAGCTGGTGCTGGATCTCGGCCGGGAGGTGCTCCCAGACCTCGTCCGGGCCGTACGGCGAGTTGAGCAGGAACGTCGCGCCGTGCTTGGCGCGGTCCAGGACTCGGACGCTCTGGAGCAGGCCGAACTGGTGGCAGGCGACGAAGTCCGCGTTCTCCACGAGGTACGAGGAGCGGATCTGCTCCGGGCCGAAGCGCAGGTGCGAGGCGGTGACCGAGCCGGACTTCTTCGAGTCGTACACGAAGTAGCCCTGGGCGAACAGGTCCGTGCCCTCGCCGATGATCTTGACCGAGGCCTTGTTCGCGCCAACGGTGCCGTCCGAGCCGAGCCCGAAGAACAGCGCCTGGACCTCGCCGGCCGGGCGGGGCTGGTGGAACGTGGTGGAGATCGGGAGGCTGAGGTGCGTCACGTCGTCGTAGATGCCCACGGTGAAGTGGCGCTTGGGCTTCGCGGCCAGCTGCTCGTCGAAGATCGGCTTGATCATCGCGGGCGTGAATTCCTTGGACGACAGGCCGTATCGGCCGCCGATGACGCGCGGGGCGACGGCGAACGGCGGCTCGTCGCCGTCCATTGCCTCGGCAAGGGCGGTGATGACCGACTGGTACATCGGCTCGCCGACGGCGCCCGGCTCCTTGGTCCGGTCGAGGACGGCGATGGAGCGGGTCGTCTTCGGCAGGGCGGCGATGAGCTGCGTGACCGGGAACGGCTGGAACAACCGGACCGTCACGACACCGACCTTCTCGCCGGCGGCGACCATCGTGTCCACGGTCTCCTGGACCGCGCCGGCCCCGGAGCCCATGACGACGATCACGCGGTCCGCGTCGGGCGCCCCGTGGTACTCGACGAGGTTGTACTGGCGCCCGGTCCGGGCCGCCAGCTCGTTGAAGACCTCCTGGACGATGCCCGGGACGGCCTCGTGGTACGGGTTGCACGCCTCGCGCGCCTGGAAGAAGACGTCGGGGTTCTGCGCGGTGCCGCGTACGACCGGGGCCTCCGAGGTGAGGCCCCGGCGGCGGAACGCGAGGAGGTCGTCCTCACGGATAAGCGCGCGCATGTCGTCCGCGTCCATCACGGAGATCTTGTTGACCTCGTGGCTGGTGCGGAAGCCGTCGAAGAAGTGGAGGAACGGGACGCGCGCGCGGAGCGTGGCCGCGTGGGCGACGAGCGCGAAGTCGTGCGCCTCCTGGACCGACCCGGCCGACAGCAGTGCCCAACCCGTCGCGCGGGCGTGCATCACGTCGCTGTGGTCGCCGAAGATCGAGAGCGCGTGGGTCGCGAGCGTGCGCGCCGCCACGTGGATGACCGCCGGGGTCAGCTCGCCCGCGATCTTGAACATGTTCGGGATCATCAGGAGCAGACCCTGCGACGCCGTGAACGTCGTGGTCAGCGCGCCCTTCTGGAGCGCCCCGTGGACCGCGCCCGCGGCGCCGGCCTCGGACTGCATCTCGATCACGGTCGGGACCGCACCCCACAGGTTCGGCTTGTGGGCGGCGGACCAGTCATCGCAGTACTCGGCCATGCCGGAGGCCGGCGTGATCGGGTAGATCGAGATCACCTCGCTCATCGCGTAGGCGACGCGTGCGGCTGCCTCGTTGCCGTCGAGGCATTCCCAGTGCTGTGTCATCGGGCTCTGCGTCCTTTGTCGGGTGGCGCGACCACCCGTGCTGGTGTGGCGACGTGGGTTGTCGATGGGTGCCGCAGTACGGCGGGTTCGTTCCCGCCAAGTCTGCGCGCGTGGGCGGGCTGATCCGTGGGCGATCAGGCCCATCGACGCAGCCGGAGGGTCACGGGAATCCATGCCATCGGGGGCCGAATGGCCCGAGGCTGCGGTCGTCAGCCCCCTGACGCGCCGGGATGTCGAAGGCCGCGCCGCAGTCGGCCGCGAGCAGCTCGTCGATGCGGGCCAGCTCGTCGGGCGCGAACGGGACCGCGCTCGCCGCGGGGACAGTTGTCTCCAGCTGCGCCAGGGAGCTCGCGCCCGCGAGAACCGGGGTGACGCGGCCGTGTGGTCTGGCGGCGCGACGGTGTCGGACCAGCAGGATGGTCGCCGGGCGATGAGATCGCCGCTGAACGGGCGCGTGCGTGGATCACAACCCCAACGCTGGCAGTCTCGACTCAGGCGGACGCGAAGCGCTGGCAGCCTCGAAGCAATGCCGTTCGGCCCGTTCGTTGATCGCCCGCCGGCGCGAAGATCGTCCGATCGCGGCTCGTGCCGCCCTTCGGGAAGGAGACCAGATGTCCCGCACGCGCTGGTTCGTCGCCGGGCCCCTGTTGTTTGCCGCGGTCATGGCCGGCGTGCTCAACGCTCATGGCCCGTTCGACGCCCATCCGTCGCTCGGCTATGCGCCATTCCTCGCCGACTTCCAGGCGGGCAAGGTCGAGCGGATCGTCCAGTGGCGGGACCGTCTTGAAGTCACGGAGAGCGGCGTGCTCCTGGCCGTCGTCGTGCCGCCGGAGCGCAATCTCGACGAGGACCTTGACGCGGCGCGAGCGGCCGGCGGCGTCGGGATCGACCGCGCGAACATCCCCGATGCCTGGCTCCCGATGACCACGCCATCGGTCCCGGTCCTGCTGGCGATCGCCGCGGCCCTCATCTGGGGGACCGCGCTCGTGCGCAACCGGCGCGCGCCCACCTGGTCGCACGACGCGTCAGGCGCGAACCCGGCGGGCTGAGCCGACGGGCGCGCCCTCGCGCCCAGGGGCGAACGTCAGGCGGCGGCTTCCTTCCCGTCGCGACCCTTGCCGAGGTCCCCGCGGACGGCGGCGGCGCCGTGCTCGGCGGACCATGCCACGACCGCGTCCGCGAGCGCGGTGGACGAGGGCCGGACCGCGAGGCGGTCGTCGATGCCGCGGATGCCGGTGCCGAGCTCGTTGAGCCGACCACGGTAGGCGGGCTTGTCGTTGGCCGGGCGCTCACCCGTCGGGTAGACGTCGAAATAGCCGTCGCTCGAGACGACGATGTTGCTCTCGGGCGGGCTGAAACGCGTGCGTGCCATGGGTCTGTCCAATCCGTCGATGCGCCCAGCGGGACCAACGGAGTGGCGAGTCCAGCGCGTGCGAGCAGGCACCCACGATGGGGCCGCTAGCCGTTTTCGTCAAACAACACGCACGACGTGTGCGCGCCTGCGCCCGCGAGGCGTACCGTTCGGGCATGGAACGACGGCAGCTGGGCGCGACCGGGCCGGCGGTCACGCCGATCGGGCTGGGGCTTGCGGCGCTCGGCCGGCCGGCGTACATCAACGGGGGGCGTGACCGGGACTTCGGCGCCCACCGCTCGATCGAGGAGATGGAGGCGCGGAGCCACGAGGTCCTCGACGCGGCCTGGGCCGCGGGGATTCGCTATCTCGATGCGGCCCGGTCCTACGGGTACGCCGAGCGCTTCCTCGCGTCGTGGCTGCGGGCGCGCGCGATCGACCCCGCCGCCGTGACGGTCGGCTCGAAGTGGGGCTACCGCTACGTGGGCGAGTGGCGGATGGACGCGCCGGTTCACGAGGTCAAGGACCACTCGATCGCGATGCTGCGAGCGCAGCTCCCCGAGTCCCGCGAGCTCCTCGCGCCGTGGCTGCGCCTGTACCAGGTCCACTCCGCCACGCTCGAGAGCGGCATCCTCACCGACGCCGCCGTCCTCGCCGAGCTCGCCCGGCTCCGCGCGGAGGAGGGTCTCGTCATCGGGCTGAGCGTCAGCGGGCCGCACCAGGCGGACGTCATCCGCACGGCACTCGAGGTGCGCGTCGATAGCGTCAACCCGTTCGCGTGCGTCCAGGCGACGTGGAACCTGCTGGAGCCCTCGGCCGGCGAGGCCCTCGCGGAGGCGCACGCAGCCGGCTGGGGGGTCATCGTCAAGGAGGCGCTGGCGAACGGCCGGCTGCTGGACGACGCCCGCGTGACGGCGATGGCCCGGCGCACGGGTATGGGCGCCGACGCAATCGCGCTGGCGGCCGTGCTCGCCAACCCGTGGGCAGACGTAGTGCTCTCGGGCGCCGCCACCGGGGACCAGGTCGTCCGGAACGGGGCGGCGCTCGATCTCGTGCCAGACCCGGGCGATATCGAGCGGCTCGCCGGTCTCGCCGAGCCACCCGAGGCGTACTGGCAGGCGAGGGCGGCGCGCGCCTGGAGCTGACCACGACCACGAGCACGCTCGGAATCGGCGACGCCCCGGGGGCTGTGCCTCCGGGGCGTCGTTCGAGTGGACCAGGCGCGATGCCTGGATCCGCCTAGATCGGACGAACCGATGCGATCCCAGCAAACGCGAGGGCCGCAACGGCCAGCACGCGCACGAGCGCATCGAGGCGAGGGCGGGCCGTAGCCACACCAACCTCCTGACTTCGGTAACCCGGCTGACTCTCCGGGCGGTGTGCCCCGCCGCTTCGAGTCCCGTGGCTTTGCGTCCCCGGGTCACCCCGGGTTTGCCTTTTTCGGGCCAGCCGCCTGGCTGGGACGGCTTTCGCCGTCTCCCGCAACGTTAGCCGAACCAGGTGCGCCTGGGCACCTTCCAATCCGTCCCATGAACGCCTGACGATGTGGCCCCCGGTACCGGGGTACCCACCCGGGGTGGGGCCGGCGTACGCCATGTCGCGTAGCAGCCCGGGGGACGCATGTCGGATCGCGTCGAACGTCGTGCCGCTGGTGGCGGCCATCGACACCGGCCTCGCTGACGCCGCAATTCGGCAGGTAGACGCAACGGCCCGGGAGCCACCGCCGGGACGCATGGACCGCCACGGAGCGGACGCTGGGGGGTGAACTGCCCGATCGGGCCGCGACCACGTACCGAGGACCCGCCATGCATCCACGAGCGACGGCGTCCCGGCACGTGCCGCACGCGAGAGACACCACCTGAGCGCGACGGCGATGCGCGATGTCGCGGAGGTGACCACACCCGACGACCAGCGCCACGGCGACGCGGCCACACGACGCCTCGTGGTCGTCGCGAACCGGCTGCCGCTCACCGTGCGCCGGTCCGCCGGTGGCTGGCGGGGTGAGCGGAGTAGCGGTGGCCTCGTGGCCGCACTCGCCCCGATCATGGAGCGCACCGACGGCGGGCTGTGGATCGGCTGGCCGGGGGAGGCGCCCGCCGTTGACCCCGAGGGCCGCGCCAGGGTGCTCGAGACGTGGGAGCGGGAGCACGGGCTCGCCTCGGTCGACCTCCCTGCCGGCGTCAGCCGCGCCTACTACGAGGGCTACAGCAACAACACGCTCTGGCCCCTCCTCCACGGCTTCCCGACGCACGCAGTCTTCGATGCCGGAACGTTCGCCGCGTACCGCGACGCCAACGAGCGCTTCGCCGCCGCCACCCTGGAGCGCACCGGCGTGGACGACCTGATCTGGGTCCACGACTACCAGCTGGCGCTGCTCCCGGGCATCCTGCGCGATGCCCGCCCGGAGGCGCGGATCGGCTACTTCCTCCACGTTCCGTTCCCGGCACCCGAGATGTTTCGCATCCTCCCCGACCGCGAGGCGATCCTGCGGGGGCTCCTTGGCGCCGACGTCATCGGCTTCCAGACGTACGAGCACCTGGGCGCCTTCCGGCGGACGCTGCTCCAGGTGCTGGGCATCGAGAGCCGGATGGACCAGGTGGAGGTCGACGGTCGACCGGTGACGCTCGAGGCCCGTCCGATCGGCATCGACCCCGAGCCATGGCGCCGGCTCGTGACGGGCAACGCGGTCGTCGCACGCCGCCTTGCGGAGATCCGGAGCCGGTACAAGGACCGGCGGCTGGTGCTCGCCGTCGACCGGCTGGACTACACCAAGGGCATCCCGGAGCGCCTGCGGGCCTTCCGCCACTTCCTCGTGGCCCGACCCGAGTGGCGCGGGCAGGTGACCCTCGCGCAGGTCGCGGTGCCGTCACGCGAGGGGATCCCGCGCTACGCGGCACTCCGTCGCACAGTCAATGAGCTCGTGGGCGACATCAACGGTGAACTCGGCACGGCCGAGTGGACGCCGGTGGTGTACCTCCACCGGACGATCGCGCAGACCGAGCTCGCCGCGCTGTACGCCGCCGCCGACGTCGCCTGGGTCGGGTCGCTGCGGGACGGCATGAACCTCGTCGCCAAGGAGTACGTGGCCTGCCAGGACGGCGGCAATGGCGTCCTGCTGCTCAGCGAGTTCGCGGGCGCGGCCGGTGAGCTGGGCGAGGCGATCCGCATCAATCCCTACGACGAAGCGGGTACCGCGGACGCGCTGGACCGCGCGCTGACAATGCCCCTCGACGAGCGCCTCGAGCGGCAGGCGGCGCTCCTCAACCGGGTCCGCCGGAACAGCGTCGCGGCGTGGGCCGAGCGGTCCATCGACGACATCGCGCGCCAGAGCCGCCACCGGGCGACCGGCGGACCGGCGCCCCTTGCGCCCGCCGTCGCGGAGCTCCGGCTGGCGTTCGAGAGCGCGGCCTCGCGAGCCTGCTTCCTCGACTACGACGGGACCCTGGTGCCGCTCGCGAGCCGCCCGTCCGACGCGGTCCCGGACGCCGGGCTCGTGCCGGTCCTCGCGCGGCTTGCCGCGCGCAGGCGGACGACCGTCGTGATCGTGTCCGGACGTGCGGCGGCGGACCTCGACCGCTGGTTCGGGGTGCTCGACGGTGTCTGGCTGGCGGCCGAGCACGGGGCCCTCATCCGCTCGCCCGTGGACGGTGGGTGGGCGCCACTCCGGCCCGGTGCGAACCTCGACTGGAAGGATCGCGTCCGCGGGAGCCTCAACGCCTACCTCGACCAGGCGCCCGGCAGCACCATCGAGGAGAAGGAGTACTCGCTGGCCTGGCACTACCGCCTGGTCGAGCCGGAGTTCGGGGAGTGGCTGGCGAACGGCGTTGCAGCCGCGCTCGACGAGCAGCTGGCAGGGACGGAGGTCAGCGTCCTGCGCGGGAACAAGGTCGTCGAGGTCCGATTCGCGTGGGCCAGCAAGGGCGATGCCGTGGCACACATCCGGTCGCTGGTGGGCCCGTCCGAGTTCGAGCTGGCGATCGGCGACGACCGAACCGACGAGGACGTCTTTGCGCAACTCCCGGATCCGGCATGGACGGTCAAGGTCGGTCCCGGCGCGACCGCCGCCCGCCACCGTATCGCGGGCCCCGCTGCCGTGCGGGCGCTGATCGCCGCGCTCGCCGGGGACTGACCCGCCGCGGCCCGGACGGACGGCCACGCCGCCACCGATAGGGACGACGCGACGCCCGCCCGGAGGACCGATGACCGCGCCAGGGCTGACCCTCGCCCTCCACGACGCGGACTACACGCTGACCGAGCGCGACCCTGCTACGTGGTCCTGGGCGAGACCCGCACCTGCAGCTTGGAGCGCGTGACGCGCGCGATCAGCCTCGCGGGGGATGGCGCGCGGTGACGCCTCCCATGCACGGTCAGGCGCGCAGGAGCGTCGTCACCCCGTCCGCGACGTACTGCACCGACAGCGCCGCGAGGATCAGCCCGAGGACGCGGGTCACGACGTTGATGCCCGTCTGACCCAGCAGCTTCGCGATGCGCGTCGAGAGCCGCAGGAAGAGGTAGGCGAGGAGGAGCACGACGACGCCCATCAGCAGCACGATGGCGAAGTCGGCGCGGTTGCCGCCCGTGCCGCCCACGAGGATCAGCACGCTCGCGAGCGTTCCCGGCCCGGCGATGAGCGGGATGGCCAGCGGGAAGACCGAGACGTCCTCCTTCGCACGGTTCTCGACCTCCTCTTCGGCGGTCTCCCGGCGAACCTGCGCATAGACCATGTCGAGGGCAATCTTGAACAGCAGGATCCCGCCGGCGATCTGGAGCGCCGCGACCGAGATGCCCAGGTACTCGAGGAGCGGCCCGCCGACGATCGCGAACGCGACCATGACCCCGCCCGCGATGAGCACTGCCCGGCGGGAGTAGCGCGCCTGGGTGGCCGGGGACCGGTGGCCAGCGAGGGCGATGAACACCGGCACCAGCCCGATCGGGTCCACGACCACGAACAGGGTGAAGAACGCCTTGATCGCGAACTCGGGGCTGGGCATCCCCACCATGATCGCACCGCTCTCGACGGCCGTGGCTCGGCACGAGAACGCGAAGCTCGATACTGCGATCTCCGCCGGCTGTCCGCTGACGGTGTCGCTACCGGGAATCAGCGCGTGCGACCGCGACCAAGCAACCGTCAGGCGCCCGCCGGCGCGGGCCGCTCGAACACCAGCGTCTGCCACAGCCAGCCGCGGTGCGCGCTCACGAGGGCGAGCCCGGCCGCCGCCGCTACGGCGCTGATCGCATCGATCCGGTGTGCGTAGGTCCGGAGCGACCTGTTGCCAAGCCTGCCGATGCAGTTTGCGCCGGTGATCCCGGCCCGTGCCCACGCAACGTCACGCGGCAGGACTATCCCCAGCCGCCGTCGCGTTCGCGCCGCCGCGAGCCCGACCAGCGCCTCCATGTCCGGGTAGCAACACACCACGCGGTCCAGCGCGACGAGGTCCGCGACCCCGATCTCCGCCGCGAGCGCCACGGCGTCACCCTTGAGGTACGTCACGCGTTCAGCGAGGCCACGCCGTACCGCCTCCCCACGGGCGGCCTCGAGGTACGGACCGGAGGCATCGACATCCACTGCGGACGCCGCGCCCGCCGCGAGGAGGGCGTGGTGCACCGCACCAACCCCGGCCCCGATGTCGAGCACGCTGAGCCCGGTCACGTCGCTCGCCGACAGCTCGCCGATGAGCCGTGCCGTCCAGCCGCGCGGACCGTTGCGCCGGTACTCGAGCAGACGGGCCTCGGCTCGCTTGGCGTCGAAGTGGTCGTCGTAGACCGTGTTGTCGCAGCAGTCCATCGCCGGATGCTACTCCTGCTGCCATGGGTCAACCGGTCTGGTGCAGTTCCCGCGAGCCGGACGCCCGGTCCCGCTTGAGGTCGGTCACGCGGCGCGTTCGTAGGCGTTCGTCAGCGGGCATTGGCCGCCGCCCATGCACTTTCGAGGTGGACCACCCGCCCGGCGACAGCTTCCGGGTCTATGCCCAGCGCTGCCCGGCACCCCGTCGGCGTCGTGACGATCCCGACAGCAAAGGTCTCACCGGTCGGCTCGTTGACGACAGGCCGATCGTGGGGGCCGATGAGGAAGCCCGTCGTTGCGACGAGCGAGGACCCGCGCGAGCCCACCGCGGTCTCGACGATCGGGTCGCCCAGGACGACCACGGCGACAGTTGACCCCGTCGGCGCGACGCGCTCGCGACGGTAGGGGATCGTGCCTCGTGCATACCAGACCGATGTGACCGCGCGGTCCAGGGGCGGCCGGGGGTGCGCAGCCGGAAATCGAACGCGAACCCGGGCACGGCCGGTCCCGTCACGCCGCTGGCCGCGTCAGCGCGCCGCGAAGACGTGTCGACCGTCCATGTCCATGGAGCATCAGGAAGCGGCCGCCATCGAGTGGGCGCAGGATGTCGACGTGTTGTGGTCGAGGGTGGCGATCGTAGGTCCGTCGCCAACGAGGAAGGCCGCCCGGCGGGCGGCCTTCGTGTTCGCAGGGGTCAGGTGATCAGGGGTTGAACTGGCCGCCGCCCTTGCCGGCGTTGCACTGCTTCACCTCGTTGCCGCTGTAGGTGTTCGCACCGACGCGCACGCCACCTGCCTGGTACAGCAGCAGGCCGCAGGCCGTGTACGACTTCGGGGTGTAGTAGTTGTCCTTGATCGTGTTGCCGGTGACGGTCGCCGAGGCGCCGGAGCTGACCTGGATGCCGTTCTGGGCGATGTAGTCCACGCGCCCTTCGCCGATGACGGTATTGCCCGTGATCGACACCTTGGCATTGGTCGTGGCCACGATGCCGTTCTTCTGGTAATGGGAGACGGTGTTGCCGGAGATCGTCCCGATCGCCCCGGCGCCGGTGTAGTAGATGCCGATCCCGTGCTGGGACCCGTTGAGCGGCGTCTCGCCGATGTTCCGGACCACGCTGTTGGTGACGTTGAGAGGAACGCCGTCTGCGACGATGCCGAAGTAGTTCGCGCCCGAGATGGTCGCGCCTGTGACGCTCGTCGGGTTGTAGGCGCCGATGTTGCAACCGGTCGCATCGAGCGCGCCGGTGACGGCTCCGCCGATCTGCGCGGCGGTCAGGTTGATGGTGTCCCGGTAGAAGCCGGTCGGCGTGCACACGGAGAGCGCGCTGACCTGGATTGCCGGCTGGTAGCCGCCCCAGCTCACCGGATCGAGTCGGAAGGTGCCCGTGACCGCGCCGCCGTCGCCATACGCCCCGGCCCACAGGGAGTCGAGGTATGTGCCGAGAGGACTGGTCAAGGAGCCGACAAGTGCCGGCGTCGCCGTGTTTCCATCACCCGTTCCGGGGAAGGTCGCGACGTTGAGGGAGTCATAGGGCCCGCCCGCAGGCGTCGAGGAGCGCAGCGGCGCAGCCCCGTAGTCGCTGGTGTTGTAGGCGACACCGACGATGACGCTATCCGGGACGACCTGCCCGCCGAGGTCGAACGTGATGTTGAAGGCCCTGCCGTTGTAGCAGTTGCCGTCGGATGCCTTCCACGCCGTCCCTGGGCAGTTGGGGTCGGCCTCTGGCCGCCAGGGGATGGCGAAGGTCTGGGTGATGGTCCGGATCAGGGTGCCCGGAGCCGTGCCGTCGATGGCGTAGAGGTTGAGCGTGATCGGGTGCGTCCATCCGCCGGCAGGCATCGCCGGGTAGGTCGAGTGGAGTGCCCAGGTGCTCATGGTCACGACGACCGTGGTCAGCGCCCGCCGGGACCCGGCAAAGCTGACCCCGGTGCCCCACTCGCTCGTGGACGTCGCCTCGAAGCCCACCGATGGCAGGTTGCCGGGCAGGATGGCCGGGGAATTGTCGAAGATCACGCTTCCGGTGGGCCCGGTGGCGAGGACTGGCGCCGCCAGCAGCATTGGCGCCATCGCGCCGACCAGCATGCTCGTCATGAGCAAGGCGATGAGTTTCCGAATCGACACGCAGACCCCCCTTTGGGTGACGACGGGTCGGGTTCGCCGTTGGCTCGTCGCGGTCCTGGCGACCAGATTCATTGGACCGCCAGTCATTGCCTCCACGTCTGGTCTGCCACTCTTAGCAGATCCGCGGCGAATGCAACAGGGCCATCCGTTCCCAACACGGGTTTGCACCCCAGCCCTGACGCGGTATCGTCGACCGATGGCACTTGGCTTCGGACTCCTCAGCGCGCAACTCCGGCCGGGCGAGACCGACTGGACACGCACCTACGACGAGACGATCCGGCTCGCCGTCGAGGCGGAGCGGCTCGGGTTCACCTCGGTCTGGACCACCGAGCACCACTTCGTTGACGACGGCTACATGCCCTCGCTCCTGGTCGTGAGCGCGGCGATCGCGCAGGCGACGTCCCGGATCGAGATCGGGACCGGGGTCATCCTCGCGCCGATGCACCACCCCATCCGCCTGGCCGAGGATGCCGCGACCGTCCAGCTGCTCAGCCACGGCCGGCTGCTCCTTGGGCTGGGCCTCGGCTGGTCAGAGGTGGAGTTCGCGGGCCTCGGCGCCGACGCCCGACGCCGCGGGGCGGCGATGGAGGAGATCCTCCAGATTCTGCCCCGGGCGTGGTCCGGCGAGCCGTTCACCCACGAGGGCGACGTCTACACGCTGCCGACGCTGGGCGTCCGTCCGCGACCCGCGACGAAGATCCCGGTCATCGTCGGCGGTGGCGCCGAGCCCGCGATCCGGCGCGCCGCCCGCCTCGCCGACGGAATCTTCTCGAATGCCGCCGCGACGACGTTCCTGGAACAGGTGGGCTGGGTGCTCGACGAGTGCGAGCGCATCGGCCGCGACCCGGCGACGTTCCGGTTCATCCACTACTCGGTGCTCATGCCCGGGAGCTCGCGCCAGGACGCCATGGACCACTACCGGGATGCGCTGTGGGCGATGAGCTGGAAGTACTCGGACATGGAGGCGTCCGCGACACGGTCGCTGCCCGCGCCCAACCCGCCGCCGCTCACCCGTGACGACGACGCGCTGCTCACCGGCCGCGGCGCGTACGCAGGAACCGCCGAGGAGCTCGTTGCGGCCCTGCATGTCGTCCGCGATCGCGCGGGGGTGCTCGTGGAGTTCGTCACCCGCAGCCACTTCCCGCTACTGGGGTACGAGGCGCAGGTCGAGCTCATGGAGCAGCTCGCCGAGGGCGTCGCGCCGCACGTGTAGCGCGGATCCGGCAAAGGGTCGGCCAGGTTGCCGGCGGCGCCGGGTCGCAGTCGCGGACAGGCTTGACAACACCTGTTCGCGCGGCCCATGGCGTGCTCGCGGAGGGTCTCTTCCGGCGGATCGATGGGGAGCTGGTACGGGTCCGGACAGCGATCCTCGCCGAGCCTGATGGCCGATACCGTGCGCTGTTCTACCCGGTCGAGCGACCGACGACCAACCTGAGCTCCCGCGTGTTCCGCATGGCCGACGTGCTCCAGGAGTGGCGGGCAGTCGAGCGCCGCCTGGTGGACCTCGATCCCGAGTCACCCGAGGCTGTGCAGGGACGGTCGGACATCGAGCTGCTCCGCCAGCAGCATCGGACATTGTTTGATCGCGGACAGGCCACCGCCCGCTAGCAGCCGCCGGTTTCGGCCGACTCGCACACTCAGCCGCCCTCGATCGACCCCAGGACCCCGTCCGGATTCGGCGCCGGCAGATCCGGCTCGTCGGCGAGGGTCGTGTCACGGGCATGGGCCTCGGCGTCCAGCTGCTCCGCAAGCTGTGCGTTGCGGATCCTGAACACCTCGCGGTAGATCGGCATCGTGCCATCGAGCGCCTTGCGTTGCTTCGCCGTCGGCGGGAACCCGTGGCGGTAGTGGATCCGCGTTCCCGTGGGCGTGGGCTCGAGCTCGATCGTCTCGAGCATCCTTACCGTGCCGCCGGGTGTCTGGTGGGTGCCGCGGTCGGTGACGTAGTCGTACGGCCGCCAGTCGAGGATTTCCTCGAGCACGCCCGCATCCGCCCCATGCCGGCAGTGGTTGATCGCCCCGGGCCCACGCCTGCCGGGCGCTGCCTCGAGCACCACCTGGGTGACGCCCAGCTGCCATGAGGGCCGCCGCCCGGGCGCCGTGACGAACTCCCAGGCGAGCTGCGGCGGCGCGATAGTCTCGATCGTCTGCGTCCAGAAGGCATCCGCGGGCGTGACGAAGAACCGCTGTCGCGCCTCCCCCTCCTGCCAGCGCCGCTCGAGGTCCAGGACCCAGGTACGGACCTCGCCCAGGTGCTCGTACGTCTCAGACAGCGGCGCGAGGCCCATGGCCACGGGGTCGATCGCCACGGCCGATGTCGTCGCCTCGGTCATCAGCACGTACGCGGCGATCCCGAGGGCCTCGACGACCTCGTTCTTGAGCAGCCGGTGGACGACGATCACGTCGGAGCGTAGGAGCTCCTCACGCCCGGCCACCTTCTGGCGCAACGCCTGCCCGTGGTGGACGACGAACTTGAGGTTGAGGTCCGGGATGCGGCTGCACGCGTTGCATGGGCACGAGGTCGCCTGGCGGACGTCGCGCCGGCGACGCCGGAAGCCGAAGTAGCAACGCTCGATCGCGTCCAGGAGGAGCGAGCCGTCGAGCGTCTCCGTGGGGGCCCACATGAACGCCGCGTCGCCCTCGAGCTTCGCGAGGTGGAAGGTCGGCCGGAGCGCCGAGACGATCGTGCCGATGAGGTCCGCGAGGATGTCCTGGGCGTGGTCGAGCTCGACCGCCGCGAGATACCCGGTGTACCCGGAGATATCCGCGATGACGAGGCAGACGGGTTCGGACTGCGACATGGCACCCCTCGCGGCGGCATCGTAGCGCCCGGGGCGTCCCGTGCATCAGCCGGTCGGCACCATCGGCTGCTCGTCCGCGGCCCGGACCTCGAGAAGCTCCAGCTCCGCGGTTGGCGGCAGGGCCACGAGCGCCGTGCATGCCGGACAGCTCGCCATCGACCCACCCAGGAGGTCGTCGTGGCCGAGCGCGCCCGCGAAGCCGCAGGCGCACTGGAGCTCGATGTCGAACGGCTCCACGTCCAGGACCACGTGCGCGAGTGGACCCGTATCGGTGAGCATCGCCCACGCCTGTTGGAGCACGTCCTCGGGGATGGTCGTCGCCCGCCGGACCCGGACCAGGCCCACCGGCCGCCCGCCGGCGCGCGCCTCCACCAGGTCCACGAGCTCCGCGACCAGCGAGACCTCATGCATGGCCATGCTCCGCCACGAGGGCGACGACCGCGTCCATCGCGATCGGCACGGCGTCCTCGATCGCCGGCGAGAGCCGGTCGCCGACGCCCATCGACTCGACACCAACGCGCACGACGTACACCGGCGGGGCGCTGCCCCAGAGCTCGTGCGCGAGCGCCACGAGCTCGTCGGCACCGACATGGTGCGAGGTGGCTGCGCCCATTCCGGCGCCCGACCCGAGGGTCTCGACCAGCACGGACCCCGGCGGGACCTCCACGCTCGCGTCCACGAGCACGAGGACGCACGCCGCGCTCGCGTCCTCGGCCAGCTCGGGCGTGAGCTGGTGCACGGCGCGCACGTCCGCCCCGTCGAGGCGCGGATCGTCGGCCAGGCGCTCCGCGACCACCCGGCCCACCCCGTCGTCGCTGCGCAGCGTGTTCCCGTAGCCCACGACCAGCGCCCTGCCGGGGGCCACGCTCGTCACCGGGCGACGCTCGTCACCGGGCCACGCTCGTCACCGGACCAGCTCGTCCAGCACCGTGCCATCGGGCCCAAGGAGCTGGACCCGCAGCGCCATCTGGCCCAGCGCGTGCGTGGAGCAGCTCAGGCACGGGTCGTAGCAGCGGATCACCGCCTCGACCCGGTTGAGCATCGGCTCCACCAGCCGGTCTGCCTTCACGTGATGGCGGGCCACCTGGAGCACGGCGCGGTTCATCGCCGCGTTGTTGTGCCCGGTCGCGATGACGAGGTTCACCCACTGGACGATCCCGTCGTCGTCGACCTTGTAGTGGTGCATCAGCGTCCCGCGCGGTGCCTCGGACACGCCGATGCCCTCGTTGCGGTTGATGCCGGCCACGGACCGCACGTGCGTCGAGAGGATGTCCGGACCGCGGAGCAGCTCCTCGATCCGCTCGATCGCGTTGAGCGTGTCGATCAGGCGCGCGTAGTGGTAGTGGAACGACGAGCTGGCGATCCGGCCCACGCGCCAGCGGAACTTCTCCAGCTCCTCGTCCGCACGCGGCGTGCCCGTCTTCTCGGCCACGTTGAGCCGGGCGAGCGGGCCCACCCGATACAGCCCGTCCGGGTAGCCCATCGGCTTCCAGTACGTCGTCTTGAGGTACGACCACGGCTCCACGGCCTCGCCGATGTAGTCGTTGAACAGCTTGGGGTCCACGCGGTCGGCGAGGAACTTGCCGTCGGCATCGACCACCCGCAGCCAGCCGTCGTAGTGGTCGACGTTGCCGTTGCGGTCGACGAGCCCCATGAACGCCGAGCGGAAGTTGCCGAAGGTCGACGCCTCCTCCTCCCAGCGGAGCATGTCCGTCTTGTACCAGGCGATCGCGCGGTCAACGGCAGCGATGGCCTCGGGGACGCCCGCGAGGATCCGGTCGCGGACCTCGGGCGTCAGCTGGAACGCAACGCCGCCCGGGACGATGCCCTCTGGATGGATCCGCTTGCCGCCCAGCCACTCGATGATCTGCTGGCCCCACTTGCGGAGGCCGATGCCGTCCATCGCCAGCTGGGGGTTGGCCCGGGCGACGCCGATGATGTTGCGGATGGCCGGATCCGCGTCGAACCCGAACAGCAGGTCCGGCGAGGAGAGGTGGAAGAACGAGAGCGCGTTGCTCTGGACGATCTGCCCGAGGTTGATGATCCGCCGCAGGTCCGCGCCGGTGGGCGTGGGCTCCACGGCCATGATGTCGTCCACGGCCTTGGCGGATGCGATCAGGTGGCTCACGGGGCAGATGCCGCAGATGCGGGCCATCAGCGCCGGCATCTCGTGGACGGGGCGACCCTGCGTGATCCGCTCGAAGCCGCGGAACTGGGTGACGTGGAAGTGCGCGTCCACCACCTCGCCGCGGTCGTCGAGCTGGATGGTGATCTTGGAGTGGCCCTCGATCCGGGTGACCGGATCGATGACGATAGTCTGGCTCATCAGGTGGCCCTCCTCAGCGCCCGAACCGGGCGCCGGCCACGGCAGGGGTGCGGCCGGACAGCAGGTCGTCGAGCAGGGTGTAGATCAGGTCGGGGTGGGGCGGGCAGCCGGGCAGGAACACGTCCACGTGGACCAGCCGGTGCACGGGCTCCGACGTTGGCAGCAGGCGCGGCAGGAACTCGGTCGGGATGCCGGGGTTGAGGGTCACGTTCTCCCGGTACGCACGGTCCAGCAGCGGCGCGACCCCGATCGGGTTGCGCATGCCGGGGACGTTGGACGTGACCGCACAGTCGCCGAACGCCACCAGCACCTTCGTCCGCTCGCGCACGATCCGGATCTTGTGCAGGTCCTCCTCGCTGGACACCGCGCCCTCCACCAGGCAGACGTCGACGTCCTCCGGGAACTCCTTGACGTCCACCAGCGGCCCGTAGACGAGGTCGGCGCGCTCGAAGATGTCGAGCAGCCGCTCGTCCATGTCGATCAGGGACATGTGGCAGCCCGAGCATCCGTCGAGCCAGACCGTCGCTACTCGCGGCTTGCTCACAGCCCACGCTCCTCTTGCATGACCCGGAGCCAGGGCAGGAACGGTCGTCGGTCCTTGCTCCCTGCGGCCACCGGGCGGCCCTTCTCGAACAGGGCGCCGGTCGGGCAGACCTGGACGCACTTGCCACAGCTGGTGCACGTCGGCGACTCGCCCCACGGGATGCCCATGTCGGTCTGGACGCGGGTCTCGAGCCCGCGGTGCATCACGTCCCAGGTGTGCGCACCCTCGATCTCGTCGCACACGCGCACGCAGCGCAGGCACAGGATGCAGCGGTTGTGGTCGATGGCGAACAGCTTGTGGCTGGCGTCGATGTCCACGGCAGGGTTGATCCGCGGCAGCTCGAAGTGCGTGATCCCAAGCTCGGCGGCCGTGCCCTGGAGCTCGCAGTGGTTGTTCGCCACGCACACGGCACAGACGTGGTTCCGCTCGAGGAACATCATCTCCGTTGCCGCCTGGCGGTAGGCCAGCAGCGCGTCGGAGTGGGCGGTGACCTCCATGCCCTCCACGATCTTCGTGACGCATGCCGCCGCGAGCTTGGGCGAGCCCGCGACCTCAACGACGCACAGGCGGCACGAGCCGCGGTCGTGGATGCCGGGGAGGTGGCACAGGCCCGGGATGTCGATCCCGTTCTCCTCGGCAACCTCCATGATCGTCTGGCCCTCGGTGCCGGCGACGTCCTTGCCGTCGATCGTGAGGGTGTGGACAGCGCTCATGCCATTGCCTCCGCCGGCTGGTCGATCTCGCAGACGCCGGCGGGACACACCTTGTCCACGATGTGCGCGTCGTACTCGTCCCTGAAGTAGCGCAGCGTGCTGAAGATCGGGTTGGGCGAGCCCTGGCCGAGGCCGCACAGCGACATCCTGGCCACGATGCCGGCCAGGCGCTCAAGCTGGGCGAGGTCGGCGGGCGTCGCGCGACCCCGGGTGATGAGGTCCAGGAGCATCCACATCTGGGTCGTGCCCACGCGGCATGGAACGCACTTGCCGCACGACTCATCGCGGCAGAAGTCCATGAAGTACTTGGCCACATCCACCATGCACGACGTGTCGTCCATGACGATCATGCCGCCCGAGCCCATGAACGAGCCGAGCTCGATCAGTGACTCGTAGCTCACGGGGGTGTCCAGGTGCGCAGCGGGGATGCAGCCGCCGGACGGGCCACCGGTCTGGACCGCCTTGAACGGGCGGCCGTCGATGATCCCGCCGCCGACGTCGAAGATGATCTCGCGCAGGCTCATCCCCATCGGGACCTCCACGAGGCCCGTGTTGACGATCCGGCCGGCCAGCGCGAAGACCTTCGTGCCGCGGCTCTTGCCGATGCCGATCCCGGCATACCAGTCCGCGCCCTTGCGGATGATCGCCGGGACGTTGGCGAAGGTCTCGACGTTGTTGATCAGTGTCGGGGCGTCGAACAGGCCGCGGACGGCGGGGTAGGGGGGCCGGGACTGCGGGTTGCCGCGCTTGCCCTCGACCGACGCGATCAGCGCCGTCTCCTCGCCGCACACGAAGGCGCCGGCGCCCAGCCGGATCTGGACGTCGAAGGAGAACGACGTGTCGTCGATACCCGCGCCCAGGAGTCCGGCGCGCTGCGCGTTGCGGATGGCGGTGCGCAGGCGGGCAACCGCCAGCGGGTACTCCGCGCGACAGTAGATGTAGCCCTCGGTTGCGTGCACCGCGAAGGCGGCGATCGCCATGCCCTCCAGCACCCGGTACGGGTCGCTCTCGAGGACGCTGCGGTCCATGAACGCCCCGGGGTCGCCCTCGTCGGCGTTGCAGATGACGTACTTCTGCGTGCCCTTCGCCTTGGCGACGGTCGTCCACTTGAGGGCCGTCGGGTAGCCCGCGCCGCCGCGCCCGCGGAGGCCGCTGCGGGAGATCTCGTCGCGGACTTCTGTGGACGTCATCTCGCCGAGGACGCGGCGGAGGGCCGTGTAGCCGCCCCGCTCGATGTAGTCGTCGATGCTCTCGGGGTCCACGCGCCCGAAGTTCTCGGTGGCAACCCGGACCTGGCGGTCGAAGAACGGGCCCTGCGCCTCGCGCTCGGCGCCGGGCTTGACGGCCCGCAGGGCAGCCATGATCGGCGCGACGTCGTCCGGCGTGACGCGGTCGAACAGCTGCCCGGTCTCGAGGATCTCCACCAGGGGTCCCGCGGCACACAGGCCCAGGCAGCCCACGCGCTTGACGGTGACGTCGGCCATGCCGGCGTCGGCGACGTGGGCGGCAAGGGCGGTGGTGATCTCGTGGCTGCGCGCGGACATGCAGCTCGCGGCCTCGCAGACGTAGGCGGACGCGCGGGGAGCGGCCTGGTGTCCGCTCTCGGCGGTGGCGTGGATCGGGCGGTGGCGGACGGGCCGCAGTGCCGCGGGCTGCTCGCTCACATTGCCTCCAGGGTTGCGACGAGCTCGGCGGCCACGACCTTGCCCTGGACGTCGCCGTCAACGATGGCGGCGGGCGCCAGGCTGCAGGCCCCGAGGCAGCGGGCCGTCAGGAGCGACACCTTGCCATCAGCGGTGGTCTCCTTGGGCTTGATGTGCAGGCCGGCGTCCAGCTGGTTGAGGATCTCCTTCGCCCCATTGATGTAGCAGGCCGTCCCCGTACACACGACGCACGTGTGCTCGCCCTGCGGCTTGAGCGTGAAGTAGGAGTAGAACGTGGCCACGCCGTAGACGCGCGAGTGGGGCACGGCCAGCGTGTCGCCCACGTACTCCAGCGCGTCGTTGTCCAGGTAGCCGAACGCCTCCTGGGCGGCATGGAGCGCCTCGATCAGCGCAGACGGACGGTCGCCCATCCGCCGCATCCGGGTCTCCACGATCTTCCAGCGCTTGTCGTCGCTGGGCGCGGACGGCTTCGCGTACAGGCCGGGCATACCTCACTCCACTGCAGGGACAGGCGAAGGCGGGGGACGTTGGCGCGTGGTCCACGCGATGGTCGGGACCCTGCCGGGCCCGTAGTCGGAGCCTAGTGACACGGATCGTCCCCGCCGCGTGCCGAGCGTCCCGACTCCGGCACCCGCTCAGGGGCCGAGGGTCCCGTTCGTACGTTGCGTCCGGGGGCCGGACGGGCCGCAGGATCGGGCCGAAACGGCGCGGAACCGTTGTGCCGCTGCGCGACGATGCCCCGGTCGTGATCCGGCCGCCGCGGGTCGCGTCCAAGAACCACCACGTCGGTCACCACATGTAGTGATGCGCGATCACCACGCGTGCCTCCATCGTGGGTCGAGTCACGCGGGCCAGTGCACCGGCTGTCGGTCCGCCTCGTTCGACGGCCGTATCGTGGCCGACGAGCAAGCATCGGACGTCACCCCGGGGCTACCGCATGACGGCGATCCGGCTCACATCTTCCACAGAGGACTACCACGGTGAATGACATTGTCGAGCTCGCCCTTCGCGGCGTACTGATTGGCGTCGGCGCGTCTGCGCTGATGGATCTGTGGGGCCTGCTGCTTCGACGGCGGTTCGGCATCGCGACTCTCGACTACGCCATGCTGGGTCGCTGGATCGGCAACTTCCCGCGCGGTCGGTTCGTCCACCAGCGGATCACATCGGCGGAGCCGGTCGCCGGTGAGCGGCCCCTGGGGTGGCTGGCGCACTACGCGATCGGTGTCACCTTCGCGTTCCTGCTGCTCGCGATCTGGGGCCAGGACTGGGCACGATCGCCGACGATCTGGCCCGCCCTGGTCATCGGCCTGGGGACGATCGTCGCCCCGTGGTTCGTCATGCAGCCCGCGATGGGCGCCGGCATCATGGCCTCGCGGACGCCTGACCCACGCGCCGCTCGGCTGCGGAACATCGCCACCCATACCGTGTACGGGGTCGGTCTCTACGGCGTCGCCCTCGCGCTGACCCTCGTCGGATGAACCCGATCCTCGCCGCTGGGGTGGCCACCATCCTGTTCCTGGCCATGGCCGGTTTCCAGGCCGCGATGGCGCTCGGTGCGCCGCTCGGCGCCTACGTGCTCGGCGGCCGCAACGTGGGGACTCTGCCTGCGCGACTTCGAGTCGCCAGCGGCATCGCCGCGGGAATCCTGGTCGTGATGGCGGGCGTGGTCCTCGCCCGCGCCGGCGTCGTTGGCTGGCCGTCCGCCGCAGCAGGCCTCGTCGCGCCGGCTACCTGGATCCTCGCCGGCTACCTGGCCCTCAACACGATCGCCAACCTCGCCTCGAAGAGCCGGATCGAGCGCACCGCCTTTGCCGCAACGACCGCTGTCCTGTGCGCGCTGTCCGCCTACGTCGCGGCGGCCGGACGTGGCCCCCTCGCACCGGGATCGTGACGTATTGTCGGATCAGTCCCCGTGCGGTGCGTGCAGCCGCGCCACGGCGATCCTGGCTCCGCCCGCCGAGAGCAGCGACGCCTTGTTACGCCCGCGCCCTGCGCGCGGAAGATTCGCGCCGCTGGGCGATCGGATCGTTCCAGCACGGAACCGTTGCTCCGCTGGGCGACCCGAGGCGGGCAGGGATCCGCGCCGCTGGCGGCCGACGTTGGCCGACGCCGACCTCGTCCACTGCAGTCCTGCCGGAACCTGGCGGCCGCGACCTATCCTGTGGGTCAGAGAACCCCATCCCTGGTCCCCGATGACCGCCCGCTCTAGAGGCTGACCCCACATGGTGCTCTACGACCTCATCGTCTTCGCCGTCGACCACGCGATGTCCGCCGACGAGGCAGCTGCAGAGGTTGGTCGCCTCGCCGAATCGAGCCAGTTCAGCTTCCGCCGCGACCATCGTCTGGACGCATTCGAGGCCCGGATCGACGAGCTGTGGCCCGGGCTGCAGGACGCGCCCGAGACGAGCCGCCCGTTCGAGTTCGACGTCATGCGCCATCACGTGTTCGTCGGGTTCCCGCCGGCGTCGGCGGAGATGGGCGTGGCCGCCGTTGCCGAAGCCGCGTGGTCGACGGGTGTCGCGGTCTTCGACCCGCAGCGCCACCTCGTCGGACTGCCGACCCCGTTCGCCGATGCGCCACTGGGGACCGATGGCATCGCCGACGCCGTGCGAGCGACGGCGGCCGCAACCGAGGAGGGCGCAGCGGCCTCCTCGACCAACGACGAGGGCGCAGGCCAGGACGAGGACTGACGAGGCCCGGGGGCGAGGGAAGGGCCCGAACGCTCTGATCTGCCTGCGTACCCCACGCCGAGACGCCGAGCGGTTGGTCCGCGGCGACCGCCGAACCTCGAACGGAGCAGCACGATGGCCGCAGGACCGGTCGAATTCGAGAGGCATCCGGGTGTCGACGCCTACATCGGATCGCTCCCGGCGTGGCAGGGCGACATCTGTCGCGAGCTGCGAGCGCTGATCCACGCAGCCGATCCCGGCATCCGCACGATCAAGCGAGGAACGGACGTCCAGGGTGCGGGTCAGGCGAACGAGGTGTGAGCGCCGGTGTCGCCACCGCTCGGTCGGGTTCAGGAGAGATGCCATTGGCTGCGCCGCTGACCGAAGCCGAAATCCTGCTGGTGCGCGCGAGGATGGCCGTGCCCGAGCGAATCGACGCTCACCAGCACTTCTGGGACCTCGCGTCCGGCCGATACGACTGGCCCACACCGGCCGAAGGTCCGATCTTCCGGTCATTCGGCCCCGAGGCCCTGGCGCCCGAGCTCGCAGCCGCTGGCATCGCCCGCACGGTGCTCGTACAGACCACGGACAGCCTCGCGGACACCGACTCGATGCTGGAGGTCGCCTCGCGGCATCCCTTCGTGGCGGGCGTCGTGGGGTGGGTGCCGCTGACCGATCGTGTCGCCGCGGAAGAGGCGCTCGATGCCCGGGCGAGCCGGATCTGCGGTGTCCGGCACCTCGTGCACCGGGAGGCGGATCCCGCCTGGCTGCTTCGCGCCGAGGTCCAGCCCGGGCTCGCGCTAGTGTCGGAGCGGGGGCTACCGTTCGACGTGGTGGCGGTGTTCCCCCGGCACCTCCGGCTGCTTCCCGCGGTGCGCGAGCGGCATCCGGACCTTGTGCTCGTGATCGACCACCTCGCCAAGCCGCCGTACCGCGCCGATGGCTGGGACCAGTGGGTCGCCGACCTGCGAGCCGCCGCCAACCTGCCGGGTGTGTATGCGAAGGTCTCGGGCCTCGAGACGGCCGCCGGCGCCGGTTGGACCGTGGACGAGCTGCGGCCCGGCCTAGACGTGGCGCTCGAGGCCTTCGGGCCGTCGCGCCTCCTGTTTGGCAGTGACTGGCCCGTCTGCAGGCTCGCTTCGACCTACGCCGACGTGGTGGACGCCGCGGAGACGCTCGTTGCGGACCTGACCGAGGACGAGCGCGCGGCGATCATGGGCGGGACGGCGACCGAGGTGTACCGGCTCCCCGCTCGGGGAGCGTGAAGCTCGCGACCTCCGGTGGACGGGCGTCAATGGGCCCGGCGGGTGGTCGGGTCCCGATCGAGGGACCGTCGATCGCCCGCGCGATTCCGTCCGCCTGAGGAACCCGTTCGCCCGCGGCGCCGTCCGGGCGACCGGAGGTACGGTGGACAGAGATCGGTTCGAGGCGGCGTTCGAGGCGCACCACCGCAGGGTGCTGGCCTATGCGTTGCGGCGCCTGCCCACGGAGGCGGACGCGGAGGACGCGGTCGCCGAGGTCTTCGCGGTCGCCTGGCGGCGGGTCGGGGGCATGCCCCAGGACGACGCCCTGCCCTGGTTGCTGGCCATCGCCCGGCGGATCATCGCCAACCAGCGACGTGGCTCCGATCGTCGTTCGCGGCTGTTCCTCCGCCTGCACCGTGAACCCCAGCCGACTCCATTCCCTGGGACCGACAACCCGGCCCTTGACGCACTCGCAGCCCTGCCGTCTGATGACCAGGAGCTCCTGCGCCTCCTGGCGTGGGAGGGGCTCACCCAGGTCGAGGCCGGGGTAGTGCTCGGGATCAGTACCAACGCCGTGGCGATCCGCCTCTACCGTGCACGAAAGCGCTTTGCCGAATCATTCGCGAAAGGTTCCGGCCCAAGCCGGACATTGACCCAAGCAGAGGGCCAGATCACTGGTCGTCGCAGCCACGAGGAACCATCGCCATGACCAGCGACCACGAGCGCGATCCGCTCGATTCGCTCCAGGCGGTGAACCCCGTGGATGTCGACCATCTGTCCTCCGCGAGCCTCGCCCGCATCCGCGCGAGGGTCAATGAGGATGTCATGGCAACCACTGCTCGTAGACGGCCGACCAGGCTCGGCCTCGTCGGGATCGGAGCGCTTGCGGCGGCCGGAGCGCTCGCCCTGGTGCTGCTCATCGCGAGACCGGGCGCGGCTCCGGGCATCGCGCCCGGCAGCTCGACGGGGCCCGGATCGGCCTCGTGCGTCGAGCCATACGCCGGTCCCGCCTCGATCGCGGCGCGCGCCCTTGCCTTTGACGGCACGGTCACGGCGATCAACGGCGACACGGTCACGTTCGCGGTCAACGCCGCGTACCGGGGTTCGCCCGGAGCCAGCATCACGCTGGATGCGGTGGGCATGACCGGCACGGCGATCACCTCGGCCGGTGGTCCCAATCTCGCGGTCGGGGAGCGATACCTCGTCGCGGGCGAGGATCACTTTGCCTGGGCCTGCGGCTACACGCAGGCGTACGACGCGGCCATCGCCGCGCAGTGGCAGGCCGCCGCCAACTGATCTCCCGGGGGGTGCCGCGGGTCCGTGGCACCACCCCATCAGCGGAGGACCTTCCATGCGCCGTATCGCGCTGCTCGTTGCCCTCGTCGCCGCCATGCTCATGCCGGCTTCGGTGGCCGCCAGGTCGACCAACTGCTCCCTGGACGTGAGCCCTCGCATCGGTACGCCGACCTCGATCTATCGCCTCACGGTGTCGAACGTACCGCTCGACCCGGCCGGCGGGAGCGTCGAGGTCCAGATCGACATCCATCGCCTGGGGACGAAGAACGGGGCATTGCTCTTCGTCTTCGTGATCCCCGGCGTCAGCAGGTTCTACGTGGACTACAACGCCCCGATCCCGGACGAGCCGAACGAGCCGCTGGCGCCGGGCGTGTACAAGCTCGACGTCCACACGCCCCACATCGGTGGTTGCCAGACGGGCGGGATCTTCATCGTCCGCTAGGACAACAGCCAAGGATGCAGACGGCGGCGCCCTTCGAGGAGGGCGCCGCTGGATTCGGACCGACGTCGTGTCGGGCGAGGACGTCCATCACCATGGAAACACGGGTGCGGACCTGCTGGTGGCGCGACTGAACGGGGGGTCAGGGCGCAAGACACCGCTGCCCGTTCCAGGGGACGACCCCGCCATTGTCGTTCGTGGCTTCGAAGCACAGGACGCTCGCGATCCTGGTCGTCCCGTCCTGGAGGTCGAAGACGACCGCCCATCGACTCGCAATGCCCAGCGGGCCGCCGTACGTGCACAGCGTGTGCACCGTCGGGCCACAAGCAGGCTCGCCCAGCCGCTCGCGCACGATCGGCGCGTGGCCCGGGGACGCGCGATCGAGCGACGTGCGCGCGAGCCCGACGATGGGCTTGCAGTCTGCCACCGGGCAGCGCGTCAGCCTGGCGCCGCCGTCGTCGCCGCCCAGCCACACGATCTCGGGCGCCGGGGAGCAGGCGATCGCGCCGATGGAGACCTGGGCGAACATGAGCGAGGCGATCAGCGGTACATGTGGGTTCACGCCGCGATCATGTCGTTGCTGGCAGTCGGCCGCGATGAGTGATCTCCCGCAACGCAAGAAGGACGGGTCCTCGCCGCTCGTCACAAGATCCGCGTGTACCGGATCGAAGCCGCAGGCGACTTCGATCCGCCGATGACGGCGGAGATCAAGGTGTTCGCGTCGAGGACTACCCGCGTCGGCGTCCCTCCGCGGGCTGCGGTCATTCCGGTCCGCGCTCGCTCCGACCCTCATGTTGGATGCGGGGCTGCCCGAGGTCACTCCTGGGTTTGCCCCCTTGTTCCACGACTGGCGTGCGCCTATGCTCCGCGCGGGCACAACTCCTCTCGGGCCGGTGTCGACCCTTGTCGGCCTGACCCGTCACCGCGTCCTCGCGTCTCGGGTGGCTCGCCATCCGGGCACGGGTGAGGGAGGTCGGTCATGAGCGTCCCCGCCGCCGCGCGTCGCGCGTCGCTGGCCCTGCTGGCGTCCTTCGCCACAGCGCTCCTGGCCGCGGGCCTACCGGCGGTCACCGGTGCGCACGACACGTCCGGGCAGTTCGTCACGCGGTCAGGCTCGGAGCTCCGGCTCGCGGGCCAGCCATACACCTTCACCGGCATCAACATGTACAACGCGAACTCCGACGGGTGGTGCCGCGAGGCGCTGTCCGATACCGAGTTCGGGACCGCGCTTGATGCCGCGGGCCTGGGGGGCGAGGCGCACGGCGTGTTGCGGGCGTGGTTCTTCCAGACGCTGGCGACGGACAAGGGAACCAACGCGCGCGACTGGTCACGCTTCGACCGCACCATCGCGATGGCGAAGGCCAGGGGCTACAAGGTCATCGCCACGCTCACCGACCAGTGGGGCGAATGCGGCGCGGACGTCGCTCCGACGTACGGGTTCAAGACCCAGGACTGGTACACGGGAGGCTATGCCGCTCCCGACCCCGGCCTGGCGGCGCCCGCAGCCTATGGATCCGCCTGGCTTTCGTACCGCACCTGGGCGGCCGAGGTGGTTGCCCGGTACGCGAACGAACCGGCGATCCTCGCCTGGCAGCTGATCAACGAGGCAGAGGTCAATCCCGGCGGCGCGTTCGGCGCCTGCCCGCCCGGCGACGGGCCGCGCGACGTGCTGCGGACGTGGGCGACCGACATGTCGAACTTCGTCCGCTCGATCGACGCGAACCACCTCATCAGCCTCGGCACGATCGGCGGCGGGCAGTGTGGCAGCCAGGGCTCGCAGTACCAGGACGTCCACGACCTGCCGAACATCGACCTGTGCGAGGTCCACGACTACACGCCGACCCAGGCGATCCCGGGCGACCCGTGGAACGGCTTTGGCGTCCGAGTGCAGCAGTGCGCCGCCCTCGACAAGCCGCTGATCGTCGGCGAGACGGGGATCGCCCCGAACCGGGTCGGCGGCGATTACGAGGACCGGGCGATGGCCTTCCGTTCGAAGATCTACGCGCAGCGGGCACTCGGCGTCGACGGCATCGTGGCATGGAACTTCCACCCGGGCGGCTCGACCCTCGACAACTTCGACATCGGCCCGGGCGACCCCGTGCTCGCGGAGCTCGCCGCTCCCGTACCCGCGATCGTCGTCACCTCGAGCGACGACACCAACGATTTCACGTGTGACGTCACCCACTGCAGCCTTCGCGAGGCCATCGATACGGCGAACAACCGGTTCGGTGCAGACCTGATCGCGTTCGCCATTCCGGGAGCCGGCATCCACACGATCGCGCCGAGCTCGGCGCTGCCCGCGATCCGCGAGACCGTCCTCATCGATGGGAGCACGCAGCCGGGGACCGCCGGCAGTCCGCTTATCGCGCTCGACGGTACGTCGGCCGGCCCGGGGGCCGCCGGCTTGTCCGCCACTGGCAACGACGTCACGGTCCGCGGCCTGCGGATCACCGGCTTCAACGGGGCCGGCGTCGCGTCGTCGGGGACCGGCCTGCGTGTCGATGGCAGCACGATCGACGCCAACGGCGGTGACGGTATCGCCGTGACTGGCTATCCCTACGACGCAAGCATCAGCGGCAACCGGATCCACGACAACGGCGGCCTGGGCATCGACTACGGCGACAATGGAGTGACGTATTCGAACCCGTCGCCACCGAGCCTGATGAGCATCAGCCAGTACGGCGACCAGGTCTCGGGCTCGATCTCGGGTGGTTCTGGGACATACGCCGTGGAGGTGTTCAAGCTCGGAAGCTGCGATCCGAGCGGGTACGGCGAGGGCGACCTTCCCATCGCCAGCCTGGACGTGCTCGTCCCGTCGGGCTTCCCGTCCTACGCATCGTTCGATGTCACCGTCCCGGGCGGGATCGCGCAGGGCGACGTCTTCTCCGCGACCGCGACCGGACCCGACGGGACAACCTCCGAGTTCTCCAACTGCGCGTCGCGGCCGAAGCCGAACCTGTCGCTGACCCTCGACGACGAGTCGGAGACCGTGGGTGTGGGGGAGGCGCTCCACTACACGCTGGCGGTCACGAATGCCACGAACATCAACGCCACCAACATCGTCCTCACCCACACACTCCCGGCCGGGGCGACCTTCGGGCAGGCAATCGCCACCCAGGGGACATGCGCAGAGGCAGGTGGCGTCGTCACCTGCCAGCTCGGCTCGCTCGCGAGCTTCGGGTTCCCGGCGACGATCACGGTCGACGTGGACGTCCGCGTGGGGTCGGCCGGGATCGCCGCCACGTCCGCGAGCGTCACGGCGAGCGAACCGGAGACGACCCTCGCCGACAACACCGCAGCCGATACCACGACGGTCGCCGCTGCCACCCCTGCGACGTTTACCGTGACCTCGAACAACGACGCCAACGACGGCACGTGCTCGGTGGCGCATTGCAGCCTGCGTGAGGCGATCCTGGCCGCGAACGCCAACCCGGGCCGGGACACGATTGTGTTCAGCCTCCCAGGCTCCACGCTCATCCAGCCCGCATCGCCGGGACTCCCGGTCGTCACCGGGCCGGTCTTCATCGACGCGACGAGCAACCCGGGGTTCGCGGGGCAACCCGTCGTGGTGCTCTCTGGCACGAATGCCTTCGGGGCGTTCGGTCTCCGCATCGCGGGCGGCGATTCGGAGGTCCGCGGCCTGGTCCTCAACAGCTGGTACAACCCGGCCGTCCAGCTTGAACGCTGGGGCGGCAACACCGTCGCCGGCAACTGGTTCGGCCTCGACGCCACGGGCACGATCCGCACGCCCAACAACAGCAGCGGCGTCACGGTCTATTCCTCCGGCAACCTCATCGGCGGCACGTCCGCGGCCGACCGCAACGTGCTCTCCGGCAGCAGCAGCGGCGTCTCCATCGGGAAGTCGCGGGCGACGGCACCGCTGCCCCACGACAACGTCGTCCAGGGGAACTACGTCGGGCTCAACGCGGCCGGCACGGCCGCCATCTCCGTCACGACCGGCATCGTGACCAGCGGCAACGCCACCCTCATCGCGCGCAACGTCGTCGCCGGCGCCGGCCAGGACGGCATCCTGATCACGGGCGATCCGTCCGGACCGGCGTCGGTCGGCAACATCGTCCAGGGCAACATCGTCGGCCTCGACGCGACGGGAACAGTCGCGCTACCCAACGGAACCGGCCTCCGCGTCCACCTGAACTCCCGCAGCACCGTGGTGGGTGGGCCCGGTGCAGGGGACGGCAACACGATCTCGGGCAACCTGTTCGACGGGATCGACATCTTCAATGGCCCGCAGGACACCAGCGTCGCGGGCAACCGGATCGGCACGGCCCCCAATGGCGCGACCGCGCTGCCGAACGGGCGTCACGGCATCATCCTGGAGGGAGGCGGGTCGCCTCGGACGACGATCGGCGGCACTGCGGCAGGAGCCGGCAACGTGATCGCGTTCAACGCCTTCGACGGCGTGTCGCTGGCCTCGAGCGAGGCCGCCGTTCTCGGCAACTCGATCCACTCCAACGGCGGGCTCGGCATCGACCGGAGCCCCACGACCCAGGCGTCCAACACGGTCACGAACACCCCGGCGGCGTACGCGTTCCCGGTGCTCACCGCGGCTGTCACCCAGAACGGCCTCACAACCGTTGCCGGCACCCTCGCGGCGTCCGGGAGCGCGACATACCGGATCGAGCTGTTCGGGAATGCCGTGTGCGACCCGAGCGGCAACGGCGAGGGCCAGGCGCTGCTGACTGCGTTCAACGTAACGACGAATGGCGGCGGTGCCGCGACCTTCAGCCTTCCGCTCCCCGCGCCCCTGCCCGACGGGACGGTTGTCAGCGCCACGTCCACCTCGACCGCCACTGGCGGCCAGTCGTCGGAGTTCGCCGCCTGTCGCACGAGCGGGCCTCCGCCGCCCGAAACGACGTCAGGGAGCGGCGCGCCCGGCTCGACCACGACGACCGACACGGAGGGCGGTGGCGACGGTGCGACGCCCACCGACCCCATCGAGACGAGCGTCACCGTTCCCGCGACGGTGGTGACCGCGGCCGGCGTCACGATCACCGAGCAGGCGATCACCGGGACGCCCCCGGCGAACTACGGGTTCTTCGGCTCCGAGGTGGTCATCACCGCGCCGGTTGCGTCCGCGGCCACGCCGCTCGTGCTCGTGTTCCTCGTCGACGCATCCGCGATCCCCGCCGGGCAGAGCGCTTCGTCGATCGTGGTGTTCCGGAACGGCACGCCCGTCCCGGCCTGCACCGCGGCCGACGCGAGTGCGACGCCGGATCCGTGCGTCTTCCTGCGGGAGACGCTGCCCGGGGCGCCATGGAACGGCGATATCCGCATCACCGTGCGGACCTCCCAGGCGAGCACGTGGAACATCGGAGTGTCCAACGGGCCGCCGCCCTTCGCATTCACCGGGTTCTTCGAGCCCGTGAACAATCCGCCGGTCACGAACCGTGTCAACGCGGGCAAGGCCATCCCGGTCAAGTTCAGCCTGGGCGGCAACCAGGGTCTGTCGATCCTGGCCGGGGGCTCGCCGTCCTCCCGGAAGGTCACCTGCGATACCAGCGCGCCGCTCGACGCCATCGAGCAGACGGTCACGGCCGGCTCGAGCAGCCTGAGCTACGACGCGGCGACCGGTGTGTACACGTATGTCTGGAAGACCGACAAGGCCTGGAAGGGGACGTGCCGCCAGCTCACGGTGACGCTCACTGACGGCTCAAGCCACACGGGGAACTTCAGCTTCAACTGACCGCTCGCGGCAACCACCGGTTGCCTCGACAGGCTTTGGTCGGCTGGTTGACATCCTGATGCAGCACGTTGATGCTTTGATGCATGCGGACGACCATCAAGATCGATGACGCCCTGCTCATCGAGGCGAAGACGCGCGCGGCGAGTTCTGGACGGACCCTCAATGCGGTTGTCGAGGATGCGCTGCGAGCCGCGTTCGCCCGGCGCGACGACGCAACCCGGCCCGTGGCGCTGCCCGTGTTCCGTGGCGGCCGTCTCATGCCGGGCGTCGACCTTGACGACAGCGCGGCGATGCTGGACCTCATGGACGGTGCTGACCGGTGACCCTGGCGGACGTGAACGTCCTCGTGCGGGCGTTCCGCGATGCCGCGCCGGGCCATGCGCAGTGCCGTGAGTGGCTGCAGGCCGTCGTGTCCGTCCCGGAGCCGTTCGGCGTGTCGGAGCTCGTGCTGAGCGGGTTCGTGCGAGTCGTGACCCATCCGCGCGTGTTTGACCCGCCGACGCCGGTGGAGGAGGCCCTCGCCTTCGCGAACGCGCTCCGGTTGCAGCCGAACGCGGTGATCGTCAGGCCGGGTCGGCGGCACTGGGAGATCTTCGAGCGACTCTGCCGGGCGGCTGGGGCAAAGGGCAACCTCGTGCCGGACGCCTACCTCGCAGCGCTGGCGATCGAGTCCGGGAGCGAATGGTCCACCAGCGACCGCGACTTCAGTCGGTTTCCCGGGTTGCGCTGGCGGGACCCGATCGCCGATCTCTGACCGCCGACATCGTGTTCGCGTCGAGGACGATCTGGATGCTGTCACGACCGGGTCGATGATCGGTTCGCGAGTGAGGACGTAGCACCGGACTCGCTCCAGGCTTGGCCTACGCTCTCCAGCACAACCCTGTGACGGGCTGCTGTCACAGGCGTCGTCGATGATCGGCTCGTGAGTGGGGACGAAGCACCACGGGGGGCGGTCCGCATCGCCACCTGGAACCTGAACCACTGGCGGCAGCCGCTGCTGCCGTTCGACAGCCGGCGGGGCGCGTGGGACTACCTTGGAGTGTCGATGGGCGCCGCGGTGGCACTTGTCCAGGAGGCCGTGCCGCCGCTGGGCGTCGCGCGCGATCGGGCCGTGTACGGCGAGATCGCCGGGCACCGCAACTGGGGGAGCGCGGTCGTCGGGCTGGACCCGGCGATCACCATCGAGCCCATCCGGTCGGTCCGCAACCAGTGGTCGAAGCGGCGATACCTGCTCGACAACTCGCACCCAGGTTCGGTCGCCGTCGCGCGCATGGGGCTCCCGGGCATCCAGCCGATCACGCTCGTCTCCGTATATGGCGTCCTCGACGGTGCCGCCCTGTCATCGATGCACCGGGTCGTGGCGGACCTGGTGCCGCTGTTCGACTCGCCTGACGGCGCGCGGGTCATTCTTGGCGGGGACCTCAACGTCTCCCTGTCGTCCAAGGACGCGCGCTACCTCGCGCGGGCCGAAGCGCTCCTCGCGTCCGTTCGCGCGCTCGGCCTTGTCGAGGCGAAGACGCTTGTCGCCGATCCGCCGGCGTCGGCCGTGGGCTGCGGCTGTGGCGCCGCGGGTGGATGCGGGCATCTCGGGACGTGGAAGACGTCCGAGCTCGACCACCTCTTCGTGTCGCCGTCCCTCGCGGACCAGGTCACGGCGCTCACGCTTGATACCGCGGTCGTCGAGGCCGGACTGTCGGATCACGCCCTGCTCATCCTCGACCTCGCGCTGTCCGCAGATCGCACCCCGCAGACCTGGGACGAGGAGGCGTTCGCCGTCGAGGTTGGCCGTAGGCGCGGCCCGGCCGCCCGCGGCGTCGTCGAGACCCTCGTGAACTGGGCGGAGCAGAAGGAGCGCGCGCTCTCGGACGAGGCGGGCGTCGCGACGAAGGCGCTGACTCGGTTCCCCACGAACGGAACCACGGCGGAGCCCGAGCTCATGTTCACGCTCGACCTGCAGGCCGCGCCACGCGCCTCCGAGGTGCTGTTCGCGATCCACGCGGACGGTCGCGTCGTCGTGTGGCTCGGTGGGCTGCGCCTGCCGCCCTTCGACTCAGAACCCGGTCGTCACGAGATCCGCCGCGCCATCAACGAGATGGACGGCGTCCACATCCACGGGCGCCAGGTCAACGGGTGGCCGCGCTTCGACGTCGCGCTGCTCGAGGACCCGGCGAACATGCCCTGGTTCGTCGAGGTGCTGGACCGGATCGTGACCGAGAGTCACGCGGTCCCGCCGGTGCAAGGCGGTTAGTCTCCGCCCGGGTTGTCTCGACCTCGGCCGAATGTCGGTTCGCAGAAGCCCCCGTCTACCGGCAGATACGCTCTCGTCCACACGCGATCGTGACGACATCCTGTCACGAACGCCGCCACGCTCGGACCACCTCCTGCTGCCGGGGCAGCGTGATCGACCCTCGCCGGGCGGCCTGGACACGCGCGATGGACGTATTGCCGTCGAGCCCCGCCTCGCGGAGCACGCACGCCGCGGTCATCCCGGAGCGGTCGAGGCCGCCTCGACACGCGATCGCGATCGACTCGCCAGCCGCAATCCTGCGCACGAGGTCCGCGACGGCGGCCCGATACGAGGCGATGTCGGCGGGAACATGCCCATCCGGGGTGGGGTAGCGGATGAGCGCCGGGCCGACGGACGCCATCGCTTCGGCGAGGTCGGGCACGCGCCAGTCCTCCAGCTCGAAGTCCTCGACGAGCAGGAAGAGTGCATCGAAGCTGATCGACCGTAGGGCGGCGAGGTCTGCATCCAGGTCCCGCCAGTGGTCACCCGTCCACCCGGTGCGCTTCTTGCCGGGGAGGAACGTGATGCCGAGGCGGCCGGGGCCACCGTCCAGCGAGGTCCCGGCGAGCGAGATCGAATTCACGCGCAGCGGCGAGACGGACGAGGTTCGTGCGCCGGTGGTGGCGACCAGCCGGTCCACGAGCGGCGTGGCGACCTCGCGGCCGCGCATCCGCTGGCGCCACGCGGGCGGGATCCCGTCCCAGCCCCAGCGTGCGCCCGCGAGTCCGCCGGCGATCGCCGCCGTCGTGTCCGTGTCGTTGCCATAGGCGACCGCCCGCCGGATCGCGTCGGCATAGTCCGTCGCCTCGGCGAACGCATCCCATGCGGACCAGAACGAGTCCGTCACGAAGCCGCGTCCTGATCGGCCGGTCCACGCCCGAAGCTCCGTGAGCGCCGCCCGGTGCGCGGCAAGATCGCCGTCGTCGTACTCGCGAGCGGCCGCGCTGAAGGCGCCCTCGAGCACGTCCGCGGGCGCGCCACCGCGCAGGACCCCGACCACCAGCAGGCAGTACACGGCGCACGCGACCTGGCAGCGCGCGTGCCCGTGGGTGACGCGCGAGGCGAGGTGCGCCTGTTCGATCAGCGCCGCGGGCGGCAGGTCCCGGCCGAGGAGCGCGACCGGCAGGATGCGCATCAGCGAGCCGTTGCCGCACGCGTGCTCGTCCGCCGGCCCGGCGTCCACGGCCGCGACGCCCGCCTTGAGCGCGCGCATCGCCCGCGAGGTTGCCCCGCCAATGTCGAACCGGCCGTCGCCGTCCGGCGTATACGCGCCGTCCGACCACCAGGCGAGCGCCCGTCGCCCCTGGTCCTCGGGGTCGAAGCCGCTTTCCAGCATCGAGTCCAGGAGCGCGAGCATCAGCGCCCCGTCGTCGCTCCACGTGCCCGGCGGCTGGCCGTGCGTGCCGGTCGCGCCGAAGACCACGTCGCCGATGCGGTCCGCGGCGCGGAACTCGTACGGGACGCCCACGGCGTCGCCGACCACGTGGCCCCAGGTGGCGCCGGCGAGTCGTGACGCAAGTTCGATCGTGTCCATCTGCCCTCCTGCGCCGAGGATTGCAGTCGGTCGTGTCAGCTGTTTGTCACGGACTATCGGCCGTTGGTCGTGACAGACAGGTGTCACGGGCCCGCCCGATGATCAGGGCGCGCGCAGCCGTCATGCGCCGGACGGACGAGGAGGAGACAATCGGGGTGCCGCGACGACGCGGACAGTGGGGGGCCGATGACGACAATCGAGCAGCGCGAGCCCGAAGACGCGACGACCGCACACGATGCCACCCTCGCGCATGCCCACTGGCGCATGTTTGCCGTCGAGCTCGCAGAGGCGTTGGCGGCGATGACACCCGAAACGTACCTCATCATCTCGGCGAAGCCATCCACGCCGGGTGCGGGGCGCTACCTCCAGTTCGCTGCGACGGATGACCTGCGTGCCGAGGCCTCCAGCAACGCCTACCTCCACGGCGACGAGGCGCTGGACCCGGGCCAGGAGGCGATGCTCGACGGTCTCGGGTGGGCGACCCCCAATCCGGGCGACAAGGGCCAGAACCGCTACCGGATGTGGGAGGCGCCCGCGCCACACGCGGAGGTGGCGGACCTCGCCGTGCAGACGCTGGTCCGGGTGTTCGATGTCGGCGGTCCCAGCGAGCTCGAGTACCGCTACGCATCCTTCGATCGCGCTGAGGTCGGCCCGCTCCCGCTGTCGATCGATCGCGAAGGATCGCCAGCGGTGGAGCCCGCGGACCACCAGCACGACCTCGAGGCGCTGCGCTCGATGGTCGAGGAAGCGCTCAAGCGCTGGATCGGCATCGATCAGATCGGAACCGACAAAGATGGCGACTGGCCGATCCGCCTCGGCAGCGCGATGGGCTTCGTGCGGATCATGGACGGGCTGCCGCCAACCCTCACCGCGTTCTCGCTGCTCCTGCGGGACGTGGCCGTGACGGCCGAACTGCTCGCGGAGCTCAACAGCATCAACAGCACGCTCCGGTACGTGCGCGTGTTCGTGAGCAAGCACACGGTGTACGCGGCGATGGAGCTGCCCGCCGTCGGCTTGACGCCAGAGGCCGTGACCTTCATGTGCAACGAGCTCGGCAACGTGGCGGACCACCTGGACGACCAGCTCCACGGCCAGTTCGGCGGCTCGCTGATCTTCGACTCCAGCCCGAAGCTCGTGAACTGAGGGGGCTCGATGCAGATTGATCTCACCGGCGAGCAAGGCCCTGTCGTCAACTGGGTCGACGGCCCCCTGGTCGTCATCGCGGGGGCCGGGACCGGCAAGACGAGGGTCATCGTGGAGCGGGTCCGCCACCTCCTGGACACGCTGGGGCAGGGGAGTGCACCGCCGCCGGGCCGGCACGAGGATCCGTTCGCCGGACCGCTCATCCCGGAGCAGATCCTCGTCCTGACCTACAACGTCAAGGCCGCCCGCGAGCTCCAGGAGCGCCTTGATCGCGCACTCGGGCCGGCCGTTCGAACGCGACTCCCCGTGAGCAATTTCCACAGCTTCTGCCATCGCGTCCTGACGGAGCACGCGGCCGAAGCCGGGCTCGCGAGCCAGCCAGACGTCCTCGACGGGGTCGGCATGGTGCTCCTCCTTCGAGACCTCCTGCCGGACCTCCAGCTGCTGTTCCACTCGAGCCGCGGCGGGGACGGCGTGTGGTGGCTGGGCCAGTTCGTCGGGTTCATCAACCGGGCGAAGGACGAGTTGGTCACCCCGGACCGGGTCGCGGCGTTCGCCGATGCCGAGGCGGCAGCCTTCGAGGCGGAGTACGGCGAACTCGATGCGGCCATCGAGCGGCTGCGCACGCTGGGCAATCTCGGGCCGGCGCGGTCGGTCCGCAGCGCCTACGCGAGGTGGCGGCGGGACGTCCGGGCCGAGGCGGAGAAGCCGTTCGGGCTCGAACCCTCGGACGAGAATGTGCGCAAGGAGGCCGACAAGCAGGCCCGCAGGACGGTCGATGGCGAGGGACACGCCCGTCGCATCGGCTCCTTCACGCCGGAGCAGCAGGCGGAGATCGAGGAGCTCGCCGAGACGTACGTCGTCGATGGCGCCGCGCTGGAGGTCGTCCGCTTCCGGGAGCTCGCGATCGTGTACGAGGCGTACCAGCGGGAGCTCGCGCGGCGGGGCGCCCTGGACTTCGGGGGAGCAGGTCGCGGCCGTGATCCGGCTCTTCCGGGAGCGGCCCAACGTCTTGCGCGAGTACCAGCGCCGCTACCGCTTCCTCATGATCGACGAGTTCCAGGATGCGAACATCGCCCAGATCGAGCTCGTGGAGATGCTCGGCCGGACGCCGGACCGGCCGGACAACGTCATGGTCGTGGGCGACGACGACCAGTCGATCTACCGCTTCCGGGGGGCGAGCTACGCCGCCTTCGCGGAGTTCGACCGGCGGTTTGGCGGGCCGCCGGTCCACGATCGCTCCACCCGTCCGCCCGGCCCGCCCAGACGGATGCGGCTGGAGCAGAACCACCGCTCCGGCGGGCACGTCCTCGCGGCCTCGAACCGGCTGATCGTCCACAACCACTCACGCTACGAACCGGACAAGCGCCTGTTCACGGAGCGTGGTGACGGGGAGCCCGTGGAGCTCGTCGTGTGCACCGGTGCCGCCGACGAGGCCGTCGCGGTGGTGGACCGGATCCGCGCACTCGTCCGCCCGGACGGGGACAACGGCGTGCCCACGCGCTCCTGGTCGGACGTCGCCATCCTGTACCGCAAGCACCGGCACCGCGAGGCGATCGTCGCCCGGCTGCGTGACGAGGACATCCCGTACACCGTCGTAGGCGGCCTGTCGCTGTTCGACACGCCCGAGATCCGGGACCTGGAGCAGGCGCTGCGGGCGATCGCGGACCCGGAGCAGGACGCGGCGCTCGCCCGGCTGCTCACGGCGGCGCCGTGGCGGCTGGATGCGCTCGAGGTGCTGGCCGTGGCGCGGATGGCCCGCTACGACCGGCGCCACCTCGTCACCGCGATGCGCGAGATCGTCGACACCGGCGAGTTCACCGCGGACGACCTGGCGCGCGACGGCGGCACGGCAGCGGAGGAGCCAGGGGCCGAAGGTGGCGACCTCCTCCAGCCCGCGACCCTGGACCTCTTGGCGGAGCGGCCCGTCAGCGACGCCGCTGCCTCTCCCAGGGCTCGGCGAGACCGGCACGCCGGCGTCCGACGGCCGATCGCGGCGGTGACCCGCGCCAAGCTGCGACGCGTCCTCGAGACGATCGACGAGCTGCATCCGCTCACCCTCCGCGACGGTCCCCACACGATCGCCCAGCGGCTGATCGAGCGCACCGGCACCGTGCTGGACCTCATCGCCGCCGACACCCGCGAGTCCCAGCGCCAGGCCGCCAACGTCGCCTCGTTCCTGCGGTTCGCGTCGGACTGGCAGCTCGAGCACCGGCGCGGATCGCTCGCCGGGTTCGTGGACTACCTCGATGCGTACCAGGCGGCCGGCGGGGAGCTTCCAACCAGCGTCGAGCTCACCGAGGACGTGGACGGCGTGCGCCTGATGACGCTGTACCAGGCGAAGGGCCTCGAGTTCCCGTTCGTGTTCGTCCCATACCTCCTTGAGGGCGAGTGGCCAGTGGGCCGCGAGACGGCCGAGCCGCTCCCGCGCGAGCTGCTGCGCGACGCGGTGCCAGCGGGCGACCTGCTCACCGAAGAGGAGCGACGGCTGCTGTACGTCGCGATGACGCGCACGCAGGAGCGCCTTGTGCTGACGACCCACGAGGGACCATCGGCGGACAAGCAGCCGTCCGCGTTCGTAGCCGAGCTTCGGGAGGGCGTGGGCGCCGAGGTCGTCGAGGTGGCGTCGGCAGGCTCGGGCGATCCCGCGGGTACCGCCGATGGCGAGACGGCCGGTGACGTCCTCCGCCAGGCAACCACGCTGCGCAAGGTGATGCCGCTGCCGTCGTCGCGCGAGCATCGACTGCGGCTCCGGTTGCGCGCCTCGGAGATCCTGGGCCTGATCGAGGGAGCCAGCCCTGCAGACCCGGAGGCGGACGCCGCGCGGACCGGCCTGCTCGACGAGCTCCGGACCGTCGGCGTCTCCGCGGCGACGACCGCCGATGACGCGAGGGCTCGCGGCCTCGATCCGCTGACGATGCGCGACCTCGCGATCGATAGCGGCGCCGGCGCCAACCTGCTCGCCGTGGCGGCGCTCCCTCCGAGGTTCAGCTACAGCCAGCTCGACACCTACGAGCGCTGCCCGCTCCAGTACGCGTTCAGGCACCTCTACCGGTTCCCGGAGGCCGAGGGCCGCGGCGCGACGACGTTCGGCTCCACGGCGCACGCCGCCTTCGAGCGGTTCACCCGCGAGCGCCGCGAGCGTGCCGCCCGGGGCGAGGCGCCGCCCACCCGCACGGACCTCGAGCGCTATTTCGCAGACGCGTGGCAGCCCGGGACGTACGGGTCCCAGGCGAGCGAGGACGGCTACCGCGCTCGCACGACGCCGCTCCTGGACGCGTTCTACGCCGGTGAGCTCGCGGGCGAGGACCGGGCCGTCATCGCGGAGGAGCTCGAGTTCGAGCTAGTCATCGAGGCAGGCGATGAGTCTGCGCCCGTGCGCATCAGCGGGTCCATCGACCGCATCGACCGGCTCGCGTCGGGCGGGATCGAGGTCATCGACTACAAGACTGGCCGGGTGACCAGCCAGAAGAGCGTCAACGACAGCCTCCAGTTCTCGATCTACGCCCTGGCGTGCCGCGACACGCTGGGCCTCGGGACGCCGGAGCGCGTGACGCTCTACTTCACCGAGTCCCAGACGCGGATGACCACGACGCGCACCGATGAGCAGCTGGACGCCGCGCGGGCAGACATCGTCGCTCGCGCAGCGCGCATCCGCGCCGGCGACTTCGCCGCGACGCCCGCATCGAAGACCTGCGGCTGGTGCGACTACCGGGTGCTCTGCCCGGCGAAGGTGGGTTAGGCACCCGCTCAATCCTGTCCGTGTCGGAGTCGGAGAGCCCCAATCCCTCGCCGCAGACTTCGCCCATCCGGGCCTCGGGCCCTAGACCGAATTGCCGACCGTGGACAGGATCTGACTTACCTGACCGCCCAGGAAGATGAGGGCAATGATCGCCACGATCGAAAGGAGCGGCAGGAGCGCGAGCACCCAGAGGAACGCGATGGCGACGCCGTTCGCCCGCTGCACCGGCCAGCCATGCTGCTGAGCCCAGGTCTCGTCACTCGTGGCCAGATATCGCATGCCCTCGATCCAGCCGATGAAGGACGGGATGTACGTCCAGACGAAGATCAGGTAGAGGACACCGAGCGCGACCTTGCCCATGTAGAACTTGTGGATGCCCAGACCGCCGAAGATGATGGCCAGCGCAGCCGCCACGGTCCGACTCTTGGGCTCCGGGGTCTGCACGGCGAACGCCGGCGGATACGACGGGGACGGTGGGGCAGGGGGCTGGGCGGCAGGCGGACCTGGCGGTGCGGGCATCGGGGCATCACTCATGCCGCGACGATAGCGGATCGCCGATCGTGTTTCCGGAGACGCAGGGTCACCGATCCACGACGTGAATGGCGACTTTGCCCACCGCTTCGCCGACGCCGATCGCCCGAATCCTCAAATCCGGAGCGGCAGCCCGTCGGCCACGCCGGACCGCTGAGCGTCGCTTGCTGGCGCCGTGCATCGCGCGGAGCATAGGGTTTGTAGTCGAATCGCTCGACCTGCGGTGCTCTCCGGCCCTCGTGTCTCGCATGATCGCGATCTAACTTCGGAAGACCGACTGCGCGTGCCAGTCGAGCATCTCCCGGGACGGACTAGGGTACGGCGCTTGTGGCAGGCGAACCTCTCGGCCATCGAGCGCGTAGTAGTCGCGTCCGTTGGCGAACTCGTCATGAATCCGGCGGCTGACGCGTACCCGGAGATCGTCCGGAGTCACTGTCAGATACCCGAGATCGAACAACGTATGTAGGTCCGACCGCAGCAGAATGCCGTTTGAGAGTTCATGCGTGTGGACCAAGTTGTAAGGCTTGATATGCGCCGCTTCTAGGACCGGAAGCGTGCGTTCGCCAGTCACGACGCACCGACGTTCGTATGCGTCGGTGACCATCACCCTGAACGCTCCTTGCCCGAGCCTCCGCTGAATCAACGTCGGGCTGCCGTATGGTGCAGATGGTTCGGAGATCCCTGTTGCAGCGGGCGCCTTCGACAGATGCAGTGCGCTCATGACGCGGGCCCACAGGTCCGCGCCTTCGCCTGATTCGGTGTCGTACGACTTGCCTCGCGTCAGGTTCGTGGACCAGTCGGTCGGTGGCGCGACCCAGAGATCACGTGGGAGGAAGAACGGCTCTACCAGGACCGACGAACCGATCACCGTGTTGTCCGCATCGATCGGACGTTCGCTGTACTTGGCGATGCGTTGGACAAGAGTTTCAAGTGTTGAGGTTCCATTGGCCCGTTCGAAGGCACGCCAGGCGAGCCTGGGCGTCAGCGTGGTGTAGTGGGCGAAGTAGGCGCCACCCACGACCCAGCCGCCGTTTCGAACGTGCAGCTTGAATAGCCACGGCCCACCGACGGGCAGCGTGACCGGCCGCACCTTGTTGGGCTGCCAGAAGTTCACTTCCTCGAGCAACGGCTGCGCCGCAAGGAACGAGAACCACTTGAGATCGGTGTTGGCGACCCAGTACCTCACCCCGGAAGTCTAGCCAACGTGATCAGCCACCGCCCGCCTCGGGATCAAGGACCTGGCGGACGTCGATCTCGAACGACTCCGGGGGGACATCGAGCATGAGGGCGATCGCGTCCCGGGCCATGTGCTCCACGTTGTCGAGTCGTCGCGCCTGGCTGAAGACCCCGGGCATTTCGGCGACCGTGATCGCCCACCAGGCGCCAGCGTGTTCGGCAACTGCCGTGTATCTGTTCATCACGTGCACCACCATCGCATTCCCAGCGTTGGTCCGAGGGCCCAGGGGTGGATGGGTGGCTAGGTGACTTGCCTTGTTAGCCCGGATCCACCGAACATCCCCACCTGACGGCCCGAGTGGGCCCATTCGCAGGGTTCGACGGGTGAGCGACGACCCGCGGAGGTCCCGATAGGGTCGATGAGGCGCCGACGGTGGGCCAGAGAGCCCTGATCCGAC
>JBBRRZ010000024.1:0-51739 GCA_038245845.1 Candidatus Limnocylindrales bacterium
CTCATCGGGCGTGGCAGCGATGCACGGCGTCCGCGGCAGACTCATCGGGCGTGGCAGCGATGCACGGCGTCCGCGGCAGACTCATCGGGCGTGGCAGCGATGCACGGCGTCCGCGGCAGACTCATCGGGCGTGGCAGCGATGCACGGCGTCCGCGGCAGACTCATCGGCTTAGCAGCCATCGCGCGGCTTCGGCGTAGTCCCCCGTGGCAGGGGCCGATCGGCGGCCACTCAACGGCGTTCGCAGCAGCCACTCGTCACGCCGTGAGCGGGGATCCGTGAGCACGAGCGTTGCCGGCGGCGGCGCCCCGCCGTCCCGGATCCAGCGCGACATCGCGCCCGGCACACCCGGGAACGCAACCGCGAGCACGTGCCGGTTTGCGGCGATCTGGCCGTGCACAGTCGCGGAATCGAGGGCGACGACGAGCGTGCCGATACGCCGAGGGCGCCAGCCAAGGCCGGCGAAGGCCACTGCCGCGGTGGACCGGCAGAACCCCACCTGCCGTTGGAGGCCCCCGATGTCGGGGATATCGCCCTTGATCTCCCCGATCAGCCCGTCGTCGTTGCGGATCGCCAGGACATCGATCCAGCCCCGCGGTGGTCCGGGGCCGATCGGCACCTCGGTCTCGACGCGCCACCCCGCTCGCGCGAGCCGGCGTGCGACATGCCCGAGGATCCATGCGTGGACCGGGTCGCGTTGCTGGCGGCGGTCATCGAGGTGCCGATCCGAGATCTCGACCGAGCCGTGAAATCCGAGTGCCGCGAGGATCCGCGTGACGACGCCGAGGTCGGGGTCCGCGGATCGACCGCGTTCAAGGCGCGAGACGCGCGTCTGCGTGACGCCCGCCCGCTGCGCGAGCTGGTCCTGGCTGTACCCCGCGAGCACCCTCGCATCACGGACGATGCGGCCGACTGCAGCCGCCAACCCGGGATCGTCGAGGCGGACCGAGTACTGCACCTGCCCGTTGTAGCGAGCGGCGGTTATCGGAGGCTTATCTGGCGGGTCGCCCACCGGCTCGCTCGTCTCGCTCGCCCATTCCGCGCCGCGCCCTCATGCATCGCTGACTTGGATGCGGCGCAGTCGTGCACGAGCGCGTCGCGAAACTCGACTTCCAGGACACCGCTGTGCTCAGCGACCCGGAGGATCAGTCGGTGCTGCATGGAGAGGGGCGGTGCGCCCGGAGCGAACCCGTCCAACGCACGGTCGCGAGACCGGACGAGGTGGGCAGTGCCGGTTGCCGCGCCTCAAGGTCCGGCTGGCGACGGCGGAGACGCTCGTGGACATCGGGCAGCTGGACGAGCTGCGCGGGATCAAGCGGCTCGGCGACGGCTGAACTCGCCTCCACACGACGGCTGACCCGTCCGACACCCGGCTCGGTGTAGCATCCGGCCCCATGGGAGCCGACCAGCAAACCGACGCCGAGACCGCAACCGCGCAGCGCACCGCATCGCGCGCGGACCGCCCTGAGCCGACCCGCACGATCGAGGGGATCGCGGAGGAGTTCCGACGCCACGGGTACATCGCGGAGCGCTCGCTCGCGACGACGGTGTTCCTGGCCCTGGAGCTCGGGCGGCCGCTGCTCCTCGAGGGTGAGGCGGGCGTCGGCAAGACGGAGCTCGCCAAGGTGCTCGCGACGACCCTCGGCACGCGGCTCATCCGCCTCCAGTGCTATGAGGGCCTGGACGTCAACACCGCCGTCTACGAATGGAACTACCCGCGCCAGATGCTGGAGATCCGGCTGCTCGAAGCACGCGGCGAGATCGACAAGGCGACCGCGCATGACATCTTCGGCCCGGAGTTCCTGCTCAAGCGCCCCCTGCTCCAGGCGCTCGAGGCGGACGACGGCGCAGCGCCGGTGCTGCTCATCGACGAGATCGACCGCGCGGACGAGGAGTTCGAGGCGTACCTCCTGGAGATCCTGTCCGACTTCCAGGTCACGGTCCCCGAGATCGGTACGATCCGCGCCGCCAAGCCGCCGCGGGTGATCCTGACCTCGAACCGGACACGCGAGGTCCACGACGCCCTCAAGCGCCGCTGCCTCTACCACTGGATCGACTACCCGACGGCGGCCAAGGAGTTCGAGATCGTCTCGACCCGGGTCCCGGACGCGCCCGCTCGTCTGGCCCGCGATCTCGTCGCGTTCGTCCAGCGGCTGCGCTCGGCGGACCTGACCAAGGTCCCGGGCGTGGCCGAGACGCTGGACTGGGCGGCCGCGCTCCTCTCGCTGGGCGCCACCGAGCTCGATGGTGACGTCGTCGACGAGACGCTCGGTGTGGTCCTCAAGTACGAGGAGGACATCCGGGCCGTCCGGGGCGCGAACGCGCGCCGCTACCTGGCGGAAACCGGGATCGGGGGATGACCCCGGGGTCGGACCCGGAACTGGGGTCGGGCAGGGAGCCGGGCCAGCGCCGGGCTGCGCCTCCCGCCACGGCTCGCGTGGACCTGCACTGCCACACGTCGGCGAGCTTCGACGGCGTCGCGGACCCGATCGCCGTGGTCGCTCGCGCTGCCGAGCTCGGCCTCACCCACCTCGCGATCACCGATCACGACACCCTCGACGGCGCGTTGGCGGCCGCTGATGCCGCCTCGGCCGGGCTGCACGTCATCGTCGGCTGCGAGGTCAACACGCCGGAGGGTGACCTCATCTTCCTGTTCCTCCGCAAGCTATTGCCGGCCGGCCTGTCCGCGTCGGACGCGATCGAGGCAGGTCGGGAGCAGGGCGCGCTGGTCGGCATCCCACACCCTTTCGACCACACCCGGCGATCCCTGCTTCGCGACCGCGCCAACGAAGCGCTTGTCGCGCACGTTGACTGGATCGAGGCATGGAACGGGCGGGTGCCCACGGCTCCGGCCAACGAGCGGGCGGCGGCACTCGTCCGGCGGCTCGGCGTGGCGGGCGTCGGCGTCACGGACGCGCATGCGCTGCTCGAGGTGGGCCGGGCCTGGACGACCATGACGGGCGATCCCTCCACTGCGGATGGGCTGCGCGAGGCACTCCGTGGACCCCTGGAGATCATCGGCCCGATGCCCGGGCCCGCGGGCCGCCACCTCGGGCGCTTCCTGGAACCCGCCCGGCGAGGAGCACATCGACGCGGAGTACAGGCGGCCGTGACACGCCGCCGATTGACGATGTGGCCTCACGTAGCTACATTGCGCGCATGGAGACAGTCGGCATCCGCGAGCTCAAGAATCGACTGAGCCTCTATGTCCGCAAGGTGGAGGCGGGGGACGTGGTGATCATCACGGACCGCGGGCGTGTGGTCGCGGAGCTCGTCCCGCCGGGCTGGCAGCGGCCGGCCGCGGATGTTCACCCGGGCCTGCTGGAGTTGGCGCGACGGAACGGCGTGAGGCTGCCCACGCGTCCGTCCGACCCGGATGTGTATCTTCGCCCGCGGCCAGCGGTGGACATGGGCGGCCTCACGGTGCAGGACCTCATCGACGCTGAGCGCGGCGACAGGTGACGGTCTACGCGGACTCCAGCGCAGTGCTCGCCTGGCTGCTGGACGAGCCTGGGAGCGAGCGTGTCGCGCATGCCCTCCGACCCCCAGCGGAGGTGGTCGTCTCAGATCTCACCCTGATCGAGTGCGACCGATCGCTCCATCGGCTGGTGCGTCATCGGCCGGCCAATGCCGCGGCTGTCGAGCGGCTGCGGCTGCAGCTAGCCGAGTTGGCGGCATCGTGGGTCGTGGTAGCCATCGGCGAGCCCGTCGTGACGCGTGCTCGCGATCCGTTCCCCGATGACGCCATCCGCACCCTCGACGCAATCCATCTCGCGACTGCGATGGTCATCCGGGCCTCGACCATCCAGCTCGACCTGCTCAGCCTGGACGAACGAATGCGCCTGAACGCACTGGCGCTCGGTTTCCGGGTGCTTCCCGAATAGGTCCGGTGCGCGCTCCGCCGCGATGCGTGGCACAGTGCCCCCATGCCGGACCGCGCCGCGTCCCCGATCCTGGTCGCCCCCACGGGCGAGCTGATCGACGGTCGGCGGCTGCTCGCCGAGTCCGTGGGCTTTGGGCGCGCGCTGCGTGCTGTGGGCCTGCCCGTCGATCTGTCCGCCGCCATCGACTTCGCCCGCACGCTGAGCCTCGTGGAGCTGGGCCGTCGCGACCAGGTGCACGACGCCGGCGCGGCCGTATTCGTCCGCCGCCGGGATGACCGCGAGACGTACGACCGCGTGTTCGACCAGTTCTGGCGCCGCCGTGGGCGCAAGCTCGCAAGGCCGCGCCTGGAAGGCGCGACGCCGGACGTCGAGCGTGACGGCGCGGAGGAGGGTGCGTCCGACGAGGCCGGCGAGGAGGGCCGCGCGGCGACGATGACCGAGCTCGCGACGATGGGCATCCAGGTCGCGAACGACGCCGACGACGGGGCGGAGATCGAGGGCACGACGATCTCGCCCGACGCGTACTCAAAGAGCGAGGTCCAGCGTCACCGCGACTTCGACCGGATGACCGCCCGGGAGCTGCGGGACGCAGAGCGCTTCGTGGACCTGCTGCGGCCACGGCTGGAGCGCCGTCGGACCCGTCGATTCGAGCTCCACCCGCACGGTCGCCGCCTGGCACCGCGGGCGATGTTCCGCCAGAACCTGGCAACGGGCGAGCTGATGGAGTGGGTCTGGCGACGGCAGATCCGCGAGCCGCGCCAGCTGGTCGTGCTGTGCGACATCTCCGGCTCCATGGAGCGCCACTCGCGGCTGCTGCTGCGCTTCGTCCAGGCGCTGGCGCGGACGAACGAGGTCCGGACCGAGTCGTTCGTGTTCGGGACGCGGCTGACGCGTGTCACCCGGGTGATGAAGGATCGCGACCGGGACCGCGCGCTTGCCCGCGTCGCGGACACCGTGACGGACTGGGCCGGCGGCACGCGGATCGGGGAGTCATTCCGGGAGTTCAACCGTCACTGGGCCCGCCGGACCCTGCGCACCAGCGGCATCGTGATCGTGGTGTCCGACGGCTGGGACCGCGGCGACCCGGCGCTCGTCGCGGCAGAGACGGCCCGCCTGCGCCGCAACTGCCACCGCCTGGTGTGGCTGAACCCGCTGGCCTCCGCGCCGGGCTACCAGCCGCTGGCCGCGGGGATGAAGGCCGCGTACCCGTTCATCGACGACTTCCTGCCCGCGGGCACGCTCGCCTCCCTGGAGCGCCTGGGCGAGATCCTCGCCGGGGCGACGCAGGGGACGCATCGCCGGGGTTCGGCGGAGACCCACGCGTCGACGGTGACGCCCTCGCTTGGGCTTGTCGCCCCCGACGCGACGGCGCCGCGTCCGCTGGACCTTCCGGACTCACACACGGAGCGGGCGCGCCCGCTCCGCTGACCGCCACACGACCGGAGGACCGCGACATGCAGGAGCTGCTCGACACGCTGGCCGGCTGGACCGCCGAGGGCGCGGGGGTGGGGCGCGCGGTCGTCGTGCGGACGTTCGGGTCCGCGCCGCGGCCCGAGGGCGCCGTGCTCCTCGTCACCGACGACAGGCGGCTCGCGGGCTCCGTGTCCGGTGGGTGCGTCGAGGGAGCCGCGGCCGAGGAGATCTGGGCGGCTCGCAGGACGGGTCGCGAGCGCGTCATCCGCTACGGGATCAGCGACGAGCAGGCGTGGGACGTGGGGCTCGCGTGCGGCGGGACGATCGATGTGCTCATCTCGCCCCTCGTTCCGGCGGCGGCGATCGAGGCCGCGCGCGAGACGCGGGAGGGTCGCGGCGACGGGCGAGCCATCGTTACGCCACTCCCGGCCGATGCGCCCCCGGCTGCGTTCGGCGCCCACCCGCCGGGGGAGGGGAGTGCGCCCGCGACCCCACTCGTCGTCCATGACGATGGCCGGCTGGATGGCACGCTGGGCGACGCGACGCTCGATGCGGCGCTGGTCGTCGCGGCGAGCGATGCCCTGTCGCACGGCCTGTCACGCACGATCGAGCTCGGCGGCGCGCAGCTGTTCATCGAGTCCTACCCGGTGCGCCCGCGGCTGGTGGTGGTGGGCGCCGTGGAGGTCTCGCGGACGCTCGTCCGGATGGCGAAGGAGCTGGGCTACGAGACGGTCGTGATCGATGGCCGAGCGGCGTTCGCGACCGCGGCCCGGTTCCCGGACGTGGACCGGCTGATCGTCGGCTGGCCGGATGAGGTGGCGGACGAGATCGGCCTCGGGCCGGCGGACGCCGTTGCCGTCCTCACCCACGACGTCAAGTTCGACGAGCCGGCGATCGTCGCGGCGCTGGCACGGGGCTGCCGGTATGTCGGCGCCGTGGGGTCGAAGAAGACGCAGGCGGACCGCCGTGCGCGGCTCCTGGAGGTGGGCGTGGCGCCGGACGCCCTGGCCCGCCTCCGGGGTCCGATCGGCCTGGACCTCGGGGGGCGCCTGCCGGGCGAGATGGCGCTCGCGATCATGGCCGAGGTCGTCGCAGAGCGGCGGGCGGGCTCCGGACGCCCGCTGCGCGAGCTTGCGCGGGAGCGGGAGGCTGCGATGGCGGCGGCGGCCGCCAGCGCGGCCGGGTGAGCCGATGAAGGTCGTCGGGGTGGTCCTCGCCGGGGGGGATGCGACCCGGTTCGGGTCCGCAAAGCAGCTTGCGCCGCTGCATGGGCGGCCGCTCCTCCAGTATCCGCTCGATGCCCTGGCCGGGGCGGGCATCGATGACGTTGTCGTGGTGCTGGGGGCCGAGGCGCCGGCGATCGAGGCGGCGATCGAGTGGCGTGGCGAGCGCCGACGCGTCAACCCGCGCCCCGCGGACGGCCTCGCGAGCTCCTTGCGGGTGGGGCTGGATGGAGCGGCCGAGGACCCGGCGGTGGACGCCGTGCTCGTGGTGCTTGGGGACCAGCCGTCGCTCAGCGTGGCGGTGATCCGCACGGTCCTCGACGCCGCAGGCACGACCGACCGGCCACTCGTCCGGGCACGCTATCCGTCTGACGGGGCGCCGAACCCGGTCCTGATCCGCCGCGCAGCGTGGGTGCTGGTCGCCGGGCTGGACGGGGACCGCGGTCTTGGTCCGGTGCTGGCGGAGCGCCCGGACCTTGTCCACGAGGTGCCTGTGGCGGGGGCGATCCCGGACATCGACAGTCGTGCTGACCTCGTGGCCGCGGCCGCCGACATCGCTGGCCCGGAGTCCGCCGCATGAGCCCCGGGACGCGCCCTGACGCGGCAGCGATGGGGGCGGACTGGGCCGCGCGCGTCCGCGAGAACCGGGCACAGGCCGAACGACTGGGCGAGACGCAGGCGGGCGACTTCTACGCCGCCGTGTCATCGCTGTTCGTCGCCGACCCGCGCCGCACGGGTGAGCCGGCGCTCGAGGTGCTCCACGAGCAAGCGGGCTCGAACGAGACGTGGCTCGACATCGGATCAGGTGCCGGGCGCTATGCGCTGCCGCTCGCGCTGCGCGTCCGCGAGGTCATCGCGGTGGAGCCATCGCCCAGCATGCGCCGGGCCCTGCGCACCGGGATGGGGGAGCACGGCATCAGCAACGTGCGGGTCATCCCGGCCGCCTGGCCCGCGGCACTGGACGAGCTCGGTGAGCTGCCCGGAGCGGACGTATCGCTCATCGCCCACGTGGGTTATGACATCGAGGAGATCGCACCCTTCCTCGATGCGATGGAAGCCGCCACGCGCGTCCGTTGCGTCGCGGTGCTGACTGACCGCAGCCCGGCGTCCGTCGCCGACCCCTTCTGGCCGCTCGTCCATGGCGAGACCCGGGTTGCCCTGCCGGCGCTGCCGGAGCTGCTCGAGCTCCTTCGCGCGCGCGGCCGCGACCCGATGGTCACGATCGTCGATCGATCGCCCCGGGCGTTCGAGTCCGTCGGCGCCCTGACGGCGTTCCTGCGCCGCCAGCTGTTCATCGCGGAAGGCGGCGACAAGGACCTCCACTTCCGCGCGATCCTGCCCGACCACATCACGCGCCGCGACGGCGGCTGGACGCTGACGGAGCGGCCCGCGGGCTCGCTGGGCGTGGTGACGTGGCGGGTTGGCGAGGGCGCTGCGGTCAGACCTGGTCGAAGCGGGTGATGATCCGGTAGAGGTTCGTCGAGCCCCAGCAGGTCTGCAGCGTCAGCGCCTTGCGGAGGGTCGCGTTCCACGCCCACTGCTCGCCGGTGAGGCCGTTCCAGAGATACGTCTTCGGCACCAGCCGGACCCATGAGAGCCGGTACTTCGTGACGGTGCCGTAGCGATCCGTGAAGGTGGCGATCATCCCGCGCTTGAGCGTGTGGGCTACATAGGCACGGTAGTAGGGCTTGAACACGCCGTATGCGTGACCGACGATGAACCGGTTGCGCGTCGTCACGCATCCCCAGCGCAGGGCGTAGTCGGGGACGATCGACGTGCCGCAGCCCCACTCGTAGACGCTGACCGAGAGGCCGATTCCCGAGATGCGGAGCGTGCCCAGCCGTCGGAGGCTTGACGGCATGATGGCTGCGGTCTGGACGGGCCGCATCACCGAGGTCATCGGCGGCATCGGCCCTGTCGTGCTGGCGGCGGTCCTCGCGAGGGACGCCGCAGCCGGTGCGGGGACGCCGGCGAACAGGACCAGGACAAGGAGCATCGCCATCGTTCGGGGCATGGCCCAACGCTGCGCGCTGGGCGGCGGGTCGGCCATCACGCGATCGTCCTGCCGATACGGGGGTACTGGCCGACGGTGCCCTTCCTCCGCCGGACATGAGGTAGTCCGTCCCCAGGGGCTGTGGAGGCATGACGGCGCATGATCGCCGGCCAGTTCGATTACGTCCGCCCGGCTGGCGGCTGGAGTGCGAGACTGGCCGCGTGGAACGCCTGCATGCGGTGATCGGGCCGCTCGATACCAACGTCTACGTCCTCGCGGACCCGCGGTCACGCGAGGCGATCGCCATCGATACCGCCATCCCGTGCCTCGAGTGGATCGCCGGGGCGCTCGCGGAGCGCGAGTGGACGCTCAAGCTGATCGTGAGCACACACGGTCACTGGGATCACACGGGGGCGAATGCGGCGGTGGCTGAGCACACGGGCGCCGAGATCGCGGTCCATCCGCTCGACGCCCACCGGCTCACCAACCCGCAGCCGCTGTTCGCGCCGTTCGCGATCCCCCCGTCGGTCCCCGCGGTGGAGCTTGCCGAGGGCGGCGAGATCCGGTTCGGGGAGATCCGGCTGCGCGTCATGCACACCCCCGGGCACACCGAGGGCTCCGTCTGCCTCCTGTCCGACGACGACGGGCTCCTGTTCAGCGGCGACACGCTGTTCCCCGGCGGCTGCGGGCGCGTGGACCTGCCGGGCGGATCGCCCGAGCTGATGGTCGAGTCGCTGGCGCGGCTCGCGGAGCTCGAGGACCGGCTGGCCGTCCTGCCCGGTCACGGCAGCGCGACGACGATCGAGCGCGAAAAGCCGTGGATGGAGCTGGTGCGCCGGGACGGTCGACTCCCGTTCTAGGCTCCGATAGCGTGGGTTACGAGTGGCTCTTGCCCTCGGGCGTCCAACCCGCGGGGGCCGGCCGATCGAGTGGCCGACCGTACGCATGCCAGCGCCGCGCAACGGTGAAGCCGAGCCCCTCGTACAGGCGGAGGGCTCCCGTCGGGTTGGACGCGTCCACGCCGAGCCAGGCCTCCGTGATCCCGCGTGCCTGGAGCGCCTCGAAGGACGCGGCAACGAGTGCCTTCGCGACCCCACGTCCGCGCCACGGGCGGCGCACGGAGACATGCTCGAGCCACGCCCGCTGGACGCCAAGCGCCTCGTTCTCGACCGCAAAGATCGCGTTCATCACGACGCCCGCGACCTCGTCGCCGTCCCAGGCGACCTGCCACAGGCCTGTGTCCACGTCCGGCCCGCTGAAGCGCGCCACGAAGTCGCCGTCGGTCTGGACGCGGTGGCCCCAGTGATCCTCGAAGGCCTCGTTGTCCGCCGCGAAGATCGCCCGGTGCTGTGCATCCGTGACCGGCCGCATCTCCAGGCCATCCGGCACGGGGTGTGCGGGGAGCTGACCCGTCAGCGGCCGCCGCATCTCGAAGCCGTGGCGGATGGGGACGTAGCCCTGGTCCGTCAACAGCGCGATGTCCGATGCCTCCGACTCCACGGCGAACGAGCGGAGCCCGCGCGGGCCTGGACGTGGGTCGGCCTCGGCCTCGCCCGTCAACCGGTCCACGGTCCAGCGCCACATGGCGGTCCCGATCCCGCGGTTGCGGTGGGCCGGGTCGACTGTGCCCCACGTCTCCGCGTTGAGCGCCCCTTCCCGGTGGGCGAGGGTTCCCACCGCGAGCCCGACGACGGATCCGTCGAGCTCCGCGGCCAGCACGTCCCGGCCGATGCTGAATGCGTCGAGCGGCTCGTACTCGGCACGCAGGTCGGCTCCGGTGCGCACTTCGTCGACGCCGTCGGCGGCCCGGGCGCGTGTAAGGAGCGTTGCGATGACGTCCCAGTCCGCATCGGTCGCGAGCCGGAACGTCAGCCCGTCGATCTCGGGCGCGCCGGGGAGCTGGAGCCCGGCCGGCGCGGGTTGCAGGGTGCTCACGTGGCGATCTCCTGGCTGGTGAAGGCCTTGCGGTATGCGGTACTGCCGGTGACCCGGCGGAAGCCCGCGTCCTCGTACAGCGCGAACGCACGGTGCTGATTGTCGGTGTCGACGCCGAGATAGGCACTCTCGACACCGCGGGTAGCCAGCCGCCGGAGGTTGTCGGCGAGCGCGATCCGGGCGAGGCCCCGGCGCCGGTGGTCGGGATGGGTCGAGACGCCGTCGACGTACCCGCGGGGACCTCCGTCCTGGCCAGCCTGCACCCGCGACGAGACGCATGCCGCGGGCCGGTCGCCCGCCCACACCACGGTCACGAGGCCCAGCTCGAACTGTGGGTCCTCGACCCAGTTGCGCAAGCCGTCCTCGAACTCCTCGAACTCGCCCCAGTGCTCGCGGAAGGCGGCGATCACGGCGTCGTTGATCCCGGGCATGTCCTCCATCCGGGCCGCCCGGATCTCGTACCCGGCGGGGAGGGCCGGTATGGGAGGCAGGTCGTCCATCGTCTCGCGCAGCATCTCAGCTTCCCAGCGCACGGCCCGGTAGCCGCGCGCAAGGAGGGTCGCTTCGAGCTCCGTGTCGCCGTCGAACGTGGAGGTCCCGAACCACGAACGGCGATCGGTCGGGTTCGCCGCCGCGGTCTCGCGGAGATGGCCCTCGGACCACGCGAGGAACGCGTCGGTGATCCCGAGCGACCAGGCTTGCGGCTCCACCAACGAGGTGATGTCGTACACGCGGTCGCCGTCGGTCAGTTCGTGCCACTCCGTGCGCACATAGCCGGCGATCCGCCCGTCCCGCTCCGCGAGGATGCAGTCGAGCAGCGGGTCCGAGTTGGTGAGGTGCGTGTAGCGATGCTCCATCGACGCGATGTCGATGGGCTCGAGGAGGCCCACGCGGGCGCGCAGGTGCCCGTTGGCCTCGGCCATCCCGGGCAGGTCCTCGGGCCCGCGGTAGCGACGGTAGGTGACCCCCATGCCGGTCGTGGCGACCGGCGGGGAGGCGGTGGTCGTCATCGATCGCTCCCGTACTTGCGCTGCATGTGCTGGTTCACCGAGACGTGGATGGCCTTCCACTTCCGGCGCTCAGCGGCGCGCAGCATCGGATCGGTGGACCGCGCGACGTGAGCCGCCTCGCGCTCGAGCTTGCGATGGCTCGCCAGGCGGTCACGCGAGAGTCGTCCGTCGGCCAGCGCGGACGCGATCGCACAGCCGGGCTCGCCGTCGTGGCGGCAGTCCGAGAACCGGCAACCGAGGGCCAGCTCGGCGATGTCGGCGAATGCCGGCTCCAGGCCCTCCGATGCGCCGGCGACGCCGAGCGACCGGATCCCCGGCGTGTCGATCAGCAGCGCACCGCCCGGGAGGCGGACGAGCTCGCGATGCGTGGTCGTATGACGGCCGCGCGCATCGTCCTCGCGGACGGCAGCGGTGCGCTGCCGCTCGCTCCCGAGCAGGGCATTCACGAGCGTGGACTTGCCCACGCCCGAGGACCCGAGCACGACCGCGGTGCGGCCGCGCGCGAGGTGGGCCTGGGCAAGCGCCTCGACGCCGTCGCCGGTGAGCGCCGAGACGGCGCGGACCCCGATGCCCGGGGCGATTGCCTCGGCCGCAACGCGGAATCCGTCGACGTCTGCCACGACGTCAGTCTTGTTGAGGACGATCACCGGTGTCGCTCCGCCGCTCCAGGCCACCGCGAGGTAGCGCTCGAGTCGGCGGAGGTTGAAGTCGCCGTCGAGGCCGGCCATGACGAACGCCACCTCGACGTTTGCCGCCAGGACCTGCTCCGCGGACCGGTTGCCTGCGAGCCGCTCCTCGCCGGCGCTGCGGCGGAACGCGGTTCGGCGGGGGAGGACAGCCTGGATGACCACCCGGTCCGTGGTCGATCGCGTTCCCGCCGCCGCGACCCAGTCGCCGACGGCGGGCAGATCGCCCGGACCCAGCGCCTCGTGGCGGAGGCGTCCGGCGATGACGGCGTCGGCATCGCCGCCAGGGTGTGCGAGCACCCAGGCATCGCGATGTGCGGCGATGACCCGGGCGGGCTGCCAGCCTGCCGCGTCGAACGGCAGGAAGGCGGCTGCCCATCCGGGATCCCAGCCGAGGTCGGCAAGCGATGTCGACGCAGGCGAGGTCGACGCAGGCGAGGTCGGCGACGCCTGGACGCCGACCGGGTCGTGGATCTCCATCAACCGACCCGCTTGAGCTTGCCGGTGCGCTTCGCGTATCGCTCGGCGCGCCCGAAGGCCCAAAGGCCGGCCGGGATGAGCACGACGCCCATCACGAGCAGCGGCACGATGTCCCCGACGAGCGCCGTCACGGGCGTCCCGTCGAGCAGCCCGGCGCGGACGCCGTGCAGCACATACGTGGCCGGTGACAGCGCGGACAGGACCTGCATCCAGGCCGGCAGCACCGAGGTCGGGTAGTAGACACCCGAGACGAGGAGCAGGCAGGACTGGATCACGAAGGTCATCTGCGCGCCCCGCTCCACGTACAGCAGCGGCAGGATCGCGGCCATCATGCCGATGCCCACGAAGCTGAACGAGCCGAGGAGGACGAAGATCACGGCCGTCGCGAGGTTCATGCCGCCAGGGTTGAGCTGGGGGAAGAACAGCACGAGCACCACGAGCATCGCGGCCGTGTGCACGAGCCCGTACGCCATCGCGTACGTGCACGAACCCAGCAATTGGGTCCAGCGCCGGACCGGGGCCATGAACGTGTACTCGAGCGTGCCCTCCCAGCGCTCGACGGAGATGGTCTCGGCGATCCACGAGAACACCACGGACAGGTAGTTCCAGAAGACGGCGCCGATCATCAGCGTGAGCAGCAGGCGGTCGTCTCCGGCCGCCGCGCCGATGAGGGAGATCGAGAGCGCGCCCGCGACCGAGTAGATCAGGAAGGCGAGCTCCCAGCCCCAGTAGCGCCGGGTCAGGAAGAAGTTGCGCTCGACGAAGGCGTACGACGCCTTCAGCTCCTGCGCGATGAGAGCCAACGGAGTGTCCCTTTCTGGGGAGTGCCCCCCGGGACCGGGAGGGGCCCGGCCCCGGGGGGCAGGCGCGGCGGGGTCATCCCTGCCACGCGGGTGAGGTCATCGCCTCGCCACCGATGCGCCGGCCCAGCCGCACGAGCGACTGGCCAAGCTGGTGGCGGAACGGGCGAGCGGTCACGACGACCGCGCGATCGGCGTCACGGATCGAGCGGAGGCGCTCCTGGCGCTCCTGCACGTCCGCGAGCCGGAGCTCGATGTGATGCATGTGAAGGTCCTTTCGGAAGGTGTGGTGATGGCGCGTGTGGCGTGTGCGTTCGAGGCTGGTCATCGCGGCACCTCCGTGCTGGGTATCAGTCGTCCTTGGCGCCGTCTTCCTCGACGTCCTCGTCGAGGGAGCGGCCGGTGAAGGTCATGAACACGGCGTGGAGCGTCGGCTCCTGCCCGTGAGCCTCGGCGACGAGTCGCTTCAGCCCCTCGGGCGTGTCCTCGGCAACCACGCGCCCCCCATCGAGGATCGTGATGCGGCTGCACAGGCGCTCCGCCTCGACGAGGTCGTGCGTCGTGAGGACGATCGTGGCGCCGTGCTCGGCGTTGACCTCCTCGACGAACGTCTGGACATCGAGCTTGCTTCGCGGGTCGAGGCCGGTGGTCGGCTCGTCGAGGAGCAGCAGCGCCGGGCTCGTCAGCAAGGCCCGCGCGATCGCGACCTTCTGCTGCATTCCCCGGCTCATCTGCTCCACGGGTCGGCCGAGGCGACTCTCCGCAATGCCAAGCCGGGCGAGGATCGCCGTCGCCTGTCGTTTCGCCTGGCTGGCATCGAGGCCGTACAGACGAGCCGCGAACAGGAGGTTCTCCATCGGGCTCAGCTTCTTGAAGAACGCCGCGTCGACGCTCACCCGATTGATGAGCCGCTTCACCGCGAGCTCGTCGCGCTCGATGTCGTGGCCGAACACCTCGACCTTGCCCTCGTCCAGGGTCAGCAACCCCGAGATGAGGCGGATGAGGGTCGACTTGCCGGAGCCGTTGGCGCCCAGGATCCCGTGGATCGTGCCCGGCTCCAGGCGGAGCGAGACATCTTCGATCGCGAGGACCAGAGGCTTGCGCCGGCCGACGTTGAAGCGCTTGGTGACGTGCTCGACGAGGAGTGCCGGCGGGCCGGACTGCCCCGGGTGTCGGTGAACCGCCTGGTCCTCCGCGCCCCGGGCGGCCGGGATCCGCTCGGCGGGCTCGGGGCCGGGAGCTGCCGGCTGCGGGCTCGACGTCGGAGTGGTCGTCTTCGGTTTGGACGCGAGGGTGGTGGTCACGGGACCCTCCAGGGGTTGAATGGCTCGAGGTGGTGGTGGCTCGGCCGGTCCGCAGGAGGTTCCAGGCATGGAACGAGCCGCGGGCCCGGTATCGGGGGGCCCGCGGCTCGGGTTCGTCGATCGGGCGTGAAGGTGCCCGAAAAACGAATGAGCCGGAGGCCCGGTGGGCCCACGGCTCGGTGGTCGCTCCTGGGGTTCTACCCCAGCGTCCTACCTAGCGGAGGGCACACCTCTCCCGCGATCAACGCCACTGGCGGGCGCGATCTTCGGCGCGAAGAGGGTTGCGTACTTCACCATGGGGCTCACGCCTCCGGTAATGGACGTGCCGAGCGACCTGCTCGACCGGCGGGGATCGTAAACCCCGCGCCGCGGCCGCGTCAACCCCCGTCGCCCCGTCGTCCCGTCGTCCCGTCGTCCCGTCGTCCCGTCGTCCCGTCGTCCCTATGCATCGATCACTGAGTTCACGGTGAGCCCCGCACGATCGCGCGGCCAAACCCGCCTTTCACTGCGCGGTCGTGCGTGGCATGTGGCGGAACCAGTCGTAGATGCATGGTATCGCCCGGTCGCGCCATCGCCCGGTCGCCCCATCGCCCGGTCGCCCCATCGCCCAACCGCCCTGTGGCCCAACCGCCCCGCGGCCCGACCGGCCCAACCGGCCCGATCCCCCGATCACGCCACCTGCGCGACGCTCGGGTAACGGAACCCGCCGCGACGCGCGGGCGTCTGCCCGGTGCGCCCACCCAGCCGAGGTCATCAATGCATCTCCGCGTCACCGCCCCGATTGCCGCCTGGACCTTCACCATCGGGGTCGCGCTCGTCATCGCGTCCTGCGGCAGTGCGGCGCCGAGCCCGGTCGTGACCTCGCAACCCACGCCCGGGGAGGGATCCGCGTGGCTGCGCCTGACGATCACGCAGGCGATCCCGCCGATCGACCAGTTCGCCATCGGCCCCGCAGCGGTGATCACGGGCGATGGCGTGTATGTGACCGCGGGCCCGATCCCCGCGATCTTCCCCGGTCCTGTGATGCCCAACCTCGTCGGCCGGCGGATCAGCGACACCGGGCGTGCGCGCATCATCGACGAAGCCCGGCGCCTTGGGCTCCTTGCCGGCCAGACGGACTTCACCGGTGGCGCAGCGGTTCCGGGCGCGATGATGGCCCGGATCGAGCTGTCAGTCGGTGGCGCTCCCGTGGTCCTCACTGGCGACCCGAATGCCCAGGTGCAGTGCATCACCACCCCATGCGACGCCCCGCCAGGGACGCCGGCTGCGTTCGCGGCGCTGTGGTCGACGCTCGCGTTCCCCGACGCATGGCTGGGCCGCGACCTCGGGCCCGAGGGGCCGTTCGTCGCCGGCGCTTATGCGCTGCTCATCGGGGCGGCGCCCGTCCCGCAGGCTGGGCTCGGGGCGCGGCTCATGAACTGGCCGCTGGACGTGCCGCTGGCGACGTTCGGCGTACCGGTGGCGAGCGGCACCGCCCGCTGCGGCATCGCCTCGGGCGCGGACGCGGATGTGATCCGGCCGTCGCTCGAACGTGCCGACCAGCTGACCCAGTGGGTCCAGGACCCGACGACCAGCGCGACCTTCGGGATCACGATCCGCCCGATCATCGCCGGTGAGGACCCCTGCGCGGAGGCCTTCGGCGGGGGCTGAGGCGGCACCCGGGATGTCGCCGACGTCCCGGGATCGGGCCTACGGCGTCCGGCGCATCACGACGCGGCGGGGCCGGTCGACCGACTTCGACGTCGACTCAGCGGCGACCGTGAAGCCGGCGCGCTCGAACATCGACGCCGTGCCGGTGTAGACGACGCCCGGCGCGAGCCTCGTCCCGTCGCCGCGCACGGGGTAGCCCTCCACGACGCCCGCCCCGTGCGCACGGGCATAGGCGAGCGCGGCGTCGAGGAGCGCGGTCGCGATGCCACCCCGGCGCGCGGCCTTCGCGACGACGAAGCAGTTGATCGACCAGATCGCCTCGCCGGGCAGCATCGGCAACGTCCGGGAGCGCTCCAGGCGCGGGAATCCCTCGCGGGGACCGAGGCCCACCCACCCGACCGCGACCCCATCGCGCAGGGCGACGAGCCCTGGTGCCACGGCCTCGTCAGCGCTCCCGGGCGGCGGGATCCGCGCCTCGAGGTCCAACCGGTTCCCATCGGCGGTCGTGTTCGTCCAGTTCGAGCCGGGCTTCCGCCAGTACTGGCACCAGCACCAGCGGGGATCGCCGCCGGCGGCGAAGAGGTCCACGATGAGCGGCCACACAGCCAGCGACGCCGGGACGATCGCCAGGTTGTCCGTCACGGCCGCAGCAGCTCCTCGAACGACGCGATCCTCACGATCCCCTCGAGTTGGCGTGCAAGGTCCGTGTCCAGCGTCACGAACGCATCCGCCTGGAGCTGGGTGAGGGCGACGTACTCGGCGTCGAAGGTCGAGGCCCAGCCCACCGTGCCGGCGAGGTCCCACGCCCGACGGCGGAGCACCCCGTCGCCGAGCAAGCGGATCGGCATCCGGCCGATGCGGTCGAGCTGCTGCCTGGCGACATCAGCCGGGATATCTCCCCGGTGGGCGGCCTCGTGGAGCATCGAGAGCACCTGCGAACGGAGCAGCGTCGGGGCCAGGAGCCGGTGGCCCTCGGCCACAGCCGTGCCGCTGCTCGCGAGGCGCAGCACGACGCCAGCATGGACGACGAATCTCGTCACGCGTTCTGCTCTGGCTTCATGGATGGATTGTGGCTGCCGACCGGTCAGGCCGCGTCATGTTCACGCCTCGGGACGGGTGCCCGGCCCGACTCTGGGCCATGCGCCGGCGGGGTGTGGTCGGCCTAGCGGGCGGCGATGCCGGCGATCTCCACCTTGTATGCCGGGGCCGCGAGGCGCGCCTCTACCGTCGCCCGAACCGGCATGTTCGCGCGGTCGAGCCACTCGTCCCAGGCGCGGTTCATATCGCCGAAGGTGGTGATGTCCGGGAGCCAGATGCTCACGCTGAGGAGCTTCGACTTGTCGCTGCCCGCCACGGCGAGGTGCCCATCGATCTGGGCAAGGATGTCCACGGTCTGCTCGTACACACCGGCGTCGGCGTCGTTGCTGGTGTGGCCGGCGAGGAACACGAGGTCACCGGCGACCACCGCCTGCGAGAAGCGGGTGCCGGGATCGATGCGCTGGATCGACACGATGATCCTCCCTGGGGTTGCAGGACGGCTGGGCGCCGCCGCCGTCCGCAGAGGCTACCCGGTGTAGCCTCTGGCCCGTGAACCCGACGCCCGCCTCCCCGAAGATCGCGCGCCTCGTGGCGGACGGCACGCTCGACGAGGAGCTCGCGGCCCTGCTCTCGCTGCTGCTCGAGGTCCGCGTCCCGGCGCTCGTCGCGGGTCACGGAGGCGGTCCGCGGGATGCGTTCGTCGATGCGCTGCTGGAGCTGCTGCCAACCGACGCGCGGGTGGTCGAGCTCGCTGGCGCCGCCGAGGAGTTCGAGTGGCTCCCCGAGGCGACCGAGCTCGGCTGGCGGCGGGAGCACAACGTCGTGCCGGCGACCGGGCGCGACGCGACGCGGCGCGCGAGCTCGTCCACCACCGTCCTCGTGACGCGTGACCTCGCCGGTGCGGGCGCGGCCGCCACGGGTGGCGCTCGCGCCCGGCTGCTGGTGCGCGCGCTCGCGCTGGGCTACGGGCTCGCGGCAGGCATCGCCGGCGACGGGCTGGAGGACGTCCTCAACCGGCTGGGGGAGGCGTCGATCGGCACCGACGAGGACGAGCGCAGCCGTCTTGGGCTGGTGCTGGCGCTCGGGGAGCCCGCTGTGGGTCCGCGGGTGCTCGCCGCGCACTACGTCCGGCCGCTGGCCCGCGATCAGCACGGCCACCTGCAGCGGCTGGCGCCGGCGGTCCTCGCGACGTGGAATGCCGACGCGGACCGTTGGGACCACTTCGCGTGGGGCCTCCTGCCCGAGCTCGCGGAGCGGACCGGCCGGCGGCCGATCGACTTCGAGCGCGAGCAGGCCCGCCGCGCGGCGGCAATCGCGGCGGCAAGCCGGCATGCGCGCACGCCTACCGGCTGACGAATCCGGGCATGGTCGGGACGCTTGGCCCCGGACCTGCCGGGATGTGCGCCGCGCCGCGGCGAACGCGCCCGTTTGACGTATCCAGGGGCCACGTGCCACGCTGCCCGACCGAGCTTGTCCCCCAAGAGTCCCGGAGTCCCCGCCGTGGTCCGCTCGACGTCTGCCGTCCCCTCAGACCTTCCCACCACGACCGGTGAGCTGCGCGATTCCGGCTGGCGGTCCAGGACCGTCAAGGAGGAGATGCGGGCCAACCTCGTCGCCCGCATCGCGACCGGCAGGCCCGTGTTCGAGGGCATCGTCGGCTACGACGAGACCGTCATCCCCTCGATCGAGAACGCGATCCTCGCCGGCCAGGACATCGTGTTCCTCGGCGAGCGCGGGCAGGGCAAGACGCGCCTGGCTAGGCTCCTCGTCAACCTGCTCGACGAATGGCTGCCCGTCGTCCGCGGCGGGGAGCTCAACGATGACCCGTACGCGCCGATCAGTGCCTCCGCGCGTGCGCTCGCCGCGGAGGGCGGCGACGTCACCCCGATCGACTGGCTGCCGCGCGACCGGCGCTACGCGGAGAAGCTCGCGACACCGGACATCACCATCGCGGACCTCATCGGCGAGGTGGATCCGATCCGCGTTGCGGAGGGCCGTTACCTGAGCGACGAGCTCACGCTCCACTACGGGCTCATCCCGCGCTCGAACCGTGGGATCTTTGCGATCAACGAGCTGCCGGATCTCGCGGAGCGGATCCAGGTGGGGCTGCTCAACATCCTCGAGGAGCGCGACGTCCAGGTCCGCGGCTTCCAGATCCGGCTGCCGCTCGACCTGTTCGTGGTGGCGTCCGCGAACCCCGAGGACTACACGAGTCGCGGCCGCATCATCACCCCGCTCAAGGATCGCCTCGGCTCTCAGATCCGGACGCACTACCCGCGCAGCCTGGAGCACGAGATCTCGATCATCCGCCAGGAGAAGCAGGCGTTCCCCGCGGATCCGGCGATCCCGCCCGTCGTGGTGCCGGCGTTCATGGAGGAGCTCGTCGCGGAGCTCACCCACCTCGCCCGCCGCTCGCCGGAGATCAGCCAGCGGTCCGGCGTGTCGGTCCGGGTGTCGGTCGCGAACATGGAGGTGCTGGAGGCGGCGGCGATCAAGCGGGCAGTCCGTCTCGAGGAGCCACTGGCGGCGCCGCGGATCTCGGACCTCGGCGCGGTGCTGGCGTCCACGACCGGCAAGGTGGAGGTCGAGACCGTGGGCGAGGACACGCCCGAGGAACGGATCGTGGAGCGTCTCGTGACGAAGGCCGTCTTCGCGACGTTCAACCGGCGCGCGTCCGTGGATCGACTGGAGTCCGTGCTCGGGGCGTTCGAGGACGGCCTGGTGCTGGAGACCGGAGAGCGCGTGCCGTCGCGCGACTACGTGCGCTGGATGCGCGAGGTCCCGGGCATGCGCGAGGCCGTGGAGCGCCTGGGGACCTTCGATGTCACCGACGGCTCGCAGGAGCCGGCGCTGGTGGCGTCCGCGGTCGAGTTCCTGCTCGAGGGCCTGCACCTCCAGCGGCGCCTCAACAAGGACCGCGGTCCGGCCGGCGTGACGTACCGGCGGTAGGGGAGCGAGCCCGCCCCGACGGACGCACGAGCATGGCCTTCCGGACCCCCGATCCCCGACACCTCGACCGCGCCGACCGCGGCCCCGCGGGGCGTGATCCGGCGCTGTCCGGCGCCGCGAGCTATCGCGCCTGGGACGGCTCCCAGCAGCTCCCCGACCTGTCCGCGGACGAGATCGTGGACGCGCTCGCGGATGATCTCCTCGAGCACGGCGACCTGGCCGCGGCGCTTCGCGACCTGATGGAGCGCGGGATCCGAGGCAATGATCCGTCGCGCGGCGACGTGCGCGGCCTGCGGGACCTCATGGACCGGCTCCGGGAGCGCCGGCGGGACATCCTGAACCAGGGTCAGCTCGCTGATCCGCTGGCCGATGTCCGGCGCACGCTCGACGAGATCGTTGCGCGCGAGCGCGCCGGGGTGCAGCACCGTCTCGACGAGACCGAACCTGGGTACGAGCCGCCGCACGGGGGCGTTGATCCCGATCCGGGAGCGGCCGGCGCCCGGGACGCCGACGGGTCCGCGCACGGCGCCGCCGACGGCTCCGCTGACCCTTGGCCAGCCACCGGCCCTGCACCGGCCACTGACCCGCAGCTCCAGCGGATGCTCCGGGGCATTGCCGCGAAGCGGCTCGACAGCCTGGACTCGCTCCCGCCCGACGTCGGCTCGCGGATCCGGGCGCTCGGGGACTACGACTTCCTCGACGCCGAGGCGCGTCGCGAGTTCGAGGAGCTCGTGGAGAAGCTGCGCCGGAGCGTGCTGGACCGGATGAGCCAGGGACTCTCGGACGCGGTCAAGTCGATGAAGCCCGAGGACCTCGACGCGCAACGCGAGATGGTCAGGGACCTCAACGGGCTGCTTGCGCGACGAGTCCAGGGCGAGGAGCCCTCGCAGACCGATGTCGACGCCTTCCTGGCCAAGCACGGCGCGTTCTTCCCCGGCGCGCGGACGCTGGACGACGTGATGGACCAGCTGGCGCAGCGGATGGCGGCGATGCAGTCGCTGATGCGCTCGCTGACGCCCGAGCAGCGCGCGGAGCTCCAGGACACGATGGACGCGCTGCTCCGGGACGACCGTCTCAAGTGGGACCTCGCGCAGCTCGCGGCCAACCTCGACCAGCTGCTGCCGGGTGGGCTGGGCGAGCGCGTCCGGTTCAACGGCGACCAACCGCTGGGCCTCGACGCGGCACTCGGCCAGCTCGAGCGACTGCAGGCGCTCGACGCGCTCGAAACACAGCTTGACGGCGCGGACGGGCCAGGCGATCTCGGCGCCATCGACCGCACCGAGGTGGAGGATCTGCTGGGCGCGGACGCGGCGCGTGACCTCGACGCGCTCGAGGACCTCACCAACCGCCTCGAGGACGCCGGCTACCTCGAGCGCACCGGAGATCGGATGGAGCTCACACCGCGGGGCCATCGGCGCATCGGGCAGAAGGTCCTCGACGAGCTGTTCGCGCGGCTCCAGCGTGACGCGTTCGGCGGCCATCGCCTGGACCTGGCGGGCCGCGGCGGCGAGCGCGAGGAGACCTCGAAGCCGTTCGAGTTTGGCGACCCGTTCCACCTCGACCTGCGGGCCACGATGGGCAACGCCCTGATGCGCGAGGAGAACGCCCCGTCGCGTCGAGCGGCCGGGAATGCTGTGAAGCTCCGGCCAGACGACTTCGAGGTCTTTCGCACGGAGCGCACGACGTCCGCGTCGACCGTGCTGCTCATCGACATGAGCCGCTCGATGCTCCTGCGCAACTGCTACCTCGCGGCGAAGAAGGTGGCGATCGCGCTGGACACGCTGATCCGGACGCAGTATCCCCGCGACCACCTGGCGATCGTCGGCTTCGCATACTCGGCCCGTGAGCTCCGCTCGGAGCAGCTCGCGGAGCTCAGCTGGCACACCTACGAGTACGGGACGAACCTCCAGCACGGGCTCCTGCTGGCGCGCCGGATCCTCGCCCGTCAGCGCTCGGCCAACAAGGAGATCGTCGTCATCACGGACGGCGAGCCGACGGCCCACTTCGAGGGCGGGCAGGTTGAGTTCAACTATCCGCCCACGCGACGGACGATTCAGGAGACCCTCCGCGAGGTCGTGCGGTGCACGAAGGAGGGCATCACGATCAACACCTTCATGCTCGAGCGAACGCCCGCGCTGACCGACTTCATCGGCCTCCTCACCGAGCTCAACCGCGGCCGGGCCTTCTACGCCGAGCCCGAGAACCTCGGGGAGTATGTCCTCGTCGATTTCGTGCAGCGGCGCACGAAGCACGTGTCGTAAAGTTCCGCCGGACGCGTCCCCGTTCAATCCTGGTCGGAGCCGGGTGACCGGGCGCGCCGACGGAGGTGGCGCCCATGCTCCAGCTGTTCCTGTTCCTGCACGTCATGGGGGCGATCGCGGTCTTCGGCCCGACCTTCGTCTTCCCGATCATCGCGCGCCACGTCCAGCGTGCGCCGCAGCACGGACACTTCGCGGCCGAGCTCGCCCACACGATCGAGTCGAAGGTCGTCATCCCGGGCGCCATCGTCCAGGGGCTCACCGGGTTGGGTCTGATCCTCATCCTCGGCGCGGACCTCACGAGTCCGACCTATCGCTGGCTGATCGCGGGGATCGTCCTGTACCTCATCGCGATCGGGTTCGCGATCGTCGTCCAGGGCCCTGCTGCGGCGAGGATGGTCGAGCTCACCGCCGGTGGACCCCCTGCCGGGGCGCCGCCCGCGGGGACTCCCGCCGGTCCTCCCCCCGCGATCGCGGAGAACGGGAAGAGGCTCCAGCGCGGCGGGATGCTGCTCACCGTGCTGATCGTGCTCATCGTGATCCTGATGGTGACGAAGCCCGGGCTCTGACCGGCGCCGGCTGCCGCCGCGGGAGCTCCTGGTCGGCGCAATGTGGGCGCCGGCGTGAGCCTCCCGGCCAACCAGCCCCTCGCGAAGGGCCATCCGACCCGGGAAGCCGGACCAGCCGTCCGCCACGCGCGCCCCGTTGCGCCCGTTCGCGCGCTCGCGCTGCACCGCATGCTGAACAGTGCGCCACGTGCATGCCCATCGCCGCGAGCCCGGCGACCGGTGCCCGCGGGGTACGATCACGCTCGACACCACAGGAGACCCTCCGCCATGCCCTACGTCGCCTCGTCGCCGGCCGACCTTCTCGCCCACCTCGCGGGCATCGCCCACCTGGACGGTGATCGCCTCGTCATCGACGATGCGGCCCTCTTCCGTGGCACGGCCGCCGCCGACCTGGCGTGGACCGCCGCCTTCACCACGGACGACCCGACGGCCGAGGCCGCCCGATGGGTCATCTGGGAGGCAGCGCAGGCGCTTGGAGCGCGCTCCGCGTCGATCCAGGAGCTGTACATGGCCCGCAGCCGGGGCGAGGTGTCGGGCTTCACGGTGCCAGCCATGAACCTGCGCGCCCAGACGTTCGACATGGCTCGAACGATCTACGAGACGGCTGCACGGCACGACGTCGGCGCGCTGCTCATCGAGATCGCACGCAGCGAGCAGACGTACACCTACCAGCGGCCGATGGACTTCGCGGCGTCGGTCTACGCGGGCGCCATCGCGGCCGGCTGGACCGGCCCGGTCTTCGTCCAGGGCGACCACTACCAGTTCAACGCGAAGAAGTACGCCGCGGACCCGGAGTCCATGACCGAGGAGATCCGGCGTGCCTGCCGCCTCGCGATCGAGGCCGGCTACCGCAACATCGACATCGACAGCTCGACGCTGGTGGACCTCTCGAAGGCGAACCTCGACGAGGAGCAGCGCGAGAATTACGTTCGAGCCGCGGAGCTGACGGCGCTCATTCGCACGCTCGAGACGGACGGCGTGACGGTCAGCGTCGGTGGCGAGATCGGCGAGGTCGGCAAGGCGAACTCCACGGTCGAGGAGCTCACGGCGTACCTCGATGGCTACGACGCGGAACTCCAGAAGCGCGCCCCGGGCGCGAAGGGCCTGTCCAAGGTGTCCGTGCAGACCGGCACGAGCCATGGCGGCGTGCCGCTCCCCGGCGGTGGCGTGGCGGAGGTCAAGCTTGACTTCGACGTCCTGGCGAAGCTCGGCGAGGTCGCGCGCTCGCGCGGTCTGGCCGGTGCGGTCCAGCACGGGGCCTCGACCCTGCCGGACGAGCTGTTCCACCGCTTCCCGATGGTCGAGACGGCCGAGATCCACCTCGCGACCGGCTTCCAGAACGCCCTCTACGAGCATCCGGCCTTCCCGGCCACGCTGATGGACGAGATCTACGCCTGGTGCACGGCGAACGCCGCGGACGAGCGCAAGGACGGCCAGACCGAGGAGCAGTTCCAGTACACGACGCGCAAGAAGGCGATCGGGCCGTTCAAGCGCCAGCTGTGGGACCTCGCGACCAAGGACGAGATCCTCGCCAGCCAGGGCGCCAAGGTGGCATTCCTGTTCGAGCAGCTCAAGGTCGTGGGCTCGCGCGAGATGGTCGAGCGGTACGTGCAGCCGGTGGCCGTGTCCCGTCCGATCCCCGGGGCCCTGCGGACCGCGGCGGCCGGCAGCTGAGCGCCACCCCGTGAGCGACGGCACGGGCGGCGCGATCACGTCCGATGGCGTCCCGCCCCTCGCCGTCGTTGTCCGCCTTGAGGCCCCCGGGGACGAGCCGGGCATCCGCGCCGTGGAGCTCGAGGCGTTCACGGGTCCCGAGGAGGCCGACCTCGTCGATCGCCTGCGCGATGAGGCGCCTGACGGACTGTTGTCGCTCGTGGCGGTCGATACCGCGGGAACCATCGTTGGTCACCTCCTCCTGTCCCCGTGCCCGGTCGAGGACGACGCGGGCGATGTCGTGGCGGTCGTGACCGCGATCGGCCCGGTCGCGGTGACGCCGGCGGTCCAGTTCCGGGGCGTCGGCTCGTCGCTCATGTACGCCGCAATGTCCCTGGCGGTCGCGCGGGCGGTGCCCGCCCTCGTCCTCCTGGGCCACGCCAGCTACTACCCGCGGTTCGGGTTCGACTCCGCGCGCGGCGTTGGCCTGCGGCCACCTGCGGACGCATGGCCCGATGCCGTGTGGATGGCCCGCCGGTTGCCCGCGTGGGACGAGTCGATGCGTGGCACCGTGCGCTACCCGGAGGCGTTCGGACCGCTGGCCTGAGCCGCCTCACCGAACCGCCTGCCTTCCAGCGCGCGACGCACGGCGCGGTGCCCTAGGCTCTCCGGGTGCACGAGCGACCCTCCACCGCGGCCCCGGCGCTCCGGCTCGTCATTGCGACGTTGCTGGCGGCTGTCGGGGCGGTGCTCGTCCTCGCGGGGCTGGCCTCGGTGGCACGCTCCGTGGCAGGTGGGTCGTCGCCCTCCGCGAGCGCCGTCGCCATCGCGAGTCGCCAACCCTCGCCGGCGTCGTCGAACCCCGCCGCGTCAGCTCCCGACGCGTCCGGCGCTGCCACGCCCGCCGGGCCCGTAGGGTCCCCCTTGCCCTCCGGCGACCCCGTCCTCGTTGGTGCCGGCGACATCGGCCGCTGCGACGGGACCGCGGACGAAGATACGGCGGCGCTCGTGGACGGGACCCCCGGGATCGTGTTCACCCTTGGCGACAACGCTTACGAGCAGGGCACGGACCAGCAGTTTCGCGACTGTTTCGGTCTGTCGTGGGGCCGGTTCAAGGACCGGATCATGCTGCCGGTGCCCGGCAACCACGATCACGAGACCGACAATGCCGCCGGATACCGCGCGTACTTCGGCGATGCCGCGACACCGGCGGGGACGACCTGGTACTCGCGGGATATCGGAGCGTGGCACGTCCTCGTCCTGGACTCCACCTGCAGCCGGGTCGACGGCGGGTGCGGCACTGACTCGCCGCAGGGCAACTGGCTGCGTGCGGACCTCGCCTCGAGCACCGCTCGCTGCACACTCGCCCTGTTCCATCATCCTCGGTTCAGCAGCGGCGAGCACGGCTCCGACCCCTCGGTCGCCCCGTTCTGGGACGCCCTGTACGCGGCGGGCGCGGACCTCGTGCTGAACGGCCACGACCACGACTACGAGCGCTTCGGGCCCCAGGACCCGCAAGGCCGGCCGGACCAGGCCCGGGGCATCGTCGAGATCGTCGCCGGGACCGGCGGCGCCGACCTGCGTCCGTTCGGTGCCAGCACGCCCAGCGGGATCGCCCGCTCGAGCATCGCGCACGGCGTCCTGGTGCTGACGCTCCAGCCGTCGGGTTGGGCATACCGGTTCGTGTCCACGGAGGGGTCGTTCTCGGACCAGGGGACCGGCACCTGCCATTGACCGACGGTGAGCGGCGAGCCCCGGACCGCTACCATCGTCGCGTGTCCGCCACGTCTGGATCCGACTGGAGTGCCGGCCTCCGCCGCGGCGACCCTGCCGAGCTGGAGGCGTGGCTCGCGTTCGCTCTCGACTGCTGCGACCTGGCGGACGCCATCGCGCTCGACGCGATCCGGTCGGAGCTGACCATCGAGGCCAAGGCCGACGGGACGTTCGTGACCGATGCGGACCGCGGGATCGAGCGGGCGATCCGGAGTCGGATCGCGGACCGCTTTCCGGACCATGGGATCGTCGGCGAGGAGTACGGCACTGACGCCGACCTGGCGTCGGTCCGCTGGTACCTTGACCCGATCGACGGCACCCACAACTTCATGCGGGGCATCCCGATCTTCGGGACCTTGCTCGCGGTCGAACGTGACGGGGAGCTGCAGGCCGGAGTCGTGAGTGCGCCGGCCCTTGGGCAGCGTTGGTGGGCGAGGCGCGGTGGCGGCGCGTGGACCGCGGGTGGCGCCCGCGGCGCCCGCCGACCGCTCGCCGTCTCCACCCAAACGGAGCTGGCGCCCTCGCAGGTCCTGTACGGCTCGATCAACGACCTGCGGGAGTCGCGAATTGCGGCCGGGTTCGACGCCCTCCTGCGCGGCGTGTGGCGGGAGCGCGGGCTCGGCGACTTCTGGGGCTACATGCTGGTCGCTGACGGTGCGGCCGAGGTGATGGTCGAGCAGGGCCTCCAGACGTGGGACCTCGCGGCGCCCGCGATCATCGTCGAAGAGGCCGGTGGCAGGGTAACCGACTTCGGCGGCGTCCGAACCATCGGGCACCGCGAGGCGCTCGCCACGAACGGGCTGCTCCACGACGCGGTCGTCGCCGGCCTCGCGGCGTCCCCCGACCCGGGCTAGCGGCGACAGCCGCCGGCGCGCTCGGCGCCGATGCGTTCAGCGGCGCGGATGCCACGTGGCGAAGGTCCAGCACAGCGCCCCGACTGCGCCCGCGCCGAGGAGGCCCATGGTCAGGTTGTCGCTGGCGAAGCCCGCGATCATCACAGCCGGGATCCCCAGCACCGCCAGCGACCCAAAGAACGCGAGCCGCATCACTCGCGTGCCGGGCGGGACGTAGCCGCGGGCCGGTTCGTCAGCCTCCGCGACCGCGTCACGGGCCGCGTCACGGGCCGCGGCGGCCCAATCGGCATCGCTCGGCTCGTCGACCCGCACGTGACTGGTTGGCGCGTGCGGCGGCGCGCCGTGCGCGTCCTCGGATCCGGCCACCGCGTCGTCCGGGCCATCCCGGATCCCCAGCAGCCGCCAGCCGGGACCCGCCAGCGCCGCGGCATCGGCCGGATCCAGCCGGTCCTCCATGACCGAGACGGCCACGACATCGCGCAGCGCCATCACGATTGCCGCCTGGTCGACAGTCCTCGGGCTGCCGAGCGGCTGGAGCGAGTACGGGTAGGGGAGCCTGTCGCCGAAGCGCCCGACGAGCGCGCTGGTGAGCGCATCCCGTGCATCGTCCAGCAGCCGCCCGCGTCCGGCATGATCCGCGAGGCGCTCCAGCTCGGCCAGCCGGATCTCGCGATCCTCGATGTCGAGCCGGGGGATGGGCACCCGGGCGAGGTCGGCGGGCCCAAGCTGGTCGATGACGCGGAACATCGCCTCGACGCGTGCGATCGCCGCGGGCTCACCCGGCGCTGTCAGCCGGTTCGCCTCGGGCATCGAACTCCCCTCGTGCGTCCGCGTCCGCTCAGGCGTCGGCGGCGTCGAGGGCCTCAGCGATGATCACCAGCGCCCGGTCGACCTCGTCCGCCGTCGTGACGAGCGGCGGGATGATCCGGATCACGTTGACATATGTGCCGGCAGTGAGCAGCAGCAGGTTGCGCTCGAAGCACGCGGCCTGCACGCGCTTCGTCAGCGCCGCGTCCGGGACGCGGCCGTCGCCGTCGCCGGGCTTCACGAACTCGATCGCGACCATCAGCCCCAGGCCCCGCACGTCACCGATCGACGGGCGCGCCGCCGAAAGGCGCCGCAGCCCGTCGAGGAGCTGGGTGCCGCGGGCTCGGGCGTTCTCGAGCAGGCCCTCGTCCTCGATCACGTCGAGCGTCGCGTTCGCGGCGGCGCAGGACACGACGTTGCCGCCGTACGTCCCCCCGTGCGAGCCCGGCGGCAGGCGGTCCATGAGCTCCTTCTTCGCGAGGATCCCGGACAGCGGCATGCCGGACGCGATGCCCTTGGCCATGACCACGACGTCGGGGTCGACGTCCCAGTGGCGGACGGCGAACAGCTCACCGGTGCGCCCGAAGCCCGTCTGGACCTCGTCCGCGATGAGCAGGATCCCGTGCTGGCGGGTGATCTCCCGGAGCCGTGGGAGGAAGGTCGGCGGCGGCACGAGGTAGCCGCCCTCGCCGATCACCGGCTCGACGATGATCGCCGCTACCCTGTCCGGGAACACCAGCTGGTGGAACAGCAGGTCCAGCTGCGCCTCCCAGTCACAGGTGCACGCCGCCGGGTCGTGCGGACCGCCCGCGGCGCGGTAGCAGTACGGGTAGGCGGCGTGGTAGATCGAGCCCGGGAGCGGCTCGAATGCCCCACGATAGACGTCCTTCGCGGCGGTCAGCGCCATCGCCTGGGCCGTCCGCCCGTGGAACCCGTAGCGGAATGCGATGATCGCCGGGCGGCCCGTCGCGGCCCGGGCGAGCTTCACGGCGGCCTCGACGGCCTCCGCGCCCGAGTTGGACAGGAACACGGACCACGGTCCGTTCGGGAGCAGGCCGGCGAGCCGCTCGTGCAGCCGCAGCCCAGCCTCGTGGTAGACGATGTTCTGCTGGCCGTGGATGAGCCGGGCCGCCTGCGCCTGGATCGCTGCCACCACCCGCGGGTGGGCGTGACCCGTGTTCGTCACGCCGATGCCGGACGTGTAGTCGAGGTACCGCTCGCCGTCAGGGGTCACGAGCCACGACCCCTCGCCGTGATCCACGACGAGGTTCGTGATCCGGCTCCAGACGGGCGGAATGACGGACCGCTCGGGCAGGGGAGCGCCGGTCGCGGCGCCGGGCGCCGGTGCGGTGTCGACCATGGGAGCCTCCTTGGGTCGCCGGGCGAGCGGAGCCTCGGCCGGGCTAGCGGAGCTTCGGGATGCCGCCCGAGCGCAGCGACGAGACGAGCACCAGGCCAACGGCGCCCAGGAACACCATCGAGCCGACGACGTTGATCTGCACCGGCAGGGCGTTGCGCTGGATCGAGTAGACCCAGATCGGGAACGTGTTGGTGGTGCCCGAGACGAAGTTCGTGATCACGAAGTCGTCGATGGACAGGCTGAACGCGAGGAGCGCCGCGGCCGTGATCCCGGGCAGGATCAGCGGGAACGTCACCTTCCAGAACGTCGTCAGCTCGTCTGCGCCAAGGTCCATCGCCGCCTCCTCGAGGCGCCGGTCGAAGCCCGACACGCGGGCCTTCACCGTCACGACGACGAAGCTGATGTTGAACATGATGTGGGCGATGATGATCGTGTGCAGGCCGGTCGGGTAGAGGAGTGGCACCGACCCGGCGATCGGCGGCAGGGCCGTGGCGACGAACAGCGTCAGCAGGCTTGCGCCCATCACGATCTCGGGCGTGGCCATGGGCAGGAAGATCAGGCCGTTGAGCAGCCCGCGCCCGCGGAACGAGTACCTCGTCAACGCCAGCCCGATCATCGTCCCGAGGACCGTCGCGATGATCGTCGAGACGATCGCGACGCCGAGGCTTGTCAGGACGGCCGACCCGAGCCCCGGCCAGTCGAACGGGTGGAGCCAGCCGTCGATCGAGAACTCGTTCCAGGCGTAGTTGAACTTGCCGACGGGCTTGTTGAACGAGAACACGATCATCACGACGATCGGGATCAGCAGGTACCCGATCGCAAGGACCGTGAACGCCGGCAGCAGGTAGCGGTCGATCTTCTGCCACACGGGCTGGGACGGGCGTCGGAGGGCGAGGTCGTCGCCGTCAGCGGTCGTGGTCGCCATCAGCCGGTCAGCTGTTCGGTGCCCAGCGCCCGGGCGTAGATGGCGACCGCGGCAAGGATCGCGGCCATGAGGATGAATGACAGCGCGGAGCCGACCGGGTAGTCGTTCTGCACGAGCAGCCGGTTCTGGATCACGTTGCCGATCATCCGCGTCTGCGGATTGCCCAGCAGCTCCGCGTTGATGTAGTCGCCCATCGCCGGGATGAACGTGAGCAGGGATCCGGCGAACACGCCCGGCAGCGCGAGCGGGAAGGTGACCCGCCGGAACGCCGACCAGCGGCCCGCGTAGAGGTCGGCGGCTGCCTCGATCAGGCGCGGGTCGATCTTCTCGAGCGCGACGTAGAGCGGCAGGATCATGAACGGCAGGAAGTTGTACGTCAGGCCCGCGACCTGCGCGATCGGCGTGCCGAGGAGGCTGAAGTCACCGGGCAGGATCCCCAGGGTGTGCTTGAGCGGGCCGAGGAGGGGGCCCTCGTCGCCCAGGAGGATCTTCCAGCTGATGGTCCGGATCAGGAAGCTGGTGAAGAACGGGGCGATCACGAGGAACAGGATCAGGTTCTTGTACCGGCCACCCCGGAACGCGATCGAGTAGGCAACGGGAAACCCGATCAGGAACGCGAAGATCGTCGCCGCACCGCCGTAGAGCAGCGAGTTGAGGAACTGCTTGCCGAACTTCGAGAGCGCCACGATGTACGCGTCGGGCGACAGCGTGAGCGTGAACCCCGCCTCGATGGAGCCCGTCGAGATGGAGTACGTGAACATCTGGATCACCGGCAGCACGTAGAACACGAGCAGCCACAGCAATCCCGGGGCGAGCAGCAGCCACGGAACCGCCTTGTTGAGGCGGCGCCGGAACGTGGGCCCCGTCGGCGGACCGGAGGCTGCAGCTGCGGTCATCGCGTCCTCGCGCGGACCCTAGGTGCCCGACAGGGTGGAGTAGAGGTCGTTGAGCTTGCTCTCCTGCTCGTCGCTCAGCGCCTGGAAGTTGTGCTGCTTGGCGACGATCTCGGGGGTCGGGAACAGGAGCGGGTTGGCCGCCGCCTCCGGGTCCAGCTTCTTGATCTCCTCCGCGGCGCCCTTGACCGGCGACACGTAGTACACGTAGTTCGCGATCTGGGCCGCGATCCTGGGGTCGTACACGTAGTTCATCATCAGCTCGGCCGTGTACTTGTTCACGGCGCCCTTCGGGATGAGCATGTTGTCGGTCCAGATCAGCGCGCCCTCCTCGGGCACGATGAACCGGTCGTCCTCGCCGCCCGAGGACGCCAGGTCGCCGGACCACACGAACGCCGCCCAGACCTTCTTCTGCGCGAAGTCCTGGAGGTACTCGTTGCCGGTGAACCGGAGGCCCTTGTCCACCAGTGGCTGGATGTCGTCCGCGACCTTCTGGAGGTCGTCGAGGGTGATCGTCTCCGGGTTGGCGTCGATGCCCAGCTTGAGCAGGCCCAGGCCGAACGTGTCGCGCGCCTCGGACAGGAAGCTCAGCTTGTCGGCCGGCAGCGCGTAGATGTCCGCGATCTTCGTCGGCTCGGCGATCTTGTTCTCGGTCAGCGTCTTCGCGTTGTAGCCGACGCCCGTCATCCCCGACTGCCACGGGTAGTGGCTGTCGTTGCCCGGGTCCCAGGGCAGGTTCTTGAGCGAGTCCGCGAGGTTGGCCGTGCAGTTCGGGACGTTCGCATGGTCGATCTTCTCGACCCAGCCACTGGTGACGATCTTGGACGCCATCCAGTCCGTGATGACGATGAGGTCCCAGCCAGTGTTGAGGCCGGCGACGAGCGCGGGCTTGATCGTCTCGACGAACGACGGGTTGTCGCCGATCTTCTCCTGGTAGTTGACGTCGACGCCGTACTGCTTCTTGAACTCCTCGAGGGTGGGCGAGGAGCCCGGCGCGTACTCGCCCGAGTCGCCGGCGGCGCCGGCGAGGTCGATGTAGGCCGGCCAGTTGGCAAACATCAGCGGGCCGGTGGCCACCTGCGAGGCGGCCGCTGTGGGCTCCGCGGAGGCGTCGGCGCTCGCCGGCGCGCTCGCTGCGGGCGTGGCGGCGGCGCTCGCGGCCGGGTTCGCCTTGGAGCCCGTGCAGGCGGCGATGAACGTCGCGACACCCCCGAGGGCAGCGCCCTTGAGGATCGTGCGCCGGGAGACGGGGGTTGCGAGCTCGTTGGTCATGTGACTCCTCATTCGGCGTCCGGATCGGGGGACGGGGCCCCGGCCTCGACCACGAAGGTGTGGTCTGGCAGCCAGGACAGGTGCACCTGGTCGCCGCGCTTCCACAGCTCATCGCGTGTGGTGTGCTCGATGTTCTGCTCGTAGACCATGACGCGCGTGCCGCCCCCGGTCTCGATGATGTACTGCGTGCTCACGCCCATGTAGGAGGTGTCGACGACGGTGCCGGTGAGCTGGTTGTGGCCCGCCGGGATCGCGTCGCCGTCGCGGTGGAGGCGGATCTTCTCGGGGCGGACGCCGACGTCGACGGCAGTGCGGCCGTACACCGAGGCCGCGGGTGCCCGCACTACGGTGCCGCTCGCGAGCCGGATGATCCCGGCTCCGTCGGCGGTGCCCTCGCAGACCCCGCCGAGCAGGTTGCTGATGCCCAGGAAGCCCGCGACGAACCTCGTGGTCGGGCGCTCGTACAGCGTCTCGGGGTCGCCCAGTTGCTCGTATTTGCCCTTGTTCATGACGGCGATACGGTCGGACATCGTCATCGCCTCCTCCTGGTCGTGGGTCACGTAGATGAACGTGATCCCGACCTCGCCCTGGATCCGCTTGAGCTCGACCTGCATCTGCTTGCGCAGCTTGAGGTCGAGGGCGCCGAGGGGCTCGTCGAGCAGGAGGACCGCGGGCCGGTTGATGAGCGCCCGCGCGAGCGCCACCCGCTGCGCCTGGCCACCCGAGATCTGGGTCGGCCGGCGCTTCTCGTACCCCGGCAGCTCCACGAGCTTGAGCATGTCCGTGACCCGCGACTTGATCTCCGAGTCCTTGACCTTCGCCCGGCGCAGGCCGAACGCGACGTTCTCGTAGATCGTGAGGTGCGGGAACAGCGCGTAGTTCTGGAAGACGGTGTTCACGTGGCGCTTGTACGGCGGCAGCCAGGTGACGTCCTCACCCTGGAGCTCGATGCGCCCGGACGTCGGCTGCTCGAACCCGCCGATCATCCGCAGGGTCGTGGTCTTGCCGCAGCCGGACGGGCCGAGGAGGCTGAAGAACTCGCCGTCCACGACGTCGAGGTCGATGTGGTCGACGGCGAACACGTCGCCGAACGCCTTGGACACCTGGACGAGTCGAACGTCGACGTCATGCACGGGTGACGGGCCGCTCCTCGGGGTACGAGTGGGTCGAGATGGCGAGCGAGGTCAGGGTCCGGGGCTCCCATCCCGGCCCGCGTGTCGCGGGGCGCTGACCGCGTCGGCGAGCGAACGATAGGCGGGTCGCCTAGGGGGTGTCAAATCCACGACTTGGGGAGGATCGCCGCCCGTTTGGTTGCGAATATCGCACGATCTGGTGGGCAGAAGTTGCGACTTCGCACGATTCTCGCGTGGCTCGCGTGTCGTGCGCGCGCGTCTGGCGCGCCCATCCATCCCGTGCGCCGCGTCGGGACCGGGCCACGGGTACGATATCGGCGTCCCGCGCGTCGCAATTCGCCCGGGCCCGCCGCATTGGAGCGAAGCCAACCCTGATGAGCGCAGTCACCGAGGCAGCCGTCTTCGACGCCCTCCGCACCGTCCAGGAGCCCGAGCTGGGCGGCGACCTCGTCACCCGCAACATGATCAAGGACCTCGTGCTCAGCGGATCCGACGTCGCCTTCACGATCGAGCTGACCACGCCCGCCTGCCCGCTCAAGGACCAGATCGAGGGCGAAGTGCGCAAGGCGCTTGCGCCCGCGGGCGTCGAGGGCATCGCCATCACCTGGGGTGCCACGGTGCGACGGGCGGCGCCCCGCGCGGCCGAGCAGCTTGTCCCGGGCGTCAAGAACGTCATCGCCGTCGCGTCGGGCAAGGGCGGCGTCGGCAAGAGCACGGTGAGCGTCAACCTCGCGGTCTCGCTGGCCAAGTCGGGTGCCACCGTCGGCCTGCTGGACGCGGACATCACGGGCCCCAACATCCCGATGATGCTGGGCCTCGAGGGCCAGCCCACGTCGAACGAGAACAACAAGATCGTCCCGCTGGAGCGCCATGGCGTGAAGGCGATCTCGATCCAGTTCTTCGTACCCGAGGGACAGCCGATCGTGTGGCGCGGCCCGCTCATCGGCGGCGCGATCCAGCAGTTCCTGCGCGACGTGGACTGGGGCGAGCTCGACTACCTCGTCATCGACCTCCCGCCGGGCACGTCGGACGCCCAGCTCACGCTTGCGCAGTCCGTGCCGATCAGCGGCACGGTCCTCGTGACGACGCCCCAGGACGTTGCGCTCGCGGACGTCGCGAAGGCGCTCGCCATGCTCAAGCGGCTCAACGTCCCGATCATCGGCCTCGTCGAGAACATGAGCTCGTTCGTCTGCCCGCACTGCGGCGAGGCGACGGAGATCTTCGGCCGCGGCGGGGGCGAGCGCTTCGCCCAGGAGCACGGCCTGGACTTCCTCGGCAAGATCCCGCTCGACATCACCGTCCGCCAGGGCGGCGACGTCGGCGTCCCGGCCGTGGCCCAGCGCGAGCCGGGTCCCGCCGCGGTGGCCCTCGACGCGATGGCGGGCCTCGTGGCCGCCCGCATGAGCGTGCGCGCCGAGAGCAACCAGACCCCGGTGCTCTCGATCACCTGAGACGTACCCGGCCCGCGCAGGGGATCAGGCTGGCCTACGCTTCGCGCGTGAGCCAGACCCGCCAGCCCGCCGACCCTGGAGCCCTCCGCGCGGCGCTCGAGGCCGTGCCGTTGTTCCGGGACCTCGCGCCCGACGAGCTGGCGCTGCTCGTAGGCACCGTCCGGACGCGGCGGTACCGGCGGGGCGAGGTCATCTTCCACCAGGGCGACCCGGGCGATGCGCTGCACATCATCCTCGGCGGGCGGGTGAAGATCTCGAGCCCATCGGACACGGGCGTCGAGGCAATCCTTGCGACGTTGCGGCCCGGGGAGTTCTTCGGCTCGCTCGCGCTGCTTGATGGCGCGCCGCGCTCGGCGTCGGCCACCGCGGTCGAGGCAACCGAGACGCTGATCCTCCCGCGCGACCGGTTCCGCCAGCTCGTCAACGACGTTCCGGCGATCCGCGACCACGTCTTCGAGGAGCTCGCCCATGAGTTGCGGCGCTTGACCAACCATGTAGAAGAGCTGCATTTCCTCGATATCGCCGGCCGGCTCGCCGCCCGCCTCGCGCGGCTCGCCGAGGAGCAGGGACGCGGAGCGGACAGCGGAGACATCCGGCTCGACGGCCCGATCACCCAGGGTGAGCTGGCGGCCATGGTCGGAAGCACGCGCCAGAGCGTGAACAAGCTGCTCGGGTTCTTCGTCGATGACGGGCTGATCCGAATGGAGCGCGACGTGATCGTGATCCAGGACCTGGGCGGGCTCCAGCGCGCTGCTCGCCGCTAGCGAGCGGTCAGCGAGGGCCTGGCGGCCAGCCGCAGATCAGGCCTCCGACGAACCCCGCAGGACCGCAAGCAGGACCGACGCCGCAGCGATCGCCGCGCGGTCCGAGCCTTGGCTGCCACGCAGGAACGCCATCCGTCGCTCGGTGCGGATCCCCGCCGGGGTGACCACCCCGATGTGGACGAGCGTGTCGCCGCTACCGGCACGGGCACGGATCGCAAGTCCAACATCGGCGCCCGCGGCGGCCCGGATTCGCTCGGCCTCGCGCTGCTCCGGGTCGGCCTGGTGGGCCAGGCCCGATTCCTCGTGGGTCTCGCCCGCGCCCTCGTCGTCATCGGTTGGCGCCGACGCATCGGGCACTGCCGGGTCGTGCCGTTCGGCGAGGCGGATCAGGGTCATCGTGCGCAGCAGCGTCACGAGCGCTCCATCGGTGCCGCGCTCCGTCGTCGCGAGCGTCCACCCACGGTCGGCGAGCGCTGCCTCGAGCGCACCAGCCCACGTGGTGTTGCCGCGTGCCCACACGTGCTCGCCGACGGCCGCAAGGATCGCGGCCTCGGCCTCGTCGGCAATGTCGGCCGCCGCATGTATGCCGTCCGGGTGTGCCGAGATCCGGACGTCGACCGCCTCGTTGCGGGCATACGTGGCGACGACCGGGTTGCGTGCACGGAGGAGCGTCTCGCCCAGCCGCTCCGCGACCGACGACTCGCCGATGCCCGTGAGGCGCAGCGTCCGGACCTCCGTGTCGCCGCCGACGCCGCGCGCCGTGAGCCGCGGCAGCACCTCCTGCTCCCACATCGGGCGCATCTCGCGGGGCGGGCCCGGCAGCGTCACGATCACCGCGCCGTCGGGGAGGTCCACCCACCAGCCGGGCGCGGTGCCGTTCGGGTTCGGGAGCAGGGTCGCCGACGGGATGCGCCACGCCTGCTTCGTGTTGACCTCCGGGAACGCTTGGCTCCGGCGCGCCCACAGGCCGCGCAGCCACGCGAGCGTCGGCTCGTCGACGGTCACCGTCTCGCCGCGCAGCTCGGCGACGGATTCGCGGGTGAGGTCGTCCGGTGTGGGTCCCAGCCCTCCGGTCGTGATGACGAGGTCGGCGCGCGCGAGGGCCGCTCGCAGCGCCTCGACCACCACGGGCTGGTCGTCGGGCAGGTTCGAGACCCGGCGAACCGTCACCCCGTGCGCCACGAGGGACCGCGCCAGCTCCCCGCTGTTCGTATCCAGCGTCTCGCCGACGGTCAGCTCCGTGCCGATCGCGACGAGCTCCGCCGCCAGCAGCGGGCGGGCCACCCGTGGTGGGGCCGCGGCGCCCGGCTGGGCCGCCCGGGATAGGGGAGCAGGCGTGAGGTCGGCCATCGGGGGAGCCTACCCCGGTCGTCGGGCGGCTGCGAGATCCCGACGCCGCATCGTCACCCGGACACGCCGACCCACGCTGGTATGATCGCCGCGGTCCCCGACGACTGCCCACTTCCCTCCCCGGAGGACGTCAGCTGGATCCCGATCCGCTCACCCCCGATCTCTCACGCGCCACGTCCGAGCCAGGCCCCGTGCCCGGCCCGGGTGAAGGCGCACCCGGCGCGGCCGCCCACGACACCGCCCCAAAGCCCCCGCCGCCGGGCCTGAAGCAGCAGGCATCCACGACGAAGGACGCCGCGATCGGGCTTGTCCGTGCACACATCGACCTCGCCAAGGCGGAAGCTTCCGAGATCGGCGGCGAGGTCAAGGTCGTCGCCGTGGCGATCGGCATCGCCATCGGCGCCCTGCTCCTGATCGCATTCCTGCTGCCCATCGGCCTGCTGTTGTTCTTCGGCGAGTGGCTGTTCGGGTCGATCGGCTGGGGCGTGCTGCACGGGACGGAGCTGCTCGTGCTGGCCGCAACCGCGGCGGTCCTCGGGGCGCTCGGTGCGGGTCGCGTCGGGCGGTCCATCGCGACCGCGATCCTTGCCGCGATCGTCGCGACGATTCTGTTCGGCACCAATGCCCCGAACCTTCTCTACAGCAGGATCGCGGACCAGTTCGGCGCCGGGGTGGACCCGGGCGTCATCGCCTTCGCCGTCGGAGCGGGTGTCGGCGCGGTGATCTTCGGCATCCTCGGGACGATCGCCGGAGCCCGCGGCGGGTCGGCCAGCGGGGCGTTCACGGGCCTCATCGGCGGCGGGGTCGCGGGCGCGATCGGAGGCTCCGTGTCGGGCGGCCTCGCACGCCTCGCCGAGAACGAGGCCTCGCGGCCGATGGTCGTCGGCCTATTGCTCCTCGGTGGCCTCGTGGCCATCGGCGGCCTTGTCCTTGGTGCCCGCTCAAGCGGCCTGATGGGTGCGTTCACCGGCTTCGTGGTGGGCTTCGTCGTCGGCGGCGCAATCGGGGCGTTCACCGCCATCACGTTCACCTGGCACGTCGCCGTCGCGATCGGGATCGCGCTGTTCCTCGGTCTGGCGACGGTGCTCATGATCGCCGACATCGCCGAGCGCGGGATCGACACGGACACGCTCAAGGCTCGCTTCTACCCGCAGACAACCATCGATACCGCGAAGGAGACCATCGAGTGGGCGAAAGCACGGATTCCGGGCGCGCCCAGGTCCTAGCGGCGCGCGCCGCTTTCGAGGACGAGGTCCTGCGCCTCGAGGCGTCGGCACGCGCGGCGGTGGACATCCCGGCCAAGGTCAGGCGCAGCCCGGTGAAGTCCGCGGGCATCGCCGCTGGTGCCGGCTTCCTGCTGGTCGGTGGCCCGCAACGGCTGTTCCGCCGAGCGAAGCGCGCCGTCGTCGGGCCGCCGGAGCCCCTGCCAAGCTCGATGCTGCCCAGGGAGATCGACCGGGCGCTCAAGGAGCTGGGCTCGGACGGTGAGAAGGTGCGCGGGACGCTCGAGCGGGAGTTCGCGGGCTACCTCGAGCAGACGGCGCCCCAGCGCAAGGAGCGTGACCTCGGCGCGGTGGGCGCGATCCTGCTTACCTCGCTTGCGCGTCCGGTGATCCAGCGGCTCGGCCGCCAGTTCATCGACCGGGCGTTGACGACGGACCCGAAGGCGTTCGAGGCACAGCTGGCGAAGATCCGGGAGCGCACCGCAGCGGTCGGCGAAACGGCAGCTGGCGAGCCGACGAGCGGTGACACGCCCCGCGCCTGAGCGCGGCAACCTGGTGGGCGAGGTCGGGGTCGAACCGACACGCCGCTCACGCGGCACCGGCTCCTAAGGCCGGCGCGTCTGCCATTTCGCCACTCGCCCGTTCGCCGAGTCTACCGCGCACCGGTGGGGTCGCATCCGCCGCCCGGCTCTCGCAACCGGATCGCCCACGCCGGTCGCGGTCCCTCCGCACCCATGTCGTCCCTGGCGACCGACCTGCCCGGACCCGCGACCCACCCTATACTCGGCCAGCGATGAATGTGACCGCCAGCCCCGCACCCAAGAGCTCGATCCTCCTCGAGGTCGAGGTCCCCTCCGATCGATTCGACCGCGCCATCCGTGACGCCGTCGGGCGCCTCTCGCGCCGCACGCGCGTCTCCGGGTTCCGCCCGGGCAAGGCGCCGCGGCCGATCCTCGAGCGCGTCCTCGGCCCCACCGCCGTGATCGACGAGGCCGTCGACCAGCTGGTCCAGGCCTCCTACCGCGACGCGATCGTGGAGCACGGGATCATCCCGCTCACGAACGCCGACGTGGAGATCGTCGAGGCCGTCGAGGGTCAGCCGCTCCGGTTCAAGGCGACCGTCCAGGTACGGCCCGAGGTGGAGCTCGGCGACTACGGCGGCTTCAACTTCTCGCCGGAGATCGAGACCGTCGACGACGCGAAGGTCGACAAGGTCATCGAGGAGCTCCGGGACAACAACGCCCAGCTCGCGGCGGTCGAGGACCGCGGCGCGCAGAACGGGGACTGGGCGACGATCGGGTTCCTGGGCACCCAGGACGGCCACGCGTTCGACGGCGGCCAGGCGGACCGGATGCCCCTGATCCTGGGCGAGGACCGGCTGATCCCGGGCTTCGAGGCGAACGTCGTGGGCCTCAAGCCGGGCGAGAGCACCGAGTTCGACATCACGTTCCCGGAGGACTACCCCGAGGAGACGCTCGCAGGCCAGGTCGCCCACTTCAAGGTGGACCTCAAGGAGCTGCGCGAGAAGATCCTGCCCGACGCGGACGACGCATTCGCCCAGTCGATGGGCGAGTACGCGGACCTCGCCACGCTGCGTGCGGACATCGGGGAGCGGCTGGGCCGGAACAACCTCGACCGGGCGCGCCACGAGTTCAGCGACAAGATCATCGAGTACGCGGTCGCCAACTCGACCATCGACCTGCCCGACGTGCTGATCGACCAGGAGGTCGAGGTCATGCACGACGAGTTCCGGACGAGCATCGCGCGCCAGGCGATCACGGAGGCGGCCTACCTCAAGGCGACCGGCCAGACCGACGCGGAGCTCCACACGGAGTTCCGCCCACGTGCCGAGCAGCGGACGAAGGTCCTGCTGGTGCTGAGCAGGATCGCCGAGGCGGAGGGCATCGACGTCCCGGACGCGGACATCGAGGCACAGATCCAGCTTGCTCGCGAGCGCTACCAGGACCAGAAGACGGTGCAGTACTTCGAGTCGGAGCGCGGCCGCAACTTCATCCGCAGCACGCTGCGCCGCACCCGGGTCGTCGAGAGCCTCGTGGAGCGCTGGCTTGCCGCCCACCCGGAGCACCCCGCGCTGCCGCACCTCGAGGATGATGGGCCCACGGCGTTCGACGCTCCCCAGGCGCAGGCCAACGCCTCGATCGGCGCTACGGACCCGGGCGAAATCCCGGACGCGGGCGCCGGCGACCACGACCACGATCACGACCACGACCACGACCACGACCACGAGGCGGCTGCACCCGCTGCGGCCGCCCCGAAGCGCGGCGCGAAGAAGCGTCGCTAGCCCGCCGTCCCACCAGAACGCACCCGGAGCCGCCCGACGTGCAGGACCGAACCCAGGGGAGACCCACGATGCTCGTCCCGATGGTCATCGAATCCACGAGTCGTGGCGAGCGTGCCTACGACATCTACTCGCGGCTCCTCCGGGAGCGGATCATCTTCCTGGGTGACGCGATCGAGGACCACCTCGCGAACCTGATCATCGCGCAGCTGCTGTTCCTCGAGTCCGAGGACCCGGAGAAGGACATCAGCCTGTACATCAACTCGCCGGGCGGGGTGGTGAACAGCGGGCTCGCGATCTACGACACGATGCAATACCTGCGGGCCCCCGTCAGCACGATCTGCATCGGCATGGCCGCGTCCATGGCCGCCGTGCTGCTGGCAGCCGGCGCACCCGGCAAGCGCTATGCGCTCCCGAACAGCCGGATCATGATCCACCAGGGATCCGGCGGGTTCCGCGGCAATGCGCCGGACGCCATGATCCAGATGCGCGAATGGGAGTTCCTCGTCAAGCGCAACACGGAGATCCTGGCGCAGCATTCGGGCCAGCCGTTCGACAAGGTCAACGCGGACACGAACCGGGACCTCTTCATGAGCCCCGAGGACGCGAAGGCGTATGGCATCATCGACGCCGTGTACACCCTCCCGGGTGACTCGCTCATCGCGCAGGCGCATGATGCGGGCCTCTCGGGCGGCGAGGGATCGTCGGTGACGGACCCGGGTTCGGTCGAACCAGGTCCGGCAGCCGAGCCAGGTCCGGCAACGGACAAGTAGGGCAGGGAACCACGTGCCGGTGACGACGACGGGCTCCAAGGGGACGAAGGTTCCCTACCGCTGTTCCTTCTGCGGCAAGAGCCAGGAACAGGTTCGCAAGCTCATCGCAGGCCAGGGCGTCTACATCTGCGACGAGTGCATCAACTTGTGCCAGGAGATCATCGAGGAGGAGATGCTCGAGGCGCCCAAGGCGCGCCCGCAGCAGCAGAAGCTCCCCAACCCGCGCCAGATTGCCGAGAAGCTGGACCAGTACGTCATCTCGCAGGAGAAGGCGAAGAAGGTCCTCTCCGTCGCCGTGTACAACCACTACAAGCGGATCAACGCCGGCAACAACGTCGACGACGTCGAGCTCCAGAAGTCGAACGTGCTCCTCGTCGGCCCCACCGGTTCGGGCAAGACGCTCCTCGCCCAGACCCTCGCCCGGGTCCTTGACGTCCCGTTCTGCATCGCGGACGCAACCTCGCTGACCGAGGCCGGCTACGTGGGCGAGGACGTGGAGAACATCCTCCTCCGCCTGATCCAGGCCGCTGACTTCGACGTCGCTCGTGCCCAGCGCGGGATCATCTACATCGACGAGATCGACAAGATCGCGCGCAAGGCGGACAACCCGTCCATCACGCGCGACGTGTCCGGCGAGGGCGTGCAGCAGGCGCTGCTCAAGATCCTCGAGGGGACCGTCGCGAACGTGCCGCCCCAGGGCGGACGCAAGCACCCGCACCAGGACTTCATCCAGATCGACACGACCAATGTGCTGTTCATCTGCGGCGGCGCGTTCGACGGGCTGGAGAAGATCGTCGAGGAGCGGGTCGGCAAGCGGTCCATCGGCTTCGGGGCCGAGGGCACGATCACGGCCGCCGACCGGGCGAAGATCATCGAGAAGCTGATGCCGGAAGACCTGCTCAAGTTCGGGCTCATCCCGGAGTTCATCGGGCGCCTGCCGGTCATCGTCACGCTCTCGCCGCTCACCGTGGAGGACCTCAAGCGGGTCCTCGTGGAGCCGAAGAACGCGGTGACGCGCCAGTTCCAGAAGTTCCTGCAGCTCGACAAGGTGGAGCTCGTGTTCACGGATGGCGCGCTGCGGGCCGCTGCCGAGGTCGCCCTCGACCGCAAGACCGGCGCCCGCGCCCTGCGGTCGATCGTGGAGGAGGCGCTGCTCGAGGTGATGTTCGACATCCCGGAGCGCACCGACGTCCGCAAGTGCATCATCACCGAGGAGACGATCCGCGACCGTCGACTCCCGCTGCTGCTCACGAAGTCGGACGTCGACAAGGGCGTTGACGAGACGAACTACGAGGAATGGCTCTCGGCGCAGGCCGCCAGCGCCTAGGGTCGCCGCTCGCGCCGGCGGTCCGCCCCGTCCCTACAGCCGCGTGGCCGCTCGCTGTTCGCTCGTCCACGCCCTGCTCGCGCGTTCGCGGCCGCCGTGCTCCCGTCAAGTGCATAGCGGGCGTTGGGCGTCCGCAAAGGCTCCGAGCCACGGGTCTCGGGCCGCCACCGACCACCTCAGGGCCGCTCGTGCACGCTCACCGAGCGCGGGCCCTTCGCAGGAGCCTCCCGGGCGCGGCGCACGTCCGACGCAACGCGCAATCGCCGGGCAAGTCCCTGTGAAGTGCCAGGGATGAACATGTAGCGATCATGTCAGGACGCAGGCGCACCCAGCTCGCCGTCGAGGCCGATCGGCGGAACACGGAGCAGCTCGCCCGGCTCGGTGGGACCGTCCGCAAGGGACGCCGGGCTCGCCGCCTCACCCAGGCGCGGCTCGGCGACCGCAGAGGCCTCGGTCGGATGTCCATCAGCCGCGTCGAGCGTGGGCTCGGTGGTGGCCTGACGCTCGACGCCTGGCAGCGGGTCGGGCTCGCGCTCGGGATGCCGCTGCTCGTCAGCCTCTCTCGTGACGTCCTCGACGCCCCGTCGATGCCGGCCACCTCGCGATCCAGGAGCTGGTCCTCCGACTGGGCCGCGCAGCTGGTTATCGGACCACCATCGAGCTGCCAACGAGACCCGCCGAGCCGTTGCGCTCGATCGACGTCGCCCTCGCCGACGACGGGCGTCGCCGCCTGGTCGTCGTCGAATGCTGGAACTCGATCGGCGACATGGGCGGCGCGATCCGGACGTCAAACCGCACGCAGGCCGAGGCCACGGACCTCACGACGCTCCGCTGGCGCCTCGGGGATCACGCGACCGGTCTCATGTGGGTGGTCCGCGCGACGGCACGCAATCGCGCGCTCGTGGCCCGCTACCCGGAGGTGTTCGCAGCCCGCTTCCCCGGCAGCAGCGTCGCGTGGGTGCGGGTGATCACCCATGGCGAGGCACCGCCCCCGGCACCCGGCCTCGTGTGGTCGTCCCTCGACGGAACCAGGATCTGGCCGTGGCGGCGAAGATGGACGGATGAAGCACGAAGACCACGCGGCCCTGATCCGGGACGGGATCCGGGGCGGGATCCAGGCGGAGCTCAGGGCGACGGCGCCGGCGGCGTTGCGGGCGGGACCCACGGAGGCGATGGCTGCGTTGACGGCGCCAGCGGCGCTGGGTCGCGCTGGCTGGAGCTGGGCGCAGGCGACGGCGAGTTCACCCTCGCGCTCGCGGATCTCCTCGGCGCGAGCGGGGACATCGTCGCGCTGGATCTCGACCGATGGGCGCTCGAGACCTTGGCGGACCGCGTCGCCGGACGATTCCCTGAAACGACAATCGAGACGGTCGTCGGCGACCTGGCTGCGGACCTGCCGCCCGGCCCGTTCGACGGCGTGCTGGCCGCCAACAGCCTCCACTTCATCGAGCGGCTGGCTCCAGTCCTCGCCGCGATCCACGCGTGCATCCGGCCCGGCGGCCGCCTCGTCCTCGTGGAGTACGACGCGGAGCGTGGCAACCCGTATGTCCCGCATCCGATCTCGTTCGCGCGCTGGGGTGGCCTCGCACGCGGCGCGGATTTCGAAGAGCCCCACCTCCTCCACCGCGTCCCGAGTCGCTTCCTGGGCTCGATCTACGGCGCGGTCACAGAGCGTCGCTAGCGGGCGCCCGGCGCCGCGGGTGCACGGCAATCACGCCCTGCATCGCGGTCGTCCCGCACGAGGGGTCGCCCGGGCGGCCCGCCTATCGGGTGGTTGTTGATCGGGTGACGACCCTTTGGACACCGCATGGACGCCGGCGAGCCGACGCCCGACCGTCTCGCGGCCGCACCACCTCGAAGTACGTGTTGAGGATGATGATCCACCCGTTGTGCCGGGCGATCGTCAGGGCGCCCGCAGGCTGTAGGCCTCGCGGTATTCCTGCCGCAGCCGGGACGAGAGGACCCCGATCTCGGCGGCCTCCGCGGACCCTTCCGGGGCAGTGGCCCCGCGGCGCTCGACCTCGCGCCACTCGGCGAGGATCGTCGCCAGCGGCCGGCGCACATCCTCGATGGTGGACCCGCTGGCCGGCTCGTCAGCGGCCGCCCGTGAGAGGATCGTCTGATGCTCGGTTCGCGCGAGGATCCGGCCCGCGATCACCTCGACCTGCTCCGCGATCTCGACCAGGCGTGGGTCGTCGAGCGGGAGGGTCCGCTTCTCGTCCTCGAGGACCCCAAGAGCGTCGAGATCACGAAGAAGCGCATCCGAGGTTGCGCGAAGGTCGTCGGGGATGCTCATCAGGTCGTGAAGTCTCGCATGTCCTCGGCGAGGACAGGGACCTGCTCGATGACCTCTCCACGCCGGCCCTCCGGGTTAGCCACGACCTGGTCGCGGATCACCCGGCTCCTGAGGCGATAGATCTACGGCCGCTTGGCTGCCTCGGTCGGGCCTCGGCTATGATGTCGTCCACGCGGGACGTTCCTCATGATGGCGGTCGCGGGTGCCCACCGTCTGGACCCCAGGCGTCCCGTGGTATGAGTATCAGGTGGTACCACAACCCCGTTCGTCCGCTTGACGACGGGGATTTGTCGTCTTTCGGGGCCGGGTTCACCCGCCCGATCGGAGACCGGGAGTCACACCGATGACACAGCCACAGCCGCCCGAGAGGCTCGCGAAGGCCTATCTGCCCGGCGAGTTCGAGCACGCCGTGTACGAGCGCTGGCTGGCCGCCGACGTCTTCGCGCCCGATGGTGCAGGGTCCACCGCGGACTGGGGCCTGCCGCCGTTCGTGCTCATCCAGCCCCCGCCCAACGTGACGGGCTCGCTGCACCTGGGGCACGCGCAGCGGACGACGGTCGAGGACCTCATGACCCGGCACGCGCGGATGGTCGGCCGACCGGCGCTCTTCCTGCCGGGCCTGGACCACGCGAGCATCGCTGCGCAGTTCGTGCTCGACGGGATCCTGGCGAAGGAGGGCGAGAGCCGCGCCTCGCTGGGCCGCGAGCGCTACCTCGCGCGCATGGACACGTTCATCGCGGAGACGCGGGAGGTGATCCTCTCGCAGCAGCGCCGCGTCGGAGGCTCGTGCGACTGGGGCCGCCTCCGGTTCACGATGGACGAGGTCAGCGCGAAGGCGGTCCGCGAGGCGTTCCTCCGCCTCTACCGCAAGGGCCTGGCCTATCGCGCCGAGGCGCTCGTCAACTGGTGTCCGGGCTGCCGCACGAGCGTCAGCGATCTCGAGGTGATCCCCACGCCCGAGACGGGATCGATCTGGCGCCTGCGGTACCACCTGCTCGACGAGGCAACGGGACAGCCCGATCCGGCGACGACGATCACCGTCGCGACCACCCGCCCCGAGACGATCCTCGGCGATACCGCGGTCGCGGTGCACCCCGACGATGCCCGCTACACCGCCCTTGTCGGCCGGCGCCTGCGGATCCCGTTCGTGGACCGGGACGTGCCGGTGATCGCCGACGCGGTGGTGGACCCGTCGTTCGGGACCGGTGCCGTGAAGATCACGCCCGCCCACGATCACGACGACAACGCGACCGGCACGCGCCACGGGCTCGCGATGCCGACGATCCTCGACGACGCGGCCCGCATCACGAACACCGGCACGCGTTACGACGGCATGGACCGCTACGAGGCACGCACGGCGATCCTCGAGGACCTCGCGGCCCAGGGCGACCTCGAGGGCGAAGCGCCCCACGAGATGGTCATCGGGCGCTGCCAGCGCAGCAGCGACGTGGTGGAGCCGCGTCTCAAGACGCAGTGGTTCGTGCGCACTGCGCCGCTCGCCGCCGCAGCGCTCGAGGCCACACGCTCGGGTCGCACCCGGATCCTTCCCGAGCGCTTCGAGAAGACCTGGGAGCACTGGCTGACCACGATCCGGGACTGGAACGTGTCGCGCCAGCTGTGGTGGGGCCATCGCATCCCCGCCTGGTATTGCCCGGACGGCCACGCCACCGTGAGCGCGGCGATTGACGGGCCGGACGCGTGCGAGGTCTGCGGCCGACCCGCCATGGAGCTGACGCAGGACCCGGACATCTTCGACACCTGGTTCAGCTCCGGGCTGTGGCCGTTCTCGACGCTGGGCTGGCCCGACGAGACCGAGGACCTGCGCCGGTTCTACCCGGGCACGGTCATGGAGACGGGCTACGACATCATCTTCTTCTGGGTCGCCCGGATGATGATGCTGGGCATCGAGCTCGCGGGCGACGCGCCGTTCGAAACGGTGTACCTGTCGGGCCTCATCCGGGATCCGTACGGCGCCAAGATGTCAAAGACGAAGGGCAACACTGTCGATCCGCTCGCCACCATCGACGAGCTGGGCGCCGACGCACTGCGCTTCGCCCTGGTGCACGGGACGACGCCTGGCCAGGACCAGCGTTTCGGCACGGCGAAGGTGGAGAACGCCCGGAACTTCGCCAACAAGCTGTGGAACGCCACCCGCTTCGTGCTCGGTGCACGGCCGGCGACGATCGCGCCCGACGCGGAACGCCGACTGCCCGACGCGGCCCACCTCGGCCCCGCCGATCGCTGGGTGCGCTCGCGCGCAGCCGCGACCACGGCGGGCGTGGACCGCGCGATGGCCGAGTTCAACTTCGGCGAGGTGACCCGCCTGCTGTACGACGCGATCTGGAACGAGTTCTGCGACTGGGGCCTGGAGCTCGCGAAGGTTCGCCTCGCCGACGAGTCGATCCCGGCCGAGGAGCGCGAAGCAACCTGGTGGGCGCTCGTGGAGGCGCTGGACACGTACCTGCGCCTGCTCCACCCGGTGATGCCGTTCATCACGGAGACGCTGTGGGGCGCCCTGCCGCATCGCGCGACCGATCCGGCCCTGCTCATCGTGGCGCGCTGGCCCGGGGTGGGGGATCGCGACCTCGACGCCGAGGCCCAGGTGGGCGCGCTCGTGGAGCTCGTGCGATCCGTGCGCAACGCGCGCGCCGATGCGAAGCTCGAGCCCGCCGCGTGGCTCCCGCTCGACGTCTTCGTGGAGCCGGGGCTGGGCCACGCCCTGGAGTCGCTGCGGCCGGCGATCGAGCGCCTCAGCCGCGCCCGGCCGCTGCGTCGGCATCTCACCCGGGAGGATCTCCACGGGACCGCCGGCGCGGGCGGCAACGGGCTTGCCGTGATCGCGGGGCCGGCGGAGGCCATCGTCGGGACGGGACTCGCCGATCCGGCGGCGGTAGCGGCCGACCGGATGCGCCTGGAGAAGGAGCTCGCCGACGCCGAGCGCCTCTTGGCGGCGGCCCGCGCCAGGCTGTCGAACGAGGCGTTCACGGCCAAGGCGCCGCCCGCGGTCGTCGAGGGCGCCCGCGCCCGGGAGGCGGAGCTCGCCGACCAGGTCGACCGGCTCCAGGACCGGCTGGCTCGCTAGCGGGTCGGCATGCGCTCGCGGGCGGTCCGGCGCGCCCGCCCGGGCCTGCGTTCGTTGCTGGTCGGGCAGGTCCGCCCCGAACGTACCGGTCCCGCCGCCGTGTTCCGCTGATACGATGCGAAGCGTTCGTTCAGGCCGTCGACCGGAGGACGCCGTGCCCCTTTTCAAGCGCCGCGGTTCCGACCCCGAGAAGGGCGCGCCCGCTCCGAAGCCCTCCCAGACCGTGGGGCTGCCGGAAGAGGTCGTCGCCGCCGAGTACCAGCTCAAGCTGTACTACGCCGGCAAGAGCACCGAGGGCGTGCGCCTGAAGGCCGGGCCGCGAGCGATGGCAGAGCTGCCCGCGATGCTCACGGGGATCGCGCAGGGAGACATCGAGGTGGTCGATCCACTCGAGCTCGAGTATGCGCAGGCGGTCCCGCAGATCGCGCGCCCGTCCGAGGCGATGCAGTGGCTCAACGCCCACCACCATCTCGCACCGGTGACCCGGCATGCGCTGGTGGTCCTCGAGTCGATCGATGCGATCGACCTCGCGTTTGACACCTTCGCCTGTGCCCTGCTCGATGGCGAGGTCGACACGTCCGGCTACCCGGAGTACAACGCGATCATCGGTGGCGTGGCCTCCCACTGGGACGAGGCGACCGGCGACATGATCGTACGCGGCGTCGTGGGCTGGGGCGGACGCGGCGTCCGCGGCGACACGGACCGGGTCGGGTCCCGCATCCTGGGCGGTATCCTCACGAACATCCTCGCCAACCAGTACGCGATGGGCCTCACGGCCGTCGACCGGCCAGTGCCCGCAGCGGGCCGTGGTGGCCTGGTCTGCGCCCACTGCGGCTTCGCGTCCGGCCACGAACGAGCCTTCTACTGTCCCAAGTGCGGGATGCGGCTGCTCCGCGGCTGATCCTCCACGCAACGGCGAGAACCTGCCATGCCGATCTACGAGTACGCCTGCTCCGCCTGCGACCACCGCGCCGACATCCTGCACGGCATCAACGACCCCGGGCCCCAGTTCTGCCCCTCGTGCGGTCGTGAGGGCACGATGCGCAAGCTCTTCGCGCCCCCGACCATCCACTTCAAGGGCTCGGGTTGGGCGAAGAAGGACCGCGGTGGCGGCTCGCGGTCCTCCGGCTCGTCGAAGTCGGAGGGCTCGTCCTCGTCGGATGGCGGCTCGTCCTCGTCCGACGGTGGTTCTTCGTCGGGCTCCACGGGTAGCTCCGGCTCCTCGGACGGCGGCGGGTCGTCGGGCTCCTCGGGATCGAAGGGTGATTCCGGCTCGTCGAAGTCGGAGGGCTCCTCCGGCTCCTCGGGTTCGGGCGGCTCCTCGGGCTCCTCGGGCTCGAGCGGCTCGTCGAGCTCGTCCCGCTCTTCAGGCTCGGGCTCGGGCGGAGACTGACAGCATGCCTGCCGCCGCCGACTGGATCACGCTCGCCGAGGCGGCCGAGATCCTCGCCGCCGCCAACGTGCGGTTCCGGCCCCAGACCATCGGAAGCTGGGCCCGATCGGGGCGCCTGTCCAGCATCAAGCTCGGCGGCCGACGATTCGTCCGCCGAGGCGAGGTGCGCGCCATGATCGCCGCGCCGCGTCGTGTCCACGCGCAGGACCTCCAGCCGGGCCTGTTCGAGGATCTGCCCTGACGCCATGAGCGACCCGGCTGGCGTCGGCGACCCGGCTCATCGCGATCCGGGGCGTGGCCCGGAGCCGGTCCGGGTCGATCGCGTGCGCGTTCTCGCCACCCGTGCGGTCGAGGTCGTCGGCGGGATCCCGGCCGTGCGAACCCTCCTTGCCGTGCTCGGGGTCTACGACGGCGCCGGCGGCGGGCTCGTCGCGGGGGGGCTCGCCTATAGCGCGCTGATCGCGCTCGTGCCGGGGATGCTGCTCGTGGCGTCGGCGGTGGGTCTGCTGGTCCACGATCCCGTTCTCCAGGACCGGATCGTTGAGGCGGTCGCGACCGCCGTGCCACCCCTCGAGCAGATCGCGAGGCTCGCCCTGGAGACCGTCGCCGCCGGCGCGGTGCCTACCTCGATCGTTGCCCTGGTCGGGCTGCTGTGGGGCTCCAGCCGGTTCTACGCAGCCCTCGACTACGCCTTCGCGCGGGTGTTCCACGCTGCGCGCCGCCGGAACGAGATCGAGCGGACGCTCCGCGGCGTCATCGTCACGGTGCTGTTCGTCGCCCTGCCGATCGCCGCGCTCCTCGTGGGGTCGATCGCGTCGTGGCTGCTGGACCTCGCCCCCGAGGGAACCGAGATCCGGGGCATCGCCCGGACGCTCTGGCAGCTCGCCTCGCCGCTCGGGTCGTTCGTCCTGTTCGTGGGTGTCGTGTCAGCGGTCTACCGGTTCGTGCCCGCCGAGCGGTTGCCGGTGCGGGCGTTCCTGCGGCCGGCGATCTTCGTCGGCCTGGTGCTGGCGGGATTCACGCAGCTGTTCACATTCATCGCGCCGCGCATGGTTGGCTTCGCGGCCCTCTACGGCGCGTTCGTGACGATCTTCGCGATCCTCGCGTGGCTCTCGATCGGGTTCAACGTGCTGCTCCTCGGCGCGTCCTGGGCGCGCGTGAGGGCCCTGGCACTGACGCAGCCCGATGCGGCACCTGGCGGCGACTGACGGGACCCGGCGAGCCGGTCTGAGGACTCTGGCGCCCGGCAGCCCGGCGATCAGCCCTGGCGCGTTCCGCAGCGACGGCAGAAGCGCGCGTTCGCCGACAGTGACAGGCCGCAGCTCACGCACGGCTGCGCGGTGGGCGAGGGTGCTGGCGCCTCGGGGACGGGCTGGGCGGCACCGGTCAGGACCTCGCGCGCCGAGGCGGCCCAGAGGCCGGACGGGTCGGCGTCCGGGAGGAGCGGACGCCCGGCGAGGGTCGTTGGCATGTCGCGCCGCGACGACGGGGCGGGCCACGCGGGCGCCACGGGCCACTGCGGCTGGTCGCCGGTGTTCTCGGGCGCGACGGTGAGCCACGGGTTGGCGGCCGGCGTGGGGGTCGGAGGCGCGACCGGTGCCTGCGGGGCCGCCGGTGCGCCAGCCGGCCAGACCGGCTGCGCGACGACGTCGACCCTCGGCGCCTCGGCGGCGAGCAGCTCGTCCTTGTCCCCGGACCCATCCATGGCTTCGGGTGCCGCGAGGGCGGCGGCAGCAAGCGCCGCGGCGAGCGGCTCGATCTCATCCGCGACCGGCTCGAGCGCGTCTTCTCCGGCCGTGACCGGCTCGGCGACCGGCTCGGCCTCGGCGACCGGCTCGGCCTCGGCGACCGGCTCGGCCTCGGCGACCGGCTCGGCCTCGGCGACCGGCTCGGCCTCGGCGACCGGCTCGGCCTCGGCGAC
>JBBRRZ010000025.1:0-50426 GCA_038245845.1 Candidatus Limnocylindrales bacterium
CGGGGCCGGGGGGCGCGGGGCCGGCGCGGGGGCGCGGGGGCGCGGCGCCGGGCGGGGCGACGTGGAGAGGGCCTGGACCCAACCGAACGGAACGCCGAAGTTGTCAGCATGGCGTCGCCTGCGTGGCTGGACGCCAGAGTGTTGGCACGAGGCGCGATCGTCATCCCGGCGACTATGCCCTCGGAGGCGCCCACAGGACCGAACCGACCGTTCGCTCGGGCAATGACGACCCGGTGATCGAAGACGCGACCCACAAGGTTGCCGCGACCTTCGGACTCGGCGGTCCCGGGCTGGGACCCCACGGCCAGCGCCGCCAACGTCGCCCGGATGCGGTCAGCGTTTGGTGAAGTCGCCGACGCAGTCGCCGACGCCGACGCCGACGCAGTCGCCGACGCCGACGGGCACGACGAGGCCGATGCACCTGTCTGAGGTCGCGCGCACCCGGCCTGCGTAACGTCCGGGTCAGCCGGTGGGCGGCTCCGGCTCGGCCGTTCGATCGATCCCACGCCATGGGTCGAGCGCGGGCGGGACGGGCGGCGCAGGCGGCTCGAGACCCTGGAAACCTCCCTCGATCGCTCGGCCGGTCGGGGTGTCGAGGCCGGCCCACGGGTCGCGCTCGCGGTGCGGGGCCAGGATCTGCGCCCGTTTGTGGTTCACCGCGACGAGGATTGCCTCGTGACGCGCCTCGCCGACGTGGTCCGACCAGAAGGTCGCGTTCGTGATCGGTACGAAGCGGCCGTGGAGCTCGGACAGCGCCATCCGGATGTTCCCGTCCGTCGGCAGGAGGTGCATCGTGCCGATCACCTTGAACGGCGGGATCGAGATGATGGCCTCTTCGCTGATCTTGGGCGTGCGCAGCTCGGGGACGGGCTCGACGGGCGTCGTCGCGACGGCGAACAGCACCGCGTCGAGGTTGATCTGTGCGTACGCTGCCTGCAGCGGCTGCCCGCGATCGCCGAACTCGTCGACCGTGACGTCCTCGAGGATGAGGAACGGGTCCTCGGCGAGGTTAAGGATGTCCGTGACCCGGTGCTGGCGGGTCCGCACGAACCCGCGCGTGATCAGCGCGTCCGTATACAGCGTGAGCTCGAGGCGAGTGGCCTCATTGAACGCAGCGAACATGTGGCTCCTCCGTGCGTGCGCCACCGGCGCCCAGCGCGACGCGTGCAGCATACGGACCCGGCGCGCCGACGGAAGGCCCGCGGCGACCGCCCGGCACCCGACGGGACTATCGCCTGGCGCTCGCCGTCACCAGGTGCTCGGCTCCGAGCTGGAGCTCCTCGTACAGGCGCGTGACCGTGGCCAGCGTGTCGACCTCGGACGGCGGCTTGTCGGGCCGCAGGTTCGCAATGCGCGGGAACCGGAGCGCGAACCCGGACTTGTGACGCGCCGAGCGCATGATCACGTCGAACGCGACCTCCACCACGACCTGCGGCTCCACGACCCGGTACCGCCCGTGGACGCTGATCGTGTGGGCCTCGAACCAGCGCGTCATCTCGGCGATCTCGGCGTCGGTGAGCCCGCTGTACGCCTTCCCGATCGTCACCAGCTGCCCGGTCTCGTCGTCACGCACCGCGAACGTGTAGTCGGAGAGGACGCCGTGGCGCTTCCCGTGGCCGACCTCGACACCGACGACCACGCAATCGATCGTCGCCAGGGCCTTCTTCATCTTCAGCCAGCCGAGCCCGCGACGACCGGGCGAATAGGCACTCGACGGGTCCTTCACGAGTAGCCCCTCGTTGCGCCGCGCACGGGCCTCCGCGAACGCCGCCTCCAGCCCGTCCACGGAGTCCACGGAGACGAGGTGGCTCAGGGCGAACCGGCCGCCATCAGCCGCCAACGGGAGCTCGAGGGCCTCCAGCCGCCGGCGGCGAACCGTCAGCGGCTCCTCGAGCAGTGGCGCCACCACGGCGTCGGCGTCCCGGTCCATCCCGAGGACATCCCACGCGACGTAGATCACCGGGACCTCGGCGCGGATCTTCGCCGACGGGTTCTTGCGTCCGAGGCGCGCCTGGAGCTGGAGGAACGGCAGCACGACGCCGTCCTTCCAGGCGAGGATCTCGCCGTCCAGGATCCCGGCCCACGGCAGGTCGCGGGCGGCGTCGACCACCTCCGGGAACTGGCCGCTGATGTCGTTGAGGTCGCGTGAGTAGAGGCGGACCTCGTCGCCGCGGCGATGGAGCTGGGCCCGGATCCCGTCGTACTTGTCCTCGACCCAGACCGTCGGGCCCAGCCGTCGGACGATCTCGGCCGCGTCCTCGGCCGGCGACGCGAGCATGAACTTGAGCGGGTGGAACAGGGTCATCGCCGCGTCGCCAAGCCGGTCCTCCCGCGCGAGCGTCGCCGCCAGCCCGACGTCGCCGGTGAGCATCCCGGCACGCTTCACTGCATCGAGCGGGCGTCCGAATGCCTTCGCGATCGCCGCCTCCAGCAGTCCCTCCCGCAGCCCGATCCGCAGCTCGCCGCTCATCACCTTCACGATCGCGGCCGCGGTCCGGGGCGAGGATCGTGCGACCAGCGTCTCGATGAGGGCGGCCTTCGCCGCCGCGCCGGACGACGGCTCGACGGCGTCGAACACCGCGCGCGTCTCGAGCAGGCTGGGCTCGCCGTCGGCATCCGGGGCGTGGCCAGCCTCCTCGAGCACCGTCGCCACGGCCGCCGACACATCGCTGAACCGGTCGTACGCGCGTCGCAAGGCGTCCGGCTCCGCGCGGGCGACGCGCAGCACGGCGCCCGCGAGCCCGGACCAGCCGACGCCGATCGTGCGCCCATCCGTCGCCGGGAATGGCCGACCGGTCAGGAACACGGCAGCAAGCGGCAGCTCGTCGGGCGAGAGGGCGGCGAGGTAGTCCGCGAGGATCGCCGTCTTCTCCGACGTCTTCGACGTCGCCGCAACGCGTTCGGCGATCTCGCTCCAGCGGCGCATGCGGGCGATGGTATAGGGTGTCCGCGATGCTCCACCGGCGCTGGTTTCCCGATCACATCGACGGTCGGCTCGTCACCCTCCGGCGGCACGGGCGCGACAACCTCGGCGACTTCATGCGCTGGTACCAGGATCCCGAGGTCGCGCGGCTGACGCGCTACCAGGACGGCCCGATGCGGCCCGAGGAGATCGAGCGCTTCTTCACGATGCGGGCGCTCGGCACGGACAGCCTGGCCATGGGCATCCATGTCAGCGACACGAACCGGCTCATCGGCTCGTGCGCGTTCAGTCAGCTCGACGGGGACAACGGCTCCGCGCTGTTCCACATCACCATCGGCGAGCGTGACGCCTGGGGCCAGGGCTACGGCGGCGAGGCGACGTCGCTGATGGTGGACCATGCGTTCAGCTCGCTGGGGCTGCACCGCGTGGCGCTGTCGGTGTTCGCGTTCAACGAGCGGGCGGTCCGCGCGTACGCGCGGGTCGGGTTCATCAACGAGGGGCGCTCGCGCGAAGCGATCTGGCGCGACGGACGCTGGTGGGACGAGATCCACATGAGCGTGCTGGAGCCCGAGTGGCGGGCGCGCCGATGGCAGGAGCGTGCGCTCGCGGACGGACGCGTGGAACAGGACGAGGACGAGGGCGTCGCGGCGGAGCTCATGCAGGGACGAGGGAGAGGGAGAGGCTGACGATGCCAAGCCAGGGACCCGCGGCCGACGCCGCGCGCGCCGAGTTCCGCGGCTGGACGGAGGCGAAGGGCCACGCCGTCGACAACGCCCGCCACGCCGTCGACGGCCTGGAGCGCGCGTTCGAGGCAGGCAGCCTGGAGCGGACGCCCATCCTCGTGGCGATGCTCGCGGACCTGTCCGTGGCCCTGGAGCAGGACGACGGCCAGAAGCTGGGTGGCAAGTCCGCGGAGGCCGCCCGCTTCATCCTGCCCGCGATCGCGCGTGAGCTGGACAACGCATAGGCGGTCGCATCGGGCGTCGCCGCCGACGACGGCCCCGAAGTGTGGGCTTGACTCTCGGGCTGGCCGAGGGTTCAGGATGCGCACATGAACGACGAGCTCCTGCCCATCGACCGGTTTGCCCGCCTCGCCGGGCTGACGATCGGCGCTCTCCGTCACTACGACGAATCGGGCGTCCTCGAGCCTGCCGACGTGGATCCGGCGACGGGCTACCGGCGCTATCGACGTGACCAGCTGCAGGTGGCACGTGCGGTGGCGGCGCTTCGGGAGCTGGAGCTCGGCCTGCCGGCGATCCGCGCCCTCCTCGATGCCGACGAACCGGATACCCGGGTCATGATCCTCCGCGAGGAGCGCGTGCGCCTGGAGGCTCGGACCGCGCGGCTCCAACGGGCGCTCCACCGGCTGAACATGCTCGCCAACACCGCCGCCGATCGGGCCGACGCGCAGGGTGCCGGTGCACGCGCCGCGGACGAACCCGCCGGCCCCCCATCCCACGTTCCCGCCCCGACCACCTACGAGGACATCGCCGTGCCCACGACTCCCCCGTCGCCCGCCCTCGATGCCGAGACCCATCGTGCACTCGGCACCGGGCTGTTCAACCGGACCTGGGACCTGCTCGAGTCCGAGGGCCGGACCGCCCCCCAGGACGCGGAGATGATCGACACCGCCCATGCCTCCGCGTACCACTGGCGGCAGGTGGGCAACGCCGCGAACGAGGCCCGCGGTCACTGGATGCTGGCCCGGGTCTACAGCGTCCTCGGCCACGGCGAGGAGGCCGTGTTCCACGCCCGCCGCGCGAACGAGGTGCTCGACGCCGGTGGCGAAGGCATCGAGGACTGGGATGCGGCCGCGGCCGCGGAGGCGATGGCCCGCGCGCTCGTCGCCAGCGGCGATCGTGTGGCGGCGGCCGAGTGGAAGGCACGGGCGTCCACGCTGCTCGAAGGCGTCGCCGGGGTCGAGGACCGCGCCGTCGTCGAGGGCGACCTGGCCACCTTGGCGGTGTGACGCCCGGGTCCTGGGGTTTGCGTGCCGGGCATGGCGGCCGCCGGCGGTCCGCCATGCGGACCATATCTGGCAACGCGGCAGCCATGCGGCACCGCGGCTCGACCGCACGAGCGTGCGCGAACGCTGCCGTCTCCCACCTTGCTGACAGCGGTCCATGGTGTGGCCCGTAGGCACGCTGTTCCCGCCTACGGGCCACCTTGCGGACCGGCGCCGGTTGAGCGGGTGCCGGAGACCGATACGGTCCGCCCCGTGGACCGCCGCCAAAAGTGTTCGCGGTGTGGCTCGATACGGTCCGCCGGGCGGACTGCTGACGGAACAGCCGATTGCTGCCAGACGCGGTGGCCGGCGGATGGGACAGACCTCCTGCCGTTCGCGGACCGGTCTCGCCCCTGGCTCAGCGCGGGGTTGGCGGCTTTGTCGACCACGCGCGTCGGTGCCGTTCCCGAGGGACGCGCAACGATGGGTGGAGCGCGGCCCCGCGATCGGGTAGCGTTCGCGCAACCGCGAGGAGCCCTGACCCCGATGACCGCCCCCGCAACGTCACAGCGCGCCGCGACCGTCGAGTTCGACCACGTCACCAAGTCCTACGACGCCAGGCCGTCGAGCGGCGGCGCGCCGGGCGCCGTCAACGATCTCTCGCTCAGGATCCCGGCGGGGAAGATCTGCGTCCTCGTCGGGCCGTCCGGCTGTGGCAAGACGACGTCGCTCAAGATGGTCAACCGGCTGATCGAGCCGACGTCCGGCCGAATCCTGCTCGACGGAGTAGACGCGGCGACCCGCGACACCACCGAGCTCCGCCGGAGCATCGGCTACGTCATCCAGCAGACGGGCCTGTTCCCGCACCAGACGATCGAGGACAACGTCGTCACCGTGCCGCGCCTCCTCGGCTGGACGAAGCCCCGGATGCGGGCCCGGGCGGAGGAGCTGCTGGCAGTTGTCGGACTCGAGCCCGGAAAGTACGCCAAGCGCTACCCGGCCCAGCTCTCGGGCGGCGAGCGTCAGCGCGTGGGTGTCGCACGGGCCCTGGCCGCAGACCCCCCGATCATGCTCATGGACGAGCCGTTCGGCGCCGTGGACCCGATCGTCCGGGAACGCCTCCAGAATGAGTTCCTTCGCCTCCAGGAACAGCTCGCCAAGACGATCCTGTTCGTGACCCACGACATCGACGAGGCCATCAAGATGGGCGACGTCGTCGCCGTTTTCGAGACCGGCGGGATCGTGGCCCAGTTCGCGCCACCCGCCGAGATGCTGGCGAATCCCGCGTCGGACTTCGTCGCCCGCTTCGTCGGGACGGACCGCGGCCTCAAGCGGCTGAGCCTGTTCCGGGTCGCGGAGCTGCCGCTCTCGCCGGTGGTGACGGCGCCCATCGGGGCGGATGGCACGATCATCCGGCGGGTCGCGGCCGAGCAGCCGTTCGAGTACGTCCTCATCGTCACGGCCGACCAGGCCCCGATTGGCTGGGTCCACCGCGACCACCTGGCGCCCGGCGCGATCTCGGCGGAGCAGGTCGAGGTCACCTCCCCGCTGCTGGACAGGCGCACGACGCTCAAGGACGCGCTCTCGATGCTCCTCGACGCGGACGTCCAGGCGGGGCTGGTCACGGACCGGACAGGGGCGCTGCGGGGCATGGTCACCGTCGCCGACATCACGGCACTCATGCGAGAGCCCGACGCCCGGCCGCTCGACCCGACCGAACGCGCCGCCGCCGATGCCGAGGATGACCCGGGTGCCGGCGTGGCCGCCGGGTCCTGAGCGGTGGTCATCGACTGGGGCTGGATCCTCGACCATCTCGACGACATCGCGGCCGCCGTGTGGGGGCACATCGTCCTCACCGCGATCCCGCTCGCCGTCGGGTTCGTGATCAGCCTCGGCCTCGCGATCTGGGCCATCCGAAAGCCGTGGGTGTACGGGCCGGTCACGGCCATCACGGGCGTCCTGTACACGATCCCCAGCCTCGCCGCGTTCGCGCTCCTCGTCCCGGTCTTCGGCTTCTCGATGCTCGCGGCGTTCATCCCGTTGACCACGTACACCCTGCTGATCCTGTTCCGGAACATCGTGGCCGGGTTCCAGGGCGTGCCGCCCGAGGTGCTCGAGGCGGCCGATGCGATGGGCTACCGCCCCCGGGAACGGCTGCTGCGGGTGGAGATCCCGCTCGCCGTCCCGCTGATGATCACGGGCGTCCGGCTCGCGGCGGTGACCCTGATCGGGCTCGCGACGGTCGCCTCCATCCTCGGCTCGTCCTTCGGTGGCCTCGGCCAGCTGATCACCGAGGGGCTGCAGACCTTCTTCCCGACGAAGTACGTCCTGGGCGCCGTGCTCTCGGTGCTGCTGGCGTTCGCGGTGGACTTCCTGCTCGTCCGGCTCGAGCGCGCCGTGACGCCCTGGTCCCGGGCCCGCGCCGAGGTGGGCAAGCCATGAACGAGGTCATCGCGTGGCTCACGAACCCTGCCACCTGGCAGGGCCAGACGGGGATCCCGTGGCGGCTCGTCGAGCACGTCGCGATCTCCGCAGTCTCGGTGCTCACGGCGACGCTCATCGCGCTGCCCATCGGGTTGTGGATCGGCCACACGGGACGCGGCGCGACGGTCGCGATCAACGTCGCGAACATCGGGCGCGCGATCCCGTCGTACGCGGTCATCGTCATCGTGCTCCCGTTCTCGCTCGGGTTCAGCACGCAGTTCGGCCTCAACCTCATCCCGACGTTCCTCGCGATGGTGCTGCTGGCCGTCCCGCCGATCATGGTCAATGCGTATGCGGGCCTGCAGGAGGTGGACCGGGACCTCGTGGAGGCGGCTCGCGGGATGGGCCTCACCGAGCGCCAGATCCTGTCGGGCGTCGAGGTGCCGATCGCGGCGCCGGTCATCGTCGGCGGCTTCCGGACCGCCGTCCTGAACGTCATCGCGACGGCGACGATCGGGGCCGTCCTCGGCTTCGGCGGCCTAGGCCGGTTCATCCTCGACGGACGGCTGAAGGGCGTCCAGGGGACCGGCGAGCTGATCGGCGGCGCCATCATCGTGGCCGTGCTGGCGGTGGGCGTGGACCTCCTGCTGGCGCTCGTCCAGCGCCGCTACGCGCGACGCGCGAACCCGCAGCTGCCGCACGCCCGGGCGTTCCGCGAGCTCGCCGAGGTGCCGCTCCCGCCGGGCGTCCCCTGAGGTACATGACAGCGTTGTGAACATTCGTGGGGTACAGTCCGCGAGCGTTCCATCCTGGGGCGCCATGATTCGCAAAGGAGGAGACCCAATGCGGTTTGCCCGCGTGCTTGCCCTCGGGGCGACGGTGCTGGTGGCGGTTGCTGCCTGCTCGTCGGGTGGGGGCAGCAGTGCCAAGCCCGATGTCAAGATCGGGTCCGACAGCTTCTACGAATCGAAGCTCGTCGCAGAGATGTTCGCGCAGGTCCTCGAGGCCGACGGATACAAGGTGACCCGCAACCTCGGCATCGGCGCCCGCCAGGTCCGACAGCCCGCGCTCGAGCAGGGGCAGATCGACCTCTCGCCCGAGTATGTCGGCTCCGGCCTGGGCTTCTATGACGCGACCAAGGTCACCGGCGACGGCGCCAAGAACCGGGACGCGCTGACCACGGTCCTCAAGGACAAGAAGATCTCGGTCTTCGGGATCTCCCCCGGCCAGGACCAGAACGCCTTTGTCGTCCGCAAGGACACCGCGGACTCGCTCAAGCTCACCAAGATGAGCGATCTCGCTGCCGTGCAGGACCAGCTCAAGTGGGGCCTGCCCCCTGACTGTGACGCGAACCCGCAGTGCAAGGGCGCGCTCGAGGCGTACGGGATCAAGTACCCGCCGAAGCAGCGTGAGGCGCTCGCCGCGTGCGATGCACCGATCGCCGAGGCGCTCAACAGCAAGGGCGTCGACCTGGCCGAGCTGTGCTCCACGCAGCCGGCCATCGCGCAGTTCGGGTTCGTGCTGCTCCAGGACGACAAGCAGACCCAGCCGGCCGATAACATGACCGCGCTCGTGCGCGATGACTATCTCGCCAAGGTCGGTGACGCGAAGGCGTTCCAGGCCCTCCTGGACGGCGTCCTCGCCAAGCTCACGACCGAGGAGCTCACGACGATGGGCGTCGCGATCGCGGTCGACCAGAAGGACGTCGCGGACGTCGCGAAAGAGTTCCTGAAGACGAACGGCCTGCTCAAGTAGCCGGTTCGCGTCACGCTTCGAAGGCCCCGGGTTCGCCCGGGGCCTTCGCGATTCCCGGACATCCGGCGGTCCACGCCTGGGCGGCTCACGCCCCTGCCGGGTTGCCGCCGAGGCTCAGCCCATCTCGAGTGACGCCAGCAGAGCCTCACCCTCGGCCCACGCGGCCGGGGACGACAGGGCCAGCCGGTGCCCCTCGTGCGCGACGACGCGTGCGACCTCCGGATCTGCATCCACGAGCCGCCGCGCCGCATGGATCCGCCGCTCCGAGTGCGCGATGGCGGCGGCGTACAGCGCCTCGGGCGACGCGGCGCCGATCCGTGCCTCCGCACCATCCTGGAAGTCCACCGGCACCATCAGCCGGGCGAAGAACGAGCCGATGTCGTCCGCGAACGGGTCCACGCCCTGCGAGTGCCCGGCCCAACGAACGATCGGGGCGGGCGAAACGAACGCCGCGACCAGCGTCCGGGCATCGGGCCGCGCCACGTGGAGCGTCCCGCCGAACGAGAGGAACTGGTTCGAGACCGGCACCCGATCGGTCACCCGGATCCGGCCCCAGGAGAACCGCGGCGGTGCGGGGCTCTCGTCGGCAAGGACCAGGGACGCACGAACGCCGCGTTCGCCCCGGAACGCCCAGTAGGTGACCTCCTCGGGATCGAAGTGGTCCAGCGTGGGTGCGTCGCGGATCGCCACCAGCAGCCTCGGACCGGGTGACGTGCCCGGCAGCGCCCCATCCCGGAGCAGGAAGCCGAGGTTCGCGAGGTCCGTCGTCGTTGCGGCCAGCCAGTCCCCGCCCCGCTCGTGGTCGTCCGGTCTCGGGTCCATGTCAGACCCCCTTCGTTCGTGCCACCTCGTCGGCGGGCGAGCCGGGGACGCTCAGGACCCCATCATCGACCATGTCGGCGGAACCGGCCGCCGCGACCGCATTCCGCGCCCGTGCCCGCCGCTGCCCCAGGGCGAACGCGACCGCCCCGCCAACCGACGTCAGCAGCAGCGAGGTCGCGTGCACGAGGACCGCGATCGCCAGCGCGGGCTCGCGGTCGATGCCGACGGACGCAGCGATCGTCACTGCCGCGAGCTCGAACGTCCCGACGTACCCGGGTGCGGCCGGGATCGCCGTTGCGAGGTTGACCCCGGCCGCGAGGAGCGCAGCCTGGCCGATCGTCGGCTCGATACCGACCGACTGTGCCACGGCCGCAAACGCGAGCACCGTGCACGACCAGGAGCCGAGCGACAACAACACTGCCGCACCCATCGTCCGGGCGTCCTTGGCAATCGAGAGGCCTTCGCGGAGTCGGACGAGCACGGACCGCACCCGCGGCCAGCGATCGAGCCAGGCGGCGACCCGCTCCGCGCCCGGCAGGCGGTGGGCCGCGATCCCCACGGCGATCCCGACGACGAGCAGCGCCGTGACGGCGAGGCCGACAAGCACCGCCGATGCGACGATCCCGCGCACCGAGAGGACGAGGATCGCCACCGAGGCGATCGCCACGACCACCACCGTGTCGACGACCCGCTCGACGACGATCGTGCCCAGGATCGTCGAACGCGAGACGCCGGTCCGCTCCCCAAGATCGTGGCTTCGGACGATCTCGCCCAGGCGCGCGGGCAGGATGTTGTTGGCGAGGTAACCCACCAGCAGCGACCCCAGGGTCGCACCGAACGGGACCGTGGCGACCGGCGCCAGCAGCACCTTCCAGCGGACGGCCCGCAGGATGATGTCCGCGACGACGAACGCGACCAGGAGTGCCACCCATTGCGGCTGGGCGGTCCGCAGCACCGCCCAGGTCGCGCCGAGATCGACCGATCTCACGACGACCGCGAGCGCAACGACGGAGATGGCGACGCCGACGACCGCGCGTCCAACGCCCCCGGAGAGCCGCACGGCTACGCGGCGCCTGGCTTGCGCGCGGTGACTCGCGGGCTCAGCTGGCGCGAGCGGCGGATGCCCGTCCGGTGGAGGAGGTAGCGCCCGACGACGCGCAACGTCGAGAGCCCGTAGACGACGCTCCGCCTGAAGCCGACCGAGCTCGCCTCCTCGAAGTAGCGCGTGGGAACGGCGATCTCGCCGACCCGCAGCCCGCCGACCGCGACCACCTGGGCGATGAGCTCCTGGTCGAACACGAAGTCGTCCGAGTTGAGGTCGTACGGGATCGTCTCGAGCAGGCGCCGGCTATAGGCGCGCAGGCCGGTGTGGTACTCCGACAGGCGGAGCCCGAAGGCAAGGTTCTCCACGCCCGTGAGGAACCGGTTCGAGACGTACTTCCACTTCGGCATGCCGCCCGCCAGCGGGTCGCCGAGGAACCGGGAGCCCAGCATGAGGTCCGCTTCGCCGGAGAGGATCGGGTCCACGAGCTGCGGGATCCGGGTCGCGTCGTACTGGTAGTCGGGGTGGAGCATGACGACGACGTCGGCGCCCCACTCGAGCGCCCGGTCGTAGCACGTCTTCTGGTTGCCGCCGTACCCCCGGTTCTGACGATGGGTGATGACCTCGAGGCCCAGGCGCTCGGCGATCGCGACCGTCTCGTCCTTCGACACGTCGTCGACGAGAATCAGGTGATGGACGAGGTCGTGCGGGATGTCCGCGTACGTGCGCTCCAGCGTTCGAGCAGCGTTGTAGGCAGGCATGACGATCACGACCCGGGGCTGGTCGGGCATGCGGGCGATGGTACGCGGCCCGCGGGCGATCATGCGACCCGCGGATCGTCATGCGCGCCATCGACACCGTGGCAACGCCGTCGCAATCCCGTCATGATCCGGACCCAGACTTCGTCCGAACGTACAGTGAGCACACACGCAGCGGGCTGTCCCCTCGCCCGCCAGGAGACCTCCGATGTTCGACCGCCTCTTCGGCAACCGCCCCAGCGATCCGGCCACCGCCGAGCGCATCCCGCCCGGCCAGTACCTGACCGAGAAGTTCCCGGTTCTCCACTACGGCTCCGTTCCGCGCACGGACCTCACGACGTGGGACCTCAAGGTCTACGGCGAGGTGGACAGCCCGCTCACGCTCACCTGGTCCGACTTCCAGGCGCTGCCGCGCAAGCAGGTGACGACCGACATTCATTGCGTGACCCGCTGGTCGAAGCTGGACACGCACTGGGAGGGCGTCGCGATCCAGACCATCCTCGAGCTGGCGCAGGTCCGGCCGTCGGCGGCGTTCGTCGTGGGCCACGCGGAGCAGGGATACACGGCGAACCTGCCGCTCGACGTGCTGGACGACGAAGACGTGCTCCTCGCGGACACCTTCGACGGCAAGCCGCTCGAGACCGACCATGGCTACCCGCTGCGGCTGATCGTGCCCAAGCGCTACTTCTGGAAGGGCCCGAAGTGGATCCGCGGCCTGGAATTCACGACGGCGGACCGTCTCGGCTTCTGGGAGCGCTACGGCTACCACAACGACGCGGACCCGTGGAAGGAAGAGCGCTTCGCGGCAGGCTGAGCGCGTCGCGAGGGCACGCGCCGGCCGGATCACGGCGTCGGTGTCAGCAAGGACTGCCACAACGCCCGACCCGGCATCCGCACGAACCGGCCGCGCGCGCCCGGCCCGCTAACGGATGCGCCCTGCTGGCCCGCTGGCCCCCGGTAGCCGCCGCCCCGCTGGCCCGCTGGCCATGCAGCACCGACTGGGCCACCGGGTCGCCGTGCACACCGGCGTCGCGGAGGTCGGGGTTCGCGACGTGCTCCCGCACCGCCGAGCCGCAGGTCAGTCAGCCGTGAATAGGCGAGACCAATGCGCGCGCCGATGCGCGCGGGCGAGACCGATGCGCGCGGGCGAGACCGATGCGCGCGGGCGAGACCGATGCGCGCGGGCGAGAGCGATGCGCGCGGGCGAGAGCGATGCGCTAACCGGCCCCGGCCCCGCTGGCCATGCAGCACCGACTGGGCCACCGGGTCGCCGTGCACACCGGCGTCGCGGAGGTCGGGTTTCGCGACGCGCCACTCGCCGCCTGCGTTTCATCTGGCCCAGGGGAGTGTCAGCAATCCGCTCAGGGCAAGCCCGGTCAGTACCCGGAGCTGCCGCCAGCGCCGGGACCGCACGCCACCAGCACGACGAGGACAATCGGGATGAACGCGAGCAAGCGCGCGCCAAGGCGGGCACGAAGGGCGGCGAGGGCGCGAAGGGCGGCGAGGGCCGTGGAGCGGCTGTGCATCGGGCGGGTCTCCTTGTCCTGACCTACGCCGCGCCACCGCAACCGGTTCTCACGGTCCTCGCGCCGTTCATCTCGGGCCGCCGGGCAGCGAGCGCACCGCGCAGGTGAAGGACGGCCGCAAGGGCGATGAGCGCGGTGGACCAGACCGGGATCGTGTGGGCGATCGCGTCGGGCAGGAAGATGTCGGAGACGGATCCGCTGCTCGCACCTCTCGCCTCGGCGAGCGGCGTGAGCGGGCACACGCCTGCATTCGCGACGAATACCGCTGCCTCCCCGGCGACAAGTGCGGCCGCAACCGCGGTCAGGCGGTCACGACGTCCGGTCAGCCCCGTCACGACGAGCCACAGGATCGACCCGAGCATCACGAGGAAGATCGCCGAGTGCACGGTTCGGATGAGCAGGAGCTCGCGCGCTTCCCCGAGCGTCGGGGGATCGCCCGTCGTCACCGCGGGCCGGCCTGGGGAACGTTCGGCATCAGGACCTCGTCAGGGGGATGGGAGGTGCCGACGGCTCGCCCTGAGGGCGGGAGGAGCCGACGGCTGACGACTCGTGCCGCCTGCGCCAACCCTAGCCGCGTGACCAGCGCGGCGCGCGGGTCGTTTGGCACCCACACCGCGGCAGGGATGGCACCACGAAGCCCGGGGAGATGACCCGGGCTTCACGGCGGAGGAGGGAGGAAGTGCCCAGAGGATCGGCCTACGCGTCTTTCGATGGCGTTACCGGTGGAAGGACTCCGACGGCCGCGCCCCGAACCGGTCGGGACTGGCGCCCGTCGCCATCCAGTCGGGTCCAGGCCGAATGCTGGGCGCCTCCCGACGTCAGCGCGAGATGAGCCAGAGCGGCAGGCCGGCGATGATCAGGGATCCGACGCCATAGCCCGCGAACACGGCACGGAAGATGACGACACGGCGGAAGTCACCAAGGTCAGGGCGCATGAGGAGTCGTGCGTGGGCCCGCTCGATGGCAACCGACCACGCCCGCATCCATACCAGCAGTCCGCCCCGAACGTCACGGCGAGGGCGGTCGCAGCCGGGATCCGGAGTGCGGGCGCCAGCGGACCCGCCGCAAGGACGAGCACCCAGGTAGCCACCGATAGAGCGGCGACGACGGCGCGGCGTCAGGAACGGGCGGCGGGATGGAACCTCATGTTGGAATACCCCACCGACCCACCGATCATTGGCGCCCTGGGCCTCTCACGACTTGATCACCTGCCGACGCGTCTGCCGTTGGCGACGTGCGCGACCCAAACGACCGCCCTCGACACGTGCTTGCTGACCCGTGCCGCCGACGCCACCGGACACCCCCGGCCTGAACCTGCTGAGCGTCGGGGTCCACTCGAGGTCGGCCTTCCGGGCGGGCGTGTTGGCGCATGGGTGGGCCGCAGCGCTAGACGCTCGCCAGGTAGCGCATGAGCGGCGCGCCGACTTCGAACGCGTCGGCGATCAGCGTCGGCAGGTTGGGGCCCAGCGCTTCGTCGTCCGAGAGTCGTCGGCCGAACGTGACGTTCTTCCTGCGCAGGAGGTCGGCGGCCGGGTGATCCGCGGGGAAGCCCGTGGGCATGCGCTTGAGGGACTCCCCGTCGTCACCCACGGACCCGAACGTGTCGACGAACTCAGGCGCCTCCACGATCGCCCGGAAGCCCTCGTAGTCGCCGGCGATCCGCTGCCGGAACGAGGTGAGCCACGAGGGGTCCGGGTGCCACACGCCCCCGCCCACGTAGATCTCGCCGGGCTGCAGGTGGAAGTAGCCACCGCTCGCATGGACGTTCTCCGCGTGGGACCGTCCGGTGGCCGGATCGACGCCGTCGCCCGCCCAGGCGAAGCTGGCCGAGGCTGCCGTCTTGTACGGCGACTTGTCCTTCGCGAACCGGACGTCACGGTAGATCCGGAAGGGCGACCGGGCGGGGTCCGCGTGGAGCGGGATGCCACGACCGCGGAACTGCTCCTCGAGCGCGACGCACAGCTGTTCCATCGGGACCTTGAGGAGCCGCTCGTAGTCGGCCTTGCGAGGCTGGAACCACTCCCGGGCGTTGTTCTCGGCGAGGCTGACGAGGAACTGGATCGCCTCCGGCCGGAAGCCCGTGAAGTCGGCGGTTCGTGCGGTGGTCATCGCTGCCCTCCGTTGGTGACGGCAGCGTAGCGCGGGCGAACGGTTCAGGGGGCCGCGGCTCCGGGCGGCGCCGTGCCCGGCCGCGGGGCCGGCGCGAGTCGTGCGCCAGGATCCTCGGCGTCGAAGGAGTGGCTCAGTCGTTGACGATGCCCGACGCGCACAGGGCAGCGGCGTCTGCGGTGCCATGGACCGCATACCGTCCGCTGTCCCCGGGCACGCCCTTGTGGACGAGCACGTGGAGCGGGTGCATCCGGTCCGGTGCCGGCGTGATGTCCACGTTGGGGTTGTGCTCGAAGACCGCCAGCGGGAGGACCACGTCGTCCTCGCCGCCGTTTGCCGCGAGCAGGACGCACTGGCCCGTTGCCGAGCTGCATCACGTGGGTGTGGCTGGCGGCGACGGGTGCCACGACCAGCAGCGAGAGGAGGACGCCGCCGAGGGCGGCACGGCGCAGGTTGTTCATCACATCGCTCCCTGGAGGGTGGTGGTGGGCGATCCGAAGCGGAGCGCGCTCGCTCCGAGCCAGATCCAGCCCCCGGCAAAGGCGAGGAACGGCATTGCCGTGAAGATGATCCCGAGCTGCGGGTTCGCGATCGCGCCGGTCATGCCGCCCAGGGCGGGAAGGACCGCGAACGCGCCGAGGACGAGCAGGATCGCGCCGGCCCGCGACAGGCTCCCCGTCCGGACGGTGGCGATCCCGAACAGGGACGAACCCAGGATCATCGCCATGAGGCCGATGATCCAGACGTTCCACGGGCTGGCCAACCCGATGAATGGCGCGTCGCCGACGGTGAGCATCCCGAAGACGCCGAGCGTGGCGATGATCGCCCCGCCGGCCGGGATGGCAAACGCCGCCCACACCAGCCGCGGATTGCGCCGGGCCTGGAACGCGCTGAGGCCCACCAGGGCGACCAGCAGCAGCACCGAGGCTGCGGCGAAGGCGAGGAACCAGATGGAGGAATCCCCGCCGCCGCTGCTCATGGCGGAACCGACGGCGATCGAGACGAACCAGAGCATGCCGCCGGCAATCGCGGCGTACCCCCCGATGCGCAGAGACATGGCGAACCCCTTCCGGTGTTCGGATGCGGCGCCGTGGCCGCGGAGGTGGAGATGGGCGTCGACGGCCCCGAGGAGGACGTCCGCCACGTCGAAGGGGCCAAGCGGTCGCTGCTCGAGGAGTGCCGTGAACTCGTCCGCGTAGCGGGCGCGCCACGCGGCCGGGTAGCACCGCAGGAGCAGGCCGATCACGGTTGTGCCCGCCCCAGCCGGCTGAGGCCAAGGTCGGCGAAGTCCGCGAGCTCGCGGAGCTGGTCGGCGAGGACGGAGGCGCCAATCGCGGTCAACCGGTACGGCCGGCGGCGCTCGACGGGCATGAGGGCCTCGATGAGGCCGCGCTCCTCGAGACGGGCGAGCGCGGCATACAGGGTCCCCGGCCCGAGCGGCCGACCCGTCCCGGCCTCGACGTCGGCCATGATCGCGTAGCCGTGCTTCGGCTCGTCGCTGAGGCTGACGAGGATGAGGAGGGCAGGTTCGGCGAAGCGGCCGAGCTCGGGGATCCGGGGCTCCATGGGACTCCATTACTACGTTTGGCGATATATCGTTGGGCGTAATATAACGATCCCCGCGCCGCTGTCAACCCTCTGTTTCCCGAGTCATCTGGCCGCCGATGCGTGTCGCGAACGCCCGGCGGTCGTGAGCCGCATCCGGCCACCGACCGGCCGACACGCCCCCGACCCCGAACCGCAACCCAAGGACCACCCCCGGGTCCCGTGCCCCAAGGGTCCCCGCCCCGTACTGTCGCGTGCCACCCCCGGAGGAGAGCATCGCGTGACCTCGAGCCCCACGCTGTACGAGCCGTCGACCGAGCACGATTCGTGCGGGTTCGGCTTCGTCGCGGATATCGCGGGCCGACCGTCGCACCGGATCGTCCGTGATGCCCTGACCGTCCTCGTCAACCTGGAGCACCGCGGCGCGAGCGGCTCCGAGAAGAACACCGGGGACGGTGCGGGCATCCTCGTGGCGATCCCGCATGGCTTCCTCGGCGTGGTGGCCGCTGAACAGGATCTTCGCCTTCCCGAACGCGGCTACGGCGTCGCGATGGTGTTCCTGCCCCGCGATGCGGTGAGCCGCTCGGCCTGCCGCCAGAAGTTCGAGGCGACGCTTGCGTCGGAGGGCCTGGCGCTCCTCGGCTGGCGTGACGTGCCCACCGATCCGACCGGCCTCGGCGACTCCGCGCAGGGCAGCCAGCCGGTCATCGCGCAGGCCTTCATCGGGCGGCCGGCTGGCCTGGGCCTGACCCCCGAGGACGACGACCTCGCGTTCGAGCGCCGCCTGTACGTCGCGCGCCGCCTGGTCGAGAAGGCCGTCACGCGCAGCGCGCTCCCCGGCCGCGGCGAGTTCTACGTCCCGTCGATGAGCTGTCGGACCATCGTCTACAAGGGGATGCTCAACGCGTCCCAGTTGCTGACGTTCTACCCGGACCTGCTCGACCCGCGGTTCGCGAGCGCGGTCGGCCTCGTCCACTCCCGGTTCTCGACCAACACGTTCCCGTCCTGGTCACGCGCCCACCCGTACCGCTACATCAGTCACAACGGCGAGATCAACACCCTGCGCGGGAACGTCAACTGGATGTTCGCCCGCCAGTCCACGTTCCGGTCCACCGTCTTCGGCGACGACCTCCAGAAGATCCTGCCGGCCATCGACGCGGACGGCTCGGACACGACGATCTTCGACAACGTCCTCGAGCTGCTCCATCTCTCCGGCCGCAGCCTCGCCCACGTGATGATGATGATGGTCCCCGAGCCATGGGGCCGGGACACGGCGATGAGCGCCGAGCGACGGGCGTTCTACGAGTACCACTCGTGCCTCATGGAGCCCTGGGATGGCCCGGCATCGCTCGCGTTCACGGACGGGACGCGGATCGGCGCGACGCTGGACCGCAACGGCCTCCGGCCGGGGCGCTACTACGTGACGAAGGACGGGCGGGTCGTGATGGCGTCCGAGGCGGGCGTCCTGGACATCCCCCCGGCCGACGTCGTCGAGAAGGGGCGGCTCCAGCCCGGGAGCATGTTCCTCGTGGACACGGCGCAGGGCCGGATCATCCCTGACGACGAGCTCAAGGCGGCGATCACAGGCGCCCGGCCGTACGAGCAGTGGGTCCGCGAGTCGCTCGTCAACCTCGTCGACCTGCCCGCGCCGGCCTCGGTCATCGGGCCCGACCACGAGACCGTGCTCCGCCGCCAGGAGGTCTTCGGCTACACCTCGGAGGACGTGCGGCTGATCATCAACCCGATGGCCCAGACGGGCGCTGACCCGATCGGTTCGATGGGCAACGATGCCCCGCTCGCGGTCCTCTCGGAGCGACCCCAGCTGCTCTACAACTACTTCAAGCAGCTCTTCGCGCAGGTCACCAACCCGCCAGTCGACGCGATCCGCGAAGAGATCATCATGGCCACCGATCGCTCGATCGGGCCCGAGGCGAACCTCCTGGAGCCAGGACCCGAGGCCGCGCACCAGGTCGCCATCCCGTCACCCGTCATCTCGAACCGGGAGCTGGAGCAGATCCGCGCGCTCGACGGCGGCCCGGCGTCGCACGGGTTCCGGACGATCACGCTGCCGATCCTGTTCAAGGTGGGCGACAACGGCCTCGGGCTCCGGCGGGCGATCGAGGACCTCCGCCAGCGGGCGTCCGAGGCGATCTCCGAGGGCTACAACCAGGTGATCCTCTCGGACCGCGGCCACAACGAAACCGACGCGCCGATCCCGGCGCTCCTCGCGGTGTCCAGCGTCCATCACCACCTCGTGCGGGCGGGCACGCGCGGCCGGGTGGGCCTGGTCCTCGAGTCCGGCGAGCCCCGCGAGGCCCACCACTTCTGCCTGCTCATCGGCTATGGCGCGTCCGCGATCAACCCCTACCTGGCGTTCGAGACCATCGACGACCAGGTGCGCCTGGGCGTCATCCCCGGGCCGTACGAGGACGCCGAGTACCGCTACCGCAAGGCCGCGACCAAGGGCGTCATCAAGGCAATCTCGCGGATGGGCATCTCGACCGTCCACAGCTACCACGGCGCCCAGGTGTTCGAGGCGATCGGCCTCAACCGCGACTTCGTGGACGAGTACTTCACGTGGACGCCGACGCGGATCGGCGGGATCGGCATCGAGATCGTGTCCAAGGAGGTCAAGGCGCGCCAGGACCGCGCCTGGCCGCCGCACCGCCCGATGGTCCACACGCAGCTCCCGCCCGGCGGCCAGTACCAGTGGCGTGCGGACGGCGAGAACCACCTGTTCAACCCGCTGACGATCCACACGCTCCAGCGCGCGGTCCGGTCCGCTGACTATGGTGCGTTCAAGGACTACAGCTCCCTGGTCGACGACCAGAGCACGCGGCTCGCGACGCTGCGCGGGCTGCTGGAGCTCCGGCCAGCCCTGCGCGCCGTCCCCATCGACGAGGTGGAGTCCGTCGAGACGATCGTTAAGCGCTTCAAGACCGGCGCGATGAGCTACGGCTCGATCAGCCAGGAAGCGCACGAGTCGCTGGCGATCGCGATGAACCGGCTGGGCGGCAAGTCGAACACCGGCGAGGGCGGCGAGGACCCGGCGCGCTACACGCTCGACGAGAACGGTGACTCCCGGAACAGCGCGATCAAGCAGGTCGCGTCCGGACGCTTCGGCGTCACGTCGGAGTACCTCGTGAACGCGCGCGAGCTCCAGATCAAGATGGCCCAGGGCGCGAAGCCCGGCGAAGGCGGCCAGCTGCCGGGCTCCAAGGTCTACCCGTGGATCGCGAAGACGCGCCATTCCACGCCGGGCGTCGGGCTCATCAGCCCGCCGCCCCATCACGACATCTACTCGATCGAGGACCTGGCGGAGCTCATCTACGACCTCAAGAGCGCCAACCACCACGCGCGGATCAGCGTCAAGCTGGTCGCGGAGGTGGGCGTGGGCACCGTCGCCGCCGGGGTCGCCAAGGCGCACGCCGACGTCGTCCTCATCTCCGGTCACGACGGCGGGACGGGCGCGTCGCCGCTGACCTCGATCAAGCACGCGGGCATCCCGTGGGAGCTGGGTCTCGCGGAGGCGCACCAGGTCCTCGTGATGAACGACCTGCGCAGCCGCATCGTGGTCGAGGTTGACGGGCAGCTCAAGACGGGTCGCGACGTCGTCGTCGGGGCGCTGCTGGGCGCGGAGGAGTTCGGCTTCGCCACCGCGCCGCTCGTGGCGCTCGGCTGCATCGTCATGCGGGCGTGCCACCTCAACACGTGCCCGGTCGGCGTCGCGACGCAGGACCCGGAGTTGCGGAAGCGCTTCGCGGGCGACCCGCAGCACGTCGTCAACTTCATGCAGTTCATCGCCCAGGAGGTCCGCGAGCACATGGCCCGCCTGGGCTTCCGCACGATGGACGAGATGATCGGCCGGTCCGACCGCCTCGAGATGCGCCCGGCGCTCGACCACTGGAAGGCGCGGAGCCTGGACTTCAGCCGCATCCTCGCCCAGCCCGAGGTCCCGGCGTCATACGGGCGCAGGCACGCGATCGCGCAGGAGCACGGCATCGAGTTGTCGCTCGACGCGACGGTCCTGCTGGACCTGTGCGCGCCCGCCATGACCGAGGGGCTCGCCGTCTCCGCGGAGCTCCCGATCCGGAACGTCAATCGCGCGGTCGGGACGATGCTCGGCTCCGAGGTGACCCGCCACTGGGGACGCGATGGACTGGCCGACGGGACGATCAGCCTGCGCTTCTCCGGGTCCGCCGGGCAGAGCTTCGGCGCGTTCATCCCCCGGGGCATCACCCTGACCCTCGAGGGCGACACGAATGACTATGTGGGCAAGGGCCTCTCGGGCGGGCGGATCGTCGTCCTGCCGCCTGCGGAGGCGACGTTCCTGGCCCACGAGAACGTGATCGCCGGCAACGTCGCGCTCTACGGCGCCACCGACGGCGAGGCGTTCATCCGCGGCGTTGCGGGCGAGCGATTCGCGGTCCGCAACTCGGGGGCGACGGCGGTCGTCGAGGGCATCGGCGACCACGGCTGCGAGTACATGACCGGGGGCCGGGTGCTCGTCCTGGGCCGGACCGGGCGGAACTTCGCCGCGGGCATGTCGGGCGGCGTCGCCTGGGTCTATGACCCGGACGGCAGCTTCGAGAGCCGGTGCAACACGGAGACGGTGGGACTGGAGCCGCTTTCCGCCACGCCCGACGAGGCCGCCGAGGTCCGCACCCTGCTGGAGCGACATCGCGACCTCACGGGATCCAGGCGCGCAGCCTCGCTGCTGGCGGACTGGGACGTGCAGGTCGGCTGCCTCGTCCGCGTGATCCCGCACGACTACCGACGCGTCCTCGACGCGCAGGCCCGAATGCGGGCCCTGGGCATGAGCGCGGACGAGGCGGAGATGGCCGCATTCGAGGAGAACGCCCGCGACCTCGCGCGCGCCGGTGGCTCCTGATGGGCGGGGTCGTCTGATGGGCAGGGTCGTCTGATGGGCAGGCCGTCCGGGTTCATCGAGATCCAGCGCCGCAACCAGCCGGGGCGCCCGCCACTCGAGCGCATCCGCGACTGGAGCGAGGCGCACCCGCACCTGTCCGAGGGCGAGCTCGCCGACCAGGGCGCCCGGTGCATGGACTGCGGGGTCCCGTGGTGCCACACCGGCGTGCTGATCAGCGGCATGGCCTCGGGGTGCCCGATCAACAACCTCATCCCGGAGTGGAACGACCTCGTCTACCGCGGTCAGTGGCGGGAGGCGTCGATCCGGCTCCACCGGACGAACAACTTCCCGGAGTTCACGGGCAGGGTCTGCCCGGCGCCGTGCGAGGGTTCGTGCACGGTCGGGCTCAACGGGGACCCGGTCGCAATCAAGACCATCGAACAGGAGATCGCGGACCGCGCCTGGGACGAGGGCTGGGTGACGCCGAACCCGCCGCTCTCGCGGACCGGGCGGTCCGTGGCCGTCATTGGCAGCGGGCCGGCGGGCCTCGCCGCGGCCGACCAGCTCAACCGCGCCGGGCACCTCGTGACGGTCTACGAGCGGGCGGGCCGGATCGGCGGGCTGCTCATGTACGGCATCCCGAACATGAAGCTTGACAAGGACGTCGTCGGGCGCCGGACCCGGCTGATGGAGGCGGAGGGCGTCACGTTCATCACGGGCGTCACGGTGGGCGCCGACATCGCCGTGGACGAGATGGTGCGGATGCACGACGCCGTCGTCATCGCGACGGGCGCAACCGTCGCCCGCGACCTCGCGATCCCGGGCCGGGAGCTCGGGGGCATCCACCTCGCGATGAGCTACCTGCGCGGCAACACCCGCCGGCTGCTCGACGGCGGCGCCGACGCCGACGCGCCGATCGACGCAGCGGGCAAGGACGTCGTGGTCATCGGGGGCGGGGACACCGGCACGGACTGCGTTGGCACGGCGATCCGCCAGGGTGCCCGCAGCGTCCGCCAGCTGGAGCTGCTGGGGCGGCCCCCCACGGAGCGTGCCGCGAACAACCCGTGGCCGGAGTGGCCGAAGGTCTACAAGGTGGACTATGGCCAGGAGGAGGCCCAGGCGCTGTGGGGCGAGGATCCCCGCCGCTACTCCACCACCACCCGCCGGTTCATCGGGCGCAGCGAGCACGTGACCGGCGTGGAGATCGCCGATCTCTCATGGCAGCCGGGGTCCGACGGCCGGATCGGCATGCGCGAGGTCCCGGGGACGGCGCAGGTGGTCGCGGCCGACCTCGTGCTGCTCGCACTCGGGTTCCTCGGGCCGGAGCCGGCACTGCCGAAGGCCTTCGAGTGCGAGCTCGACGCCCGCGGGAATGTGCGCACGGACACCGACAAGATGACGAGCATGCCCGGCGTGTTCGCCGCGGGCGACTGCTCCCGCGGCCAGTCGCTGGTCGTGTGGGCGATCAAGGAAGGCCGCATGGCCGCAGAGGGCGTGGACCGCTACCTGTCCAGGAACTGAGCCGCCGGCGCGCGAACGCGGACGCGAATTCGGGCGCGGCCTCCCGCGAGTGGCCTAGTTGGCGCTGGCGGCCAGTGAGCGGTCGGCCTGGAATGGCGCGAGGCGCTTGCCAAGGAGCATCAGCTCACGGTCGAGCAGGTCGTCAAGGTCGCGCAGGCGCTGCTCGGCCGTCGCTGCCTCGAGGAGCTCCTGGCGCCGACCGGGCTCCACCTGGACGATGCCTGCCAGCAGGAACGAGAGCGAGGACGGATCGTCGGGGATACGCAGCGCGGCCACCAGCTCGGCGGGACCGCCGCCGGGCGCGTCGTCCCCGTCGTCGCCGTCCTCGTCGTCCGCATCGTCAGCGTGGTCGTCGGCGTCTTCCGAGCTGAAGGGGCCGGCAAGCGCGGTCTCGTCCTCGTCGAGATCCGGGACCTCGACCTCCACCTGGACGTCGATCGGCTCCGCGGCCTCACCATCGCGCGGCTGGAGGAGGCGCAGGTAGTCCACGAAGCGCCGGGTGACGCGAGCCATCAACACCTCGGCCTCGTCCCCGTCGCCCACCTCGTCCTCGAGCTCGTCCACGTTGGCGAGAAGGTACGGCTCAAGGTCAGCGATGACCTCGCGCACCACGAACCGGCCCGTGCCCACGGTGAGCAGGTCCCAGCGCCCGTCGAGGTACTTGCTGGCCTCGCGGATCTCCGCGAACGTCCCCACGCTGCTCAGCGCCAGCTCCTGCGCCCGTCCGTCGCGCGGCGCGACCTCGCTGCCCTCCCGGATGAGCACGACGCCGAAGGGCGTGGACGTGTCGAGGCAGCGGCGGACCATGGCGCGATAGCGCTCCTCGAAGATGTGGAGTGGCAGTGCGATGCCCGGGGAGAGCACCGTGTGGAGTGGGAACAGGGGGATCTGCATGCCTGCGCAATCTACGCCGAACAGGGAAACAACAGAGCCGCCGGTGGCCGGCGGCTCATGTCAGGTGGCTGTCCGGCGAGGCGGTCCCCGGGCGGTCGGCCCGTGGGTGGTGCTCGCACCGTCTACCGGCCGTGGGTCAGTGGGCGCAGGAGCGCGGCGCGCCCGCGTCGTCGCCGGTGCGGAAGCTGGAGCCGCAGCCGCAGCCCGACACCGCGTTCGGGTTGTTGACCGTGAAGCCCGCGCCCATGAGCGTGTCGACATAGTCGATCTCGCTGCCCGAGATGAGCGGGACGCTGTTCTGGTCGATGTAGACGCGCACGCCGTTGGCGGACAGGACGCTGTCGTCCGCGGTGGGCTGGTCCTCGAGCATCATCCCGTAGCGATAGCCGGAGCAGCCGCCGGAATAGACGTAGACGCGCAGGCCGATCTCGGTGCTCGCCTCGTCCTTCGTCAGCTCCGCCAGCTTCGCCGCAGCGGCGTTCGAGAGCGATACGACCGTCGCAGGCTGGGCTTCAAGCATTTCGGACATTCTCCTTGGGGTCGCTGGCCTGCGCCCTGCGGCGCGAACACCCCGATCCTACGCAGCGCAACGGATTTCGTCCAGCACCTGCGGCGAAACTCGTTCTCGTTCGCTCGAACGCGCCTGCGGCGTCGGCGGCATGTGTCTGGCCTACCCGTCGATGCGCTCGACCACAGTCGCGATCCCCTGGCCCACCCCGATGCACATCGTTGCGAGGCCGTATCTCCCGCCCGTGCGGGCCAGCTCGTGGACCAGCATCGTCACGAGGCGGGCTCCGGAGGCCCCCAGCGGGTGGCCCAGCGCGATCGCCCCGCCGTTCGGGTTCACGCGGGCCGGATCGAGGCCCAGCTCGTCCATGCACGCCACGGACTGCGAAGCGAACGCCTCGTTGATCTCCACGAGGTCAAGGTCCCCAACGCTGAGCCCCGCACGCTCGAGTGCCTTGCGCACCGCAGGCACCGGCCCGATGCCCATCACGTTCGGGTGGACGCCCGCGACGGCCGTCGACACCACCCGCGCCATCGGCCGCAGGCCCAGCTCCCGCCCGCGGTCCGCCGAGACCAGCAGCAGCGCGGCCGCCCCGTCGTTGATCCCCGAGCTGTTGCCCGCCGTGACGCTACCGCCGGCCCGGAACGCGGGCTTGAGCGCTCCGAGTGCCTCGAGCGACGTCTGGCGCGGATGCTCGTCCCGGTCCACGACCGTGACCACGCCCTTGCGCCCCACGACCGGGACCGGCACCAGCTGCCCGTTGAAGCGCCCGGCCTCAATCGCCGCTGCGGCCCGGCGCTGGCTCTCGAGCGCGAACGCGTCCTGCCGCTCGCGTGAGATCGTCCACTGGTCGGCGACGCACTCCGCCGTCTCGCCCAGCGGGATCGGCGGGTACGCGTCCTGCATCCGCGGGTTCACGAACCGCCAGCCGAGGGTCGTGTCCTCCAGCGTGCGGGCACCACGGTCGTAGGCCGCCTCGGGCTTGAGCATCACGTACGGCGCGCGAGTCATCGACTCCACGCCACCCGCGACGAACACGTCGCCGTCCCCGGCACCGATCGCGTGGGATGCCGCGTTGATCGCCTGGAGCCCCGACCCGCACAGGCGATTCACCGTCTGGCCGGCCACCTCGACCGGCAGCCCGGCCAGCAGCGCCGCCATGCGGGCGACGTTCCGGTTGTCCTCGCCGGCCTGGTTGGCGCAGCCGAAGACGACGTCCTCGATGCCCGATCCGTCGATGCCCGTGCGCTCGACGATGGAGCGGATGACGACCGCGGCGAGGTCGTCGGCACGGACCGGGGCGAGTGCGCCGCCGTAGCGCCCGATCGGGGTTCGCACGGCGTCGACGATCCAGGCTTCACGAAGGGGTCGATACAGGTCTCTGGCCATGGGCCGATTGTAGGCCCGGGCGTGACCGCAGCCCGGCGAGGACGACGGCTAGCGGCCCTTCCACGCGGGCGCGCGCTTCTCGATGAACGCGAGCATCCCCTCGGCCCGGTCGTCGGTGGCGAACAGGGCCTCGAAGCGTGCCCGCTCGAAGCGCAGGCCCTCGTCGAGGGGGAGCGCCTGGGTCGCATTGACCGCCGCCTTTGCCGCACGGACCGCAAGCGTCGGGAGCGCGGCAATGCCGGCGGCGAGCTCAAGGGCGCGCTCGAGCACGTCGGCGGACGGCACGATCGCCGTGACGATGCCCAGCCGCTCCGCCTCTGCCGCGTCCATGGAGCGACCCGTCAGCACCAGCTCCATCGCCCTCGCCCGACCCGCCGCCCGGGCCAGCCGCTGGGTGCCGCCCGCGCCGGGGATCACCCCGATCCTGATCTCGGGCTGGCCGAACCGCGCGTCGTCGCCCGCGATGACCATGTCGCAGGCCATCGCGAGCTCCGCGCCACCGCCGAGCGCGAACCCGCGGACCGCGGCGATCACCGGCGTTCGCAGCCGCCCGACGCGGTCGACCGCCGCGAACGGGTCGGCCGCGCGGAGCGACTCGGGCGTCGAGGCCGCCAGCTCCCGGATGTCCGCGCCCGCGGCGAACGCCCGCTCCCCCGCCCCCGTGATGACGATCGCCCGGCAGGCGTCGTCGTCGTCGAGCACGGCGAGCGCCGCATCGAGCTGCACCAGGAGCTCGAACGAGAGTGCGTTGAGCGCGTCGGGCCGGTCGAGGGTCACGAGGGCGACGCCGTCGCGGGGCGGCTCGCCGGCTGGGAATGCGACGCGCACCAGCGGTCGTGGCGCGGTTCCAGGGGCGTCTGCGTCGCCGGCGCCTGGGCCGGTGCCGATCGGCTCGTCGGTCATCGCGCGGTCTCCTTCAGCCATTCGGTGTCGGGGGTGAGCGGGGCCGCCGCGTCGGCGCGTGCCGACGAGAACCGGGTCGCGCGGGGCGTCGGCCGGGGAGTCGCGCCATCGGCTGCGGGTACGGCACGCCGCGCAGCGACCGTCGCCGTTGAGCGGTAGAAGCCGGCCAGCGCCTCCGTCGCAAGCGCGGGCCGCCGGAGCAGGACCTCGTGGCCACAGTCGGGCGCGACGAACAGCCGCGCGTCGGGGAGCTGGCGCTTGAGGCGCCACGCCTGGTCCACCGGCACGAACGGGTCCCGGTCGCCGACGGCAACGAGGACAGGGCAGTCGATGCGCACGAGCTCCGAGGGTGCCTGGAGCGCCTGCGATGCGACATCGCGCGCAATGGCCGGCAGCAGCCGCTGCCACGCGCCGACGCCCTGGACCGGCTCATGGCGCGCGGAGAGCTCGGCGGCCCATGCGGCGTCATGCTGCTCGATGCGCGCGGGATCGAACAGGCGTCGCGCGACCGACGCTCGTGGCTCGCGCTCGGGCGAGATCCCGAGCAGGACCAGCGTGCGCAGTCGCGACGGGTGGCGGGCGGCGAACCCGAGGGCGGTAGCGGCACCCATCGAGAAGCCCAGCAGGTGGAACGTCGCCAGGCCGACCGCATCGACGAAGGCAACCAGGTCGTCGACCAGCCAGTCGTAGCGGAAACCCTGGGCCGCGTCCCAGCGGGTTCCGGCGTGGCCGCGGGCGTCGGGGACGTGGCACGTGAACGCGCCGCCAAGGATCGGGAGTTGGGTGGCAAAGTCCGCCAGACCCGAGGAGCTCGCGCCATGGAGCAACACGAGCGGCGGGCCCGCGCCCGTCACCGCGTACGAGATGTCGAGCCCGTTCGCGCGCACCAGCGGCACCGCGTCTCCCTCAGCCCGCGGGCGATTCGGGCTTGCCGATGAGCTGGGCCGTGGTCGCCCGCTCGATCCGCAGGTACCGCCGGCGGTGGTACAGGAGCGGCGGTGCCTCGGAATCGTCCTCGCTGCACGCCTCCACACGGCCGACGTACAGGTGGTGATCCCCGACGTCGAAGCGCTCGACCACCTCGCACTCGAGCGATGCGATCGCCCCGTCGATGATCGGCAGGCCGAGCTCGCCCGGGTGCCACGGCGCGCCGCAGAAGGCCTCGCGGCCGGGGGTGACGCTGGCACCGGCGAAGCAGTCGGACAGCCACTGCTGGTCCTCCGTGAGGACGTTGACCGCGAAGCGTCGCGTCGCCTCGATCGCGGGGACGATGAACCGCCGGCGCCCGAGGGCGATGAGCACGAGCGGCGGTTCGAGGCTCACCGAGGACAGCGCGTTCACGGTGATTCCCAGCGGCTGCTCGCCATCGAGGGTCGTGACGACGGTCACGCCGGTCGCGAAGTGGCCCATCACGCCGCGGAAGTCGATGCTCGGGACGGTCATGCCCGCAGGATACGGCGTGACCGCCTGACCGCCGACCGCCGCCTGCTGGGACGCGTGCCGCGCCGAGGCCCGCGCGCCGGCAGCGTGCCGGGCAGTCGGTCGCGTAGCGCCCCCGATCGCGCCCGCGTGCCCGTTCGGGACGTCCGGCCCGGTCGCTGTCGCCAGCCGGGACTACCATCGGCGCATGAGCACCGACCCTTCCTCCGCCGCCCCGGCAACCCGGATCGAGCGCGATTCCATGGGCGCGATGGCCGTCCCCGCCAACGCCCTCTACGGCGCCTCGACCCAGCGCGCCGTCCTCAACTTCCCGATCTCCGGCCAGCCGATGCCGCGTCGCTTCCTGCGCGCGCTGGCGCTGGTGAAGCTCGCCGCCGCGGAGACGAACGCGGGCCTCGGGCTGCTGAATGCGGCGACGGCCCAGGCGATCGGCGCCGCGGCGCGGGACGTCGCCGCCGGGACGTACGACGCCCACTTCCCGATCGACGTCTACCAAACGGGCTCCGGCACCTCGACCAACACGAACATGAACGAGGTCATCGCACACCTCGCGTCGGCACGCCTCGGCGGGGCCAAGGTCCACCCCAACGACGATGTCAACAAGTGCCAGTCCTCGAATGACACGATCCCCACGGCGCTCCAGCTTTCGGGAGCGATCGCGATCGAGGAGGAGCTGATCCCGGCGCTCATCGAGCTCCAGGGCGCGCTGGCCACCAAGGCGACCGAGTTCTGGGACATCGTCAAGACCGGACGCACGCACCTCCAGGACGCGACGCCGATCCGGCTGGGCCAGGAGTTCGCGGGCTACGCGGGCCAGGTGGAGGAGGCGATCCGGCGCGCCCAGGCCGCGCGCGACGAGCTGCTCACCGTGCCCCTCGGCGGGACCGCGGTCGGCACCGGGATCAACGCCCATCCGGAGTACGCAGCGCGAGCATGCGGCCACCTCTCGGAGCTCACCGGCCTCCTCGTGCGCGAGGCGCCAAACCACTTCCACGCCCAGGCGACGCTCGACGCCGCGATCGCGGCGCATGGCGGGCTGCGGGCGATCGCGCTCGGCCTGTGGAAGATCGCGAGCGACGTCCGGCTGATGGGCATGGGGCCGCGCGCCGGCCTCGCGGAGCTCGCGCTCCCGGAGACGCAGCCCGGGTCCTCGATCATGCCCGGCAAGGTGAACCCGGTGATCGTCGAGAGCCTGACGATGGTTGTCGCGCGCGTCATCGGCAACGATGCGACGGTGGCCTTCGGGCAGACCGGGTCCTTCCTGGAGCTCAACGTGATGCTCCCGGTCACCGCCCAGGCCCTGCTCGAATCGATCGTGCTGCTGGCGGCGTCTGCGCGGAACTTCAAGGTCCGGCTGGTGGACGGCGTCACGGCGACCGCGCGCGGGCCGCAGCTCGTGGAGCAGGGGCTGATGCTCGCGACGGCGCTGGCACCGGAGATCGGCTACGACGCGGCCGCCGCGCTCGCGAAGGAGGGCCTCAGGACCGGTCGGACGATTCGCGACCTTGCCCTCGAGAAGGGCATCGCCGCGGACCGCCTGGACCAGCTGCTGGACCCGGCGAAGATGACCGAGCCCGGCCTCGGCGGTGGCTCGGGCGGTGGCTGACCGACCGGCTGGCTGACCGGTCGACTCATCGGCTAGCTGACCGGCCGGGCTCGGGCCTCAGGGCGTCCGCAGCCAGCGCCACAGGCCGCGGAACACGAACAGGCCCGTGGCGGCCCACGCGATGTAGGCGATCAGCGACGGGATCCAGACGCGCAACGTCCCGGCGTCCTCGGGGCGGAGCGGCAGGATCGCGTTGACGGAGATCGTCAGGATCAGCGCCACGACGTACCCCGCGCCGATCGCGACGAGCACGATCCCGGCCGCCGTCAACGCCGTGCCGACAAGCCTCACGCCGTGATCGTCACGCACGGGCGACGACTCGTCAAGACGGCGGCCGATCGACATGATGGCGGCGAGACGACTGGTCGCCAGTCGATCGCCAGGACGGCGGCCGATCGACCTCGCGACGCCGTGCCGCCGGCCGTTGCGCACCGCTACAATTCCCGCGATGTCTGCCACCCGTGCCTGGGACCGCGCCGGTTCCCTCCCCGTCCCCGCCAGCGGCAGTGCCTCGCCGGAGATCGTCGCCCTGCGCGACGAGCTGCCGTCGGTCGCGGAGCTGTTCACGTTCATGCGCGATGCCGAGCTCCGCTTCCGGACGCTGCGGATGCGCATCGAGGAGCACGCGTTCACCGCGCGCGGCGAGGATGTCCTCACCGTCGAGGTGACGCTGGAGCATCCGGGCCGGGCCAAGGTCCTCTCGTCGCTTGGGGCTGGCGATGTCGCCGCCGTGGACTACGACGTGTGGGTCACCGACGGCGAGACCGTCCAGCAGTACACGGCGTCGCGCAAGGTCGGGACGAGGCGGCCGGTGCGCCCGCGCCCGCGCGGCCTCGACGGCGGCGGCTTCCCGGGCTCGTCGAAGGTGTACACGCCGGTGACCGCGCTGCAGTCGGAGTCGCTCCCGGACCTGTTCATCCACCCCGCGGGCTACTGCCAGAACGTCCTCGCCACGGGCAGCTGCCGCGTGACCGGGGAGACGACCGTCGCTGGTCGCGAGGCGATCGTCCTCGAGTGCGACCATCCGCGCACCATCGAGGTGGCGGCAGACCGGCCTGACTTCGCGATCCGCGTCGCCGTGGACCGCGCGGACGGGGTGATCCTCCGCCTCGAGGAGTCGATCGGGGGCCACGTCACGCGCGACGCGATCGTCACCTCCTACGCTCCCGACGCGGCCCTGTCGCCGTCGGCCTTCGCGTTCTCGTTCCCCAGCGACACGACCTTCATCTACTAGCCCCGCGCGTCGGCACGCCGACAGGCCGGGATGGGCGGCGGCCCCGTACGCTCCGCCTGGATGACTCGTGGAAGGATCGCGGCACATGACTGACGGGCCTGGGCCGGGCGGGGACGCGCGCATCGCGGAGCTTGCGCAGGAGCTCCGGGTGCAGCGTGCGCTCGTCCAGATCGGCGATGCGGCGAACCTCGCCGCGGATCTCGCCGACTTCTACCCGCTTGTCCACGAAACGCTGCGCTCACTGACGTACGCGACCAACTGCTACATCGCGCTGTACGACGAGGAGCGGCAGGCGATCAGCTTCCCGTTCCATGTCGATGAGCTCGACACCGACTGGCCCGAGCCAAGCACGTGGGAGCCAATGGGGTCCGGGCAGGCCCGCGGGGTGACCGGCTACATGCTCAGGAGCGGGCGACCCCAGCTCGTCACGCCGGAGCGGCACCGGGAGCTGGAGGCCGCGGGCGAGGTCGACCTCCTGGGGGTCCTGGCGCAGGGAGCCTGGCTGGGGGTCCCCCTCGTCGTGGATGGTCGGACGATCGGGGCGCTCGTCGTCCAGACCTACGCCGCGGACCAGGTGTACACGCAGGCCGACGTTGACCTGATGACCTTCGTCGGGCGCCACATCGCGGCCGCGCTTGCCCGGGTACGTGCCGTGGAGGCCGCGCGGGAGCGAACGGCGGAGCTGACGCTCGTCAACGAGATCGGGCGCGGTCTCGCTCGCCAACTGGACTTCGACGCCATCGTGGAGCTGGTGGGCGAGCGCGTCCGCGAGCAGTTCGGCGCGACGTCGATGTTCATCGCGACGTATGACGCGGCGACGTCGATGATCTCGTTCCCGTTCGAGCTCGACGAAGGCACGCGCGTGAGTACCCAACCCTTCGAGCTTGGCTCGGGCCTCACCTCGGAGGTCATCCGCCGCGCGGCGCCGCTCCGGCTCGGCACCGGCGAGGAGCTGACGGCACAGGGCGCGATCCTCTCGGGCCTCGACGCTCAATCGTGGCTGGGTGTCCCCATCCTCTTGGGCGAGGATGTCCTGGGCGTCATCGCGCTCGAGAGCCTGCATCGCAACCGCTTCAACGAGGCAACTGAGCGGCTGCTTGCGACCGTCGCATCGTCGATGGGCGTCGCGCTCAACAACGCCCGCCTGTTCGACGAGACGAAGCGGCTGCTCGCAGAGACGGACGAGCGGGCCGCAGAGCTCGCGATCATCAACGAGGTCCAGCAGGGCCTGGCGGCAGAGATCGAGATCCAGGCGATGTACGACCTGGTGGGCGACCGACTGCGTGACCTGTTCGATGCCCAGGTGCTGGACATCGGCATCCGGGACAGGACCGACGGGCTTATCCACTTTCCGTACACGATCGAGCGGGGCGTCCGCTTCCCGGACGAGCCGATCCCGCTCTACGGTATGCGGAAGTGGGTCATGGAGACCGCCCAGCCGCTGCTGATCAACGAGCGCCAGATGGAGCGAGCGGCCGCCGAGTTCGACCAGGTCGCCATCCTCCAGGGCGAAATGCCGAAGGCAACCCTGTGGGTCCCGCTGATTGTGAGCGGCGAGGCGACCGGCGTCATCTCGCTCCAGAACCTCGACCGCGAGCACGCGTTCACGGACGCGGACGTCCGCCTCCTGACGACGATGGCCGCAAGCCTGTCCGTGTCGCTCGAGAATGCCCGCCTGTTCGACGAGACGAAGCGCCTCCTCCGCGAGACGAACGAGCGGGCGGCCCAGCTCGCGATCATTACCACGATCCAGCAGGGCCTCGCTGCCCAGATCGACATCGGCGCGATGTGCGAGCTCGTGGGTGAGCGGCTAGCCGAGCTGTTCGACGCCCAGGTATTCGACATCGGCATCCTGAACCGCGAGGAGGGCGTGTTCCACTTCCCGTACACGATCGAGCGAGGCGTCCGGTTCATGGACGCGGCGACGCCCTATCGCGGCATCCGCAAGCACGTCATGGAGACCCGCGAGCCGCTGGTGATCAACGAGCGCTCCTCGGAGCGCGCCCTCGAGCTGGGGCAGCCGGCCGTCCGCCAGGGAGAGGCGCCGAAGTCCACGCTGTGGGCGCCGCTCGTCGTGGGCGGCGAGGCGGCGGGCGTCGTGTCGGTGCAGAACCTCGACCGCGAGCAGGCGTTCAACGATGCTGACGTGACGCTCCTCCAGACGCTCGCGGCCAGCCTCAGCGTCTCGCTGGAGACCGCGCGCCTGATCGCGGAGACGAGGCGCCGTGCCGACGAGATGTCCGCGCTGGCGGAGGTTGCGGCCGAGATCTCCGCCACGCTGGACGTCGGTGCGGTCCTGGACCGGATGATCGAGCGGATCACGCAGCTGCTTGCCACCGACACGAGTGCGGTCTTCCTCGCGGAGCCGGACGGGCAGACGTTCAAGGCGATCGCCGCGAGCGGCGCCGTCGCGGCGGAGCTGCTCGCCGACACGATCATCGCGGGCGAGGGGATCATCGGTGGCGTGGCGGTCACGGCCCGGGCCGAGTATGTCAACGACGTGCTGAAGGACACGCGGACCGTCGTGATCCCGGGGACGGAGCCCGAGACCGAGGAGCGGCTGATGGTCGCCCCGATGGTCGCCCGCGACCGGGTCATCGGCGCGATCGCCGTGTGGCGTTCGGCGCACTTCCCACCGTTCATCGACCAGGAGCTCGCGTTCTTCGTGAGCCTCGCGCGCCAGGCGACCATCGCAGTGGACAACGCGCGCTTCTACCAGGATGCGCTCGAGGCGCGGCGCGCGGCGGAGGAGGCGAACCAGGCCAAGTCCACGTTCCTCGCCGCCATGAGCCACGAGATCAGGACGCCGATGAACGCGATCATCGGCATGAGCGGCCTGCTGCTCGAGACCTCGCTCGATGCGGAGCAGGCCGACTATGCGGACACGATCAAGACGTCCGCTGACGCCTTGCTCACGGTCATCAATGACATCCTCGACTTCTCCAAGATCGAGGCTGGCAAGGTGGAGCTGGAGCGGACCCCGTTCGAGCTGAGGCGGACCGTGGAAGGGGCGCTGGACCTCCTGGCTCCGGTCGCCGCGGGCAAGCACGTGGAGCTCGCCTACTCCGTGGACGCGGAGCTGCCGGAGGGGCTCGTCGGCGACCCGGGCCGCGTCCGCCAGATCGCCCTCAACCTCCTGTCGAACGCACTCAAGTTCACGGAATCGGGCGAGGTGGAGCTGCGCATCGGTGGGGCGCGCGTGGACCGGCGGCGGGGGTCGGACGCGGATCGCTGGCGGATCGCCATCGACGTCCGCGACACCGGCATCGGCATCCCGCCGTACCGGATGGACCGGCTGTTCCAGTCGTTCAGCCAGGTCGACGCGTCGATCAGCCGGCGCTACGGCGGGACGGGCCTCGGCCTGGCCATCAGCCGGCGCCTCGCGGAGCTTATGGATGGCTCGTTGGACGCGGAGAGCTCCGGCGTCCCCGGCGAGGGAAGCGTCTTCCACCTGGTGTTCCAGGCCGACGAGGCCGTGGACCTCGTGCCGGCCGGCCCGCGACCGACGCTGGACCTCGCCGGCTGCCGCGTGCTGGTCGTGGACGACAACGACACGAACCGCCGGATCGTCCGCGCCCAGGTCGGCCGTTGGGAGATGCTGACCCGGGACACCGCATCGCCCGTGGAGGCGCTGGGCTGGGTCCGGGCCGGTGAGGCGTTCGACCTCGCGATCCTCGATCTCCACATGCCGGACCTCGACGGTATCGAGCTCGCCGAGGCGATGCGCGACCTGGCTCGCGCGTCGGGGGCGGACCCGGTGCCGGTGCTCATCCTGTCGTCCGTTGGCACCCGCGACCGGCGCTCGGACGCCGTTGCGGCGGAGCTCGTCAAGCCCGTCAAGCCATCCGCGCTCCTTGATGCGGTGATGACCGTGCTCGCGCCCGATGCCGTGCGTCCGGTCGCGCGGCCCGTGCCCGCCTCTCCGTCCGGCGCCGGCCTCGGCGAGACACACGCGCTGCGAATCCTGCTCGCGGAGGACAACGTGGTCAACGTGAAGCTGGCGGTCCGGCTGCTCGACCGGATGGGCTACGTCCCGGTCGTCGCGGGCAATGGGTTCGAGGTCCTGGACCAGCTGGAGCGCGGCCCGTTCGACGTCGTGCTGATGGATGTCCAGATGCCCGAGATGGACGGCCTCGAGGCGACACGCCGGCTCCGCGCCCGCTGGCCGGGCCGGCCCGTGCGGGTGGTCGCGATGACCGCGAACGCGATGGATGGCGACCGCGAGATGTGTCTCGCGGCGGGCATGGATGACTACATCAGCAAGCCGATCCGCCCGGAGGTGCTGGCGACGGCGCTGCGCACCGCGTCCGAGGCGATCACGCAGCCCGACCCCCCGGCGACCGGCACATGACCCTCGATCCTGCCGCGCTCGTCGACATGCTCGCGATGGTCGGCGACGATCCGGAGTTCGTCGGTGAGATCGTCGATACGTACCTCGCCGATGCGCCAACCCAGCTGGCGGGCATGCGGACCGCGCTCGCCGACGGCGACGCCGTGACGCTCGGCCGGCTCGCCCACACGCTCAAGGGCAACAGCCGTAACGTTGGTGCCGTCGCGCTCGCGGAGATCGCCCGTACCCTCGAGGAGCAGGCTCGCGCCGAGGATCTCGCGGATGCCGGGCCCCGGATCGCGGCCGCGGACGACGAGTTCGCGCGGGTGGTCACCGCGCTGGACGCCGTGCGCGCCACCGGCTGGCAACCATGACCTCTTCCGTTCCGGCCGGAGCGCACAGCCCGCACCCCGGGCCCGGCCACATCCTGGTCGTCGATGACAGCCGGATGAACCGGATGACGCTGATCCGGCTGCTGGACCGGCTCGGCCACGAGTCGACGGAAGCAGCGGACGGGCGCGAGGCGCTCGACCTCCTCGATGCAGGCCTGCCCGTGGACCTCGTCCTCCTGGACCTCGTGATGCCCGAGGTCGACGGGTTCGAGGCCCTCGCGACGATGAAGGCGGACCCACGGCTCGCGCACATCCCGGTGATCGTCGTGTCCGGCCTCGATGACCTGGACGGGATCGTGCGCTGCATCGAGATGGGTGCCGTCGACTACCTGCCCCGGCCGATCAAGCCGACGCTGCTCGAGGCGCGCGTGGCGGCAACGCTCGCGGACAAGCGGCTGCGCGACGACAACGCGCGGCTCCTCGAGACCGTCGAACGGCAGCGGACGGAGCTTGCGCGGTTCCTCTCGCCACGCGTCGCGGAGCTCGTGTCGTCGCCCGAGGGCGGCGCCCTCCTGGCCGGTCATCGCGGTGAGCTGACGGTGGTGTTCGCGGATCTCCGCGGCTTCACGGCGTTCTGCGAATCGGCGGACCCGGAGGAGATCGTGCGGGTCCTGCGCGAGTACCACGCGGTCATCGGCAACCGCGTCACGGAGTTCGAGGCGACGCTCGAGCACTATGCCGGCGACGGCGTCCACGTGTTCTTCAACGACCCGGTGCCCCAGGCCGACCATCGCCTGCGAGCCATCCGCATGACCGTCGCCCTCCGCAGGGACGTCGCTGCGCTCCAGGAGGAGTGGGTCCGGCGTGGGGTCGACCTCGGGTTCGGCGTGGGCGTGTCGGTGGGCCAGGCGACGGCGGGCCGGATCGGGTTCGAGGGTCGCTACGCGTACGCCGTCCTGGGCGCCATCGTCAACCTCGCGGCCCGGCTGTCGGGCGAGGCGAGAGCGGGCCAGATCCTGCTGACCGACGAGCTGTACCAGGACGTCGCGGCGGACGTTGAAGCAGAACCGGTCGGCGGCCTGATCCTGAAGGGCATCAGCCACCCCGTCACGGCATGGAACGTCGTCGGCCTGCGGGACTGACGGTCCTCCATCGGGCGCAGGCCTTCGGTACCCTCCGGGCGTGCGGGACGAACGACGCGAACGCGACAAGTACGGCCGGGCATCGCTGCGCGAGCAGCTGGGCTCGGAGATCGCCGCCCTGCGCCGGAACCCGCCGCTGATCTGGCTCCTGGTCGCCCTCGTCGGTGGCTGGGCAATCCTCACCGTCACGCGGCCACAGGCCCTGGCCGTGACCCAGCTGCGAACCGGCGACTGCGTGTACATTCACGCACCGGACGCGGATACGGACACACCCGGTGGCCGCGCCATCGGCTCGGAGCTTGGCGCGCTCGGCGCGCTCTACGAGCAGGGCGCCGAGCGGTCGGCGTGCGACGCGTCGCACAGCCACGAGGTCGCCCTCGCGTGGATCCTGGGCGATGGCCTGACTGCCAGCTATCCCGGCCAGGCGGCCCTCACCGTGCGCGAGCGCGAGCGCTGCGAGGCGGCGTTCACGGCCCACGTCGGCCGGCCCAGCGAGGGCTCGACGTTCGCCCTGGTGATCGCCGTCCCGACCCCGACGGCGTGGGCGGCGTCGGTCCGGGCGGCGGCGTGTCTCGTGGCACGTGCGGATGGCGCGTTCCTGTCCGGCTCGGCCCGGGGCAGCGGCCACTAGGATGACCGGGCACACTCTGTCCGGCACCGACCTCCGATGACCGTCCCCCGTCCAGCCCCGAGGCCGATCCGCTGCCGCCGACCACCCGCCGACCCGTCGCGAGGAGCACGCCCGTGAGCACCGAACCGCCGCCCACCCCCGCCGCGCCCGACGCGGAGCCCGGGGTTGCCGGGAAGCCGTGGCGTGACCACGCGCCCGACCCGAAGCGGACCGAGGAGATCGCGATCCGCGCGGCGGAGCTCGCGATGCAGGAGGTCGCGGACGACCAGGACAAGGCCGGCATCTCGACGGCGGGCGCCCCGGTCGTAGCAGCGGCGCACCTGCGCGTGGCGATCGGCGTCGACGTGGGCGGGTCCGGGATCAAGGCCGCTGCCGTCGACCTCGACACGGGCCTGCTCCTTGGGCCCCGCCATCGGGTCCCCACGCCCCAGCCCTCGGCACCGGCCGCGGTCATCGCGTCGATCGCACGGCTGATCAGGAAGATCGTCGCAGAGGTGGAGATCGGCGACCGAGTGCCGGTCGGCGTCGGCTTCCCCGCGGTCGTCATCGACGGGGTCACGAAGAGCGCGGCCAACGTCGACCCGGGCTGGGTGGACTTCGACGCGGACACCGCGCTCGAGCGAGTCCTCGGCAGGCCGGTCCACCTCGTCAACGACGCCGACGCCGCCGGCGTCGCGGAGATGCGCTTCGGCGCCGGCATGGGGCAGGCCGGGACGGTGTTCCTGATCACGCTCGGCACGGGCACCGGGTCCGCGCTGTTCTACAACGGGATGCTCGTGCCGAACCTCGAGCTCGGGCACATGGAGATCCGCGGGCGCGACGCCGAGCGACGCTCCGCGGCCGCCGCCCGCCTCCGCCGAGCCATCAGCTGGAAGGCCTGGGCGATGGACCTCGACGAGCACCTGCTCGCGATCGAGAAGCTGTTCAGCCCGAAGCTGTTCATCATCGGCGGTGGGGTCTCGAAGCGATCGGAGCGGTTCATCCCGCGGCTGACGGTGCGTGCCGCTGTCGTTCCCGCGAAGCTGCTCAACGACGCCGGCATCGTGGGCGCCGCGATGGCCGCGGCGGAGACGGAGGACGCAAAAGGCGCCTGACGCGGTCGCGCGACCCGGATAATGGCGGGACGTGCCGACCCTGCCCGAGCTCGTCGCCTCCCCAGACCTCCGGTTCATCCTGGACCTGGGCGTCGCGGTCGCGGTCGCCCTCGTCGGGGGGATGCTGGCGGTCCGCCTCCGCCAGCCCCCGATCGTCGGCTACCTCCTCGCCGGCATCGTCATCGGGCCGTTCACGCCTGGCTTCACCGGGGACGTTGAGCAAATCGGGCAGCTCGCCGAAGTCGGCATCGTGCTGCTCCTGTTCGCGCTCGGCGTCGAGTTCTCGCTGCGTGACCTGGCGCCGGTCCGCCGGGTCGCGGTCCCGGGCGCGATCGCACAGGTCCTCGTCACTGCGATCGTCGGCACCGCCGTAGGGATCCCGCTGGGCCTGGACATCGCGGCCGCGGTCGTCGTGGGTGCCGCGGTCGCGATCTCGTCCACGGTCGTGGTCCTGAAGGTGCTCGTGGAGCGCGGCGAGCTCGACAGCCTCCACGGGCGCACCGCGATCGGCTGGATGGTCGTCCAGGACCTGCTGACGATCCTGATGATCGCCCTGCTCGAGCCGTTCGCCGCAGGCGGCAGCATGGTCGGACCGATCGTGTTCGTCCTGCTGCGCACGGCCTTGTTCCTCGTCCTTGCGTATGTCGTGGGCACGCGCGTCCTGCCGTGGCTGTTCCGGACGGTCAGCAGGCTCGGCTCGCCGGAGCTGTTCCTGCTGTCCGTGTTCGCGACCGCGCTGCTGGCGGCGTTCCTGTCGAGCGCGGTGTTCGGGCTGAGCCTGGCGCTGGGCGCGTTCGTTGCCGGGCTGATCGTCAGCGAGTCCGAGCTCTCGCACCAGGCGGCCGGCGAGATCACGCCGTTCCGGGACCTGTTCGCGGTCCTGTTCTTCGTCTCGGTGGGGATGCTCCTGGACCCCTTCGCGGTCCTCGCGGACTGGCCCGCGCTCCTGGTGCTGCTCGTCGTGGCGACGCTCGTGAAGGGCGGAGCGGCGATCGTCCTCGGGCGGCTGCTGCGCCTGCCGCTGCGGAGCGCGATCCTCCTCGGCGCCGCGATCGGCCAGGTCGGGGAGTTCAGCTTCCTGCTCACCGAGCAGGCTCTCGCGCTGGGCCTGCTCGACCAGCGTGCATACAACCTCGTGCTCGGGACGGCGGTCATGAGCATCGTCCTGACGCCGCTGCTGCTCCGGGGTGCCGTCCGGGTCGTGGAGCGGCTGGAGCATCGGCAGCTTGGCGTCGAGCCGCCTGTCCTTGCGTCCGCGGCGGCCAGCCGCGGCGAGCTGGCCGGCGCCGAGGAGGCGGGCGAGCGGCCCGCGATCGTCGTGCTCGGCGCAGGGCGCGTGGGGCGGCTCGTGACGCGTGCCTTGCGCGCGCGGGGGTTTCGGGTCATTGTCATCGACCGCGACCAGCAGGCGCTCGAAGAGGTGGCGGCGGTGGGCGCGGCGACGCTCTACGGCGACGCGGCGAGCGCCGCGATCCTCCGGCGGGCGGGGCTCGACGGAGCGCGTCTCCTCGTGGTGGCGATCGGCGACGCGATGACCGCGCGGCTCGCCGTGGAACGGGCGCGCGCGATGAACCCGCGGCTCGCGGTGATCTCAAGGGCGCGGGGTCGCGCCGAACGTGCCGCGCTCCAGGGACTGGGCGTGACTCGCCTCGCTGACCCGGAGATCGAGGCTGCCATCGAGCTCGCACGGGCGTCGCTCGCGCGGATGGGCGTGTCCGGCCCCGAGCAGACGGCGATCGCGGTCGGAATGCGCCGGCGGGCGTACGGGAGCGAACGGCGGTTCGAGGGGCCTGCCGAGGTCGAGGGCGCCGACGAAGGCGGCTGACACGGCCGAGGCGGCACATGGTCGAGGCGGCTGACGCCGCGGCGTCCGCGGGCGTTCGCGGGCGCGGTGGCGTCCAGTCGGCCGCGAGGACGGCGGCTTCCCGCACGCGCCGAGTCGGCCTGGTCGGCTCCGCGGGCTGGGTCGGCTTGGTCGCGGGCGGGGTCGCGTCCGCGCGCTGGGTCGCGCCCGCGGGCCGAGCGGCTTGGTCGCGCCCGCGGGCCGAGCGGCTTCGTCCTCGGGCCGAGCGGCTTCGTCCTCGGGCCGAGCGGCCGCGGGCCGGCGGCCGCGTGCCGGCGGCTTGGTCGCGCCCGCGGGCCGAGCGGCTTGGTCGCGCCCGCGGGCCGAGCGGCTTCACAGTCCACGAAACCGACACGCGGGGCTCAACCGTGCACGAAACGTGGACTCCAGGGCCACAAACATGCCTCGATGGACCGCATCGGCCCGATTTCGACGTTTCCGCGGACTCACAGTCCGCAGAACCTGCGCTCCCACCCGCCTCGTGCAGCGTTCGCTGACTGTGACGCCACAGGGTCGGCGGGTCGCCGGGTCGACGGGATCGCCGACAGTTGCTGAGCAGCTCGGCGACGCCGCGGTCAGTCCGCCTCCCACCCCGTGAACTGGGCCGGCAGCGCAACGCCTGGCGCCCTTCGCTCGGCCCAGTCGTGGAGGGCCCAGAACGACGTCTTGAACGCGATGCCGTCCCACGGGATCGCGTCCGGCGCGAAGTAGCCGATCTCGAGCGCCTCCGGCGTCTCGCGCGCGACCCCACCCACGATCCGCGCCTCGTACACGAGCACCACGACCGCCGCCTCCAGGCGCGAGTACAGCCCCACGAGCACGTCCGGCACGACGAGCAGACCGGTCTCCTCGAGGGTCTCGCGGATCGCGGCCTCGGCTACGGTCTCGTCCACCTCGAGGAAGCCGCCCGGCTGTGCCCAGGCGCCGTATCCGGGCTGGATCCCCCGCCGGATGAGAACAGCCTCGCCGGCATCGGTGACCGGGATCGTGGTCACGACCAGCCGCGGGTTGACGTAGGCGATGAACCCGCACGACGGGCAGACGGCGCGCTGCCGCTGCTCCGTCTCGGGGATCGCGACGGCCATGCGCGTCCCGCAGCGCCCGCAGAACTGGAGCGAGCGAGCCACCCACGACGGGGCACCACCGCCGGACGGGACGTCGGTGGACCGGCCGTCCGGCCCGCGGCCCATCGCCTCGAGCATCACGACCTCGGCCGGGTCAAGATGGCGCTCCTGGGCGGGCACGCCAGACGGCTGGATTGGGTCCACGTTCAGGCGCCGAGCACGAGCAGCACGGCCAGCACGATCAGCGCAAGGAACACCAGGCTCATCACCACCCACGCGATGCGGAACAGCCCCCGGCCGCGATCGACCGGCATCCACGCCCACGCGGAGCGCCAGATCCGCAGCGTTGCGTCGGCGGTCGTGATCAGCAGCAGCGGCGCTGCGACGAGCACGCACAGCTTGACCAGCAGGCTCTCGAATCCGGCACCAAGCTCGAGCGCGGTGATCGCGATCGTGCCCAGCACGAGCGCGGGCGCCGACAGGAGGACGAAGTGCTTCTGGAGGGGAGTCGGCGCGGTCTCGGGGACGCTCCGCGTGGGCAGGCCCTGGAGGCTGGGGGGCAGCGCGGCGGCGACGGGACGTAGAGCGCGGGCCGGGATCGCCGTGGGCGTGGAGGCGCCCGCAGGGCCCGCGACGCCCGCGGGCTCCCCGACCGCCTGCCGGTCGAGGACGGGCATCCCAGGCTCCCAGCGCTCGTCGTCCATGCGCTGAGTCTATCGAGTCCGCATCTGTCGACGGCCACAGCGCCCCGGCAGCAGCGCCCCGGCTGCGTGACGTGCTCAGCCGGGCAGCGGCTCGGCGTTGGACTCGTCGTCCATCACGGACGCGGTCTGGGCCGCTCGCCTGGCCGCCAGCCGCTCCCCGAGCGCCGGGTCACCCAGCGCGAGGATCGCCGCCGCGAGCAGCGCCGCGTTGTCCGCGTTCCCGATCGCGACCGTCGCCACCGGGATCCCGCGCGGCATCTGGACGATCGAGAGGAGCGAGTCGAGCCCGCCGAGGTGCTGGGTGGGGATCGGGACGCCGATGACCGGCAGCAGCGTCTTGGCCGCGAGCATCCCAGGCAGGTGGGCCGCACCGCCCGCCCCGGCGATGATCACGCGGATCCCGCGACCCGCCGCCGTCTCCGCGTAACGGAACAGGTGGTCCGGCGTCCGGTGCGCGGATACGACCCGCAGCTCGCACGGGACGCCCAGCTCCACAAGCACGGCGTGCGCCCCCTCGAGCACGGGGAAGTCGGACCGGCTCCCGCCGACGATCCCGACGATCGGCGCCTGCTCCAACCTAGCCCTCCCAGTGAAGGGCGGCACGAGTGGCGTGCGCACGCGCGAGCGCCTCGTCCGCGTCCGTCCCGATGACCGTCACGTGCCCCATCTTGCGGCGTTCGAACACCCGGCGCTTGCCGTACAGGTGGACGTGCGCGCCCGGATCCTGGAGCGCGTGCTCGACGCCCGCCAGCCGCGCGTCCCGGTCCACGCCCGTGCCCAGGAGGTTCACCATCGCCGTCGGGCCGTGGGGCCGGACCGACCCCAGGGGCAGCCCGAGGATCGCGCGCAGCTGCTGCTGGAACTGGGACGTGATCGCGCCCTCGATCGTCCAGTGACCCGAGTTGTGGACTCGCGGCGCGAGCTCGTTGATCATCAGGCCGCCGCCGCGGAGCGCGAACAGCTCGACCGTCAGCAGGCCCACGAGATCCAGGCTGCGCGCCAACCGGTCCGCGATCTCGGCGGCGTCGTGCGCCTGGAGCGGGTGCACGGGTGCGGGCGCGACGCTCTCGACGAGGATCCCGGCATCGTGGACGTTGCGAGATGGCGGGAACGCAAGCGTCCGTCCATCGCGGTCGCGCGCGATCACGCACGAGAGCTCGGCCTCGAAGTCGATCTCCGCTTCCATGAGCAGCGGCCTGCCGTCGGCCCCACCCAGCGCCTCGACGCCTTCCGCGACCGCCGCGCGGGAATCGACCCGGACCTGGCTGCGGCCGTCGTAGCCACCGAGGGGCAGCTTGAGCCGGCACGGGTAGCCCAGGGCGTCTGCGGCAGCCTCCGCCTCGCCAACCCTACGGACCTCGCGCCATGGCGCCGTGTACTCGCCGACGTCGCGGATGAACCGGCGCTCCGCCAGGCGGTCCTGTGTCGCCCGCAACGCGGCCAGGCCCGGGCGGAGCGGCGCACTCTCGCCGGCCGCGGCCGCAGCCTCGAGCCCGACGTGCTCCAGCTCGTAGGTCACCACGTCGCTCACCCGGCCCAGCCGCCGGGCCGCCTCCACGTCGTCGTAGCGCCCGACGATGATCTCGTCCGCGACCGCGGCCGTCGGGCAGGCCGGATCAGGATCCAGGGCAACGATCCGGTAGCCCATCTCGCGCGCGGCGATAGCGAGCATCCGGCCCAGCTGGCCGCCGCCCATGATCCCGATCGTCGCCCCCGGCGCCAGCGGCACGGGCTGGTCCGCGGGCGGTCTGCGGATTCCCAGCCGGTACAGCCAGTCGAGGACGAAGTCGCCCTTCCGGACGGTATACAGCTGGTTGGCCTCGCCCTCCGGTGCCGCCTCGACGATCCGGGCCTTGGCCTCCGCGTACGCATCCCGGAGCGCCGGATCGGCGCGCAATGCGTCACGGAAGGTGACGAGCTCACGCAGCTCCCCGCGGGCGGGCGGCATGACATGCAGGTGGATCCGGTAGGTCGCGCCCTCGTGCACGACGGCCCCGGTGAGCATCGGCCGGGTCGGCGGGAATGGCGCGATGCCGCCCTGGCGCCCGAACCCCAGGCCCACGAGCGCCTCGCTGACCGCGGGGATGTCGTCGGGCTTCGCCTCGATGCCCAGGTCCACGATGTTCTTGCCCGGCAGCCCCGGGACGGCCGAGCTGCCGATGTGCTCGACGACCACGCCCGGGCACGCGGATGCCAGGAGGCGCGAGACTTCGCGGGCGACGTCCTGCGTTGCCGGGTCCCACGCGTGGAACGCGGCCGGGAGACGCTCGTAGGGGCGGATGGGCAGGTCCGACATCGACGCGAAGTGTAGGGCGACCGTCCGTCGCGCCGGAGGGGCCCGCCTCGAAAGCCGGGCGAGGGGGCTCATGCGCGCTGCTATCCTCGCGGCATGCTCGGTGGAACCGGTCCGTACGGCGTGGCGGCGCCGCGGATCCTCATCGTCGACGACGACCCGAACCTGCTCGTCATCCTCGCCGAGCAGCTGCGGAGCGACGGCTACGAGGTCCAGACCGCGCGCGACGGCGAAGAGGCCCTGCGGCGGCTGGGCCAGGCGTGGCCGGACCTGCTGATCATCGACATGCTCATGCCGCGGATGGACGGGCTGACGCTCGCCCGCGAGGTCAAGGCACGCGCCGACCTGCCGATCATCGTCCTCTCGGCGATCGACACCGCGGACTCCAAGGCAGACCTCCTTGAAGAGGTCGCGGAGGACTACGTCACCAAGCCGTACCACTACCCGGAGCTGCGAGCTCGCGTCACCCGCGTGCTGCGCCGACTCGGCGACCGGGTGCCGCGGCAGCGCCTGGAGCTCGGCCCAAACCTGGCGCTCGAGCTCCACCGGCGGGAGGCGATCGTTGCCGGCGCCACGGTCTCCCTCACCCCGACCGAGTCCCGGCTGCTCTACGCGCTCGCCGCGAACCTGGGCCAGACCGTCACCACGGAGACGCTCCTCGCCCGCGGCTGGGCCGACACCGAGGACGCCGACCCGAGCTACGTGTGGGTGACCATGCGTCGACTCCGCCAGAAGGTGGAGGTGGAGCCGAACCGGCCGGTGCACCTGCTCACGGTCCGCGGCATCGGCTACCGGCTCGTGAGCGCCGGAGACGCGGTGGAGCCGTGACCGGGACGCCCGACGCGACGGCCGAACCTGCGCCCGGGACGGTCGAACCAGCGGCCTACGTGACGCCCGAACCCGTGGCCGGTGCCACGCGCGACGCTCCCGGCGCCGGCTATCGGGGCACGGGGCTCGGGTTCCGGACACGCCTCATGCTCGGGCTGGTCGCCACCGCGATCCTGCCGCTCGCAGGCTTCGGCATCATCGTCCTCATCGTCACCGGCAGTGGCGGCTCGGACACGACGGTCGTGCGCGTCCTGCTGCTGGCGATCGCCGTCGCCGTCGTGTTCGCAGTCCTCCTCGCCGCCGCGATCGCCGCCGACCTCAGCGCGCCGCTGCGGGCGATCGCACGGTCCGTGGACCGGGTGTCGGCCGGCGATCTCGGGACGCCCCTGGAGCTCCCGGGCGACGACGAGTTCAGCCGCCTCGCCGAGAGCCACAACCGGCTCGCGGGAGACCTCCAGCGGCGCAACCGGGAACTGCGCAGGATCCTCGTGGCGCTCGAGTCCGTCACCCTCAACGAGCGCCCCGATGTCCTCGTGGCACGTGCCGCCGCCGAGGCGCGGGCGGCGTTCGGCATGATCGACTGCAGCCTCCTGCTCGTCGATCCACGCCAGGTCCCGACGGAGGAGACGATCCCGGGCGAGCCCATCCCGGTCCGCGCCCAGCTCACCGCCGCGGGTCAGGTCCTGGGCGTCGCCATCGGCCACCTGCCGGCGACACGACGCTGGGAGCGCGCCGACCATGACCTGTTCGAGCTGTTTGCGATCGAGGTCTCCGCGGCCATCCGCAATGCCCAGCTGTACGCACTGGTCGAGAACCAGAACCGCCAGCTGGTCAAGCTCGACGAGGCCAAGGACGACTTCCTGCGCGGCGTCTCGCACAACCTCCAGACGCCGCTCGCCAGCATCCGCGGCTACGCCCAGCAGCTCACCGCGGTGGCACCTGACCGGCGGTTGGGGATCATCACCGAGCAGGTCGACCGGCTGTCGAGGATGGTCCGCCAGCTGCTCACCGTCAGCCGGATCGAATCAGGGGCGCTCCGGCCGCGGCTCGAGGTGCTCGCGCCCGCGCTGCGCGTCAGGCGCACATGGGAGGCACTCGGGGCCGCGGAGGTCCCGTTCACGCTCGAGGACACGAGCGAGGGCTGGCTCGCCGTCGCCGATCCGGACCAGCTGGACCAGGTCCTGTGGGCGATCCTCGACAACGCGGTGAAGTACGGCAACCGCGGGGCCATCAACGCGACGGTTGGCGTGGACCGCGCCGCATCCAGCGTGTCGATCACGATCGCCGACGCCGGCGCGGGGATCGCCGACGCCGATCGGGAGCGCCTGTTCCGGCGCTTCGAGCGTGGCGCCGCGCGGCCCACGGGCGAGGGCAGCGGCCTCGGTCTCTACGTGTCGCGCGAGCTGTGCCGGGCGATGGACGGCGACCTCGTCCTGGAGCCCGCACCAGACGGCACCGGCGCGGCGCTCACGATCGTCCTCAAGGCCGAGGCACCCGAGGAGTCCTAGTCGGACTGGTCCCTTCAGGTTGGCCCGCAGGTACGGGGACGGTCCTGCCGTCTCGCACAACGCGTGGCACTGCGGCACCGTCGTAAGGTTCGTTGCAAGGTCGCTGTACCATCGTGACCGCTGCCAACTGCATCCACAGAATCGCCGGGGGAACGTCGATGTCTGTCCTGAGGCCCGGAAGGGCCAATGCCCGCGTGCGCCCTGTGGGCGGACGACGGGCCGATCTCGCTCCGCCTGAGACAGGCCCGCGTCTCGCGACGCCCACTCGAGGCCGCGAGCGGAGTCGTGGCCAGGCCCTCGTGGAGCTCGCGCTCGTCACGCCCATCATCCTGCTGCTGTTTGCCGGTGCCGGCGACCTCGGCCGGGCGTTCTACGGCTACATCGCGATCGAGAACGCGGGCAAGGAGGGCGTCCTGTACGGGGCGCGCCACCCGCTGTGTGCCACGAGCTCCACGTTGTGCCCGGACCCTGACAACGTCCGCTGGCGGTTCCAGCAGGAGATCGGCCCCAACCTCAGCAACGCCGACGGCTCCCTGGTCGTCCCCACCGCAACCTGCAGTGCCCCAAACGGGACTGTCCGCCCGGACCTGCGCCAGTGCGTCGCCGGTGACACCTACCGGGTCGTCGCGAGCTATACGTTTGCGCCGATCACCCCGATGTTGTCGTCCATTCTCGGCGGGAACCTCATCGTCTCGACGTCCAGTACGGCGATCGTCCTCAACGAGGCGTTCGACCCGACGCCTGGCATCGCGCCCACGAAGCTCGTCCTCGGGACGGGCGCGCGGAACGCGTCGGAGCTTGCCTCGAAGTGCACCCAGCCCGACCCGACGGGCTCGGCCGGCTTCTACCGCTCCCCGTGCAAGGACTCGTCCAACAACGACGTGTTCGCGACGTTCCGCACCGGCGACACGATCACGTACAAGGTGATCGTGCGCAACAACGGCGGCACGAACCTGACTGGCGTCACGATCACGGACAGCCTCGGCTGGCCCGGCAGCTGCCCGGCGAAGCCGACGAGCCTCGCGGTCGGCGCGACGCCCTACACGTGCACCTACACCAGGACCGCCCCGGTCCCGCCCGGTGGTGGCGGAACGGGCGCCTATCCCAACATCGTCACGGCTGACGCCGCGGAGACGCTCCCGACGCCCGACAACGCCACGGTCAGCATCGAGCTCCCGCCCGCGGACCTCCGCGTGCTCAAATGGGTCAGCCCGTACATGGAAGGCGACGACGGCGACGGCGTCCCGAACTTCGGCAGCGTGCCCACGCTCACGGTCACCCGCAGCGCGCAGATCACCCAGCCGTCCGTGTGGTTCCGGATCATCGTCCAGAACATCGGTGGCCAGACGGCGACGGGCGTGACGATCACCGACAGCCGGGGGGCGATCCCCTTCGGCCAGAACACCGCGACTGCGGGCTGCGACGCGCAGCCGACGTCGATGGCGGCGGGTGTGCTCTTCTCGTGCCGCTACAAGGTCACGTTCAGCGCCAATGGATCCAATGCGAACACGGTGACGGCCACGAGCGCCAGTGACCCGGATACGACCAACAACAGCGCGACGGCCACGGTCACCGTGTCGTCGTGCACCGGCTCCAACCGGACGGTCCCGAACCTCATCGGCATCGTGAAGGGCTCGCTCCAGACCACCTGGACGGCCGCCGGGTTCAGCGGGACGGTCACGACATGGAGCGGCCAGAACTCGGCAACGGCTGTCACCCAGGACAAGGTCGCGTTCTCATGCATCCCGGCCACCTCCGGCGTGACCGCCACCCGGGTGACGACGCCATGAGCTTCCTCCGTACGGGACGGCTCGCGGAGCGCGACCGCGGCCAGGCGATGGTCGAGTTCGCGCTCGTGATCCCGATCTTCCTGCTGATGCTGTTCGCGGTCATCGACTTCGGGCGGTATGTCTACACGGCGAACGGGCTCAACGAGGCCGCCCGTGAGGCGGCCCGCGTGGGATCCGTGAGCCTTCGCCCGGAATGCAGCGGCACCCGTGACGCCTGCATCCAGCAGATCGCAACAAGCCGCGTCCCGGGAATCGTGGGCACGATCACGTTCCCCGCGGCCGCCAACGGCGAGGCGGTCACGGCCGGGAAGTACGGCTGCTTCCGGCTCGCTGCCGGGGGCGGCACGGCAACCAACGTCGGCGTCAACAACTGCCGTAGCGGCGACCTCTTGCGGGTCAGGGTCCAGAACCAGTTCTCGCTGGTCACGCCCCTGATCGCGCAATTCCTCGGCAACCTCACCATCGGTGGCGAAGCGCTCGTCACCGTCAACCAATAAGGAGACGCGGCCATGTCCACTCGACCGCGCGGGGGCTCCGATGAGCGAGGCCAGATCCTCGTGATCGTGGCCGGTGGAATGCTGGCACTGCTGGTGTTCCTCGGCCTGGTCATCGATGGCGGCAACGCCTTCTTCAACCGCCGCGACGCCCAGAACACCGCCGACATCGCGTCCCTCGCGGGCACGCGGCTGATCGCCAGCTTCTATACCAACCCCAGCCAGCCCAACCGGACGCAGGGGGCGATCTACCAGGAGATCGACCGGTCAGTCGCCGCGAACGACTGCCTCGCCAACGGGGCCACCCCGTGCACCTGGACGGCAAAGTTCGTCGGACCCGGCGCCAGCGGACCCGCGGACATCGGCCCCGTGGTCAACACGAGCAACGCGCTGCCCGCGAACACACTTGGCGTGCGCGTGTTCGTGAACCGCCTGCCGGGCACATTCCTCGCCCGCCTCGCCAACATGCAGACGTGGAACATCAACACGGAGGCGACGGCGCTCGCCGAGACCCCCGCCAAGGCACCGGCCGGGATCCTGCTCCCGATCGCGCTCAAGGACGGCACGTACGACGCCGGTCAGGTCTACGACATCACTGACGGCAAGGACGCCCCCGGCGGCTTTGGATGGCTGTCGTGGACCGGGTCCAACTCGGCCGGCGCGCTCTCGACCAGCGTCTGCACCCCGAACAACCCGTCATTCACGCTGCCCACGCCGTTCCCGGCGGATCCGGGCAAGTCCAACTCGGCCGCCGTCCGAGCCTGCCTCGATGCCTGGATCGCTTCGGGCCAGACAGTCCTGATACCGATCTACAGCGTGATCAGCGGCAACGGCAACAACGCCGTATATACGATCACCGGCATCGCTGCGTTCGTGCTCACCTCGCGGGATCAGCCGGCCGTGGACAATATCCGCGGGTACTTCGTGGAGATCTACCCCTACACCAACCCGGTCCCAGGCGGGCTCGGTTCGACGCCGCCGGTACCGGGCGACACGACCTTCTTCCTGGGTCTCGTGCGTTAGCCCGGATCCACCGATAGTTCGGACTGATTCGGCTGCCGGGACACGCAAACAGGTGCCCTTCTGATCGTGGACGATGGAGTTGTTCAAGACAACACCGACCCACCGAGAAGGACACCTGATAGATGCGATCTTCGCA
>JBBRRZ010000026.1:0-48618 GCA_038245845.1 Candidatus Limnocylindrales bacterium
CTTAGGTGGACAAACTGGAGGCCGACCAGCGTCTTGCCAGAGCCGGGGACACCCGTGATTAGGACGAGGTGCCTTTCGTGGTGGGCCTTCGCTTCATCGACGAGTGCTCTCAACCAATCGAGGAGTTCCGGAATACCGGCGCTTTCGGCTCGCTTGATCAGCGCTAACGGTTCGTGCCGAAAGACCTGCTTCGCGGCCGCGACCAACGTCGGAAGCGGCGCATAGGTTCCTGCTAGCCACTCGCCAACGTCGATCTGCTTACCTTTGCCGCCCAGCTTCGACAGCGTCCTCGGCAGGTAGTCAGGGCCGACAATGGGGACCCCCTCGAAGGACTCATTCATGCCCCCGCGATTTGGTAACACCAGGACGGGCGACACGGCGTGGCCGCGACACGCACTGTGGTAGTCCTGGAGATCTCGGGCGTACGCATCAACTTGGTCGATGTCGGCACGTGCAGCTGCTGTCCGTTCTTTGAACTCGAGAACGATCACCGAGTCGCCGGCAAGTACGACAACATCGGGTCGGCGTCCGCCCTCGAATGGGAGTTCGTACTCGAGGATGACGCCCCATGCGCTCGCACCTGAGATGGAGTGGAGCGCGGCGGCGAGCCATTGGAGTTCATGCGACCACGCCGTGCGCTGCTCCTGACTCGGACGGTCGCCGTAGCTCGCGAGATGACGGTCGCCCAACCCATGAGCAGTGGTCGACGTATCGAGCGACAGAAGTTCAGCAGCGGTTCCCGCCCACCCGTGTGCCATCGCTGCATGATACGAGAGCAGGCTTGCGTATCAAAGTGGGTGTCGCGAACTTCTGGGGCTAGATTGTTGCCCAGGTCCCGTGATGCATGGTGAATGCACCATGGAGCGAACGAACATCGATCTCGACGACCGCGAGCTGATGGGGTTGCGCGCGCTCAGCCGGAGCACCGGACGGCCAGGGGCCGCGCTCGTCCGCGAGGCCGTCGACGCGTGGCGCGACCAGCAGGGCGTCAAGGAGATCCCCGGGGCGGAAATAGACCCGGCGGTTCGGGGATCTGCTTGGCCGAGGCGGCAGGCTCGCTGTCGCAGAGCGCTTAGAGGTCGGGACCGTCGAGGAATATGTGCGGCGGACGGCGGCGAGGTGAGGGGCTCGCGCCCTGCGCGCGGTCATTGATCCGAACGTCTGGGTCACCGGGCTCATCGTCCCCGGGCGCGCCCTAGAGGCCGTCCGCGACTGACGCCTCGACGCGGTGGTATCGTGGGCGCTCGCACGCGAGATCGTTGAGGCATTGCTTGATGACGGGACGGTGCGCGGGTGGCTCGGCATGCACGGCAATGACGTGGTGACTCCGACGACACGCCGCGCGACCGTGGAGGTCCAAGGGCAGTCCTGACCGTCTTTCCAGTTGACCCGTGTCAGGCCCGCCCCGGGCTGTTCGTCAGCCGCCGAGCTGTTCTTCGAACGCCGCGTCGAAGTTTATTGCCACAAGAGATCGGTGCAAATGGCGCAGAGCGATCTGGGTCTGCCGAGCGCAGCCGAGACGCCAACGGGGCCGCTGGACCTAGCAACTTCCCTTCCTGGTGATATATCGCACCTCGAACAACGGAACGGTGGTATTGCCACCGTTCTGTGTGTCGTACGAATAGGAACCAAGGGAGATGACCTTCATGTAGACGACGTCGTCGGCTACAAAAGGCGCCAGCTTGTTGACCGATCCGTAGAAGAATACGTTGTCCCCATCCGAGAACCAGTAATCCTCGTTTCGATAAGACGTCTGCGCACGAAATGAGTCCTCGCCGGTTGCGGCATCAAACTGACTGATGCAGCCCCATAGGTAGTAGCCCTTGCCGACGTAGGTATCGGGCGATTTGACAATTCTTGCCCACTGGCGGCTGGTGAGCTTCGCATAGGTGATCGGCTTCGGTGTCGGCTCGGGCGTCGGCCTCGCCGTGGGCTTCGGTGTGGGCGCCGCCGTCGGCTTGGGGGTCGGGATGGGCTCCGGACTTACCGGGGCGATCGTGATTGCCGGCGCTGTAGAACCCGTCGCGAGCGGTTGAGGCGATTGCGTCCGCTGGGCGATCTCGCTTGGAACTGGGGTTACGTAGATGATCTGTGGTGTCGGGGTGGCCCCGCCGCACCCTGCGGCGGCCATCGACATGACAGTCAATGTTGCTGCGGTCCGTACAAGTCGCGAGATCACTACTGACTTCCCCCTCGAGTCTTAGGGCAGACGCTCCATGTGCGTGAAAGCCAAACACCATCCATGGGTTTATGCAAGGCCCAACCATCGTGGTTCTGCGGGCCCTCCAACCGATTGTTCATTGCGGTGCCTGGCTCTCTATTGTCCGTCAGCCGTCGAGTAGCTCTTCGCGCTCCGCGTCGAAGTTGATCGCCGCGTCGCACTCCTCGCAGATCGGCGGGTCCCAGTCGCCAGCTTCGGCGAGGTCCGATCGGCCGCACGTGGAGCAGACGAACGCGAGCGCATCGTCGGCACCGGTTCCCGGATGCGCGTGCGGGGCGCGATCCGTTGGTGTCGCGTTGCTGCCGAAGAGCCTGGCGAGGAGTCCCGTGGCGATGACCTCCATGTTGGTCGCTCCGGGCCCGGAGACGTCCCGACCCCGGAGCATGCGCTGATCGTCGGGCCTGCCCGTGCCATCTTGCCTGTCACCGACGACCACGAAGGGCCGGCCGACCCTTTCGGGCCAGTCCGGCGCTCCGGTTCCCCCCATCGTCGGGCGCGCCCGACGCAGGTTCAGCGGTGATGGGCAATCAGGCGATCAGCACTTGATCGCGGCCTGGTACTCGAGGCTCGCGGAGCCGTACTTGCTGAGCAGCGTGGCGTCGTCATCGCAGCGGACGGCACCGCTGTGCTGGAGCATCCACGAGCCCCAGTTCCCCTGGTAGACGACCTTCTCCACGCCCGCGTAGCAGTGGTATTCCTTCCAGGTGCCCTTCACGATCGTGACGCCCCGGAAGAAAATGTAGCGGTGGTAGGAGCTGGTCGAGTTGAGCTGGCTCAGGCTCACCGACTTCGTGTACGTGGTGGTGTTGGCATCGGCCAGCGAGAGGCTGAAGGTGGTCTCCGCGGTGGCGAGGATCGCGCCGGCGGTGAACTTGGCGGAACCGGTCCCGGTGACCGTCGAGGTGTAGCTGGTTGCCCATGACAGGGTCTCGGTTGCCGTGCCGCCGGGGCCCAGCGTCGCGAGCTCGAAGTCGTGGGTGAAGAACGCGGCCTTCGAGGTGAGGAACGTGCTGACGTCGACGTCGGTGCTGCTGCACGTGCCGGCGAGCGCGACGCCGCCAAGGACACCGACGCTGGCGGGGACCATCGACACGGCCGCCGTCACGCCGACCAGGACCCGGGCGAGCTTGGTGCGGAGCTTCATGTCCGTCCTCCTTCCGTTACCGTCCCAGGGTCGGGTCGGCTTCGGACCGGATACTCGGCGGCGCGGGACGTGCTGCCATCGGGGCTCTCCTCAGCACGACCCACAACCCGCGCGATTCCCTGAGGACGCCTGAGGAATCCGCGTCCGCGATGAGGGCGGTCGATCCGCGCTGAGGGCCGTCAGCGCGGGATACGGGCCGTCAGCCCGCGCCAGCCTCGCGGAGCAGGCGCTGCCCCTCGAGCGCGAGATCGATCCGCGTCTCCACGCCCACCTTGCGCTTGAGGTTGGCCACGTGGACGCTCGCAGTCTTCGTGGCGATGTCCAGCGCCGCGCCAATCTCCGGGTCCGTCGCGCCGCGCGCCACCATCGCGAGCACCTCGCGCTCGCGCGTGCTGAGGGTCCCGTACGGCCCACGGATGCGCACCGTGCCCGCCCGCGCGCCGGCGCGCACGATGACCGGCAGCGAATCGAGGGTGGTGGCGTAGTCGCTCCGCTCGCCCTCGGCGATGAGCCGGTCGTACGTCGCGTTCCCAAGGAGCTGTCGAAGCCGCGGCAGGCGCTCCGTGAGGCGTGGATCCCGGTCGCCCTCGGCGTTCGCCGCCCGCCGCACCGCGGACGCCATGCCGATCAGCCGGACCGCCTCCGTCGGCCGTCCGAGATCCGCGAGCAGCCACCCGCAGGCATCGACGACCTTCGCGGTCTCCGCCCAGCCCCGCGCGAGGAGCGCGAGCGGCACGGCATCGTCGAGCGCAACGAGCGCCTCCGGCACGGCCCCGGCGGCCACGGCGACCTCCAGCCGGGACGCCGCGATCCGGGCACCCACGAGACCGGGCCCGATCTGCTGGCTGATGACCCAGCCGACGTCGGCGTGGCGCATCGCCTCCGCGTGCCTGCCCCGGAGCGAGGCGATCTCCGAGAGGTCGTACAGGGCCTGGATCTCGCTCGCCTCGTCGCCCAGGCGCCGGCCGGCCTCCAGCGCCTGGGCGGCCCAGCCCTCCGCCTCCTCGAGCCGGTCCAGCTCCATCAGGTGGAGGGCGATGTTGTTCAGGACGTTGATCTCGGCGATCGGATGACCGAGCTCGCGCGCAAGGGCGAGCCCTTCCTGGAGCAGCGGCCACTCCGCCTCGAACTCGTCGAGGACGCCGTGGCTGGTCGCGAGGGTGATGACGGTGATGAGGAGCAGCTCACGGTCCCCGCCGGCGCGCGCAAGCCGTTCCGCCTCCTGCGCACGCTCGAGTGCCATCGGGAGGCTCGAAAGGTAGGAATCGAGGACCGCCAGCACGAGCAGCGTGTGGATGCGTGCGTTGTCCGGGAGGCCCGGTACGTCGATCAGCGCGAGCGCGCGCGCCCGGCCCTCCCAGCTCCAGCCGGTCCAGACCCAGTAGCGCGTGAGCCGGTCCATCATCTCGGCCGCCGTGCCGACGTCGGTTGCCGTCCACCAGTCGAGCGCGGCCCGCAGCGTGTCGTGGTGCTCCCGCATCCGCGCGACCCACGGCCCGAACCGGAGCGGGCTCGTGGTCCACAGGCCAGGCACGAGCGAGGCCACGAACGAGACGAGTGCGTCCATCGCCCGGGGTTCGCCGCCCGCCTGGCGGAGCTCGTGCAGCAGGAACGCCCGCACGGGCACCAGGAGCTCCCAGCGCTCGTCCGAACCGGGCACCGTGCGGACAAGCGACAGGCGGACCAGCCGCGCGAGGCTCTCGACCGGATCCGTTCCCCACAGGACCCCGGCGAGCTCAAGGTCGAACTCCCCGGGGACCACCGCAAGCCCCAGCAGCCGCGACCGATCCACGGGCTCCAGCAGGTCCAGCGTCCAGCCCAGGACGACGTCGAGGCCGCCCGCGCCGTCGTCGGTGTCCGGGTGGCCGAGGCGTCGGGCGATCGTCGCCGGTCGCAGGACCTGCGTGCGGGCGGCGGCGAGCTGGACTCCGAGCGGCATGCCCCCGACGCGGACGCAGATCTCGGCGATGGCACGGCAATCGGGTTCGGTCAGGATCCGGAGGGCGCCGTGACGGCGGGCCTCGCGCAGGAACAGGGCCCCGGCGGGGGAGGTCTCAACGTCCTCCGGGCGGGCCGAGGCGGGGAGCGCGAGGGGCGCGAGCGGGTACACCTGTTCGCCGGCGACCCCCAGCTCCACGCGCGAGGTGAGCAGGATCGAGACGCCGGGTGACGCTGCGACCCAGTCGTGGACGCGGGGCCCGATGGCGCGGATCTCCTCGACGTCGTCGAGCACGAGCAACCCGGTCCAGCTTGCGAGGCCCCGGGTGACGCGCGTGTCCGGGTCCTGGCCCGGGCGATCGGCAAGGTCCAGGAGCTGGGCGATCGCCGGGGCAACGAAGTCCGCGTTGTCGATCGCGCTGAGGTCGACGACGGAGGCGGTTCCGCTGCCTGCCGGTCTCTCGCCCGCCGGTCCCTCGCCGGCCGGTCCGCCGTCGGCCCGTCCCTCGCCGGCCTGCCAGCGGCGGGCGACCTCGCGCGCGAGTCGCGACTTACCGGTCCCGCCGAGCCCGGTGATCGTGACGAAGCGCGTCGCGCGCACGAGCTCGAGGACCTCCTCGACCTCGCGGTCGCGCCCGACGATCGTCTCCAGCGGCAGCTCGGACTGTCGTTCCAGGATGGAGTCCTCCCCCGTTACGCGGAGCCCGTGGACGCGCCGGGTCGCGGATGCAGCGTACAAGAGCAGTCGTGCCGCCCGGGCGGTTTCAGCGGGTGCGGTACGTGCTCTCGTTGCACCGGGCGACCCGGAGGACGATGACGACGCGCGTTGGGTCGTCGACCGTGAAGATGACCCGGAGGCCGCCGATGCGCATGCGCCACTGGTCCGAGCCGACGAGCCGCGTCACACCAGGTGGGCGCGGCTCGAGTGCGAGGGCGAGGATCGGGCCGCGCAGGCGAGCCGCATCTCCAGGGGGGAGGCGCCGAAGCTCGCGTGCCGCCGCGGGCGCGAGGTCCACCCGGTATGGTGCGCCGGACATCAGGGCTCGGACCCGTACTCCGCGCGCGCCTCTGCGGCGAGATGCTCGAAGAATGATGCCGCCGCCGTGCCGCCGTCGCGCTGGTACTCCTCCAGTGCCTCTGCGGCCGACGCCCGATCCTCGTCCTCCTCGCGCCGGTCGAGCCATCCGCGGATAGCCTCCGCGACGAGATCCCGGACGCTTCGATCGGTCCGCGCGGCCTCCACCTTCACCCAGCGGTACAGGTCTGGTTCGAGATCGATGGTGACCTTCATCGGCGCAGAATACAGGTAGCAAGGTTGCTGGGTCCAGCGGGTCGACGCGTTCGAGGGTTGATCCTGCCTGCGTAAATGCCGTCTGGCCCATCCGCCGGGCGGCGATCGGGAGCACACTCGATGTCGACACCCCGCGCCCTGACCTTTCCTCGAGGCCCTGATGATGCTTTCCGCGCTCCTGACGCAGGTTTACGCCGCCTCGCCCATGGACCGGATCGAGTTCCGGGACCAGATCGCCGCGCATGGCGAGGACGCGATCGAGCCCATGACCGACTGGCTGGGCGATCCTCGTCTGGCCGCGTTCGCCGTCCGGGTCCTGGAGGGGGTCGGGAATGACCCGGCCAACCGGGCCGACGTGGTGGCCACGCTCGCAGCTGTCGACCTCGAGCAGCTCATGCACCACCAGGCAGACGATGTCCGGGCCGCGCTCCAGCATCTCGGAGTCGGCGGCAAGAACGGCATCACCAAGCGTGAGCAGGCGGCGCTGGCGACGCGGGCGGTCGGGCTCGCGGGGGTGGACCGCCGCGGGTACTGGATGATGCGCACGAGCCCCGCGCGACGGGACCTGATCTGGTCCGAGGCGACCGGCGGGTGCCTCCGGCAGGGCTGGGGGTGGGACGACAGCCAGGACCTGGACGTCATCGCGGTGGCGCACCGACAAGGCGTGCAGCTCAACGAGGAGCAGCAGCTCGCGTGGCGGGCGCGGAAGATGCGCACCACGGAGCCCGGCGGGATGCGCGTGGGTGACCTCATCGTGACGCCGAATCTGCCGGCCTGGGGCGAGATCTCGGTCTTCCGCCTCGTCGGGAGCTACCGCTGGGAGCCGCTCGACCTGGGCATCGAGGACCGGTTCGGGCACGTGCTCCCGGTGGAGCTGCTGGCAGCGGGGATCGACCGGCGAGCGGCGATCGTGAGTGACGCGCTTCGCTCGATGCTGCGACCGCAGACCCGGCTGTACTCGATCAAGAGCGTCGGTGGCGATGTCGAGCAGCTGGTCGCCTCGACGGGCTGAGGCGCGGCAAACGCTGATCTCGCCGACGGGCTGATCTCACCAACAACGGGCTGATCTCGCCGCCGCGCCCGATACTGGCCGGGTGACCGCCGTCCCCATCGATACCCTCCAGCACCATCTCGAGACAATGTTTGGCGTGGGGGCCGCGTTCCGGGACGGGCAGCGCGAGGCCATCGAGGCGGTGGTCGCGGACGGCTCGAGGACGCTCGTCGTGCAGCGGACCGGGTGGGGCAAGAGCCTCGTGTACTGGATCGCGACTCGGGTCCGTCGGGACCAGGGGCACGGGCCGACGCTCATCGTCTCCCCGCTGCTGTCGCTGATGCGCAACCAGATCGAGGCCGCGGAACGCCTCGGGCTGCGCGCGGTAACCATCAACTCCGCGAACCGCGACGACTGGGCGGGGATCGAGCGCGACCTCGCGGAGGATCGGATCGACGTCCTGTTCGTGTCCGCGCAGCGGTTCGCGAACGAGGACTTCAACGCCCGGCTACTGCCGGGGATCCGGCGAACGGTCGGGATGTTCGTCGTGGACGAGGCGCACTGCATCAGCGACTGGGGCCATGAGTTTGTCCCGGACTACCGGCGGATCGGGCGGTTGCTGCCGTCGCTTGGCGCCTCCGTGCCGGTGCTGGGGACCACGGCGACGGCGAACGATCGTGTCGTGGAGGACGTGGCGCGCCAGCTGGGCGACGACGTCGTCGTGATCAGGGGGCCGCTGGCACGGGACACTCTGCACCTCGACGCGATCCCGCTGCGCGACCAGGCCGAGCGCCTCGCGTGGCTCGCGGAGCACCTGCCCGGGATGCCGGGTGCGGGGATCGTGTACTGCCTGACGGTCGCGGACACGCAGCGGGTGGCGGGCTGGCTCCGAGGGCGGGGAGTCGACGCCCGTCCGTACAACGCGGACATCGCGCCCGAGGAGCGGGAAGCGCTCGAGCAGGACCTCCTGGCCAATCGGCTCAAGGCGCTGGTCGCGACGGTGGCGCTGGGGATGGGCTTCGACAAGCCGGATCTCGGGTTCGTCATCCACTACCAGCGTCCGGGCTCGCCGATCGCGTATTACCAGCAGGTTGGTCGCGCGGGCCGTGCCGTCGAGAACGCATACGGGATCCTGCTCTCGGGCCGCGAGGACGATGCGATCGCCGAATACTTCATGGCGACGGCGTTCCCGCCGACCGCGCGGATGCAGGAGATTCTCGCGGCCCTGGAGGCGACCGATTCGGCCACGATCCGCGGCCTCCAGGGGGCGGTCAACCTGCCGTACGGGCAGATCGAAAAGGCGCTCAAGCTGCTCGAGGTGGATGGCGCGGTCGCGCGTGAGCGGGGGCGCTTCATGCGCACCGCCGAGCCGTGGGCGCAGGACGAGGCGTGGGTCGCGGGGGTCCTCGAGGCACGCCGCCGCGAGCTCGCGTCGATGAAGGCGTACATGGAGACCGAGGGCTGCCGGATGGCGTTCCTCGGCGATCTCCTCAACGATCCGGCCGCCGCGCCGTGCGGTCATTGCTCGAACGACGGCGGGGTTCGATGGCCTCGGTCGGCGTCAGCGGAGCTCGTCCAGGAGGCGGTCACGTTCCTGCGCCGCGACGTGCGCGGGATCGAGCCACGGCGCCAGCTGCCCGAGGGCGCGAAGATCCCGAAGTCGAACGAGATCGGGCGTGCGCTGTGCATCCTCGGCGACCCCGGGTGGGGGAGGGACGTCGCGCGTGCGCTCTCCGGCGGCTCCGGCGTGCCCGGCGCCGGCGGCCCCGGTGCCCCCCGCCCCGGTGCCCCCAGCCCCGGTGCCCCCAGCCCCGGCGTCCCCCGCCCCGGCGTCCCCCGCCCCGGCGTCCCCCGCCCCGGCGTCCCCCGCCCCGGAGGCGGCGCCCGGTTCGACGATCACCTCGCCGGCGCCGCGATGGAGGTCATCCGCGGCCGATGGCGCCCATCACCGATGCCCGAGTGGGTCACCTGCGTGCCGTCCGCCTCGCACCCGGGCCTCGTGGAGGCGTTCGCGGAGCGTCTGGCGTCGATGCTCGCGCTGCCCTTCGCCGCGTGTCTGACCACGGCGGGCGGTGCCCCGCAGTCCGCGATGCAGAACAGCGCCCAACAGGCCGCGAACGCACAGGCGAAGCTCGGGATCGTCGCGAAGGCGGTCCGATCCGGCCCGGTGCTGCTCGTGGACGATCTCGTGGACTCGCGCTGGACGCTCACCGTGGCAGGGTCGCTCCTTCGCGCCGCAGGTGCCGGCCCGGTCTTGCCGTTCGCCCTGGCCGTCGCCACGCCACGCGGGGAGTAGCAGCTCGAAGTCGTGCGCCTGGGCCCTCGTCCGTGTCTGGGCCGCCGACGGCTGCGTCACTTGCTAAACCATCGAGCCCGTGCGGCGTCCTTCGGGTGGTTGGAAGCGACATCGGTGCGCTCGGCCTGGACGGTGTGCCCCGAACCCGTGCCGACGCCGGCGCCGTCAGCCGGCGGGGCCTGCGACCCTGTGAGGAGCCGGGGGTCCTCCAGATTCGCGAAATGCAGATGCTTCGACGCATGTCGAACGGCCGGGGCAGGGTGCGCCGATTGCCCGGACCACCGCGACGCCCGGACCACCGCGACGCCCGGAGCACGGTCCTGGTGGGCCATCTGCATGAACGGTTGTCGTTCGAGGTGGTTCGAACCATCGTCAGGTGTCCGTTTCTGGAGGACCCGGACCAGCGCGGGATCGGCGGTTGTCGTTCGAGGTGGTTCGAACGATCTGCAGGTGTCCGTTTCTGGAGGACCCGGGACCCGGAGGCGTGGCCTTCGGCGCCGTGGCTCAGGCGTGGCCTCCGCCGCTGTGGCTCAGGCGTGGCCTTCGGCGCCGTGGCTCAGGCGTGGCCTTCGGCGTCGTGGCCGTGCGTGGGCTCAGGCCGCCGGGCCGCGGATCGTCGGCCGTGGGTCACTGAGTCGCCGGCGGGGCCGCACAATGGCGCGATGAGCCATACCGCAGTGATCACCGATTCCACCGCTGACCTGATGCCCGAGGTCGCGCGCGCCGCCGGGATCCGGGTCGTGCCGCTGTTCGTCCAGTTCGGCGCGGACTCGTACCAGGTCGGAGTCGACCTCACCACGGAGCAGTTCTGGGCGAAGCTCCTGGCCCCGGGCGCGCCGATCCCGTCCACTGCCGCGCCGTCGCCCGGCCTGTTCCGCGACGTCTTCGAGGCCTGCTTCGCCGACGGCGCCGACGCGATCGTCTGCCCGGTGATCGGTTCGGGGCTGTCGGGGACGTTCGGGAGCGCGACGCTTGCAGCCAGCCTGCTGCCAGAACGCGAGATCCACGTGATCGACACGGGTTCGACCTCAATGTCCACCGGGATCCCGGCCCTCATGGCCGCCGAGCTCGCCGCGGCCGGCGTCCCCGCGGCGGAGATCGCGGCACTGGTCCGTGGCCGCCTCCCGGACGTGAGCCTGTTCGTCGCCGTCGACATGCTCGACTACCTCAAGAAGGGCGGCCGCTTGTCCGCGGCGCAGGCCGCGCTCGGCAGCATCCTGTCGGTGAAGCCGCTGATCACGGTGGTCGATGGGCAGGTCGTCATGGCGGAACGACAGCGGTCGCGCGCGAAGGCCCGTTCGAGAGTCATCGAACTGATCGCCGCCGGCCCGGTGGAGCGCCTCGCGATCGTCCACACCCCGACCTCCTCGCCCGAGGAGATCTCCGCGTTCAGCGCCGCCCTCCTCGCCGCGATCCCGGGTGGGGTGGACCCGGCGAAGGTCTCGACGGGCCTCCTGGGCGCGTCCACCGGTCCGCATCTTGGACCGGACCTGATGGGCGCCTGCTTCCTGCGCGCTCGACCGGCCTGAGGATCGGCGGCGGCTCGTGGCACTCGGCCGGGGGCGCGTCGCACTCGGCGCCCGCCGGCCGTCTGGCGAACGTGAGAACTGCGGCCTCGGTCATCGCGCGTGGCATGGCCGTGTGCTACGGGATGCTCGGCAGCCTTGCCGTAGTCGCGGAGCTGCGCGGCCGGACCGCCGACCTGAGCCTGTGGTGGGTCGACCTGCGTGACGTCGGGACGCCGGTGATCGCTATCCGGCGATCACCTGCGTTGCGCTCACGGGGAGGGCATACGCCGTGCGGGGAGCGGATGCGGACTGGACAGGCCGTACGGACGAGCTGCTGGCGATGCGCCTCCCGGACTGGCGTCCGGCGGCGCTGACGGAGGCGATCGCCGACCTCTTCGAGCGGCGCGGCGCCGAGGTCGCACCCGCGGACCGCGAGACACTGCGCGCCTTCATCGGGGGCCTCGACGCCCGGTTCGCGGTCGTCGCGGCGTTCGGGATCCCGGACACGCTCGTCCACGGCGACTTCCACCCGGGCGACGTGCGCGGAGCGGCCGAGGCGCTGCGGATCCTCGACTGGGGCGACACCGGCGTCGGTTCGCCAGGCCGTCATCTACCAGCGGTTCGTGGACAATATCGAGCCCGTCGAACGTCGCCATCACGATGCTGATGTCCTCGACTGGCTCGCCCGAAGCGCGGCCGCCGTCCGGGCCGAGGCGAACGCCGACCGGAGCGCCGGCCCCGTCGCCGAGCCGTAAGCCGCGTCCGCCGAGCCGTAAGCCGCGAATGCCGACCCCGCCGCCGAGCCCCGGTGAGCCGCGGGTGAGGGCCGCCTGCTAGCCTCGGTCCGTGCCCCGACTCGACCCCGACAGCCTCCTCGACGACCTGGACCCGGAGCAGCGCGACGCCGTCCTAGCGACGACCGGACCCGTCGCGATCCTCGCCGGTGCCGGGACCGGCAAGACGCGCGTCATCAGCCGCCGGACGGCGTACGCGATCGCGACCGACGCCGTGCCGCCGGACCAGGTCCTCGTCGTGACGTTCACGGAGAAGGCTGCGGGCGAGATGGTCGCGCGGCTGCGGGCGCTCGGCCTGCCGGGCGTGACCGCGCGCACGTTCCACGCCCACGCCCTCTCGATGCTCCGCCACTTCTGGCCGAGTCGGCACGACGGCCAGGCGCTGCCGGACCTCCTCGATTCGAAGCTGCCGATCCTCATCCGGCTCGCTCGCCAGCTCCCGGGCCACTACCGGTTCACGCCGTCCAAGGACCTCGCGGACGAGATCGAGTGGGCCAAGGCGCGTCGGGTCGCCCCGCGCGAATACGAGGCCGCCGCGCGCGAGGCCGGCCGGGAGCCACCGGTCCCGCTGGACCTGTTCGTTGCGACGTTCGAGGGCTACGAGCGGGCGAAGACCCGGGCGGGCCGCATCGACTTCGACGACCTCCTCGTGGAGACGGTGTCGATGCTCGAGACGGACGACGACGCCGCCGCAACCGTCCGAGCGCGAAAGCGCTGGTTCAGCGTCGACGAGTACCAGGACACGAGCCCACTCCAGCAGCGGCTCCTTGAGCTGTGGCTGGGCGAGAGCCGCGACGTCTGCGTCGTCGGAGACGAGGACCAGACGATCTACACGTTCACGGGGGCGAGCTCCGCGTTCCTCACCAGCTTCGCGGCGCGCTGGCCGGGGGCGACGGAGGTGGCGCTCGTCCGCAACTACCGCTCGACGCCGCAGGTCCTCTCGCTCGCGAACCGGCTCCTCGCGGCGGAGGGCCGAACGAAGCGTCTCGAGGCGACGCGCGGCGACGGTCCCGAGCCCACGATCACGAAACACCCGACGGCGGACGCGGAGCTCGTTGCGCTGGTCGCCGGGATCGCGGCCCGTCTGCGCGACGGGACGACGCCGTCGGAGGTCGCGGTCCTCGTGCGCATGAACGCGCAGCTGGCGCCGATCGAGGAGGCGCTCACGCGCGCGGGCGTCGCGTACGTCGTGCGCGGGCTGCGCTTCTACGACCGGACGGAGGTCCGTTCGGCGGTCGGGAGCCTGCGTCGCCGGCCGGCGCTCGACGCGACCGGTGTCCGGCTGACGAACGCGATCAAGGAACGCTGGGCGGACGCCGTGGGCTTCGAGGAGGACGGGGCGGCCGAGGGCGACGAGGCGCGCGAGCGGCAAGCGAGCTTCGAGACGCTGCTCGCGATCGTGCAGTCGGTGGTCCGCGGGGACGCGTCGGCGGACGTCGCGGTGGTCCTTGCGGAGCTGGACGCGCGTGCCGCGCACGAGCGGGCGGGCTCGGCGGGTGGCGTGAACCTGCTGACGGTCCATCGCGCCAAGGGCCTCGAGTGGGACGCCGTGTTCCTGCCCGCCCTCGAGGAGGGCAACCTGCCGATCCGCCAGGCCCTCGACGACGAGGCCGCGCTGGCCGAGGAGCGACGGCTGCTCTACGTGGGGCTCACCCGGGCGCGCGAGCACCTCGCGCTGTCGTGGGCGGAGCGTCGCGAGACACGCGGCCGCGAGAGTCGTCGCCAGCCCAGCCGGTTCCTCCTTGACCTGCGGCCGCGCCCGGCACCCGGGTCACGGATCCGACAGCTGCCGGGGCCTGCGATCGTGCGTCCGGCGCCGAAGCCGCGGGTACGGGCAGGGGACGACGACGACCCGGTGTTCGCGGCGCTCCGCGAGTGGCGCACGGGCGTCGCCCGCGACGAGGTCATGCCGCCATACGTCATCGCCCACGACGCGACGCTCGCCGCGATCGCCGAGGCACGGCCCCGCTCGCTCGCCGCCCTGCGCCGGGTGAAGGGGATGGGCCCGGCGAAGCTCGAGAAGTACGGTGACGAGATCCTCTCGGTGCTCACAAGGCTCGAGGACGCGTAGCGGGTGTCGGTCAGCGCGCCGGTCGCAGCGGCCTCGCAGGCGTCGCGTGGCGGTCGGCCAGCGCGTCGTGGATGGCCAGGCGGGCGCGGTCGCGGTGCTCGGCGAGGTCCTTGTTCGGGACGGCGGTCTCGACCTGCATGTCGAACCACGGCTGGGACTCGTCGGCCCACTGGACGCGAAGCCGCGTCGGCATGACGAGCCCGTCGCGCCAGTGCCACTCGCCGTACTCGGCCCGCCAGCCGACCTTCGGGCGGCCGACCTCGCGGTATCGCTCCGCCTCGAACGCGACGGGGAAAGCCGAGCGACCCGGATCGAACCGCAGCGTCACCGTCTCGATGCCGCCGTGGAACGGGAGCCCGACGATGACCTCGTCGTCGCGCACGGCGGTCCAGCGCAGGCCCGGCAGCCGGTCCCACGACGTCGGGAACAGGAGCGACTGGCACCACAGGGCGAGGAACGAACCCTGGTCGATCTCGTAGCCGGTGCTCGCCTCGTGGCCGATGACGGTAATCCCGATGCCGTCGACGAGCGCGTCCAGCCCGCGCATCGCGGTGACCGGGCCGAGTCCGATGCGGATGTCGTTGACGTAGCCGTGCCCGAGGTCGACGCGCATGGTCGTATCCCCGCGGAGCCGCAGGTGGCCGCGGCGCATCCGGACGGGTCCGGAGAGGGTCAGCGTGTCGATGGGGTCGATGCCGTCGGGCCACGCGACCTCGAGCCAGCGGACAAGCGGCAGCGGCAGCTCGGTGGCCGTGCGATCGCCGAGGAGCAGGGTCATCGCTCGCCGGCCGGTCGTGCGACGCGCACCGGATCGCCGCTTGCCCGGTCGACGACGAGCGCGGCGAGGATCCCGACGTTGAGGAGCAGGCCGAGGACCGCGGCCGGCGCCTGGAGGATCGTCACGACGACCGACACGAGGGTGGCCGCGATGACCGCCGGGAGTGCCCAGCGTGTGGCGTGCCACACGCCGAATGCGGCGACCGGATAGGCGATCGCCAGCGCAAGCATGACCAGACCGACAGCCCGTGCGCCGGTATCGCCGAGGTCGAGGGCGCCCCACGCGGCGGTCGTCGTGTAGGCGAAGTCGGGCGTGGTGGCGAGCTGCCACGGAACCACAAAGCCCAGCAGATGGACCAGCCCGTGGAACGCGAGGAACGCGGCGAAGGCGAGGCGGATGGACGGTGTTCGGCTGGTCATGGGACAAGGATCGGCGAGCTGCGTGCCGGCGGACAGGGACGTTCGGCCCACTCGCGGCGACGCCGCCGTGCGGGTGCCCTGCCCGCTGGCCGGTCGCGATGGGCCGAGTGGCCCGTGGTTGGTCATGTTGCCCGGGTCGGCGGGGGGCGTGCGTTGGTCATGTTGCCCGGGTCGGCCGGGGGCGTGCGTTGGTCATGTTCTCGCCGGGAGGGCGTACACCACGGCCGCGCGTGGCGTCGAGGCGTTCATGACCCGGGCCTACGCACGGTGCCACCGTCATGTCACCGTCATGCGACCGCAAGCGCCCTCCCGGAGGTCGCTCGATGACCTTCGGAGCCGGTGAGGGCGCATTGCGACCGCCCGGAGAGCGTCCGGCGCAGCTCCCCCCGACGCGCGCCCCATGACGAACGCCCGGCGAGCATTCGACCAGGTCGGGTCGAGTTGCGCTCTCCGGGCGATCGTCTGCGGGGATCGAACGTCTGCGAAGGTCGATGTGTGAGGCAGGCGACGGACGCCCAGGCGACGCTACGCCACGGAGTCGAGCGCCTCGTCGAACTGGCTCGAGTAGAGCTCCTGGTAGAAGCCGCGCTTGCCGAGCAGCTCATCGTGGGTGCCCTGCTCGATGATCCGGCCGTCGCGCATCACGAGGATCACGTCGGCATCGCGGATCGTGGACAGGCGATGGGCGATCACGAACGAGGTCCGGCCCTCCATCAGGCGCTTCATCGCCTTCTGGATGAGGACCTCGGTCCGCGTGTCCACCGACGAGGTTGCCTCGTCGAGGATGAGGATCGGCGGGTCGGCGAGGAACGCCCGGGCGATCGTCAGCAGCTGCTTCTCGCCCGCCGACACGTTCGTCGCGTCGTCGTCGAGCACCGTCTCGTACGCGTCGGGGAGCGTGCGTACGAAGTGGTCCACGTGCGCGGCCTCGGCGGCTGCCCGGAACGCGGACTCCTCGACGACACCCTCGGCGCCGTACTCGATGTTCTCCCGGATCGTGCCCTTGAACAGCCACGCATCCTGGAGGACCATCCCGAACGTCCGGCGCAGGTTGTCCCGCGTCAGCTCCCGGGTCTCGATGCCGTCGACCGTGATCCGGCCGCCGTCGACGTCGTAGAACCGCATCAGCAGGTTGACGAGCGTCGTCTTGCCGGCGCCAGTCGGGCCGACGATGGCCACGGTCTGCCCGGGTTCCACGACCAGGTCCAGCTCCTCGATGAGCGGCTTCTCCGGCACGTACCGGAAGGCCACGTTCTGGAACGTCACGCGGCCCGCTGCGGGCTCGGCGAGGATCGAGGGCGTCACCGGATCGGGGATCTCCTCGGCCTCGTCGAGCAGCTCGAACACCCGCTCAGCCGACGCGACAGCACTCTGGAGCACGTTGGCAATCGACGCGACCTGGATGATCGGGAAGGTGAACTGGCGCGAGTACTGGATGAACGCCTGGACGTCGCCCAGCGTCATCTGGCCCGACGCCACCCGCACGCCGCCGATGACGGCGATCGCGACGTAGTTGAGGTTCGAGATGAACGTCATCGCCGGCTGGATGATCCCGGAGATGAACTGCGCCTTGTACGAGGCGTCGTAGAGCAGCTCGTTCTCGCGGTCGAACTGCTCGATCGCCTGCTCCTGGCGCCCGAACAGCTTCACGATCGCGTGCCCGGTGTGCATCTCCTCGATGTGCCCGTTGAGGTCGCCCGTCTTCGCCCATTGCGCCGTGAACTGCTTCTGCGAGTTGCGGGCGATGAGGACCGCGACGACCATCGATGCGGGCACCGCCAGCAGCGAGATCAGCGCGAGCAGCGGGCTGATCGTGAGCATCATGATCAGCACGCCGACGACCGTGAGCAGCGACGTGATGAGCTGCGTCAGGCTCTGCTGGAGGGTCTGGCTGATGTTGTCGATGTCGTTGGTGACGCGCGACAGGATGTCGCCCCGCGACTCGCGGTCGAAGTACGCGAGCGGCAGCCGGCCGAGCTTCGTATCGACCCGCGCGCGGAGGCGATAGACCGTCCGCTGCGTGACGCCGGCCATGATGTAGCTCTGGGCCCAGCTGAACGCGGAGCTCAGCACGTAGATCCCGGCGACGATCGCGAGGAGCGGGCCGAGCTTGCTGAAGTCGATGCCGACGCCCACCGCGACGTTGGGCATGTTCGCGAGCATGTCGGCGAAGTTCACCTGACCGGCCGAACGCAGCGCCGTGATGATCTGCTCGGTCGACAGCCCGACGAACTGCGGCACGCTGCCGAGCTGGCGCCCGACGACGCCATCGAAGATGACGTTGGTCGCGTTGCCCAGCAGCCTCGGGCCGAGGATCGCCAGCGTCACGCTGATCACGCCCAGGAGGACCACGAACAGCACGAGCGGCCGTTCCGGGCGCAGCTCGCCCAGCAGCCGCCGGAACGAGGTGCGGAAGCTCTTCGCCTTCACCACCGGCATCATCATCGCCATGTGCGGCGGGCCGCTCCCGGGCCCGCTGCCGGGTCGCCGGCCGCCCGGCCCCATGCCCGGGCCGCCCATCGCTGCGCCACCTGCGGGGGCGCCGCCCGGCCGTCCCTGGGGACCGCTCATGCCACTTCCTCCTCGGTGACCTGCGACAGGACGATCTCGCGATACGTCTCGCAGGTCTGCATCAATGCTTCGTGGGTGCCGATCCCGGCGATCCGCCCGTCATCGAGGACGACGATCTGATCGGCGTGGAGGATGGTCCCGACGCGCTGCGCGACGATGATCACCGTCGCGTTCCCCAGCTCCCGCCCGATCGCGGCGCGCAGGCGCGCGTCCGTCCGGAAGTCGAGGGCCGAGAAGCTGTCGTCGAAGACGTAGACCTCCGGCTTGTGGACGAGCGCCCGCGCGATCGCCAGGCGTTGCCGCTGGCCACCCGAGACGTTCGTGCCGCCCTGCGTGATCGGGGCCTCGATGCCGAGGTCCATCGACTCGACGAAGTCGCGGCCCTGGGCAATGTCGAGCGCACGCCAGATGTCGTCCTCGGTGGCGTCCTGGTTGCCGACGCGGAGGTTCGAGGCGACGGTGCCGCCGAACAGGAACGCGCGCTGGGGCACCATGCCGATGCGCTGCCACAGGTCCTGGCGGTCGAGGTCGCGCACGTCGACGCCGTCCACGAGGACGCTGCCGCCGGTGACGTCGTAGAAGCGCGGCAGGAGGTTGATCAGCGTTGACTTGCCGCTACCGGTGGAGCCGACGATCGCGGTGGTCTGACCCGGCCGGGCCTGGAACGAGATGTCGCGCAGGACCGGGTGCTCGGCGCCCGGATACCCGAAGGTGACGTCCCGGAACTCCACGAGCCCGGTTCGCGCGGGCGAGATCGGCGTCGGAGGATCCTGGATCGAGGGCTCCTGGTCCAGCACCTGCTTGATCCTGCCGGCGGAGACCGCGGCGCGCGGGACCATCACGAACATGATCACGGCGGTCATGATCGCGAACAGGATCTGGGTGATGTACTGGAGGAACGCGGTCAGGTTGCCGATCGACATGCCGCCGCTGTCGACGCGGTAGGCGCCCAGCCACAGGACCGCCACCGTGCTCAGGTTCATGATCGCCATGAGCGCGGGCAGGGTGATCGCGAACAGGCGGTTGACGCGCAGACCCGTGTCCATGAGGTCCCGACTCGCGACGTCGAAGCGCTGCTCCTCGTGCCGGGTGCGCACGAACGCGCGGATGACGCGTACGCCCGAGAGCGTCTCGCGCATCACGAGGTTGATGCGGTCGATCTTGATCTGCATCGCCTGGAACAGCGGGATCGCCTTGGCCATCACGACGCCGATGAGGACGGCCATGATCGGGATGATCACGAGCAGGATCCCGGTCAGCGGAACGTCCTGGCGGAGCGCCATGATCACGCCGCCGACGGTGATGATCGGGGCCGTGATCAGCATGTTCAGGGCCATCAGGACGACCTGCTGGATCTGCTGGACGTCGTTCGTGTTGCGGGTGATGAGGCTCGCCGTGCCGAACTGGTTGACCTCGACCTGGCTGAACGTCTCCACCTTGCGGAAGATCGAGCTGCGCAGGTCGCGGCCGAAGCCCATGGCGACTCGGGCGCTGAAGTACACGGCGATGATCGCCGCGATCATCAGCGCGAACGTCACGCCGAGCATGAACCCGCCGGTGCGCAGGATGTAGTCGGTGTCGCCCTCGGCAACGCCGTTGTTGATGATGTCCGCGTTGAGCTCCGGCAGGTACAGGTTGGCGATCGCCTGCACGAGCAGCAGGATCAGGACGAGGACGATCGGCCAGCGGTACGGCGGGAGATAGCGGCGCAGGATCGCGATCACCGGGGCGCCTCCAGGGTGTGGGTGGTGGGGGACTCAGGGGTCGTAGCCGTCACGCGGGTGGTCCGTGGGGCCGGCGCAAGCGCGTCGCGCGGCGGTGGAGTGTCGTGGAACGGGACGCCGGGGTTCGTGGCCTCGTGCTCGGCCTGGAGCTTCGCGTGGAGGCGCTCGCGGGCACGGCGCATCGCGCGGGCACCCAGGAGGAAGCCGCTGAGCTCCTCGTCGGTCAGGTCCTCGAGGACCTCGAGGAGGAGCTCACGGCGCTCGGTCGCCATGCCGCCGATCGTCGTCCGGCCGAGCTCCGTGAGCGCGACGCGGACGACGCGCCGGTCCTCGTCGTCGCGACGTCGCTCCACGAGACCGCGCTGTTCCATTCGGTCGACGATGCCCGTAGCGCTCGCCTGGGATACGTCGAGCGACTCGGCGAGCGAGCGCATGGCGACGGGCCCGTCCTCGTCAAGAACGGTCATCACGTGGATGTGGACGAGGCTCAGCGCGCCACCGGGCCAGCGACGCATGTAGCGCATCGTGGCGGCGGGGGAGTGGGCCACGAGCTCATCGAGGAGCTCGCTGCGGAGCGTGGTGCGGTGGGCGGTGGGGTCCATTCGATCTCGGTTATGCCCTTAGGGCGAGGTAGATTATCAATGTGACATGAAGCATATTCGCCCCGCGACGCCATGTCCAGCGGGGAGCGAGCCGATCGTGACGCGTCCGGACCGCCGAGCCCAGGCAGGCCCCGCCTGGTCCCAGGCCAGCCCCGCCGAGCCCAGGCAGGCCCCGCCGAGCCCAAGCAGTCGCGGTGTTGAGCGGACGTGCCGGGCGGGTGCATGGCCCCCGCTTGGCGCCTGCATGCCGCCCGCATGCGGACAACCTGCCGCTTCGGCACCTGTCGCAGCACGCCGGATGCTAACCGTGGCGCTGGCGGGCGGCGACCGCCGTTACCAGCCCCAAACGCCCCGCGTTAGCACCCGTGGTGCTTGACCGATCACTGGAGCGCTGCGTTGGGCTATTCCGGGCCCCTGAACGGCCCTATCGGCGTCCCGCAAGCACGGACAGTGCTGGCGGGAGGTGCGCGCGGCCTGGCGAAGGCGCGGACAGTGCGGGCGGAAGGCGCGGGCGGCCGTGCGAGAGGCGCGGGCGGCCTGAGAGCAGCGCGGGGCGGCCGGAGAGACGCGCGGGCGATCTTGCAAGACGCGCGATCGACAGGATCGGGCGGTGCGGGCCCACGCAAACCTTTCAGCTGCCTGGCGCCACCGTCACCACGACCGACCCCGCGTCCACCGGTACGGAGAACTGGAGAAGGAGCCGGCGGTCGACCTCGATCGAGTCACCCGTGCAGTCCCCTCGGCGGCCGAGAGACATCGATCGAGTCGTCACGATCTGCAGGTCGTACGCGCTGTCGCACGCGCCGTCGGTCCAGGTGAGGAGCAGCGTGAACTCGTCGATGCCCTCGACCCGCACCAAGCCCGCGGGCTGGCTCGCATCGGACACCGGGGGCGCCGTCCGCGCGTCGAGCAACAGGCCGGACTTGTCGTGGACCTCGACCGTCATCGTGGCGCCGGACGCGGTCCGCAGCGGGACGACCACCGGGTTCGGGAGCGCCGTGGGCGACGGCCCGGTCGGTGGCCCGATCGTCGGGAACGGCGTGATCGACGGCAGCGGGGAGGCAGGCGGCAGGGGCACCGGGCTCGGCTGGAACGCCCCGCCGAGCACCCCGAACCCCAGCACGGCCACCAGCAGCAGCCCGACCACCGCGATCAGCGGCGCCGGCGCCAGCCCGAAGACGGATCGGCGGCGGCCGCTACCCATCGGGTCGCGCCGCAGCCACGACGCCGCACCCGGCAAGGTGATCGGACGAGCGTCGGACGAGCGAGTCGAAGGCAACGGTGTCGCCCCTCCCTGCCCGTTCGACCAGCTCGTGCACCGGTCTCCTCGCATGCTCGTCGGCCGGATCTCGGCCGCTCACCAAGGATGAGGCCCCGATGCCCCCGCTTCTTCACTCTATCCGGCGACTACCCGGCGATCGCCTTGCGGAAGCGCCATGACGCGAGGCTCATGAGCACGACGCCGAAGCCGACCAGCACGGCGAGGTTCGGCAGGACCGACCCGATCCCGCCGCCGTCCCGGACGAGCGACTGGAGCCCCAGGAGCGCCCACGAGTGGGGGATGAACCGGGCGATCTGCTGCATCACGCCAGGCATCGTCTGGAACGGGATCATGCAGCCGCCGAGCGCCCCCAGCGAGAGCCCGAGGAACACGCCGAGCGACGAGGCCTGGTCGGGGTTCCTTGACAGCGCGCCGACGAGCATCGCCACCGCTGCGGCCACGATGCCGAACGCGAGGATCAGCGCCCCCGCCGCGAGCGGGTCGCCCCACGACACCCCGAACACCAGCGACGTCACGAGCACGATGTAGCCCGCCTGGAGGAGGGCGATCCCGAGCCGTCCCAGCGCCTCGCCGGCCACGATCGTCCCGATCGAGGTGGGTGTCGAGACCATCCGGCGCGAGACCCCCAGCTGCTTCGTGTACACGAGCCGGCCCGCGGCCGTCATCGACGTCAGGAACATGAACAGCACGAGCTGCGTGGACGCCCCGAAGGTGAACTGGCCGAAGCCCGCGAACAGGCCAACCTCGCCGACCTGCGACACGTCGAGGGCCACGCCCGGGACGGTGCCGTAGCCCGCGACCGCGGCCCCGGACGCCACCGTCCAGTCGACCGCACCCTCGGCCACCGCCACGCGCGACGCCGTCGTCACGGCCCCGAGGCGCGCGACCGCGGCCTCGACCGGCGCCCGCAGCCCGAGCGTCAGGGCATCGGGCGTCCCGAGGTACGTGACCTCCGCCGTGCCGGCGCCCTCGAGCAGCGCGGCGAACCCGTCGGGGACCACGACGCCCGCCTCCAGCTGGCCGCGCTCCACCTGCGAGCGGAGGGTCGCAACGTCGCTGATGGGGCGGACCTCGAGCCGGGTCGTGTCCGCCGCGAGCGCCGTCACGAGCGCCTGTGCAGCCAGGTCGCCCACGGGTGCGACGACGCCCAGGCGAGCCCGCGCCACGCCACCGAACTGGAGCCCCAGCGCCACGATGATGATCGTCGGCAGGATGAACACGAAGAACAGGTCGCTGCGGTCGCGGACCTGGCGCAGCAGGTTGACCCGCGCGATGTCGAGGGCCTTGGCCGGCTGGATCATCGGGCCGCCACCAGTCGCTGCGCGCGGGCCATGCCGATCCCGCCCGTGACCAGCCCCATCGCGAGCAGCACCGCGACGGCGGGCAGGCCGTCCGTGACCGACGAGCCCGTCCCGTGCATGTCGCCCAGGCCGCGCAGGAACCAGCCGTGGGGCGTGAACAGGGCGAGGATCGAGAGCACCTCGGGGGCCTGGGAGGTGGGGGAGAACGACCCGCCGAGGATGCCCAGCGTGATTGCCAGCGCGCCGTTTGCGGCACCCGCGGCCTCGGTCGTATGGGCGAACGAGGTCACGAACGTGGAGATCCCGATTGCCGCGATGATCCCGGCGACGACGACCGCCGCGACGCCCACCGGCGGCCCCCAGTCCGCGCCGATGAGGAGCGTCGTCGCACCGACGAGGATCGCCATCGCGACGACGCCCATCGCGAACGACCCGAGGGTCTTGCCCAGGAGGACGCTCGTAGGCCTGATCGGCCCGGCGAGGATTCTCGCAAGCGTCCCCTGGCGCCGTTCCTCGAACAGGCTGACCATGCCGATCTGCGCCGAGAAGAACAGGAACAGGATCGCCATCGAAGCGCTGAAGTAGGTCTTGAGCGTGAGCTGCCGGAGCGACGCCTCCTGGTCCACGAGCGCCAGCGGCGGGACCGCGGTCGACGCCGCGCCTGCGATCCGCGCCTGCTCCTCGGGCGGCAACGACGCGCCCGCCAGGGTCGCGACCGTCGCGACCGAGAGCTGGACCGCGACGACGCCGTCCCCGAACCGCTGCGCGAGCGAGCGCGCGATCTCGGTTGACAGGGTCTCGTCTCGCGCGCCAACGAGCTCGAGCGTCACCGGGTGGCCCGCCTGGATGTCCGCGCTGAAGCCCGCGGGGATGATGAACGCCACGTCCTGCGTGGCGCCCTCGACGGCTGCGCGGGCCTCGCCCGCCGTGGTGACGTCGGTGATCCTGGCGACGCCCGCGTCCGCCATCGAGCCGATGACGTCGCTGCGCAGGACGGTCGCGAGCGGGCCGCCATCGAGGTTCGCGACGACCCAGCTCGTGGAGAAGGTCGACACCGAGCCCAGAAGCTGGCTGAAGATGATCGCGAGCCCCAGCGGCGCGACGACCGACACGAGGAGCGCGGACCGGTCGCGCAGCCGCTGTCGGAGGTCCTTGGCGGCGATCAGGAAGGCGGTGTGCATGGCTGTCGCGGGCGTCGCGGCGACTACTCGGCGTCGCGCAGGGCGCGGCCGGTGAGGTGGAGGAACACGGCCTCGAGATCGGGCGACACGAGGTCCACGCCGCGGACGCTCGCGCCCGCGGCCTCGACGGTGTCGAGGAGCCGCGGCAGCACGCGGTGTGCGTCGGCCACGAGGATCTCGAGCTCCCCGTCCTTCGCCGCCGCACCGGCCACGCCTTCGAGGGCCCCGACCGCGGCGACGGCCGCCTCGACGGCACCCGTCACGGTGAGCCTCACCTGGTCCTGCCCGCCGATGAGCGCGACGAGCTCCCGGCGCGTGCCCTCCGCGCGGATCCTGCCCGCATCGATGATCCCGACGCGGTCGCAGATGCGCTCGGCCTCCTCCATGTAGTGCGTCGTGTACAGGATCGCCATGCCCTGCCGCCCGAGGGCGGCGATCGACTCGAGAATCGCGTTCCGGCTCTGCGGATCCACCCCCACCGTGGGCTCGTCGAGCAGCAGCAGCCGAGGCTGGTGGAGCAGGCCGATGCCGATGTTGAGCCGGCGCTGCATGCCGCCGCTGAAGGTCGAGGTGCGGTCCTTCGCCCGGTCCGTGAGGCCGATCAGCTCGAGGACCTCGTCGGTGCGGGCCCGGAGCGTGGCGCCGCCGAGGCCATACAGGCGGCCGAAGAACTCCAGGTTCTCGCGCGCCGAGAGGTCCGGGTAGATCGCGAGCTCCTGCGGGACATAACCGATGCTCGCCTTCGCGGCAACAGCGCCCACGTCGATCCGCGTCCCGTCGATGGTGACCTCGCCGCCATCGCGTGCGAGCAGCCCGCAGACCATCGAGATCGTCGTCGTCTTGCCAGCGCCGTTGGGTCCCAGCAGGCCGTAGGTCTCGCCCTCGTGGATCGCGAACGAGACGCCGTCGACCGCCTCGAGCGAGCCGAAGCGCTTGTGCAGGTCGCGCGCGTCGAGGACGACCGGACGATCCATGGCCGGGCGCGCGTCGGTCGCCGCCGGGGCGTCAATGGTCATGCGGAACCGTCCTCCCTCGCCGTCAAGTGTGCCATCGATGGTGGTCTACGGGCGGCCTGCGCTCAAGCCCGGGGCCGGGCGCCGCGTCCGGCCCCCTCGATCCCGGACCGTCAGCCGGTCTTGCGGACCTTCCAGATCTCCTCGCACGGCCACCGGCGGGCCCACTCGTAGGGCATCCAGTCGTAGGTGGTCGTCGCGCCCTCGGGGACCTGGGGCTCGACAAGCTCCAGAATCTCGAGCCCGTTCGCCCGGAACAGCCGGATCCAGTCCGAGTGCGAGAGGTGGAACTCGACGCCCGGGTCGTCGCCCCACGAGATCCGGCCCATGCCGAACTGCGGGCGCAGCAGCCGTTCCTCGACCGGCGCGTCCGGGTCGTCCGGACAGGCGAGGTAGCCGATGACGCTGTTGGTCAGGACGTGGAGCCGGCCGCCGGGCCGCAGCAGGCGTGCTGCCTCGGGGACCCAGCGAGCCGGGTCCGCCCACAGGACCGCGCCGTACTCGCTGATCGCGAAGTCGAACGAGGCGTCGGGGTAGGGGATCTCTTCCGCGTTGCCGAGCATGAGCGGGAAGTCGAGGTCGTGCGCGCGCTGGAGCCGGCCGGCCGTCTCCAGCTGCTTCGGCGAGTTGTCGATGCCGACCGGCCGGCCGCCACGCCGTGCGATCCAGGCGCTCACGTAGCCCGTCCCGCAGCCGAGCTCGATCGTGTCCATGCCCTCGAGCGGGAGCTCGAGCATCCCGGCCGTGGCCTCGGGGATCCCGTAGATGCCCCACGTCTCCGCACCGGGTGCCACGGCCCACGCGCGCTCGCCTGCGGCCACGTAGTCGACCGCCTCCGCGTCCCACGACGCGCGGTTCGCGGCCACGTGGTCCGGCAGGGCCGCCGGGGAGACGTCGGTCGGGTCACCCATGCTCGTCAGTCCTTTCCCAGGTGCTTGGTGCGCGCGTCGATGAGGAGCTCGACCGTCCGCTCGTCGACGGGGCGCAGGTCCACCTGCACGTGCCCGACGCCCAGGTCCCGCCACGCGTCGAATGCCCGGGCGATCGTGTCGGCGTCAGGCGGCAGAGCCTCGGGCGCGCCGGGCCGATGGGCCGCCTGCTGGTCGGTCTCGACCGTCAGCCCGACCGTGATCTCGAGCGTGGCGGCGTCGCGGTTCTCGGCGTCGCACGCGCGCTGGAGGTCCGCGAGTCGCTCCGCCGAGCGCTCGTCCGGGAACCCGAACCAGGCCATGTTCCACGCGTCGGCGTACCTCGCGACCATGCGCAGCGTCCGCTCGCCGCGCGCGGCAACGAGGATCGGCACGCGGCCCGGAAGCCTCGCGGGGCGTGGCGGCGGCGGGATGAGCACGGCGTCCTCCACGTCGTGCCACCGACCGTGGAAGGTCACGCGCTCGCCGCGGATGAGCGGGACGATGATCCCCAGCGCCTCCTCGAACCGGCCCGCGCGGTGGTCGAATGGGTAGCCGAACGCGGTGTACTCGGGCTCGTGCCAGCCGGTCCCGAGGCCCAGGATCAGGCGGCCGTTCGCCACCTCGTCGAGGGTCGCCGCCATCTTCGCCGTCAGCGCGGGCGGTCGGAAGGCCGTCCCGAGCACGATCGTGCCGAGCTCCGCGCGATCGGTTGACGCGGCCACGGCGGCGAGGACCGTCATCGCCTCGTGGATCCCGTCCTCCTCCTGGTCGGCCATCCGGAAGATCAGGTGGTCGTAGACCCACAGGCTGTCGATCCCGCCGGCCTCTGCGAGACGCGCGATGCTGCGGATCCGTGGCCAGGCGGTGGCTCCGGGGCCGTCGGCGTTGTTCATGGGGAGCACGAGGCCGATCTTCATCCGCGCATGGTAGCGGCGGCCGGGCGTCGGTTGGCCCGGGGTGCGCGGGTCGCGGCTCGCGCTGGTGGTGCGGTCCGGTGGCCTTGACGAGGCACGCATGATCTGGCTACGGGGCGTTTCCCGTGCGTCCCAGCCGGGCGGCGACGTGCCGGGCGGCCGGTCGCGTCCACTCCTCGTCGCCTGCCACGAGAGGTTGTCCGTGCGTCCGCGTCTCGCCCTGCTTGTCGCCCCGCTCCTGCTGCTTGTCGATCCTGCCCGGTGCGGTCAACGCCGCGCCGCCGAAGGACGCGAAGGCCGCCCATCACGCCAAGGTCATCGCCTACTGGACCCCTGGACGGATCCGGAACGCCACGCCCCGGGACTTCACGTTCGACGCGGCACGCGGCTTCCAGCCGAAGGCCAAGCCCGGCACGGGCGGTGGCGGCGGGAGCATCGTCGGCGCGTCCTGGACGGCCGGTGGCGACATCCTCAACGGGACCGGTCGCGTCCTGTTCACGCTCGGAGGATCGGACTACATCTGCTCCGGATCGGTTGTCCAGGAGAGCAACGCCAACCAGTCCATCGTGCTCACCGCGGGCCACTGCGCCACCGAGAACGACGGCGCGACGGCGGCGACGAACTGGCTGTTCATCCCGTCGTTCGACACGGCGCCGACGTACACCTGCAGCGCGACCACCTACGGGTGCTGGGTCGCGGACGCGCTGTACTCCGACAAGGCGTTCTACACGGCCGGCGCCTTCAATGACACCGCGGTCCAGCACGACTGGTCGTTCGCGGTCGTGAGCACGGGTGGCAAGAGCGGCGGCGCGCAGCTCGACGCAACCGTCGGTGGCTCGTTCAACATCGCCTACAGCGGCGTCAGCGCCGGCAACGTCCTGAGCGCGTTCGGCTACCCGGCCGCGGGGAAGTACCACGGCAAGGACCTCGTGTACTGCAAGGGGCCGCTGGGCACCGACGCCAACACGGGCGACACGACGTGGTCGATGGGCTGCAACATGACCGGCGGCTCGTCCGGCGGCCCGTGGGTCACGACGACGACCACGAACTACACGTACGGCACGACGACGTTGCGCTCGCTCAACTCGTATGGCTACTCGGGTGTGACGAAGATGTTCGGGCCGAAGTTCAACTCGAACACCCAGGCCGTGTTCACCGCTGCGAACACCGGAACCGTGACCTCGACGGTCGTCAGGACGGTCATTCCCTGACCGATGGGCGGCGCGCCGGTGCGTCACGGCACCGAACGGTACGGGGGAGTGTGGTCCGGAGGGATTGACCGGTAGGGCATTCTCTTCATGCGGGGTATCCCGCGTGCACTCCTCTTGAACGCTCCTCGCGCTGCGAACGCGTTCGAACGGCCGGCATATGCCGGCCGTTTCGATTCGGGGTCCCATCCCGGACAATGGCGCCATGCCCCAGACCGCCCAACGCCGCGACCGGCGATTCGACCGGCGCGACGCCATCAACGTGGTTGTCGCCGTGGTCGTGTGGCTGCTGGTCATCCTGGGCTCGGACCCCACGATCAACGTCTCGGACCCGTTCTCGGGCCAGGTCGTCACGGCCCAGGACGCGCGCTCGTACTACGGGCTCAACCTGTCGGACCTGTACACGGGGCGTACCGAGTGGAACACGATCGGCGCCTATCCGTACTCGCCCGCGTTCGCGCAGCTCGTGTACCCCCTGAACCTCTTGCCATGGCCATGGTTCGTGGCGGCCTGGACGGCGATCCTGATCGGCGCGGTGTGGCTTCTCGCGGGGCGCGAGCTGTTCCTCGTGGGGCTTGCCGTGGGGGCGATGGAGATCGCGGGCGGCAACGTGTCCCTGCTCCTGGCGCTGGCGATCGTCGCCGGGTTCAGATGGCCGGGGACGTGGGCGTTCGTGCTGCTGACGAAGATCACCCCGGGCGTGGGCCTGCTCTGGTTCGCGCTCCGCCGGGAGTGGCGGTCGCTGTCGATCGCGATCGGGTTCACCACGGCCGTCGTCGGCGTCTCGTTCGTGGTCCTGCCCCAGGCATGGCGCGACTGGGTCTCGCTGCTCGCCGCGAACACCGGCAAGGGCGGGACCTGGGCGGCGATCCCGATCCCGCTCCTGGTGCGCGGCCCGATCGGCGTGCTGCTGATCGCATGGGGCGCGCCACGTAACCAGCGCTGGGTGGTCCCGGTCGGAGCGATGCTCGCGCTCCCGGCGCTGTGGTACGGGTCCCTCTCGATGCTGCTCGCGGTGATCCCGCTCACGACACCCGAGGAGCGAGCCCGCGGCTGGACGCGCTTCGTGGGGTTGGTTCATCGGCCGTTCGAGGGCCGGTCGTAGCGTCGGCGGTCGCGCCCCGGCGGTCGCGCCCGCGTGGGGCGTCCCACCCGCGCCCCGGGGCCCAGGGCGTCGCTCGCGCCCGCGCTCCGGTCGCTGGGCGGCATGGAGCGGCGGAGCGCCGCTGGCGGGGCGAAGGAGCGGCGGCGAAGTCGCGAGGGGCCTGGTCGCCAGGGGCCCGGCGGGCATGCCTCGCGCGCTACGACGAGGCGAGCACCGCCGCGAGGGCGTCCGCGAACGGGTCCAGGTTCGTCGGGGTGAAGCCAGCGACGTTGATCCGGCCGCGGCCCACGACATACACGCCGAGCTCGTCGCGGAGGCGTGCGACCTGGTGGGTCGTGAGGCCGAGCAGGGCGAACATCCCGCGCTGCGACGCGATGCCGCCCCAGTCACCGGGGATCGACCGGGCGGCGAGCGCAGCGACGAGCGCCCGCCGGTTCGCCTTGATCCGGCTGCGCATCCCGCCGAGCTCGACCTCCCAACGCGCCCGTAGCTCCCGGTCGGCGAGGATCGTCCGGACGACATCCGCGCCGTGGGCGGGCGGGTTCGAGTAGTTGACCCGGATGGCGACCTTGACGTGGCTCTGGATCGCCGCCGCGTCCGCGGCCGAGCGCGCGATGACGAGCATCGCCCCGACCCGCTCCGCGTACAGCGAGAACGTCTTGGAGAACGACGTCGAGACGAGCAGCTCGACGCCCGGTCGGACGAGCTCCAGCAGGCCCGCCGCGTCCTCACGCAGCCCGTCGCCGAAGCCCTGGTAGGCGAGATCCACGAGCGGCAACAGCCTGTTGGCCTCGACGAGGTCGCCGATGCGCCGCCACAGGTCCGGCGACGGGTCCACGCCCGTGGGATTGTGGCAGGCGCCGTGGAGCAGCACGACGTCGCCCGGGGCGGCCCCCGAGAGCGCCTCGAGCATCGCGCCCTCGTCGATCCGCCGGCCCGTCTCGTCGGTGTACGGATACGTCCGCACGCGGAAGCCCGCCGCCTGGAACAGCGGCGGGTGGTTGGGCCACGTGGGCTCACTCATCCACATCGTCTGGCCGCCACCAGTGGAGCGGAGGAGGTCCGCCGCCACCCGGAGCCCGCCGGTCCCGCCGGGCGTCTGCGTCGCGAGCGCGCGCCCGCTCGTGACAGCCTCGTGGTCCGCACCGAGCACCAGGGCCCGCACGAGCTCCCGGTACGCGACATCGCCGTCGATGGGCCGGTAGAGCTTCGTCGCGGCGGCCTCCGCAAGCCGTCGCTCGGCCTCGATGACGGTCGCCAGCACCGGCGTGGTGCCGGTATCGTCCACGAACACGCCCGAGGAAAGATTGATCTTGCCGGCCCGCGTGTCGGCCCGGAACGTCTCGGCCAGGCCGAGGATCGGGTCGGGCGGGGCGGGGATGCGGGCGAGCGACGGCAGCGACACGTGGTGGACCTCGACGGTTCGTTGGGGGACGCCGGACCCGACGATACACGCCGGGCCGGGTTGTGGGCAGGGACCGGTCGCCGGAACCTGAACCACGCATCGCCGGTAGGCTTCCACGACGAACCCGCGCAGCGATGCGGCGAGCCAGGCACGGAGGACGGACACGCGCATGGAGGCGGACATCGCGACGCCCGCCCGGGACGGCGTCCCCGACGACAGCGGCGCCCCGCGTGCGGACGTGGTCGTGCGCGGTCGGCGGCTGTGGGATGACCTGCGGGGCTCGGTCGGGAAGGCGGTCGTCGGCGCCGACGACACCGTCCGGCTCGTCGCCATCGCGCTCCTCGCCGACGGCCACGTCCTGCTCGAGGACGTCCCGGGAACGGGCAAGACGCTGCTCGCCCGTGCGATCGCACGCTCGCTCGACCTGCGCATGACCCGTGTCCAGGGCACGCCCGATCTCCTCCCGTCGGACGTCACCGGTGCCAGCCTGTTCGAGCCCGGCGGGCTCCGCTTCGTCGAGGGCCCGGTGTTCACGAACGTGCTCCTCGTCGACGAGATCAACCGGGCCACGCCACGCACGCAGAGCGCCCTGCTCGAGGCGATGCAGGAGCGCCAGGTCAGCGTCGAGGGCACGACACACCTCCTGCCGGACCCGTTCCTCGTCCTCGCGACCCAGAACCCTGTCGAGTTCGAGGGCACGTTCGCGCTCCCGCAGGCGCAGCTCGACCGATTCCTCCTGCGGGCACGGATCGGCTACCCCGACGACGCCGGGGAGCGGCGCATCGCGCGCCGCCACCAGGCGTCCGCGGACCCGCTCACGGCCATCGAGCCCGTCATCGACCGCGGCCGCCTCCTCGGCCTGCGAGACCTCGTCCGCACGGTCCGCGTGGCCGATGAGGTCGAGGAATATGTCGTCGCGCTCGTGCGGGCGACCCGCGCGCACGCGGACATCGAGCTCGGGGCGAGCCCCCGCGCTACGGTCGCGCTCTATCGGACCGCGCAGGCGGCAGCCGTCCTCGCCGGCCGGGACTTCGTGATGCCCGACGACGTCAAGGCGGTCGCGATGTCCGTCCTCGCGCATCGCCTCGTCGTCAACCTCGACCGGAGCCTCCACGGCGCCACGGCGGACGGCGCCCTGGCGCAGATCCTGGCCACGACGGCCGTCCCGCCGATCCTCGGGGCCTGACCCATGGCGGCGCGCGTCCTCGTGGCGCTCGTCCTGATCGTCGCGGGCAGCCTGCTCGCGGTGCCGATCGCGATCCTCCTGGGCACGGTGACGATGCTGCTCGAGGTGGTCCACGCGGTCTGGGCCCACAACGGGCTCACCGGCGTCCGGTACCGGCGTGTCCTCGGCGCGCGCCACGTGGCGTTCGGCGACGAGCTGCCGCTCGCGATCGAGGTCTGGAACCGCCGCCGCCTGCCGCTGGCATGGGTCCGCGCGGATGACGACGCGAGCCCGGGCGTGGAGGTCCGGGAGCGGGACCTCGTGACCGACGAGGCAAGGCCCGCGGTGCTGCGCAACGCCTGGACGCTGCGTCCATTCGAGCGCGTCGTGCGCCGCTTTCACGTGACGGCGGACCGGCGCGGCGTGCACACCCTGGGGCCCGTCGAGCTCAGCGTCGGGGACCCGTTCGCGCGGCGCGCTGCCACCGAGGAGCGCGCCGAGACCGACACGTTCGTCGTCTGGCCGCGCACGATTCCCGCCACCGAGATCGCGCCGACGGACCGCTGGGGCGACCTCGATCGGGCGCACGCGGGGCTGGCGGAGGACCCGTCACGGTTCGCGGGCGTGCGCCCCTACGCGCCCGGTGACCCGATGCGCCGGATCCATGCCCGCACGAGCGCCCGTCTCGGCCGCCCCACGGTGAAGCGGTTCGAGCCGTCCCGCGACCGCGAGGTGCTCGTGGCGCTGGACGTCCAGACCTCGGACGGGCCCGCGTGGGACCTGGGCCTGACGGACGACGAGGTGGAGGGGCTGTACGTCGTTGCCGCGTCGATCGTGCAATCGCTCGCGCGACGGCGCGTCGCGTTCGGCCTCATGGCTGCGGGCTACACGGGCGCCGAGACGCGGATCGCGCAGGTTCCGGTGTCGTCTGCGCCCGGGCAGGCTGAGCGGATCCTCGACCTCCTCGCGCGCCTGTCGCTCCACGCGTCGATGCCCTTTGAACGGCTCCTCGGCGTCACCGCACGGTCGGTCCGCCCGGGCACGACGGTCCTGGTCCTGAGCGCCCGCGACCCGCGTCCGTTCGCCGGGGCGCTGCGACGCCTGGAACGGCTCGGTGCGCACGTCGTGATCGTCTCGTGCGGGCGCGATGCGACGGCCGGTGCGGCGCGTTCGCGCACGCTCGGCTTCACCGCGCGGCGGGCAGTGATGGACGGCCACTGGCGCGACGCCGGGCGACTGCTGGTGGCGCCGTGAACGCCGTGAACGCGGAGGGCCGGCTGGGTCGCCTGCTCGTCGTCCTGCCGACTGCGCTCGCGCTCGTCGCGGAGGCGGCATGGGTCTCGATCGTCGCCAGCATGCTCCAGGCGTTCACGCTGCGCCCGCCGGCAACCGGGCTGGGCTGGTTCCTCGTGGCGGCGATCGGCGGCCTCGTCGCGGCGCGCGTGCTCCCGGACCGGGTGGGGGAACGGTGGCCGGCGGTGGCCGCCGTGCTCGCGATCGGGGCGGCGGCCGGGGCATGGCTCGCGTCACCCGAGGTGCGGCGCATCCTCGAGGCCGACGGTCTCCGGTCCCTCGGGAACGCGCTCGCAGCCAACCTCGCCGCCTGGCTCACGGCCGTGGCGTTCGTGCGGGGCATCGCGCACGCCCGCCTGCCCGAGGACCCGAGGCGGATCGGCAACGTGCTCGGGCTCGCGATCCCCGGGCTCGCTGCTGCTGCGATCGTCGGCGGGATGGTCGCCGAGCCATTCCGTAGCGGCTTCCTCGCCCAGGCGCAGGTGGAGGTCCTCCTGTTTCTCGTCACAGGGGTGCTGGCGCTCGCGCTGTCGCGGCTGGCGCTCGTCGCGACGGGCACGGCCGTGGACTGGCGGCGCAACCCGGCCTGGCTCGCGCTGCTCGTCGCCCTCCTCGCCGGGACCGCGGCGCTCGCGATCGCCGTGTCGCTGTTCGCCGGGCCGGTCATCGTCGTCGTGCTGGGCGCCCTGTTCGCCCCGCTGCTGCTGGTCGGGTTCCTTGTGGGATTCGACCGGCGCAGCCTTGGCATCGTCCTGCTCAGCCTGTTCGGGGCCGTGGCGGTCGCCACGCTGGTGCAGCTGTTCTCGGCCAGCCGCGGCACGACCAGCCCCGCCGTGCCAGGGACCGGGGCCGGGCCGGCCGACGATGCGGGCGCGACCATGCCGGTGACGTTCGGTGTGCTGGGGGTCGTGCTCGCGGTCGCCGTGATCGCGCTCCTCGTGCTCGCACGGCTGTGGCTGCGTCGCCCACGCGACGAGGAGTCCCTCGTGCCGGAGACGCGTGCGATCGACCGGGGCGAGCTCGATGCCGCCGACCGTCGTCAATGGCGTGGGCGCTTCCGGCGGCGGCCGGTCGCACGGGACGCCGTCGCCGCGTACCGGGCACTGCTCGCCGACCTCGATGCCGATCCCGCGCTGCGGCGCGCGCGCGCGGAGACGCCAACCGAGCACGCCGAGCGGCTCCGCGAGACCGGCCGGAGCGGCCTCGCGCTCGACCTTCTGGCGGCCGACTACGGCCTGGCGCGATTCGGCAGCCGGACGCTCACGGCGGGCGAGCAGCGTCGAGCGTTGCGCCGGGCGGCGCTCCTTCGGGATCGGCTGCTGGGGTCCTGAGGGCGGCCCAGCCGAGGCGCCACGGCAGGCGTTTGGTCCCGAGGCGGGCGAGCAGCACGGCCCGCAATCGGACGCCGTCGGGTAGGGTTCGCGCATGACGTCCCCTGGGCCCGATCCGCTCGCACCTCCCCACCCGACGCGGGTCGCCGTCGTCGGCACCGGCGCCGTCGGCTCCACGTTCGCCTTCGGGCTCCTCCTGTCGGGCCTCGCGGCCGAGATCCTGCTGGTCGATGCGAACCAGCGCAAAGCCGAGGGCGAGGCGATGGACCTCATGCACGCGGTGCCGTTCGCACCCACCGCCCGCGTGTGGGCCGGCCCCATCGAGGACTGTCGCGGCGCGGCGGTCACGGTCATCGCTGCCGGGGCCGCCCAGAAGCCCGGCGAGACCCGGATCGACCTCGTCACGAAGAACGCGGCGATCTTCCGCGAGCTCGTCCCGAAGATCGCGACGGCGAACCCGGACGGGATCATCCTCGTCGCAACGAACCCGGTCGACGTCCTGACCTACCTCACCTACACGATCTCGGGCCTGCCGGCGCACCGGGTGATCGGCTCGGGCACGATCCTCGACACCGCCCGCTTCCGGATGCTCCTGGCCGACCATTACGGCGTGGACCCGCGCTCGGTCCACGCCCACATCGCGGGCGAGCATGGCGACTCCGAGGTCCCCGTCTGGTCGTCCGCGAACATCGCCGGGATGCCGCTGCGGGACTTCGGCGTCTCTACGGGCATCGGCCATGACCCGGCGGCGCTCGAGGAGATCTACACCGACACCCGTGACGCCGCGTACCAGATCATCGAGCGCAAGGGAGCGACGTACTACGCGGTCGCCGCGGGCCTCGTCCGGATCGTCGAGGCGATCCTCCGGGACCAGCACACCGTGCTCTCGGTGAGCTCGCTGATCTCGGACTACTACGGCATCGACAACGTCTACCTGTCGCTGCCCACGGTCATCGGCCGGCGTGGGGTGGAGCGGATCGTGCCCCTGGGGCTGTCGGCAGAGGAGGCGTCCGGGCTGCGCCGGTCCGCCGGGCTGCTGCGCGAGACCATCGAGCTCGTGGGTCTCTAGACCGGCGGGCCGCGCCCGTTTGCGAGCCATCCGTCGGGCGCCGGCTGCCGAACCAGCGTGCAGAAACGCCTTCCCAGCCGGAGAATGCAGATCATGCCCAACCCGCGAGCCCTGCCGACGCCCGACCTCATCACCGTCTATGGCGCCGAATGGTGCGGCGACTGCCGTCGTGCCAAGCGCTATCTCGATGCGACCGGGACCCCCTACCGGTACGTGGACCTCGACGCCGATCCCGCCGCCCAGCAGCTGGTCGACGACGCCGGCTACCGCGCGATCCCGGTCATCGTGACGCCGACCGGCCAGGTCCTGGTGGAGCCATCGATCGACGAGCTGGCGAACGTCATCGGGACCGCGGCCTGATCATCCTCGAGTGGCCGCTTGGCCCGGTCGCGTACACTTCGGCCGCCGACGGTTGTTGCTGACCCGGCAGAACGAGGTGTCCGTGACCAAGCACGCGAAGAGCGAGCGCGACCAGCGCGCCCGGGAAACCGCCCGGATGAAGGAGATCGAAGCGGCCTGGACGGCGAGCGTGCCGGCCGACGTGGCGAAGGAGTTTGCTGCGGGCGTCGAGGCCAATCGGGCGCGCGGACCCATTCCGCCCCCGCCCCCGATGGCACCCGGGACACGGCCGAACCCGCCGCGCCGCGAACCCCGTCCGCAGAAGGAAGAACGCCCGCAGAGGGGTCGCTAGGTGGGGACGCGCAAGCGCAAGGTCTTCATCCCCCCGAAGAAGACCACGCCGCGGCCGCAGCCCGGGGTTGACACCTCGGGTCGCCCCGGCGCCACCTCGATCAACCTGAGCGCACTCGAGGGTCGCAGCGGCTTTGCCGTGGGCGACAAGGTGCGGATCCTGGGCACGGGCCTGTACGCCGGCGAGGTTGCCGTGATCGAGCGCATGGCCGGTGGAGCGATCCCCGCGGCCTCCGTGCGCACCGAGGCTGGCCGCTCGCGGCAGGTTCGGACCGTGGATCTCGAGCCCGTCAGCTAGGCTTCGCCCGCGGAGGCTACTCCAGCCCGGCGGCGTCCAGCGCCTGGAGCGTGTCGTACGCCGCGTCGCCAAGGAAGGCGCGCGCGGCCGCCTCGGCCTCGGCTTCGGGCGCCCCGCCCCCAGGCGCGGCACCATCGGCATCGTCGTCGGCGCCGTCCTCTTCCTCGGCCTCGATGTCACCGCCCGCGAGCACGCTCAGGACCCGCGACGGGCTGGGCTCCACGGCCCACTCGTCACCCGTGTCCGGATCGACGTCGAAGAACGTGACGCTGTCGATCTCGTAGGTCGCGCCGTCCGGGCGCGTCAGCGTGCAGCCCCAGGCATCCTCCTCGTCCGCGACGGGACGGATCGTGAGCGTCAGACCGAGCGAGCGGAACAGCTCACCGAGCGTCGTGGGCGTGGACGGCATCAGGGGTACCTCGCAGGCGGGGTGGGGGACAACCGTACCTCGCGCCGTCCAACTCCGTCGCATCCCCATCGCATCGCCGTCGCGCCGGTGCGCGTGCACCCCCAGCCCGGCTCGGGACGCGACCTCCACTATGCTTGGGGCCATGACGCAGGACACTCGGGTAGCCATCATCGGCCTCGGTTATGTCGGCCTGCCGCTCGCGATCGCGTTTGCGGAGGGCGGCCTCGACGTCGAAGGAATCGACGCATCGGCGAAGCGGGTTGAGGAGCTCAACGGCCGCCACTCCCCGATCGACGACATCTCGGACGAGCGCCTCGGGCAGGCGCTGGACGGGCGGCTCAGGGTCGTGGCCCCGGGCGACGCCCGCGCGAAGGACGCGGACGCGATCTTCGTCTGCGTCCCGACGCCGATCACCGGCACCAAGGACCCGGATCTCGGGCCCGTGCTGTCCGCTGCGCGGATCATCAAGGACCACCTGCGCGCGGGCCAGCTCATCGTGCTCCAGTCCACGACGTTCCCGGGGACGACGACCGGACCCTTCCGCGAGGTGCTGGAGGAGACCGGCCTGCGCGCCGGCACCGACTTCGACCTCGCGTTCGCCCCGGAGCGCGTGAACCCGGGCGATCCCGCCAGCGCGTCGCGTGACGTGCCGCGGCTGGTCGGCGGCATGACGCCCGCGGCAACGAAGCGCGCCAGCGCGCTCCTGCGCAACGTCAACGACAAGGTGGTGGAGCTGTCCTCGCCCGACGCGGCCGAGATGGCGAAGCTCCTCGAGAACACGTTCCGCAACGTCAACATCGCGTTCGTGAACCAGCTCGCGCTCCTGTGCGAGCGGATGGGCCTCGACGTCTGGGAGGTCATCGACGCCGCGGCCACGAAGCCATTCGGCTTCATGAAGTTCACGCCCGGACCGGGCGTCGGCGGCCACTGCATCCCGGTGGATCCGTACTACCTCGCGTGGCGTGCCCGGGAGTTCGACTTCACGGACCGCTTCATCGAGCTCGCCGGCGACATCAATCTCGCGATGCCCCAGCACGTCGTGGAGCTGACTGCGCAGGCGCTCAACGAGCGCAGCAAGGCGCTCCGCGGGTCGCGCGTCGGCGTCATCGGCGTCGCCTTCAAGCCTGATGTCCAGGACGACCGGAACTCGCCCGCCGCCGCGGTCCTCGCAGGTATCGCAGAGCGCGGTGCCGAGCTGCGCTACCACGACCCGCTCGTGCCCAGGTTCAAGGACGAGGATGGCGTCGTGCGCGAGAGCGTGGGCATCGATTCGCTGCTCCACTGGGCCGACGTCATCGTCGTGGTCACCGGCCACAAGGCCGTCGACTGGGACCACGTCTATGCGACCGCCGACCTCGTCGTCGACACGGTCAACAGCTCACGCGGCCGGTCGGTGCGCCCGGGCCAGGTCCTGCGCCTGGGCGTCGGTCAGCCGCGGCCCGCCTGACGAGCATGCCGGCGGGAGCGAGCGGCGAGCCGGGAGCGGCCGATCCCGAGCCCGCCACCGCGTCGGATCCCGGCGTGGCGGCTCGTCGCCCGAGGATTGCGTTCCTGTCCTACTCGTCGGCCGCGTTCGACGCGCGCACCGCGCGCATGGCCCGGTCGGCGGTCCAGGCAGGCTTCGACGTCGTCGTCTACGCCCGCCTCCAGGATGGGCTGCCCCCCGTGGAGCAGCGCGAAGGCTACCGCGTGCTGCGGGCGCCGTGGCGCTGGTGGCTCGCGTTCCCTGGCCTCCGATCGCTGAGCCGGGGCCGTTCGAAACGTCGCGCGGCGGGCCGCGGGACGGGGACGAGCGGCAGCACCGGAAGCGCGGGCCGCGGGCAGGGTGGGGCACAGCCCGGCTCCGGGCTGCCGGGCGCCACACCGCTCGACGCCAGCGTGGTGCGCGCCGCGAACCCCGACCTGCGGTCCCGGATCTCGAAGACCGTGCGCTCCCGCTTCCTGCAGCTCGCGGGCCCCTTCGGCTTCACCTTGCGCACGATCCTCATGTTTCCGATCAAGCCGATGGGCTGGTCCCACGGCCTTGAGGGCGTCGTCGAGCCCGCGGACATCTGGCACGGCATGTGGGCGGGCTCGCTGCCGTCGCTCCTGCGCTACCAGCGCCGCCTTGGCGGGCGGACGATCTACGACAGCCGCGACGTGTACATGGAGTCCCGCAGCTTCGCGCGCTCGAGCCGACCGATGCGTGCGCTCCTCGCGCGGATCGAGCGGCGCTGGGCACACCGGGTCGACCGCGTGCTGACCGTCAACGAGGCGTACGCGGACCTGATCGCTGCGCAGCTCCGCGTGCCGCGGCCGCCGATCGTCATGAACTGCCCCGAGCGCTGGACCGTCCCCGTGCCGCCCCCCGACCGGATCCGCCACGCGCTGGGGCTGCCGCCCGAAACCGCCATCGCCCTCTACCAGGGCCAGCTGATCACGGACCGCGGGATCGAGGAGGCGATGGAGGCGATCCTCGACGTGCCGGGTGCGGTCCTCGCGCTGCTGGGCTTCGGGCCGCTCCAGGCGACGCTCGAGGAGCGGGTCCGGACGCCGCGCTACGCGGGTCAAGTGTTCGTCCTGCCGGCCGTTGGCCCGGACGAGCTGCTGCTGTGGACGGCGTCCGCCGACGTGTCCGTCATGGCGATCGCGCCGACGTCGATCAACCATCGCTTCACGACCCCCCAGAAGCTGTTCGAGAGCCTGGCGGCCGGGGTGCCCGTCGTCGCCTCGGACCTGCCCGGCATGGCCGAGATCGTCACCCCGAGCGGTGCCGGGGTCCTGTGCGACCCGCTGTCGCCGGCGTCGATCGCCGCCGCGATCCGGTCCATCGTGGACGCGCCCCCCGACGAACGCGCGGCGCTACGCGCCCGCGCCCTCGCCGCGGCGCACGAGCGGTACAACTGGGAGGCGCAGGTGGACACGCTGTTCAGGCTGTACCAGGACCTGCTGGCCAGGCCTCCCCGCCGCCCGGCGGCCAGGAGCTAGCCGGGTGCTGCGATCCGTCACCGATCTCGCCCGGCGCGTCCGCCGGCGCGCCGGGCGCGAGCCCGCGGTCCGCGCCCTCGTCTCGCTCGCGCGCACCTTCCCGCTCGCGATCAGCGACAACGCGACGGCCCGGGCCATCGCGCGCGCCGAAGCGCAGGGCTCGCGGGACCCGGCGGTGCTGCCGGTCGTGGACCGTGCCCTCGCCCGCCAGCGAACCCCGGCGCTCGTACGTCGCCGTGCGGAGATCTCGGAGGCCATCGGGGAGCTGACGGCCGCCCGCGATGCCTGGGCGGAGCTCGCGGCGCGGGGCGACACGGAGGCCGGGCGCAAGGCCCGCCAGGTGGAGGGCCGGCTGATCGAGACCGACACGACCTGGCTGCCGCGGGCGGTCCCGCCGGGAACCCCCGTTGAGCGGATCGAACCGGTCTCGGACCGGCGGATCCTGCACCTGCTCAAGAGCTCCGTGCCCGAGCGCTGGGCGGGCTTCACGATCCGCACCATGAACAACCTTCGCGCCCAGCGCGACGCGGGCTTCGACCCGGTGGCCGTCACGGAGATCGGCTGGCCGCGGGTCGTGGGCGTGACAGAGTTTCCCATGCGGGTCGAGGTCGAGGGGATCGTCCACCACCGCCTCGACCGCGGGCCGGCGTACCCGCTCACGCGCACGCCCAACGACGTCCGGCTGACGGACAACGTCGCCGACCTTGCCGCCATCGTGCGCGAGGTCCGCCCGGCGATCCTCCACGCTCACTCGGGCCACCGCGGCGGGGAGCACGCGCTCATGGCGCTTGCGCTGCGCGAGCAGTTCGGGATCCCCGTCGTGTACGAGGTGCGCGGCCTGTTCGAGGCCGTATGGACCTCCGACAACGCCCTCGCGGAACGGTCGGAGCTGTTCGCGCGCCGACTCGCCCAGGAGACCCGGATCCTGCGTGAGGTGGACGGCATCGTCGCGATCTCCGAGGCGCTCGCCGACGACATCGTTGCCCGCGGCATTCCCCGCGAGCGGATCACCATCGTCCCCAACGGCATCGATCCGACCGCGTTCGCGACACTGCCACGCGACGAGGAGCTTCGCCGCGAGCTCCGCCTCGACGGGCGGTTCGCGGTGGGCTACGTCGGCAACCTCGACCACTGGCGCGAGGGGATGGACGTGCTGATCTCGGCCGTGGCGGAGCTGCACCGTCGGGGGCGGACGGAGGTCGTGGGCCTGATCGTCGGCGACGGCACCGGGCGCGAGGGACTCGAGGCCTTCGCTCGCGACCAGGGCATCGCGGACCACGTCCGGTTCACCGGCCGCGTGCCGCATGACACGGTCGCCCGCTACTACGCCCAGTTCGACGTGTTCACGAACCCGCGTGTCGAGGAACGCGCAGCACGCTTCATCACGCCCCTCAAGCCGTACGAGGCGATGGCCCAGGGCCGGCCGCTCCTCGTCAGCGACCTGCCCGCGCTGACCGAGATCGTGGACCCGCCGAACCGCGGCCACGCGGCGCGGGCCGGCGACCCGATCGCCCTCGCCGACGCGATCGACGCGCTCATGGACGATCCAGTCGAGCGGGCGCGGATCGCCGAGGCGGGGCGCGCGTGGGTGATGACGGAGCGCACCTGGGCCTCGAACGGCCCGCGCTACCGCGCTGCGTACGAGGCGATCCTCGGGCCGCTCGGCTGACGCCGACGGGCATCGGGCATACTCGGACGGCCGACGCGGCGGGCTCCGGGCCGCGAACCCAGCATGAGGCACCATGACCGGTCCGGTTGCGCACGTCGTCGGGGCGAGACCCAACTTCATGAAGGCGGCGCCGGTCATCCGCGCGCTCGCCGGTCGGGGCGTCGACCAGCGCGTCGTCCATACCGGGCAGCACTACGATGCCGCGATGTCGGACGTCTTCTTCCGCGAGCTCGGGCTGCCGGAGCCGGACCTCAACCTGGGGGTCGGCTCGGGATCCCACGCCGGCCAGACGGCCGCGCTCATGGTCGCGCTCGAGGGCGCGTTCGCGGGGCTGTCGCCGAGCCTCGCCATCGTCTACGGCGACATCAACTCGACGCTCGCGGCGGCCCTCGTCGCGGCGAAGACCGGGCTGCCGATCGCCCACGTCGAGGCCGGCCTGCGGTCCTTCGACGACACGATGCCCGAGGAGATCAACCGCCGGGTCACGGACCTCCTCTCGGACCTGCTGTTCGTGACGAGCCCCGAGGGCCTCACGAACCTGCAGGCGACCGGCATCCCGGCCGAGCGAGCATTCCTCGTGGGCAACCCGATGATCGACACGCTGCTCGCGAACCTGGACCGGATCGAGGCGGTGGGCGCCCGCGACGGGCTCCGGCCCGAGGGCCGCTATGCCGTCGCGACGATGCATCGCCCGGCCAACGTGGACAGCCCGGACCAGGCCGCGCGCGTCGTCGCGATGCTGCGCGGGGTGGCGGACCTCGTGCCGCTCGTCCTGCCGCTGCACCCGCGGGGCCGGCCGGTGCTCGAGGCCGCGGGCCTCGTGTCGGACGACCGCCTGCACGTCGTGGAGCCACTGGGCTACCTCGACTTCCTGGGCCTCGTGAAGGGCGCGGCGCTCGTCGTGACCGACAGTGGCGGGATCCAGGAGGAGACGACGGTCCTCGGCGTGCCCTGCCTCACGGTCCGGCCCAACACGGAGCGCCCGATCACGATCACGCACGGCACGAACCGGCTCGTCGAGCCCGAGGGGGTGGTCGCGCTCGCCCGCTCGATCCTCGACCATGGCCTCGAGGTCCCGGCAGACGGGCCGCCGCTGTGGGACGGCCACGCCGGCGAGCGCATCGCCGACATCCTCGTCCCGTGGCTGGCGGCCCGACCCTAGTTCGTCGCCTTCGCGGGACCCGCGGGCAACGCGTCGTACAGGCGTGAGGCAAGCGCGCGTGCGTACGTGGCCGTCATGTGGTGCTTGTCGCGATAGACGAGGAGGCGCCCGATCACCGGCGGGCACTCGGCGGTGAAGCACTGCCACGGCGTCGGGTCGATGAACGTGATCCCCGCCGCCGCCGCGACACCGCCATCGAGGCGCAGCCGCGCGGTCCCGACCGCGCGCTCGTACGGCGTGGCACACGCGGCGAGGTCGTCGAGGTGCTGCGACAGGCAGATCGGCGGGTCGTCGGCCATGCGCACGGTGTCGCCCATGAGCACGACCTGGTCCGCCGACGCCTTGAGCCGGGCGATGGTCCGGGCGAGACCCTCGGCCCACAGGTCGGGGTGCTGTGCGGCCGGGGACGGGGCGCCGTCGATCGTCAGCTGGTAGCCGCTGGAGTTCGAGAGGACGACGAGTGCGGGGTGCTCGGCCGCGATCCGCTGGAAGACCTGCTCGCGCCAGTCGTCGCACTCGGTGTAGGGCCGGTTGAAGATGCTGCTCCATGCGCGGATGTCGGCAGACGAGCATGCCGACTTGGTCAGCGACACGAGCCGCCACCCGTGCTCATCGGACAGGCGCAGGAGCGCCGGGAACCACTGGGCCGCGTGCGAGTCGCCGAACAGGACGACGGTCGTCGCCGACGCAGTGTCGCCGTACGCGCAGGTCCCGAGCGCGGAGCCCTCGGTCTGGAGGTGGCACCCGTCGCTGTAGATCACCGGCAGGTCGTCGCGCGCCGCGGCGAGGGCGGGCACGAGGTCCGCAGGCACGGGCCCATGGGCGAGGGGCGGCCGCGTCGGGGCGACGGTCGGCGCCGGGGAGGCGCCCGCCGGGAGAGAGGGCGTGGGACCGCCCGTCGGAACGGCGGACGCGCTCGGCAGGGGCACCTCGTCGACCGTGCCACCCGCATCGGGGCCGGTCGGCCGGAGCCCGGCCGTCGATGCCATGCCGATGCCCAAGGCGGATGCGAACACCACGACGGTCGTGACGCCCGCAAGCGCGAGGACGCGCGCCGGACGCAGGCCCACGAACCGTCCGTGACGGATCGGCTCCTCGATCCAGCGCTGGCTCGCCGTGGCGACGAGGATCGAGAGGCCTGCGAGCGCCACCCGTGCGACGCCCGGCAGGTTCCCGAATGCCACCACCGGGAGCACCAGGATCGGCCAGTGCCAGAGGTAGAGCGAGTAGGAGATCCGCCCCATGAACCGCACCGGCGGCAGGGACAGGATCCCCGCAGGGCTTGGCAGGCCGCCGGGCTGGGTGCGCGCCACGACCGGCCCGAGCCCCGCGGCGATGACAAGGGCGGACCCGACCGTCGGCACGAGCGCCGCCACTCCCGGGAACGGCGTCGTGGCGTTGAAGCGCAGCCCCGCCAGCAGCACCAGCGCGAGCCCCGTCCACGCAAGCCACGGCGCCAGCCGGGGCGGGATCCAGCGAGCGGCCGACGGGACCGCGAGGAGGCCGCCCAGCGCCAGCTCCCAGGCGCGCGTCGGGAGCGAGAAGAACGCCCACGGCTGCTGGACCCCGGTCAGCCAGATGCCCAGCGCCAGCGAGGCGACGAACACGACAGCCAGCACGACGGTGACCCGGCGCACGCCGCGGGCGACATCGCCCACCGCGAAAGCCGCGCCCGCGAGGATCCCGAGCATCGCCGGCCAGAAGACGTAGAACTGCTCCTCGACGCCCAGCGACCAGAAGTGGAGCACCGGCGATGGCGCGAGCTCCGAGGCCAGGTAGTCCGTCGCCTGGACGGCGAAGCGCATGTTCGAGAGGTAGGCCGCGGCCGCGGCGATGTCGCCCGCGACGTCGGGCATCCGCAATGGCGGCAGGATGATCGCGGACGCGACCGCGGTGACCAGCAGGCACACCGCCGACGCGGGCAGCAGGCGTCGGGCGCGCCGGGCGTAGAACGCCGGCAGCGAGATCCGCCCGGTCGAGGTCAGCTCCCGGATCAGCAGGCCCGTGATGAGGAACCCTGACAGGACGAAGAAGACATCCACGCCGACATAGCCGCCGTGCACCCCGGGGATGCTCGCGTGGTACAGCAGCACGAGCATGACCGCGACGGCACGCAAGCCCTCGAGGTCCGGCCGGAACCCGGGCGATTCGGCCGCCGGCCTGGACCCGCGCACTTCGCCCGCCCGGCGCCGCCTGTCAGCCACGCGGCGGCCGGACGGCCCGACGATCGCGCATCCGGTACGCCCACTGGCGGGCAGCGAGCACGGCGGAGGCGGCGAGGCGCCCGACGCGGTCGGCGGTCGTGCGCAGGTGGACGGTGCGTGGGCCGCTGCGTTCGCCGTGGAGCCGCCGCTCGAGCGCGGGATCCGCGCGCAGGGCCGGCGCCGCCATCGTCGCCCATGCGGTCCGGGCCGCTGCCGGGAGTCGTGGCCAGTGGTGCAGCGGCGGGACGAGGAGGTGGCGGCGGACCCCATCGGTGGCCGCGAGGACGTCGGGCGGCACGGACTCCAGGAACGCGGCATCGGCCAGGAGCAGCTCCGGAAGGGTGGGGTCCCGGCGCTCCAGGGCGCGGCGCAGGTAGCGGCCGAGGTCCGCGTGCAGGAGCCGCTCCAGGTACGTGACGACGAGTCGTCGCCGGGCCGCCGCGTCATCGATCCAGCGGTCGGCGCCGTCGCGCACCTTCGCGAACGCGGTCACCGCCACCCCGGCAGCGACCGCCCCCTGGCGTGCCGACGAGCGCGACAGCGCGGTGATCCCGCCACGGGCCGTGTCGGCGCGCGGTCGCCGCCACTCGTAGACCTCGTCGGACAGGACGTCGATCCGGTCGCGGGCGCGGAGGAGCGCGGTGATCGTCCACGGCTGGTCGCCCAGGACGCGGCCCTCGAACGCGCTGCCGTCCCAGGTCGTGCGGTGGAGCAGCTTGCCGTGGATGGCCCCGTAGTACACGAGGCCCGGGTGCGTCGCGAGCGACTTGCGGCCCGGCAGCCGTACATCGTCGATGCCTGCATTGGACCGCCATGTCCCGCGGCCGTCGGTCCAGATCCGCTGGCCCAGGACCGCGAGCGCATCGCCATCGCGGGCGTGCCGCGCGAGCCGGTCGAGGCCGCCTGGCAGCCACCGGTCGTCGGCATCGACGAACGCGAGCCACTCGCCACGGACGACGGCCAGGCCCCGGTTGCGCGCCGCCGAGACACCGCCGTTCTCCGCCTGGCGGACGAGGACGACCCGTTGGTCCGTGGCCGAGATCTCGGCCACGACACCGGCCGTCCCGTCGGTCGATGCGTCGTCGACCACCACGACCTCGAGCGCCACGGAGCGCACCTCCAGCACGGACCCCAGTGCCTCGGCGATCGTCGCCTCGGCGTTCCAGCACGGGAGCAGCACGCTGAGGAACGGCGGGGCGTCAGCGTCGACCTCGGGCGGGCGGGTGGTCTGCATCGCGACGAGGATATCCGGCCGGGCCCCGGGAGCGGTCCAACGGCCGGCCAGTCGTCCGGGCCGTCCTGGCGCCGTTGCCCGGACCCCTTGCCCGGTCCCGTTGCCCTGCCCGGGACGGCGGCCGGGGCGAGGCCCGCGCCAGCTACCATCCGCCCGTGGACCACGCCTCCGTCTCCTTCTGGCTCGAGACCGCCGGTGACGACCTGACCCCGCGCCCGGCGCTCGACGGGACCGTCGAGGCGGACGTCGCGATCCTGGGCGCCGGGATGACCGGCCTGTGGACCGCGTTCTATCTCCGGCGGCGCGATCCCGGGCTGCGGATCGTGATCGTCGAGCGCGAGATCGCGGGGTTCGGCGCGTCCGGGCGGAACGGCGCATGGTGCGCGCCAGATCTCAACATCTCGATGGACCGCCTGGCGCGCCTGCACGGGATCGACGCGGCGCGCGCGATGCAGCAGGCGACGTACGACGCCGTGGACGAGGTCGGGCGGGCCACCGCGGAGGCCGGGATCGACGCGGGCTTCCACAAGGGCGGCGCGCTCCTCGTCGCGCGCGGGCCGCAGGGCGTCCCGAGCCTCGAGGCGGGCTTCGAGTCGTACGCGCGCTTCGGGTTCGGGGACCGGTACACGCTGCTCGATGCGGCGGGGGTCGCGGACCGGGTGCGGATCGCGGGCGCACAGCGCGGCCTGTACACGGACGCCGCCGCGGTCGTCCATCCGGGCCGGCTCACGCGCGGCCTCGCGCGACACGTGGAGCGCGGCGGCACGACCATCCACGAGGGCACGCCGGTCACCGGCTTCCGCCCCCGGGACGCGACCGGCCGGGCCGCGCTCATCACCCCGACCGGCGAGGCCCGGGCGCCGGTCATCGTCCTCGCCGGCGAGGCGTACCTCTCGGAGCTCTCCCAGCTCCACCGCCAGCTCGTGCCGCTGTGGTCGCTGATCGTGCTCACGGAGCCCGTCAGCGACGACCAGTGGGCGGAGATCGGCTGGGCGAACCGCGAGACCGTCGCCTCGACCCGGCTCTCCGTGGACTACCTCTCGCGGACCGAGGACGGCCGGATCCTGTTCGGCGGTCGCGGCGCCCCGTACCGCTTCGGAAGCCCGATCCGCGGCGAGTTCGACCGCCACGGCCCCACCCACGAGAAGCTCAGGGCGTTCGTCCGCGAATGGTTCCCGGTGCTGCGCGACGTCCGCTTCACGCACGAGTGGGGTGGGCCCCTCGGCATGCCCCGCGACTGGCACCCGACGATGGCGTATGACGAGTCGAGCGGGATCGCGACCGCCCGCGGCTACGTCGGCCACGGCGTCTCCACGACCAACATCGCGGGCCGCGTCCTCACCGATCTCGTGACCGGTGAGGAGACCGAGCTCACGCAGCTGCCGCTCGTCAACCACCGCTCGCCCAACTGGGAGGTGGAGCCGTTCCGCTGGATCGGCGTGCGCTACGCGCAGTGGGCGATCGGGCGCGTGGACGAGCACGCTGAGCGCACGGGCCGGCCGCCCAGCGGGCGCTCCCTGGCCGAACGGATCGCCTCGCACTGAGCGGCACATCGAGCGGCCCTTGCGAACGGCCGTCGCTCTCGTTACAGTCCCGGCGCGGACACCCCGGCTGCGTGCTCGGGATCGCGGTCTGCCGCCACGGGAGGGGTACCTCGTGATCCTTCGGATCGTGCGCGGTCATGTTGCCGCGGATCGCCTGCCCGCGCTCAGGGATCGGTTCCTGCACAGCTACGCGCCGCTGGCACGCCGGGCGAAGGGCCTCATCCGGTTCCACACGGCCGTCCGGCCCGTGGGCGACGCGTACGACCTCGTGGTCGTGACCTTCTGGGCGTCAATCGGGGAGGCGCTGGAGGCGTACGACGGTGCCCTCGATTCGGTGCGAGTGCTCGACGGGCTGGCCGACGAGGCGGAGCTCCGCGAGGTCCGCTACTTCGAGGTCGACGAGTCGCAGCTCCGGAGCTCGACGAACGACGCGGCGTACCTGCGGCTCACGATCGGGCGGGTGACGCGCGGGGCGGACGTCGAGATCCAGCAGGAGCTCCGCACCCGGATGGTGACGCTCGAGGCGACGATGACGGAGGCGTACGTGGGCCGCCGCATCGTCGGCGACGACGTGGAGGTCGCGTTCGTCAGCGCGTGGGTCGCGGGCGGGTCCAGCGGGCCACTCGATGCGCCGATCTGGCCGGATATCTCCGCCCGCTACGACGCCTTCGAGGTCGCGCTGTATGAGCCGGTCGTGAGCGGGGTCGCGACGGGCTGAGCGGGCGCAGCCCGGCGGGTGAACGTGCGCCGCCGCGGGTGCAACCCGGTCCGATCGGCTAGGAGGCTGCGTCGGTAATGGCCACCGGACAAGTCTGGCGCATGCCAGAATCTCGTATGCGCACGAAGACCTTCCGTCCCTACGACCAGGACACCCTGCTGCTGATGCCCCCGTCGGTGCGTGACTGGGTCGCTCCC
>JBBRRZ010000027.1:0-46139 GCA_038245845.1 Candidatus Limnocylindrales bacterium
AAGGTGAGGAGGTGAGGATCAGGGGATGAGGAGGACGCCTCGCGTCGGCCGCTGACGCGGCCTCCGAGGGGGCGGCCAAAACCCCGATCCAGGGTGTCCATTTCGCGCGGACTGGCGTGGCCATTTCAGCGAAATGCGCAGGCGCGTGCCAGGTGCGCCTCGACCGTCTTGGGACTCAGGACCAGTTGATCGGCGACCGCCCGGTTGGTCAGGCCGCCCGCGATCAGCTCGACGACACGGGCCTCGGCTGGCGTCAGCTCCTCGCCGGCGCCCCGGCGGCGGCCGAGCCGGTCGATCTCCGCCCGCGCCCGGGCGGACCAGGCCGCAGCTGGCAGCGCGTCGAACAGTGCAGCCGCCCGGTCGAGTCGCTCGCCCGCGGTGCGGCGATGGCCCATCTGTCGCTCGAGCCGACCGAGGACGAGGAGGGCGCGCGCATGCGCGAACAGGCCGCGATCGGACGCGGTGGCGGGATCGAGGTCCGTAGCGAGCTCAGCAGCCGCCCCGGGCGAGTCACCGCGCGCCGCGCGAACGAGCGCCCGGCATCGCGGCAGCGCGGCGGCGATCCATGGGCGGGGCAGGATCTCGTGCCGTCGTTCGAGCATGCCCAGCAGCTCGGCGGCGCGATCCACGGCTCCGATCCCGACGAGCGCTTCGATGTGGTCGGGCTCGGTTCGATGGCGGAGCGGCTCCCGCATCCCGTTGGCTTCGAGAAGCAGCCGCATCCGGTCGAACGCCTCGGCTGCAGGCCCAGGACGCCCCGCGGCGAGTTGCGCTGTGCCGAGCACGTCGAGGTACATCGACTCCAGTTCCGGGTCTACCTCGCGGCATGCCTCGATCCCGGCGTGCGCCGCAGCAACCGCACGGCCCACCCGGCCGAGATGCGCATCAACCAGGGCGCGGACCCGATGCGAAGCGTCGGGCATCAGCTGGCCCATCTGTTCCGCCGCATCGACGCCGCGGTCAGCCGCGGCGTCCGCCGCCGACCAGTGGCCGGCGTACAGCTCGAGCTCCGCGAGGTGGACGTACAGGTCCGCATCGGACGACTCGTCGCCAGAATCGCGTGCCCACTGGAGATGCAGATCGAGTCGCGCTCGCCCGAGATCGTACTGGTCGGTATACGCCCACCACAGCGCAGGAATGGTGCTTGCCTCCCACGACGGGATGTCGGGCTCGATCACCAGGGCCGACTCGAACGCCCGCAGGTCCGGGAGCAACCCGGCCTGGACGTCGCGGTGGAAGAGCCCGAACATCGCGAAGGCGAGCCCAGACGGGTTGGTCGCCGGGTCGATGAGCGCCACGGCGGCCCGGCCATGCGCGCGGGCGCGCTCGACATCGTCCTCGAACACGGCAATTCGGCCGTGAATGCGTCCGCGCAGGGAGGCCTCATCGGCCGCGTCCACCAGCGCCTCCTCCAGCGTCGCCCTCGCCCGTGGCCGATCGAGGTACCACTGGACCGTCCCGAGGAGCAGGAGTGCCTCGGCCCGCTGGCGGCCGGGCGGGATCCAGTCGCGCGCCTGTTCGAGCACGTCGCCTGAGCCCGCGAGGTCGCTGGCCGCCATTCGGGCGTCGGCTTCGAGAATCGCCCTGCGTCCTCGCGCCTCGAGGTCAACGGTCGGGGTCAGGCTCTGCGCGCGAGCCAGCAACCCAGCCCCGATGTCGGGGGCTCCGCGGTGGTGCGTCTGGACGCCCGCGGCTTCGAGCTGGTCCGCCAGATCGGCGTCCGGGTCCGTCGCCGCCAGGGCGAGATGGTAGGCACGCTCCTCCTCGCCGGCCACGATGGTCCCGAGCCGCTGGTGCACGGTACGACGAACGTCGGTCGTAGCTGCGGTCAGGACGGCGGCCGCGAACAGGGGGTGAGTGAATCGCACCTGACCGTCGTCGATCGCGACGATGCCCGAGGCCTCGGCTTCTGCAAGCCCTGTGCCGGTCGCGGCCGCATCGTCCGAGGCTGCGCCAATGAGCGCCACCGTTGGATGCGACAGCGCGGCGGCCAGGAGCAACGCCGCCCTGCTGCGAGCACTGAGGCGACCCAGCCGGGCATCGAGCAGATCGCGCAGCCGCTCGGGGACCGGCAGCTCCTCACCCGGACCCGGCTCGCCAGCACCGGACTCGATGAACGCCCGGGCAATCTCCAGCGCGGTCATGGGGTTGCCGCCCGATGCGCGCTCGATCCGCGCAACGAGTGGTCGCGCGAAGCGATGGCCCGTCCGCGAGGTGAGGAGCCGATGGAGCGCGCCGAAGCTGATCGGGCCGAGACGGATTCGGACCGACCGATCCTGCATTGCCGCGGCAGTTTCCTCGAAGAATGGGGCGTCCTCACCGGTGCGTCGTGTCAACAGCACCCCGAGGCGGGCATCGCCCAGGCGGCGAAGGGCGAAGGCCAGCGTACGAGCCGACGGCGGGTCCAGCCATTGGGTGTCGTCGATCGCGAGGATGGTCGGTCGATCGGCTGTCGTGTGCCGCAAGACCGCCGTGAGCGCAACGCCAAGCGCACCCTGGTCGACGGCCTCGTCGGCAGGAAGCCGGAGGAGCGCCGCCCCGAGGGCGGTGCGTTGCGGTGGAGGCAGACGATCCAGCTCGTCGGTCGGCAACCCGCCGATCATGTCGCGCAGGGCCACGAACGAGAGCGCCTGCTCGACCGCCGCCGGTGCACACTGGAGCACCTCGATCGACCGCTCACTGGCGAGCCTGATCGCGGCCTTCCAGAGCATCGACTTGCCAAGGCCGGCTTCGCCTTCGATCAGGAGTCCGACCGCTCCGCCGGTGGGGGTCGTCGAGGCCGTGATGAAACGGTCCACCGCCTGGAGCTCCAGGGTGCGCCCGACGATGTCCGCGCCGGACGGCGTATGGCGGTCAACGGGAGTCATGCGGCAACGGTACTCGGCGCACCGACACCGGGCGGAGCAGCCGAAGTGCTACGTTCATGTCCATGGACAGGACTGTCGGCATCGCCGAGCCGCGCCAGAACCTGACCGCACCCGGGTTCGTCCCGCACCAGCTTGACCTGCGCGGATGCATCCGCGGGGAAGAGCGCCATCGCTCGGCGCTCACCGCGGATCTCGTCCTCACAGGTGCCGACCTTGTCTCGAGCGAACTCGTCCTCACCGACGTGCCGCGCGCGATCCGCCGCCGGGTTGCGCAGGACCCGCGCCTGATCCTGGCCGGCCTGCGAACCATGTCGCCCGGCGTGTGACGACCGAGCGGGCCCATAGTCGAATCGATACACAGAAGATCGGAGGGCGCCGATGACGATGGGCGAGAACCACGCGGTGCTCGAGTTTGTCGACGCCTATCGGATGGCATTCGAGAGATTTGACGCGTCCGCGATCGCGAACCTCTTCTTCTACCCCTGCCAGATCACGAGCGACGGCGGCGAGATCAGCGTCGTCAGCGTGCCGACCCGCGATGCATGGCTGCCCCAGGTCGAGCGGCTGGTCGAGACCTACCGGACGATCGGCGTTCGATCCGCGGAGGTCGTCACGCTCCAGGTGGTCGAGCTGACGCCCCGGCTGGCAGAGGCGGCCATCACCTGGCGCCTGGTCGATGAGGCGGGGCAGCGCCTCTACGACTTTGATGCCACCTACACGCTTGCTGATCCTGGTGTGGGCCTGCGGATCACGACGATCGCGCACAACGAGACGCCGTACCTTCGAGCCGCCGTTGCCCGATCACGAGCCCGGGATCGCGAGTTGTAGGGAATCGCCCGATGTTGCTCCCGGTCGGACCGCCCAGCCTGCGGTCATCGCGGACACCGTGGCTCGAGCCTCGCGTCACGGCCGCCGAGGCTGGAGACGAGAGATGTTCAACCACGAGACCACCCATCGGCTGGATGCGCGCCACACGCTCGCCGTCGGGCTCGCGCTCGCGATGACGATCGCGACCACAGCGGTAGTCACCGCTGTCGTCGCGTCGGACCCAGGGCCGATGACCGGTTGCCTGGCGGCAAAGACGACCAGCGGTTCGGGAGCGACCAAGGGGCAGATCTACAACATCGCGCATTCAGAGACGACGCCCATGGCACCGTGCGTGAAGGGCGACAGCCAGGTCATCTTCAGCAACGCGAAGGGGCCGCAGGGCATCCAGGGCATCCAGGGCATCCAGGGGGACAAGGGGATCCAGGGCGACAAGGGGATCCAGGGCGACAAGGGCGACCCGGGGATCCAGGGGATCCAGGGGCCGAAGGGGGACACCGGACAGAGCGGGATCACTGGCTACCAGGTGGTCACTGACACGAACAGCCGCCCCATGGCCTTCACGGCGCTGAGTGCCGATTGTCCCGCCGGCAAGGTGGTCGTCGGCGGCGTCTACCGCCTCCAGGACGGAGATACGGTCCTCGGCCTGTTCCCCATCGCGAACGGCCTCTCGACCTCGTCGCTCAAGACAGGCCCATCAACGTTCGCTCGCGAGCTCTGGGTCTACTGCGTGAACCAGTAGCACGTCCCCTTCGGGGCAGACGCCAGGGGGAGGAGGCGGACCGTCAGCTCCGCCTCCTGATCCTGTCCTGCGGCGCTCGACGGTGCGTTGGAACGCGCGGAGCGGGCGCGTCGGCTGCGTCATGGCGTTCGGCGGCTCGGCCGGAGCCAGACGGTGGCGGCGCGCGGCTGGATCGAGCGGACGACGGTCTCCACCAGCTCACGGCGGATCGACCCGAGATCCAGCTCGTCCCGCATCCGCGCGGAGAAGTCGGCGGCCGTGCGATCGCCGTCAAAGCGAACCCGATGGAAGCGATGATCGACGACCCGCTGCACGCGGATCCGCACGGGGCTGAACAGGGCCGCGGCGAGCAGGGTCGATACGGCCACTGACAGCGTGTCCCCGTTGGTGAGGTTGCTCAAGCCACTCTGCAGCGTCAGGTTCACGGCGGCGAACACGGCGACGAGCATGACCGTCACGACCGCGTACCCGAGCGTGTTGCTGACGATGCGGTCGATGTCGTAGAGGCGATATCGCAGAATCGCGATGCCCGCCGAGATCGGCATCCCCAGGAACGCGAACACCGTGAGGATCTGGAAGCCCTTGTTGGCGCTGTCCGCAGCCCCGAGGCCCGCGAAGACGAGGCCGGCCAGGACCGCCGCACTGGCGAACCACTTGAGCTGCTCGCGCTCGGCCGTGCGCGAGCGCCGGAAGCGGACGACCATCGACACCGCAGACAGCAGGACCGCCAGGGTCAGCGCGACGAACCCGATGCCGCCCAGCGGTCCGGTGATTCCTTCGATGCCTCCCAGACCGAGGGGGTTCATGACGAATTCGGCGCTGTCGATCGGACCTGGCTGGATGCCCAGAAAGCCCGACACGAGGACGATCGCACCGATCGCCAGCCACGCCACCGGGCGCCAGCGCCCTGAGAGGAGCCGTCCGTCCGGAAACAGCAGCAGCAGGAACGTCGTTGCGCCGCCTGCCACGGGAACCCAGTCCCAGGTCTCGAACCACGCCACCTGCTGGACCCACGGGAGTGAGCCCGGGGCGACGAGCCCGCCATAGACGACGTACCCGGCGATGAGCTCCTGGACGGCAGAGGCCAGTCCAACGACGGCAAACAGCCAACCGACGCGGTTCCCCGGGACGCGCGTGCTGATGAGGAGCCCGATCGTGCCAAATGTGAGGGCCAACAGGACGCCGAAGCCCGGAAACCCCCAGGCCGTCCCGATCTCGGCCAACAGGCCGACAACGGCGAAGGCCGCCGCAGCGAGCCCGATCACGAGCGTGGCAGCCCACAGGCCCCACGCGACTGCGTGGGGCCTGTGGCGGTTCGGGTGTGCTTCGCTCATGTGGCCATCCTGACCCTCGATCGTCCCGAAATAGTTACGAGGAGCACGGATCCTGGTACATCGCTGCGGCTGCGTGGAGGCGGGTCGCAACGGCAATGCGAAGGTCCTCGGGCGCCAGCACCTCGATATCCGGGCCGAGTGAGCAGATGTCGAGCACGGTGCCTTCGAACGTCCTGATCCGGAATGTCGCGTCCAGACGTCCGTCCGCGTCGGGTGCGGCCGAACGACGCACCCGGAGGGGCTGGAGACGCCCGAGCACGGCGGCGAGACGCCGGCCATCGGGCGTCACCCGGACCGCGCCGCGCCGGAAGCGGCCCGCCCGCCGCTCCATCGGCTGCCACGTCCCCGGGTGGGCAAGACCGGTCCCGGTTTCTTCGAGGAGCTCATAGCCGCCGCCGGGTCCGCGGATCGCGAACACCGGCACCCCGGCGCCCGACAGCTCCTCCACGTCCCGGAGGACCGTGCGCTCCGAGACCTCGAGCTCCGCGGCGAGCTCCGCGCCGGTCATCCGCACTCGGCGCTCCAGGAGAAGCAGGAGGATGACGAGCCGACCGGCGCGCATGGTGCATCTCCTCCGCGACCTTGGCCAGTGGGCAGGGAACCGAATTCCCGACACATGATGGCGGTCTTTGGGCCGTACTGTCACCCGTGACGCGCAGGTCGTGCGGACGCCACCGTGGAGCACTGAACGAATGACGGACATCGACGGCACCGGCACGAAGGACGATCCCTGGATCCTGCACACCCCGCCGGGGTCGTCGGAGTTCGAGGCGTACCGCGACCCCGGCGCGACCCCGCCGGCGCTTGTGGTCCAGGTCGGCGCCACGGAGCTCCGATACCACCTCCGCTGCATCGACGACCTCCACGCAATGCTTCTGGCGCAGGGCGACTGGGTGCCGCTCGGGAGCGCCGACGAACAGAAGGAGGCCGCGGCCGGGACGGTCGAAGCCTGGGGCCGCGCGGGCGACAACCCCATCGCCGGCTGGTACGGATTCAAGAAGGGCCTCCGCGGGCGGTTCGGGAACTACGTGCCGCCCGTGCTGGAGGTGCTCGGCCTCGCCGAGGTGGAACACAATGCGCGCAGCAACCGGATGCGCGCGCGATGAGCGCGCCCCGCTTCCACGTCACTCGCCGGATCGCCGCCCCGCCGGATCGCGCCTGGGCCCTCCTCGTGGACCTCCCGGCGTGGCGGGCATGGAACCCGACCGTCGTGTCCGTCGACGGGGATATCGCGGCCGGTGGCGCCGTACGTCTCGTCTCCACCGTGGACCCGAAGCGGACGTTCTCGCTGCGCGTCACGGAGCTCCTCCCGCCGACGCGCCTGACCTGGGCGAGCGGCATGCCGCTGGGCCTGTTCCGAGGCACCCGGACGTACACGCTTGCGCCTGCTGACGCCGGGACAGCGACGGACTTCGCGATGACCGAAACCTACGAGGGACCGCTCGCCGGCCTGATCGGCAGGTCCATCCCGGATCTGGGTCCGTCGTTCGAGGAGTTTGCGGACGGGCTCAAGGCGGCGGCCGAGCGGGGCTGACCGGGCAGACCAGGTCAAGCAGTCGAAGGGCGGGCGCGTCACGGGGTTTCGTGCCACGCTCGTGTCCGCGGCTGCTGGCGTCCTCGCCGCCGGCATCGCCACCACGCGACGCGATCGTGTCAGCCGATGGCGATCCACCTGCTCAGCCACCCGACGGCAGGACCGTCGGTCGCGAGCGTCCCGCACGCCCTGGCGCCGGCGGCGCGCGCGGCCGCCGCCGGCGCCAGGGCGTCAGTTGCCGCTGATCGTGGCGATGATGACGGCACCCGGTCCGAGGTTGACGAGCGCGACAAGCCCGGCGTTGCCCGCCGCCTCGATCGGCTCGACCGACGTGAGTGCGTGTCCGTCGACGCTCGCGGCGAAGGGGAGCGTTCCTGCGCCCGATACGGTCGTCCAGTTCGGCACGCAGGAGCCCGAGACGATGCCCTGGCCGCTGCACAGGACGAAGAACCCCTGCATCTGGACGCTGTACGAGCCGTGGTTGTGCGCGGGAGGACCGGAGACCACGTGGTCGTGCGGGAAGGCGGGTGGCTCGCCCTGCGGCGCGGCGGTCTGAGGCGCGACCACGTAGAACGGGTCGAGGTCACCGGGCGTCGCCCCCTTGAAGCTGGTGTTCGAGAACGTCATCCGGTACTGGACGCCGTCGGCCCACACGAGCTCCCAGCAGCCGGCTCGGCCGGCTGCTGGACCGGTGACGTCAACACAGTTCCGGAGGCCGGCCGCGTCGACGGCCGGGGCAGAGGCGACGCCGAACCCGATGACGCCGACCGCCACGGTGGCGACGAGGAAGCGGATCGGCGAATGGACGCGGTTGCTGAACATCGAATGGATCCCTTTCGTGGTCGGATGCTGGAGGGTCTGGGTGCGAGGGACGGTCACGCGGCACCCGCCGTCGTCACGACGGTGGCCTGCGACCGGACTGCACTGGTCGACCCGTCCTGGCCCTCCGCCCCAGCCGCTGCTGCGACCATCAGCGGCGCGGACCGGTTGAAGCCCTTGAACGTCATCCACAGGCCGAGGGACAGCTCCCAGAGGAAGATCCCGGGGAGGCCGATCGCGGACCAGGCGGAGAGCTGGTCGTTGATGCCGAGGATGATCCCGATCTGGGCCGACATGTAGAGCGGGGCGCCGATCAGTCCGAGCGCGGGGATGATCCGCGGCACGAGTCGGGAGCGGTACATCAGGCTGGCCAGCATCAGGGCGTTCATGCACGCCATGCCGGGTCCGATGATGAACGTCCAGTCCTTGACGGCAACCAGGGCACGGCCCGTGACGAGCAGCGAGGTCGCCTCGATCCCGGTCGCTCCGGGCTGACGCAGGGTCACGATGGTCAGGACGCTGACAACGCCCGTGGCAAGGAGCCCCGCCTCGAACAGGCGCGTGGTGACGAAGCCGATCGCCAGGCCCTCGTGCTGCCGCTTGACGACGGAGAACAGGGCGACCGCGGTCCCGATGCCGGCAAGGGCGGTGACCAGGTCGAGGAACGCGCCCACGGCCACCTGCCTGTCGGCCCCTGCGCCGAGGATGTAGTTCGGGTCCGTGAGCACGGGGCCCATCAGGAAGACGGCCGGGATCGAGGCGAGGAAGGTGACGAGGTAGAGGACGCCCGCGACGAGCGCCGTCTTGCGCATCGAGGACATCGGGGCTCGAGTCGGTGCGTTGGCGGGGTTGTTGCGTTCCATGTCGTTGAGTCCTTTCGTGGATTGATGGGCTAGCGCGGGTCGGTGGTGGACGGCTCGGTCCTGGCGGTGTCGACCTGAGTGACCGAGATGAGCGGCAGGCCCAGGTCGCGCACTCGCTGGAGCAGGCCATGGAGCGCGGCCTGGTCGGCCACGGGGCCGGCGATGACCGTGGTGCCGTCGCTCTCCCGGCGGACGGTCAGCCCGTCGAACCAGGAGGACCGCCGTGGGTCGAGGTGGCCGGTGAGCCGGATCTCGTAGCGACGGGCCGCCGGGCGATCGCCCGTCGAGCTGTGTTCCTGTCTCATGCCGCTCCTCGTGCGTGTTGCCGTCTCGATCTCCAGCCGATATGCGACCGGATCTCTTGCTGCAAGGCTGGAAGCGGACGTGGTGAGCGCGCATCACCACATGTGGTGATCGACGTGGTGGTTTTCCGGCTCCACGCGGAGAGGGCGTGGCGCCCGCCGCGCCAGCGGGTGAGCGGGCCCTAGCCGGCCGCCGGCCGGTCGCCGGTGCGGGGTCGATCGAGCAGGCCGAGGTCGGCCGCTCGCGTGACTGCAGACCGACGGGTGCTCACGCCGAGCTTTGCGTAGATGCTCTTGGTGTGGCTGCGCATCGTGTTGAGCGACACCACGAGCTCGCGGGCGATGTCCGGACCGTCGAGGTCGGATGCGAGCAGCCGGAGGACCTCCAGCTCACGATCGCTCAGCGGCTCGAGCAGCCGCTGGTCCGCCCGTCTGGGGACCGGCCCCGAGCCCATCGCCGCCAGGAGCACGCGCACGGCCTCGGGCAGGATCCTGCGCCTCGCGATCACATCGAGCAGCGGCGTCACGGCCTGGCTATCGTCCGCGAAGACCCGGACGAAGCCCTCTGGCGCTGCGAGCACGATGGCCCGTTCCAGCGATTCGACCGCGGCCGGGCGATCGCCGCGAGTGTCGAGGCCGATGGCCAGCAGCACCAGGATCTCGATGACGCTTCGCGTCCTGCCGCCGGCCTCCGCAGCCTCGAGAAGCCGATCGAGGAATGGCAGCGGAGCCTCGATCGTATCGACGGCAGTGCCCGGCCGGGGACGAGCAAGCAAGGCCCTCGCGAGGGTGACGTGCTCGAACTCGTGCACGTAGCTGAGCTCGTCGTCGGACGCGAGGCCGCGCTCGTGTGCGAATGCGAGCGCGTCGGCAAACCGGCCTTGCGCGATCCACACGCGAGCCCGGATCGCGGCGATGGGTCTGACCTCGGGAAAGAAGTCGCCCACGTAGCAACGCTCGGCCTCGTCGAGCAGCCCGAGCGCGCCGTCGAGGTCGCCCCGGGCCACCCGAACCCCCGCCATGACCACTCGCCGGCGATAGGCGTTCTGCGGCAGGCCAAGCGATTCGCCGAGCTCGGCACCGGCCTCGAGGCGCGCCTCGGCGGCCGGGATGTCGTTCCACTCGAGGTCCAGGCCGCTCAGGCCGACATGCATGTCGGCCGCTCCCCGGAGCGGCGGCTGCCCCGGGGGCAACGCGAGCCGCAGGCCGCGCTCGTACGTCCGCCGCGCGTCACCGAGGGTCCCGAGCGCGACCTGGATGTCGGCCCTGGCGATGGAACCGCCGAGGACGTCGGACAAGTGTCCGGCGTGCTCGAGGCTCGTCAGCGCGTCCGACCAGGCTTCGAGGGCCTGCCCGAGGTCGCCCCGTGTCCAGTGGGCGAGACCAAGCAGCCCGGCCGCACCGCCCCGCTCGAGCGGCTCGTCTTCGTGGGACAGCGCCATGGCCATCCGTGCCTCCGAGATCGTGGCCGCGAGATCCCCCCGCAGCAACGCGAGCCCGGACCGATGGAGCGCGACGGCGCTCGGCAGGCGTCGGAGCGCGACCGCATCGCGCACGATCATTCCGGCGTCGACCGCCGCGGCGTATGCCACCGGGTCCAGTGCGGCGGGCGCCCAGCGCTCCGCGACCGCGAGCCGCGCTTCGAGGCCGTGCAGGTCGCCGCTCGACATGCGTGCCCCGACGTGGATCATCGCGAGCACGGGCCGGAACTCGAAGACCGTGTCAGGCAGCGTGTCGAGCCACCCGCGCAGGATGATCTCGCGGCGTGTCCGCTGCATCGCACCTGCCTCGAGCTCGATGAGGTCGGCCGAGCGCTCGACGTCGTCGGCGGCGAGGGCATGATGGATTGCCTCGACGCGTTCGCCGTTGTCCTCGCACCAGGCGCTCGCCCGCCCGTGGAGCTCGGGCACCGTTCCCGGCTGTTCGTCGAGCAGCCGGGCTCGCAGGACATCGGCGAAGAGGTGGTGGTAGCGGTACCAGCGCCGACGATCGTCAAGCGGGACCAGGAACAGGTTGCCGCGATCGAGGGCCTCCAGCATCCACCTGCCGCCGTCCTGCCCGGTCACGGCGTCGCACAGCGGGCCGGTCAGCCGGACGAGGATCGAGGTCTCCAGAAGGAAGCGCCGGACCGGCTCGGGCTGACGGAGGAGCACCTCCTCGACGAGGTAGTCGACGATGTACCGGTCGTCGCCCGCGAAGGCGTGGATGAAGCTGCCCGCATCCGGCCGCCCCTGGATCGAAAGTGCCGCGAGCTGGAGTGCGGCGATCCAGCCCTCGGTGCGGGCCTCGAGCGCTGCGACATCGTGCGCCGTCAGCGCCAGGCCCATCGCGCCGTTGAGATAGGCCGTCGCCTCGTCGGGTGTGAAGCGCAGGTCGGCGGCGCGGATCTCGACCAGTTCGCCGCGTGCCCGGAAGCGCGCCAGCGGCAACGCGGGATCGGCCCTGGTGGTGATCACCACGTGCAGCTGAGGCGGCATCCGCTCCAGCAGGAGCTCCATCCCCTCCTGAATGTCGTGCCCGTCGATCGCGTGGTAGTCGTCGAGCACCAGCACCAAGTCGCCCGGCAGCGCGCTCAACTCGTTGAGCAGCACCGTGAGGACTGCTTCGATCGACGGCTGGGGCGCGTCGAGGAGCCGACCTGCGTCGCCCCCGATCCCCGGCGCGGCCGTCCGGAGGGCGGCCATCACGTAGGCCCAGAACGTTGCGGGCTGGTGATCACCGGGGTCGAGCGACAGCCAGGCGACAGACCGGTGAGCCGCCGGGGCGGCGGCCAGCCAGTCGGCGAGCAGCGTCGTCTTGCCGAAGCCGACGGGCGCCGAGATCAGGGTCAACTTCCCCTGCGCGCCGCGATCCAGCTGCACGGTCAGACGCGAGCGGACCACCACCCCATCGCGACGCGTCGGGGCGAAGAGCTTGGTCTCGAGGAGCGGGCCTGTCACAGGGGCATTCTGCAGCGCCTTCGTCGGCCGCAGGAGCCGCTGCCGGCGGCGGCAGCTCCGCGCCAGCGGCCCTCTGGTAGGTTCTGTGCACATTGGAGGCGCGATGAGCACTGCCGGCAACCACGATCTGATCCGCGTGCAGGGTGCCCGCGAGAACAACCTCAAGGAGGTCAGCGTCGAGCTCCCGAAGCGCCGGCTGACCGTGTTCACCGGCGTCTCCGGCTCGGGCAAGAGCTCGCTCGTGTTCGACACGATCGCCGCGGAGTCGCAGCGCCTGATCAACGAGACCTACAGCGCCTTCGTGCAGGGCTTCATGCCCACGCTCGCCCGGCCGGACGTCGACCTGCTCGAAGGGCTGACCCCGGCGATCATCGTCGACCAGGAGCGGATGGGGGCGAACGTCCGCTCCACCGTCGGCACCGCGACGGACGCCAACGCCATGCTGCGCATCGTGTTCAGTCGGCTCGGCCAGCCGCACATCGGCTCCGCCCAGGCGTTCTCCTTCAACGTGGCCTCGGCCCACGGTGTGGGGGCGGCAACGGTCGAGCGTGGAGCCGCCACCAAGGCGGTGAAACGGACTTTCTCCATCACCGGCGGCATGTGCCCGCGGTGCGAGGGCATGGGCTCGGTCACCGACTTCGACCTGTCGGCGCTGTACGACGACAGCAAATCGCTCAACGAAGGCGCGCTCACGATCCCGGGCTACAGCGTCGACGGCTGGTACGGGCGCATCTATGGCGGTTCGGGCTTCCTCGACCCGGACAAGCCGATCCGTGCATACACGAAGAAGGAGCTGCACGACCTCCTGTACAGGGAACCGACGAAGATCAAGGTCGACAACATCAACCTCACGTACGAGGGGCTGATCCCGCGGATCCAGAAGTCGATGCTGTCCAAGGACCCCGAGGCGATGCAGCCGCACATCCGCGCGTTCGTCGAGCGGGCGGTGACGTTCACGACCTGCCCGGACTGCGCCGGCACCCGGCTCAGTGAAGCGGCCCGCTCGTCGAAGATCGGGGACGTCAACATCGCCGACGCCTGCGCGCTCCAGATCAGCGACCTCGCCGAGTGGGTCGGGGGCCTTGACGAGCCGTCCGTGGCGCCGCTGCTCGGGGCGCTGGCGGCGACCCTCGACTCGTTCGTGAACATCGGGCTGGGCTACCTGTCGCTCGACCGGCCGGCGGGCACGTTGTCGGGGGGCGAGGCGCAGCGCACGAGGATGATCCGCCACCTCGGGTCCTCGCTCACGGACGTCACCTACGTGTTCGACGAGCCAACCATCGGACTCCACCCGCACGATATCCAGCGCATGAACGACCTGCTGCTGCGGCTGCGGGACAAGGGCAACACGGTCCTGGTCGTGGAGCACAAGCCGGAGATGATCGCGATCGCGGACCACGTCGTCGATCTCGGCCCCGGCGCCGGTGCGGCGGGCGGCAACGTCTGCTTCGAGGGCACCGTCGAGGGCCTGCGGGCGAGTGGCACGATCACGGGCCGCCACCTGGACGACCGGGCCGGGCTCAAGGAGACGGTGCGGACACCCACCGGCACGCTTGAGATCCGCGGCGCGACGGCGAACAACCTGCGCGACGTGAACGTCGACATCCCGCTCGGGGTGCTGGTCGTCATCACGGGCGTCGCTGGCTCCGGCAAGAGCTCGCTCGTGCACGGGTCGATCCCCGCCGGCGCGGGCGTCGTGTCGATCGACCAGGCCGCGATCCGGGGCTCGCGACGGAGCAATCCGGCGACGTACACCGGGCTGCTCGACCCGATCCGGACCGCGTTCGCGAAGGCGAACGGGGTGAAGCCCGCACTGTTCAGCGCCAACTCCGAGGGCGCCTGTCCCACCTGCAACGGCGCGGGCGTCATCTACACCGACCTGGCGATGATGGCCGGTGTCGCCAGCACCTGCGAGGAGTGCGACGGGAAGCGCTTCCAGGCGTCGGTGCTGGAGTACCGCTTCGGCGGCCGCGATATCAGCCAGGTCCTCGCGATGTCGGTGACCGAGGCGGAGGCGTTCTTCGCCACGGGCGAGGCGTGCATACCGGCCGCGCACGCGATCCTGCAGCGCATGAACGACGTCGGCCTCGGCTACCTCAGCCTCGGCCAGCCGCTCACGACGCTGTCCGGTGGCGAGCGGCAGCGGCTCAAGCTGGCCGCGCGCATGGCCGAGAAGGGCGACGTCTACATCCTCGACGAGCCGACCACCGGCCTCCACCTCGCGGACGTGGAGCACCTCCTGGGGCTGCTCGACCGCCTCGTCGACTCCGGCAAGTCGGTCATCGTCATCGCGCACCACCAGGCGGTCATGGCGCACGCGGACTGGCTCGTGGACCTCGGCCCCGGGGCCGGCCACGACGGCGGCCGGATCGTCTTCGAGGGTACGCCCGCCGACCTCGTTGCCGCCCGCTCCACTCTCACGGGGGAGCACCTCGCGGCCTACGTCGGCAGGTCCCGGTAGGTCGTTCCGCGCCGGCCGGAACAGACGTTCAGCCGGCAACGATCCTGCGCCGGCCGCCTCGGCCACACGTACCCGCTCGAGGCCGTCCAGGATCAGGTCCAGCGCGAACGTGAACGCTGCTTCTCCATCGTGGCGCGCCTCGCGGAACCTTCGGGCTCGTCGATCGGTACCTTGGGACGATGAGACTGCTCGCGTCCCGCGTGGCCAGCGTCCTCGTGGCTGTGTGCGTCGCGGCGTGCGTCGCGGGGCCGGCACCGTCCGGAACGCGCCCGGGACCGGCGGCTACGCCATCGCCCGCGGCATCGCCGGGCGCCACGGTTCCGGCGCCGTCCGCGTCCACCACCGCTGCGCCGTCAATCGTTGCGCTCGCCGATCCGGCACGGATCGCCGGCTGGTCGGGCGATCTGGACCGCATCGTGCCGGGCATCGCCAGCCTCCACCCTGACCCGTTCCGGGCCACCTCGGAGACGACGATGACGGCCGCCGTGGACGCCCTCCGCGCCCGGATCGCCACCGCCACGGACGACGAGCTGATGACGGGCGTCCAGCGGATCGTGGCGCTCGTGAGCGCGGCCGGACGTGACGGCCACACGGGCGTGTTCGTCTGGGGCACGGGCACGTACCACACGCACACGCTGCCGTTGCGCCTGTGGGTGTTCCCGACCCGCGTGACCGTCGTGGCTGCACTGCCGCCCTACGAGGCCCTGGTCGGGCGCACGGTGACCGCCGTCGACGGGCAGCCGATCGCCGACGTCGCCGCAACCCTCGACCCGCTCATCCCGCGCGACAACACCGAGACCGTCACGCTCCTCCTGCCGCGCTTCCTGCTCACGACCGAGATCCTCCACGGAGCGGGCATCGTGCGGGACACGGCGGCGGTCCGCCTCACCCTCGACGGCGGCGACCAGGTGACCGTCGAGGCGATCCCGACCGTGGACTACAACGCTTGGGCGACGCCCTACGGTCTCCACGTCCCGATCCGCCCGGACGTCCCGTGGCTCGCACGGTCAGAGGAGCCGATGTGGTTCGCCGCGGATGGCGACACGCTGGCGATCCAGTACAACCGGGTGACGCGGCTCCGGCCCACGGAGCTCAAGGCGCTGACGACCGCACTCGCGGACCCGGCGATCACCCGTGTGATCGTGGACATCCGCCACAACTACGGCGGCGAGACGTTCGGCTACCAGGTGGTCGCCGATGCCCTTGTCCAGGTGGCGCCGCGCCTGGCCGGCGGACTGTTCCTCGAGACGGGACGCAACACGTTCTCGGCCGCCTCGCTGTTCGCGGCCAACCTCACGTCACGGGCCACGGTCACCGTCGTCGGCGAACCGATGGGCGGCAGCCCGGGCCTGTACGGCAACACGAAGGACGTCGAGCTGCCGTTCTCGGGGATCGCGCTGACGATCGCGACCGGCTACTACGAGGGCGACCCTGGTGACACGCGCACGGAGCTGCCGGTCGACCTGGCAGCCGTGCTCACGGTGGATGCGTGGGCTGCCGGGCAGGACGTCGCCCGCGCCGCGATCGAGGGCCTGCGCTGACGCTGGAGCGGACGATCCGGCGAACGCGCTCGGCGAACGCATGCAGGCCGTCGTGCGTCTGGGCCGACACGACAATCGCGAACTCCTCGCCTCCCCACCGGGCGACGGCGTCGCCAGTGCGGATCGCGCCGCGGATCGTCAGCGCCACCGAGAGAAGCGCCACGTCACCGACGTCATGCCCGAACTCGTCGTTGACCCGCTTGAAGTGGTCGATGTCCACCATCAGGAGTCCGAACACGAACCCGTGCCGGTCGAGGTCGTCCTGGCGCGCGGCGAGGACCGTATCGAGGAGTCGGCGGTTCGGAAGCCCCGTCAGCGGGTCGGTGAGGGCGTCGAGTCGCGCGGATTCGGCGGCATCCTTCGCCTCGATGAGGCCCGTCACATCCGAGAAGATCTCGACGCCGCCGACGATCTGCCTGTCCTCCGACTCGATGGGAGCGGTCCGCACGTGGACCGGGCGACGCGAACCGTCGGCGTGGCGTAGCCAGACGATCGCCTCCTGCGGGCCCTGCCCCGAGATCGTGGCGGTGAGCGGACAACCCGACCTGCACAGGTTCCGACCGGTGGCATCGACGTGGCACAGCAGGTTGTCATGACACAGCCGTCCGACGACCTGTTCGGAGCGATAGCCGTCAGCTGTTCCGCGCCGTGGTTCCAGAACGTGATCCTCCGCTCCAGGTCCACGTAGTACACCCCGTCACCGAGGTTGTTGACGATCGTGGCGTGTAACGGCGAGGCCGTCAGTTGGCCCGCGGCTCCGTCCTGTGATACGGCGGGCGTCGTCTGCTGGAGATCGCCCGACACGTCGACCATGACGCTTGCCAGGCGCGAGCGACCGGCGCCGTCCCGGATGACCTGCATCGTGTCGAGCACTCGTCGATACGTGCCATCCGCGTGCTGGAACCGGTATTCCATGCGAGCCCGCTCACGGTTGCCGACAACCCTGTCGGCGACAGCGATGGCGGCCGCGCGGTCATCCGGATGGATGTGCGACTCCCAGAACCCGGGCTCCTCGATCCAGCGGGCGGGATCGTGGCCCAGGAGCTCCACGCGGCCGGGGACACATACAGCATCCGGTAGTCGTCGGCATCCGCCTCCCAGACGACCGCCGGGATGCTCGCGACGGCCTCGAAGGCGGACGACTGCTGCGCGTTCAGCGGACGGAGCGGGAGCGGGTCTTGCTGATCCATCGGGCGGGATCGTCACTGACGTCACCCGCGGCCGGCCATCCCCCAATTGGGGGGTCAGCCCGCCCGGCGGCGGCGGTCGTGGACCGCGTCGTGGAGCTCGGCGGTCGTGCGCCCGTCGGGGGACCCGGACCGGGTGCGGCGCGGGAGGACCGGGATCGCGGAGCTCCGGTCGTCATGCTCGGCGTGTGCTGCACTGCCAGCAACGAGCGGCTCATGGTTGTGGCCGGCGTCGACCTGGTGGGCGTGCCCTTGCGCGTCGGGCTCCCACGGCACGCCGGTCGCGAACACCGCCGCGAATACCTCGACGAGCTCCGGGTCGAACTGGATCCCGGCCTGGCGTCGGAGCTCCGCGATCGCTTCCTCGTGGCTGATCGCCGCGCGGTACGGCCGGCCGGCAACCATCGCCTCGTACGCGTCGACAATGGACACGATCCGGGCGCCGACCGGGATCTCGCCGCCTGCGAGGCCGTGCGGATAGCCGCGTCCGTCGTACCACTCGTGGTGATGGAGGACGATCGTCGCGGCGTCTCGCAGCGCGCCCGCCTGCTCGAGCACGACCTGGCCGATCTTCGGGTGCTCGGCGACGACACGCCACTCGGCCGCGGCGAGGTCCCCGGGCTTGGCGAGGATCTCCTCGGGGATGGCGAGCTTGCCCAGATCGTGGAGGAGGCTCGCGGTCCGGATCCGCTCGAGCTCGCCCTCGGGAAGGTCGATGGCGCGCGCCAGGGCCACCGATGCCTCGGCGATCATCGTTGACGGCTTGCCGGCCCATGACGGACGGCCCGCGAGCGTCGCGATGAGGGCGTCCTGGGCGGCGGCCATCGCCGCGCGACCGACGTCCAGCGCGCGCGACCGGGCCTCGGCCGTGATCGGGGCGCGGCGGACCGTACCGTCGTCGCCGGTCTCGCGGAACACGTAGACCTGGTTCCGGCCGAGCGCCTTCGCGGAGTACAGCGCCGCGTCGGCATCGCGGACCAGGGCATCAAGGCGGAGGACGTCGCCGGCCCCACCTGCGACGCCGGCCGACATCGTGACCGCGACGACCTCGCCGTCGGGCAGGCGGATCTCGCCGCCACCGACGATCCGGCGCAGCTTCTCCGCGAGTGACGCGGCCGCGTCCGGGTCCGTCTCGGGCAGCACGATGAGGAACTCCTCGCCGCCGTACCGGCCCGCGAGGTCCACCGACCGAACGTTGGTCGCGAGGAGCTGGGCAACGTGGCGGAGGATCATGTCGCCCGCCGTGTGGCCGTGGGTGTCGTTGCAGCGCTTGAAGTGGTCGAGGTCCACGAGGATGAGCGACAGCGGCCTGCGGTACCGGGCGGCGCGCTCGAGCTCTTCCGCGACGCGCGCGAGCACCGCCTGTCGATTCGCGATCCCGGTCAACGGGTCCACGGTCGCCTGCGTCCACGCATCACCGACGCGGGCGGCAAGCTCCTGGAAGGCACCGCGCAGCTTCGGGTCACGGATGCGCGATGCGTCACGGGCGATGCGGTCGCCGTCCTCACCCTCGCGGGCGAGCCGTTCTGCGAGCGCGGCGAGCTTCCGGTTCTGGCGCCGCACCACGAGCGCGGCGAACCCGGCCGAGCCCGCGAGCGCCCCCACGAGGGCGATGGCGAGCACGAGGAGGAGAGCGGCGGTCACGGTGTCCAAAGCGCCTCGCGCATGGTGGCGGCGCGATCCCCCGGCGGTCGCACCTGCATCCAACAGGCTACGGCGCTGGTCGCATGGCGCCATGGGGCGATGGTCCCATCGCCCCGTGGCCCTGCCGCGCGGCGGTTCCTTCTCGCACCGGCACCGTCCTGCCCGCGTCATGGCCCGGAAGTACCAGGGGCCGGCCGCGCCTCGGGGCGTTCCTCACGCTCAGCGGGCGAGGATCCGTCCCCGAGCGAGCTCACGCCCGCCGGCGCCGCCGTCCGTCAGGCGCCAGGCCCAGCCCGATGCCTCGCCGTCGTCGAGCCGCCATGCCGCCCCCGTGAGCATCGCGTTCGGTGCGGCGGGCTGGAGATACTCGAGGCGGACCGTGCGCGGCGTGGTGCCCAGGAACGCGGGCCCGGCGCCCGCGCCGAGCAGCGCCTCCTCGAGATAGTCGAGGTACGCGGCATTGTTGACGTGGGCCATCGGATCGAGGTCCTGTGGCCGGACACGGGTGGCGAGGAGGCTCGCGTCCGCGGGCGTCGACGGGAGTGGCACACGCCCCGGCTCGAACGACGGCGGGATGACCTCGAAGGCGGCGGGGAACTCCCGGGGGACGCGACCCGGCATCCCGCGGTGATCGGTCATGACCCAGTCGGTGTGACCCCACATCGCGAGCGTGCCGTCCGGGAGCCGGGCCTCGGTCCGGCGCCTCGCCCAGACCTTGCGGAAGCCGATGATCGCCGTAGAGATCGAGAGCGTTGCCCCGAGCGACGCCGGCGCGAGGATCCCGAGCTCCGCGGCCCGCACCACCCAGGCGAGGCCGCGCTCGCCGTACCAGGCACGGTCGAAGCCCAGCAGCTCGGAGTGGATCCATGCGACGTCCTGGGCATAACGCAGCAGCGCGGACGTCCGCACGATGCCGTCCGGGCCGCACTCGTCGAAGCGGATCCGGTACGGGACGGTGACGCCCGCAACGATCGAGGCGCGCTCGGTCATGCGGGCTTGCGCCCTGCCAGCCGGTCCAGGCCCTCGAGGGCGATCAGCTTGAGCCCCTCGAGGGCGACGGGACCGCGCTCCCGCACCAGCCTGACCTCGCACGAGCGCCGGGCGTCGAACACCACGAGGCCAACGAGCAGCCGCCCGCCCTCATCGGCAGCACCGCGCCGCGCGTCATCGAGCTGGTGCAGCACGTCCGCCTTGATGCCCCGCGCACCCCACTTGCAGTCCCACGCCTCGGGACCGGTCTCGGCCTCGACGGTCACGTCATACGGATGGATCTCGGCCGGGCGTCCGTCGAACAGGATCCGGCGCTCACGCTTCACGGGCCCCGTCCGCGCAACGAGCAGGCGCTCCGTCAGCGCCTCCACGATCGCGCCGCGGAACTGGCTGCGCGTCTGCTCCCCGCGGTCGGCGACCAGGAGCGACGCCACGAGGATCGCCTCGGACCGCTCGCGCCCGGCATCGCCGGGACCGGGCGCCGCGGGCCCGAACAGCGTCGGGAACATCACGCGCCAGGTCCCCGGATCGAGCGACTCACCGTTCATGCACGCCCGCGCGAGCAGGCGCTGGGTGGTCGTCGCCGCGGCGAGCAGGTCTGCGCATCGTCCCACGAGCGGGTCGGCCTGGATGTGCGCATACACGATTGCGCGCCCGTCCGGCTTCGCGTCCTGGAAGCGCATCAGGCGCCCTCGCCCAGCGCCGCCAGGGCCACTTGCGGGAGCGTCGAGAGCCAGTCGATGGCCCGGTGCGGATCACCGACCAGAGCAGCCTCGGCGACGAGCGCCTCGATCGCCGCCGCAGCCCCGGGCGGGGCGGGCTCGAGTCCGTGCGCGGTGACCACGGCGGCCAGGCGGCCACGCCACACGGTGCCAAGGTCAGTGACGTACTGCCATTCGTCGTCCAGCGGCTCAGCGGTGGCGGCGAGGGTCTCGAACCCAGCCAGGGCACGGGCGATGCAGTCGGCGATGGTCGCAGTCATGCCCGCAGCGTAGCGCGGGCGCGGAGACGGGCGCGACGGACGTGCACGAGGGGAGTGGGTCAGGCGGGCTCGGAGGTCGCGACGCCGCTTGGCCGGGAAACGGTTCGGTGGCTCGCGTCGAGGCGCGCGTGCGCCTCGCGATCGAGCTTCTCCAGCGAGCGGCGGCCACCCTCGTCCCACCGAGTCGAGTACGTCTTGAGGGCCCTGCGCCGGACGTCCCAGGCGAACGACCGATCCCCGGCTCGCTCGAGGCGCGCGACCGTCTCCAGCACGGAGCGGTACAGCGAGGGCAGCTCCTCGGCAGGGATGCGGTCGTCCATGACGTCAGACTGCCGCCTCGCCGCCTCGACCGGAATGGGCGGGTCGTCCCGGAACGCGCCCGCCAGGAGTCCCGGTCGACGGTGCACGGGTGCACCGTCGACGGTCCAGCGCCGACCCCGCCCATGTGCCCGCCTCGCGCCTGCCTGCGACCGCCCAGCCCGCAAGGAGGTGACTGGAGCTCAGTCTCCCCGGTGTGAGCCGCTCTCGATGCGGAAGCCGTTGCCGATGCCGCGTGCAGGCTCCCAACGCGCGATCACCCGGTCTACGAGCGCGGCCGGCGGACCCCCCTCGAGGCGTTCGAGGAGGGCGTCGAGCGCGGGTCGCGGGCCTTCCGCGACGACGCGGACGCCGCCGTCCATCGCGTTGGCCACGAAGCCATCGAGGCCGAGGTAGCCCGCCTCGCGGATGACGAAGAAGCGGAAGCCCACGCCCTGGACACGGCCACGGACGCTCGCATCGAGCCGCTCATGCGGCGGCGGCGGGCCGTCCGGCGCGCTGCCGCTCACGCCGCGGGGCTCCGCCTCGGCCAGCGGACGAGGAGGACGTCAAGCACCAGCTCCGGGCTGACGTTCGAATCGAGCAGCTCGCCGGCGCGCACGAGCCGCGCAAGCGCCGCGGCGGCGGCGCCGGGGGCCAGGTCCCGCGCGGCCGCGTCCAGCTCCTCCATCAGCGCCACGTCGCGGACGGCGCGCGCCGACGACGCCTGGGCGAGCGCGAGGTCGCGAGCGATGTCCCGCCACGCGTCGAGCAGGAGCGCCAACGCACGTCGCCGCTCTGCGGGTGAGACCTTTGCAACCGGCTCGTCGACCGGGGCGTCCGCGGGCTGCGTGCCGTTCTCCGGGTCGTTTCCGGGGCCGGAGGCCGAGGGTGCGGCCGCGCCCTTGCCTCGTCCGCGGCCCCGTGGCGGCGTCTCGGTGACGGCCGCTGCGGCGGGTGCGAGCAGCGCGGCGAGGCTCGCGGCGCGCGCGAGCAGCGCCTTTGCGGAGACCAGCCGCGCTGCGCGACCCTCGGCGAGCAGGTCCAGGAGCGTGCGGCTGATCTCGTTGCGGATCGCCTCCGCTCCGGGTGCCGACGCATAGGCAACAGCGAGGCCCGGCCGACCGCCGGCCAGCCGTGCGAGCCGCGCTGCCGTGGGCGGGTCGGCCAGCTCCCGGGCGGCCAGCAGCACCTCGATGTCCCGCGTCCCGACCGTCCCCAACCGGATACGCGCGCAGCGGGACCGGACGGTTGGCAGGAGCTTCTCGTCATCGTCGGCCAGGAGGATGAGCGTCGTGTTGGCGGGCGGCTCCTCGAGCGTCTTGAGCAGCGCCGATTGCGCGTCGTCATTCATCCGGTGCGCCTCGCGGATGATCGCGACGCGCGCGACGCCCTCCGCCGGGAGCAGCGACAGCTCCGTGACGAGGTCGCGGACGCCGTGCTTCCCGTCCTTGCGGGTGGCGCCGCCGATGCCGACCTGGCCGCCCGGGCCTTCCGGGTCGAGGCGATGGAGGTCCGGGTGGTTCCCGTGATCGACCATTCGACAGGACCTGCAGGCGCGACAGGGCCGGTCCCCGCCCTCGGCGCCGGCGCACAGGAGCGCCGCTGCGAGGTCGAGGGCGAGCGACAGCTTGCCCACGGACGCTGGCCCCGAGAGGAGCACCGCATGGGGAACATGCGAGGCGACCATCGCGCGGACAGCCGAGACCGCGGCCGGCTGGCCGACGGTCAGGAAGCCGTCCACGCGGATCGTGCTCGGTGCGCCTGGGGTGTCAGCCCTCGGCCGGATCGACGGCCTTGCGGCGCGTCGTGGTGCGCTTCTTCGGCGCCGCGGTCTCCTCGACCGGGGCCGCTGCGGCTTCGACGGGCGCGTCGGCCGTGGCGGCCTTGCGCGTCGTCGTCCGCTTCTTGGGCGCAGTGGTCTCAGCGACGGTCTCGGCCGGAGCCTCGGTCGTCGCAGCCTTGCGAGTCGTCGTTCGACGCTTCGGTGCGGCGGCCTCCTCGGCGACGGCTTCGGCGGGTGCCTCGGTCGCAGCCGCTGCCGGCTTGCGGATCGTGGTCCGGCGCTTCGGCACGGCCGCCTCGGCGGGTGCCTCTGTCGTCGTCGCGACAGCCTCGGGGGCCTCCGCGGCCGGCTTGCGGGTCGTGGTCCGGCGCTTCGGTGCGGCCACCTCGGCCGGTGCCTCTGCCGCACGAGCCAACGGCCGAGCCGCGGGCTGGCTCTTCGCCATCTGGGCCCGCAGCAACTCCTCGAGCTCCGGCGGGACCTCACTCCACGGCTCGGCGCTGGTGCCGGTCGGCGCGCTTCGCGGGACGCGGTCGAAGCGCTCCGCGGGCCGGTCGGTACGGCCGCCACGTGACGGCTGGCCGCTGCCCTGGCGGTTGCTGCCGCCTGAACGCGTGCCACCGCCGGAACGATTGCCGCTGTCCGCCCGATTGCCGCTGTCCGCCCGATTGCCGGTATCGGCGCGGTTGCCGCCACCGCCGCCCGTGCTCGGACGGGTGGACTCGCCGTAGCGGTTGATGCCACTGCCGGTGTTGCTGCCTCGACCGCCGCCATATCGCTCACGGTCAATGGCCGCCGCGTACGAGCCGGCTCGGCCGCCACGGTTCCCGCCGCCGCCCCGGTTGCGGCGCTCTGCGAGGAGATACTCCGGGATCTCGGGCTCCTCGAGGTCCTCCTCGAGGTCGGGCAGCGGTGCGAGGCCGGCCGCGGCCGGGCGCGTTGACGCACCCAGCTGCTGGTCCCACACGGAGCCGAATGGCGTAGAGCGCGGCGCCCGCGGCTTCGCGAGCGCATCGAGATCGTCGAACGGGGTGGCAAAGTCGCCGGACGCGGTCCGCTCGGGACGCGCGGGGCGCTCGGACCGACTACGAACCGGTGCGGCGACGGGGAGCGAAGCCTCGGCTTCCTCGGCGAGTGCCTCGGCCTCGAGCACCGCCTCCATGTCGACGTCCTCGTCGTCGTCCTCGTCGATCACGGCACCCTCGACGAGCTCGCCGCCCTCGACCGCGCCGAGCTCATCGCGCCGGCCACGGCCACGGCCGCGTCCACCGCGACGACGGCGCCGGCGGCGAGCGTCGCCCTCGCCTTCGCCCTCGACGCCTTCACCCTCGACGGGCTCGCCCTCGACGAGCTCGCCCTCGACGAGCACGACGTCCTCGAGATCCTGGGGCTCGTCGAGCTCGACGCCCGACGCAGGCGATGACGACGCGCGTGAGAGCTTCTCGCCGGGCAGCGCCACGAGCGTGCCGCCTCCACCGGTCGATGCGGCGACCGGCTCCGGGCGCTCGGTCCGCTCGGACCGTCCGCGCGAGCTGCTGCGCGCCGCGACCGGCGCCTCGTCCCGCTCGTAGCGGCCGCCACGACCGCGACCGCGGCCGCCACGACCGCGACCGGTACCCTCGGTGATCTTGTCCGGGACCTCGGTCATCGACAGGTCCTCGTCGTCGTCCGCGACGCGGCGGCCGGAGCGCGTGGATCCCTTGTCGACCTTGGCGATCTGGGTGATATCGGTGAACAGGTCCGCGACCTCGATCAGGTCCGAGGACGTGTTGCCGCGGAAGCTGATGACCTCGCAGCGGACGCCCATCTCCTGCACCGCGCGGATCGCGGAGGCGAAGTCGCCGTCGCCCGACACGATGACGGCGACGTCCAGGTTGCGCGCGGTCTTCATCAGGTCCACGACGAGCTCGATGTCGAGGTTCGCCTTGACCTTGCCGTCGCCGTACTTGCGGATGTCCTTGGACACGACCTTGTACTGGTGACGAGCGAGGAACTGGTGGAAGTTGCGCTGGTTCTCGTTGTCCGGGTCAAGCCCGGTATAGGCATACGCGCGGACGAAATCCCGTCCGGCGGTGGCCGACTTCAGCAGGGTGACGTAATCGATATCCACGCCGGCCGCCTTGGCCGCGTAGAAGATGTTCGCCACGTCCACGAAGACGGCGACATTCTTGCCCACGATGACTCCTATGTAGGTTCGAGCCCCGCGCATGTGCACGGGGCCGGGGCGCTATGTGCGGCGGGCGGTGGAACCGGCTGCCGCGACGGGGTGCCGGAGCATGACTCCGGCAGAGGCGAACCCGGCGCGCTCGAGGCGGGCGAGGTCCGCGGGATCGGAGGGCTCCGCGGCCTCGACCGTCGAGCAACCCTTGTTGCTCGCCGAGCGCAGCAGCTCCTCCAGGAGGGCATCCGTCACGCGATCCGCGTCGTGGTCCGGGGCAACGACCAGGAGGTCGACCGTACCCACGTAGCCGCCGGCAATGACCGACGGCCGCAGGACGAGCAGGGCCCCGCCCACGAGCTCCCGTCGCGCTTCGGCGACGAGCACGCTCGCATGCGGCAAGTAGACACACTGACGGAGCAGGTCGGCGGCGTCGAGCGAACCGCGGCCCGAACTCCGGATCGCCGACCGGCCAAGTGCGGCCAGGCGGTCGATATCCGTGATGCGGGCTGGGCGGACCAGGTACTCCACGCCGAAAGCACACCTCGTGCAGCGATGCGGCCGGAGCGCTTCGGACGCCATCCCCGATCGAGATCGGAAGGGGCGGGCCAGCGCCTTGGCCGCGGATCAGGTGCCCGGGAGGCGAGCAACTCGAGGCTCGAAGAGCCATCCCAAAGCGAAAGGCGACGAATGCGCATGCACAACCTTGCATCCGCGACGCCGAAGCCTATGATACGGCATCGCTCCGCGGCGTCTCGCTGTGGAGCGAATTGGGTCCCTCGCCCCGCGCATCCGTCACCGCCGCAGCCGAGGACAAACCTCGCGCCACTCAGGGACGAGCGCGGCACCGGAGCAGTGGCTGCACCGGGAGCGGCGAGTGAAATTGGAGGAGGCGTTCATGAAGTTCGCACGAGTGGGTGTGGCCCTTGCGGCCGCGGCCATCGTCGTCACCGCGTGCGGCGGCTCGGGTGGGGGCGCCGGCAAGGCCCTCAAGATTGGCATCTCGCTGCCGCTGTCCGGCTCGGCGCTCGCGTCCGCCGGCCCGGCCGACAAGGGCGCACGCCTTGCGATCAAGGAGTTCACCCTCGCCGGCTACACCGTCGCCCCGGATGTCAAGGACCACGCGGTCAACGGCGTCCATGATCCGCAGCAGGGCGCGAAGGACATGACCGCCTTCGCCGCGGACCCGACGGTCGTTGCCGTCGTCGGCCCGTTCAACTCGTCGGTCGCCAAGGTGCAGATCCCGATCTCCAACGAGGCCGGACTGCTCCAGTGCTCGCCCGCAAACACGAACCCGGACCTCACCAAGGGTGATGCCGGCAAGCAGCTGCGCGCGAAGCAGCCCGACAAGATCAACTACGTCCGCGTCGCCACGACCGACGACATCCAGGGCCCGGCCGTCGCGCAGTACGGCTACCAGACCCTCGGGCTGAAGAAGGTCGCGATCATCGACGACACCGAGACCTACGGCAAGGGCATCGCCGACGCGTTCGCGGCGGAGTGGACCAAGCTGGGTGGCACGGTCGTCGGCCGGGAGGGCGCGCCGAAGGGCACGACCGACTACACGGCGATCCTGACCAAGTTCAAGGACTCGGCTCCTGAGGCCGTGTTCTACGGCGGCGTCACCTCCACCGGTGGTGGCCTCGTCCGCAAGCAGATGCCGCAGGCCGGCCTCGGGGACCTCGTGTACCTCGGCGGCGACGGCATCCAGGACGGCCCCGGCACGACCGACGGCTCGTTCATCAACATCGCCGGCGAGGCCGCCGCGAACTCCTTCAGCTCGGTCGCCGCGATTGCGGAGTACCCGGGCAAGGCCGACTTCGACAAGAAGTACCAGGCCGAATACGGCGAGGCGCCCGGCGCCTACTCCGCGTCCGGCTACGCCTGCGCCCAGATCGTCCTGAAGGCCATCACGACTGCCGCCGGCAAGGGCGACATCACCCGCGAGTCGGTCCGCGCCGCGGCCACCGATACGGCGACGACCTTCGACACCGTCCTCGGCCCCGTCAAGTTCGACGCGGTCGGCGACACCAACCAGAAGATCATCTCCCTCTACAAGGTCGACCTCACGGCGGCCGGCGGCAAGGGCGACTGGATCTTCGACAGCCAGGTCAACTACGGCAACTAGCCGTCACGCCCGGACCTGAACGAGAGCCGGGGAGCCATCGGGCTCCCCGGCTCTTCATCTCCCGGAGGAGACGAGATCGTTTCAGTGGAGATCCCTGCATGACCGCAGTCCCCGCCACGAACGACGCCGGGCGAGCACGCTCTGGCGCCGGGCTCCGGCCCCTCCTCCGACTCCTCGTCCCCGTTGCAATCGTGGTCGCCGCCTGGTTGTACATGGGCCCGGAGCAGTTCGTGAACGCGATGACGCGGGGCGCGATCTACGCCCTCATCGCGCTCGGCTACACGATGGTCTACGGCATCATCGAGCTGATCAACTTCGCCCACGGCGACATGTTCATGGTGGGCTCCTTCGTGAGCCTCTCATTCCTCACCCGCCTCGGGTTCTCGGGCGCCATCACGAACGTCGGCCTGCTCGCCGTCGTGATCGTGGCGACCTTCGTGTTCTCGATGGTGGTTATGGGCCTCATCGGCGTCCTCATCGAGCGCTTCGCCTACAAGCCGCTCCGCCGGGCCCCGCGACTCGCCCCGCTGATCACGGCCATCGGCGTGTCGTTCATCCTCCAGAACGTCGTCCAGCTGTTCTACGGTCCGTTCCAGACGAACTCGCCCAAGATCTTCCCCGACACCTGGTTCCTCCAGTTCGCCGGCGCGAGGATTCCCATCCTGAGCCTGTTCATCATCTGCGTCGCCTTCGGCATGATGGTCGCGCTGCAGCTGTTCATCGGCCGCACCCGTCTCGGCCGCTCGATGCGCGCCACCGCCGCGGACCGCGACGCCGCCGCGCTGATGGGCGTCAACATCAACCGCACGATCGCGATCACGTTCCTCATCGGCTCCGCGCTCGCGGGCGCGGCCGGCGTGGTCAACGGGCTCCAGTACGGCGTGTCGCGCTTCGACGACGGCTTCCAGGCCGGGCTGAAGGCGTTCACGGCGGCGGTCCTGGGCGGCATCGGCAACACGGTCGGCGCGGCGCTCGGTGGCTTCATCATCGGCTTCATCGAGGTCGCCGCGGTCGTGGCGGGCTATGGGCGGTGGGGCCCGGCGATCGTCTTCGGGACCCTCGTCATCGTGCTCGTCTTCCGCCCCGCCGGCCTCCTCGGCCAGCAGCTGGGAGAGCGCGCATGAGCGTCGTGTCCGACCTCCCGACAAGGCGGCCCGGCGGGCCGACCATGGCCCAGCGACGGAGCCGCCTGCGCGAGATCAGCTCGCGCCACCGGTCGTGGAGCATCCTCATCGGGATGATCGTCGTCGGGGCGGCTTTGCCGGTCCTCGCCGAGATCCCGCCGTTCACGCTGGCCCAGCCGGCCAACGCCTGGATCGATGGGTTCACCAACGCCGGCGTGTTCGTGATGCTGGCCCTGGGCCTCAACCTCGTGGTCGGCGTCGCCGGCCTCCTGGACCTCGGCTACGCGGCGTTCTTCGCCATCGGCGCCTACACGTACGCATACGTGGCCTCGCCGTTCGGCAACAGCATCCTCGGAATCGACATCCTGGGCGCCCTCGGCGGCCCTGAGAAGGCCGGCATCATCTTCTGGCCGATGCTCCTCGTGGGTGCTGGCGTGGCGGCCCTGTTCGGCATCCTGCTGGGCGCTCCAACGCTGCGCCTGCGCGGCGACTACCTCGCGATCGTGACCCTCGGCTTCGGCGAGATCGTGCCGATCGTGTTCCTCAACTCGGACGCCCTGACGAACGGCACCAACGGAATTGGCGGCCTCGCCCGGCCGGCCCTGCCGATCGTCGGCGGCTTCTCCGGGATCGACCCGTGGCTGTACTACCTCACGATGCTGGGCCTCGTGACGGTGATCATGATGTTCTGCTATCGGCTCATCGAGAGCCGGATCGGGCGGGCATGGGAGGCCATCCGCGAGGACGAGCTCGCGGCGGCCGCGAACGGCATCAACACCGTCGTCGCCAAGCTCATGGCCTTCGCCCTCGGCGCCTCCACGGCCGGCATCGCCGGCGTGTTCAACGCCTCCAAGCTCGTGACGGTGAGCCCGGACCAGTTCGGGTTCGTGGTGTCGTTCACGATCCTTGCCATGGTCGTGCTCGGCGGCATGGGCAACTTCTGGGGCGTCGCTGTCGGCGCGTTCGTGATCTACACGATCAACAACGTGCTCCTCAAGGTGCTCAACCAGTTCTTCGACCAGACCGGCTTCCCCATCCTCAAGGACATCGACTTCATCCAGCTCCAGTTCCTGCTCTATGGGCTGGCGCTCGTCGCGATGATGCTCCTGAGACCCGAGGGGTTGTTCCCGAACAGCAGACGCAAGCGAGAGCTCCACACGGCGATCACGGAGCCCGAACAGGACGAGCTCGGGACGGCCGAGGCCACGACCGAGGAGGGCCAGCGATGAGCGGCGATCCGATGACGAACCCGGCGATCCTCGTGGCCAGCCAGGTGACGCGCCGGTTCGGCGGTCTGGTCGCGGTCAACAAGGTGGACTTCACGATCCCGGAGGGTGCGATCGTCAGCCTCATCGGGCCGAACGGCGCCGGCAAGACAACGTTCTTCAACGTCCTGCTGGGCGTCATCGACCCGACCGCCGGCGAGGTCCTGTTCCGCGGGCGGCGGATGATCGCCCGCCCGGAGCGGATCGCGTTCGAATCGTTCGTGTGGGTGTTGCCCGCACTGGCGGTCGGTCTCGTCGGCACGCTGCTCGGCGCGACCGGCATCGTCGGCGGGCGCGGCCTTGCGCTCGTCGGGTTCGCTGCGATGCTCCTGCTGGTCGCGACACTGCTGCTGGGGATCATCCGGCCGGTCAGCTACCAGAAGTGGCTCGAGCGGCTGGGCATCTTCCGGAGCGCCCGCCCCAACGACATGGTCGTCGCCGGCGTCGGCCGCACCTTCCAGAACATCCGCCTGTTCCAGAACATGACCGCGGTGGAGAACGTGCTGATCGGCATGCACACCACGCTCCGCGGCAACCTGTTCCAGGCCCTGTTCAACACGCCGGGCGCGAAGCGCGAGGAGTTCGCGGCAGAGCGGCGTGCCGAGGAGCTCCTGGCGCTCGTCGGGCTCCGCGGCAAGGGCAACGAGACCGCACGCAACCTGCCCTACGGCGACCAGCGCCGGCTGGAGATCGCCCGTGCGCTGGGCGCGGACCCGAAGCTGCTGCTCCTCGACGAGCCGGCCGCGGGCATGAACCCGAAGGAGACCCAGGACCTCGTGGCGCTGATCTCCAAGCTCCGCAACGAGCTCGGGTTGACGATCCTGCTCATCGAGCATGACATGAAGCTCGTCATGGGGATCAGCGATCGGATCACGGTCCTGGACCACGGCGAGAAGATCGCCGAGGGCACGCCGGAGGCCGTCCGCAAGGATCCGCGCGTCATCGAGGCCTACCTGGGAGCGCCCGCCGTATGACCGCTTCGACCCTCCCGGCGCCGGCATCCACGGACACGGTCCTCCGGCTCACCGACGTCCACACCTACTACGGCGCGATCCACGCCCTGCGCGGCCTCAACGTGGAGGTCAACCGCGGCGAGATCGTGACGCTCATCGGTGCCAACGGGGCCGGCAAGACGACGACGCTGCGCACGATCAGCGGCCTCCTCCACGCGCGCCAGGGGTCCGTGGAGCTCAACGGCACGGACATCACGAAGGTCGACCCGCACGTGCTCGTCACCCGCGGCATCGGGCATGCGCCGGAAGGTCGGCGGATCTTCTCCCGGCTCACGGTGTACGAGAACCTGTTGATGGGCGGCTTCACCAGGACGAACACCGAGAACGAGGAGCAGGTCGCACGCGTCTACGACCTCTTTCCGCGACTCAAGGAGCGGCACCTCCAGAAGGGCGGCACGCTGTCGGGCGGCGAGCAGCAGATGCTCGCGATCGGCCGCGCCCTGATGACCCGCCCGACGGTCCTGCTCCTCGACGAGCCGTCGCTGGGTCTCGCGCCGATCCTCGTCCAGCAGATCTTCAAGATCATCCGGGAGATCAACGCGACCGGGATGACGATCCTCCTCGTGGAGCAGAACGCCCTGCAGGCGCTCTCGATCGCGAACCGCGGGTACGTCCTCCAGAACGGCGAGGTCGTCCTCACCGGGACCTCCGGCGACCTGATGGTCAACGAGACGGTGCGCAAGGCCTACCTCGGCGAGGACTGAGCCCTCGGCCATGCGGCGTCCACGCCGATGACGAGCCCTGGGGGGCCCCAGCGCCCCGCCCCGCCGTCCGGGTCGCCGGGCACCCCGAACGCCCCGCAGGGCTGGTCTGGCGGCGCCCGTCGGCCGGGCCGCGAGGACGATGACGATGCGGTCGCGCTGGCGCCCCACGAGCAGACCCTCCTTGACTCTACGGTCATGGTCGTCGGGCGGCGGGGCCGTGGGCCAGTCGTCGTAACGGCGCTCGTCGTCGGCGCGTTCCTGCTCGGCCTCCTGCGGCCCTGGGACCTCGTCGTTCCGCCCGACGCCGGACGGCCCGTACGCTCGCCAGCCTCGAACGGACCGGGCGGCTCGACCGTCGCCGTCGGTCCGGACGGCTCGCCGCTGCCGACGCCGGTCCTGGCGCCGGAGCGGGCGCTGACGTGTGCGTATCCACTGACGTGGCGGACCGCGACGATCGAATCATGGACCGGACGTCAGGCGCGGGTCTGGAAGGCGTCGGACGTGGTGAGCGCGGCGTCGCCGCTGGACCCGGCGATCCCGTTCGAGCCGATCGTCGCGGCGACCGTGACGGCGATCGGGTGGTGCGCGCCCGTCCAGGGGCCCGACCGCCCACCGCTGGCGCTGACCGCCACGCTCTACCGGATCGCCGACGGTCTCGCCACGGTGGTCCCGCACGACCGTCTCGAGCCCGCCGAGCCCGACGCGCTCGGCGAGCTTTGGATCCCGAAGGCGCTCGGCGTCGGCAACCGGCCGACCTGGCCGATGGGCAGGTACGTGATCGAGCTGCGCTCGGTCAGCGGGGCATACCTGCGCTACCTGGGCCTGGAGCTGACGGACCACGTCGTGCGTCCCGGCCCGTCGCCCGCCCCGTCAGCGCCCACGCCGGCCGGGTCGCTCGCGCCCACGGGGTCTGGTGCCGCGCCCGGGTAGGTTGAGCCGGGTGCGCCGGGCGACGTGCGCGGGTCGGTGGCGCCGTAGGGCGACGAACGGACCTCAGCGGCGGGGCGGCTCCTGCGAGATCTCGAAGGCGCCACGGGCGACGATGATCGCCCCAACTGCGGCGATCCACCAGCCATAGGCGCGATCGGGCAGGAGCCCCTCCGGCGAGCCGAGGATGCCCTGCGTGGTGAACGGCATCAGGAACACGCCGAGAAGACCCGCGGCCGCGATGAGCACGAAGAACAGGCCCCGGTCGACGGCAACGGGCTGCTCCACCGCATAGGGCAGGGTGATGAGCGCGAGCGTCGCGAGCGCGGCGATGAACGCGATGATCCCGGTCGAGTTGAACGCGCGGACCTCGATCCGCGGCAGGCCACCGTCCCCGCCGAGGACATACCACGGCAGCAGGCAGCCCACGATCACGAGGATCGCGCCGATGATCGCGAGACGACGGCCGTTGCCGAGCGGACGACGGTGCATGGGTCCCCGCTACTCGTGTGACGTGTAGACCTCGGGGCGCAGGACGCCCACGAAGCGGAGGTTGCGGTAGCGCTCGCAGTAGTCGAGGCCGTAGCCCACGACGAACTGGTCCGGGATCTCGAAGCCCACGTAGTCCACCGGGATCTCGACGAGGCGTCGGGCGGGCTTGTCGAGGAGCGTGCAGATCTTGAGCGATGCCGGGCTTTTGCCGCGCAGGTACCGGACCAGGTAGTTCAGCGTGAGCCCCGTGTCGATGATGTCCTCGACGAGGAGGACGTCCTCGTCCGCGATGCTCGCCGAGAGGTCCTTGATGATCCGGACGAGGCCCGACGACTCGGTGGCCGTCCCGCCGTAGGAGCTGACCTCCATGAGGTCGATCCGGAGCGGCAGCGAGATCTGGCGCATGAGGTCCGCCATGAACGGCAGCGACCCCTTGAGCACGCTGACGAGCGTCAGGTTGCGGCCGGCGTAGTCCGCGCTGATGCGGCGGCCCAGCTCCGCGGTCTTGGCGGCGATCTGCGCCTCGCTGAGCAGGACCTCGCCGATGTCGGCCTCGAGATCGACGGTGTGGCTCATGATCGGGTCGGCGATGCCTCCGGGATGGGCGGGCAGGGGTGCAGGGCGATGATCGCGCGTCCGGCGCATCCGCGCACGCCGGACCGGTGATCAGGCTGGTTGTGGTCCGATGTCGAGGCCGCCGGGTCCGCTGATCGAGCCAGCAGCGCCCGCCGCGGCTGCGGCTGCGGCAGCGAGGGACGAAGCCGCACCTGCGGCGATGGAGGCGGCGCTGCGGCGACGGCGGCGGCCCCGGCGCCTCCCCCGTGTCTCCGCGGGTCGAGCTGCCCCGTCGACGCCCGGCGTCGCGTCGATCCGGGCATCCCCATGATGATCGCCGTCGGTGGTCGCGGACACGAGCGGCACCTCGTCACGGGTTCGCGGCGGCGTCGACTGGCCAGTCGAGCCGGTGAGCTCGTCGACGAGCGCAAGCCGCCCGAACTTGAGCAGCAGGGCCCGGAAGTCCCGCGCGTAGAACAGCTTGATCCTGATGTCCGGGTACAGCTCGCGGAGCCGTCGGAGCTTTCGGTTCTTCTTGCGCACGAGGCTCTGCTTGAGCGTCGTCAGCTCCACGTACAGCTCGAGGTCCGGCAGGTAGAAGTCGGGCGAGAAGCTCTCGACGACGTCACCGTCCAGGTTCCAGCCGATCGGGAACGTGTCCGGCTCGTACGTCCAGCGCACCTCGTAGAAGTCGAGGATCCGGGCCAGCTCCGCCTCGCTCGCGTGCGCGAACGACGGCTGCCCGGCGGCTGAGCCGCTCATCGCGCCGCGCCGCCGTCCGGCCCCGGATCGACGAGCGTGCGGAGGTCACCGTCCCAATCCGCGAGGAACCGGTGCATCGCCAGCACGTCGGCGTCGTCCAGCGGCGGGCGGGACGCCGGGTGCGCGGCGGGGCCTGGACCCACTCCGGGGTCATCGGCCGTATCCAGGACTGGGCTCGTGTCGGCGCCCGTCGCGGCGAGGACGACGCTCATCGTGCGCGATCCGCAGGCCGCACAGTGAAGCTCGACGAAGGCGACGTCCCCGCGATCGGCGAGGACGGCGATCCGCTCGGGAGGGATGGCTGCTCCGCACGAGGTGCAGCCGGCCCCGGTGAGGCGCGTCCGGAGTCCGCGAGGGTCCATGGCTGCCCAGTCTACCGAAGGCGGGGGTCATCGGCTGCCGGCGGCCTGCCCGATTCCTGATACTCCCATGGGGTATCATCGCGCCATGGGTGAGACCGCTGGCCGCGCGCCCGCAGCGCATGGCCCCGACCACGACAGCTTCCGCCACAGCTACAGCAAGGACAAGGCCCAGCTCGTCCGGCGCCTGAGCCGCATCGAGGGCCAGGTCCGGGGGATCGCGCGCATGATCGAGCGCGACGAGTACTGCGTCGACATCCTGCAGCAGACCGCCGCCCTCCGCGCCGCTGTCGACGCCGTGTCGATCCTCGTGCTGGAGGATCACGTCCAGGGATGCGTGCGCACCGCGGCGGAGCGCGGCGAGGCCGACAAGTATGTTGACGAGGTGCTGGACGTCGTCCGGCGAACCCTCGGCCGACCCGTCCGCGGATCCAGATCCGCGAGCTGACCGCCGGCTGGTCGGTCCCCGATCGGGGACCGACCCCTCGCCCGTCGCCCACCAGATCTGCGGGTTATCCACAACCTTGCGCCGCCGCGCCGATTCGTGGATAAGGCATCTTGACGCTGTCGCCCGCCCCTCATAACGTCCGCACTCCGCCGTACGCGCGAGTGCACTCGGGGAGCGTCGTCCACGAGGGGTACCGGGGAAACCCGGACCTGAACCGACGGGACGACGCCAGACCGAATGACGCCGCTGCGATGGCGAACGATCGACGCCGGGAGCGGCCTCCCGGACGGCCTGGTGCAGCCACAGGAGGGTGCCCTGGACCGCCCGCGAGAACCGCTCCCGACGCGCGTTCAGGACCTCCCCGCCCTGCCGGCCGCCTACGCAGACGTCCTCGCCGACGGCCTGCGTGCCCTTGCGCTCGACCTGCCCGCGGATGTGCGCGCCGTGATCGACGACCACGTCCGGCTGCTGCTCGCCTGGACCGAGGCGATCAACCTCACCGCGATCCGCGAGCCCGCGGCGGTCGCCCGGCTCCACGTGCTCGACAGCCTCGCCGCGGTGCCGCTCCTGCGCGAGCGAGGGATCACCCGCCTCCTGGACCTCGGGTCCGGCGGGGGCTTTCCCGGCATCCCGCTGGCGGCCGCACTCGGATCGGACCGGACGCTGCTGGTGGACTCCATCGCCAAGAAGATCCAGTTCCTGCGCACGGTGATCCGGGCGACGGGCCTCGAACGCCGGGTGGCCGTCGAGGGAGAGCGTTCCGAGGTCATCGCACGCGATCGGCGCGATCGGGAAGCGTGGCCGGCGGTGACGGCTCGGGCCGTGACGTCGCTCTCGGAGCTCGTGGAGCTCGCGCTGCCGCTCCTCGCGCCGGGCGGCGTCCTCGTCGCGTGGAAACGGGAGCCCGTCGACGACGAGCTCGACGCGGCGGCTGGCGCGCTGACGGCGTTGCGGGCCGGCAGGCCGGAGGTCATCGACCCCGAGGTGCCCGGCCTGGAGGGCCATCGCCTGGTCGTCGTCCCGCGTGGCGGGCCGATCGATGTCCGCTTCCCGCGCGATCCCGCGGAGCGTCGTCGACGGCCGCTCTGAGGCACCCGACCGCGCTACCCTGCCCAACGTGCGTGTCGCGGTCCTCTCGGACATCCATGCGAACCTGGCGGCCCTCGATGCCGTGCTCGCCGCCGTGCCCTCGGTAGATGAGGTCTGGCAGCTGGGCGACGTCGTCGGCTATGGGCCCGAGCCCGACGCGGTGGTCGCCCGCCTGCGCGACATCGGCGCCCTGGGCGTGCGCGGCAACCACGACGCGGCGGCGATCGGCAGCCTGGACATCGAGTCGTTCAACGTCGACGCGCGGCGGGCGATGGAGTGGACACGCCTGGCCATCGACGACGCGACGCGAACCTGGCTCGCGGCCCTGCCAGAGCGTGTCGAGCGCGAGGGGTTCACCCTCGTCCACGGCTCGCCGCGCGACCCGATCTGGGAGTACGTGACATCGACGCCCGTCGCCCGCGCAGGGATCGCCGCGATGGCTACGCCGTTCGGGCTCCATGGCCACACGCATGTCCCGATCGCCTTCCTCGAGCACGACGGCCAGATGGAGACGATGAGCCCGGGGGCCGGCTCGCGAATCACGTTCGACGGTCACCGCGTGCTGCTCAACCCGGGCAGCGTCGGCCAGCCGCGGGACGGGATCCCGACGGCGTCGTGGCTGCTCCTCGATACCGATGCGGGCGCGGCCACCTGGCACCGGACCGCGTACGACGTCTCTGCCGTCCAGCGGTCGATGACGGGCGCTGGCCTGCCCGACCGGCTCGTGGCGCGGCTCGCGTACGGCCTGTAGACAGCTACCCGGTCGGCGGGTCACCGAAACCGGCCTGGGACCCGCCGGACCGTCGACGAGCACGAAGGGTCGGTCGAGAGCAGGGCGACCGCTCGGGGCCGGTGGTATCGTGACCCGGCGCGACGACCAGTCGGAAACGTGACCCAATCCAGCGTCCTGGTCGTCATGAACGCGGAGGCTCCAACGCCCGTGGCCGACTCGTCGGCACCCCAGTTCCGGCGCGCCGTCGTGGCGCTGTCGGGAGGCCGGACAGACCGGTCGATCGTCGCGCTTGCCGCGGAGCTTGCGCGTCCCGTCAAGGCCGAGCTGGTCGGTGTCCACGTCGTCGAGATCGACTGGACGCTTCCGCTCGATGCCGACGTCGCAGGTCGCTCCGAGAACGCGCAGCGCGTCCTCGACATCGCCGAGGCGACCGCCGAGGCGGGTCACTACAAGCTTGAGACCGTGCTGCTGCAGGCGCGCGACGTCGGCGCGGCCATCGTCGACGAGGCGACCGAACGCGGCGCCGACCTGATCATCTGCGGGCTGCCATTCCGGCGGCGCTTCGGTGGCGACTTCGCCATCGGCCGCACGATCCCCTACGTCCTGAAGAACGCCCCGTGCGCCGTGTGGGTCGCACGCGAGGCGATGCCCGAGGAGCAAGCATGAAAGCCGTCATCGTCGGCTGCGGGCGCGTGGGCGCCGGCCTCGCCGACGATCTCGACCGCGCCGGCTGGCAGGTCCTGATCATCGATCTCCGGTCGGCCGCGTTCGACCGCCTCCCGGCCGGCTTCGGCGGGACGGCGCTCCGCGGCGACGGCACGGACGAGGACACCCTCCGCCGTGCAGGCGCCGAGAACGCCGACCTGTTCCTCGCTCTCACCGAAGGTGACAACCGCAACATCATGGCCGCGCAGCTGGGCGTCGAGGCGCTGGGCGCCCAAAAGACCGTCGCCAAGGTCAACGACCCGGTCCGTGCGGAGGCGTACGCGCACCTGGGGATCGCGACGCTCTGCCGGACGAACCTCATGACGACGGCGCTGCTCGGCTTCGCCGGCCAGGGGATCGCCACCCGACCCGGCGTCTACTCCCCCCAGAACCGCCACACCCACCCGCCCGATGCGCTCGACGAGGCAGGCGTCGAGGGCACGACAGCCGCCGCGGCGGCGACCGCACCCGCGTCCCCGGAGGCCTGATCGATGTTCGTCCTGGTGGTGGGTGGCGGCAAGGTCGGGTACTACCTGACCAAGGAGCTGATCGAGTCGGGGCACGAGGTCGCCCTGATGGAGAAGGACCGCGGGCGCGCGGACCAGATCGCCGACGAGATCGGGTCGGTGGTGATCTCGCAGGACGGGTGCGAGGGGAAGTACCTGCACGAGGCGGGCGCCAACCGCGCGGACATCGTGGCGGCGGTCACCGGCGATGACGAGGACAACCTCGTGATCTGCCAGATGGCGAAGCACCACTTCGACGTGCCACGAACGATCGCGCGCGTCAACAACCCGAAGAACGAGCGGCTGTTCCGCCATCTCGGCGTGGACGAGATCATCAGCCCGACCCGGATGATCCTGGGATCGATCGAGCAGGACATCCCGGTCCACGAGCTGCTCCACCTCGCGGCGCTCGGCGTCGGCGAGCTCGAGATCATCGAGGCGCACCTCCAGCCCGGCTCGCCGGCGATCGGCAAGGTGGCGCTCGACCTGGTGGTGCCCCAGGGTTGCTCGCTGTTCGGTGTGATCCGCTCCGGCGTGCCCACGCCGCTGCGCGCCGACACCGTGCTCCAGGGCGGCGACAAGGTGATCGCGATCGGGCGCCCCGACTGCGAGGCTCAGCTCCGGGAGCAGCTGATCGGGGGCCCTGCGGAGGAGTAGCCCGGCCCGGGCTCAGCGCCGTCCCAGGCGCGCCAGCCACGCGTGCACGGTGGCCATCGGGAGGCGGGTCTCGAGGGTCGTCTCGTCGATCGCCTCGACGCGCCACCCCGCGCTGTCCTGGAAGGTCTGGCGGAGCGCCTGTTGCGAGACCCGCTCCGGGCCGATGCCGAACGGGTTGCGATCGCTCCAGCAGATCACCAGCGCCCGCCCGCCAGAACGGGTCACCGAGGCGAGCGCCTGCGCGTACCGGGTGCCGTCCGCGGGCTGCAGGGAGTGGTAGAGGCCCACGTCGATGACGGTGTCGAATGGCGCGCCGAGGGTGGGACCGTGGGCCTCAAGGTCCAGCGCGTCACCGGCCATGAACGTCACCTCCGCACCGGCCGCCAGTGCCCGCTCCCGCGCGCGCTGGACGGCGGCGGGCGCGAGGTCGATGCCCGCGACGCGGTGCCCCGCCCGGGCCAGGAGGACCGCGTGCATGCCCGTGCCACAGCCGACGTCCAGCGCGGCGCCCTCGATCGCCCCGGTCTCGAGCAGCTGACGCACCGCTGGCTGTGGCCGTCCGGTGTCCCACGTGGGCGTGGCCTCGTAGGCGACGTCGAAGGCCGACCGGACGCGGACGGCCGGGCGGGGCATGGAACGGGCGCCAGACCAATCGTCGGGCGCCCGTCCGTCTGCCATCGGGATGGATGCTAGAACACGCGGTAGGCGACCTCCGCGGGGGCCAGGAGCAGCTCCTTGAGCTCGGGGTCAACCTTGAGCATGGAGATGTGTGCACCGGCCATCTCCAGCGAGGTGCAGTACTCGCCGACATAGCTCCGGAACACCTTGATGCCCTTCTCCGCGAGCCGCTTGTGGGCGATCCCGTAGAGGAGATACAGCTCGGAGACGGGGGTGCCGCCGAGGCCGTTGACCATCAGGGCGACCTCGTCGCCGGATGCGAACGGCAGGTCCGGGACGATGGCCTCGAGCAGCAGGTCGACGATCTCGTTCGCGCTCACGAGCTTGGTCCGCTTCCGGCCAGGCTCGCCGTGGATCCCGATCCCGACCTCCATCTCGTCATCGCCGATCTCGAACAGCGGCGTCCCGCGGACGGGCGGCGTGCACGAGGAGAGGGCGATGCCCATGGTCCGGACGTTCGCGATGACCTTCTCCCCGACGCGCACGCACTCCTCGAGCGATCCGCCCTGGTCCGCCATCGCGGCCGCGGCCTTGATCACGAAGAAGTTCCCGGCGACACCGCGCCGGCCGATGGTCCACGTCGAGTCCTTGACCGCGACGTCGTCGTTGACGAGCAGGTAGCCGATACGCTGGCCCTCGGCCTCGCACAGCTCCTTCGCCATCTCCCACGCGGTCCGGTCGCCGGTGTAGTTGTTGACGATGTAGAGGACGCCGGCGGGCGTGTCCATGAGCTTGGAGGTCTCGGTCACGAACTCGACCGGCGGACCGGCGAACACGTCGCCCGGGCACGCGGCGTCGAGCATCCCGGGTCCCACGATCATGGTGTGGGCCGGTTCGTGGCCCGATCCCGATCCCTGGATGATCGATACGCGATCGGGCTTGGGCATGTCGGCGCGATAGATGAGGTTGTACTTGGGCTCGTACTTGAGGGTGCCGCCGCTGGCGAGCATGATCCCCTCGAGGAACTCGGGCACGAACTGCTTCGGGTCGTTGACGAACTTCTTCACGACTGTCGTCTCCTTCAGTTGCCGTACTGCTCGCGCCAGGCCGCGCTGATCGCCTGGAGAATGACGCCGATCGCGGTGGCGCCTGCGTCCACCGAGTCCCGGCTCCGATCGCCCGTGTACGCGGCCCGGCCGCGCAACGCGAGCATTCCCTTGGTGTCCTCGGCGGCCTTGACCGCGACGTCCGCGGCCCGCTGGATCGCCGCCACGCCGTGATCACCGGCGAACGCGGGATCGGCGATCGCCGCGTCGAGGCTGTCCGTCGCAGGCACGAGGGCATCGAGCAGGGTCTTGTCCCCGAGCGAGGCGCTGCCACGCAGCTGGATCCCGGCGATGGCGGCGCGCAGCATCGCGACGACGTCGTCTGGTGTCAGCTCCGTCCGGTCCCCGGCGGTGGCGGCGGCCCGCAGGAAGGCCGTACCCCAGATCGGACCGCTCACGCCACCGACCTTGCCCGCGATGACGAGGCCGATCTTCTTGAGCACGGCGCCTGCGCTCGAGTGGTCGAAGCCGTCGTACTCGGCGACCACGACCTCGAACCCGTTGCGCAGCGAGAACCCGAAGTCGCCGTCACCCGCGATCGAGTCGAGTTGGGCGAAGTAGTCGGCGTTGTCGACGATCGTCCGGGCCATGGTCCGCAGGACCAGATCGACCTCGTCCATTGACGAGTGGGTCATCGATACCTCCTTGCACCAGTCGCGAAACGTCAGCGCGAGGGCGTCGGGGCAAGGCATGCCTCGAGGTCGCCCAGGGTGATGTGGTCGCCCGGCCGGGCCGCGCCCCGGTTGGCGATGACGCTCGTCCGCTCCCCGTCGGGATCGCCGAGCGACGACACGACCAGGATCGCCTCGCGGCTGTCCTCCTCGGCGGTGTAGCCATTGACCGTCACCAGGCAGCGCAGGCCAGCTGCCGTGGCCGCGAGCAGCCCGTTCCGTGAGTCTTCCACGACGAGGACGTCGCCGGGCGGGACGCCGAGTTGCCGGAGTGCGAGGAGGTAGATGTCCGGGGCAGGCTTCTTGCTCCCCACGCAGTCGCCTGCGAGGAACACATCGAACCGCGCTGCGCGCTCCGGGCCCACCGCGAAGTCCAGGATCGCGTGGACCGATGCCTCCGCGGACGTCGACGCGACGCCCAGCCTCCAGCCCGCATCCTGGGCCGCCCCGATGATCCGCCGGATGCCTGGGCGCGGCGGAAGCGTCCCCGCGGCGACCATCTCCGTGTAGATCCCGGTCTTTCGCCGGTGCCACGCCGCCACCAGCGCGAGCTGTGCCTCGCCATCGTCGGGTAGCCCTGCATCGGCGACGAACGCAGGCGTCAGGAGGCTCGCCATCCGCTCCTTGCCACCGCCGATCTTGAGCCGCCGACCGTACTCCTCCTCGGACCACTGCACGGGCAGCCCGAACTCGCGGAAGGTCTGGTTGAACGCAGGCAGGTGCCCGTAGCGCTCGGTGTCGGCGAGGACGCCGTCGCAGTCGAAGACGAGGGCCCTCACCATGCCTTGCCCTCGCTGCCGAACATCCGGATGTGGTCCATCGCCATCGCCTTGACGGCCGCGTGCTGGGCCTGGAACTGGGCCGGCGGATCGAACTTCCCCGGGTGCTGCGTCATGTGGTCCAGGCCAGCCTGCATGAACGCGATCTTGAGCGCGGTCGAGATGTTGACCTTCGCGCAGCCGCGGGCGATGAGGTCCGTGAACTGGTCGGGCCGCATGCCCGTTCCGCCGTGGAGCGCCACGGGGATGCCGGTGGCCGCCACGATATCCGTGACCCGCTGGGCGTCGAGCGTCGGCGCCGACACGTACGTGCCGTGAGCGTTGCCGATGGCCGGTGCGAACACGTCCACGCCCGTCGCCCGCACGAAGTCGACCACGGTCTGGAGCGTCTGGACCTGCTGCGCCTCGTCGCCTGTCATCTCTTCGGTGCGCTTGAAGCCCTCGATCTCGCCTTCGACGTCGGCGCCGTACCGACGTGCCTCGGCGACGACCTCGAGGCACTGGTGCGTGTTCTCCTCGACGCTCAGCTTCGAGGCGTCGAACAGCACGGAGTTCCAGCCGGCCGCCAGGCACTCGGAGATCACGGCCCGGTCCGGGCAGTGATCCAGGTGCAGCGAGACTGGGACGATGATGTCCTGCGTCATCGCGGTCCACATCGCGTACATCACGTCCACGCCGGTCAGCTGCACATGCTTCACCGACGTCTGCACGATGAGCGGTGCCTGGAGCTCGGTCGCGGCCGACAGGACGGCGTCCATGGTCAGGTCGTTGATCACGTTGATCGCCGCGACGCCATAGCGCCCCGCGACCGCGCGCTCGAGAATCTCCCGTGTCGCGACCACCGGCATCTCACACCTCCGTCATGGGACGCGTTTCCACTCCGCGCGCGACATCCAGCAGGAAGCGCGCATTGCCCTCGTCAACGACGAGGACGTCGACGACGCCCGTGCGCAGGACACCCAGGACCGCGCGCGGCTTCTCGCCTTCGCTCACGACCACGACGACGGTGTCCACGGCGTGCAGGTCATCGATGGACAGGCCCACGAGCCGGGCCGTCTCCGGCGAGTCCAGGCGCGCTCCGTCGATGTCCACGTAGTTGCCAAGCACGTCGCCGACCGCGCCCGCCTCGCGCAACCGGCGGATCTCCTCGACTGAGAAGCAGCCAGTGCGGACCATCGTGCAGGCGTCGTCCGTGCCTCCGATCCCAACCAGCGCGACCGACGCCCCGGCCGCCCTCCGGAGCGGGTCCGCGACGGCCACGTGACGCAGGAGCTCGTCGCGCATCTCTGCGTTGCCGACATACGCTGGGGCGTACATCACGATCGCCCGCCCGCCGCAGCGGTCGGCCATGCGCCGGGCGATCTCGTTGGGGTTGGTCGGGGCGTCGGCGAGCGGCGAGCCGCCCATCGCGCTGACGAACGTCGCGTCGAGGCGTTGGCGCGGCCGGAAGAACCTGGGCACCTCGCCGGTGTCGCGACCGTGGCTGACCGCGACGACGCTCCCGTCAACGAGGCGACGCTCGAGGAAGCGTGCCGCGGCGCGCGCCACCTCCTCGCGCTGGGCCTGCTGGTCCGGGCGCGCGGGTGCCACGATCACCTCCTGGAGCTCGAAGCGTTCGCGCAATTCGCGCTCGAGGTCCAGGTGAAGCCACGGCGGCGCGGAGACCCGGATGTCGACCACGCCGGTGCCACGGGCTCGGTCGAGAAGCCGCTGGACCTTCGGTCGTGACAGGCCGAACTCGCGGGCGAGCGTCTCCTGGGTCAGGCCATCGCCGTAGTAGCGGGTGGCGACGCGCGCGAGAAGCTCGAACTCGTCGTGGCTGAGCTCTTCGGGCGACGGCATCGTCCCTCCGGCGGAATGAGCAGATGCTCATGACTGGGCAGATGTGCAATATCGATTGTGCACCGTCGGCCGCCACCGCGCTCCGACGCTGTGGCTGTCGCCCCATGCGGTTGCGCGCCGCCCGTTCCGCGCCGCCGTTCCGCGACCCTCGCGCCGGAACATCCACGCCGTCGAGCGACGGAGACGCCCCGCGACGGAGACGTAGCGCCGCCAAGCGACCGGGCGACGGCGTTGGCCGCGGCTAGGGCGAGGGCGGGGCGGCGCGGCGCGCCAGGCGGACGGGCGCGGATGGGCGCGGATGGGCGCGGACGACCTGTCCGTTGGCCGCGCAGGGACGTGAGGCTCCGCGCCAGCCGGACCTACCTCGACGCAGCATCGCACCGGATCTCGAACCGGGTTTCGGACAGGCATCGTTCGATGTTATGGACATTTATCTTGACAACACCATTGTCAGGGTTCTAGCCTCTGAAATGCCCGACGAGCGGCCAACCCGCCTCGTCGGCGACCAACCATCTGCCAGCGGATTGAACCGCCGGCGCCGCAACCCGACGCTCCGACGGAAGCCCCGCCGGGACGCACCAGCAGGAGGTTCGATGCGATGACGCTGACCCGTCGCCCGTCGCCCTTCCGCGGACGCATGACGCTTCGCCAGGCGCTCGATCGCCTGTTTGTCGGCACCGTCCTGCGGCCGCCGACGGCCGAGGCATAGCCGATGGCTACAGCTCGCCGGCCCGACCGGGATCCCACCCAGCCCGTCTATGTCATCAGCGTCGCGGCGACCCTCGTCTCCGCGCATCCCAGAACGTTGCGCATCTACGAGGACGAGGGGCTGGTCTGCCCCGCGCGCACCCCGACGAACATCCGCCTGTACTCGGAAGAGAACATCAGGCGCATTCTCTGGATCCGGCACCTGACTCGGGACCGCGGCGTCAACCTCGCCGGGGTCCGCACCCTCTTCGAGCTCGAGGAACGCCTCGGCAAAAGGATCCTCGAAGCGCTCTACGACGAAGGGACCCGTGAGCAGGCCGCTGCGGAGGCGTCAGGTCGAACGACCGGGCGCCCCGCCACCAGCACCGCGGCGACCGGCACGGAAGACCGCCCGGACGACGGTTCGGAGGCCTCGTGATCACCCTGACAGCCCAATCCATTGCACCCTGTCGAACCGCCACGCCGGACCTGAGACCGGCACTCAAGGAGACCTTCTGATGGCCAAGCGACCGTCGATCCCGGCGCCCGAGCCCAAGCCCACCACCGGTGAGGTGCGTGAGCTGCCGCTCGTCGCGCTGCGGGAGACCGTCATCTTCCCCGAGATGATCGTCCCGCTCCAGGTCGGCCGCGAGAAGAGCGTTGCTGCGCTCAACGCGGCCGTCGAAGCGAGCGGACCCATTGCGCTCGTCACCCAGCGCAAGGCCGAGCAGGAGGACATCGGCGACCCGTCCGAGCTGTACACGATCGGCACCCTGGCGAAGATCGCCCAGGTCGTGCAGCTCCAGGACGGCACCGTCCGGGCGATCGTCCAGGGTCAGACGCGGATCCGCGTGCACGGCTTCGTGCACACCGGGCCGTACATCGCCGCCCTCGTCGAGGAGCTCCCGGACGAGACGCCCGACGGCGTCGAGATCCAGGCGCTGATCCGGAGCGTCCAGGCCCAGATCGAGCAGTACGTTGCCAGCGGCGCGCCCGTACCGCCCGAGGCCGCCATCGCCGCCCGCAACATCAGCGAGCCCGGCCTCCTCGCCGACATGGTGGCTTACAGCCCCGACATGTCGACGGAGCAGCGCCAGGAGCTGCTCGAGACGATCGACGTCGAGCAGCGGCTCAAGCTCGTCAGCACGTTCCTCGCTCGCCAGGTCGAGATCCTCGAGCTCAAGGGGAAGATCCAGAGCGAGGTCAAGTCCGAGATGGACAAGACCCAGCGGGAGTACATCCTCCGGGAGCAGCTCAAGGCGATTCAGCGCGAGTTGGGCGAGGACGATCCGCAGCAGGCCGAGATCAACGAGCTGCGGGAGAAGGTCGAGGCCTCCGGCATGCCGGAGGAGGTCCGCGCCCGGGCGATCAAGGAGATCGACCGGATGAGCCGGATCCCGTCCGCCTCGCCCGAGGTCGGCGTCATCCGGACGTACGTGGACTGGCTCGTGAGCCTGCCCTGGAACGTCTCGACCGACGACCGGCTCGACATCAAGGAGGCCGCCCAGATCCTGGACGAGGACCACTACGGCCTCGAGAAGATCAAGAAGGCGAAGATGAGCGCGGAGGTCGAGAAGGAGGCGAATGCCGAGCTCGATCGCATGAGCCGCATGCATCCCGACGCCGCGGAATACACCGTCTCGCGCACGTACCTCGACTGGCTGTTGGGCGTGCCGTGGAAGAAGCGCACCAAGGTCC
>JBBRRZ010000028.1:0-42308 GCA_038245845.1 Candidatus Limnocylindrales bacterium
CGTCCGCGCCCGGACCAGGGCGGCCAGCGCGTCGCGTTCGGCGTCGTCGATCAGGAGCGGGGCGGCGGGGTGGTTCGGCATGCCGGGAAGCGTAGCTGTCCGCGGCACAACCGTCTAGCGTTCAGCGGGCTGAGACACTAGTGGCCGATACATCTGGGCGTTCTTCCTCGACATCGAGGCTACGCCGTCCGGCACGGTCGGGTTCAACACGCGCCCGCGCCAGTAGCAAGAGCACCCAGGCCTTTCGCCCGGAGCCATTCATCGGCGACTGGAATCTCCCTGCCGCACGCAAGGCAGTGTCGTCAAACCCGGGTTTGGACACGTTTCCGTGCGGGGGGCTGGCGCGAAACCAGTCAGCGATGCATCGACGGCATCGTGATCGCCAGCGCTGACCCCATGTGAGTGCCCGTCCTGAGTGCCCGTGCGTCCGTGAGCCCCTGGCCCCGCGCTGGAAACGACATAACTTGCATTATCGGAAGTGATACAGGGCGGCATGTGGGGCCAAGCCATGAGCGACTCCGCACCCGTTCGAGCGCGCGATCCGGGCAGGTGCCCCTCCCTTACCGCGGCGGCACGAGACGGCAATCTGGTTCGGTGCACAGCGTCAGGCCAAGCTCGTCGAGCCCCGCGTCGAGCGGCGTGAAGCCGACCTGACCCTGGTCGATGAAGCTGCGCGACACGACGCCGGCGGGCTGCCCGTCGACGAACACCGCCGCGCCGGAGTCGCCGCCGGTGACGACGATGCCGGCGACAACGATGCACGGGAAGATCTGCGGGTCTGCGGCGAACAGATACTGGCCCTGACCGATCACGTGGCCCGAGCGGTAGACGTTGCGGCCGTTGATCTCGACGCTCGCCCCGTTCGCGATGCTGGCGCAGCCCAAGGGCACGGTATCGGGTGCGAGAACGCGGTAGCCGCCGGCGCCCATGTCGACGACGTTGAGGTGCCCCCACGGGATCCGGTCAGGAGGCACGACCACGTAGGACATATCCGAGCTGGCGCAGACATGCCCCTCGTAGGGGCATGTGGCGGCGTGGGCGGCCGGCCCGAAGACGCCGCGGATGCCGGTGCCGTCGGGATCGGTGGCGACCGTCCCCTCCCTCGTGCCATGGCCCGAGTTCGTCAGCACGACCTGGTCACCCAGCCGGGCATAGAAGCCAGCCGAGGACAAGGCGAAGAACCACTGGCCCGCCATCACTGGCGGGTTGTACGGCTCGGTCGTTCGCGCCAAGTCCGGGAACGGGGGCGACAGGGCGCCCTGCGGTGTCGGGATCGTGTGCCTGCGGATGGTGAGGATGACGACCAGGGCCAGCAGGACCAGCGTCGCGTAGACCAGCACACGGCGGCGCGCCGCAGCCCCAGGACGGCGAACGACCGCGGGGGCCGGATGGTCAGGCATGTGTCGATGCTCGGATGGCTGGCGCGTGCGTCAAGGCTGAGGGCCGCTCGATGACGGCGGTGAGATGAGCTCGAGCCGCGGGAACGCTGTGCGATACCGGCGCGCATCCCGCGTCAGGAGTCGATACCCGGCAACGGCCGCGTGGGCGCCGATGTAGAAGTCAGCAAGGGGCCGCATGGCGGTTCCCCCGCGCCTCCGGTACTCCCGGAATGCAGCACCCGCGAGGAAGGCCGCCGTGTAGGGCAACGCTTCGCGCCGGTAGATGTCTTCGGGGAGGATCTCGTCGAGTGCCTCCCTCGTGGAGATCCCGGCAGCCATCTCGCCGTAGACGATGGGATTGATCACGGCGACCGAACTATCGAGCACGAGCCTCAGCGCATCCCTCGACCAGTCGCTCCACACCGGATCTGCAGTGACCAGATCGATGAGGACGTTGGTGTCGATGAGAACGGCCGTCACTCGGGACCTCGCAAGTGGCTCAGGATCTCATCGGTCGTCATGCCGCCGAAGTCGGCATTCGCGTCCTGCAGGAGCCGTACCGCTCGCCCGCCCCGGGTTGTCTTCCTGGGCGAGTCCTGCTTGACGAGGTGGACTCCCACGCCGTCCCAGATGAACTCCACCTCGGTGTTGGGCAGGAACCCCGCCTGTTCCCTGATCCCCTGGGGGATGGTGACCTGACCCTTGGACGTAATCCGCATGACGCACCTCTCGTTCTTACCGCTAACGGTAATACCGGGAATAACTGAGGTCAAGAGCAGAGCATCGACGCCAGGAGGGCCGCGGCAACACCCCAATGCCACGCGAACGCAACCAGCAACGAGTTCGTCCGCGCGGTGAGCGCACCCGCCACCAGGCCAGCGGCACCGGCCGCGACACCCATGATCGGGCCCCAGCCGACGGCGCTGACCCACACGCCATACGCGACTGCCTGGATGAGGACGGCCGGCCACTCCCCGACCGTGCGGGCGAGCCAATGCTGCATGACCCCACGGAAGGTGAGCTCCTCGGCGAGGGCGATCGCCGCCGCGCCCACCAGCACGGCGAGCACGAACGACGCCGTTGACGGATACGGACCTCCAGGCCCAGGCAGCCCGCCGTGGATGAACGAGACGACGACGAGCCCGGCGAGTCCCAGCGCGCCGAACCCGACGACCGCCAGTCGGATGGCACCTCGAGCCGGCATCCGCATGCCGACGCTCGCTCGACGCGTTCGCAACGCGATCGCGAGGGCAGTGAACGCGCCCAGCACGACCGCGGCCTCCGCGATCGCCCACCCGAACCGCGGGGAGTCGAAGGCCTGGCAGACAGCAGAGACGTCGACGGGCACGACACCCGAGAACGCACGGACCGTAGCCAACGCGCTGGCGGGGACCATCGCGGCCCACGCCCACGCGACGGGCGCCTTGCGCGCCACCCCGACGGCAGCCCCCACTGCGAGGACGAGGGTCGCGGGACCGGCGAGCCACGGCACGCCCATCGCGGTGAGCAGCAGGAGGACCGGCGCGGCGGCCCGGGCGATCGTCGCGGCGTCGAGCGCTCCGGCGCGGCTCACGAGGACACGGTGGGTGGGGTCACGCGCAACAGCCTACCCAAGCGCGACGGCCGGAGTCGCGCTCGACGGACCGGGATTTCCGGCCGGAGACAGCAAAACGCCCGAAGGAACCGCCGCCCCGCTTTCGGTCCAGTCGATGTAAACACCGTCCGGTCCGTAGTCGGTTCGTCTGCCCCTTCGGGCAAGACGAATACTACGCCGCCGGCCAGGGCCGCCACAACCGGCTTATCCACGAGAATCGGACTTCGGCGGGCACGCGCGACAAGTTATCCACAGGTTGTCCACGAAGCGGACGGCTCAGGCGTGCTCGCGGCGCTCCAGCGGCCATGAAGCGGCGTCCAGGAGCCTCGGGATCCCGTCGGCATCGAGCGTGACCGCGGTCTCGAACCCCCGATCGGCCTGGACGAAGCGCCACCGCTCCTCCGCCGGCCGCACGACCCGGAAGGTCGCCGGCGTCACGGCGAGCTCCACGTCGACGCTGACCCCCACGAACGTGTGCCCCTCCCCTACCCCGACCCGGGTCGTGAGCCGACGCGCGGCGGCGGCCGCGGTCGCAGGCGTGCCGACGACGTGCAGCAGGTGGTCCTCGGCCCACGGACGCTCGATGTGCTCGATTCCGGCCGGCCGCACGATGTTGCCGTGGAGTGCCGCGCCCTCGGGATGCAGCGTCAGCAGGCCAGCCGCCGTCGCGAGCTCGAGCTTGCCGACCCGCAGGTCCGTGCCGGTCTCGAGCAGGAGGACCCCCACGATCCGACCCTCGTCGACGAGCATCGCCCGCCACCGGCGTCCACGGACGCCGTCCGCGACGGTCCAGGTGACCCGGCCGCCCCAGTCGAGGAGCCCACTGCCGGCCCGGCGGACGGACGCGGCCGACGACGGACTCAGGGTGCGACGCCTTCTTCGCGGAGGGTCTCTTCCCAGCGCTCCGCGACGGCTCGCAGCTCGCTGGCGAGGCCCGGGGCCATGCGCCCCGTGACTCGGACGTCGGTGTTCCTGTAGTCGAGGTCGACCGTGCCTCGCTCGCGGACGCGCGCCAGCAGCTCGCCCGCGGCGTACGGGACGGCGAGGTCGACTGGCTCCCAGAGCGACGCGAGCAGCGCCGCGATCTCGGCGCGCAGCGTGTCCAGCCCGAACCCGGTCGCCGCCGACACGAGGACCGTGCCAGAGACCGCGGGCGCCGGCAGCTCGCCGCTCGTGTTCGGGTACAGGAGGTCCGCCTTGTTGAACGCGGTGAGACGTGGCTTGTCGCCCGCGCCCAGCTCGTCGAGGACCGTCTGGACGGTCGCCCGGTGCTCCGTCGCGTGGCTGTCGGCTGCGTCCACGACCTCGATCAGGACGTCGGCGCGGGTGACCTCCTCGAGGGTCGCGCGGAACGCGTCCACCAGCTGATGAGGCAACTTGTGGATGAACCCGACGGTGTCCGTGATGATCGCCGTCTGGCCGTCGCCGAGCTTCACCTGGCGCGACGTGGGATCGAGGGTCGCGAACAGCTTGTCCTCGGCCTTGGCGACCACGGAGCCCACGAGCGCGTTGAGCAGCGTGGACTTGCCCGCGTTCGTGTAGCCGACGATCGCGACCGTGGGGTACAGGCGCCGGTCGCGGCCCCGCGCGGTCGTCTGGCGCTGCTGGCGGACGCTCTCGACCCGCTCCTTCATCTTCTTGATCCGCTCGCGGATGAGGCGCCGGTCCGTCTCCAGCTGCGACTCGCCGGGACCGCGGGTGCCGATCCCGCCGCCGGTGCGCGAGAGATGCGTCCACAGGCGGGTCAGCCGCGGCAGCTGGTACTCAAGCTGCGCGAGCTCGACCTGGAGCCGCCCCTCGTGGGTCTGCGCGTGGAGGGCGAAGATGTCGAGGATGAGGCGACTGCGGTCGATGACCTTGGCGTTGAGCAGCGACTCGAGGCTCTTCTGCTGGGCCGGGCTGAGCTCGTCGTCCGCGATCAGGATGTCGAAGCCGGTCTCGCTCTTCGCCTGGAGCAGCTCCTCCGCCTTGCCCTTGCCGACGTACCAGTTGGGGTCCACGTGGCGGCGGTTCTGCCACTCGGCGCCCACGACAACGGCGCCTGCCGTGTCCGCCAGCGCGGCGAGCTCGGTGAGGCTGTCCTCGGCACTCCATCCCTCGTCCTGACCCGTGTCGACGGCGAGCAGGAACGCCTTCTCGACGGTCGGAGCAAGGTCGATCGTGTCTCGGGCGCTCATGGGACGCCCAGCATACCCGGTGCCCTCCGACCGCCTTTGAGCGGCGTCCGGGCGGCGGTCAGCGGTGGGCCGCGGCGTCGTCAGCCGAGCCGTCAACGGCGGCGGCGACGAAGGCATCCACGAGGCGCCGGACCTCCGGCACCGGGTCGCCCGTGGCGTCGACCACCCGGAGCGCCCGCTCGCGGCGGAACCAGGTGCGCTGGCGGCGGGCGAACTGCGCGTTGCGGACGGCGTCAAGCTCGATGGCGGCGTCGAGCGAGATCTCGTCGTCGAGATACGCCCAACTCTCTCGATAGCCAATGGCGGAGAACGCGGGCAGGCGCGGATCGAAGCGCTCCCGGAGCGATCGCGCCTCCTCGACAAGGCCTGCGTCGAACTGCGCCCGGGCTCGGTCTGCGATCCGGCGCCGGTGCTCCACCCGCTCCACCACGAGCTGCATGCCCAGCACGGGCGCCCCGTACCCGAGCGGCGCCGGGAGCGGCGTGTCGCCGCGGAGCGTCGCGATCTCCAGCGCCCGGACGACACGCCGTGGGTTGCGCTGGTCGGTATGGGCGGCGAGCAGCGGAGCGAGGACCCGGAGGCGCTCGGCCGCCGCAGCGACGCCGTCGCGGGCCATCGTCGCCTCGAGCCTGGCCCGGACGGCGGCGTCCGAGGGCAGGGCGTCGGTGTCGATCCCCGCGAACACGGCGCGCAGCCAGAACCCGGTCCCGCCGGCGAGGATGCCCACCCCGCCCCGTGCGCCCAGCGCGTTCAGGGCAAGGAGCGCGTTGGCCCGGAACTCGGCGACGGAGTACGGCTCGTCGGGTTCCACGAGGTCGATGCCGTGATGGACGACGCGGGTGCGCTCGTCCGAGGTGGCCTTCGCCGTCCCGATGTCCAGACCGCGGAACACCTGCCGGGAGTCGGCGGACACGACCTCGGCAGGGACCCCGCGTGCGGCCAGTCGCTCCGCGATCGCGATCGCGACACCGGTCTTGCCCGTCGCGGTCGGCCCGCCGATGACGATCAGCGGCGCGGGCCGCGGGCCATCGGCGTCGCGTGCGTCGCTCAGGCGAGGGCTCCCCGGAGCGCGTACGGCCCGGCATGGTCGACGCGGACGCGGACCAGGCCGCCGACGAGCACAGGCGCGCCGGCAAGGTGGACGAGCTTGTTCTCGCGCGAGCGTCCGGCGAGGTGGGCGACGCCGTCGGGCAGGTGCGCGAACGCGTCGCGCGACTCCGTCGTCCCGGCGGCCGCATCGTCCTCGTGGTCGTGCTGGCGGGGCGGGACGATCGTGTCGACGAGGACCTCCACCTCTCGCCCGAGCCAGGCCTGGTTGCGCTCATGGCCGATCAGCTCCTGGCGGTCGAGCAGCCCGACGAGGCGGCGTCGCTTCTCGGCGGCCGGGATGTCATCCGCGAGCCTCGTCGCGGGTGTCCCCGGCCGCTCGCTGTAGGCCGCCGCGAAGACCTGGTCGTAGCGCACGCTGTCCAGCAGGCGGAGCGTCGCCTCGTACTCGGCGTCGGTCTCGCCGCAGAACCCGACGATCACGTCGGTCGAGAGCGCGAGCCCCGGGATCGCCTCGCGGAGCCGCGCGAGCCGCTCCGTGTAGTGCTCGATCGTGTACTGGCGACCCATCCGCCGGAGCATCGAGTCGGAGCCCGACTGCACCGGCAGGTGGAGCGATTCGCACACCGACGGGCAGTCGCGCATCGCCTCGATGAGTCGGTCCGAGAGGTCCCACGGGTGCGACGTGACGAACCGCAGGCGCGGGATCGCCTGGGCGCCATCCGTGGTGCGCAGCCCATGCACCGCCCGGATGAGCTCCGCGAGGTCCGGTCGAGCCGCGCGGTCCTGGTGGCGGCCGACAGTCCGCTCCGTCACGACGTGCGCGAACCGGGGGTCGGCCGCCAGGTCGTGGCCGTAGGAGTTGACGTTCTGGCCGAGGAGCGTGACCTCGCGGTAGCCCGCGACGCCCAGCGCGCGCGCCTCGTCCACGATCTCGTCGAACGGGCGGCTCCGCTCCGGGCCGCGGCTGAACGGGACGATGCAGTAGGTGCACGTCTTGTCGCAGCCGTAGATGATGGGCAGCCAGGCGCTGATCGCAGAGCCGCGCAGGACGGCGCCGCCGGCGATCGCGTCCGCGCGCGCCCGGACGAGGTGGGTGGCATCGGAGACCGGGGCACCCTTGACGCTGGTCGTGGCGGCGGTCCTCGCGAGGGCGCCGACGGGCGCCTGGGCCGACGCGAGCCCGAGGCGGTCGACGAGCTCCGGCTCCTCGTCCGGGCGCAGGAAGAGGTCGATGGCCGGGTAGCGCCGGCTGAGGCCCACGCGGTTCGACTCGCGGACGGAGCAGCCGGTCATCACGACCCGGAGCGACGGGTTCGCGGCCTTGAGCCGGTTGAGGTGGCCCTGCCGCCCGATGACCTTGGCCTCGGCCGCCTCGCGGATCGCGCAGGTATTGATGACGACGACGTCCGCCTGGTCCATCGAGGGCGCCTCGGGGCACCCGGCCGCGAGCAGCCGGCCCGCCATCTCCTCGGAGTCGCTCTTGTTCATCTGGCAGCCCAGGGTCCAGACGAAGAACGCCGGGAGCGCGCGCGGCTCGGGGCGGAACTCGTCGAGGCGCTCGTCCTCGGGCGCGAACGGGTCACGCGGGCCGGCCGGACCGGTGACTGGCGGCGCGATGTCGAGGACGGGCAGGGTGCGCGTGGTCATGCGGTGGGTGATCGTACCGGCCCGGGCCGTCAGGCGCCCAGCGCCGTGCGCAGCCCGGCGACCAGCTCGTCCGGCATCACGAGGCCCGAGTGGCTCTCTGCGTACGGCCCGAGGTCGCCGTGGTAGTCCGTGCCACCGGTCTCGACCAGGCCCAGGGCACGGGCCGTCGCCCCCACCGCGGCGCGCGTCTCCTCGTCGAACGAGCGGTGGTGGCCCTCGAGGCCGTTGAGCCCCTCGCCCATGAGATCCCGGAGCAGCACGATGCGCGTCGGCGCCTCACGGAAGTGGGCGATGGACGCCAGCCCGCCCGCGGCCCGGATCGCGTGGATGGCATCGACCGGCCCGAGCCCGGTCCGCGGCACGTAGCCCGGCTGGCCCCCCGAGAGGATCCGCCGGAACGCGTCCTCGACGCTCTCGGCGAAGCCCGCGCGCGTCAGCGCTCGCGCGAGCGTCGGGCGGCCGAGGGCATCGTCGCCGCCGAGGTCCAGCTCGGCGATCTGTGCGTCGATCGGGAGCCCGATCGACCGCAGCAGGTCGACGGTCGTGAAGAAGCGGGCTCGCCGGGCACCGCGCTGGGCCGCAAGCGCCGCCTCGAACGCCTCGTCACCGGGGTCCACGCCGATGCCCAGGACGTGGAGCTCGCCCTCGGGCAGGTCCAGGCCGAGGCCGCGCGTGATCGCGTTGATCTCGACCGCCGGGACGAGCGTGAGGTCCGCAGGCAGCGGCGCGGCACCCGGCGCGACCAGCTCCCGGTACCCGGCAAGGTTGTCGTGGTCCGCGATCGCGAACAGTCGGACGCCCGCCTCGTACGCCTGGTGGACGAGCTCCGCGGGTTCGAGGACGCCATCGGAGCGGGTCGTGTGGGCGTGGACGTCGGCGACCGCGTCGCCCGGGACGAACGGCTCCTCGTCCGCGGTCCGCGGGGCGTGGCGCGCACTGCCGGCCGACGCCACGGTCAGACCTCGACGAGGCGCTGGATGCGCTCGATCTGCAGCGCGCGACCGGTTGCCGGGTCGACGTCGACCTGGCACGCGTTGAACACGACCGGCCCGTCCCCCACCTCGAACCGCGTGGGCAGGGCGTTCACGAATCGGGGCAGCACGGTGTCCGGGTTGAAGCCGATGACGCTGAACAGCGGACCCGTCATGCCGAGGTCCGTCTGGTAGGCCGTGCCCTTGGGCAGGATCCGCTCGTCGCCGGTGACGATGTGGGTGTGCGTCCCGACCACGACGCTCACGCGCCCGTCGAGGTACATGCCGAGGGCGTTCTTCTCGGACGTCAGCTCGCAGTGGAAGTCCACGATCCGGGTCGGCGGCAGCGGCTCCGACGCCTCGTCGAGTAGCCGGTCCATGTCCGTGAACGGGTTGTCGATCGGCTGCATGTACGTCCGGCCCTGCAGGTTGATCACCGCGAGCTCGGACCCGTCGAGCGCCTCGTACGTGCCCCAGCCCCGCCCCGGGACGTTGTGGGTCCCGTAGTTCATCGGCCGCAGGACCCGCTCGCTGGAGTCGAGGAACGGATAGATCTCGCGCTTGTCCCAGATGTGGTTGCCGGACGTGATGACGTCGACGCCCGATGCGAACAGCGCCTCGGCAGTCGAGACCGTGAGGCCCATGCCGCCCGCGACGTTCTCGCCGTTCGCGGTGACGAAGTCGATGCCCCGCTCGTCCCGGATTCCGGCCAGCACCTGCTCGACCGCGACCCGGCCGGGCTTCCCGATGATGTCGCCGATCATCAGGATCCGGCAGGCGCCCGGCGGCCGCGGGGCGTTCCCGTTGGCCGGATTGCCGAGGCCGGCGCGCGGGCTCAGGCTCACGCGCCCGGCGCTACTTCGCGTACTCGACGGACCGCGTCTCGCGGATGACCGTCACCTTGATCTGGCCCGGGTACGTGAGGTTGTCCTCGATCTTCTTGACGATGTCCCGGGCGAGGCGCGTCGCCGAGAGGTCGTCGATCTCCTCGGGGCGGACGAGGATGCGCACCTCGCGGCCGGCCTGCACGGCGAACGAGCGATCGACGCCGGCGAAGCTCTCCGCGATGCCCTGGAGGTCCTCGAGGCGCTTGACGTAGGTGTCCATCGTCTCGCCGCGGGCGCCGGGCCGGGATGCCGAGATCGCGTCCGCAACCTGGACGATCGGGGCCTCGATGCAGGCGAACTCCACCTCCTGGTGGTGAGCCGCGATCCCGTTCACGACCTTGAACGGCATGTTGTGCTTCTGGGCGATGCTCGCGCCGATCGCGGCGTGCGGCCCTTCGACCTCGTGGTCCACGGCCTTGCCGATGTCGTGGAGCAGGCCGCCGATCTTGGCCGCGTTGATGTCCGCGCCGAGCTCGGCCGCGATGATCGCCGCGAGGTGGCTCGTCTCGACGCAGTGGACGAGCACGTTCTGGCCGTAGGACGTGCGGTACTTGAGCCGGCCGATGAGCTTGACGAGCTCCCCGGGGAGGCCCGGGACGCCGGCGTCGTAGACGGCCTGCTCGCCCGCCTGGCGGATGACGAGATCGACCTCGGCGCGGGCCTTGGTGACGACCTCCTCGATCCGCCCGGGGTGGATCCGCCCGTCGGCGATGAGCTTCGTGAGCGCGATCCGCGCGACCTCTCGCCGGACGGGGTCGAAGCCCGAGAGGATGACCGTCTCGGGCGTGTCATCGATGATCAGGTCGATGCCTGTCGCCTGCTCGAGGGCGCGGATGTTGCGGCCCTCGCGCCCGATGATCCGGCCCTTCATCTCGTCGCTCGGCAGGTGGACCACGGTGACCGTGTGCTCCGCGGTGTGGTCGGCCGCGACCCGCTGCATCGCCGTGACGATGATCTCGCGTGCCTTCTCCTGGGCCTCGTCGCGCGCGCGCCGCTCGATGGACCGGGCGAGCTTCACGGCGTCGTGCTCCGCCTCGTCGCGGATCGCCTCGATGAGGATGCCCTTCGCGTCCTCGGCCGACAGGCCGGAGACCAGCTCAAGGGCGACCACGCGCTCCTGGGTGAGCTTCGTGACGGCTTCGCGCTCGTGCTCGAGGTCACGCTCGCGGTCGTTGATCTTGCGGCTCTTCTCCTCGAGCACGTCGGCACGCTGATCCATCTGCTCGTCGCGCGAGAGGAGCCGGCGCTCGAGGTTCTGGAGCTCGCCGCGCTTCTGGCGCGCCTCATCCTCGGTCTCGCGCTGGAGGCGCAGCTTCTCGTCCTTCGCCTCGAGGATCAGGTCCTTCTGCTGGTTGCGGGCCTCGGCCACGATGCGGTCGGCCTTGTCCTGGGCGACCTTCATGGACTGGCTCGCCACGATGCCGCGGGCGACGAACCCCGCGGCAACGCCGACGACGGCGGCAATCACGGCCGCGGCGATGAGTTCCATCTTCAGTTCCTCCCCTCCGGCGGGGTGGATGCGCCGGAGGCGTTGACGAATCAGTATCGGGCGACGCAGCCCCGGGGTGTCGCTTGGGCTCGGGAACGGGGAGGCTCGGACGGCTCTTCCCGCTCTCAGCCGGGTCTGCGGCTCGCCCGGAGGCGGCCACCAGGGTCCGCGTCCGGTTGTCGGCACAGCCTACTACGGCGCAGCCGTTCAGGCTCGCGACCGAAACCGTTTGCGATGCGTCCTGAACGCGAGACGGCCGTCTAGATCTCCATGACCCCCAGGTCGTCAGGGTCACCCCGGTCGGGGCCCGTCGCCTCGTCCTCGAGGACGCGCTTGCTGATAGCGCCGCACACGTCGGGCCCGAACCCGCTGCGTGCGAGAAGCGCATACGCCCGCTGGCGGCGCTTGCGCGGATCCGTCTCCCGGAGGATCGCAGGCAGCTTCCTGCGCAGGAGTCGCTCGGCGGCCGCGTCGTCGGGGTTCGTTGGCTCCTCGTCGAGTGCCGCAGCCGCAACCGCGGCATCCTCGCGGCGATCGTCGAGCACGCCGTCCACGAGCGACCGGTCGATCCCCTTGAGCTGCAGCTCGCGGCGGAGCGCGTGCTCCCCGCGCGGCTTCGACCGGTCGCGCGACTCCACCCAGGTCCGCGCGAAGGCCGCATCGTCGAGGAGCCCGAGCTCGGCCAGCCGCTCCAGTGCGTGTGTGACGAGCTCCGACTGGTACCCGAGGTGCGTGAGCTTGCGGCGGACCTCCGAGACCGAGCGTGGCCGCGCCTCGAGGAACCGCGCACCGGCCTCGAGCACCGTGGCCGGGTCCTCCACCTGCGAGCGCAGCTCCTTGCGCTCCGCGAGGGACGGCTTCGGGCGGGCCGGGCCCCCGCGCACGCGAAGACGGGCGCCGGATCGCGGCGCCCGTTCGTGTCCGTCCATGGGAGCTCCCGGCTGGCGCCGCTACTCCGCCTCTTCGATGCCCTCGACCGGGACCGCGACGTCCACCATCTTCGCGCGGATCCGGCGGTCGATCTCCGCGGCCACGTCCACGTTGATCTTGAGGAACTCCTTGGAGGCCTCGCGGCCCTGGCCCAGGCGCGTCTCACCGAAGGTGAACCAGGCGCCGGTCTTCGTGACGACGTCCATCGCGACGCCGACATCGAGCAGGCCGCCCTCGGTGCTGATGCCCTCGCCGTACATGACGTCGAACTCGGCCACGCGGAACGGCGGCGACACCTTGTTCTTCACGACCTTCACGCGCACGCGGTTGCCCACGGACTCCGTGCCGGTCTTGATCGTCTCGACACGCCTGATGTCCAGCCGGACCGAGGCGTAGAACTTGAGCGCGCGGCCGCCCGGGGTCGTCTCCGGGTTGCCGAACATCACGCCGATCTTCTCGCGCAGCTGGTTGGTGAACACGAGGGCGGTGTTCGAACGGGAGACCGCGCCCGTCAGCTTGCGCAGCGCCTGGCTCATGAGCCGGGCCTGGATGCCGACGAAGCTGTCGCCCATCTCGCCCTCGATCTCCGCGCGTGGCACGAGGGCCGCCACGGAGTCCAGGACGACGATGTCCACGCCGCCCGACCGGATCAGCGTCTCGGTGATCTCGAGGGCCTGCTCGCCCGTGTCCGGCTGGGACACGAGCAGCTCGTCCACGTTCACGCCGCAGGCGCGGGCATACCCCGGGTCGAGCGCGTGCTCCACGTCGATGAAGGCGGCGATCCCGCCACGGCGCTGGGCCTCCGCGATGACGTGCTGGCAGACGGTGGTCTTGCCCGAGGACTCCGGGCCGAAGATCTCCGTGATCCGGCCCCGCGGGATGCCCCCGACGCCGAGCGCGAGGTCCAGCGCGATCGAGCCCGTTGGGATCGAGTCGACCGACTGCCGCTCCTTGGACCCGAGCTTCATGATCGAGCCGCGCCCGAACTGCTTCTCGATCGCGAGGATGGCGGCATCGACCGCGCGCCCCCGCTCCGCGAGCGCCTTCTCGGCTGTCCTGTCGCTCGACGCGGCTCCGTTGCGCGCGTCCAAGTCCTTGCCGGTGATCGTCATCGTGTCCTCGCTCCTGGCGGCATCAGCCGGTCCGACGGAGCGGGACCCGGTCCCCGCCCGTTCGGCGTGTCAGCCCTCGCCGGACCCCTCGTTCCAGCGTGGCTTGCGCTGCTTCCGGATGAGCTCCGCCTGCTGCGGGGACTCGGAAAGCGGCGCCAGCTTCGGCTGGGCGGACGACTTGTCCTTGGGCTTCTTCTTGATTTCCTTCGCGGGCCGGTCTCGTGAACCCATGGCTCGCCTCCACGTGCACTGACGGTATCGGCACGGACTTCACGCGGGCTTTGCGGCGACTTCACCGCCACTCATCCGGACGGCGCGAGCGCGCATCCCGGGGAGGTCGACGGGGAACGTTCCGGCGCGCAGCGCGACGCGGATCCTGAGCATGAAGTCTAGGGTGAAGGTGAGGTTGTGACAAGTCGCGAGCCGGTACGCGAGCATCTCCTTCGCGCGGAAGAGATGGCTCAGGTAGGCCCGCGAAAAGCGCGTGCAGAGTGGGCACGGACAGTCCTCCTGGACGGGCCGGGGATCGTCCCGGAACTGCTCGTTGCGCAGGTTGAGCCGCCCTCCCGGCACCCACAGCTGGCCGTTGCGGGCCACTCTCGCGGGCAGGACGGAGTCGAACAGGTCCACCCCGCGGTGCACGGCCTCGAGCAGGTCCAGCGGCGAGCCCAGGCCCATCAGGTAGCGCGGTCTCGGGTCCCCGTCGAGGTGCCGGATGGTGGCGTCCAGGGTCGCGTTCCGCTGCTCGGCCGTCTCGTCGCCCGCGAGCCCGCCGATGTTGATGCCGTCGAACGGCAGCCCGGCGATGAACGTCGCCGACTCCTCGCGCAGCTCCGGGTCCAGCCCGCCCTGGACGATCCCGAACAGCGCCTGGTCGGTTCGTGTGTGCGCCGCGAGCGAGCGCTCCGCCCAGCGGTGGGTCCGGTCCATCGCATCCCGGACCACCGCGCGCGGGGAGCTCGGGAACACCGGCTGGTCGAAGGCGACCGCGATGTCCGGGCCGAGGGCCTGCTGGACCTGGATCGAGAGCTCCGGCGTGAACCGGTGGATCGACCCGTCGAGGTGGCTCTTGAAGGTGACCCCGTCGTCGTCGATGACCCGCAGGTCCCCGAGCGAGACGACCTGGTAGCCGCCGGAGTCCGTGAGGATCGGCCCGTCCCAGCCCATGAACGCGTGCAGCCCGCCCAGGCGCTCGATCCGCTCGTGGCCCGGCCGCAGGTACAGGTGGTAGGTATTGGCAAGAACGATGCTTGCGCCGGCGGCCTTGACCTCGTCTGGGTGGAGCGCCTTGACGGTGGCATTCGTGCCGACCGGCATGAACTGGGGAGTCTCGACGACACCGTGCCCGAGCGTGAGCCTGCCGAGGCGCGCGCGCGTCGACCCGTCCGCCGGCGGCGGCACGAGGACCTCGAAGGACGCGGCGTCGGGCATCGGTCAGCCTGGCGCGATGTCGTCCCAGAGCGCGGGCATGTCCGGCTCTGCGCGACGCGGTGGCGGGATGTCGAAGCCGAGCGACGCAAGATGCGCGCGTGCAGACTCCGTGGCGATCCGACCCTGCGGCGTGCGGTCCAGGAAGCCGAGGCGGAGGAGGAACGGCTCGTATACGTCCTCGATCGTCTCCGGCTCCTCCGCCAGCACCGCCGCGAGCGCCTGGACGCCAACCGGCCCCGACTGGAACTTCTGGATGATCGCCGCAAGGAGCTTGCGGTCCGTCGTGTCCAGGCCCAGGTCGTCGATGTCGAGGATCTTCATCGCCTCGATGACGGCGCGCGAGTGGATCGTGCCGTCCCCGTGGACCTCGGCGTGGTCCCGCACGCGGCGCAGCAGGCGGTTGACGATGCGCGGCGTGCCACGCCCGCGCATGGCGATGAGCCGGGCGGCGTCCGCATCCACGGTGACACCGAGGATCCCCGCCGAGCGGCGCACGATTGCCGTCAGGTCGTCCTCACCGTAGAAGTCGAGCCTGTAGGTCATCCCGAAGCGGTCCCGGAGCGGGCCGCTGATGCGCCCGGCGCGCGTCGTCGCGCCCACGACCGTGAACGGCTTGAGGCTGAGCCGCAGGCTCCGCGCGCTTGGGCCCTTGCCGATCATCACGTCGAGCGCGAAGTCCTCCATCGCGGGATAGAGGATCTCCTCGACGGCGCGGTTGAGGCGGTGGATCTCGTCAATGAACAGGACGTCCCGCTCGTCGAGCGCCGTGAGGATCGCCGCGAGGTCTCCCGCGCGCTCCACGGCCGGGCCGCTCGTATACCGGACGTTGACGCCAAGCTCTCTCGCGATGATCGTGGCGAGCGTTGTCTTGCCAAGACCGGGTGGGCCGTACAGGAGGACGTGGTCCGCCGCCTCTCCCCTGCCCTTCGCCGCCTGCAGCAGGACGTCCAGGCCCGCCTTGACCTCCCGCTGGCCGATGTACTCGTCCAGGGTCCGTGGTCGTAGGGACCCCTCGACGACGAGCTCGCCGAGCTCGGTGGCGCCGGTCGCGAGGAGGCTCAACGGGTCGTCGGTCATCGCGCGGAGTCTAGCAGGTTGGACCTGCAAATGGTACAGATGTTCGACAACGGGGCTGCCCTCGCCGCGGTGTGGATCATGGTGCGATGATGCAGCAATGAGTGACCAGTTCACGATCGAAACGATGCTCCGGCTGCCCAGGCTCTCCGCGCTTCGGCTGAGCCCCGACGGGACCCGCCTCGCCGTCGCCGTCAGCGGTGTTGCGCCCGACGGCAAGAAGATGGCGACTGCCCTGTGGCAGGTCGATCCCGAGGACCGCCAGCCTGCGCGCCGGCTCACGCGCTCCGTCGACGGGGAGGGCACGGGGATCGCGTTCCTCCCCGATGGCTCGCTCCTGTTCGAGTCCGCGCGGCCGGACCCGGACGCGAAGCCCGACCCGGACCGTAAGGTCAACGCCCTGTGGTCCCTGCCCGCGGACGGCGGTGAGGCCCGCCTGCTCGCCGCCCCCCTTGGCGGCGTGTGCGGGATGGCGACCGCGCGCGCCGCGCAGGCGATCGTCTTCGGATCGAACATCCAGCGTGGCGCCAGCGACTTCGAAGGTGACGGGACGCGCTCGAAGGCCCGCACGGACGCGGGCGTCGAGGCCCTGCTGTTCGAGGACTACCCGATTCGGCACTGGGACCACTACCTCGGCCCCCGCCTCCGCCGCCTGTATGCCGCGGGCGTCCCCGCCGGCGAGGGCCGGATCGAGGCGCCGCGTGACCTGGACGCGGACATCACCGGCATGACGTTCGACGAATCGGACGCGGACATCAGCCCGGACGGGGCGTTCGTCATCGCCGTGAAGCGCGTCTTCGCCGGGTTCCCCGAGACGCTCGACGACCTCGTGCGCTACGACGCCGCGAGCGGCGAGTCCCGGGCGCTCACCCATGGCGATGCGGCATATGGCGCCCCCTCGATCTCGCCCGACGGGCGCCACGTCGCAGCCATCCGGCTGACGTTCGCGACACCCGAGGAGGCGGAGCGGGTCTCGCTGGTGCTCATCGACATCGGGACGGGCGAGCAGCGAACGCTCGCGGCGGATGCCGATCGCCGCCCGGAGCACCTCACCTGGGGGCCCGATCCGTCCGTCCTCTACTTCACCTCGGACGACGAGGGGCTGCACTCGGCCTATCGGGTGGACCTGCCCGGAGGCGGCGTGACGCGCCTGACGAGCGTGGGCGCGGTCACGGACCTGTGCCCGTCGCCTGACGGCTCGACGATCTACGCGCTCCAGTCGACGATCGCCAGCCCGCCGCGGGTCGTGCGCTTCGACGCAACGACGGCGGACCAGGTCCCGCACCGCCTTGCCCACGGCATCGACGAGCAGGGCATCGCCGTTTCGGGGGTCGTCGAGCGCATCGCGGTCACGGCGGCCGACGGCACCGCCCTCGGAGCGTGGCTCGTGACGCCGCCGTCCGCCTCGGTCGACGCGCCGGCGCCGCTCGTGGTCCTCGTCCATGGCGGTCCGCTTGGCTCGTGGAACAGTTGGCACTGGCGCTGGAACCCCCACATCCTCGTGGACCGGGGGTTCGCCGTGCTGATGCCCGATCCGGCGCTGTCCACGGGCTACGGCCAGCACATGCTCGACCGCGGCTGGGGCCAGTGGGGCGGCAACCCGTACACGGACATCATGACCCTCACCGACGCTGCCCTCGGGCGCGCGGACATCGATGCCGACACCGTCGCCCTCATGGGCGGCTCGTACGGCGGCTACATGGCGAACTGGGTCGCCGGGCACACGGACCGCTTCCGGTGCATCGTCACCCACGCCTCGCTCTGGGAGCTCGTGGGCTTCCACGGCACGACTGACCACGGCCCGGCGTGGGAGCATGAGATGGGCGATCCGTACACGGATCCGTCGGGCTACCTGCGCTACTCGCCCCGGGAGTTCCTGGCGGGGATGACGGCGTCGAAGACGCCGCTGCTGGTGATCCACGGCGAGAAGGACCACCGGGTCCCGATCTCCGAGGCGCTCATCCTGTGGACCGACATGCAGCGCATGGGCATCCCGGGACGCTTCCTGTACTTCCCCGACGAGAACCACTGGATCCTCAAGCCCCAGAACGCGAAGCTGTGGTACGGGACGGTGCTCTCGTTCCTCGACGAGCACCTGCGCGGGATCCCGTTCGAACGCGACCCACTGCTGGGCGGCTGAACGCCGTTCCCTATCCCGTCGCCAGGGTCCCGTCGGGTCCGGCCGTGGCCAGTGCCTCGAGCCGTGCGAGCACCGACTCGGGAGCGGGCATCGCCGCGATCGCCGCGCCGACGTCACCGGCGGCAGCCGCGTAGCCCGGATCGTCGAGGATGGTGCGCACCGCTCGTTCCACATCGAGCGCCGTGCGGGTGTCAGGCCCCAGCGCGACACCCACCCCGGCGGCGACGCAGCGGTCGGCGTTCTCCGGCTGGTCGGCGGCCGTCGGCAGGAGCACGAGCGGCACCCCGACGGCGAGGGCGGCAAGCATGGTCCCCGAGCCCCCGTGGAATACCAGTGCATCGCAGGTCGCCAGGAGCCGCGACATCGGGACGTAGCGCTCGACGTGGACGGTCGAGCGCCGTGCGCCGAGGTCGCCCGGGTCGAGACCGGGTCCAACGGTCGCGACGACCTCGACGTCGATTGGTTCCAGCCCGTCGATGATCGCGGTCATCGCGTCGATCCGTCCCGGGAGCATCGTGCCCAGCGTCACGGCGACGCGCGGTGGGCCGCCCGGGTGGTGCGCGAGCCAGGCAGGGACCTCGCCGTCGAGCTCGTCGAGCGCCACCGGGCGCAGCGGGATCGCCGCCGCCGGGAGCGGATCGTCGGGGTTCAGGAGTGCGGCCGGGCGGGTGGCGAGGTACCCGTGACGGTGCCAGCGCGCGAGACCCGGATCCGGTGCCAGACCGAGCGACGCCCGCAGCCCGTTGAGCGGCTCGTCCGAGAGGCGCAGCCCGGTCCCCCGCCACGCGGTCGCCTGGAGCGCGACATGCGGGATCCCGAGCCGCTCGGCGGCGATCCACGTGCCCTGCTCGCTGTCCTCGTGGACGAGCAGGTCGGGTCGCCACCCGGCCGCGAGCGTGAGGAGCGCGTCGGCCATCTCCGGCGCGATGATCCCGCCGAACGCCCGCGACCAGATCACGGCGGCGAGGCGCCGGCCCGTGAGCCCGGCGCGTTCCGGGACATGGGCGAAGGCGGTTGGCAGGTCATCCGGGCCGGCGACGACGTGTCGCAGGCCGGATCGCGCGATCGCGTCGGTCAGGCTGGTCCCCGCGAGGATGACGACGTCGTGGCCCGCATCGCGTGCGGCGAGGGCCATCGGCAGCAGCGGGAGGAGGTGGCCGAGTGCCGGGTTGGTCGCGAAGGCAATGCGCATCCGCGGATGGTACCGGCCCGGCCGGCTCAGTTTCGGAGCAGGGTCCGCAGCGCCGCCTTCACGCGCTCCTCGAGCCCGGCGCCGACCGCGGCGTCGTTGACCGCCAGCCGGGAGGCCTCGCGCGCCTCGCCCAGCGAGTATCCGAGGGCCTGGAGCGCCGCGACGACCTCGCCCTCGGACGCGGTGGCGAAGGCGGCCGACGAGCCTGCCGCGACCCCGGCAGCGGAGACCTTCTCCTTGAGCTCGAAGATGATCCGCTCGGCGAGCTTCTTGCCGATCCCGGGGATCGAGACGAGGACGGCCTGGTCCTGCTGCATGATCGCCAGCTGGAGGTCCGCCGTCGCGCGCGACCCGACGATGGCCATCGCGACCTTCGGCCCGACGCCCGTCACCGTGAGCAGGAGGTTGAAGAACCCGAGCTCCTCGGCGTTGCCGAAGCCGAACAACGCCTGCTGGTCCTCGCGCACGAGGTGGTAGGTGTGGAGCTTGAGCCGGCCGCCGGGGATCGCCGTGGACAGCACCGCCGGCGCCGCGAACACCCGGTACCCGATCCCCCCGACCTCGATCACGATGGAGTCGGCGGCGATCGCCCCGACGACGCCCTCCACGGAAGCGATCACGAGGCGGTCACCCGTGGATCACCGACGGGGCGTGCCGGGAGCGACCGCCGCCTTCGTCCCGGGGGTCGCCTTGGCCGCAGTCTTCGCGGCCTTCGCCTCGGTCGCGAGGGCCTCGCGGACCGCCTGCTCATAGGGGGTCGCGCCGCGGACGATCGGCGCGATGGCAGCGCGGTCCATCGTCGCCGCCCTTGCCGCACCCGTCCCCGCGTTCATCCGGTCGCCGGGCCGTTCGGCGTTCGCGATGCAGATCCCGATCGCGAGGGCGTCCGCGGTGTCGTCAGGCGTCGGGACCTCGGCGAGCTGGAGGATCACCGTGACCATCCGCGCGACCTGGCCCTTGTCCGCGTTGCCATAGCCCGTCACGCCAACCTTGACCTCGTTGGGGGTCGCCTCGCGCACGGGGACGCCAGCCTGGGCCGCCGCCAGCAGGACCACGCCGCGTGCCTGGCCAACGCCGAACGCGCTCTGGGCGTTCTTCGAGAAGAACAGCCGCTCGACCGCCAGCAGGTCCGGATGGTGCGTCTCGATAAGCTCGGCGACGTGTGCGTGGATCGCGTTGAGCCGGTCCGGCAGCGGGAGGTCCGCGCTCGTGGTCAGGCAGCCGTAGTCGACCGCGCGGAGATGGCCGCCAGTCCGCTCGACGATGCCGTAGCCCATCGCCGCGGTCCCGGGATCGATCCCGAGGACGATCACCCCGCCAGCTCGGCGAGGACTTCCTCGGGGATGTCGACGTTGGTCGTGACGCGCTGGACGTCGTCCAGCTCCTCGAGCAGGTCCACCATCCGCAGCGCCTTGCGGACATGGTCGATATCGAGCGAGACCGTCTGCTTCGCGAGCATCGCGGACTCCGCATCCTCGACGTTGATGCCCCCGGCCTCGAGCGCCTTGCGCACGCCCTCGAGGTCCTCGGGCTCCGTGTAGATCTCGATCGGGTCCGCCTCGGTGTCCACGTCCACGGCACCGGCGTCGATGGCGACGAGCGCAACCTCGTCCGCGTCCGACCCGGCCCGCGGGACGGTGATCACGCCGCGCGCCTCGAACTGCCACGCGACCGCACCCGACCCCGCGAGCTGACCGCCGGTCTTGGCGAAGATGGACCGGACCTCGGCCGCGGTCCGGTTGCGGTTGTCGGTCGCTGCTTCGACGAGGACCGCCACGCCACCGGGGCCGTAGCCCTCGTAGACGATCTCCTCGTACTGCTCGGCTTCGCCGCCGCCCGTGGCCTTCTCGATCGACCGCTTGATGTTGTCCGCGGGCATGTTGATCGAGCGGGCCTTGTCGATTGCCAGGCGCAGCCGGTAGTTCGCGTCCGGGTCACCGCCGCCCGCACGCGCTGCCACGGCGATCTCCCGCGCGACCTTCGTGAACATGGCGCTGCGCTTGGAGTCGTTGACGCCCTTCTGGCGCTTGATCGTGGACCATTTGGAATGACCAGACATCGGGCGGGAGTATACCGACTATCATCGGCTGAAAGGGTTCGTCGTCCGGCGCCCGAGCGCCGCACGTCCCCGTTCAACGGGCCCACATCGCAACTCTGCGCACCCAGCCACCGTTTCCGTCGCGGCCGGGCACCCCGGTCCGGCGGTTGCCACCGAGAGGAACCGCGCGCGATGACGTTGAAGAGTCACGACCTGGCCCACATCCGCAGCGTCGTGCTCGCCGGCCACGCCGGGAGCGGGAAGACCACCCTGGCGGAGCAGGTGCTCTTCCGCGCCGGTGCGATCCCGCGACTGGGTCGCGTCGACGACGGCACCGCGCACCTCGACTTCGAGCCCGAGGAGCAGAAGCAGCACCGTACCCTCAGCCTCGCGGTCGGGACGTTCGAGCATGGCGAGCACGAGATCACGGTCGTCGACACGCCCGGCTACCCGGACTTCGTCGGGGAGATGATCCAGGGCTTCCATGCGGCGGACGCGGCGCTGTTCGTCATGGACGCCAGCGCCGGCGTGGATGCCGGGCTCGAGGCGGCGGTCAAGGTCGGCCGCGCGACCAACACGGCCGCCTGCTTCGTTCTCAACAAGTGCGACCGCGAGAACGCGGACCCGACGGCGGCGCTCGACGCGCTGCGCGCGACGTTCGGCCACAAGGTTGCGCCGCTGCACCTCGCGATCGGCGCCGGGGACACGTTCAGCGGCTACGTGGACCTCGTCCACCGCAAGGCCTACCGGTTCGAGGGCGGCATGGAGGTCGAGATCCCCGTCCCGGCGGAGCTCGCGGACGAGATCGCGCTACGCCGCGACCAGCTGCTCGAGGCGGCCGCCGAGGCCGACGACGCGGTGTTCGAGAAGTACCTCTCGGAGGAGGAGATCTCGGATGCTGAGCTCGATGCGTGCCTCCACAAGGGCGTCCGGGAGTCGATCCTCGCGCCCGTCCTGGTGACCTCGGCGACGAAGGGGATCGGCCTCGGGGCGCTGCTCGACGCGATCGTCCGCTACCTCCCCTCGCCCGAGGAGGAAGGCCCGTACGCAGCGCAGGACAAGGCGGGCAAGGACGTCGAGATCGGTGCCGCCAGCGGGCAGCTGGTGGTCCGCGTGTTCAAGACGGCCGCGGACCCGTTCGTCGGCCGCCTCACGTTCCTGCGTGTCCTGTCCGGGACCCTGCGCAGCCAGGCGGGCGTGTACAACGCGACGAAGGGCGAGGACGAGCGGATCGGCCAACTGCTGTACCTCCATGGCAAGGAGCAGGAGCCTGCCGCGGAGCTGCGCGCGGGCGAGATCGGCGCGGTTGCAAAGCTCGGCGTCACCGAGACCGGCGACACGCTCTCGACGCGCGAGCTGGGGTTCCGCCTGGCCCCGATCAACTTCCCGGAGCCCACGCTCCAGGTGGCGATCGACCCCGTATCCAAGGGCGATCTCGACAAGATGGGCCCGGCGCTCACCCGGATGCTCGAGGAGGAGCCTACGGCCCGCGTGGAGCGCAGTGAGACCGGGGAGCAGATCCTGCGGGCGGTGGGCGAGGCGCACGTCGCCGTGATCTGCGAGCGGCTGAAGCGCAAGTTCGGCGCCGCGATCGCCACCCGCACCCCCACCGTTCCCTACCGGGAGACGATCCGCGGCACGACGAAGGCGCACGGACGCTACAAGAAGCAGACCGGCGGCCACGGCATGTTCGGTGACGTCTGGGTGGAGCTCGAGCCGAACCCGGCCGCGGGCGTGGACTTCGCCGAGAAGGTCGTCGGCGGCTCGGTCCCCAAGGGCTTCTTCCCGGGCATCGAGAAGGGCATCCGGGAGACCGCAGCGGAGGGCGTCCTCGCGGGCTTCCCGCTGATCGACTTCCGGGCGACGTTGTACGACGGGTCCTTCCACCCCGTGGACTCGAACGAGCTGTCATTCAAGATCGCGGCGTCGATGGCCCTCAAGGAGGGCGTGCTCCAGGCGAAGCCCGTCCTCCTCGAGCCGATCATGGCGGTCGAGGTGCACATCCCCGAGCAGTACATGGGCGAGGTCAACCGTGACCTGAACGGACGGCGTGGCCGCGTGCTGGGGATGGATCTCGCGGACGGGATGCAGCTGATCAACGCCCACGTGCCCCAGGCCGAGCTGTTCTCGTATGCCACCGAGCTACGCTCGCTCACGGGCGGCCGGGGGACGTTCTCGGCGGTCCTCGACCACTACGACGACGTGCCCTCGCATCTCGCGGAGAAGGTCATCGAGAGCCATCGCAAGGACCACCACGCCGAAGGTCACTGACGACCGGCGCCGTGACGAGGCGCGGAGGATGAACGAGGAGGCTGCGCCCGACGATCGGTCGATCGACGCGGCGTCGTGGCCGCAGCCGCCACCGCCGCCCTCGACCGCGCCGCAGCCACCTCCACCACCGGCCGCGATCGGCACGTACGGCGCGGGCGCGATTGCCCCGGGCTGGGCGCCCGGGGCCGGGCTCGCATGGCCGCCCACCGGCTCGTGGCCATCGACGTCGTACATGCCGCCGGAGCTCGTGCGCGTCCCCGGCCGGGGGCTGCTCGTGCTGCTCGGGTGGGTCTCGGCCATCGGCGCCCTCGCCGTGCTGCCCGAGCTCGCGTCGGGCCTCCGGAGCACGATCAGGACGGTCGTCGCCTCGGACGCGGTGGCGGGTGGCGGCGCGGTGGCCGGTGCTCCCGCGGTCGTCGGGCCATGGGTGTCAGACGGGCTCGTCGTCGGGGCGCTCCTGGTGGCGCTCCTGACCGTGGTCGCGATCGTGGCCGCCTGGCGGTGGCTGCGTGGCGTGGGCTCGCTGACCGGCGCCGGAAGCCCACGCGCCGTGCTCCGCGCTCAGGAAGTCGCGGCCCCGTGTGCCGGTGCGGCCCCGGAGGCAATCGCGGCCCCGGCGGCACCGTCCGCGTTCCTCCAACCACCGCAGGAGCGCGTGCCCGGGGCCATCCGCTCGAGCGCCGTCGCCGCGACGCTCGCGGGACTCGGCGCGATCGCGCTCGGCGTCGGCGCGGGTGCACTCCGGTCGGTGGGTGGGACGCGCACCGGCGTGCTCGCCTCAGTCGTCGCGATCAGCGGCGCGGCCGCGATCGTGATGGCGGCGGGCCTGCTGCCGTCTGTCCTGCGCGCGGTGGACCGGCGGCTGATCGGTGCGGCGCAGGCGCGCCAGAGCCTGCGCGTCGCGCTGCCGGTGGCCCGGTCGCCATTGCCCGGGATCCTCACGGCAGCCGCGCTCGTGGCGATGGTCACGCTGCCGACCGGCGGCGACCTGGCACCGGGGATCGCAGCCGCGGGCGGCTGCGATCTCCCCGACCCGTGGGAGTGTTGGACCGTAACCGTCGCGACGGACATGGACGCGGGACCCGGTGCCGGGATCGTCAAGGTTCGCTTCGCGATCGCGCCCGCGGTGCACCCTGATCCCGTGAAGGGCCGCCGGGTGCTGGTGCTCGTGGACGGCGGTCCGGGCGCCAGCGGCATCGAGGACGCCGACTGGATGCGCGAGTCGCTCGCCCCGCGGCTGCTCGACCGGTTCGATGTCGTCGCGTTCGACGCCCGCGGCACCGGCGGGACCGACGCCCACGAGTGCCGTCGCGCGGGACGCGCGTTCACGACCGCGCCGCTCACCGAGCATGCGTCACGCGGCTTCGTGACCGACTGCCTCCGTGAGGTCGATCTCGGCGGCCAGGACCTGCGCCGCTTCGGAAGCCGCCAGATCGCCGCCGATATCGACTCGATTCGCGTCGCCCTCGGCGTCCAGCGGCTCACGCTCTACGGCCAGAGCTACGGGACGGTGATCGCACAGGAGTACGCGGCGATGCACCCGGACCGACTCGACGGCCTCGTCCTCGATGCCCCGATCGACCGCTCGCTGCCGGGCCCGGTCATGTGGGCCGTCGCCGCCCGGGGCTTCGATACGTCGGTGGCCGCGACGCTCGACGCGTGTGCGCTCGATGCAGCGTGCAAGGCCGCGCTGCCGGACCCCCGCCACACCGTGGAGCGCGTGTACCAGCAGCTCGGCGATCGCGGCGTCATGAGCGACGCCGTGACGCAGCCCGATGGCCGGGCCACGCGGGAGCAGATGACCACCGAGGACTACGAGGCCGTCCAGTACTCGGCCATGTACGACATCTCGCACCGCATGAACCTGCTGCGCGCGCTGGCGGCGATCGACCACGGCGATCGACGACAGCTCCTGCGGCTCCTCGATGTCGAGGGGGGCGCGGCGCGGCCGTTCGACTTCTCCTACTACGCCACCTGGTGCGCGGACGTCCGGGCGTCGCCGGGCGCGAAGGACGAGGACTTCCAGGGTTACCTGGACGTGGCGCGCACGCAGGGCATCACCGCGGACGCGCCCCTGGACATCGCGTGGACGATCGCCCCGTGCGTGTTCTGGCCGGCGCAGCCGACCGCGTTCGTCGCCCCGCTTGAGGCAACCACGGTCCCTACGCTGATCCTGTCGGCGACCACGGATCCGATCACGCCCGTGTCGGAGGCACGAGCGATCCTCGGCCGGCACGCGGAGGCCAGGCTGATCGAGACCAAGGGAGGCGCCCACGGATCGCTCGGCGATGACTGTCCCATGGAGCGCGTTGCCGAGTTCGTGACCGACGGGCGGCTGCCGGTCGCACCGACCAGCATCTGCCCGGGCGAGGTCATCGCGCCCTACATCCCGATCGCCCGGTCGCCCGCGGCATCCGCGTCCGATGCGGCCCTCGGTGTGTACGACGAGCTCGTCGGCGCACCCGAGGTGCTCGTGTGGGACGGCCTTGATTCCCTGGCCCTGGGCTGCGCCGACGGCGGGACTGCGCGCCTGTCAGCGGTCGACGGGAACGGCCGCAGCGACGTGATCTTCACGCACTGCGCGTGGGCTTCGCGGGCCACCTTCGACGGGTCTGGCTGGATCGACCTCTACACGAGCGATGCGTTCCTGGAGCTTTGCGCGGATCGCGGGTCGATCACGCTCGATGGAGTGTCCGATGGCTGGCGGGTCAGCGGCACGTGGGACGGCAGGCGAGTGGACGAGCGGCCCTGATCGACGGTCCTGCCGGGTCAGGCGGCACGAGTCCCCGTCAGCGGTTGGCGTCCCGGACCGTGTCTAGCAGCCGGCCGAGGTCCACGTGCCCCTCGTAGATCGCCCGCCCGATGATCGCCCCGGCGCAGCCCGCAGCCTGGACGGCGAGCACGTGCTCGATGGACGCGATCCCGCCCGACGCGATGATCCGGCCCCGGCCGAGCTGGACGAGCTGGCGCAGCAGCGCGACGTCGGGCCCGCCGAGGAGGCCGTCGCGGTCGATGACAGTGACCTCGAAGGTGTCGATGCCGCTGGTGGACAGCATCTCGATCGCCTCAACGGCAGGGACGCCCGCCGCGCCTGCCCGCCAGCCGTCGCCCAACGCGAGACCGTCGCGGATATCGATCGATGCCACGATCCGCTCCGGGCCGTAGTGCTCGATGAGGGACACGGCGAACTCGGGATCGCGCAGGGCGGCGGTCCCGACCGCGACGCGGGCCGCACCCGTCCCGAGGGCGCCGGCCACGGCCTCGATCGTGCGCAGTCCCCCGCCCACCTCCACGTGGGCTCGCCCGTGGGTCTCGGCGACGATGGCGGCCGCGATCTCGAGCTGGCGGGGTTCGCCGTCACGCGCGCCGTCCAGGTCCACGACGTGGAGCCAGGTTGCGCCGAGGGTCGCGAACCGGGACGCGACCGCGACGGGGTCGCCGTCAAAGATCGTCTCCCGAGCGAAGTCGCCCTGCCGCAGCCGGACCACGTGACCCCCACGCAGGTCGATCGCGGGCAGCAACTCGAACGTGCCCCAGTGGTCGGTTGACACCAATCCCCCTCGGTTGTTAGCGTTGTAGCACGCTAATACGATAGCATGTCATCAGGTTGCGGCAGGCATCGTCCGCCGCCCACCCCGGAGGACCTCGAGACCGTGGCCGACCAATGGCGAACGTCGGAGACCGATGCCCTGATCGAGGCCATTCTGCGCCTTGACAACCGCGCTGACGCGGAGCGGTTCCTCCGCGACCTGTGCACGCTGGGGGAGCTCCGCGACCTGGCCCAGCGCTGGGCGGTCGTCCGGCTCCTGGACTCCGGCATGCACTACGCGGAGATCTCGCGCCAGACTGGAGCCAGCACGGCGACCATCACGCGCATCGCCTCGTGGCTCAACCATGGCGAGGGCGGCTACCGGCGGATGCTCGAGCGCTTCCGCGAATCGGATGGCTCGGTCCCCTACCCCACGGGCGGCGAGCGGTGAGGGAGCGGCTGCGGCTCGCCATCCCCAACAAAGGCCGCCTGCTGGAATCGACGCTGGGCCTCCTCCATGACGCTGGGCTCGTGTTCGAGGCGCATGACCGGAGCCTCATCGCGCGGGTCCAGAACCACCCGCTGGACATCCTGTTCGTGCGCACGAACGACGTCGTCGAGTTCGTCGCTGACGGGGTGGCCGAGGTCGGCATCACCGGAGGCGACATCCTCGCCGAGTCGGGCCGGGACCTGCCGATCCTCCGCGAGCTCGGGTATGGCCGTTGTCGGCTGGTTGCGGCAGTCTCGGCAGATTCCCCATACGAGTCGATCACGGACCTGCACGCTGTGCGCGTCGCCACGTCCCACCCCAACGTCACGCGCCGGTTCTTCGCCGACCAGGGGATCCCCGTCGAGGTCATCGCGCTCTCGGGCGCCGTCGAGGTCGCGCCGCGCCTCGGTCTCGCGGACGCGATCGTCGACCTCGTGTCCACGGGCTCCACGCTCCAGATGAACGGGCTGCGCGCGCTCGGCGACATCCTCGCGTCAGAGGCCGTCCTGCTCGCGAACCCGGCGGCGCAGGCGGCCCACCCGGGCGAGCTCGACGGCATCGTGACGATGTTCGGCTCCGTCATCGCCGCGCGCGGCCGCAAGTACCTGATGATGAACGCGCCGGCGGCGAAGCTGTCGGAGCTCGAGAGCCTCCTGCCCGGGCTCGAGTCGCCGTCCGTGATTCCGCTCGCACACCAGGGGATGATTGCGATCCACAGTGTCGTCGGGGCGGATGAGGTCTGGGGCCTCCTCCCGCGGCTCAAGGCCGCCGGCGCCTCCGGCATCCTGGTCCTGCCGATCGAGAAGATCCTGCCGTGACCGCGCCGGTGGATCCCGCGACGCTCGTGGTGCGACGCCTTGATCTGCGCACGCCCGACGACGCGACGCTGCGCGACCGCGACGCCCTGTTCCGCCGCGGCGCCGTCCCCGACCCGGCTGTCCGGGATGCGGCCCGCGCGATCCTTGCCGACGTGCGCGCTCGCGGCGGCAAGGCCGTCCGCGAGGCGGCCGCGCGCTTCGGCGGTGGACGGCCGGACGGCCGGCTGCTCCTCCGTCGCGACGAGCTCGTCGAGGCCGCCAACCGGCTCGCGCCCCCGCAGCGCGATGCCCTCGAGACCGCCATCGCGAATGTCCGCCGGTTCGCCACGGTCCAGCTGCCGGCGTCCACGCGGACGACCGTCGTTCCCGGCGTGGAGCTCGAGCGACGCTGGCTGCCGGTCCAGCGCGCCGGCGTGTACGCGCCCGGCGGGCAGGCGCCCTATCCAAGCTCCCTCGTGATGGGCGTCGTGCCAGCCATGGTCGCGGGAGTGGCCTCGATCATCGTGGCCAGCCCCGCGGATGGCGACGGGGTCGTCCACCCGGTCCTGTGTGGTGCGGCGGGGCTTCTCGAGGTGGACGCGCTCCTCGTCGCGGGCGGCGTCCAGGCGATCGGGGCGCTCGCCTACGGCCTGCCCGACGAAGGCCTGCTGCCCGTGGACCTGGTGGTCGGCCCCGGCAGCGCCTGGGTGACCGCTGCAAAGATCGAGGTTGCGGGCGAGGTGGCCATCGACCTGCCTGCCGGCCCGTCCGAGGGGCTCGTTCTCGCCGACCGCGCCGCGGATGCGGTCACCGTCGCCGCGGACCTCATCACCCAGGCGGAGCACGGCCCGGATTCGCCGGCCATCCTCGTGACCGACGACGAGGACCTCGCGGACCGTGTCGAACGCGAGGTCCGACGCCGTCTCGCGGGCGCGCTCCGCCGGGACATCCTCGGCCGAGCCCTGGTGGACCACGGGCGCATCGTCCTCGTCCCGGATATCGCCGCGGGCATCGCCTTCGTCAACGGCTATGGCCCCGAGCACCTCTCGATCGACGTCGCGGACCTCGAGGGCGCGGTCGGAGCCATCCGAAACGCGGGCTCGATCTTCGTCGGGCGCTGGTCGCCCGAAAGCGCCGGCGACTATGCCTCGGGCGCCAACCATGTCCTGCCGACCGGCGGCCTCGCCCGCGCCTGCGGACCGCTGGCGGTCGAGGCCTTCGGCAAGTTCAACCAGGTCCAGCGCATCACCCGCGAGGGGCTCGCGACGCTTCGCCCCACCATCCGCACCCTCGCCGAGGCCGAAGGGCTGCTCGCCCATCGCGACGCCGTCGAGGTCCGGTTCGAGGAGCAGGAGGATCCCCGATGAGCCCCAGCCCGTTCGCCGTCACCTCGCCCACGGACCCGGCCTCGTACAGCTGGGAGGCGACCGACGAGGGCGTCGCCGCGCGCTTCGGGATCCCGCTCGCCCAGGTCCTGCGGTTCGACCTCAACACGTCACCCGCGCCACCGACGCTCCTCGCAGGTCTCCTCGCGTCGAACCGCTTCGAGACGAGCCTGTCCGAGTACCCCCCCGGCGACTACCGCCGTCTTGTTGAGGCCGCCGCCGCACGCTATGGCGTCACGACGGCCGAGATCGTGCCCGGGGCCGGCGCGGACGAGATCCTCGACATGTGCACCAAGGCATTCCTCCCGGCCGGCGAGGCCGCGGTGATCTCGATCCCGACGTACGCGATGTATCGCGTCCATGCCGAACAGCGCGGCGCGCGAGTGATCGCCGTGCCACGCCGGGGCAAGGCCGACGGCTGGGCGATGGACGTCCCGGCGGTGCGGGCCGCTGCCTGCGGGGCGACGCTCGTGTGGGTCTGCAACCCCAACAACCCGACCGGCCGCCCGGAGCCCGCCGGTGCCATCGAGACGCTGCTCGAGGGCATCGCCGCGGACGCAATGGCCGATGGGCGCCCCACCCCCGCGGTGGTGGTGGACGAAGCCTACAGCGAGTTCACGGGTGACACGCTGATCCCGCTGCGCAACCGGTTCCCGAACCTCGTCTGCGTCCGCACGGCGTCGAAGGCGTACGCGATGGCCGGGCTGCGGGTGGGGTTCGCCGTCGCGGCGGCAGGCACCATCGCCCGCGTCTCGCCCTACCGTCCGCCGGGCTCGATCGGCACGATCTCGGCGACCGCCGTCGCGCTGGCCATGACCGAGACCGCCGAGATGGAGGCGAACGTCGCCCGAGTCCTCGCCGAGCGTCCGAGGCTCGCCACGGCCCTCGCCGACGCGGGCTGGGACCCGCAGCCGTCGGTCACGAACTTCCTCCTGCTCGACCTCGCGACGGCCGAACGATCGGAGGCGGCGGCGCTCGCGCTCATGGGTCGCGGTCTCGTCCCACGGACGTTCGGGCACGGCCACCCGCTCGCGCACTGCCTGCGCGTGACCGTCCGCGACCCGCTCGAGGACGACCGGCTGATCGCAGCCGCGCATGAGATCGCCCCGACCCTCCCGCCAATCAAGCCCACCCCGGAGATCACCGCATGACCACCCCGCTCGGCACGCTGGACGTCCAGGAGCGCGACGGACGGCGCGTGCGCGTCGCGCGCCGCACGCGCGAGACCGACATCACGATCGCGCTGGACCTTGACGGCAGCGGCAGCGCCACGATCTCGACCGGGATCGGCTTCTACGATCACCTCCTTGGATCGCTCGCCCATCACGGCCTGTTCGACCTCGAGATCCGGGCGACCGGCGACCTCGAGGTGGACGAGCACCACACGGTCGAGGACATCGCGCTCGTCCTGGGCGCGGCCTTCGCGGAGGCGGTCGGGACCCGCGAGGGCATCCGCCGGTTCGGCGACAGCAGCGTGCCGATGGACGAGAGCCTTGCGACCGCGGTGATCGACATCGGCGGCCGGCCGTACGCGGTGATCGACCTGCCGTTCCGCGCCGAGCGTGCCGGCCAGCTTCCGCTGCAGCTCGTGGACCATGCCCTCGAGGCGTTCGCGCGGACTGCCGGAGCCACGATCAACGTGCGGGGAACAGGCCGCAACGACCACCACCTGGGCGAGGCGGCGTTCAAGGCGCTCGGCCGCGCGCTGCGGGTCGCGTGCGAGATGGACCCGCGCCGCATGGGCGTTGCCTCGACCAAGGGGTCGCTGGGATGACTGCGGGGAGCGACTGCCCGGTCGTCATCGTCGTGGACTACGGCGCCGGCAACCTCGTCTCGATCGGGCAGGCGCTCACGACCGCCGGCGCCGTGGTTCGCTTCGCAACGACCGGCGCGGAGATCACGGCTGCCGATCTGCTCATCGTGCCGGGCGTCGGGGCCGCGGCGCCGGCGATGGACCGGCTCCGTGCGGGCGGGTTCGTGGAGCCGATCCAGGCCTGGGTCGCCGAGGACCGCCCGTTCCTCGGCATCTGCCTCGGCCTCCAGCTGCTGTTCGAGGGCTCCGACGAGGACGGTGCCGAGACGCTGGGGATCCTGTCCGGCCGCACCGTCCGGCTCGAGGACGCGCCCACGCTCCCCCACATCGGCTGGAACCAGGTCGTCCGACGCCGCCCACACCCCGCGTTCGAGGGGATCGACCCGGACGCGGACTTCTACTTCGTGCACTCATACGTCGTGCGACCCGCACGCGAGGGCGTCGTCGAGGCTGTCCTGGCCGAGACGGAGCACGGGTCCAGGTTCGTGTCGGCTGTCGCCCGGGGCCGGCTCCTCGGCGTCCAGTTCCACCCGGAACGCAGCGGCACGGACGGGCTGCGGCTCGTGGCGAACGTCGTCGCGCTGGCCGCCGATGCATCCCGGGCCCGGAGCGCCGCCTGATGCTGCGCCGACGCGTGATCCCATGCCTCGACGTCTCGAACGGGCGCGTGGTGAAGGGCACCCGGTTCATCGACCTCACCGACGAGGGCGACCCGCCCGAGCTCGCGGAGCGCTATGCCCGCGAGGGTGCCGACGAGCTCGTCTTCCTCGACATCTCTGCCGCGCCCGAGGGTCGCGGGACGCTCCTCGACATCGTCGAGCGCACCGCGCGTCGCGCGTTCGTGCCGCTCACCGTCGGCGGTGGCGTGCGCAGCGTCGACGAGATGCGCGAGGTCCTCCGGGCGGGCGCCGACAAGGTCAGCCTGAACACGCGTGCGGTGGCGGAGCCCAGGCTCGTGACCGCGTGCGCAGCGAGGTTCGGCTCGCAGGCGGTGGTGGTTGCGATCGACGCGCGGCGAGTCGCTGCGCCCAACGAGGGGATCCCATCCGGGTTCGAGGTCGTCGTCAAGGGTGGTCGCGAGGCCACGGGCATGGACGCGATCGCCTGGGCACAGCGCGCGGTGGCGCTCGGCGCCGGCGAGCTGCTCGTGACGTCCATCGATCGCGACGGCACCAAGTCCGGCTACGACACGGCGCTCCTGCACGAGATCACGTCGCGCGTCGGGGTGCCCGTCATCGCGTCGGGCGGCGCCGCCGGTCCGGACGACTTCGTGGCGGCGATCCGGGATGGCGGCGCCGATGCCGTCCTCGCGGCGTCGATCTTCCACCGGCGCGAGTACTCGATCGAGGAGGTCAAGGCGGTGATGGCGGCGGCAGGACTCCCGGTACGGCGGCTTGCTGCCGTGTCTGCAGCACCCGGGGCGGAGGCGACGGCGTGACGGGACTCCTTCGGCCAGGCCCGATCGATCTCGGTGCGGGCCTGGACCCGGGTGGGGTCAAGTGGGACCAGCAGGGCCTCGTGGTGGGCGTGGTCCAGGACGTCACGGACGGCCGGATCCTCATGGTCGGCTGGCTCGATGTCGAGGCACTCGCCGCGACCCTGGGCACGGGCGACGTCCACTTCCATTCGCGGTCGCGGGGTCGCCTGTGGCGCAAGGGCGAGACCTCCGGGAACGTGCTCCGGCTCCGCTCGCTCGCGCTCGACTGCGACGGCGACGCGCTCCTGATCGGGGCCGAGCCCGCCGGCCCGACGTGCCACCGCGAGACCCGCTCGTGCTTCGATCCCGACGCGATCTCGAAGGCCGTGCCGGGCCACGCGCCCGTCGAGCTCCCCGACGCGAACGACAACTGGCAGGGATTTGCGTGGCTCGAGAGCCTGTGGGCGACCATCGCCCAGCGTGCGGCAACCCGGCCGTCGGGCTCATACACCGTCACGCTCGTCGAAGGCGGGGTGGACGTCGCGGGCCGCAAGCTGACCGAGGAGGCCACGGAGGTGCTCCTCGCGGCCAAGAACGACGAGGCCGCCGAGGCCGCCGGCGGAGATCGAACCAACACCCAGGCGCTGCTCGCGGGCGAGGCCGGCGACCTCGTCTACCACGCGCTCGTGCTGCTCGCGGAACGCGGGCTCGCCCCGGGCGCCGTGATCGACGTCCTGCGCGACCGGCACGGGGACGCCGGGGGCGGCTGACGCGCCGCTTACCGCGCCCGAGACTGAGGCGCGCGCGGCGCCCATGGAGGCGACGCGTACCGCCCGTCAGGCGGTGACGCGCACCACGGACCGGTTACGCTTGCCGACGCGGACCTCCAGCCACTCCCCGGCGATCGGTGCCGGGACGGCACCCGCCGGGTCCGTGGCGCGCTCGCCATTGACGGTGATCGCGCCGCCCTGGACGAGCCGCCGAGCCTCCCCACGCGACGGCGCCAGCCCCGTTTCGGCAAGGAGCACGGCCACGCCCAGGGCCAGGACGGCGGCGCTCGTCGACGGTCCGCGGGTCGCGGCGTGGACGCTCGCGAGCAGCCGCGGGTCGCTGATGGGGTCGCGCTGGAACAGGGCCTCCGAGACGGCCACCGCATCATGGGCCGCGGCCTCCCCGTGGACGCGCGCCGTGACGTCGAACGCCAGCCGGCGCTGGGACTCGCGTGCTTCGGGGCGGGCGGCGGTTGCCGCGTCGAGCGCCTCGATGTCTGCGCGCTCGAACAGCGTGAACCAGCGCAGGTAGGTGGCCACGTCGCGGTCGTCGGCGTTCACCCAGTACTGGTAGAACGCGTAGGGCGTCGTGCGGGCGGCGTCGAGCCAGACGGACTCGCCGCTCTCGCTCTTGCCGAACTTGGCGCCCGACGGCGACAGCAGCAGCTTGTACGCGATCCCGTGCGCCGGGCTCTCGTCAGCCTCCCCGCCCGCGGTCCGGCGGATGAGCTCGAGACCGGCCGTGATATTCCCCCACTGGTCCGCGCCGCCCATCTGCATCTCCACGCCGCGCTCCCGGTAGAGCGTCGCGAAGTCGAGCGCCTGGAGGGTCATGTAGCTGAACTCCGTGAATGACAGCCCGCGCTCGAGGCGCTGCTGCACGGAGTCCTTGGCGAGCATGTACGGGACGGTGAAATGCGTGCCCGTGTCGCGCAGGTAGTCGATCAGCGAGAGCGTGCCCAGCCAGTCGAGGTTGTTGGCCATGACCGCCTGGGTCGGGCCCGGCGCGAAGTCCAGAAACCGCTCGAGCTGGGCTCCGATGGCCGCGACGTTGTGCTCCAGCGTCGGCACGTCCAGGAGGTTGCGTTCCGACGACCGGCCCGACGGGTCGCCGATCATCCCGGTCCCGCCGCCCACGAGCGCCACCGGCTGCCCGCCATGCAGCTGGAGGCGCAGGAGCCCGAAGATGGGGATCAGGTGTCCGACGTGGAGCGAGTCTGCGGTAGGGTCGAACCCGATGTACGCGGCGATCGGCCGGCCCGCAGCGAGCCGCTCGCGGAGCCCCGGTGTCGTCGCGTGGAGGATGCCCCGCCACTCGAGATCGGCGAGGAACTCCGCAAGCTCCGCTGCCGTCGATGCATCGGGCTCCGTCATCCGGGCGTCACAGCGCGGTACGCGGAACCGTCGTGAACCAGGTCCGGACAGTGGGTTCGGGCATCCATTCCCTGCATGGTATCGTTCCGCCCGCAATGCAAACCAGCCTCGCCCGGAGGCAGCGCCGTCGTCGGCTCGGTGACAAGCGCCGCCCCCGAGGAAGCGGAGCCGCCAAGGTCGCGGCCGTTGCGCTTCCCCTGATCCTGTTCTCGCTGCTGCTGCTGCTTGGCGCCACGGGCGCCCTCGCATCAGTTGCCGGCTACACGTACCTCGCGAAGGATCTGGCCGATCCCAAGCAGGCGCTGGACCAGCTTGGCTTCACCGAGCAGACCGCCATCTTCGACCGTACCGGCGTCGTGCAGCTCGCGAAGCTCGGCGACGACCGACGCGAGGTCGTGACGTTCGACGAGATCCCGCCGACCCTCATCGACGCGACCACGTCGGTCGAGGACAAGACGTTCTGGGAGAACTCCGGCTTCGATCCTGTCGGCTTCGTGGCAGCGGCCCTCGACACCATCAACGGCAACGACCGGGGCGGGTCCACGATCACCCAGCAGCTCGTCCGCGCACGGCTGCTCCCGCAGAGCGCCTTCGATGGCTCCGTCTACGAGCGCAAGGCGAAGGAGATCATCCAGTCGATCCGCCTGACGGAGGCGTACCCGGGCGTCGCCGGCAAGCAGGTGATCATCGAGAAGTACCTCAACCAGAACTTCTACGGAAACCGCAGCTACGGCGTGGCAGCGGCGGCGCGGAGCTACTTCAAGAAGGATCTCAAGGACCTCACCCTCGCGGAGATGGCGCTCCTCGCAGGCATTCCCCAGTCCCCGACGAAGTACGACCTGGTGAAGAACGCGGTCGAGGACACGTACACAGACGCCAAGGGGGTCGAGCAGACCCGCCTCGTGGTCCCCGACAAGACCGGGGTCGTCGTCCGGCGCAACCTGATCCTGGACCTGATGAAGACCCGCAGCGTCCTGACCGTGGGCACGTACACCGACGCAGACTACGACGCCGCGAAGACCGAGCCCGTCATCCTCGCGTCGCAGGCCGCGGACAAGTGGCGCGCGCCGCACTTCGTGTGGCAGGTGCGTGACGAGCTGGGCCAGATCCTGTGCGGCACCTCTGCGGATGCGTGCGAGAAGATCGACAAGGGTGGCTACAAGGTCTTCACCACGCTCAACTACAAGATGCAACGGATCGTCGAGAAGTGGGTCTACGCCGCTGCGGTGATCCCCAACTCCAAGGGCCAGGACACGCTGCTCAAGAACCGCCAGATCCCGCGCCGCGAGTGGTCCTGGATCAAGGGCCTCTCGGGCCACAACCTGCACAACGCTGCAGCGGGCGTCGTGGACTACCGCATGGGCGAGGTCCTCGCCTACGCGGGGTCGGCGTCATACACGGCGAAGGCCAGCCAGAAGCTCCAGCCCCAGTTCGACGTCCTCTCGGACGGCTGGCGCCAGCCCGGGTCCTCGATCAAGCCGCTCGTGTACCTCGTGGGCATCGACGATCAGACGATGACGGCGGCAACCATGTTCATGGACGTGGTGACGAACTTCGCGCCCGCCGGGGCCAAGGCATACACGCCGACCCAGGCCGACAACCTCGAGCGCGGCCCGGTCCGCCTCCGGAACGCGCTCCAGTTCTCGCTCAACATCCCCGCGATCAAGGCCGGCTTCATCAACGGCCTCAGCCACCAGTTCGAGCGGATGAAGGACTTCGGGCTGACCAGCTTCAAGGGCGCCGCGGCCGTCCCGTCAGAGAGCATCGGGACGATCGAGAACCACCCGATCGACATGATCAGCGCGTACGGGATGATCGCGAACGGCGGCCTCATGATGCCCCGTCACACGATCCTCAAGGTCCTCGATGCCGATGGCAAGCAGGTCTGGCCGCCCACGGGGGTCAAGGTGAGCGGCGAGCGGATGGTCTCCCGCCAGGCCGCCTACGTCATCACGGACATCCTCGCGGGCAACACGATCATGAGCGTCAACCCCTTCTGGGGAAAGTGGCAGATCACCGACGGCGTCACTGGCGCCCGCGTCCGCCCGGCGGCCTACAAGACCGGCACGACGAGCGACAACAAGGACGTCCATGCCTACGGGTTCCTCGCGCCGCCGGCCGACAAGAAGCTCCCGGCGCTGGTCGCCGGCGTCTGGATGGGCAACTCGGACAACACGCCCAACGACGGCAAGCTCTCGCTCGACACGTCAGCCCCCCTATGGTCCGCGATCCTCTCGGACGTCTCGAAGGGGTACCCGATCGACGGCTTCAACCGGGTCAAGCCGAAGGGTCTCGTCACCGAGAAGGTCGACGCGTTCACGGGCCTGAAGCCCGGACCCGCGACACGCAAGACCGTGGACGAGCTGTTCATCGCCAACACCCAGCCCACGAAGTCGGCCTCCCTCACGATCACGCTCGACATCGACGCTGGGTCGGGGCTGCGCTGGCAGGATGGCTGCGCCGGGCCCATGGTGACCCGCTCGTTCATCGACTTCTCGAAGGTCGAGGTCGGCTTCAAATCCTGGCGGCGGGCCGATGTCCTGTGGCAGGCACGCGCGGCGCGCGGGGTCGGCGTGGCGGGCGGCCCGAGGCGGACGCGCACCGCGTACTTCTATGGCGGTGGGTTCTTCCCGTTCGGGCGCACCTGGGGCGGCTCGTTCGCACCCACGAGGACCTGCCCGATCGCTCCGCCGCCGCCCACGATCTGCATCCCCGACCTGTTCACCATCTGCCCGACGCCCGATCCGTCGCCCGGCAACCCCGGCAACGGCGGCGGCCCAGGCAAGAGCCCGAAGCCGTAGCGCCTGCGGCCGTTCGCTGCGACGTGACGTTGCCTACAGCCGGACGATCGTCGCGCCGTCCCCGCCCTCGCCGCGTTCGCCGGCGCGGAAGCTCTTGACGAGCGGATCGTCGCCGGCCTGGGCCCGCACCGCGTCGCGCAGCGCGCCCGTTCCAAGACCGTGGATGATCAGGACCTGCTCCAGGCCGGCGACCGACGCGTCGTCGAGGTAGCGGCCCAGGGCCTCGAGCGCCTCGTCCACGCGCGCGCCGCGCAGGTCCAGCGAGGACGCGACTGATCGCGCCCGCGCCAGCTGGAGGCTGCCGATGCCCGAGCCACCGGCCGGGCTGGACCCTGTCCCGCCGGTGCTTGACGCTGCCCCGCCGGGCCCGGACCCGCGGCCACGGCCGCGGCCGGCATTCGCGGCGGCATCGATCCCGGCCCCGCCACCCTGCCCTGCCGTGGGCGTGGCGCTCGCCGCAGGTTCCTCGAGGTCCGTCACGGCGACGGACACCCGCATGCCGCCCGCCTCGAGCGTTGCCCGGGTGCCGCCCTTCTCGAGCGCCGCGATGCGCCCCTCCCAGCCGCCGGTCCGGCTCCGCGCACGATCGCCCAGGCGCCACGTCCTCGGCGCGGCCGGCGTCGCCGGGCGCTCCTTCTGCGGGCGGGCCTCCGGCAGCCGGTCCAGGGTCTGCTCCGCACGGGCGAGCGCCGCATCGATGGCCGGCGCCGTGACCGTCTCGCGCTCCAGCCGCCGGCGGACACCGGCGACATCGTCCTTGAGGCCCTCCACGAGCCGCTCGGCCTCGTCGCGCGCGGCCTTGACCGACTCATCTCGTTCCCGCCGGGCTCGACGCCGCTCCTCGTCGGCTGCGCGTAGCGACTCGGTGGCCTTCGTCTCGGCGACGCGCGCCCGCTCGACGGCCTCGCCGATCTCACGCTCCTGCGTCCGGATTGACGCCAGCGTGGCCTCGAACGCAGCCTGGTTTTCCGTGAGCCGGCCACGCGCGTCGGCGACGATCGCCTCCGGCAGGCCAAGCCGTTCCGCAATCGCGAACGCCTGGGAGCCGCCGGGCAGACCAATCGTCAGGCGATATGTCGGCGACAGGGTCTCCAGGTCGAATTCCACGGACGCGTTGCGGGCCGCCGGGGTCTCGTGCGCGTAGACCTTGATCTCCGCGTAGTGGGTGGTGGCTGCCACGAGCGAGCCGGAACGGATGAAGTAGTCCAGCAGGGCCTGGGCGAGCGCGGAGCCCTCCGTCGGGTCGGTGCCCGCGCCGAGCTCGTCGAGCAGGACGAGCGTCCCCGGGCCTGCATGGGCGACGATCCGGGTGATCGAGCGGAGGTGGCCCGAGAACGTGGACAGGGACTGGGCGATCGACTGCTCATCGCCGATGTCCGCGAACACGTCCCGGAAGACGGGCATCGACGAACCGGCCTCGGCAGGAACGTGGAGGCCGGCCTGGTGCATGAGCGCCAGGAGCCCGAGCGTTCGCAGGGCGACCGTCTTGCCGCCGGTGTTCGGGCCCGTGATCACGAGTGCCGTGTAGCCGTCGCCCAGCCGGAGGTCGATGGGCACGACGCGGCCGCTCAGCCCGGGGTGACGCGCGGAGAGCAGCACGACCTCCTCACGCTGCGAGGCGGCAGGCCGGATCCCGTCCATCTCGGCGCCGAGCTGTGCCTTTGCTGCCCAGAAGTCGAACTGTGCCAGCGCTTCGAGCGTCTCCCGCAGCATCGCGGCGTTCGCCGCGACGAGCGCGGACAGCTCGTCCAGGATCCGCCCGACCTCCTCGTCCACCGCGGCCTGCGTCTCGCGCCACGCATTGCCCAGCTCCACCACGACGAGCGGCTCCACGAACAGCGTCTGGCCGCTGCCCGACGCGTCGTGGACGATGCCCTTGACCTTGCTCCGAGCATCCGCGCGCACTGGCACGACGTAGCGGCCGTTGCGGAGCGTCACGATGGGCTCCTGGAGCGCGCCACCGAGCTCCGAGCCCACGAGGCTGTCCAGCCGCCGCCGGAGGCGGTCGTAGGCGATCCGGACGGCGCCGCGCAACGGCCCGAGCCTCGGCGAGGCGGTGTCGAGCAGCTCCCCCACCGGGTCGAAGCTGCGGGTCAGCGTCGAGCGCAGGGCCGGCAGCGGATGGAGGCGCCGGCCGAGGTCGCGCAGCAGCGGGCGGCGTTCCTCGGCGAGCGACGTCGAGAGGCGCGCGGCGGCATCGAGCGTCTCGGCGATCTCGAGGAACTGGGGTGCATCGAGCCGGCCGCCCCGGGCCGCTCGCCCGATCCACGGGTCGATGTCGTGCGCAGCACCGATCCCCACGCCAGCCCGCTCCTGGAGGAGCGCCCGGCACTGGTCCGTCTCATCGAGGGCAAGGGCGACGAGGACCGGGTCCGCCGTCGGCACCAGCTGCTCCGCGAGGCGTCGCGACGGGTCGAAGGATGTCTTCTCCGCCAGGCGGGCGCGGACGAGGGGGAACTCGAGCAGCGCGATCGAGCGCGCGTCCATGGGGGCGTCCACGATCAGGCGCGGGCCCGGCTCAGCGACGGGCTTCCCGACACGATGAGCCGCCACGGGACCGAGGTCCATGGCTCGCCCGCGCGGTCGATCCCGATCCGGGGGGTCGCTGCGACCTCCGGGGCGGGCTCACCGGCGGGCCGGGTCTCGAGGCGGAGCGGCGACGAAGGGTCGCACAGGTCGGCACCCGTGTCGCCGCGATCGAGGCTGAAGCACGCGGCAACGAGCCCCGGACCGGCGGCGAGACGGGCGTCGGGGACGGGTGAGCGCAGATCGGGCATCGTGGCATGGCCCATGCGCGCGCGTGCTCGGGCGGCGCGCATCGCGCCGACACCCTCGATCGGCTCGACGGCGCGGATGAGGAGCGCGGCGGGCCGAGGAGCGGGTTCGGTAACGACGTTGAGGCAGTGGTGCATGCCATAGACAAGGTACACGTGGTCCCCGCTATAGGCAGTAGCAACTCCGCCGGATTGAACCTAAACCGGGGCCAACTTCACATGCTTAGTAGCAAACAGTTATGTGGTACGGTCTCGGCTGAGCGTACGACTGACCCGCACCCAGCGGGGCGTTCTTGGTCCTTCGGGATCTGCCGTATCACGTAGGCGACTCCTGACAGGAGGCCGCCGTGAAGGCAAACACTAGGCTGACGTACCCGAAGGACCCCCAGCAGCGCAAGGACATTGTGAACGCCGACTACATCGGGTGGTGGGCGGGCATGATCGCCGATCAGGCAGCCGGGATGCTGGTCGAGATCGACGGCGCGCTCTACCCGATCACCGACCTCGTCATCATGCCGCGCGCCGGGGGTGGCGGGCTGGACCTCTGCATCATGGTCGAGGCCCACGCGTCACGTCGGCGTCACGAACCCGCCTGAGCCCTTCTAGCAAGGAGGCTAAGGGGCGGTCATCCCGGGCCTGACACATCACAGGGGCGTGGGGGTCGCGAGGTCTTCACGCCCCTTGTAGAACGGCTGCGGTTGTAGGGACCCTGACCAACCCGTTACGATCACGGCGCAACTGAACCACGGCGACGGCGGGCACCCGGGACACCGGGACCGGCTCGACACAGCGGAACCGCCTCGCCCACCCACTTCCCGAGCGTGAGGTCGGCCGGGGAGCACTCGAAGGTGCTCCTGCATGGACCGACGGCGGCCGCTCATCCCGAGCGAGGATGCTCTCCTCGCGAAGCCACCCCAAGCCCGCAGCCTCGTCAACGCGCGAGTCGGCGCCGGGCTCACGCAGGCCCACGCCGCCGCCGGCTGCGGCGTCACCCCTCAGCACATCTCGGACATCGAGTGCGGCCGGTCGCGCCCGTCCGGGGCCTTGCTCGACCGGCTCCTCGACCTGTACGGGATCGAGGACGTGGCATGACCTCGCCCGAACTGTCCGAGAAGCGCCGTCAGGCTGCCCACCGGCGCTGGGACCTCCACCGGCTCGATGGACCCGGCATGTTCGATGGAGCCCACCGGGCGTTCCGTCTCAGCTTCGAGCAGGGCCACGGATGCAAGGCGTGCGGCCCCTACGTGGCGCTGCCCGACGGCCTGCCCGACGACCAGCGCCGCAAGGCCGCCGAGCGCCTGCGCCGTCGTCACTACCAAGCGCTCGCCCGCCGGTCGGCTGCGACCCGGAGAGCACAATGAGCCCCGCCTTCGGAGCCCACCAGACCCCGCTCGGCGACTGGGTGTGGGCGCTCGGCTGCGACCACGGCGAAGTGACATCCGACGAGATCGTCCGCACGTTCAGCCGGGACCTGATCCTCGGGTGCTACCTGTTCTGGGCCGAGGACATGGCTACCGAGGCGACGGACGCCCTAGTGGCGACGGTCGCGATCCGAACGCTCCTGGGTCGGTTGGCGGAGCTGCGGTTCGGGTGCGCCTGCGGGCTCCAGCCGTTCCGGCTCGTTGAGCTGCCAGACGCAACGCCCGAAGGTCGTCTGTCGTGAGGCCCGTTGCGCGCGCCATCCATGCCAACGCGTCCGGCTGGTCGGTCCTGTCCATCGCTGTCCTCGCTGTAGGGGTGGGCCCGGCGGTCAACGTCACCTCAACCCCTCCGGGC
>JBBRRZ010000029.1:0-37397 GCA_038245845.1 Candidatus Limnocylindrales bacterium
CAAGCTGGCCGGTGGCGTCGCCGTCATCAAGGTCGGCGCGGCCACCGAGGTCGAGCTCAAGGAGAAGAAGCACCGCATCGAGGATGCGCTCTCGACGACCCGCGCGGCCGTCGAAGAGGGCCTCGTCGCCGGCGGCGGCACGACGCTCCTGCAGGCCATCCCGGCACTCGACAGCCTCAAGCTCGAGGGTGACGAGCAGGTCGGCGTGGACATCGTCCGCAAGGCCCTCGAGGCCCCGGCCCGCCAGATCGCCGACAACGCCGGCGCCTCGGGCGAGGTCGTGGTCAACGCGGTCCGTGGCATGCCCATCGGCGAGGGCTACGACGCCCTCAAGGGTGAGTACTGCAACCTGTTCGACCGTGGCATCGTCGATGCCGCCAAGGTCACTCGCTCCGCGCTCCAGAACGCGGCCTCCATCGCGGCGATGGTCCTGACGACGGAGACGCTCATCACCGACCTGCCCGACAAGGCGCAGGCCGGTGGGGCCGGTGGCGGCCACGACCACGGCGGGGGCATGGACTTCTAGATAGCCTGTTAGCGTTCGTCGGCGTCCGCTGACGACTGCGCAAGCACGAAACAGGCCGCAAGGGCGGGTGTCCCATCCGGGGATGCCCGCCCTTGTTGCTACCGGCGTTGCTACCGGACTGACCGCCTAGAGCTGGCTCAGCAGCTCCCCGGCGCGGTGTCTGGCGTCACCGTGGGCGTCGTTCCATTCGCTGCCACCGCGGGTCGCGGCGAACATCCGACCAACGTGCGCCGATAGGGCAGCATCGGCGACCGCAGCAGCCACCGTAGAGAGCTCCCGGTAGCTGGCCTCTGCAGTCGAAGTGAAGTCTCCCTCGGGGGCTGCCATCGCGAGAAGAGCACCGACGCGCTCCACCCTGGTTCGGCGAGTAGCCACCCACTCCCTGTCGGCGGCACGACCTTCGGCGAGCCTAGCGATCCGGTCCTCCATCAGCGGCTTGATGATGGCAACCACCAGTCCGCCGATCGCGCCCCCGATGGTCGTGATAATCGCGATCAGCACAAGATCAGGCATCGTTCGCCAAGCATACGGGGACCGTGGCCGCCCGGTAAGTGTCGGCGACGAGGACACTTTTTCCCCCGCCGAGCTGGCCGGCCGGAGCGGGGATCGAACGCGAGAGCGCGGAGCCGGGGGGCGTCGCGGACGTTGGGGACCGCGGTGCCAGGCCTTGGATTGCCCCGATCGCGTCTACAGGCCCCCGACCAGCTTCATGACCACAAACAGGGCGACCGTGATGATCACGAGGGCGAGAACAACGACGCCGGACCGGTACGCGGCGGATCGCTCGCTAAGCCACGCCGGTCGTCGAACCTCACCGCGAGCATCCGCCTCCTTCCGCCGCTGCTGCCGCCACAAGTCGAAAACGACGAGCGGCGCGACGATCAGGAATGACAGCCCGAGTCGAGAAGGAGCCTCCGTCGCGGGTCCGCCGAACAGCACGACCCCAATGGCGAGGACGCTGCCGAGCAGGATCGTGCGGAGGAAAGAGCCGTCCGTTGTCTGGGCGCGATGCGGCCGGTCAGGCGGCGTCACGATATGGGGTGGAGCTGGCGGCGCAGCGATAAACGGCGGAGCTGGCGGCGCAGCGAAGGCCTGACCGCACTTTGCGCAGAAGCCCATTCCGGCGGCACGCGGTTCGCCACACTTGGCGCAGAAGTTGAGGGTCATTCCTAGTCGAACCTCCCGTCGACCTATCAACGCTAGCGGCAGTCATGGGTGTGACGAGGGGCCAAACGGCCCCCGGTCGCCCGGTGCGCGTCCCATCCTCCGAAGAGAGCGGAGCGCCCGGTGCGGAGCCGGGGGCGTCCTCGAGTCTGACGGTCGCCGCTTACGCGGCCTTACACGATCGGCGCGTAATCGCAGGAACACCAGCCGGCGAGACACGTCTCGTGCGGGATCGATGGCGCGACGAGTTCGTCCGGAATCTTGCGGACCGCCCGACCGGCAGAGCAGACCCGACACGCGCATCGGATGAGCTCGACCCGAGAGCATCCGGATTCCGCGTAAGACCGGAGCGTCGCCAATGATGATTGCCGCATGAGCTCGAGCGCGCGCGGCGGGGTCGCATCCGTTTCGGCTTCCCGATAGACCTGGAGGGCCATCACCGCATAGTGGGCAGCCAGCCCACCCCAATCGCCGGCCTTCAGGTCACGGAGGATTGCGCGGTCCGCGGCGTGCCAGTAGATATCGCGGTCCGAATAGCGCGGGTCCTTCGCCTGGAGCTCGGCATCGAGTGCTTCTATCTCCGCCACCCGGTATCCGTAGTCATCCACCGCGCGCTGGAGCCACGACTCGTGTTCGCGTTCCGCCCTCCAAGCGGCGTCCCACGCGGCGAGTTCCGAGAGTTGGTCCTCGCCGAGGACGACGCGGACGCCATCGGCGCGGGTCCGCGGGATGATCGGCGCCCGGCAATCCGGGCACAGGCGACGGCGGGGCGGGATCGGGTCGAGGACGTGTCCGCAATGCGGACACGACGCCGGCGGGGCTGGCGGGGCCTCGGGGGCGACGGGCGGGGCCTCGGGGGAAGGATCGGGCGTGTCCTTTGATCCGAGCAGGCGCCGTATGAACGACATAGCAGGAAGCCTAACGCCTCGGGGCCGGTCCGTGGTGCTGGGGGCATCCTTAGGCGGGCTGAGAGGGGGTCAGGGGCGGCCGGGGCGGGCCTCCAAATCAACACCCCCGGCCCGGTGGATCTAGCACCGAACAGGGGGCGGATGGAGTCTACCTATGCGGGCGGCCGGGGTCCGGCTGCCCATGTCGCTCGTCTAGATCCCGAGCGCCGTTGTCGGTAGCTGCGCGTTCGATGGGCTTACCGGCGAGCGAGCCGGCGGTAGAGTCGGGCGTCGATCCGCCGGAAGTCCCGGAGCGCCTCGCGGCCGTCGATCGAGGCGGTGATCTCCTGGAACTCGCGCAGCAGGGCCTCCGCGGCCGAGCCGGTGAGCGACGGGGCCGCGGCGCCGTAGACGAGCCCCTTGAGCGCCGTGGGCGGCACGCCGATCGCCCCGAAGTGATCCACGAGCGCCTTGACGGACGTGATCCGGGCATCCGACGACGCCGGCGAGGTTGTCAGGGACAGCTCAACGAACGGCCAGGCGCGGATGCGCCCATCGGAGTCCACCCGGGCAAGGTGCGGCAATGTCGCGGAGCTGAACGCCAGCGAGCCGCGCGCCAGCAGGTCGCGGACGTGGGCGAACCAGCGCGATGCCTTGTCGAGCTGGCACCGGACCCACAACCCATCGGCCCGCTTCTCGGCGGCCAGGACGCGGCCAACAACCTCAGAGCCGGCCCCGGCCCGGCCGATGCCGTGGTCGAGGATCAGCGGTCGTGTCTCGAACCAGCCGAGCTGAAAGTCGGTCTGCGCGTCGAAATACTCCCCCTGCAGGTCGCGACGCTGGGGCGATCCCCACGGCGCGGCATACCCCTCCACGATGCCGGAGTCGGCGAACTTGATCCCGTTCATCGGTCTGCCCCGTTCCTGCGCTCCTGCCGCGCCCGGCCGATCCGGGTCTGCAGAGCGTTGGAGTCGAGCCGCGCCTCCTCCTCGGCTGCGGTGGCCCGTCGGAGCGCCCGCTCCGCGTCGTCGATCCGCGCGGCTTCGCGGGCGCTGGGTTCGCGCCAGCCCTCGCCGGCCGCATTCGCGTCGGCCAGCTCGGCCCTGGCTGCAGCCAGGGCATCCGTGGCCGTGTCCAGCGCGGCGTAGCCCGCCTCTGTCGCGCTGGCCTCTTCGGGGGTGAGGTCGCCAGCGATCTCATAGGCCGAGCGCGGACGGGCCAGCAGCCGAGCCTCGGCGTCGGCGAATTCCTGGCGCGTCTCGCCGATGGTCATGAATCCGTTCTGGTCGGGCATCTCGTGCTCCTTTCAGGGTGCGGCAGTCGCCACGAGGGCGGCGACAATGCCGGTCATTTCGGACTGGTAGGCGAGTGCCATCCGCTCGCGGCCAGCACGCTCGATATCGCCGAGCGGACCGCCCGCCAGCTGGCGCTGGAAGTGGTGCATGGCCTCGTGCAGGACAATCGATGCCGTCGCGCGCGGCCCCATGAATGCCTTGATCCAGAGCAATCCTTGGCCGTTCGTCCTGCCAAGGAGTCCAGAATCGTGGTCGAAGTCGCCGGGTGGGGCCGGCGGCAGGTTGCCCAGGCTCAGGGTGCCGTCGTGGCGATCGTCGAACCACGCGACCACGGGCGGCGCGGCGAGCTCGAGGTCGGCGACGGCCCACCCGAGGGCGGCCGCGGCGGCCCGGCGATCGGTCTCGGGGATCGTGCTCTCCGAGACCGATCGGTACTTCCTCGTCATGCGAGCTGCCAGGCGACGATCGCCAGCACGGCGCCGGCGAACAGGGGTGCGAGCGGAAGCCACATCATCCCGAGCCCGACGGCGGCGAGCAGGAACCCGGCGAGGAAGGCGATCTCGGGGAGGCCGATGGTGGGGTCGTCGTCGTGCGACCGTCGCGGGATGTCGTTTTCGTTGGTCCCCAGCATCGAGGCGCTGAGGGCTGAGACGCGGGGCTTGCGCCGGCGGTGGAGATTCATGGTCGGTTCCCTTTCACGAAGTGGTGCAGGATCGAAGGACTCCTACGGCGAGCTCGCGGTCCTCGATGTAAGGGGCGGTCGGAACTAGCGGCGACAGGCGCGCCGCAGGGGACCCGGGTGCCCGTTCCGGTGCGCGTCCAGGTTTCGCCGAACTCGTCACGGCGGCGGCGGGGCGGTGATTCCGTTTCGCGGACGCACGACTAAGAGCACCCGGGTCCTGCGCGGGTGTCATCGCTGGCAAGTTGACGACCGCCATCCCCTGGCCGGTCATCGCGACCGCTCCCGGTTGCGCTTCCGGACGTTGCAGCTGCGACAGAGGGTCTGCAGCCGGCTCGCGTCGCCGGAGACGATGTGGTCCGCGGTCAGGTCGATCCGGGATCCGCACGCCTGGCAGTACGGCACGGCGAGACGCTGGGCGCGGCTCTGGGCCTGCCACGCGACGCCGTAGCCGCGAGCGGACGTTGAGAGAACGTGGGCCGGGCACCGGCCGCGGGACACGGCGAACCCTGGGCAGCGGGGCTGGGAGCAGGCGACGTGCGGGGCGTTGGGCATCACGCGGCCCTCGCCCGGCTGGCCGCCCTCTGGCGGGAGCGGCACGTCTCGCACAGGGTCCGGGTCGCCGGCCGATCGCAGCTGGCGCACGGGCGGTAGCGGGTGGGGCCGCGCCGGACTCGGCCACGATCGAGGCACGCCGTGGAGCAGAAGACGTTATCGACTCTCGTGGGCGGGAACGAGGTCCCGCACTTGACGCACGGGCGGGCGGGTTGCAGGCGGTTGGGGGACTTCATCGGCCGCGGTCCAGCTGGGCGCGCAGGTCCGCGATCAGGTTGCGGAGGTACACGGGGACGGGCTTCTTATGCCGGACCCAGCCGGCCGCGGCGGCGTCGAGCTGGGCGAGCTGGGCCCGCCAGCCGGGGGCCGCCTCGAGGTAGTGGCCCATCGCGAGCCGGCACGCCTTGGAGCAGTACCGGCGGCGGTAATCGGGGGTGAAGGGCTCGGCGCACCATGCGCATCGGTCGAGCATGGGTGCCTCACTCACATCGAATGTGCAAGAAGCGGCGCCCGGGTCTCGTTGGTGCGCGCCTTGCGCTAGATTTGGAAGGCCGGGTCATCGGGGCTCCACCCGTGCGCCAGCGAGGGACAGCTGGTCCAGGTTGGCAGCCCGTGCGCGCGCGAGGTTCGCTCGGCTGGCCGGGTCCACGAGGGGCGCGAGCAGGTCGGCGAAGTCCACGAGCGCAGCCGTCGCGAGGATGCGATCGTCCTCGGACATGTCGCTCGTCGCGCGGATCTCGGCCAGCGTGGCGTTGGCATCGCGGGCGATGGCCGCCAGGTCGAGCGGCGGGTCGCGGCTTTCGATCGTCTCGGTGATCTCGTGGGTGGTGGGGTCGCGAATCACCCGCTTGCGGACCGCCTCGCCGAGGGCAAGGCGGCTGTTGATTGCCACAAGCCGCGCGACGAGGGAATGCATCTCGGGTCCTCCTAGGTGGGTCATGACGCATCGTCCGTGAACGGCAGCAGGCCGATGGCGGCGAGGCACCGCGGACAACGGGAGCGTTCCGGCCAGCTCATGGAATCCGGCAGGACGGGCTGGCCACACGCTCCGCGGGTGACGCGGCCTCGAGGCGGGACGGCGTGGGCGACTCCCTCGCGGGTGGACGCAACCCATCGGACGCGGCCGATCATGGGGCTCGTCATCGAAGGGCCTCCCATCGGATCCGGGTTCGCCGGGGGGACAGGGACACCCTCTTAAGAGAGAGGGTGTCCTGTCCCTTTGTCCCCTGAAGGGACAGGTAGATAGGGACACGGGGGACAGTTGTCCCCATCGGACGGGGCGTCACGCGGATGCCTCCAGGTCGAGAATGCTCGGCGGTCACGACGCTGCCCTCGCAACCCGTCCCCAGCGGTAGACGCCGTCGGCTCCAGGGGTGCGGACGAAGACCCTTCCCTCGTGGCGGTCGAGCGTCTTCTTGATCGTGTCCACCGGGATGCCGAGGCTTGCGGACAACTCGGTGATCGTCCGCGCGCCCTTGCTCACCTCGGCCTCGATCCTGTAGCGGACCGGGACGTGCTGGGCGATATCGGGGATGTCCCCTACGTCGGTCCGGGACACGGTGATCCGGTCGCCAGCCCAGTCGATATCGAACCCGAGCGGCGCGGCCAGGGGACCGGTGTTCGACTTCTTGCAGAACAGGCCCACGGTCACCCGGCTGGACCCGATGGCGCTCTCGCGCTTCGCGTACCAGGTCAGGCGCGCCATGTTCGACCAGAACGCGGAGCCGAAGGGCCGATCCGTGTCGCCGGAGCGGTTCACGTGCGCCACGAGCAGGGATCCGGTGCCCAGCTCACGGAGCGCTTGAAAGAACCGGGACGCCACTTCGGCGGCCTCGGGCGGGCCGTCGCAGGCGAGGGCCACGCTGTCCACCACCAGGTACTCGAGCTCGTGCCGGCGGATGATCCGCCGGAGCCGGTCCACGTCCTCGGAGAGCGGCCGGGAGCAGGGGACGTAGACGAGGTCCGACTCCTCACCCAGCAGGGCACGGGCACGGGCACGATGCTCCGCCCCGTCCATCTCCCAGTCGAGGAACCCGACCCGGAGCCGGTCCGCGGGATCAAGACCCAGCAGCGGGCGCCCGGTGTCGATCGAGAGCGCGGCGGCCAGCGACAGCAGGGACTTCCCGCTGCCACCGTCGCCGAAGATCATGGTGGGCATCCTCGCCAGCAGCAGGGGCGGCAGGATCGCGGTCCCGGCCTCGGGCTCGAGGGCGTCCCGGAGCAGGATCGCTGGCGCCCCTGCGCGGTAGGCGAGCACGGTCTCGCGGCAGGCGTATTCGAGCAGCTGCGACCAGTCCAGCGACAGCGCCGGGGCCCTCGTCGCCAGGTGCTTCGCGAGCTCCGCGCGCGACCGGGTCGAGACGAGGTTGACGCGGGCGTGGTGGATGGCGCCGCCGGTGGGTGCCGTGGAGGTCGCCAGCAACTCGGCCGTCACCTCGCCGGATCGCTCCGTGCGGATCAGGTCGAACTCGAGGATCAGGCGCTCGGGGTCGGTCCACTCATACCGGTGGGTGCCGGTGTCACGGGTGTGCCACGGCTCGTTCATGACGCGGCCCCGAGGGCGTGCTCGAGGGTGAGCTCGACGGACTCGGCCAGCTCAAGCAGGGCGTCCACGCGCTCGCGCTCGCAGGCGTCAATGGCGAACGCGACCACCTCGGCCCAGTGGCGCAGGGTGACGATGGGCAGGGGGTAGACAGAAACGGGGAGCGGGGCGAAGATCGCCCCAGGGCCGGCGGTTGCACTCACAGCGCCGGCCCTATTCCTTTGCCCGGTCGGGCTCGTCGGGGAGCACGTCGAAGGCGGTCACGGCCGGCACCCGGCCGCAGCCCGGCACCGGAGCGCGACGACGTAGCGCGTGGGGCCCAGGACGGCATAGGGACCGCCGGTGGGGTCGGTCATCGGCACCGGGGCCACGGGCACCCGGCCTTCGGCGCGGTCGATCCGGGCGCCGAGCACCTCGGACCCACCCACGCGGCCGCAGCGCGCGCACACCATCGGCAGATGCCGCGCGCGGTCGAGGGTCATCGTGCGGCCTCCGAGTACGCGGCGAGGGCCCGTGCGGGGATCAGGACACGACGGCCGATCTTGATTCGGCGCAAGCGACCGGCCTGCAACTCGGCGTAGAGGGCGGTCCGGCCGATGCCGAGCAGCTCCGCCGCCTCGGGGATCGAGTACAGGCGGTCAGGGGCGTCGGCGTCGGCCGGACGCACGTCGTCGAGCTCGGCCCGGAGCGCGTCCACCAGCTCGGCGAGGGCGGATGCGATGCGGTCGCTCATCGGGCCACCGTTGCCGTGGTCCGGCGCTCGCGCTCGATGCCGTCAAGCAGCAGCCGCAGCGCCTCGCGGCGAGGGTCGCGGTAGTGGACCCGTGCCAGCTCGCGGAGGACGTCGGACGCCTCGGGCGGGAGGGTGAGCGTGAGTCGTGGCCAGCGGCGGCGATCGGGTGTCGGTTCCATGAGGCACATGGAACCAGCGCAGACCGGCCTAGACCACGACTAGAACCGGAAGCGTCTATTTCCGGTAGGGCACGACCGACTTGAATCCGCCATCTCGACAGCAGAGGGTGGATACCGTTCGGCTCGTGATTCCGAGCACCTCGGCCACCTCCTCGGCGGTCGGTCCGGTGCAGTCAGGCTCAGGCTTCCGTAGCTTCTCGCCCTCGCGCCGCACGTCGTCAACCGTGAACCCGGTGCCCCTCGGCGCGCCTGGCGTCGGGGGCTCCGCGCCCACGGGCGTGATGCGGTCCCACAGTCGCGGGAGCGTCGCCGCGTCGCCGAGCATCTTGATAGTCGCCACCGTCGCATCGTCGGCCGAGCCGACTAGGCGGAGCTCGGCCGGGTACTTGGCAACGGCGGGGTGACCCTCGAGTACCACACCCTCCATGCGGATGTTGATGCCGTCCCGAACCTTGACGAGCCCGTTGTCCGCGACGTAGACGTCTGTCCGGGTCACGACTCACCCCCGAGCGCCCGGTCCATCGCGTCCGCGGCGGCCTGTTCGACGTCCTCGGTGAGCGTCGAGTACGTGTCAAACGTGATCGCGATCGTGGAGTGCCCGAGAACGCGCGATACCGTCGTCAGGGGGACGCCTTGGGCGACCATGAGGGACGCGGCGGAGTGCCTGAGGTCATGGATACGGCAGCGGGGCAGCCCAAGCCGGTCCGTGGCGCCGTGGAGTCGCTCGGCGGCGTTCTTGGTCGCGAAGGGCCGGCCGATGGCGTCGGTGAATACGAGCCCGTCCCGATCCTGCCACGCGGTGCCTGCGGCGGCCTGTAGCCGCTCCTGACGCTCGCGCTGGCGCTCGAGGGCCTCCCGCGCATCCTTGGAGAGCGGCACGAGGCGCCGGGAGCGCTCCGACTTCGGCTCGCCGAGCGTCGCGCGTCCGTCCCACCCACGGGCGAGGGACTGGCGCACCCGGAGCCGTCCGGCGGTCACGTCGCGCCAGGCCAGCCCGGCGGCCTCGCCGAGCCGCAGCCCGGTTGAGACGAGCAGCGTCCATAGGGGGCCGTCGTCGTCGTCGCGGGTCCCGTCGATGAGCTGGCGAGCCTCGCCGGCCGTCAGGGGGTGAGGCACGTAGCGCGCGACGCGCGGCGGCTTCGCGATCGCGGCCACGTTGACCGTGACGAGCCGGTCACGGATCGCCTGGCGCAGCGCTATGCGGAGGATCTTCCGCGCGCCGCCTGCCGTTCGCGGGCTACGGCCGTCCGTCTGCATGGCGGTGGTCATCCGCTCCACGTCGGACGCGGTGAGGCGGTCCAGGCCGATGTCCCCGATACGGGCGGTGATCGTCTTCACCACGGATGCGTAGCCGCGGTAGGTGGACGGCGCGACGTGCGCCCGGGTGGTCGGCAGCCAGTACGCCAGCCAGTCGGCCGTCCGCATCGCCGTGGTGGGCTTCGTGACGGCGCGGAGCTCGTCGAGCTTCTCCTGTGCCTCACGCTCCGTGCGGGCCGACACGACGCGGCGCGACCGCTTGCCCGTGAGGGGGTCCGTCACCACGAGGGCGCCGCGCCATCGGCCATCGGTCGGGTACACGGAACCGGCGCCCGTGACTGCCCTCCGGCGCCGGTTGTAGGCTGTCTTCATGCGGGTGGTCCTCCAACCAGGACACTTCGCTAGGACGCTCGGGCTGTCTCATGGCCCGGGCGTCCGCGTCCGTAGCGCGGATGCTGCCGGGATGCTACCACGCGAGCGTACATGCGCGCACTTCTAGTCCGCTCACTCGCGACAGCACACGACCCCCGGAGGCACCGCCTCCGGGGGTCGTTTCATGTCCGGCGCGTCACCCGACCCACCCCGAACGTGCGGTGACCCTCCCGTCCGTGGCATTGGAGCCGATGACCACGCAGCGCACGCTTCCCCTGCGTTCGTCAGCGCGCACGGCACCACATGGGTGCGCCAGAGGATGTCCGATGTCGGTCTCCATGCCGGCCCAGGCCAGGCGGCAGGTCCAGCTTCTCGTCGCGATCGCGGCAATCCTCGTCGCGACGTTCCGGCATCGGTCATGGCGCACAGCCCACAGGGCGATGGCGCAGTCGCGCGGCCGGGCACGTGGCACGAGCTCACGCCTTCGGGCACCCTGCCCGCGATGAGCCAGCCGGTGGAATCGTCGGTCCCGTCGGCGTCGCCGGTAACGACCGCCTCCCCGGCCGCAAGCGATGACGCGTCGGCCACCCCGACGGCACTGCCCAGCCTTGCGCCTTCGAACCTCGCGCTCGTCGGCGTCCGGGCCGGGCCGGTCAAGGTGGGCTCGAGGGCAACCCTCACGGCGACGGTCAGGAACTGCTTTGGCGGCTGCACCTTCAGCTGGGACGTCGACGGGGTGCCGGTCGCCGCCGGGCTCGACCAGGGGCCCGGTGCCACCTACTTCGTCGCCGTCGCGTCGGTCGGGCTCGACCTTGGGCCCGGCACGCACGCCGTCACGGTCCAGGCCGTGGACGAGCAGGCATCGACGTGGTCGAGATCCGATGTCATCGTCGTGCGCAAGGACAGGCCGGAGACGGCGACCCCGGGCGATGACGGCCCGATCCTCCTGTTCGTCATCGCCGCGGTCGTCGCGGCGGCCGCCGTCCTCGTCCGACCTCAGGCCCCCGATACCGGCCGACGCTGACATGGCGACGGGCATCGGTCTCGCCGCCGGCGCTCACCGTTTGACCTGACGCCCCCGAACCGGCAGCCTGTCGGGCGACACGCCGCCAGAGCGTGGCCGAGGGAGGGGATCCGTCGCATGTCGAACAACAGTTCGCTGAAGATCGCGGTCGCCGCCTTCGTCGCGGTCGTGGTGGTCGGCGGGGTGGGAGCGGTTCTCAGGATCGGCCCGCTGGCGGGGCCGACGCCGCCGGCCGAGGTCACCGATCCCAAGGAGATGGTGGCGCGCTCCCTGCAGGCGACGCTCGATGCGACCGCGGTCCACATGGAGGGCACCCTGGACGGCACGCTGCCGGGCGCCCTCGTCGCGAGGCCCGAGGCGTCGGTCACGCTCGACGGGACGACGGTCGCGGGCGACATCCGGCCCAAGGATGCGAAGACGCACGCGCACATCGTCAGCCCTGGGCTGGAGGTTGATGCCGAGGCTGTGACCGTCTGGGACGGCGTGTGGTTCCGCACCGGCCCGGGCGAGGCATGGCAACGGGCCTCGCTCGGGAGCGCGTCCACGGAGGCCGGCGTCGACATCAACCCGCTCACGCTCGTCGAGCGGCTGCGTTCCTACCTCGCGACGCCGGGGATCGCCCCCACGCTCGACGAGGTGGCCTGCGCCTCCGCGTCGGGTCGCTGTCACCGGGTGACCCTCGACGCCGGTCACGACCCGGCGACCATCCTGCGCGCGATGCTCCCGGCCGATCAGTCAGCGGACATCCCGGAGGTCCGCACGACCGTGACGATCGACACCGATACGCTGACCCTCAGACCTGCTCGACTGGCGATCGATGCGGAGAGCGACGATGGGACGGTGGTCGTCCACCTGGAGCTCATGGTCAGCGGCTGGGACTCGCCAGACATCCGCATCGAGGAGCCGCCCGCCGGCGGCTGAGTGCCCGGTGGGGGCCGAGTGCCCGGCGGCGGCCGAGTGCCCGCCGGCGGCTGAGTGCCCGGCGGCCGCGCCGAGCTCAGTCGTCCGCCCTGGGTCGCGAGGAACGTGAACCCCGAGCCCTCCTGAAAGTGGTTGTCGCGACAGTCGGCGTGGCTCGGGTTTGATCGGCATCGTGCCGATGAGCGAGCCGATGAGCAGGCCGCCGCACTCCGTACCCTGTGGCCACCGCCGGTCATGCATCACCGACTGATCAATTGAGTCGCTGTGCACACTTGCGTCGTGGAAGTCGGGTTTCGCGACGCGCTCGCGCACGATCTGGCCGCAATCCAGTCGGCGGTGAATGAGCGACCCGGTGCGCTCCTCGCCGCGAGTCCAATCCGCGCCCCGAGGAGCTTCACTGGGCCCCCCGGTGGCGGCGCCCGGTTGAGCGGCCCAACCTAGAATGGCGGGGTGAGTCCCACCCCGTCCGACAAGCCCGCGAAGCGTCCCCGCACGCGCCGCTCGGAGCCGCAGGGCCAGGGCACGTGGCTGGACCTCGGAGCCACGGACGAGGGCCGGCCGCGCGGTCCCGAGAAGGCTGCACTCCCGGATCCCCAGGGCCTGCCGCCCATTCCCGTGGAGGCCGCATCCCCGTATCCCGTGGAGGCCGCATCCCCGGATCCCGCGGTTGCCGCCGACGAGGACGACGCCGACATGGGCAGCGACCTCGCCGCCGCGGACGTTCCGTCGCCGGCCGGCGTTCAACTGCCGACCGTCATTCCCGACGAGCCCGACTGGCTGCGCGAGCTGCCGGTCCAGCCCGCAGTCGCCGATGCGGGACCGCCGCTCGCGCCCGAGGACATCGCCGCCGCGATCGGGGCCCGTCGCCAGGCGCGTGCGGAGGAGATCCTCTCGCGGATGAACCCGGAGCAGGCGCGCGCCGTCTCGACGACGGAAGGGCCGCTGCTCATCCTCGCCGGCGCCGGGTCGGGCAAGACGCGCGTCGTGGCGCATCGGATCGCGTACCTGATCGGCGTCAAGGCGGTCCGCCCGCACCGGATCCTCGCCGTGACGTTCACCAACCGCGCCGCAGGCGAGCTCCGCGAGCGCATCGCGCACTTGACGGGCGACGCGGGCAAGGACGTCGAAGCTGGAACATTCCATGCGCTGTGCGCCCGCGTCCTTCGCCGGGACGGCGAGGCGATCGGGCTCGACCGTCGGTTCGTCATCTACGACACCGACGACCAGCAGCAGCTGATGAAGCGGATCCTGGCGGAGGAGGACCTGCCGGCCACCGGCGAGTTCCGCCCGGCAGCGATCCTCGGCGCGATCAGCCGCGCGAAGAACGAGATGCTCGACGACGTGTTCCTCGCCGAGAACGCCGTCAACCACCGCGAGCGGATCATTGCGAAGCTCGCGAAGCGCTACCGCGAGCGGCTGACCGCCGCCCACGCCCTCGACTTCGACGACCTGCTGCTCAAGGCGGTGGACCTGTTCCAGGATGCACCGGATGTCCTCGCGCGCTACCAGGCGCGCTGGCAGTATCTCCACGTCGACGAGTACCAGGACACGAACCGGCCGCAGTACCTGTGGGTCCGGGCGCTGGCGGCCGCGCATCGCAACCTGTGCGTCGTGGGCGACGACGACCAGTCGATCTACGGCTGGCGCGGCGCGAACGTCCAGAACATCCTGGACTTCGAGCGGGACTACCCCGACGCGACCGTCGTCAAGCTCGAGCAGAACTACCGCTCGACGCAGCTCATCCTCGATGCGGCGCACGCCGTCGTCTCGCGCAACGAGCGGCGGACGGACAAGAAGCTGTGGACCGAGAACCAGGGCGGCGTGCCGATCCAGCGCTTCGAGGCCTTCAACGAGGACGAGGAGGCGGAGTGGATCTCCCGCCAGGTTGAGGGCCTCGTCGGTGCGACGGGTCGCGGATCGTGGCTGACCAGGCGCGCCGACGACGACGAGACGACGAGCTTCCGACCGAAGGACGTCGCCGTCATGTACCGGATGAACGCCCAGTCCCGCGCGATCGAGGAGGCGTTCCTCCGCTACGGCATCCGGTACCAGCTCGTCGGCGGGACCCGGTTCTACCAGCGGCGGGAGGTGAAGGACGCGCTGGCGTACCTGCGGGTGCTGCGCTCCGACACCGATGGCGTGTCGTTCGAGCGGATCATCAACGTCCCGGCCCGTGGCATCGGGGACAAGAGCATCGAGGCCCTCCGGCGGTACGCGGTCCGCCACGAGGACAACGTGTTCGCGGCCGTCGAGGCCGCAGCGAAGGGCGAGGTCGAGGGCATCGGGCCGCGGATCCGGACCTCGTTGGGCGAGTTCGTGGCGCTCGTGCGCCGCCTCCGGACGCGGATCGGCGTGCTGCCGCTCCCGGAGCTGCTGGACGACGTCCTCGAGGCGTCCGGGTACCGCGCGATGCTCGCCGATGGCTCCGAGGAGGGCGAGGACCGCTGGGCAAACCTGCTCGAGCTGCGCTCGGTCACGACGCGCTACGACGACCTCTCGCCGGACGACGCGCTGGACCGGTTGCTCGAGGAGACGGCGCTCGTCGCGGACCAGGATTCGTACGAGGGCGAAGCGGATGCCGTCACGCTGATCACGCTCCACGCCGCGAAGGGCCTCGAGTTCCCGGCCGTGTTCATTGCGGGCATGGAGGAAGGGCTGTTCCCCCACAACCGTGCCCTCGACGACGAGAAGGAGCTCGAGGAGGAGCGACGGCTGGCATACGTCGGCATCACGCGCGCGAAGCGACGGCTGTTCCTGTCCCACGCCTGGCGCCGCGCGACGTGGGGCGGGGGCGGGGGCGGGATGAGCGTGCCCTCGCGGTTCCTCATGGAGATCCCCGCGGAGCTGATGGTCGGGCCGCAGCTCCACCGGGGTGACGACTACGGGTCCGACCTGGACCCGGAGCTCGTGTTCCGCGAGCGTGGATCGCGGCTGGGTGCCGGCATTCGCTCGGGCGGTGGGGCGTTCCGGCAGGGGAGCGGGCGTCCCGGCGCACCGCAGGCAGGTGAGACGTTCAAGCCGACGCGCGACCTCGGTGCCAAGCGGGAGGCGTTCGCGGACGGGGCGCCCTCGGGGTCGCTCGGTCGTCAGCCGCAGCCCGGAATCGTGCCCCTGCGGCCGATCGTTCCGGGCGAGCGACGCTATCGCGACGGGGATCGGATCCGCCACGAGCGCTGGGGCGACGGGATCGTGGTCACGTCGAAGCTCACGCGTGATGACGAGGAGGTCACGGTTGCGTTCCGCGATCCCGCCGTGGGCCGCAAGACGATGCTCGCGAGCCTCGCGAACCTCGAGGTCATCGGCTAGGCCGAACGCGGCCGCCGCAAATGGGGCAACCTCTACCCGGTTGCTCCCTCGGCTTCCAGCAGCCGGACGATCTCGGCGTAGCCGCGTGTCCTGGCGTGCGAGAGCGGCGTCACGCCGTCGCCATCGGCGAGGTCGACATCCGCGCCGTGCTCGATCAGCAGTCCCACGATCTCCTGGTGGGCAGGGCCCCCATCGGACAGGACGATCGCCTCGAGCAGCGCGGTCCAGCCAAGCCGGTTGACGTGGTCCACGTCGACGTCGGACTCCGCGAGGAGATAGCGGACCACCTCGACGTGGCCGCGCTCCGAGGCCGGGATCAGCGCCACGCCGCCGAACCGGTTGGTCAGGGATGGGTCTGCGCCCGCCTCGTTGACGATCCGCAGGATGTCGAGGAGGCCCTCGGCACCCGCATACAGGAACGGGTTGTCAAGACGGTTGTCGCGGATGTCGACGTCCGCCTCCGCGTCCACCAGCGCCCGCACCGCTGCTATCTGCCGGGCAACGGTTGCCGCCATCACCGGCGTGCGTCCGTCGGCGTCGCGGGCGTCGATCGGAAGCCCCTCGGCCAGGAGCCGCTCGATGGCTGGCACATGGCCGTCACGGGCGGCGGTGTGGAGTTGGAGGTCGGCGGGCATCGTGCGCCCATTATGCTGCCGCCCATGACCAGCGACCACGCACCGCGCCGCAACTACCCGCCCGCAGACGTCCCGCCGATGGACCTCGCACAGGTTGTCCGGCTGACTGACTTCGAGGCCCCCGCCCGAGACCGGATGCACCCTGCCGCGTGGGCGTACTACGCGGGCGGTGCCTACGACGAGCACGTCCTGCGTGACGCTGCGGCGGCCTGGGACGCGTTCCGTCTCCGGCCGCGTGTGCTCACGGACGTGTCCTCGATCGACCTCGCCACGACGATCCTCGGGCGTCCGGCTGCCATGCCCGTCGGCATCGCCCCGGCCGCACTGCACGGCCTCGCCCACCCTGATGGGGAGCTCGCCACGGCCAGGGCCGCCACGCGGGCGGGTGCGATCCAGGTCGTCTCGACGGTGGCCTCGCACACGATCGAGGCGGTGGCCGAGGTCGCGCCCGGCGGCCGTCGCTGGTTCCAGCTCTATGTCCAGCGGGACCGGTCCGTCACGCGGGACCTCGTCCAGCGCGCTGCCGCGGCCGGCTACGAGGCGCTGTGCGTGACGGTCGACCTCCCGGTCCTCGGCTACCGCGACGAGGTCCTCCGGATGGGGTTCAACCCCGGTGAGGACGCATATGCGAACCTGCCGCAGCGCGACGTCTGGCGGACCGACGGCCGGCTCGACGAGCAGCTCGACATGCGGAGCGTGGGGCTCACGTGGGACACGCTGGCGGAGATCCGGTCATGGGCCCCGCTGCCGCTGGTCCTCAAGGGCATCCTCACGCCCGAGGATGCACGTCTCGGCGTGGAGCACGGGGCGGATGCGATCTGGGTCTCGAACCACGGCGGCCGTCAGCTGGATCGGGTCGCGGCGGGCATCGACGTGCTCGAGTCGATCGTCGACGCGGTCGAGGGTCGCGCGGAGGTCTACCTCGACGGCGGCATCCGCCGCGGGCCCGACATCCTGATCGCCCTGGCTCTCGGCGCGCGAGCGGTGTTCATTGCGCGACCGTTCCTGTGGGCGCTCGCATGTGGTGGCGAGGCTGGCGTGAGCACGGCGTTCGACGTCCTGCGCGAGGAGCTCGAGCGCGGCCTCGCCCTGATGGGCGTCGGGTCCCCGCGTGACCTCGTCCGCTCCCACGTCGGTGCGGCCCCGGGGCTATCCTCGGGAGGATGACCGAGTCGCTCCCCGTCGATCCCACGCTGGTCGAGGAAGCCGCGGCGCTCGACCAGGCTGGTGCCGAGGCACGGTACGCGGAGCTCGTCGAGCGGCTCCGCCGCGCGGACCGCCTGTACCACGAGGAGGACGCGCCCGAGCTCACCGACGCCGAGTACGACCAGCTGTTCCGGCGGCTCGTCGCCCTCGAGACCGCCTTCCCGGCGCTCGTCACGCCCGACTCCCCGACGCAGAAGGTAGGCGGGACGCCCGCGGGCGGACGGTTCCCCGAGGTCCGCCACCAGCGGCCGATGCTGTCGCTCTCGAACGCCTTCAGCCACGACGAGCTGCGTGCGTTCGACGCCCGGGTCCGCAAGGGCCTGGGCCTGCTGGCGGCGCCCGAACCGGCCGATGGGCTCACGTACGTCGCCGAGCTCAAGATCGACGGCCTCGCTGTCTCGCTCCGGTACGACCGGGGGCGGTTCACGCTGGGGGCGACGCGTGGTGACGGCTCAACGGGCGAGGACGTCACGCCAAACCTGCGCACGATCCGGGCGATCCCGGAGCGCCTCAGCGAGCCCGCGACCGTCGAGGCGCGCGGCGAGGTGTTCATGCCCAAGGCCGAGTTCGCGCGCATCAACGCGGACCGGGAGGAGCAGGGTCTCGCGCTGTACGCGAACCCGCGCAACAGCGGCGCGGGCTCGTTGCGCCAGAAGGACCCGGGTGTCACCGCCGGCCGCCAGCTCGCGACGTGGCTGTACCAGCTGCTCGAGGACGCGCCGGCAGCCAGCCTCGACAGCCAGTCGGCGGCGCTGGCGAGGCTCGAGGCCCTCGGCTTCCCGGTCAACCCCGACCGCGAGGCGGGTCTCGACATCGAGGGCGTCATCGCCTTCACGGAACGCTGGCGGGAGGCGCGCCACGACCTCCCGTACGAGACCGACGGCGTCGTGGTCAAGGTCGACCGCATCGACCACCAGGCACGCCTGGGCATGGTCAGCCGGGCGCCGCGCTGGGCGATCGCCTTCAAGTTCCCGCCCGAACAGGTGGAGACCGTCGTCGAGGACATCGTCGCGTACGTCGGGCGTACGGGGACGCTGACGCCGGTCGCGCACCTCGTGCCGGCAAAGGTGGCGGGTTCGACCGTCGCCCGTGCGACCCTCCACAATCTCGACGAGGTCCGGCGCAAGGACATCCGGATCGGCGACACCGTCGTGCTCCAGAAGGCCGGCGACGTGATCCCCGAGGTCGTCCGCCCGATCCTCGCGAAGCGGCCCCCGGACGCGCGCGAGTACGAGGTGCCGGCGGTCTGCCCGGTCTGCGGCACGTCTGTCGTCCGCGACGAGGGCGCCGTCCGCCACTACTGCCCCAACCCCGTCTGCCCGGCGCGCCTGTCGCAGGCGTACCAGCACTTCGTCGGGCGAGGCGGGATGGACATCGAGGGCGCGGGCTGGGCCGTCCTCACCCAGCTCCTGGAGCGGGGCATGATCCACCGCCGCGCGGACTTCTTCGCGCTCACCGTGGACGAGCTCGAGACGCTCGAGCGCTTCGCCCGCAGGAGCGCCGAGAACCTGTTCGTGTCCATCCAGCGGGCGCGGGTCGGGCGGCCGCTCGCCAAGGTGCTCAACAGCCTCGGGATCCCGCAGGTGGGGGAGTCGACCGCCGTCGACCTCGCACGCTGGCTGGCGCGTCGAGTCCGCCCGGACGGGTTCCCGGCGGCCGCGCGTGACGCCGTGCCGGATCCATGGTTCGCGGCCATCGAGGCGGAGCTGCGGCGGGCCGCGACCGACGAGCCCGAGGCGCTCCAGGAGGTCAGCGGCATCGGGCCGTCGGTGTCGACCGCGATGCACGCGTGGTTCGCGGACGCAGCCACCGCAGACGCGCTGCACGACCTCGTCGCGGCCGGAGTCGTCCCGGAGCGCCCCGTCGTGCGCGACATGGGCGACGCCAGCGACGAAGGTCCGCTCGCCGGGAAGACGGTCGTTGTCACGGGTTCGCTCGAGGGCTACAGCCGCGAGGAGGCCGAGGATGCCGTTCGCGCAGCCGGCGGCAAGCCATCGGGCTCGGTGTCGAAGAAGACCGACTATCTGGTTGCCGGGCCGGGCGCGGGGTCCAAGCTGCAGAAGGCGACCGGGCTCGGCGTCGCGGTCCTGGACGAGGACGGGTTCCGACGCCTCCTCGCGGGCGAGGGCGCCGAAGACCCGGCGGCCACTGGCGGAGCGCCGCAGGCAGCGGGTGAGGAACGCGCCTGACCGACGCTGAACGGCAGCTGGCCACGCGGCTCGCGGCCGACCCGGGGACGTGTCCCCGGGACCGGGATCATGCATCCAGGACCTGGAGATCGCGGGCGACCGCCCAGCCTGTGCCAATCGGCCCTGACCCGTCATGCGCAGCATTCGCGCATAATGCCGCGGTCCGGCCGTACGACGTACCCGGGGCCGGACGCGAAGGAGGAGTCATGTCCCTGCGTGGACGCCTATCCCTGTTGGGCGTGTCCGCCGTGCTGTTCGCCGCGTGTTCGAGCGGCGGCGGTGCCACCACGGCGCCGAGCATTGGCCCGAGCGTCGCCCCGAGCGCGGCCGGCCCGCGCGAGTCGGCACTCGCGAGCGTGGCCCCGGTTGCCGGCGGCCTGCTCGAGAAGATCGCCAAGGCGGGCAAGCTTGTCGTCTCGACCGACCCCAAGTACCCGCCCCAGTCCGAGCTCAAGCCCGATGGCACGTTCGAAGGCTTCGATATCGATGTCGCGACCGAGATCGCGAAGCGCATGGGCGTCACGGTCGAGTTCCAGACCCCCGACTGGAGCGCGATCACGGCCGGTGCCTGGGGCGGCCGGTGGGACGTGAGCGTCGGCTCGATGACGATCACGGTCGATCGCCTGAAGGTCCTCGACTTCAGCCCGCCGTACTACTACACGCCGGCGCAGATGGCCGCCAGCACGAAGTCCGGCATCACGACCCTCGACGGGCTTGCCGGCAAGACGATCTGCTCGGGTGAGGCCACCACGTACGACCAGTGGCTCAACGGCAAGCTGGACTACGGGACCGGCCAGGACCTCGGCAAGCCGCCCGCCGGCATCAAGACCACCACGCTTCCGACGGACACCGACTGCGCCGACCAGTGGAAGGCCGGCCGCTTCGACTTCGACGGTTGGCTCACCTCCCAGACCGTGGTCGACGGCGCGATCAAGGCGGGCATCCCGCTCGTCAAGGTCGGCGATCCGGTCTACTACGAGCCGCTCGCGGTGGCTGTCGACAAGGGTGGTCCGGACGACTCGGACTTCCTGCCGCTGCTCAAGACGATCGTCGACGACATGCACGCCGACGGCACGCTCGCGGCCATGTCCCAGAAGTGGTTCGGCGCCGACTTCACCATCGACACCTCGAAGTAGCGGCCGACCCGTACCAGGTCCCATCATGGCGGGGGCGTCCGAGCGATCGGCGCCCCCGCCTTCGTACCCGGGGAAGGACGCCAGATGTCCCACGCTGGGAGCTACGGCCCGCAGGAGCCCGTTGACGTGTTCCTGATGCAGCACCCCGAGGTGATCGTTCGCGACATCGCGGCGGCGCGTGGCCGCGCCAAGCTGCAGTTCCGGATGCTGTTCGTCCTGACCTGGCTGATCCTCGTGGGTGGCCTGGTGCTCGCGATCCTCTCGACCGGCCGGATCGACTTCGAGTTCCTCGGCAAGTGGGGGCCGTTCATCCTCGGCGGCATCCCGATCACGATCGTCGTGTCGGTCCTGTCGATCTTCTTTGCTGTCATCTTCGCGGTGCTCGGGGCACTCGGCCGCCTGTCGCGCATCTCCCCGGTGTATGCGACAGCGACGCTCTACGTGTCGCTCGTGCGCGGGACGCCGCTCATCGTGCAGGTGTTCTTCGTCTATTCGGCGCTGCCGGAGTTCGGCATCGTCCTCCCGGCGTTCGTGGCCGGCGTGTTCGCGCTGTCGTTCAACTACGGCGCCTATATGACGGAGATCTTCCGGGCCGGCATCCAGGCCGTTCCCCGCGGCCAGGTCGAGGCCGCCCAGGCCCTGGGCATGACCGAGGCGCAGGTGATGCGCCGCATCGTGCTCCCGCAGGCGGTCCGGATCGTCATCCCGGCCATCGGCAACGAGTTCATCGCGATGATCAAGGACTCGGCGCTCGTGTCCTTCGTCGGGTTGCAGGAGCTGTTCTGGCGGGCCCGGACGGTGGGCAGTGCCAACTTCCAGAACTTCTCGACGCTCATGCTCGCGGCACTCATCTACTGGATGCTGACGATCGTGTTCTCGCTGGTCCAGGAGCGGCTCGAGAAGCGCATGGCCGAGGGTGAGGTGCGACAGTGATCGAGCATCGCCACGGGCCGCCCCCTTCCGCCACCGAAGGTCGCGACCCATACGCCCGACCTGGCGCCCTCACGCCCAGCGGCGCCACGCCGATGGTGCGGGTGATCGACCTCCAGAAGTTCTACGGCCCCAATCACGTCCTCAAGGGGGTCACGCTCGAGGTGTTCCCGCGGGAGACGATCTGCCTGATCGGCAAGTCCGGCTCCGGCAAGAGCACCCTGCTGCGCTGCATCAACTTCCTGGAGGAGCCGACGACCGGCTTCATCGAGGTCGACGGGCTGCGCGTCGGCGCCGACCCGATGCACTCGAGGGACAAGGCCCACCGTGAGCAGATCCGCCAGATCCGCCTGCGAGCCCAGATGGTGTTCCAGGAGTTCAACCTGTTCCCGCACCTCAAGGTGATCGACAACCTCATCGAGGCCCCGCTCCGGGTCCAGGGCGTGTCGAAGGACCAGGCGATCGCCACGGCGGAGAAATACCTCGACAAGGTCGGGCTGCGGGACAAGCGCGACGAGTACCCGGGCAGGCTCTCGGGCGGCCAGAAGCAGCGCGTGGCGATCGCGCGGGCGCTGACGATGGAGCCGAAGGTGCTGCTGTTCGACGAGCCGACCTCCGCGCTGGACCCGACGCTGGTGGGGGAGGTGCTCAACGTGATGGAGGACCTGGCCCACGAGGGCGCGACGATGATCGTGGTCACCCACGAGATGGCGTTCGCCCGCGAGGCCGCGGACCGCGTGTACTTCATCGAGGAGGGCGTGTTCGTCGAGGCCGGCCCGCCCGAGCAGGTGATCGACAACCCGAAAGACCCGCGGACCCGGGAGTTCCTCGCGCGCACGCTGGGCGCCGCGCACGTCCACCAGGGTGGGGCCGTCCACCAGCCGGAGCCCGTCCACCTCCACGCCGACACCGGGCCGGCGCACCCGCACCTGCACGACGAGTAGGCCGCTCGCCTCGTCCACCGTGGGTCGGGTAGGCCCCGCCGGACCGGGGAGCGTCGCCGGGATCGGAGCAGCACGCTCCGCCGCGGCCGCCGCGCCGCGTATCATCCGCGCATGGCCTCGCTGACCCGCGCCGACGTCGAGCACGTCGCGTATCTCGCTCGTCTCGGCCTCACCGGGGAGGAGCTCGCGCGCCTGGAGGGGCAGCTCAACCACATCCTCGACCAGTACGCGAAGCTCGCGGAGCTGGACACGAGCGCGATCCCCCCGACGGCCCAGACGATCGAGCTCGAGAACATCCTCCGGGACGACGTCGCGCGCCCGTCGCTCCCGGTCGAGGACGTCCTGGCCAACGCCCCGGAGCGCGACGGCGACTTCTTCGTCGTGCCGGCGATCCTCGGCGGCGACTGAGGGGCCGATGGCGACCGGCGACGAGCTGACGACCGCGTACGCTCACGAGCTGGCGGCACGCTTCCGCGCTGGCGACGTCTCGTCGCGCGAGGTCACCGCCGCGCACCTTGCGCGCGCCCATCGCACGGATCGCGGGCTCCACGCGTGGCTCACGCTGGACGGCGAACGGGCGCTCGCGGAGGCCGATAGCGCCGATGCCCGCCTGGCCGCCGCGCGCGGCGAGGGCGAGAGCGCTGTCGACCGGCTCCACCCGCTCCTCGGCATGCCGGTCGCGCTCAAGGACCTCGTGTCGCTCAAGGGTGGCCAGTGCACTGCGGGTTCCCGGATCCTCGAGGGCTATCGCGCCCCGTTCGATGCTCACATCACGGAGCGCCTGCGCGACGCCGGTGTCGTGATCCTGGGCAAGACGAACATGGACGAGTTCGCGATGGGCTCCTCGACGGAGCACTCGGCCTTCGGTCCGACCGCCAACCCGTGGGACCTCTCGCGGGTGCCCGGCGGGTCGTCCGGCGGATCGGCAGCGAGCGTCGCGGCATTCCACGCGCCGTTGTCCATCGGAACGGATACCGGTGGCTCCATCCGCCAGCCGGCGGCGCTGTGCGGGATCGTCGGGATCAAGCCAACCTACGGCCGGGTGAGCCGCTACGGGATCGTCGCGTTCGCCAGCAGCCTGGACCAGATCGGCCCCTTCGGGCGCGACGTCCGCGACACGGCGGCGATCCTCCACGCCGTGTCGGGTCGCGACGAGCGTGACTCGACGAGCGCCCCGGTCCCGGTGCCCGACGACCTCCTCCATCTCCCGTCGTCCGACGACGAGGCGGCGGGCTGGCTCCGGGGCAAGCGCTTCGGTCTGCCCCGGGAGTACTTCGTGGCGGGCATGGAGCCGGGCGTCGAGGCGCGGGTCCGCGAGGCCGTCGCCCAGCTCGAGGCGGCCGGGGCGACGGTCGAGGAGGTGAGCCTCCCGCACACGGATTATGGTCTCGCGACCTACTACATCGTCGCGCCCGCAGAAGCCTCCTCGAACCTCGCCCGGTTCGATGGCGTGCGCTACGGCTTCAGCGTCCGCGAGGGCGACGACTACCTCGCGAACTACCTCGCGACGCGTGGCCGCGGCTTCGGCGCCGAGGTCAAGCGGCGGATCATGCTCGGCACGTACGCGCTGTCTGCGGGCTACTACGACGCGTTCTACCTCAAGGCGCAGAAGGTCCGGACCCTGATCAAGCGTGACTTCGACCTGTTGTGGGAGGCGGGCTTCGATGCACTTGTCGCGCCGACATCGCCGACCGTGGCCTTCCCGTTCGGTGCGCGGATGAACGACCCCGTCCAGATGTACCTCTCCGACGCGTGCACGCTGCCCGTGAACATGGCGGGCCTGCCCGCCATCTCGGTCCCGTGCGGGCTGTCTGAGAGCCTCCCGGTCGGGCTCCAGCTCATCGGCGCCGCCTGGTCCGAGGCGACGCTCATGCGCGCTGCCCGTGGGTACGAGGGCGCGACCGCGCACGCCGACTGGCGATCCGTGCGGCCGCATGACCTCGCGGCCCTCGAGGATCCGGCCACGCCAACGCCCGCGGAGCGCATCGCCGTGGGGGCCGCGACGGCGACCCATCGACCGGAGGAAGGATCCCGATGACCGACACCACGGGGCGGCTGCCGCTCGCCGAGCGCGCCCTCGCGCAGCGCGTGCTCGCAGTGCCCCCGTCGGGCATCCGCCGCTTCTTCGACATCCTGGCGACGATGGACGACGTCATCAGCCTCGGGGTGGGGGAGCCGGACTTCGACACGCCGCGGGAGATCGTCGAGGCGGGCGTCGAGAGCCTCCGGGAGGGCCGCACCCACTACACGAGCAACTTCGGGACCATCGAGCTCCGACGCGCCCTGTCCGCGCACCTGGAGCGGTTGTACGGCGTCCACTACGCGCCCGAGAACGAGATCCTCATCACCGTCGGTGCGTCCGAGGCTGTGGATCTCGCGCTCCGCGCGACCTGCGACCCGGGCGACGAGGTCATCCTCCACGAGCCGTCCTACGTCGCCTACGTCCCGGCGATCGTGTTCGCGGGTGGGACCGTCGTCCCGGTGGCCACGCGCTTCGAGGACGACTTCGCGCTCGACCCGGCCGCCGTCGAGGCCGCGATCACGCCGCGCACGAAGGCGCTGTTCCTGGGCTATCCGGCGAACCCGACCGGCGCCGTCCTCGACGATGCCGTCCAGGACGAGCTGGCCCGGATCGCGCGGGACCACGACCTCCTCGTCTACAGCGACGAGATCTACGACCGGCTCGCGTACGGGACGTACCGCCACCGCGCGTTCTCGTCCCTGCCCGGCATGCGCGAGCGGACGATCCTCATGGGCGGCTTCAGCAAGGCGTACGCGATGACCGGCTGGCGGGTCGGCTGGATGGCGGCGCCGGCGGGGATCCTCGAGGGGATCGTCAAGGTCCACCAGTACGGGATCATGTCCGCCCCGACGGTCTCCCAGGACGCGGCGCTGGCGGCGATCGAGGGCGGCGAGCCCGCGGTCCAGGCGATGCGCGCCGAGTACGACCGCCGTCGTCGGCTGCTCGTCGACGGGCTGCGCGCGTGCGGCCTCGAGACGTTCGAGCCGAGGGGCGCGTTCTACGCCTTCCCGCGGATCACCTCCACGGGCCTGACCTCGGACGCGTTCACCGAGCGCCTCCTGCGCGAGGAGCGGGTTGCGTGTGTCCCGGGCAACGCCTTCGGGCCGTCCGGCGAGGGTCACGTGCGGATGTGCTACGCGACCTCGTACGAGCAGCTCGAGGAAGCCATCCGGCGCATCACGAGGTTCGTCGAGAAGGTGCGCGCGGGCGGCTGACCGCACCCCCTTGCCCGCAGGGCAGCGTCTCGTGCCGGGCCGTCAGCCGAGCGTGTCGTCGTACTCGAGCGGTGTGCCGGCGATCATGTCGCGCAGCCACAGGCCGCTGTCCTTGACGGTTCTGCGCAGGTCCTCGTCGAAGTCGACCGAGACGATGCCGAAGCGCTGCGTATAGCCAGCCGCCCACTCGAAGTTGTCCAGCAGGGACCACGCGAAATACCCTCGGACGTCACAGCCATCGTCGATCGCGCGGGCGACCTGGCCGATGTGGTCCCTGTAGTACTGGAGCCGGCTCTCGTCATGGATCCCGCCGTCGGGCCCGGGCGCGGTGCCGTCGGCGCACCCGTTCTCCGTGATGTAGAGCCGCGGGTGTCCATAGTCCGCGTCCACGCGGCGCAGGAGTCGGTGGATCGCGGCGGGCCAGACCTCCCAGCCGAACGAGTTGCGCCGGCCGGGGCCCTCGACTTTCCGCAGGCCGTGAAGCGTGTCCCCCGGGTCCGCGGCGATGATCGCCCGCGAATACATGTTGAGCGCGATGAAGTCGAAGCTGGTCGCCATCGCCTCCGTGTCGCCGGCCCGGATGTCCATGCGCGCGAGCGCGGACTCCTGGTCGAGGAAGCCGATCGGATAGCCGCCACGGACGAGCGGGTCCAGGTACCAGGCGTTGACCCACGCGTGGTGGCGGTCAGCGGCGGCGAGATCCGCCGGGTCGTCGCTCGCCGGGTAGGCGATGTCCATGTTGAACGCGGACCCGATTGACGCACCCGGGGTGGCGGTAGCGCGGACCGCACGCACGCCCTCTGCATGGGCGAGGTTCGCGATGTGCCCCGCGCGCAGCGTGACGTCGAGGTCGCGGATCCCTGGCGCGTGCACGCCGTCGAGGTGCCCGTGCGTGACGAACACCTCCGGCTCGTTGAATACCGTCCACGTGGAGACGCGGTCGCCCAGCGAACGCACGACGGCGCCCGCGTAGTCCGCGAACCGCCCGATGACGTCCCGGTCCGCCCAGCCCCCCGTGTCCTGGACCCACTGGGGGAGATCCCAGTGGTACAGGGTCGGGCAGGGGGTGATGCCCTGGCGCAGCAGCTCGTCCACCAGCCGGTCGTAATAGTCGAGGCCCGCCCGGTTCACCGTGCCCGAAGCGTCCGGCACGATGCGCGGCCAGGCGACGCTGAAGCGGTAGGCACCGAGGCCGAGCTCGCGCAGGAGCGCAATGTCGTGCGGATAACGGTGGTACTGGTCGCAGGCCACGTCGCCCGTGGATCCGTCCGCGATCGTGCCCGGCGTGTGCGTGAACCGGTCCCAGATGGACTCGCCCTTGCCGTCCTCGCGCCATGCGCCCTCGACCTGGTACGAGGACGTCGCCGCGCCCCAGGTGAACCCTTCGGGGAACGACGCTGGCTTCAGCATGTGGGGAGGTCCTCGCGGTGGTATGGGGGACGTGGGTCGTGGATGGTCGACGGGACGAAGAAGCGACAGGCGTCAGCCTAGCGTCACCTCGACGCGGACGAGCGGGGTGCCGCGCGCCGGCAGCGGGACCATGGTGCCCGCGACCGGGTGTCCGTCCACGCACAGGTGCGTCGTGCCGGGCTCGATCCCATGGCCGTCCGGGCGCCTGACCGCGATCTCGTACGTCGTGCCCCGGAAGCGCCTGGTCACGGTGAACCCATCCCAGTCCGCCGGGATCACCGGCGCGACACGCAGTCCGTCGTGCTCGGGACGGATCCCGAGGATCCACTGGCTGATCGCCACCATGTTCCAGGCGGCCGTGCCCGTGAGCCACGAGTTCTTGGCCTCGCCGTGGGTGGGCGCATCGCGGCCGGCGATCATCTGCGCATAGACATACGGCTCACAGCGGTGGACGTCCGAGATCGCCTCCCGGGCGGACGGGTTGATCCGCAGGTAGTAGTCGAGCGCCCCGTCGGCATTGCCGGTGATCGCCTCGCCGATCATCAGCCACGGGTTCGTGTGGCAGAAGACGCCCGCATTCTCCTTGTACCCGGGCGGGTACGACGAGATCTCCCCGAGCTCCAGGTGGTACGACCCGTATGCCGGCTGCTGGAGGACGATCCCGTGCGGCGTCGCGAGGCGCTCGCGGACGGACGCGATGGCCGTCCGGGTCCGGCCGTCGGCGAGACCGACGCCCGCCATCGCCATCAGCCCCTGGGGCTCGATGAAGATCTGTCCCTCGTCGCATGACGCGGATCCGATGACGTTGCCGTCGTGGTCGTACGCGCGGCGGTACCAGGCGCCATCCCAGCCGTGGGCCTCGATCGCGTGCGTCATCGTGTCCGACGCGTCGCGGCACCGTGCGGCCTCGAGGGCATCGCCGTGGAGCTCGGCGATGGCCGCCGCCTCGCGCGCGGCGAGCACGAACAGCCCGGCGATGAACACTGACTCGGCGACCCCGCCCGGCCGGTTCGGCGCCGTCTGGAAGGAGTCCCCAGGCTCGCTCGAGAACACGTTGAGGTTCAGGCAGTCGTTCCAGTCCGCTCGGCCGATGAGCGGCAGCCCGTGCGGCCCGAGGCGCTCGAGGGTGTACGAGATGGAGCGTCGGAGATGGTCCGAGAGCGGCGTCTCGGAGCCCTCGGCGTTGTCCCACTGGACGGGTTCGTCCAGGATCGAGCGGTCGCCCGTCTCCTTGAGATAGGCGGCGACTGCGATCACGAGCCACGCCGGGTCGTCGTTGAACCCGGAGCCGACGCCGTGGTTGCCGCGCTTCGTGAGCGGCTGGTACTGGTGATAGGCGCCGCCATCGGGGAGTTGGGTCGCCGCCGTGTCGAGGATTCGCGCCCGCGCCCGGTCGGGGACCATGTGCACGAAGCCGAGCAGGTCCTGGTTGGAGTCGCGGAAACCCATTCCCCGCCCGATCCCGGACTCGAACATGGACGCCGAGCGGGACAGGTTGAACGTGACCATGCACTGGTAGGGGTTCCACGTGTTGACCATCCGGTCCACGTGCTCGTTGCCGGTCGTCACGCGGAGGGTGCCCAGCCGCTCCTCCCATGAGTCCCGCAAGCGGGCGAGGTCCTCATCCACTTGCGCGGGCCGCCGGTAGCGCGCCATGACGGCCTGCGCGCGGCGGAGCTCGGGCCTGCCGGAGCCCGGCGGATCGAACTTGGCGTCGCGCGGGTTCTCCGTGTACCCGAGCATGAACGTGACGTCGCGCGTCTCTCCCGGGCGAAGGGCCAGCGGCACCCGCAGCGCGCCGATGGGCTGCCATCCGTGGGCGATGGATTCCTGGGTTGCGCCGACGTCCACGGCCATCGGCCGGTCCCACCCCCGGTACGGCCCGAGGAACGCTTCGCGTGACGTGTCGAAGCCCGCGGGCGTCTCGGACGAGGCGAACCACGCGAGGTGGTTGCGTCGCTCCCGGTATTCGGTGAGGTGATAGATCGCGCCATCCTCAACGTGGACCTCGCCAGTCGAGAAGTTGCGCTGGTAGTTCGATGCATCGTCCTGTGCGTCCCAGAGACAGAACTCCACGGCCCCGAAGAGCGACACCCGTGCGACGCTCGGCCGGTCGTTGGTCACCCGAGCCCGCCAGACCTCGATCGTCTCGCCGGGCGGCACCAGGTACGTCGTCTCCACCCGGATCCCCGTCCGCCCCGCGCCGATCACGCTGTAGCCGAGCCCGTGCCGGCATGTGTAGCCGTCAAGCTCCCGCTGCGTCGGCTGCCAGCCCGGGTTCCAGTAGTCGCCGGTCTCGTCGTCGCGGACATACAGGAAGCGGCCGCCAACGTCGAGCGGCGCGTTGTTGTAGCGGTAGCGGATCAGCCGCCGGAGCCGTGCGTCGCGGAAGAAGGCGTACCCGCCCGCGGTGTTCGACAGGAGCCCGAAGAAGTCGTCGCTGCCGAGGTAGTTGATCCACGGCAGCGGCGTGTCCGGACGCTCGATGACGTACTCGCGCCGCTCGTCGTCGAAGTGCCCGTAGCGCACTACTTGTCGACACCGGTGACGACCACCCCGCGCATGAACGCGCGCTGGGCGATGAAGAAGATGAAGATCGGCACGAGCATCGCGAGGACGGCGGACGCCTGGATGAGCGTCGGCTGGCTCGCGTACAGCGCGTTGTACTGCTGGATCCCGATGGACAGGGGCTGCAGCTCGGGCTTGCTCGCGAGGTACAGGAGCGGCACGAAGAAGTCGTTCCAGGCCCAGAAGAAGTGGAACAGCGTCACTGCGGTGATCGCCGGGATCGACTGCGGGACGATGATGCTGCGCAGGATCCGGAACGGCCCCGCGCCATCGATCATCGCGGACTCGTCCATCTCGCGGGGGATCGTCATGAAGTACTGGCGCAGCAGGAACACGTTGAACGCGTTCGCGAAGAAGTGCGGGACGATCAGCGGCAGCCAGGTCCCGTTCCAGCCGAGCCACGAGAAGATCACGTACTGCGGCAGGAGCGTCACCTGGTTGGGCAGGATGATCGTGCCCAGCAGGATGAAGAAGAACACGTTGCGGCCGGGGAAGCGGAAGCGGGCGAACCCGTACGCCACGAGGATCGACGACAGCACCGCGCCGGTCGTGCTCAGCAGCGCGATCAGGAATGTGTTCGTGAGCAGGCGTGGGAAGTTGAGCTGGTTCCAGACCGTCGTGTAGTTCTCGAGGAGCGGCGAGAACGTCCAGGACTGCCGGAGCGTCCGCCATCGGCCCTGCCACTCGATTCTGGTCGTCGGGTCCACCGGATCCACGAAGACGCTCGACTCGCGACCTGGCTCGACCAGCATCAGGTCGCGGGTCACGCCGTCGATCGGGACGGCGAAGATCGGGTACTGGTTCCCCTCGAACGTGCCGGTCTGCGGCTTCGCAGGCCACAGCGGCGCGCCGGGCGTGGCGATCTGGGATGGCTGCTGGAACGAGGTCGTGACCATGTACGCGAGCGGCGACAGGAACGCAGACACGAGGATGAGCGCGAACATGAGCAGCCCGGCCCGCGCGAGGAACCGGCGGTACGTTCGCGCGATCGGGCCTCGATCACCCAGGGCGAGCTCGCGGGTCGCGCGGAGCTGGGTGCGGATCATCGGTCGCCCCCAGCGTAGTACACGCGCTTCCGGGCGAACGCGAACAGGGCGATGGTCAGCACGAGGACGATGGCGAAGAGGAGCCACGCGATGGCGGCACCGTAGCCCATCCGGCTGAACACGAACGCCTCGCGGAACAGGTTGAGGTTGACGAACAGGGTCGCGTTGTTCGGGTCTCCGCGGCCGTTGGTCAGCGTGTACGCCTGGGTGAAGTACTGGAACGTCGCGATCAGGATGATCACCAGGTCGTACAGGAGGACCGGCGACATCAGGGGGATCGTCACGCGACGCAGCTGGGTCCACCAGCCTGCGCCGTCGATCCGCGCGGCCTCGTATAGCTCGGTGGGCACCGACTGGAGGCCCGCGATGTTGATGATCATGAAGTTGCCGATGCCCCACAGGCCCATGAGCGTCAGGGCGGGGTAGATCCAGGCTTCGCTGCTGATCCAGTCTGGTCCCGGGATGCCGATCATCTCGAGGAAGCGGTTCAGCCAGCCGGTCTCCGTGTTGAGGAAGCCGGTCCACACCATCGTGCTCGCGACGAGCGGGATCATCATCGGCATGTAGACGAGGGTCCGGAGGGCGCCCTTGGCGGTGAGCTTCGGGTGGTTGAGCAGGAGCGCGATCCCCAGGCTGGCGGCCATCGTCACCGGGATCACGATCAGGGCGAACTTGAAGGTTGCGACGAGCGACTGGGCCACGAGCGGATCGGTCGTCAGCCGGGCGTAGTTGTCCAGCCCGATGAAGCGCGTCTGGCTCACGTGCAGCAGGTCGAAGTTGGTCAGCGACATGAGGAGCGATGCGACGATCGGCCCGGCCGTGAACAGGACGAGCCCGACCAGCCAGGGACCGATGAAGACGAACCCCCAGAGCGTCTCGCGCGTCGACGGGCGGAGCCTCGAGCGTTTGCCGGCCGACGGGGCCGGCGTGGACAGCGCGTGGGTGGAGTCGCTCATGCCGGGGTTGGCTCCACGTGGGGCGGGTGGAGAGGGTTGACGGGTGGCGGAGCGAGTGACCCGGGCGGAACCCGCCCGGGTCGCTGCCGGAGGAGCTACGGATTGGCCTTGTAGTAGTCGTCGAAGATGCCCTGGAGGGTCGTCTTCAGCGTGGCCAGCTCGGCGTCGATGTCGAGGCCGGGGGTGGTGCGGTACTTGTTGTAGACCGCCTTGAGCGCGGAGCGGGACTTCTGGTAGTCCGGCATCCATGCCTGGTGGTTGGGCTTGTCGACGTAGCCGAGCATGGCCTGCATGACTGACCAGTCGATCTTGGAGTCCGGGTAGTTGGCCTGGACGCTGTCGAAGAACGGCTGCTGCAGGGCGGGGTCCGCCGGGAAGGCGCCGTAGTTCGTGAGGAGGGAGCCCGACTCGACCATCGCGGCGACGGCCTTGAAGGCGGCTTCGGGGTTCTTGGAGCTGTTGAGGATGCTGAACGTGTCGGCGTGGACCTTGGCCGTGATCATGCCGTTATAGGACGGGTTGATCGCCACGCCCCAGCTGAAGCTGGGCTTGGCCGGTGCGGCCGGGTTGATGCAGCAGGTGTACCAGCTGTGGGTGCTGACCATGCCGATGTTGCCGGACTGGAACGGGTTGCCCTTTGCGAGCAGGTCGCTCTGGATCTGCGGATACGTGGGGACGAAGTGGTCCGTCCAGACGGCCTCGTTGAACCACTTCAGGCCGGCCTTGAACTGGTCGGTGATCTGCGCGGTCTTGCCGTCCGCGGCGACGACGGAACTGGCTCCGAAGATGGTGGCCTCGGAGTCGGCGCGATCGTCGGCCCACTGCATGTCGAAGCCCCACTGTTCGACGTTCTTGGCGTCGAAGCTGGCGCTGGTCGCGTCGTTGCCGTTCTTGTCGACGGTCAGCTTCATCCCGACGGTCCGGATGGCGTCCATGTCCCACGGCTTGCCCTGGTACATGTCACCGACCTTGGTCGGCGGGTACGGAAGCTTGGCCTCATCGAACAGCTTCTTGTTGTAGTAGATGAAGGACGGGTACGTCGCGAACGGCAGGCCGATGGTGGCGCCGTTCTTGCCCATGTCGAAGAAGGTGACGAGCGCCGGGTCGTACTTCGTCATGTCGAAGTTCTGCGACGTGATGAGCGGCTTGAGGTCGAGCAGGTTGTCGCGGAAGATGTTGAGGCCTTCCACGCCCACGGGGCCGATGATGTCCGGCGCGTTGCCGGAGGCGATCTGGACCTGGAGCTGCTGGGCCGCGACGCTGTTGTCGTAGATCTCGGGCGTCAGGTAGACGTCCTTCTGGGCGGCGTTGAAGTCCGCGGCGAACTTCTGCTCGGCCGCGATCTGCTCAGGCTTGCCGCCGCCGCCGAGGCCGATGAACCAGCGGACGACGACGCCGCCGTTCGGGCCGGGGCCTGCCGCGATCGGCTCAGGGGTGATGGCGACGATGGACGGGGCCTCGGTGGCCACCGCTGCATCGGTCGGAGCGGCCGACGAGGCCGGCGGGTTCGTGGCGGCCGTACCGCCGCAGGCCGCCACGATGATGGCGACCAGTCCCACGGACGCCACGAGGGCGCGCGGGCCGGAGCGAGAACGATTCATCCCTGGATCTCCTCCTCTTCGAGCTCGCGTGAGCCCGACAACGGGTGCGGGACCTGGTCTGCCGGAGGCCGGCCCCGCGCAGCATCCGTGATTGCTTCCCGGTCTAGGGGGCCGGTACCCCTGCGCTCGAGTCCCGCACCACCAGCTCGGTGGCGAGGATCACCCGGCGTGGCACGAGCTCGGCGGCGTCCACTCCTTCGAGCAGCAGCCGGGCCATCTCGCGGCCCAGCTCCTCGATCGGCTGTCGGACGCTGGTCAGCTGCGGTGTGGTGGTGGTGGCGATCTCGAGGTCGTCGAAGCCCACGACGGCGACATCCGTCGGCACTCGGCGACCCGCGGCGACGAGCGCGGCGAGCGCGGCGGCCGCCATCTGGTCCGACGCGGCGAACACCGCGTCGATGGCGGGGTTGACCTCGAGGAGGTGCGCCATTGCAGCGGTGGCGCCGTCGCGCGTGAACTCGCCGTTGGCTTCGAGGGTTGGATCGATGGGGCGGCCCGCATCGAGGAGCGCGTCCCGGTAGCCGGCCCGGCGGTCGAGGCCCGGGGCAGTGTCAAGCCGGCCCGTGATCGTCGCGATGACGCCGCGTCCCGACTCGATGAGATGGGCGACGGCCGACTGCGCACCCTGGCGGTTGTCGACGTCGACATAGCTGACCCGGGAGCCGCGCGGCGGACGGCCGACCATGACGATGGGGACGCGCGCGGACGCGAGGCGGGCGGGGAGAGGGTCGTCTTCGTGGAGGCTGACGAGCATCGCGCCATCGACGTGGCCGGCGATGAGGTAGTCGCCGACGCGCTGCTCGTCCTTGGCGGACTCCGGCATCATCAGGATCAGCTGCCGGTCGCGCGCTGCGAGCGTCGAGCTGATGCCCCGGAGCAGGCGCGGGAAGAACGGGTCCGTGAAGACCTGGCCCGCGGGCTGCGCGATGACCACGGCAAGCGAGTCGCTGCGGTGGGTGACGAGGCTCCGGGCGGCGCGGTTCGGTACGTAGCCCAACTCCTCCACGACGGCCTGCACGGCCATCCGGATCTCGGGGCTGACGCGCGGCGACTCGTTGACGACGCGCGACACGGTCGCGCGCGACACGCCGGCGGCGCGCGCCACGGCCTCGAGCGTTGCGGTCCCGGTTCGGCTGCGACCGTTCGTCATGCGCTTTCGGTCCCTCATGGTTACGCGAGGAGAGCGCTCTCACGTTCATTTGGCAATGTAGCAGGCCATGTCAAGAGAGCGCTCTCACGGACGGATGGCCGCACAGGTCGCGGCACGATGACGGCATTGCTGCAGCCGCCCGCGTCGGTACTTGACTGCCGCGAGGGTGGGTCGAACCGTCCGCCCGGCCGGGTCGGCCGGTATGCGAAACTTGCCCCCAATGCTCGCTCTCGTGCTCATCGCCTCCGGGCTGTTCGCCACCGTCTACGGATCGTGGCGTGGGTACGTGGCGGCGCGTGGCGCGCTGGTGCCGCTGCTCCGGGAGGGGGACCCGACGCGGACCCTGGTCGAGGCCGGCCGCCCGATTCACGCCCGGACGCGCGTCCGGGTCGCCGCGCGCCAGGTCGTGCTGGCTGTGGGCTGGGTGACCGTCGCCCTGTACGGGATGTACCTCGCGGTCGTCGGCAGCGCGGTGGGCGCATGAGCGCGGTGAGCGCATGACGGCGACGGCCGCGCGCGTCGCCGGCGTCATGGCGCGCTACGAGGCCGTCATCGGCATCGAGATCCATTGCCAGCTCAAGACGGCCTCGAAGATGTTCTGCGGGTGCTCGAACGCGTACGCGGATGCCGCGCCGAACACCTACACCTGTCCGGTTTGCCTGGCGCTGCCCGGCGTGCTGCCGGTGATCAACCGGCGCGCCGTGGAGTTCGTCATCGCAACCGGCCTCGCGATCGAGGCGGACATCCCCGAGCGCACCCAGTGGGAGCGCAAGAACTACTTCTACCCGGACCTCCCCAAGGGCTACCAGATCAGCCAGTACGCGATCCCGCTCGCGGCGCGCGGCCGACTGGCGATCGAGACGTCGGAGGGGCCGTTCACGGTCCCGATCACGCGCGCGCACCTCGAGGAGGACACGGCCAAGCTCGTCCACGCGGACGACACGCGGGGTGCGAACGCCGGTGGCAGCGGTCCCAGCGGACGGACGTCACTCGTGGACTTCAACCGGTCCGGGGCGCCGCTGATGGAGGTCGTCACCGAGCCCGACATCCGCACCGCCGAACAGGCGCGTCGCTACGCGGAGGAGCTCCAGGTGCTGCTCCGGGCGATCGGCGTCAGCGACGCGGACATGGACCGGGGCCAGATGCGGGTCGAGGCGAACGTGTCCCTGCGTCCGCGCGGGACGGTGGCGTTCGGCACCCGTGTCGAGGTCAAGAACATGAACTCGTTCCGGTCGGTCGAGCGGGCGATCGACTTCGAGATCGAACGCCAGGCGGAGGAGCTCGATGCCGGCCGGCCACTGGTCATGGAGACCCGTGGCTGGGATGACGGACGCCAGGTGACGTACCGGATGCGGGAGAAGGAGACATCCGACGACTACCGCTACTTCCCGGAGCCGGACCTCCCGCCGCTCCACGTCGAGGCAGCCTGGATCGCGTCCATCCGCGCGGCCCTGCCGGAGCTGCCGGCGGCGCGCCGTGCGCGATACACGGCTCTCGGGCTGTCCGGGTACGACGCGTCGGTGCTGGTCGCGGATCCATCCATGACCGGCGCCTTCGAGGCGATCACCGCGGCCGGGACCGTCCCGGCGAAGGAGGTCTCGAACTTCGTCTCCGGGATCCATGCCCGCGAGCTGAAGGCCACCGGCCCGAATGAGCACGGCCTCGCTGGTCGGGCGCGTCCCGCCGACGTCGCGTTGCTCCTGGGCGCGATCGTCGATCGCAAGGTCTCGCGGGCGATCGGCAAGGAGCTGCTCGACGGGCACTTCTCGACCGGTGTCCCGGCAGCTGAGCTGCTCGCCGGCGCGGGTCCCGCACCGATCGGCGACGAGGCGACCCTGCTCGCCGTGATCGATGGCGTGATTGCAAACAACCCCAAGGCGGTCGACGACTTCCGCGCCGGGCGACCGGTCGCGGGTTTCTTCGTCGGCCAGGTCATGAAGGCGACGGCCGGCGCGGCCGACGCTGCCAAGGTCACCCAGCTCGTCCGCGAGCGACTCGACGCCGGAGGCTGACCCGATGGGCCCGCTCAACCTCGTGCTGCTGCTGGCTGGTGCCGCGCTGATCGTGCTCGGGACATTGCGCGCGCGGACACCGTACCGCCGCTACATGGCGCTCAAGGACCAGGACGCGAACATCGCCCGCTACGAATCGTGGCGCGGCGGCATCCGCAACGACGGCAAGACGGGCGCCTCGGTCGCGATGCAGGTGCTCCGCCGCCAGGCGCAGATCGGCGGCGCAATCGTGATTGGCGGAATCGTGCTGGTGGTGCTCGCCTTCGTCCTCAACTGACGGCACCGGCCGCCCGGACGATGTGACCCGCGCCTGACCTTTCGGTCTCAGGCGGTCGCGGAGGCCGCCTCGTCGGCAGCCCGGAGGGCCGTGGCGGCCTCCGGGCCGTAGGCCTCGTCAGGTAGCGGCCGTCGCCATGCGGTCGCCGCTGCACCGGGCACCGCGCCCGCCTCGATCGCCGCGACGACATCGCGGGTCGTGTGCCACGCCCCGAGAAAGCCCGCGATGAAGGCGTCGCCGCAGCCGACCGTCGTGCCTGCGACGGGCAGCGCCCGGATCGGGAAGTAGGCATCGCCCGGGCCACCGGGCCGCCCGTCGAAGGCGTGGATGCCCTGGGACCCGAACGTGACGATGATCAGCCGACCGAGCACGTGGGCAACCGCCCGGATCTCGGCGACGCCCGCGTCCTCGGGTCGGCCCGGCCAGCCGACGAACCCGACGTCGACCGCGCGCATCGTATCGGCGAGGCGCGCGGGCGTGTAGTGGCGGAAGCCGAGGAAGTCCGCCGTAACCTCTAGGCCTTCCGGCCCACGTTCCGGCCGGACAGTCGGGTGATCATCTGGGTCATCGTCTCACGCTCCCATCGCGATGAGGTGGTCAGGTCGACTGGCGAAGAAGATGCTCGCCGGGGTCCGGCCCTTCGTCCGGTAGCCGCGGTGC
>JBBRRZ010000030.1:0-36484 GCA_038245845.1 Candidatus Limnocylindrales bacterium
AGCGTCTTCCGCAGGCGTGCCAAACTGTCCGCTGGGGCCACGAACGAACCTCCGCTGTCAGTCGCCAAACCAACAGCGTCAGGGTAGTCAGTGGCCCCTTCTCCGTGCCTGGGGTGTCCGCCCTCAACGTGGGCCGGAAGCTCTAGGCCCGCGAGCGCTCCCGTGGCCAGCAGGCGGTCCAGCTCCCGGATCGCCCCCTCGACGAGGACCATGTGCAGGCGACGGCCCGCCCTGAGCCGGGTCTCCTCGACTGGCGTCAGCGCAAACGTGGACCAGACGCCCTCCACGAAGTTGTCCATTCGGGGCTGGAGATCCGGGCGGATGACGATGTCGATGGAGGAGGACGACCCCGGAGCGACCAGCTCCGACGAGTGGGGGATCCTGTGGCGCGCGAGGAACGCGCCGAACACCCCGGGGCGGTCATCGCCCACGCGTGACAGCAGCTCGAACGGCAGCCCGGCCCGACGCCAGTGCCAGGCCATGTTGAGCGCCCCGCCGCCCGGCAGCACCAGGTCCCGGTCGAGGTAGATGTCGAGCGACAGCGGACCGAGCAGGCTGATCGACTCGCCGTCGGCGGGCGGCGCCACGGTCAGATCCCTTCGAGCGGCGCTGTCCGGCCCTCACCCAGCGCCAGCCAGCGGTCATAGCGTGCCTCGACGACCTTGCTCATCTGCCAGAACGCCTCGACCGAGAGGTGGCCGCAACCCTCGACGTGGTACCACTCCTCGCGGTTGGGGAGGCTCGTGATGAGCGCCGGGTCGTGGACCGGGACCACGGCCGGGTTGAGCACGTAGCCCGGCGAGAGGGGATCGCGGATCTGGAGCAGGTGCGGGCCGCGGAGCCCTCGTGCCCGGGGAACGCGGTGGACGAGGCCCGTGCCCAGGTCGACGAGGTCGACCGTCTCGGAAGGCGTATCGAGGACGTCCGCCCACTGCGGGTCGTCGACGAGCTCGCTCACGACGCGCCGGACCGAGATGTCCTGGTAGTGGTTCATGAGCGTCTGGGGCTGGTCGTACTCGGAGTCGAACACGTTCGATACCTGGTCGTCATAGACGTTGCCGCAGGTGGTGACGAGGAACCGGACGAGCGCCGGCCGATCGCGCAGGAACCGCCGGTAAGCCTCTTCATACTCGGCGATCGCCTCGCTCGCGGGCACGATCCGGCCGCGCACGATGTGCCCGATCCGCCAGCCGCCCTCCCCGAACCGTTCGTCCAGGAGCGCGGTGCGGCGGTGCTTCGTGGCCCCGGAGAAGCCGGGCACGCCGATCGGGATCCAGACATGCTCGAGGTCGGCTGCCTCGAACGGCCCGAGGGCGGTCCACCAGTTGCTGCGGTCCATGGCCCAAGCGTACGGTCTGGCGCCGCCGGTGCGCGGGGCTCATGCGCGCGCCTGCGCGGGCTCGTGCCGGAACGGCGAACCGAGCGGCGGAACGGCGAACCGAGCGGCGGAACGGGGCCCAGCGACCAGATCTCGAGCGGGCAGGACCGCCCCGGCCCCCGTCCGCCACCCTAGACTGGGCGGCGAACCCAACCAAGCATCAGACGGAGCATGCATGCGCGAGCGGACTGACGGACAGGGCTTCGCGACGCGGGCGATCCACGCGGGCGAACGACCCGACCCGACCACCCACGCGCACAACACGCCGATCTATGCGACGGCCACATTCGCGTTCGACACGGCGGCCGAGAAGGAGGCGGCGGTCGACGCGGCGCTCGAGTGGGACCCCACCTCGTACTTCTACTCGCGGACCGGCAACCCGACGAATCGGGCGCTCGAAGAGAAGGTCGCATCGCTCGAGGGCGCGGAGGACGCGATCGTCTCGGCGTCCGGCATGGCGTCCGTCGCCGCGACGCTGTTCGCGCACCTGGAGCAGGGAGATCACATCGTCGTGGGCGACGAGCTGTTCGCCATCACCCGGGTGCTGTGGCAGGAGGACCTGCCGCGGCGCGGGATCGGCGTCACCCCGGTGGACATGGCGGACCTCGCCGCCATCGAGGCGGCCATCGGACCGTCGACGAAGCTCCTGTTCCTCGAGACCTCGACGAACCCGAGGCTCCGCATCGCCGACATCGATGCGATCGCGGCAATCGGGCACCGCCACGGGCTCATCGTTGTGGCCGACAACACGTTCCTCGGCCCGGCGCTGCTCCGGCCGCTGGAGCATGGCGCGGACCTCGTCCTCCACGCTGCGACGAAGTACCTGTCCGGGCACGGCGACGCGGTCTCGGGCGTGGTCTCGGGCCCCAAGGCGCTGCTCGACCCGATCCGCAAGCAGACGGACACGTTCGGGCAGGCTGCGAGCCCGTTCTCGTCGTTCCTCGTGCTTCGCGGCGTCCGGACCCTGCCGCTGCGGTCCGCGGCGGCGTCGGCGAACGCGGCTCGCCTCGCGTCGTTCCTCGAGGCTGACGAGCGCGTCGACTGGGTGCGCTACCCGGGGCTCGTCTCGCACCCGGACCACGCCGTCGCGACGCGGCTGCTGGGCGACCGCTACGGCGCGATGGTCACGTTCAAGCCACGCGGCGGCGTCCAGGGGATGGCCGCCTTCACCGACCACCTGCGGCTGTGCGATATCGGCGTGAGCCTGGGCGACGTGTTCACGCTGGTCTACCCGCGCCCGAAGGATGGCGGCATCATCCGCGTGAGCGTCGGCTGCGAGGCGATCGAGGACCTGCTCGAGGACTTCGCCCTGGGCCTGTCGTTCGTCGCCTGAAGGCACGGGCAGGCCTGCCGAGCGGGCAGCAGCGGCCTGTCGATCGCCAGCCTCGGGCGTCGCGGCACGCGCGAACCTGCCGGTCTCAGCCTCGGCCGAGCGCTGCGGCGGCCTGCATCGCGGCACCGATCGTCAGGTCCACCCGGCGCGTGACCTCGTCCTCGGGCGGGCGGAACCACGTCTCGTCGCCGATCGAATGGACCTCCTGCTCGAAGGCCGGGTCGACGATGACGTCCGAGACGGTGAGGATCGAGCCCGCACGGACCGGGCGGCCCTTCGCCCGCTCGCGCATCGCCAGCAGGTAGACCGCGGCCGTCTCCATCTCCGCCGAGAGGTAGCCGCGGCGGCCCCAGCGGGCGACGCCGTCCGGATGCGGGTCGTAGAACACGTCGGACGTGACCACCGGCCCCACGTGCGTCACCAGGCCCTCGGCCCGCGCGGCGGCGACGAGCGCCTGGACGACCTCGAAGTCCGCGGTCGGGGCCGTCGGCTCGCCGAACCCGAGCACGGTCCCGATGCCCGACGGCGAGGCCGCCGCCATCGCCACGATCGCGTCACCGATGCCCACCGTGCCAAACCCGCCGGTCGTCCCGACGCGGATGAACGTCGTGACCCCGAGCTGCAGCAGCTCCTCCATCACGATCGTCGTCGTGGGCGTGCCCATCATCGTCGTCTGGACAGAGACGGGGACGCCGTCCACCGTCCCGGTATAGCCCAGCAGGCCGCGGTGGCTGCTGACCAGGCGCGATGCCTCGAGGCCGCCGTCGAAGCGCGCGGCGATGCGCGTCGCGCGGTTCGGGTCGCCCGGCAGGAGCACGACCGGGGCGTAGTCGCCGGGCTCGCCGGTGAGATGGATCGGCATTCGGACCTCCTCGAGCCGCGGCAACCCGCGGGAGTGGGCAGGGGACCACGGGATCAGCGCTCAGTATGTGGCGCCCGGCTACATGTGGCGCGCGGCTACGCTCACGTCCCGCCGGCCACCAGCCGTCGATGCTCCACGATCGTGCACCGGTCCATCACGACCGACAGCCCGCCCTCGTGCGCGATGCGTGCGGCCTCCTCGTTCGCGATCCCCAGCTGGAGCCACAGGCAGCGGGCGCCGACCGCGACGGCCTCGCGCGCGTGCGCGACACACTGGGCGGGCCGCCGGAAGACGTCGACGAGGTCCACGGGCCCGGTCTCGCGCACGGCGTCAACGACTGTCGGGTAGCACCGCAACCCGTCGATGTCCGTCTCGCGCGGGTTCACCGGGACCACGTCATAGCCGGCACGCACCAGCGCCTGCATCACCCCATGCGACGGCCGGCCGGGATTGGACGATGCGCCGACGAGCGCGATCCTCGGCCCGGATCGCAGCAGATCCCGGACGCCTGCGTCATCGAGCAGGGGCAGCGGGAAGCGACCCTCCTGCACCGCGATGAGCGTCGCCAGGGAGTCCCTGTCCTCGCGTCCAGCTGTCATGCGGTTCTCATCTCCGTGGGGGGCCGATGCGGATTGCAGGCGCATGCGGCGCGCGCCACGGGCCGGCGCCCCGAAATCCACCGGAACCGGCGCGCTTCGCCGGGCGCTGCCTTGCGTTGTGCCGTACTCTACGGCGTGCCCGGCCCATAGCCGAGGGGTGCCCGGGACCACAGGAGGAGTACGCGTTGCACGTCTCTAAGCGGCTGATCGCGCTCGGCGCGGTTTCGGCCATCTTCTTTGCCGCATGTTCCGGTGGGGCCGCGACGCCCGCACCGGCCACGACGGCCCCGCAGTCCATGGCCCCTGAGTCGGTTGCCCCCGAGTCGATGGCACCGGAGTCCGTTGCTCCGACCGGCTACAAGGCCTGTGTCGCGTTCGACACCGGCGGCCTTGGCGACAAGGGCTTCAACGACCTGGCCAAGAAGGGCCTCGAGGACGCCAAGGCGGCGGGCTTCGACACGGCCTACTCCGAGGCGCAGGGTGCCACGGACTATGCCGCGAACATCCAGCGCCTCCTCGACGAGGGCTGCCAGTCGATCATCAGCGTCGGGTTCAACCAGACGCAGGCGACCGTCGAGGCCACGAAGGCCAACACCGACGTCGCATTCGCGCAGGTCGACGCGACGTGGGATGAGGCCACCAACGGCCCCACCCCGGCGAACTTCTCGGGCCTCGACTTCCAGATCGACGAGGCGGCCACGCTGGCCGGCTACGTCGCCGCGGGCGTCAGCAAGACCGGCAAGATCGGCACCTACGGCGGCCAGCAGTTCCCGGGTGTCACCCGGTTCATGGACGGCTACTACGCCGGCGTCAAGCTCTACAACGCCAAGCACAGCACCAAGGTCGAGCTCCTCGGCTGGGACGCCGCCAAGCAGACCGGCACCTTCGTCGGCGGCGACAACCCCTGGGGCGATGCCGCCAAGGGCGAGCAGCTCGCGAACACCTTCATCGATCAGGGCGCTGACATCGTCGCCCCGGTCGCCGGCGGCACCGGCAACGGCAGCATCAAGGCGATGCTGGCGGCCGGCAAGTGGGCGATCGGCGTCGATACCGACCAGGCCCTGAGCCTGGCCGAGTTCAGCAAGGCGATCCTGACGTCCGCCGAGAAGCGGATTGACGTCGCCGTGCTCGAGACGATCAAGAAGAACGCCGGCGGCGACACGGGTGGCGAGAACTTCCTCGGCACCCTGGCCAACGGTGGCGTCGCGATGTCCCCGTTCCACGACCTCGAGTCCGCGGTCCCCGCAGACCTCAAGGCCGAGGTTGACCAGCTGAAGGCGGACATCGCCTCCGGCGCAGTCAAGATCGCCGACTACCTCAAGTAGCAGGCGGCTCTCCCGCAGACCCAGTAGCCGGCCCGCCCGCCCCCGGATCCGTCCGAGGGCGGGCGGCCTGTATTCGAGGATCGACCCCGTCCATGCGCCTTGAGCTCAAGGACATCACCAAGCAGTTCCCCGGCGTCCTCGCCAACGACCGAATCTCCATCGCCGCTGATCGTGGCGAGGTGCTCGGCCTGCTGGGTGAGAACGGTGCCGGCAAGAGCACCCTGATGAACATCCTGTCGGGCCTGTACCGGCCGGATGCGGGCGAGATCCTCATCGACGGATCGCCGCGGGCCTTCACGGATCCGCGCCAGGCGATCGAGGCCGGGATCGGAATGGTGCACCAGCACTTCCAGCTCGTTCCCGTCTTCGATGTCGTGGAGGCTGTCGCGCTGGGGGCGGAGAGCGTGTCGGGTCTGTTCGGCACCCTCGACCGCTCAACCGCCCGCACGCGCGTTGTCGAGCTGTCCGAGCGCTACAACCTCAACGTGAACCCTGACGCCAGGATCGAGGACCTCCCTGTCGGCGTGCGCCAGCGGGTCGAGATTCTCAAGGCGCTCTACCGCCAGAGCGACATCCTCGTCCTCGACGAACCGTCGGCCGTGCTGACGCCGTTCGAGACGGAGGAGCTGTTCGGGATCATCCGCGGCCTTGCCAAGGCGGGCACGACGGTGATCTTCATCACCCACAAGCTCAACGAGGTCCTGGAGGTCGCGGACCGGATCACCGTCCTCCGCCGCGGGCGCGTGGCGGGCACCGTGGACCCCAAGGCCACCACCCGCGAGGAGCTGGCCAACCTGATGGTCGGCCGCGACGTCGAGCTCAGGGTCACGAAGGGCCCGGCGCACCCGGGCGAGATCGTCCTCCAGCTGCGAAACCTCCACGTCCGTGACGACCGTGGCCACATGGCGGTCCGGGACGTCAACCTCGAGATCCGCGCCGGCGAGATCGTCGCGCTCGCGGGCGTCCAGGGGAACGGCCAGACGGAGCTCGTGGAGGCGATCGTCGGCCTGCGCACCGTCGACTCGGGCGAGATCAACCTCGATGCCCACAGCATCAAGGCCGTCAGCCCACGCCACATCTCGGACGAGGGCGTGGCCCACATCCCCGAGGACCGGATGCGCGACGGCCTGATCGGCTACATGACGGTCGCCGAGAACTTCATCCTCGACTCCTACCACCGTGAGCCCTACAGCCGGGGCATGCGGCTTGACGGCAAGGCGATCGCCGCCGCGGCCGAGCAGGCGGTGAAGGACTACGACATCCGGACGCCGTCGATCGAGACCTACGCGGGCTCCCTGTCTGGCGGCAACCAGCAGAAGGTCATCGTGGCGCGCGAGTTCTCGCGTCCGGTGAAGCTCGTCGTGGCTTCCCAGCCCACGCGCGGCCTGGATGTCGGCTCGATCGAGTACATCCACCGGCGCATCGTGGAGCAGCGCGACCAGGGCGCCGCGATCCTGATCGTGAGCACGGAGCTGGAGGAGGTCCTCGCCGTCGGCGACCGGATCGCCGTCATGCAGGGAGGCGAGGTCGTGGGCATCGTGGAGGGCGCCGACGCGACCTTCGAGAAGGTCGGGATGCTGATGGGCGGCGTGCATTGAGCCGCGTCGGCCGTGCGCTCAAGCCCGCGTTCGTCCCGCTGCTCGCGATCATCACGGCGTTCATCGTCGGCTCGATCTTCATCCTCGTCACGGACTTCGAGAACCTCTCGAAGCTCGGGACCGATCCCGTCGGCGCGATCGGCGGCGCCCTCAACACGATCGTCTCCGCCTACTCCGCGATGCTGCTCGGCGCGCTGGGCGATCCCGCCCGGATCAGCGCGGCGCTCGCGAACCCCACTCCGCGCGCGGTCGCTGCAGCCATCCGGCCGATCACCGAGACGCTCGTTGCCGCCAGCCCGCTGATCTTCACGGGTCTCGCGGTCGCGATCTCGTTCCGGAGCGGCGTGTTCAACATCGGCGTCGAGGGGCAGTTCGTCCTCGGCGCGTTCGGGGCCACCGCTGCGGCGATCGCGCTCAAGGGCGAGCCGATGTGGCTGATCATCCTCGTCGCCACGATCTCGGGCGTGCTGACCGGTGCCCTGTGGGGCTTCATCCCGGGCTTCCTGAAAGCCCGGACCGGTGCCCACGAGGTCATCACCACCATCATGCTCAACTACGTGGCTGCGCAGGTGGTCCTGTTCGGGCTGCGCTCGGACTTCCTGCGCCTTGAGACGGGTGACCAGCCGATCTCCAAGGTGCTCTCGGACTTCGTGCGCATCCCGCTGATCTTCAACCTCCCAGCGATCCGGCTCCACTGGGGCTTCGTCCTGGCGCTCGTCATGGCGGTCATCGTCTCGTGGTTCCTGTTCAAGACGACGAAGGGCTTCGAGCTCCGCGCGTCCGGCTTCAACACCACCGCGGCGAAGTACGCGGGCATGAGCGCCGGTGGCTCGATCATGCTGGCGATGGCCCTCTCGGGTGGCCTTGCGGGCATGGGCGGCGCGATGGAGGTCCTGGGCACCGTCCCGCAGATGTCCAACGACATCAGCTCCGGCTACGGCTTCAACGCCATCGCCCTTGCGCTGCTCGCCGGAAACCGGCCGCTGGGCATCGTCGCTGCGGCGTTGCTGTTCGGGGCGCTACGCACCGGCGGCGGGCTCATGCAGGTGAAGACCGGCATCCCGCTCGACCTCCTGTTCTTCATCCAGGCGCTCGTGATCATGTTCGTCGCCGCCCCTGGCCTCATCCGGGCGATGTGGTTCCTGGACCGCCGGCGGAAGGGTCCGGACGAGCCCGACGCCCCGGCGGCCCCGCAGGCGCCCGCGGCCGAAGGGAGCGCCGCATGACCGCTGCCACGCCGGCGGTGACCGAGCATATCGACCACGAGACCTCGATTGCGGAGCGCGCCGCGAAGCGGTCCGCCCGGATCCGCGGCGTCATCCTCGCGGCGCTTGGCCTGTTCGCGCTCCAGCTGTCGCTCAACTCGATGGACGTCGCGGCGAAGTTCTCGTTCTGGATCGACAAGCAGGGCGGCACGCCGCTCCAGCTCCAGACAACGGTCGGCCTCCTGTGGATCGTTACCGGGGTCGTGACCGCACTCGCGGGTATCCTCCAGCTCGTACGCGGCCCGGCCTTCCGCTGGCGCCGGTTCCTGGTGGTGATCCTGCCCCTGTGGATCATGGCGACGCTCGCCACCCTCCTCGCCGGCAAGGTCGCCAACCTGACCGGCGTCTTCCAGGGCACGCTGTCGCTCGCCGCCCCGATCTCGCTCGGCGCCTTCGCGGGCATCATCTCCGAGCGGAGCGGCATGGCGAACATCGCCATCGAGGGCAAGTTCCTCGTCGGGGCGTGCGTCGCCTCCGTCGTGGCGAGCGTCATCAAGGTCGCGATGGGCCCCGAGGCGAACCTCATGGTCGCCGTGCTCGGCGGTGTCATCGCGGCGGCGCTTGCCGCGGCGCTCGTCGGGCTGCTGCTGGCCTGGCTGGGCATCCGCTGGAAGGTGGATCAGATCATCGCCGGGGTCGTGGTCAACATCGGCGCCGTGGGGATCACGAACTTCATCTTCCTGCGCATCCTCTCCAGGAACACGCAGCTCAACACCCCGCCCACGATCGAGGCGATCAGGATCCCGCTGCTCGGCGACATCCCGGTCATCGGGCCGATCCTGTTCAACCAGACTCCGTACTTCTTCTTCACGATCTTCGTGATGATCGCGTTCACGTACATGCTGTTCAGGACCCGCTGGGGCCTCCGGCTGCGCGCCTCGGGCGAGAAGCCGTCGGCCGCCGGCACGGTGGGCATCGACGTGCTCAAGATCCGTTACCGGGCGATGATCATCGCCGGGATGATGGCGGGGGTCGCAGGCTCCGCGCTCAGCCTCGCATCGGCCGGGTCGTTCCAGATGGGCATGAGCGCCGGGCGCGGGTTCATCGCCCTCGCCGCGGTCATCTTCGGCGCGTGGAACCCGGTGTACGCGTTCGGCGCCGCACTCGTGTTCGCGTTCGCGGACTCGTCCCAGGCGCTGCTCTCGATCCTCGGCGTGGACGTCCCGCCGCAGCTCCTCAACAGCGTGCCGTACCTCGTGACGATCATCGTCGTCGCGGGCGTCGTCGGGCGCGTGCGCGGTCCCGCCGCGGCCGGCCAGCCCTATGACCAGGGCTAGCCGGTGAGCGCGGGCTTCAACGTGGAGGAGTGGGGGCCTGTGCACGCGGTCCCCACGTACCACAAGGCGAGCGCCGGGGAGCGGACGGCACCGTTCGGCACCCGCGACCACCCGATCCCGCTGATCATCGACAGCGACCCGGGCCTGGACGACGCCCTGGCGATCGGCCTCGCGGCCGCCTCGCCCGAGATCAACCTGCTCGCGGTCACGACCGTCGGCGGCAATGCGGACGTCACGCGTTGCACGGAGAACGCGCTGCGGCTGCTCCACGCGTACGGCCGCGACGACGTTCCGGTGGCCGAGGGCGCCGCGGGCGCGCTGCTGGGGTCGATCGTCCGAGCGACGGAGGTCCACGGCGTGAGCGGCATCGGAACGACGACGATCGCCGCGTCGCCGAACGCTGCCCGGCCCGAAGGCGCGGTCGCGCTGATCGCCCGGATCCTCCTGGAGCACCCGGAACCCGTGGCGATCGCGCCGATCGGACCGCTCACCAACATCGCGCTCCTGCTGCGCCTGTACCCGCACCTGACCGACCGGATCAGCCACATCTGCCTGATGGGCGGGTCGATCGGGGAGGGGAACACGACGGCGTCCGCGGAGTTCAACATCGTCGCGGACCCCGAGGCGGCAGACGTCGTGTTCCGTTCGGGCGTGCCGATCACGATGATCGGGCTCGACGTGACGCACCAGGCGCTGCTCGACCGCGGCTCGTCGGCGGCGCTGCGGGCGATGGGCAATGAGTCCGGGCGGATCGCCGCGGAGCTCACCGACTTCGCGCTCGATCGGAACCTCGAGTGGTCCGGCTCCGCGACGACCGCGATCCACGACGCCGTCGCCATTGCCCACCTCATGGTCCCGGACCTCGTCGCCGTCGCCCGCTACCACGTCGCCGTGGACACGACGAACGGCCCCGCTCGTGGCCGGACGGTCTGCGACGGGCTCCCGTACCGGCTCCGCCGGGACGGCCGCGAGGCCAACGCTGACGTCGGCATCGTCATCGACCGTGGCCGGTTCGAGCAGCTCCTGGTCGAGGCGTTCTCGCGCCTCCCATGAGCGGACGGCCTGCCGTCCTGTAACGAGCAGTCCCGGCTGTCCTCGCTCGCAAGCCGGCGACGGCCCGGTGACCCGGGCCGTCGCCGGGCGATCAGCCGGCTGGCGTCAGCCAGACCCGGTACTCGGTCACGTTCTCGGGCGTGCCGTCCTTGGCGGACAGGTCGTACACGCGGAGCATGCCCCACTGCGCCTTGGAGACGGTGTACCCGAGGGTCGTCTTGAACGTGCCCCAGCACCCCGTGCCGCAGGTGGCCATCACCTGCTTGTCGGCGATGATCCCGCCGGCCGCGTTGCGGAGCTGGACCCGGAAGGTCGCCTCGAAGACGTTGGCGAGCCCGCTCACGGTCCCTGGGTTGCCCAGCGAGGCGCCCCACGCGGGCCTGTCGACGAAGATCGCCGGCAGCTGGTCGCGGTAGTCCTCGCGGCCAACCGGGTGGTCCAGGACCACGCCCTCGCCGCTGAAGACGGTCACGGGCACCCCGTCGAGCTCGAAGCGGACGCCATCGACCGTGGAGAACTGGGTCAGCGTGTAGACGACCTGCGCCAGCCTCCCGAGGACCGTTGCGCTGCCGCCGCCGGACTCGAACTCCTTCGACAGGTTGACGGTCGCCACGCCGTCCTTGATCGCGAGGCCAAGGAGCGTCGTCCCCTCCGGGATCGCCGTGTACATCGCGGGGCTGCCGGACATCTCGGCATCGTTCGGGCCCTTGAGGAGCTCGCGGACCGCGGCGGTCGCGATCGCCTGCGTCTTCGGCACCTCGCGGAGTACGGGAACGAGTCCCTCGTTGCTCGTAAAGCTGCCCATGACGAGGTAGGCGCGGACGATCGTCGTGCCGTTTGGCGTTGGGGTTGCGGCGGGCGTTGAGGAGGCGTTCACCGACGACGTGGCGCCCGGGCCCGACGGCGAGGAGCTCGCGCCTGGGACGACCGGCGGGCTGGACAGGTCTGGCGTCGCGTCATCGGACGGAGCCACGACGGACGGCTCGGTGGTGGCCGGCGGCGTCGCGGGTGTCCCGAGCGGACCGGCTGTCGGCGAGCAGGCGCCGATGAGCGCGGCGATGCCGAGGAGCGCCAGGATGACGATGCTGGCGTGCTGGGTGCGGGCGGAGCTGATCATGGCCCGGGACCTCATGCGGGTGTGGATGCCCCGCCAGCATCTCCCCGCCCGGTGTCGGCCGCATCGCCCGGAGGTAACGATCCTGTCACCGGTCCGGCCAGGGGCAGTGTGAGCGCGACGATCAAGCCACCGCCGGGCCGGTTGCGCGCCCGCAGGCTGCCGCCGAGCAACGCAGCGTGCTCCGCGGCGATCGCGAGGCCCAGGCCCGACGAGCCGCCTCGCCGCGATGGGTCGGCCTTGTAGAACCGGTCGAAGAGGTGGGCCAGTGCGTCGGGGCGGACGCCCGGGCCGCGGTCCGCCACGATGACCACCGCACCGGCGGACGTGGGCGTCAGCGATACCTCGACGGGGGCGCCCGGCGCATGGTCGTGCGCATTGTCCAGCAGGTTGCCGAGGATCCGGTCGAGGCGGCGCGGATCGGACTCGACGACGACCGGCCCGGCGGGCAGCACGACCGTCGCCTCCGGCAGGCGCGCGGCCACGACCGCGGTCACGATCCGCCCGAGGTCCAGCCCCTGCAGCGTGGCTCGCTCGGCGTCGGCGTCGAAGCGGGAGATCTCCATGAGGTCGTCGACGAGATCGCGCAGCCGCCGCACGTCCGCCACCAGGAGCTCGGCGGCGCGGCGGGCATCCGGCGTCAGCCCGGCGATTCCGCCCTCGATGAGCGACGCCTCGGCGACGAGCGCCGTGAGCGGCGTCCGAAGCTCGTGAGCGACGTCCGCGACGAAGCGTCGGTTCTGGCCCTGGGCGTCCTCGAGCCGCGTGATCGAGGCCTGGAGCGAGTCGGCCATCCGGTTGAAGTCGGCGGCCCACCGACCGAACTCGTCGCGTCCGCCACCCGGGACGCGGGCGCCCAGGTCGCCATCGGCGATGCGCCGGGCCGCGCGTCCAGAGGCCGCGACCGGGCGCAGGATCCCGCGGGCGATCAGGGATGAGGTGGCGAGCGCCAGGAGGATCGCGAGCAGGCCCCCGGCGAGCAGCCCCAGGCGCAGCTGGGCCAGCGCGTCCTCCACGTCGCCCGCCGGGAACACGAAATACAGGTCCGGCGGCCCACCCTGGCGACCGCCGACGATCAGCACCGGCACGCCTCGCAACGTCTGCCAGGCGTAGCCCAGCTCGCCGCGGGCGATGATCGCGCGCAGCTCCGGGGAGACGTCGCCCAGCGCCCCGATGAGCCGGGTGGGCTCCCACGGTGCGCCGTCCCCGAAGTCGGCGATCACGTCTGCCTCGCCGCGAAGCCGGAACTGCTCCGGCAGGCCGCTCGCGCCGAACGTTGCCTCGTCGCTCGGTGCCGGCTGGGCCGCGGGCAGGAGCACGGACAGGTTGAAGTCGGCCTGCTGGCGGGCGTCGTGGATCAGCCGGTCGCGCAGGGACGCGTCGACGAAGGCATAGACGCCGACCCCGATCGCTGCGACCGTGACCGCCACGAGGGCGACGAGCGTCAGCGCGAGTCGCGTCCGGAGGCCGCGCATGGTGATGCTCGCCGTCCGGGTTCGCGCCGGCCGCGCGTCAGCCGGCGCCGCGCGCGGCCTTGTAGCCGGCGCCGCGGACGGTGAGGATGAGCTCGGGCGTCGCCGGGTCCGTCTCGACCTTGGCGCGCAGCCGGCCGATGGCGACATCGACCAGCCGCGAATCACCGAGGTAGTCGTAGCCCCAGATCCGGTCGAGCAGGAGGTCGCGGGGGAGCACCTGGCCCGGGTGGCGGGCGAGCTCCACGAGCAGGTCGAACTCCGTCCGGGTGAGGGCGATCTCGGCTCCGTCGCGGACCACCGTCCGGCCGGCGAGGTCGATGCGCAGCGAGCCGAGGGCCATGCCCACCTGCGCGGTGGCGTCGCCCTCGCGTGCGTGCCGCCGGAGTGCCGCCCGGAGCCGCGCGACGAGCTCCGGCATCTCGAACGGCTTGCGCAGGTAGTCGTCGGCGCCGGACTCGAGGCCCACGACGACGTCGATCGTGTCGGCGCGCGCGGTGAGGATGACGACCGGCGTCGTGGCCTCGCGCCGGATCGCACGCAGCACCTCGAGGCCGTCCAGGCGGGGGAGCATGACGTCGAGGAGGACGAGGTCCGGGCGGTCGTCGCGCCAGCGTTCCAGGCCCTCGGCGCCGTCCGCGGCGCTCGTGACGGTGAAGCCCGCCGCACGGAGGCCCAGCGCGGTCACCTCGCGAATCGACGGGTCGTCCTCGACGAGGAGGATTCGGGCGTCCACGGGTCGAGTATGGCAGCGGCGGCGGGCTCAGGTGCCGCCATGCTCCCGCGCCAGCTCCTGGAGGCGGTCGTCAGAGATCCCGAAGTGATGGGCGATCTCGTGCTGGACGGTGTCGATGACCTTGGCATGGAGCGCCTCAGGGGTCCGGAAGCTGGCCTCGAGCTGGCCTCGGAAGATCGTGATCCGCGAGGGCATCGCCGCATGGTCAGCGCCCAGCCGGTTCCTTGGGACGCCGCTGTAGAGGCCGTACAGGCCGGGCGCGTTGACGGACGCGAGCTGGTCCGCGGTCGGCCACTCCTCGACGACGATCGCGACGCTCCCGAGCCGCTCTCGGAACTGGGGCGGCAGCGTGTCGATCGCCTCCGCGACCCAGTCCTCGAACGTCTCGTCGTCCACCCGCGGCTCCATCACGCGAGCCTAGCCCGAACGCGACGGACGCGCCGCATCTGGAGCTCTCCTTCGGTCAGTCGGCATCAAGGAGCTCGAGGACCGGAGCCATCGCCTCGAGCGCGGCAAGCGTCCGCGGCCAGAGCAGGATCTCGACCTGGGTGAAGCCGCCTTCGCGAAACGCCCGGAGCCCGCCCGCGATCTCCTCTGCCGAGCCCCGCAGTGGTGCCGCCATCGCCTCCGCCGCGCCGGTGACCTCCGTCGGCTCGACGAAGATGCCCGCCGACCGGCCGATGGACGCGGGGTCCCTCCCGATCGCAAGGCAGGCCGCCTCGAGGGCCGCCAGCCGCGGCGCGAACTCCGCGATGTCGCTCCGCTCCTCGACGTACCAGCTCCAGATGTCGGCATGCCGTGCGGCCAGGTTGAGCATCCTCGGACCACTCGCGCCGATCATGATCGGGATACGGCCGGGGCGCGGACCGAGCGGTCGGTGCATCAGGTCGCGGGCCGCGTGGTACGTGCCATCGAAGTCGGCCTGGCCTGCCCGCAGGAGGGGCACGATGACCTCGAGGGCCTCCTCGAAGCGGCCGATCACGTGGTCCTCTGGCAGCCCGAAGGCGTGGGCCTGCTTGCCCGCGTGCCCGGAGCCGAGCCCGAAGACGAATCGGCCGCCGCTGATCTCGTCGAGCGTCTCCACCACCTTGGCGGTGATCGCCGGATTTCGGTGCAGCGCGGACAGGATCCAGGTGCCGACCTTCACCCGCGAGGTCGCGGCCGCCACGGCCCCGGTCATCGCGACGCTCTCCCACCAGCCGTGGATGGATCCGTCGGCCTGCCGCCACAGCAGCTCGTCCGGGATCCAGACGGTGTCGAACCCCATCGCCTCCGCCCGCAGGGCGAGGTCGCGAATCTGGACCCAGCGCGGGGTCGAGCCGTCCGTCCACGCTTCCTCCATGGGGAGAACGAGCCCGAGCTCGATGGACCGCATGTCACCTCCCTGCCTGCTGGATGACCGAGTCTAGTTGGATGAGGCGGCCCCCTCCAAGGGGTTCTCGAACTGGGTGAGGAATCGGAACGGGGAGTCCAGCCGAGGCAGGACTCCCCGTGTCCAGACGTCCGGTTGGCTCCGCTTACGTCCTGAGGCAGGGACTCGGCGGGTGGACCCCGTCGCCGAGGCGGATGGTGATCGCGTCGAAGTCGGCGGCGGCATCGAGCCAGGCGTGCACGAGGGCGTCCTGGACGTCGCGGGTCGGTGGGCCGGGCGGGAGTGCGCCGATGATCCGGACCATCCGGCCGTTGAGCTCGCCGGTGACGGACCGGACGGAGGCCAGATGGTTGATGAGACCGGTCGAGCTCGTGTCGGCCGCAAAGACATCGCCGTCCGCGAGGCTTGCATCGCCGCTGCCGATGACCCCGTCCGTGGTGCACAGGCGGTTGTCGATCGTGCCGATCAGCGTGCCGAGCGAGCTCCGGGCGGCGACGAGGGCATCGTCGACGGGTCCCGCCAGCGGTGAGGAGCAGGACCACTGCGGCCCGCATCGGGCCGAGCGGGTGCGAGCGACGAGGGGTCCTGGCGTCTCCCTGGGGTGCGATTGGGCTAGCTGGACCCGACCGGATCGGGCTGGACGAGGGCGTCGTCGCCGAGGCCGCTGCCGACGACGTCGCTGCCGCCGAGGTCCTGGGTGGTCGCCTCGACGATCCGGTCGACGGTCATCCCGGCAGCCGCGGCGGCGGCCTGGAGTGCCTCGAGCGACGGGGCGTCGAAGAGCCAGAAGACGGTCTCGTCCTGGGCCACGGTGACCGCGCCGAGGTAGTGGATCGTGCCGTTGCCGGAGGCCTCGGCCGCCCGGGCGAGCCGTTCAGGGTCCGGTCGGCCGGCCGTCGGTGGCCAGTAGCCTTCGATGAGATAGGTCATCGGTTCCTCCTGGAGGAGCTGACCCCGACCCGGCCGGTGGCCGGGTCGGGGTGCACGACATTTGGCTACTTGGCCTGCAGCTTGAAGCTGGCCGAGGCCGCACTCCCGAGGTACCGCACGGCGTCCGCGCCGACCGGGGTCCACGTCGCCGCCAGCGGGTAGGTCCCGTTCTTCTGGGCGAGCTTGAGCTGGATGCTGGCGACCCCACTCGGTCCGGTGATGGCCGTGGTGGTCTGGGCGCCGAGCTTGAACGCGATCGTCCGGCCCCCCAGTGGCGTCCCGGTCGCATCGACGAGCACCGCCGAGAGGGTGATCGTCTTGTTCGCGCCGCCGGTCAGCGTGCCCGTATAGGTCGTCGTCGTGGCCTTGCGAGCGATCGAGACGCTGCCGGATCCGGTCGTGGACGTGTAGAGGGTGTCGCCGGCGAAGGTCGCCGACGTGGCGTAGAGGCCGGCTGCAATGGCGGGCGTCCACGCCGTGGAGCCGAGGCCGCTCGAGTTCGTCACGGCCGAGCCGGCGGCGTTGCCGTCGACGGTGAAGGTCACGGTCCGGCCATTGACGATCTGGCCGAATTCGTCCACGAGCGACGCCTGCAGGTGAGCACCCGTGTCGTACGTCGCTGCCGTGTCGCCAAGGTTGCCGACGCTGATGTCGCGAGCGCGGACGACGACATCGCGGGTGTCGGACTCGCAGAGGCCGTTACGGTCGCACGCCGTGAACATCGCGTGGTAGGTGGCCGGGGTGGCGTAAGCGTGGATCACGCTCGGACCGGACGTGGCGCTCGGCGTCCCATCCCCGAACCGCCACACGTAGGTCAAGGTCGACTGGTCGTCCTTGCCCGGATCAACGGCCTGGCCGTTGAACGCCACCGGCCGACCCCAGGCCGCGCTGGTGTCCTGCCCGGCATCCACGACCGGAGCCAGGTTGGCGACGCCGATCGAGAAGGCCTGGGTCGCCGTCAGACCGGTGATGTCCGTTGCGGTCATCAGGCCGGAGTAGACGCCGCTGCCCTGGAAGGTGTGCTGGGGGTGATCCCCGAACGCGACGCCCCCGTCGGAGAAGTCCCAGCGGATCGATGGCGGGCCGCAGACGCTGGTGCTCGCGGAGTTGAAGGTGATCGGCGTGCCCTGGTCGCCGATGTACGCGTGGCCGCCGCCGCCACCCGAGTCCGCGACGGGCGGGATGTTGTTCTTCGCGAGGACCCCGAGGGTCGCCGCGCCGCCATTGCCATCGAGCGTGATGCCGAATGCGGACGACGGCGCGACGATCGACGTGATGTCGTCGCCGAAGACGGGGATGTCGGGTCCGATCAGGAGCGGCACGAGGACCGCCTCGGCGTGGAGGGTGCCACGACCGGCGATCTCGGTGACCGGGGCGTATGACTGCGCCGTCAGGGCATAGGCGACGTCGCTGCCGGAGGGCTGGGTGCACGACAGGGCGATGGGGTCGGCCAGGGTCGACGGACTGGAGCCGACGAAGGTCATCGTCCGGTCCTGGGAGCCCGAATCACCGACGACGGTGAGGCTGCGCGCGACGATGATGCCGTCGCTGCTGACCTGGATCTCGAGCCGCAGCTGGACCGACAGGACGGCCTTGAGCGTGGCCACGAGATTCGAGGCGATGGCCCGCGAGGCGAGCTCCATGTCCTGGGTGTTCGAGACGCAGGTCCGCGGGCTCTCGCCCGGGAGCGGCATCGCACAGCCGGTGATCGTCCAGGTCGCCGTCCTGTCGATGTTCTGGGACGTGCCCGACGGACCGAAGTTGGAGCCCCCGGTCGGGTCGTTGATCAGCCCGGCCGCGCCCTTGAGCGTGCCGTGGGCCACGATCGTGCCCCCGGTCGTGGTCAGCACATCGCTGAGGCCCAGCGTCTGGCCCTGCCGAAGCAGCGCGTCGTCGTACAGCAGGGCGGTTGAGGTCCCGGCGGCCCAGTGGATATCGTCGACCGTCGCCGTGGTCGTCGCCCCGTACGCCCAGCTGCCCCGGCCCAGGATGACCTGGAACGCGTCCGGGATGCACGCGTCGCAGTAGCCCTTGACGTCGAAGGCGTACGCGGGAGCTGCATCGCCCGCATAGGCAAGGCCGATCGTGCGCGTCTGCGCGGCCGCGACCGCGGTCCCGGCCGTCGACACGGCGATGAGGAACGCCCCCGCGAGGGCGGCCAGTCGTTGTCGTCGATGTCTCGACATGGCGTCTCCATCCTGGGTGGAGCATCGACACGCTGAGCGGTCCGAGTCTCCCCACGGCGACGGTGACGGCTCCCGACGCGGGTTGCATCCGGGAATACCCTGTCGTTCGGTCTCCGGCACCCTCGATCCATGTGACCGGCGGGCCGTACCCTGTGGGAGATGGACGAGGAGATCGTCGGCCGAAGCGCGGAGCTCGAGGTGATCGAGCGGTTCGCGGCGCGTCTCTCGGGCGGCCCGCACGGGCTCGCCATCCAGGGCGAGGCCGGGATCGGCAAGACGACGCTCTGGCTCCGGGCCGTCGCTGCTGCCGATGCTGCGGGTGCACAGGTCCTCCAGGCGCGGCCGGCCTCACCCGAGGTTCGCGTCTCGTTCTCCGCCCTGGTGGACCTGTTCGAACGGGTGCCCGACGCGCTCTTCGCCGAGCTCCCGCCACCCCAGCGGACGGCCCTCGAGGTCGCGCTCTACCGCGTCCATGCGAGTGGCGATCCCGAGTCGTCGATCGTCGGCGTCGCGGTGCTCCACGCGATCCGGCTACTCGCGGCGGATCGCCCGGTCGTCATCGCCGTCGACGAGGCCCAATGGCTCGACCGGCCGTCGAGGACCGCCCTCGAGTATGCCGTCCGTCGACTGCGCGACGAGCGGGTCGGGGTCCTCGTGGCAGAGCGGGTGTCCGCGGACACGCCCGCGGACAGTCCCGCGGACGGTCCCATGGGCGACGACCTCCCCTCGTTCCTCGACGGGGGCGGCGTCGACCGCCTCGTCCTCGGGCCGATCCCGGTCGGGGCGTTGCATCACCTCGTACGAACCCGCCTCGGAATATCGCTGCCGCGGCCGACGCTCCTGTGGGTGCACGACCAGGCGGCCGGGAACCCGTTCTACGCGCTCGAGCTCGCCCGTGCATGGGGATCGTCCGTGGTGCCCGGTGAGCGGCAGGTTCGCGGCGGGACACTGCCCACGGTCCCTCCCTCGCTGCACGACCTGCTTCGCCGACGGATCGACGTCCTGCCCGAGCGGACCCGGGAGCTCCTGCTCATCGCCGCGCTCTCGACCCATCCGACCCTGGACGTCGTCGCCGGCGCCGCCGACGAGACCGCGGAGTCGGTTGCCGAGCTCCTCGAGCCCGCCCGGGCAGCCGGCGTCATCGAGGTCGCCGAGGGCGGCGCGCTCCGGATCGCCCACCCGCTGCTCGCCGCGACGATCAGGGCCGCCGCGTCCAGCGTCCGTCGACGCGCCGGGCATCGCCGGCTCGCCGAGCTCGCGGCCGATCCCGAGGAGCACGCACGGCATCTCGCCGCAGGGGCCGACGCCCCGGACCTCGCGATCGCCCAGGACCTCGCCACCGCCGCGGACCTCGCCGCCACCCGGGGCGCCATCGCGGCGGCTGTCGAGCTCCTCGACGAGGCCGAGCGCCTGTGGCCAATCGCCGACCGGGCCGGCCATCAGCGGCTCCTGCTCGCACGTGCGGAGCGGATCTTCCTGTCCGGGGACACGATGCGCGCGCACAACGAGCTCGACGGGCTCCTGCGCGTCGTCGAGGATCCTGCGACACGACTTGAGGCCGAGATCCTCCTCGCGACCGTGATCGTGTACGACGGCGACGGCCGTGACGCCTGTCGGCTCATGGAGGATGCGCTCACGCGGGCGGCCGATCCGGCGACGCAGGCACGGATCCACGCAAGGCTCGCGTGGATGTACGAGCACGACCTCGAGGCTGCGGCTCGCCACAGCCGGCTCGCCGTCGAGCTCATCGACCCGGACGCGGATCCGGGAACGTATGCCTTCGGCCTCATGAACGCGGCCGCACTCGAGCTCCAGCTCGGTCGGGGTGCCGACGTCGCCGCCATCGCACGTGGCCACGAGCTCCAGGAGCGCTCCGGGGTCTGGGACTTCAGCACGCTCCCGGCCAACTGGGCGAAGTGGATGGACGACTTCGACAGATCGCGCGACTTGAACGAGGGGTACCTCGAGCGCTCGCGCCAGATGGGCGACGAGAGCTCCGTCGCTCACCTGCTCGGCTATCTCGTGGAGCTCGAGTGCTGGACCGGCCACATGGACCGGGCGACGAGGCTCGCCGACGAGGCGGTCGACGCGGCCGAGCAGACTGCACAGCCGTCCTACCTCTCGGCGGCGCTCGCCCGCCGGGCGCTGGTCCGTGCCTATTGCGGGCGGTTGCAGGATGCACGGAGCGATGCGTCGCGCGCGCTCGAGCTCGGGGAGCAGACCAGGAGCGAGCTGCTCGAGGGGCTCGCCCTGTCCGTCATCGCCTTCATCGAGATGTCGTTCGGCAACGTCGTCGCGGTGGCGGCCGCGGCAGATCGGGCGCTGGCGATCGTGGACAGGACGGGGTTGCGCGATCACGTGATGCTCCGCTTCCATGCCGACCAGATCGAGGCGCACATCGCCGTCGGTGACCTCCCCCTCGCGACGGCACTCCTCGAGCGACACGAGGCGCGGAACAGGATCGCCCCACGCCCGTGGCTGCTCGTCACGGGCCTGCGTTGTAGGGCGCTCCTCACGGCCGCATCGGGGGACGTCGCGAGCGCGCTCGCCGCTTCTGATCGAGCGATCGAGGCACTCACCGCCCTGGCGATGCCGATGGAGGCAGGCCGGACATGGTTGATTGCCGGCCAGCTCCGGCGGCGCGCGGGCCAGCGACGGGCTGCCGCCACGGCGTTCGCGACTGCCGAGGCGATCTTCGAAGGACTCGCCGCGGCCGTGTGGCTTGACCGCACGCGGCGCGAGATCGATTCGCTCGGCCTGTCCCGTGGCCCAGCCAACGAGCTGACGCCGTCCGAGGAGCGCGTCGCCGGGCTCGCCGCAAGCGGCCTTACCAATCGCGAGGTCGCCGCGCGGCTGCTCATCAGCCCCAAGACCGTCGAAGCGACGCTTGCGAGGGCCTACCAGAAGCTCGGGATACGACGTCGGGCGGAGCTCGGCTCGCGGCTCGGCCCGCGCCCGTAGCCCGGCCCGCGGGACCGGCAGTCTCTTGCTCCCGCCATCGCTCCCAGATCGTGGACTCCAGGTCTCGTCGGACCTCTCGGGCTGGCTCGACCTCTCGCGCCGCCGCAGCATTCGCGAAAAGCGCCTTGGCAGACGACTTCCAGACGCTCTACACCCTGGTCGACGACGGGAACACCCACCGCGTACGCGCAATCGGGCCGAAGCCACGGGAGAGCGTTGAGCGCGTCATGGCTACGACGCCGAACTCAGCTACCGCCAGCCCGTAGTGCAGTCAAGCCGGTAAGCACTCCGGGCTGTAGTCGAGATCGACGCGCCCAACCCCGCCTCCCCGCCGTCGCGGCAGGTCGACCCGGACCCGACCGGTCGTCCGCGGGCTCTGGACACTCCGATCTTGCGCATGTTCACGCCACCATCCGGGCGGGGTGATGAGCGAGGCCGATGCGCAAGAACGCCGTCGGCAGTTTCAGCGGTCCCGACGTCGGGGTGGAAGGTCAGGCCATGACGGTTGAGGATCCTGTTTCGGGCATGGGTCGTGCTGGTCGCGATGTCCGGATGACGAGGCGGCCCGCCCGGGGGTCCGGCGGGATCCACCGCGTGTCACGATGGGCGACGCAATGAAGTCGCCCCGATCGTCGCCGCCACGCCCAGGCACTGCCCATGATCGCAGGGGGGTGCTCGAATCCCTCCTGCCTTTGGTCTTGCCCGGGTCGGCAAACCGCTCCCGCGTCGCGCTGATCCGCCAGGCGCAGATCCGGCCGTTCCGGCGGCACGACCACCTCCTGTCCCAGATGCGTGACCCGTTGTTGACGCTGGTGCTCGATGGGCATCTCGGCGCCTGGCGTTCCGACGCTGACGGCCACCGGCAGATGATCACGATCGCAGGTCCGGGCGAGATCGTCGGTGTCTTCTCGCTGCAGCCTGGCGCGCCCTCGGTCGATCTGGTCGGGCTCGACCGTGGTACCGCTGCGCTCTGGCCGGGTGACATGGTCATGACACTCGCTCGGCTTGATGCCAGTCTCGCGGTCGGGCTCCTCGACCACACGCTGCGCGGCTCCGCGCGGCTCCTGAACCGATTGGAGCACGTGACCTTCGACACGGTGTCACGGCGGCTCGCGGCGATCCTCTGGATGCGCCGCGAGCTCCTATTCGACGCTCGGCGGCCGCTCCTGTCGCGACCGCAGCTCGCCGACCTCGCCGGTACATCGCGGGAGATGGCGGGACGCGTGATTCGCGACTTCGAGCAGCGCGGCCTGATCGCCCGGGTGGGTGGGACCGGGCTCGTCCTCCTCGATCCGGCGGGCCTGCGCGCGGCGGCGGGTATCGACGTGAGCCAGGTGGTCGACCACGGGCGGTAGAGCCAGGTGCATCCAGGTGGAACCAGTTCCACCTGGATGCCGCGCGTTCCATGAGACGGTGACCGCGAGCGCCTCGTGTGAGGCGTCCCATTCGGAGAACCAGTCCCATGCTGCGCAAGCTGCTCCAGTTCCACGATGGCCACTGCCCGATCCTCGCCGTCAAGCGGCGCGTCTGCCAGCGTCGCCACGGCAGCTGAGGTGGACGACACCCCGACAAACGCCCGCGACGCCCGACCGCCCGGTCGGGCGTCGCGACTCGGTTACGAGTACAAGGTAGGCATCGTCTTCCTGCTCGGGCTGTTCATGGAACTGCTCGACATGACGGTCGTCAACGTCGCCATCCCGACCCTGCAGCAGGACTTCAACGCCCAGCTGGCCGGGATCGAATGGGTGATCACAGGCTACCTGTTGGGTCTCGCGGTCTTCATTCCGGTGGCGGGCTTCCTTGCCGACCGCTTCGGCAGCAAGCGCACCTTCCTGCTCGCCCTTGCCATCTTTAGCGGCGCGTCGCTGGGGGCAGGTCTCGCCTGGAGCCTCGAGTCCCTCATCGCGTTCCGGTTCGTCCAGGGCGCCGGCGGTGGGATGCTCACCCCGGTCGGGATCGCCATGGTCTTTCGGGCATTCCCCCGGGATCGACGCGCCATCGCATCGGCCCTGGTCGCAATCCCGGCGGCGCTCGCGCCGGCACTCGGACCGGTCGTCGGAGCGTATCTCGTCGAGTACCAGAGTTGGCACTGGATCTTCCTGCTCAACGTGCCGATCGGCATCCTCGGTCTGTTCCTGGGCTGGCACTGGCTGCGCGAGGACCGGGTCCATCCACACCATCGATTCGATGGCCGTGGCTTCGTACTCAGCGCTGCGGGGTTCACCCTGTTGCTCTTCGGCGTATCGCAGGCTGCGACCCACGATTGGCTGAGCCCACAGGTCACCGGGCCCGTGATCGCTGGCCTGGTCGCACTCGCCCTGCTCGCTGTCGTGGAGCTCCGAGCGGCCGAGCCGATGCTCGACGTCCGCCTGTTCGGGATCCGATCCTTCCTAAGTGCGAATTCGGTGATCGCGATCGCAATGGCCGCGATGATGTCTGGTCTCTTCCTGATCCCGCTCTTTCTGCAGGGACCCGGCGGCGAGAGCGTCCTTGAGTCCGGGCTGGTCACGTTCGCCCAGGCATTCGGGATCCTGGCCGGAATGCCCCTGGCCGCGAAATTCCACGCGCGCGTCGGGACTCGCCCGCTCGTGCTCGTCGGTCTGGGTCTGGTGATGCTGTCCTCGTGGCTGTTCACCGGGATCGCGCCGGACACGGACCTCATGAGCGTCCGGATCTGGATGGCCGTCCGTGGATTCGGGATGGCGTTGGTGTTCGTCTCGGGCCAGCTCGCGCTGTTCGGCGACGTCCGGCACGATCGCACGGCCCGGGCCTCGTCGCTCTTCAACGTGAGCCGGCAGGTGGCTGCCTCGATCGGCGTCGCGCTCGCAGCGAACGTCCTCTCGAGTCAGCTTTCGGCGAACCTGGAAGTCGTTGCTGCGTCGGGTGCGCCCGCCCAGGTGGCAGCTCAGGTCGCCGCGTTCCAGGACGCCTTCTGGATCCCCGTGGTCCTGGCCGGGATCGGCCTCGTGGCTGCCGTCTGGCTCCCGCACGGACGGCCGGCGCACGAGGTTTCGCTCACGGAGCTCCTCTCGGCCGGCGAGGGGGCGGAAGAAGCAGCTGCGGTAGCGTGAATCCGGCATGACAGGCTTTGCGCCACCAGGCGTTCGATCCAGGAGCAATGAAGGAGAAACAGTCGATGGACACCTCGATCTACTTCCCAGACTGGCGCGGACGCATCCGCTACTCGAAGACCGGCCCCGAGCCGACGATCCTCCACGAGGGTCGAGGGTTCCGGGCACTCCTGGCGGGACTCGAGCCCGGTGGTCGGATCCCTTCGCATCCCGAGCAGCTCGCCCTCTATCACATCCTGGAGGGAAGCGGGTCCATGACCGTCGATGCTGAGCGCTACGCGTTGAGCGCGGGCGTGACGGTGATCGCCCCGGAGGGATCATCGCGCGGCCTCGAGGCTGAGACCCGCCTTGCCTTCATCGCCGTGCGGGTCGAACCGGGACCAGGCTCCGCGCCCTGATGGCCAACACGCCAACTCTCGGTCGGGCGCGGCGGGATGGCCAAGAGGCCAAGGAGCCAGGAGGATCCACGATGGAGATCACCAAGGACACCAAGGTCGCGGAGATCCTGCACAAGTACGGCGACATCGCCGATGTGATGGAGCTGTTCGGCATCGAGCGAATTGCCCGGTACTCGTTCCGTTCGTTCATCAGCAGGGCCATCACCGTCGAGCGCGCAGCGAAGATCCACCACGTTCCTCTCGAGGCGGTTCTCAGCACGCGGCGCGCGGCCGTCGCCACGCAGGGGGGCCATCCAGACGGCCGAAGGGACCCACTGCTCCGAACTTGACGGGCTGATCATCGACGCCGGAACCGGGAGACACGACGCTTCGCACGGACCCGGCATCGCCAGCCGGCGCTGCTCCCCGGTCATCGCGAGGTGACAGGTACGCAACGCGCCGGACCAGGGTGTCGGGCCGCCGACTGACCCGGATCCGGGAGCCTCGGCCGCGCACGGCTATCTGGATCCGTCCGCCGGCGGGCGGCCTACCCGGCTACCGCTGACATCACGTGACGGCCACCGCCCCGAACGATCTTTCGCAGCTCCACCTGTCAACAGGCGGGAGTTTGGGCATCGCGCGTAGCCTATTCGTGACGTGGGCCGCCGGGCTCGACCAGCCCGGACTCGTAGGCGTAGATCACCGCCTGGACCCGATCGCGGACGCCGAGCTTGTCGAGGACCCGGCCGACGTGCGTCTTGACCGTCGTCTCGCTCAGCGCCAGCCGATCGCCGATCTCGGCATTCGAGCCGCCCGCCGCCAGGCGTTGGAGCACCTCGAGCTCGCGCGCGGTGAGAGTCGCCAGCGCGGGGAAGGCATCCGGTCGAGGACGCCCCGCGTAGTGCTCGACCAGCCGCCGCGTGACGGCCGGCGCCAGCGTCGCGTCGCCTCGGGCCACGGTGCGGACGGCGTGGATGATGTCCTCTGCCGGTGCGTCCTTGAGCAGGAAGCCGCTCGCCCCGGCATGCAGCGCCTCGAAGGCATACGCGTCGAGGTCGAAGGTTGTGAGGACCAGGATCCGAGTCGTCGGCGCCTCCTTTACGATCCGCCGCGTTGCCTCGAGACCATCGACGCGCGGCATCCGGACGTCCAGGATCGCCACCGTCGGTCGCAGGCGCCGTGCCAGGCTGACGGCCTCGGCTCCATCCGACCCTTCGCCGACGATTCGCATGTCAGGTTGACCCTCGAGGATCATCCGCAGGCCCGCACGAGCCAGCACCTGGTCGTCAACGATGATGACCTCGATGGTCACGAGGGTCCGAGCGACAGCGGAAGGACCACTTCGATCCGGAAACCCCGGCCGGGCATCGGTCCGGCCTGCATCCGGCCGCCGTACACCTGCACTCGCTCGCGCATCCCGATCAGGCCGTGTCCGGGGCCGGATACGTCCCGGGCGGGAGCGGCTGCCACGCCGGACGGCCCGCCATCGTCGCTCACCTCGATGCGCAGGCGATCGGGCTCGTAGCCCAGGCGGACGCAAGCGCGTGACGCCGGTGCGTGCTTTCGAACGTTCGTCAGTGCCTCCTGGATAAGCCGGTAGGCGGCCAGCTCCAGCCCGGCCGGCAGCTCCACTGGTGTGCCTTCGACCTTCATGTCCACAGTGAGGCCGCCGGCACGGGCCTCGTCGATCAACGCAGGGAGGCGCTCGAGGCGTGGCAGTGGCTGCCGTTCCGCATCCTCGTCCACGCGCAGGATGCCGACCAGGCGGCGCATCTCCGTCAGCGCCTGGCGACCCGTCTCCTCGACTTGCCGCATCGCTGCCCGAGCCCGCTCCGGATCAGTGTCCAGCACGCTCCGAGCGCCGCCTGCCTGAAGGACGATGAGCCCCACGTTGTGGGCGACCACGTCGTGCAGCTCACGTGCGATGCGCGCCCGCTCCTCGTGCACGGCAGCCTGGGCTGTCGCCTCCTGCTCGGACCGGGCGCGGTCGGCCGTCACGGCCAGCACCGTCGAGCGCGCCACCTGCCCCCGGAGTGCTACGCCGAGGCCCAGGGCCGCGCCGTAGAAGGCGAGGAGGTAGCCGATGTCCACGAGCCCGACCAGCCGGCCGCCGATCCACAGCTCGACGATCATCAGCAGGCTCATCGCGATGCCGACCGGCAGCACGCGCCGGTCCGCGTAGCGCCCGACGGCATAGGCAAACATCAGGTACGCCATCGCGCCCGACAGGCTGTTGCCGGCCCCGTAGACCACGGAGTACGGCAGCGTCGCGAGCGCGGCGACGGTGATCGCCGTGACGGGTACCAGCCGCCGGAAGGCGACGGGATGATCGTCACCAGCTGGAGCACCGCAGTCAGGGCGACAGGCCCCGGAAAGGCCCCGCTAGCCACCTCGACGAGCGCGAGCGCCAGGAGTGCGCACGTGAGCAGCCAGTCCAGGACCGAAGGTGCGCGGCGTGCACCATTCATCCGGTCGCGGGTCAGCCAGCGGAGATGTTTCACTCGGCCCCCTTACAGGCCCGCGACCTGCGCCCCGTCATCCATTGGTCGTGCCCTCATGCGACCTGCGATCGATCTCTTCGCGCCGTGCGGATGACGACAGGGGCGGGCAGGCCTTCGATGCTGCTCGCCGTCCAGGTCAAGCATCCAATCAGGAGATCCGAACCAGGCGACGTCGTCTCGCCACATTCGCGGCCATGTCCATGCTCGCGCTCGCGCTCAGCGCTGCTCCGGCGCTCGCCAGCAGCGCCGCCACCCACGACTCGTGGCTCGCCACCGACGCTCCCGGTCCGCTTCCCTGCGGCGCGAACACCTACATGCTGGTGGCCGGAACGATCAACCAGGTCACGCACACCAGCACCTCGGCCTTCGGCAACGTGAGCTACACCGAGACGATCACCGCACACGGGGTCGTGGCCCAGGACCAGAACGGCGGCCTCTACCGCGTCGTCGGAGTCGAGCACTTCGGCTTCCTGGCCAACGCGGGGTCCGGGCAGATGACCTGGATGTTCAAGATGCAGATCCTCGGCACGGGAGACAGCCTCAACGTCGTTTACCGCTTCGCCGCGGATGGCAGCGTCGTTGTGCACAACGTGGGGACCTGCTCCGCCGGCTGACGGCTCGTCGAGCGGGCGTTCCGAAGGATCGCCCGCCTCCCCGAGCGGCCCCCACGCCCGCGGCAGCCATGCGCAAGCGTGCAGCGTCGACGGGTCCGGGGGAGCCGCTGGGCGCTATCGTCGGGGGGATGTCCGCGGCCTCCAGGAAGGCGACGACCGTGTCCGAGCAGCCAGGCCCGCACGCGTGGAGGAGGATCCTTCGTGGCCGCCGCGTGGGCGGTGATAGCGGCCGCCAAGTGCCCCAATGTTGCTGTCGTTCAAGGACGCGTCGTCCGCTGCGTCGTCCAGGGGCGCAAGTGCTACATCCGTCCTTGGCGCACCTGGGAGTTTGGTCAGGAACACTCAATCTCAGTCAGCTGGTTCGCGCGGGCGTCGCGCCGTCCTGCGAACACGGCCCGGAAACAGAACTCCGCGATGGCGGAGCCGGTCCGGCCGTGTCGGGGAAGCCCGGCTACATCGACCTCCTGTGACGACCATCGCCGCGAACGACTTTTCGCAGCTCCACATGTCGATCGCTCCGAGTTTGCGCACGACTGAACGCCGTGACGTGCCCGCTCAGACCGCATGTTTCACACGCTGAAGACTGTGTGATGCCGAGCTCGTGGCCGGAGAAGCCAGAGGCCCGATAGCTGCCAGCGCCGACCCAACCCCTGGGCGTCATGGCGTCCCGTCACCGGCCCGACTCTGGAGTGGTCCACCTCCGAGTGAGTGAGCGAAAACCGAATGAAGGACGTGCCGGATTCGGGACCGGCTGTGGTGCACTGAGGCGGTCCAGGCTGTTCGGTCAAAACGCTGCACCTGCTTTGCGACCCGCTCCCGCGCGGCGGCTGTACCGGGCCACCCCCTTCGTCCAGCAACGGCGCCCGAGCCCCGATGGAATTCCGGGACCGCTCCTTCAAAGCCCTTCTACCTTTTCGTCAGCTCCCGAGGAGGTTCTCATGCGCCAGCAGGTGATCGCTAACCAGCGGACCGGACAACGGATGCGCTTCATCGACGGCGACGGGCCAGATCCAGTCGTCGCAGTCGGCCATCCGACCGTCCTGCGAATCGAGTGCTGGAGCCCGCCAAGCAAGGAGAATGAACCGAACCACACTCATCCAGAACAGGAGAGTTCGTTCGAGGTGCTCTCGGGCGAGCTGGCGTTCTGGATCGACGGGAAGGAGTTCCGGGCCGGTCGCGGCACGACGGTGACTGTCCCGGCGGCCACGAACCATCGCTTCTGGAACCCGACCGACACTGAAGCCCACTACGTCCAGGTGTTCGAGCCCGCCCTCGACACACGACACTTCTTCGAGGTTCTCTTCCGCCTCGCCAACGAGGGCAAGCTCGGTAAAGGGGGCATGCCCAAGCCGCTCATGATGCCGGTACTCGTCCGTACCTTCCAGCGCGAGATCCGCTCTTCGAGCCCGCCGTGGTTGGTGACGCGCCTTGCGACCTCCGCACTCGCACCGATCGCGGCGCTGCGCGGCTATCACCGGCTGGAAGACCTCTGACGTTCGGCCTGGCCGTGTCGGGACAGTCGGTCACGCTCTGCGAGGACTAGCACGACCATGCCGCTCCATGGCGCACAATCCGTGCAATGGCGCGGACATCGGTCGGGAGAGCGTTCGGCTTACGCGCTGGTGATCCGTGAGCTGGCTCCCGTTCGACCCGGCCCTCCTCGCCGGTATCCAGGGTCGCCGCCATGAGCTCTTCCGCCTGGCCGAACCCGTCTTCCGCGCCCATGGGTATCGCGGCTCGACGATCAAGGCGCTCGCGCACGCCTGCCACCTGAGCCCCGCCGCGCTCTACCACTACTTCCCCTCCAAGGCCGCATTCGCGACGTTTCTGATCGACGAGGAACCGCGCGACTGGGACTCGACCAGCATCGACCCCGTCATCGACCCTCTCGTCCAGCTCCGCCTGACCATCGATCTCGTGATCGAGGTGATGCCCACCTACCTGCTGGCGATCGACCTCGCGCGCGAGGTCGGGCGCCCGTTGGTCCAAGTGGATCTCGCTCGGTACTTCGGGCAGGGAGAGGCGATCTTCGGGCGCGTGCTGGCTGCATCCGCGCCGAGTCTCGCGCCCGAAGAAGCCCGCGAGCTTGCGCGTCGAGTGATCGCCATCATCGTGGCTGGCCCCACCACCGGTCTTGCCGCCGACCCAGCCTCTGTTCGTGCTGCGACGATCGACGTGCTTCGGCTCCACCTCGTCCGAGTCGGCGTCGACGCAGATCGCTTCGACCGGGCGATGACGACCGGCTAACCGCGATCCGCGACGACCGGCGGGCCAGGGATGCGCCTGCGCCGGTACCATTGACCTCCCGTGACGACCATCGCCCCCAACGACTTCGTCCACCTCCACACTCATTCCGAGTTCAGCCTGCTCGACGGGCTCGGCCGGATCACGGATCTCGTGGACACGAGCGTCAAGCACGGCTTCGACAGCCTCGCGGTGACCGACCACGGCGCGCTCTACGGCTCGGTGGCCTTCTACCAGGCGGCGACGAAGGCCGGGATCAGGCCCATCATCGGCGTGGAGACGTACGTCGCCCGGCGGTCGATGACGGACAAGGAGGGCAAGGCCGACAGCCAGCCCTTCCACCTGATCCTCCTCGCGACGGACATGACCGGCTACCAGAACCTGTGCCGGCTCGTGACGGACGCCCATATCGACGGCTACTACTACAAGCCGCGCATCGACCGCGAGCACCTCGCGAAGCACAGCCAGGGCCTCGTGGGGATGTCCGCCTGCCTCGGTGGCGAGATCCCCAAGGCCCTCGAGGTGGACGACTGGGAGCTGGCCCGGACGCTCGCCGGCGAGTACCAGGACATCCTGGGCAAGGGCCGCTTCTTCCTCGAGCTCCAGGATCACGGCATCCCCGAGCAGCGCCGCCTCAACGAGCAGCTCCTCCGGCTGTCGCCGGAGACCGGCGTGCCGCTGGTCGTGACCAACGACCTTCATTACGTGCACCAGGCCCAGCACGAAGCGCAGGACGTCCTGCTGTGCGTCGGCACCGGCAACAACGTCGACACGCCCAACCGGATGCGCTTCGAGGGCACCGAGTTCTACCTCAAGACCGCCGCCGAGATGGAGCGCCTGTTCCCGGACCAGCGGGAGGCGCTGCTCAACACCCGCCGGATCGCCGAGATGTGCGACCTCGCCCTGCCGCTCGGGGAGCTGCGGATCCCGCACTTCCCGGTACCCGACGGCGAGACCGTAGAGACGTGGCTGCGCAAGGAGTGCGAGGCGGGCCTCGCGCGGCGCTACGGAGCGGTCACTCCAGCGCTCCAGCAGCGCCTGGACTACGAGCTGGGCGTGATCATCTCGATGGGCTACGCCGGCTACTTCCTGATCGTGGCCGACTTCGTGCGGTTCGCGCGCCAGGAGGGGATCGCCACGACGTGCCGCGGGTCTGCGCCGGGCTCGATCGTCACCTACACGCTGGGCATCACCCCGGTCGACCCGATCCACTACGGGCTCCCGTTCGAGCGGTTCCTCAACCCCGATCGCGTGACGATGCCCGATATCGACGTGGACTTCGAGGACGAGCGCCGGGACGAGGTCATCAACTACGTCAGCCGCAAGTACGGCCAGGACCACGTCGCCCAGATCATCACGTTCGGGACGATGCTCGCGCGGGCCGCGTTGCGGGACGTCGGGCGGGTGCTCGGGATGAGCTACGGCGAGGTGGACCGGATCGCGAAGGCGGTCCCGAACCAGTTGGGCATCAAGCTGTCCGAGGCGCTCGAGCTGTCACCCCAACTGAAGGAGATGCACGACGGCGACCCGCAGGTTGCGAAGCTCGTGGGCCTCGCGCAGCAGCTCGAGGGCGTGGCGCGCAACGCATCCACGCATGCCGCTGGCGTCGTCATCGCGCGCGAACCCCTGACCGAGCTCATGCCGCTCCAGAAGGCGACGAACTCGGACGCCCTGATGACCCAGTACGAGATGCACGCCATCGAGGCGCTGGGCCTGCTCAAGTTCGACTTCCTCGGCCTCTCGAACCTCACGATCCTGCGCAAGGCCGTGGACCTGATCATCGAGAACCGCGGCGAGCGCGTCGATCTCGACGACATCCCGCTCGATGACGCGAAGACCTTCGAGCTCCTGGCCTCGGGTGAGACGACCGGCGTGTTCCAGCTCGAGTCCGCCGGCATGCGGCGCTACGTCCGCGAGCTCCAGCCGAGCTCCGTGTTCGACCTCGCGGCCATGGTCGCGCTCTATCGCCCGGGGCCGATGGACAACATCCCGGCGTACATCCGCCGCAAGCATGGCCAGGAGAAGGTCGAGTACCTGCACCCGCTGCTGGAGCCATTCCTCAACCGGACGTACGGGATCTTCGTGTACCAGGAGGACATCATGGCGGCGGCCATGGCCCTCGGCGGGTTCACGGGACCCGAGGCGGACATGCTGGGCTACGCGATCCGCAAGAAGAAGTCCTCCGTGCTGCGCTCGATGAAGCAGACGTTCGTCGAGCGGGCTGCCGAACGGGGCGTGGCGGCGCACACGATCGACGCGGTGTTCAAGGCGTTCGAGCCGTTCGAGCGCTACGGGTTCAACAAGGCGCATGCGACCTGCTACGGGCTGATCGCCTACCAGACCGCGTACCTCAAGGCGAACTACACGGTCGAGTACATGACGTCGGTGCTCACCGCGTTCCGCGATACCGCGGAGAAGGTCGCGGCCGCGATCGCCGAGTGTCGCCGGCTCGGCATCGAGGTCCGGACGCCGGACGTGCACGCGTCGGGCCTCGGGTTCACGGTCGAAGGCGACGCGATCCGGTTCGGGCTGCTGGCCGTGAAGAACGTCGGCGAGGGCGCCATCGAGTCGATCATCAGGGCGCGCGACGAGGGCGGCGAGTTCCGGTCGCTGACCGACTTCTGCGCGCGGGTGGACGTGCGCCTCGCCAACCGCAAGGTGCTCGAGTCGCTCGCCCGGGTCGGGGCGCTCAACGTGTTCGGGCACCCGGCGCAGGTCCTCTTGGGCCTCGATGACGCAGTCGCCGCGGGCCAGGCCGCGCAGCGTGACCGGATCAGCGGCCAGACGTCGTTGTTCGACATGGCGGGTGATGACGCCGCGACCCTGGAGCGGCCGCTCCCCGCGACGCCCGAGACGCCCGTGCGCGAGCGACTGCGCTGGGAGAAGGAGCTGATGGGCCTCTATCTCTCCGATCACCCGATGGGCGTGGTCGCGGAGCGCGTCGGGCTGTTCGTGACCGCCTACAGCGGCGACCTCAAGGACGAGTCCCTTGATGGCCAGCGCGTCGTCATCGGCGGGATCGTCACCGGCAACCGCACGATCATCACGAAGACGAAGTCCACGATGGCCGTCGTGACGCTCGAGGACCTCCAGGGGACGCTCGAGGTCGTGGTGTTCCCGAGGACGTATGAGCAGACGATCGGCTCGTGGCGGGACGGCGCCATCCTCCTCGTGGCGGGTCGCGTTGACCATCGCGGCGACGAGGCCTCGCTGCTCGCGGACTCCGTGTGGGACTGGGACGAGGTCGCGGAACGCGGGCCGGAGGCGTTCGCGCGCGAGGTGGGCTCGCTGGACAAGCGCGGTGCCCGGCGCGGCGGCCCGAACGGCGGCGGCTCGAACGGTGCCGGTCATGCGGGCGGGCGGGCGTATCCCGCTCCGGCCGGCGTGAGCACGGCGGCTGCACCCGGCGGCCCGGGCCCAATGCTGCGTGCCTCGGCCCCCGACCCGGGCATGGCGGGCCCGGGCGTCGCCGTGGGTCCCGGCCGGCCGGGCGGGCCCCTCGGACCACGGAATGCCTCGCACGGCGCCACCTCGCACGATGGGGAGGCCGGCGTCTCCGCATCCCTGCCCCCGTTCGACCCGGCGGAACCGATCGCGACCTACGTGGAGCCGCCCGACCTCGCATCCGTCGCCGCCGACTCTGGCGCCCCGGAGCCCGATGAGCCGTCGCTCCCCGACGAGGCGCGCTCGCTCGCGTCGGCCGCCGCCCAGGCGCCGTCCCGACCCGTCGAGGCATCACCCGGGGCCGTGCTCAACGTCCGCTTCGCCCGCGAGGCCGGCCCCGACCGCGTGGTCTCCGCGATGCAGGCATTCAAGGTCGTCATCCGCGATCGACCGGGTCAGACCCGGGTCGTCGTCCATGTCCCGGCCCCGGGTGGCAGCGCACTGCCGATGGAGCTACGCGGCGTTGCCTATGACGCGGAGCTGGTCGCCGAGGTGCGTCGCCGAGTGGGCGATGGGGTGATCGACCTCAGCCTGGCCTGACCGGAACGAGGCCCGGGGCCACGATCGCGAGTGGCGATCGCGAACGTCAGCCGGCGGCCAACCGCCGCAGTTCCCGGACCCCTGACAGGTGGTCGTGGAACTCGGCACGAATCGCGTTGAGGTCTGGCCGCTCGACGTCGAGCTCCTCGGCGAGGCGGTTCGCCAGCCAGGATTCGGTCGCGTCGATCTCGTCGTCCGCGGCCATGACCACGAAGCAGCAGCGGAGCAGCCGCTCGCGCTCGTCCAGTGTGGAGATCGCCTTGAACTCGCGCGTGACGAGGAAGTCCTCGGTCGCCCCGAACTCACCGGCGAGCGTCCCCGCCAGGTCCACCACGAGGTGCGCTGTCTCGTCGTCCAGCCCTCCGACGTCGGCGATGAGGCGACCCATCTCGGTCCTCTCCGCGTCGCTCACGTCCTGCGTCGCGTTCGCGGCGCGTCCGAGGAGGTAGCCGAAGGCGGCCACGAACCGGGCGCGGGTCGGCGGCAGGGCGGTGAGGCGACCCGCGATCGCCCTGACGCTCTCGGTCTGGCCGACGCCGGCGTCGGGGAGCGGGGTGTCGGGATGGATGGGCAGGCCGGCGGGGTCGGGGGCGTCAAGGTTGAGTACGCGACGGAAGAGGCTCATCGATGCTCCGAGGGGTGGCGGAATGAAGCGGAGTCTAGCGCGACGGGTGCGCCAGCCGGCCGGGGCTGTTGCCCGCATGGTCGCGGGCTGGACCCTGCAGGCCGATGACAGCGCCGCGCGCCGGCTGAGCGAGCGGACCGCGGGAGCGCCCATGATGAGCGTCGCATCGAAGCACAGGGAGCCATCGTGACCGAACGCACCACATCCGGGCGGCTGTGCGAGGCGGCGCTGCGCGCCTTCGACCGCCTGTGCGAGGTCGAGCGCGGCCGTGTCGAGGGCGCGGAGGAGCGCACGCCGCGCCAGATGCACCGCCGCCGGCTGCTCGAGATCCGCGCCAGCGCCGATGAATGGATTGTTCCGACGCAACTCGCGGAGACGGTTGCCGCCCTCATCGACGCCGCGGATCGCATCGAGGATCCGGCGCTCGCCTACGTGTGGACCGACCATCTCCCGATCGCCGTACTCGCCTGCCTCGAGCGTCGGAGCCTGGCGCGGCGCGTGGCCGACGGCGACCCGATCGTCTCCCTCGTCGCCGTCTGAGGCCCGCATCGAACGGCGCCGCGTTCGATCGCGTCGCCCGCCACCTCGCGATCAGTCTGGTACCGAAGCCGGGATTCGAACCCGGACGAGGTTGCCCTCAGCGGTGTTTGAGACCGCCGCGTCTGCCATTCCGCCACTTCGGCCCGCGGGCCAGATCGTACCGGAGCCGACGACTCGGAACCGGATCGGGCTTGCCGTCGTCTTGCCGACGATGCCCACGTCCCAGGCCGGCTCGTCCGGCGTCCAGTCCCGGACCCGATGCTAGACTCGCCGCGCCTCATCACCGCCACCAGGAGGGCCGCGCCCGTCGTGGAGGACGCACGCCCGTCGGAAGCCGTCGACGACCCGATCCAGCGTCGTGACCTGATCCTGCTCGAGCAGGCGCGCGACGGCTCCCTCGACGCCTTCAACAGCCTCGTGGAGTGCTACCAGGGCCACCTGTTCTCGCTCGTCGCACGCATGGTTCCGGATCGGGACCAGGCCTCCGATGCCGTCCAGGAGGCCTTCTTCTCTGCCTACCGAAACATGCGCTCCTTTCGTGGCGGATCGGTCCGCTCGTGGCTCAGCCGGATCGCGATCAACGCCGCGATGGACCAGCAACGGCTCAAGAAGCGCCGTCCGTCGCAGCCCTACCCGGAGCTCGAGGACGAGGCCTGGCAGCCGCCCGCGGGTCCCGAGGCGGACCCTGAGCGCACGGCGATGCACGGCGAGCGCGCCCGCGTTCTCCAGGCGGCGCTGGCTTCGATCACCCCCGACCAGCGCCACGCCATCGTGCTGTTCGACGTCGAGGGCTTCGACTACGCCGAGATCGCTGGCCTGACGGGCGTGTCGCTCGGCACCGTGAAGTCCCGGATCCACCGCGGGCGGCTGGCACTGCGAGACCGGCTCGAGGGCTCGATCGGCCTGTTCCGGGGCGAGGGCGACTGATGCCGCACATCTCCGACAGCACGCACGACACCCACGACCTCGAGCTCGTCGCCGCGTTCGCCGCGGGCGACGCCACGGGCGCCGACCTCGAGATCGCGACGAGCCTCGTCGCCGCGTGCACCGACTGCGCCGCCCTCCAC
>JBBRRZ010000031.1:0-35334 GCA_038245845.1 Candidatus Limnocylindrales bacterium
CGCCGCGGGGCTCCTGTCAGCCCCAGGAGGGCCCACCGTCTGCGCAGCGGAGCGCCTCGGCCCTGTCGGGCCCGGTCAGGTGAGCCCATCGACCCTCGCGCTCGGCACGCGCACGGGATTTCGAACGCAGCCACCTAGAGGAGGCGTTTCGCGCCGGCGCCGACGTCCTGACCCCGGTTTCCACACCGGTTAGCAGCGGCAGTGCTCGGGCAAGGCCCCGAGGGGCTCGGAACCCGCCGCGGCGCGGATGCTCGCGTCTTGTCAGCATCGGGGTTGCTGGACGGCGGGCTGGACGGCGGGCGGGACCGTTAGCGCGACCGCGGGCGGGACCGCGGGCGGGACCGTCGGCGCGACCGCGCAGCGACCGGACGGCGGACCGAACGCGCCAGCGCGACCGCGAACCGAGCGACGACGTGACGGGCGCGAGCCTCGGACGTCGGGCGCGCCACGGACAAGGAAACGGCCCCGCTATGTTCGGGGCCGTTAGGGCAGCGTCTCTGAAGGGGTGCGACCGTCAGGCGGGCTTGAGCTCGTCTGTGAGCGCGCGCGCCGCGCCCTTGTCGGTGTACCAGAGCGCGTCGGCCTGCGTGTAGCGCGCCCACTCGGCCGGGAGGCTCTCCTCCGGGAAGATGGCGTTGACCGGGCACTCGGGCTCGCACGCGCCGCAGTCGATGCACTCGTTGGGGTCGATGAACAGCTTCCGGTCGGTGCCCTCGTCGTAGTGGATGCAGTCCACGGGGCAGACGGACACACACGAGAGGTCCATCACGTCGACACAGGGTTCGGCGATGACGTACGCCATGGTCGGAAGCTCTCCTGGAATTGCGGTGGCCGGGGGCGCGCGGGCCTCCGCGGCGCCGCCCGAACCATACCACCGGGGGCCTCTGCGGGCCGCATGCGAGCGCAGGAGCGCGTGTCAGCCCGAGCTCGCGACGGCGCAGCTGGTGGCTGTCACCCCACGGACGGGAAGGGCAGCGGCGGCGGGGTCCCGAGGGGCGTCCCGCCGGCGCCGACGAACCGGACCGGCACGACCATCCCCTTCGCCCAATGCCCGGGGATGTGACACCCGACGAACCAGCCGCTCGTCGCCGCCGCCGCGTCCAGCGGTACGGTCCACGTGACGTCCACCCGCTGCCCCGAGCCGACGACCACGCGCGTCCCGACGAACCCGGGCGGGTCCGGCACGACCGGCGTCGGGCCCGGCGGATGGTCGACGGTCGCACCCTCGGCGGCCTCCCACGCCAGCTGCGCGTCCATGTCGCCGAGGATCGCCTCGTGGATCTCCAGTCCACCGTTGACCACGTGCAGCGTCACGGTCTCCCCGGGGACGAGGTCGACCACGGACGGCACGTACGCGTAGTCGCGCATGACGATGTTCACCTCGCGCGGTGCGGCACTGACACCGGGCGTGATCGGCGGGGTAGCCGGGGCAGAACCACCCCCACACGCCGCAAGCGCGAGCGTCATCACCGCGAGCCCCATGAGCGAGACGAGCGGCCGGCGGCGCGGGTCGGGGGGCGGAACGGGGCGGTGGATGTGCACGCGCCCATGATGCGGGAGATGCACCCCGTATCCACGTGGCGGATCACGCTTGACACCGCGAGCCGGGGCCTCGTAGCGTGCGCGCACCTCTGCTGTGGCCGCGAGGAGTGATGCGGCCCCGGACCCGTCCCCGTCCCCGTCCCCGTCCCCGTCCACCGTGCCGTCGCCGGTGCCCAGGAGCCTCACCCGAGAGTGACCAGCGCGCCAACCGATCCCAGTGGCCACGTCCTCGGACACGTCCAGGAGCGCGACCACGACCACCCGGAGGACCACGGCCACGCGGGTGACCCACGCCCGGCCGTGCGTCTCGAGGGCCTCGAGAAGCGATTCGGCGACGTCGCGGCCGTCGCGGGCATCGACCTCGAGATCCGGGATGGCGAGTTCTTCTCGATGCTTGGCCCGTCTGGCTCCGGCAAGACGACGACGCTGCGGATGATCGCGGGCTTCGAGCTGCCGACCGCTGGGCGCGTCCTCCTGCACGGGCACGACGTCACCCGCCTCGCGCCATTCGAGCGCGACGTCAACACCGTGTTCCAGGACTACGCGCTGTTTCCGCACATGACCGTGGCGGAGAACGTCGCGTATGGCCTCCGGGTGCGCAAGGTGGCGAGGCCGGAGCGCGAGCGGCGCGTCGCGGATGCCCTGCGCATGGTCCGCCTCGAGGGCTACGACACGCGCAAGCCCGGCCAGCTCTCGGGTGGCCAGCGCCAGCGGGTGGCCCTCGCCCGCGCGCTCGTGAACCGGCCTCGCGTCCTGCTCCTCGACGAGCCGCTCGGCGCCCTTGACCTCAAGCTCCGCGAGGAGATGCAGCTCGAGCTGCACCAGATCCAGCACGAAGTGGGGATCACGTTCATCTATGTCACCCACGACCAGGAAGAGGCGCTCACGATGAGCGACCGGATCGCGGTGTTCAACCGCGGCCGGATCGAGCAGGTCGGGGCGCCAGCTGACGTCTACGAGCACCCCGCGACGCGCTTCGTCGCCGGGTTCGTCGGGACGTCGAACCTCATCACCGACGACGTCGCCGAGACGCTCTTCGGGACCCGCGGCACGTATACCGTCCGGCCCGAGAAGATCCATCTCGCCGGCCCGGAGGCCCAGCCCGCGGACGACGAGGTTGCCGCGTCCGGGCGGATCCGGAGCGTCGTCTACCTCGGACCCGACACCCGCTACCACGTCGCGCTCGACGCCGGTGGCGAGCTCGTCGTCACCCAGCAGAACCTCGCGACCTCCTCGATGGAGGCGCTTGCGCAACAGGGGCGTGCTGTCCGCCTCGTCTGGAAACGGCAGCACCTGCAGGAGGTCGCCGAGGCCGGTTAGCCGCGGCGGTCCCCAGCCACTGGAGGAGGAACAGATGAGGAAGCAGATCCTCGTGCTCGGCGCGGTCGGCGCGCTGGCCCTGAGCGCGTGTTCGGGGGGCAGCTCGGGCACGCCCAAGCCATCGGTGCCCACCGCTGTCGGGGACGGTGAGGGGGCGCTCACCCTGATCGAGTGGGCGGGCTACGTGATAGGTGGCCACGCCGAGCCAGTGCCGGACGGGGGCTACGACTGGGTGACCCAGTTCGAGACGGACACCGGCTGCGTCGTCTCGGTCAAGCAGGGCCTCGACTCGTCCAACATGGTCCAGCTCATGAAGACGGGCGAGTACGACGGCGTGTCGGCCTCGGGCGACGCGACGCTGCGGCTCATCGCGGGCGGCGATGTCGCCCCCGTCAACACGGACCTGATCCCCAACTACAAGGACGTGTTCGCGGGGCTCAAGAACCAGTCGTACAACACGGTCGACGGCCAGGCCTACGGCGTCCCGCACGGGCGCGGTGCCAACGTCCTGATGTACTCCCTGTCGGACGTCACTCCTGCGCCGGACAGCTGGAGCGCCGTGTTCGACCCGAGCTCGCCCTACAAGGGCAAGGTCACGGCCTACAACTACGCGATCTACATCGCCGACGCGGCCGTCTACCTCATGGCGACCAAGCCGGACCTCGGGATCAAGAACCCGTACGCGCTCGACGACAAGCAGCTTGCGGCCGCGGTCGACCTGCTCAAGCAGCAGAAGACCCTCATCGGCAAGTACTGGGGCACCGCGCAGGAGGAGATCGACGGGTTCGCCAACGGCGACATGACGATCGGGACCGCCTGGCAGTACCAGGCCAACACGATCAACCTGGACTCGGAGAAGGTCGGCTCCGTGCTGCCCAAGGAGGGCGCGACGGGGTGGTCCGACACCTGGATGATCTCGTCCAAGGCCAAGCATCCGAACTGCATGTACAAGTGGATGAACTACATCATCTCGCCGCTGGCGAACGCCCAGGCGACGGTGTGGTTCGGCGAGGCCCCGGTCAGCGACGCCGCCTGCGCCGAGGCCGAGAAGCTCTCGCCCGGCCACTGCGACTCCTTCCACGCCAAGGACGAGGAGTACTTCAAGAAGGTCTGGTACTGGAACACGCCGCGCAAGGAGTGCCTCGATGGACGCGGGTCCATCTGCACGGACTTCGACGCGTGGACCAAGGCCTGGACGGACATCACCGGCAGCTGAGCCGGATCCCCTGACGCCTGCCCCTGCCCCGATGGCACCGCCGCCGGGGCAGGTTCGTGCCCCATGACCACCCCCGACACCGCCCTCCCACCGCTGCCCGACCCGCCCGACTCTCCGGCGCGGCGGCTCTCGGGCGCCCTCCACCGGCGGCCCGCCATCCGCCTCGGGGGGCTGCTCGCTGCCCCGCTCGGGTGGATGGTGCTCGCCTACCTTGGCTCGCTCGTCCTGTTCCTGATCACCTCGTTCTGGACGGTGGACTCGTTCAGCGGCAACCTGATCACGCAGCCGTCGCTGTCGAACTACGTCGAGATCTTCACGGGGGAGGTGTACCGGACGATCGCGCTGCGCACCGTCGGCATGGCCGCGCTCGTGACGGTCACGACCGTGCTCCTGGCGCTGCCGATCGCGTTCTACATGGCGAAGGTCGCCTCGGCGCGCACCCGCGGCGCGCTCGTCGTCTCCATCCTGCTCCCACTGTGGTCCGGCTACCTCGTCAAGGTCTACGCGTGGCGCCTGATCCTGAGCCAGGGCGGCGTCCTCAACGGCGTCCTCGAGCCGCTGGGGCTCCACGGCCCAGGCTATGGTGAGGTCGCCGTGTGGCTGGTCGAGACCTACCTCTGGCTGCCCTACATGATCATCCCGATCTTCGCGGGGCTCGAACGCGTGCCGGGCTCGCTCCTCGAGGCGTCCGCGGATCTCGGCGGCCGGTCGCTCACCACCTTCCGGCGGGTTGTCCTGCCGCTGGTCCTGCCGGCCGTCGTCGCGGGCTCGATCTTCACGTTCAGCCTGACGCTCGGCGACTACATCACGCCGACCCTCGTGTCGAACACGAAGTTCATGGGCAACGTGATCTACGACTTCCTCGGCGTGGCCGGCAACCAGCCGCTGGCGGCGGCATATGCGATGGTCCCCGTCGTGATCATGATCGCGTACCTGCTCGTGGCACGGCGCCTCGGCGCCTTCGAGGCCCTCTGATGCAGGTCTCGCGCGGGACCCGGATCGCGCTCCGGATCGCAACGATGCTGATCCTCGCCTTCATCTACCTCCCGATCGCGATCATCATCCTGTACTCGTTCAACGCCAGCACCGTGGCCACCTGGCCGATCGGCGGCCTGACCCTCGACTGGTACGCAAAGGCCCTTGTCAACGAAGGCATCCGCTCTGCGCTCGGCACGTCGATCCTCGCCGGAATGGGGGCGACGGCCCTCGCCCTGGTGCTGGGCACCCTGATCGCGCTGGCCGTCCAGCGGTATGCGTTCTTCGGGCGCGAGGCGGTCTCGTTCCTCGTGATCCTGCCCATCGCGCTGCCCGGCATCGTCACCGGCATCGCGCTCAACACGGCATTCCACACGGTCGGCATCGGGCTCGGGCTGTTCACGATCATCGTGGGTCACGCGACGTTCTGCATCGTCACGGTCTACAACAACGTCCTCGCACGCCTGCGGCGCACGTCCGCGTCGTTCGAGGTCGCGTCCGCGGACCTCGGGGCCGACACGTTCCGTACGTTCCGGCGCATCACGCTCCCGGCGATCGGCACGGCCCTCGTCGCCGGCGCCCTGCTCGCGTTCGCACTGTCGTTCGACGAGATCATCGTCACCAACTTCACGGCGGGTGCCGGAATCCAGACGCTGCCGATCTGGATCTTCGCGAACTACTCCCGGCCAAACCAGCTGCCGCTGGTCAACGTCGCTGCGGTCCTGGTCCTCGTGCTCTCGATCATCCCCGTCTACCTCGCGACCCGGATCGCGAACGGCGACGGCGCTGGCCGCACCTGACCGAACCGGGACGCCAGTCAGGCGCCAGCTGTCCACCGCCTGCCACTGTCGATGACGAACGTGATTGCCAGCGCCAGGCCGGGCAGGCACGCGATACCAAACAAGGTGGCGCGGGCGCGCCGGACACGAGCTGCCATCGGGCTATCCTCCGCCCGGCATGCCGGGCAAGCTGCCGCGGATCGATCCCGTCCGAGGAGTGCCCGATCGAAGGGTGCGGAGCGGCAGTGTCCGCCATCGCGCTTATCTGGCACTTATCGCGCCGAGGCTTCGGCAGCGTCGCGTTTCGAGCCGGGCGGTCGGGCAGGCGCAGCGCCTTGCGCGGTTCCGCCGCTGGGCGACCTGGATGTTGCGCCCGCGGCCCGGGATCGCCCGATTCGCGCCGCTGGGCGACCGGATCGTTCCAGCACGGAACCGTAGCGCCGTGGAGCAATGGGCGGGGCGGCGCGCGGGTGCCGACTCGCGCCGCTGGGCGACCGGATCGTTCCAGCACGGAACGGTAGCGCCGCGGAGCGATGGGCGGGGCGCGGGTGTTGTGCCCGGTCGTGGGCTGGGCCGCGATGTGGTTCGGCCCGAACGGCCCTTCCCGGTCTATCGGGCCGGGGCGGTAGCATCGCCGCCATGACCGACCCGTCCGCCAGCGTCGATGCGCGCACCGCCCTCGAGACGGAGCGGACGCGCGTGATCGCAGAGCTCGCCGATGCCGAGGTCCTGGCGCCCGGGCAGATGACATACGGGTCCCAGGCAGCCGCCGCTACGCACGTGTTCGAGCAGCAGCGGGATCTCGCGCTGCGCGATCACAACCAGGCGCACCTCGAAGCCGTAGAGGCAGCGCTCACACGCGTGGACGCAGGCACGTACGGCGCGTGCACCTCGTGCGGCAACGCCATCGGCGCCGAACGCCTCGAAGCCCTCCCGTGGGCCCCGATGTGCATCGACTGCCAGCGGACGGCTCGGCACCGATGACCGAACTGCGTCCCGCTCCCGGGCTCGTCGGCATCGATGAGATCCGCGCTGCTGCAGCCGTCCTCCGTGGGATCGCGATCCGCGCGCCACTGGTGTCGTTCGGTCGACCGGACCGTCGCCAGTGGCTCAAGGCAGAGAGCCTGCAGCCGATCGGCGCGTTCAAGATGCGCGGCGCGTACGTGGCGGCCTCATCGCTTGATGCAGGCGCTCGGGCTCGGGGCCTGATCACGTACTCGTCCGGCAACCACGCGCAGGGCGTCGCCCGGGCGGCGCGGCTGTTCGGGGTGCCCGCGGTGATCGTCATGCCATCCGACGCACCGGCGATCAAGCGGTCACGGGTCGAGGCGGATGGGGCCGAGGTCGTGATCGTCGGAACGTCGTCGGACGAGCGCCGGCGGGTCGCCGAGGAGATCGCGGCCGCGCGTGGGCTATCGATCATTCCACCGTTCGACGATCGTCGAATCATCGCCGGCCAGGGCACCACGGGCCTGGAGATCGCGGAGGAGATGCCCGACGTCGCGGCCGTGCTCGTGCCCATCGGCGGTGGCGGTCTAGCGGCGGGGGTCGCGGCCGCATTCCGGGCGCTCGTGCCGGGGGCGCGCGTGATCGGCGTGGAGCCCGAGCTGGCCGCCGATGCGAAGGCATCGCTCGAGGCCGGGCGGATCGTTGCGTGGGACGCAGCGCTCGTCAGCCGCACGATCGCGGACGGGACGCGGACGCAGGCTGTCGGACGGCTCAACTTCGAGCATCTCCGGACGCAGCTCGACGCGATCGTGACGGTCAGCGAGGCGGAGATTGCCGCGGGCATCCGGCTTGCCGCCGAGGAAGCACGGCTGGTCGTCGAGCCGTCCGGCGCCCTGCCGATCGCGGCGATGCGGTTCCATGCCGTCGAAGCGGGGCTGATCGGGCTCGACGGGCCGATCGTCGGCGTGATCTCGGGCGGGAACGTGGACCCGGAGCGGTACCTCGAATACCTCCAGGCGCCGATCCCGCCCGAGGGCTGAGCCGCAGGACTGCCTGCGCGCAGACCCGGACCGGTGCGCGCGCGACCGCTTGCACCCGGCCGCCGGACCCGCGCGGAACTGCACGGACCTCCCCCAATAGCTGGCCTACCCCGGTCCCCGGCCCTCGCCCGCCTCCGCGGCCCGACGCGCAGCGAGGGCGAGCTCGCGCTCCCGGATGGCGGCCCGCTCGCCTTCCAGGCGCCGATCCTCGCCGACCGTCCGGCGGTCCTCGTCGCGCATCCACGCGAGCACCAGGAGGATCACCGCGGTCAGAAACGCGAAGTCGCCGCCGATCCACATGATCCCGCCGGCCAGCTGCTGGTCCTCGAGGGGCGACGGGCCCCAGGGCCGGATGTTCGTGACGTAGTGCGCGTACAGCGGCGCCGACGCCATGTAGATCGCGAGCGCGAGGAACGTGTTCTGGGGCATCTGGAGCCCGACGTACAGGACGCGCACCGAAGGCGTCATCCGCCACGGCGACGGATCCGGTCCAACGACAGGCCACCAGAACAGGAGGGCGGCGGTCAGGAACAGCCCGTGCTCCAGGCGATGGACCCACTGGTTCTCGAGGGAGATGTCGAACAGCGGCGAGAAGTGGCTCCCCCACATGACCGCTGCGAACAGCACCCACGCCACGACTGGGAACGCCAGCAGCCGCACGACCCGGGAATGGAGGACCGGCAGGATCCAGCGGCGCCGGGTCTCGCCGCTGGAGGCCTGGAGGAGAAGTGTGATCGGCCCGGCCAGCAGGAGCAGCGGCGGTGCCACGAGGGTGAGCAGCATGTGCTGGATCATGTGGATCCAGAACAGCGAGGTGTCATAGCGCTCGATGCCCGAATCGAGGGCGACGAGGACCACGAACACGCCGAGCGCCCACGCCGCGGACCGCCCGCGTGACACCGGCCGCGACGGGTGCAGCCGGGCGACCCGCGCCACGCCGGCCCGCCACAGCAGCAGTGCGACGATCGCGGGCAGCCAGACGAGGGAGTCGAACGACCAGCCGAGGACGAAGGCCCCGAGGTCCGGCGCGGGCGGCACGGTCTGCCCGTGGGCGAGGGCGACGGGCACACCGGCGATCGCCCCGGTGGCGACAACGACGGCTCCCAGCGCAACCCCGAGGACGCGCGCCGCCACGCGGGCGAAGGGACCCTGGAACCGGCCGGACGGGGCGGCAATCACGCCTGCATTGTCGCCCGATTTCACCTGTTGGGACCTGCGGGCCATTCGGCAGGGCCGCGTGGACCATTCGGACCCCCCAACCCGGTCGGCTCGGGTATGATGCGCGCGTCCGGCGCCCCTTTCGGGGTGGCGCGAGTCCTCGGACGGCGAGCCCTCCTTGCCTGACCGGTCGCGTGCCTGGCCCGTCGGCAACACTCGAGGAACCCGATGTCGATGCCCCCCCGGTCACGGACCGGGTCCGGCCCGCTGATTGCCGGCCTGATCATCGTCGCCGTCGTCGCGATTGCGGCGATTGCGCTCCTCGCCGCCGGGATCACGCCCGAGCGCGCGTGGAACAGCTTCTTCCCGGTGGGCGGGACGGGCGGCGTCACCGACCGATCCCGCGACGTCCAGCGGCTGTACGACATCGTCTTCTACATCGCCGCAGTGGTCTTCATCCTGGTCGAGGGCCTGATCGTCTACTCCGTCTTCCGCTATCGCCGGAAGAGCACGGATACGGACCTCCCTCCCCAGATCCACGGCAACAACCTGGTCGAGGTCATCTGGACGGTCATCCCCACGGCCATCGTCCTCGTCCTGTTTGCGCTCTCGTGGCAGACGATCAACCAGGTCGAGGCAAAGGTGCCGGCCGAGGTCCACGTCCGCGCGGTGGCCGCCCGATACCAGTGGTCGTTCGACTACCTGGCCGCCGACGGCAAGACGATCCTGTTCACCCAGTCGCTCCCCGTGGGTGAGGACGGCGGCCTCGTGCTCCCCGTGGGTGAGCCCGTGCTCATCGACCTCCGCTCCGAGGACGTGATCCACGCCTTCTACGTCCCGAAGTTCCTGTTCAAGCGGGACGTCGTGCCGGGGAGGCTCAACCAGTTCAACTTCACGGTCGACGAGCCCGGGACCTACCGCGGCCAGTGCGCGGAGCTGTGCGGCCCATTCCACGGGTCGATGCTGTTCGAGGTCCATGCGCGGCCCAAGGCCGAGTTCGACCAGTGGCTGGCGGACCAGATCGCCAAGGCCAACGCCACGCCGGCGCCGGCTCCATCGGGCGACGCCGCGGGTCCGGTCATCCAGCTCGCCGCCCAGAACGTCGCGTTCACGAGCGCCACCCTCGAGGTGCCCGCCGGGCCGTTCACGATCCACTTCAAGAACGAGGATCCGGCCGTGCCGCACAACGTCGAGATCAAGGACGCGTCGGGCGCGCAGGTCTTCAAGGGCGACATCGTCACGGGGCCGATCGAGACCGACTACCGCGTCTCGGCGCTTGCCGCCGGGACCTACACCTTCGTCTGCACGGTCCATCCGAACATGACCGGCACGCTCACGGTTAACTGAGGGAGCACGCAGGGATGGCCACCACGACCCTTCACCCCGCTGCGCCCGCGTACCGGAGCCGCAGCACGCTGTACGACTGGCTCACGACCACCGATCACAAGAAGATCGGGATCATGTACCTCATCAACTCGCTGATGTTCTTCGTGGCTGGCGGCATCCTCGCGCTCGTCGTCCGCGTCGAGCTTGCCCAGCCCGGGCTGCAGATCGTGAGCGAGGAGTTCTACAACCAGGCGTTCACGATGCACGCCTCGTTCATGCTGTTCCTGTTCATCATCCCGATCCTCGCGGGCTTCGGCAACTACATCGTGCCCCTGATGATCGGCGCCCCGGACATGGCCTTCCCGCGGATCAACGCGCTGTCGCTGTGGCTCCTGCCGCTGGGCGGCCTCCTGATGGCGTCGGGATTCTTCGTCTCCGGTGGCGCAGCCGCAGCGGGCTGGACCGAGTACCCGCCGCTCTCGGGCGCGAAGTTCAGCGGGACGGGCACGGACCTGTGGATCATGGGCCTGACCCTCATCGGGACGAGCTCGATCCTGGGCGCGATCAACTTCCTCGTCACGATCTTCAAGATGCGTGCGCCGGGGATGACGCTGTTCCGGATGCCGGTCATGGTGTGGACGGTCCTCGTGACGAGCATCCTCGTGCTGATGGCCACACCGGTCCTCACCAGCGCGCTGATCATGCTGTTCATCGACCGCAACTACGGCGGCCACTTCTTCGACCCGAACAACGGCGGCAACGCGATCCTGTACCAGAACGTGTTCTGGTTCTACTCGCACCCGGCCGTGTACATCATGATCCTGCCGGCGATGGGGATCATCAGCGAGGTCCTGCCGGTCTTCTCGCGCAAGCCCCTGTTCGGCTACAAGGCGTTCGTGTTCGCGACGGTGGGCATCGGCGCGCTGGGCTTCTCCGTCTGGGCGCACCACATGTTCACGACGGGCGCGGTATTCCTGCCGTTCTTCAGCCTCATGACGTTCCTGATCGCGGTCCCGACCGGTGTGAAGATGTTCAACTGGATCGCCACCCTGTGGCGCGGCCAGCTGACGTTCGCGACGCCCCTCCTGTTCGCGACCGGCTTCCTGATGCTGTTCCTGATCGGCGGGCTCAACGGGGCGTTCTCGGCCGCAGTGCCGGTGGACTTCGCGCTCCACGACACCTACTGGGTCGTGGCGCACCTCCACTACGTCCTGTTCGGTGGGTCGGTGTTCGGCGTCTTTGCCGGCATCTACTACTGGTTCCCGAAGATGACCGGCCGGATGCTGGACGAGGGCCTGGGCAAGCTCCAGTTCGTCCTCATGTTCATCGGCTTCAACCTGACCTTCTTCCCGATGCACCAGCTGGGCCTCGCGGGCATGCCGCGGCGCATCGCGGACTACGCGGCGTCCACCGGCTGGAGCGAGCTCAACACGGTCGCGACGATCGGCGGGTTCATCATCGCCGCCTCGATGCTGCCGTTCTTCTGGAACGTCCTCGTCTCGCTGCGCAGCGGCAAGGTCGCCGGTGACGATCCCTGGGAGGCCAACACGCTCGAGTGGGCGACCTCGTCGCCGCCGCCCCCGTACAACTTCGACCACCTGCCGGAGATCCGCTCCGAGCGGCCCGTGTTCGACGCCCGGCACGGCCGGACGACGAACCACTGACCGGGAGCGAGACGACGATGACCGCCAACCCAAGCGCGCTCACCACCGCCGACACCCATCACGCGGCGGCCGACACCCATGGCTCCGGGGGCATCGGCAACCCGGTCCTGGGGATGCTGCTGTTCATCACCTCGGAGGTGATGTTCTTCGCAGGCCTGTTCGCCGCGTACTTCAGCATCCGCGCCGGCTACACCCAGATCATCAACAACGTCCCGACGCACGTCTGGCCGCCGACACAGCCGATCGACTTCGCGAAGCTGCTCAACCCGTTCCAGCTGTTCACCGAGTCCGGGGCGCTCAACGTGATCCTCCCGGCGACGATCCTGCTCGTGATCTCGTCGTTCACGTGCCAGATGGCGGTGCACGCGATCAGGAACGACAACCGGACCTCGTTCGTGCGCAACATGGCCGTGACCGTGACCCTGGGGATCACGTTCCTCCTGCTCCAGGCGTTCGACTACAGCGTGCTGATGCACGAGGGGCTGAACATGGGCTCGACGACCTTCGGCACCACGTACTTCACGCTCACGGGCTTCCACGGCGCCCACGTCTTCGGCGGCGTGCTCATGCTCTCGGTGGTGCTCTACCGCGGCATGGCCGGACAGTTCAGCGCGAAGCACCACGACATGGTCGAGGCGACGTCGCTCTACTGGCACTTCGTGGACGTTGTCTGGATCCTCCTGTTCATGACCCTGTACGTGCTGTAGCGTCGAAAGGGACCAGACCCACATGAACCCCCGTCGCGCAGCTTTCGCCGGTCTCGTGTTCTTCGCCATCGCGGTGTTCTACTTCGCGTTCCCGACGATCGTCGATCCGACGAGGGTGGACTACGCTGGCATCACCATGCTGATCGCGCTGGGCGCCGCCATGTCGATCATGGCGTACGTCCTGTTCGCGGGTCTCTCGAAGAGTTGACGCACACCCGATGATCGAGGAGCTCTGGAGCAGCCTGATCGGGTTCACGTCCCAGTTCGTCATCCCGGACTGGGGCTCGCTCATCGCGCTCCTGCCCATCTTCCTGGCGATCCCGGTCCTGCTGTACCTCATCTCGCTGATCTACCGGTTCGCCACGGCGGGCCCGACGAGGCGCGGCAAGCGGCGCCTGCCGCCCGCAGCACCCGCGGGGATCCACATGCCGGGACCGTCGTTCGCGCCCGTCCTCGGTGCCATCGGCCTGTTCTTCATGGTGTTCGGCATGGTCGCCGGCGGGCTGTGGCTGGCCGTCGGCGCCGTGATCCTCGCGATCACCCTTCTCTACTGGGGCCGCGAGGCGCTGCGCGAGTACGACACACTGCCCTCGGGCGACGGATCGGCCGTGACCGTCGGCATGCTCCCCGCCCCCGCTGGCTCACCGCCCGCGGGCGTCCACATGCCGCCCCCCTCGTTCCGGCCGATCCTCGTAGCCATCGCGCTGACGATGCTCGTCGCGGGCATGGTGATCGGCGGCTGGGGACTGTTCCTGGGCTTCATCGCGATCGTGATCACGCTGGTCGGCTGGCTGTGGGACGCCCGCAAGGAGTACCGCGCAGTCGAGGTCGCGGACACGACCGGCCACCTCGACCTGGGCGGCGCCCCGGCGTGGCCCAGGGCGACCTTCGCCGCGCTCGTGGTGCTGGTCGCATTCACGCTGCTGTTCACCTCCGGCGTCCTGCCCAACGGCGGAAACGGCGAGGCTGCGGTGCCCAGCGGCGCACCCGGCGGCGGCGGGTCGCCCCCGTCCGTGGCGCCCAGCCTCCCGGCCGCCGACGTCACGATCACGGCGAAGGACATCGCCTGGACGACGCCGGACGTCACGGCCCCGGCGGGCAAGCCATTCACCATCGCGCTGGACAACCGCGACTCCGTCCCCCACAACATCGTCATCAAGGACGCTGGCGGCAGTGCGGTCTTCAGCGGCGACCTTGTCACGGGTCCCAAGGTCGTCATCTACAACGTACCGGCCCTGGGCGCCGGCGCCTACACGTTCAGCTGCATCGTCCACCCGAACATGACCGGGACCGTGGCGGCCAAGTAGGTCGCAGGAACGCCACGATCCGGCCCGCCCGTCTCCGACCCACCGCCGCGACCCTCGTCGCCCTGGTCCTGCTCGTCACCGCATGCGGGTCGGGCACGCCCCAGGCGACGATCGGCGAGCCGGCCCCGACGATCACCGGCACTGCCCTCGACGGCTCGGCCGTCGACCTCGCCGGGTACCGTGGTCATCCGGTCATCGTCAACTTCTGGGCGTCGTGGTGCACGCCGTGCCGCGACGAGTTCCCCCTGTTCAAGGAACGTCTCGATGCGTTGGGCGGGCCCGACGGGCTCGTGATCCTGGGCGTCCTGTACAAGGACCAGCCCGCGCTCGCGCAGGCGTTCCTCGACGACTTCGACGCGACGTGGCCATCGATCGACGACCCGCAGGGCACGGTGGCCGCCGCCTATCGCGTGGTCGCGCCACCGCAGACGTACTTCATCGACAAGGACGGCATCCTGCGGGCCATCCAGATCGGTGAGGTCCGAGCCGAGGACTTCGACGCCCAGTACGCGAAGATCAAGCCCTGACCGCCGTGGCCGTCGACACCGCCACGCGGAGGATAGGCGCCGCGCCCACCATCGGCGCCATCGCCCCGGCCATCCGCGCCGTCGACCTGCGCAAGGCGTACGCCCGTCGCGAGGTGCTGGCCGACGTGTCGTTCGACGTGCAGCGGGGCGAGCTGTTCGCCCTGCTCGGTCCGAACGGGGCCGGCAAGACGACCACTATCGAGATCCTCGAAGGCTACCGCCGTGCGGACGCCGGCACGGTCAGCGTCCTGGGTCTCGACCCGATCCGCGACGGCCGGCGCCTGCGGCCCCGGATCGGCCTCATGCTCCAGGAGGGCGGCGTCGATCCCAGGACCACGCCACGTGAGGCGCTGCGCCTCTACGCCCGGTTCTACCGTGACCCGGAGGACCCGGACGCGTTGCTGGAGCTCGTTGACCTCGGACGGGCCGCGACCACGCGCTACCGGCGCCTCTCGGGCGGCGAGAAGCAGCGGCTGGGCCTCGCGCTGGCGCTGGTCGGGCGGCCGGAGCTTCTCGTCCTCGACGAACCCACGGCGGGCATGGATCCCGCGGCCAAACAGGCGACCCGGGAGCGGATCGCCGCGCTCCGGGCAGCCGGGACGACGATCCTGCTCACGACCCACGAGCTCGGCGACGTCGAGCTGCTTGCGGACCACGTCGCCGTCCTCGACCGGGGCCGGATCGTCGCGTATGGGACGCCCGCGGAGCTGACGGGTGCGGGCGCGCCGAGGGTCCGCTTCCGGCTGTCGGGCGGGCTCCGTCCGGGCGATGACACCGCGCTCGCGGGCATGCTCGCCGACACGGGCGGCGTCGGGGCCATCGTGCGCGCCACGGGCACCAGCCACCAGTACGAAGTCACGGGCCTCCAGGTCGCCCCCACGCCGGAGGTCGTCGCCGCACTCGCGGCGTGGTGCGCCGTGCGTGGACTGCTGCTGACCGAGCTCCACGTCGGATCCGCGAGCCTCGAGGAGCGCTACCTGGAGCTCGTGGGCCTCGGGGGTCCCGCATGAACGCCACGGGCCACCCCATCGGTTCCGGGACGCCGTCGACGCCCGCATCGTGGCTGCGGATGGCCGTCGCGCTGGCCGGCTACGAGTTCCGACTCGTCCTGCGGCGCGGCGAGGGCCTGCTCATCACGTTCGTCATTCCGGCCGGCGTCCTGCTTGTGTTCAGCGGCTTCGACACGTCGGGTGGCGCAGCGACCGGGCGGCCCGTGGACCGGCTGCTCCCGGGGTCGATCGCGCTCGCGGTGATCGCCGCGTCGCTCGTCTCGCTCGCGATCTCCACGGGGTACGAACGGGCATATGGCGTCATCAAGCGCCTGGGCGGAAGTCCGGCGGGCGCTTCAGTCGTCGTGGCGGCGAAGACCGCCTCGGTGATCCTCGTCGAGCTCGTCCAGGTCGCACTCCTCGTCGGCATCGCGATCGCCTTCCTCGCGTGGACCGCCGGGCCGGGCGCCTCTGTGGCGTTGACACTCGGCGCGCTCGTGTTGGGGACAATTGCGTTCGCCGGACTCGGCCTGCTCATGGCCGGGACCCTGCGCGCCGAGGCGACGCTCGCCCTCGCCAACCTGCTGTTCCTCGTGTCGCTCGTGCTGGGCGGGATCGTCCTGCCGCTCGAGCGTCTGCCGGGTGCCGTCGCCGTCGTGGCAGGGGTGCTGCCTGCGGCGGCGCTGTCGAACAGCCTGGCGATCGGGCTCGGGGCGACGACCGGCGATGCGACGGGCCCGATGCTCCTGCTCGCGGGCTGGGCCATCGTGCTCGCAGGACTGGCCGCACGCAACTTCCGCTGGGACTGACCGCCACCCCTGGCGCCTCCTCGCCCGGCCGCCGTCTCGCGATCAGTGCGGCCTCAGCGCTGGGCGACAACCATCGTGCCCAGCATCTGCTCGACCTCTGACGACGCGGCCGTGACGTCCACTGGCGCACCGACGAGCTCCGCCGTGATGACGTGCGTGCCGGCCCGAATGACCCAGATCCGGATGTCGTCGGTCGGGCGCGCGTCGTAGGCGTTGGATCGCTCGTCGAACCAGAGCGTCCCACCGCCGTTGTGCTGGCCGGCCGTGATCCCCGTGTACGACGGGAAGGTGAAGGGTGCGGGTTGCGGCGACAGGTCTGTCGCGTCATTCCGTCCGAGTGCGGCCAGGAGGCCCGCCACCGTCGCGTCCGTGGCCGTCTTGTGGATGGCGAAGGTCAGGTTGCCCTTCCGGAGCATGAGGACCTCACGATCCTCGGTGCCCAGGGTCCAGCCCGCCGGCACGATCAGCGCGGTCGCCGGAGGGAATGTCAGCGTGTAGTACGCGCCTGCCTCCATCGGGCCCGGGACGAACGGTGCGACGCCGACGATGGCCTGCAGGGCGGTCACGGCCCCACGCAGGCGCGCGCTTGTCCTCCGCGAGCGGCTCGGTGCGTGTCAGTGCTTCGGCGACCCACGCATCGACGGCATCCTTTGCGTTCGCGGGATCCTTCGCGCCATCAAGCGCGGCCCGCACGTTGTCCAGCAACTGGAGGAGCCTGCCCTGGTTTTCGTCGTTGATTCCCTGGGGGCCCTTGCTCGCGGTGATCGCCCGGTCGGCGCGGTTCATGGCCTCGTCAGCGAGGGCAATCGCGGGCACAAGCGGCACCGGCGTCACAGCGGCAAGCGGGGTGGGGCTGGGCGTCACCGCGGATGGGGACGGCGTCGCCGATCGGGAAGGTACAGCCGCTTGGGAGGGTGCGGGAGCCGGGTCATCACGCTGGCTGCCGATGAACAGGGCGCCACCGACGACCGCGGCGGCGATGATCGCGGCGACAAAGGCCAGGCGAGCCGAGACGGGCATCTGGAACCTCCCGATGGTCAGCTGGGAACGCCGCTGGCGCACGTCGACGATCTGATCGAGCGCGGCGTCGATGGTTCGATCCGGGGCGGCGGCCGGTCCCGCGCCAATGAATGCATCGAGGATCCGATCGAGCTCGGGATCGGTATAGGCGGTCATCGCCGTGACCCCGCGACAGCCGACGTGGCACGATCGTCCGCCTCGAGAACGGCGCGCGTCGCCCGATGGGCGTAGTGCAGGCGGGATCGGATCGTCCCCGCCGGGACCCCGAGCGTCTCGGCGATCTCCGCCGGCTCGAACCCGAGGTAGTGGTGGAGCACGAGGACAGCGCGCTGGTCGTCCGGGAGACGCCGGAAGCCACGCTCCAGCTGGTCCCGGTCCACGAAGCCGGCAATCTCGTCGGGAGCGGCGGGGCCGTCGGGTGGGAGGATGCGGATGGACGCCGTCATCCGGGATCGGCGACGAGCCTCCGCGTAGCACTCGTGCACGATGAGGCGCGTCGTCCACGCGACGAACTTGTCGGGGTCGCGGAGGTTCGGCAGCTCCCGCCACGCACTGACCAGCGCCTGCTGGAGCGCGTCCTCCGCCAGGCCCGCGTCCCGCAGGATCCGCTGCGCGATCGCGTACAGTCGGTCGCCATGGGTCCGAGCCAGGACGGCAACGCCTCCCGGTCGCCCCGCTGGGCCGCCTGGACGAGGTCGCGATCCACGCTTCCTCCAGCTGATCGGGCATCGTGTCCCACGGAACGCTTCTGCGTTCGCCCCTCATGAGCCCGGCAACCATCCCGCCGTTCAATCTTCGTCCGCGATGTCAATCGCGTGTGCGTCGACGCGGGATACTGGGGAGGTGACTGCATCCCTGCCGGCCCAGCTGCCGCCCGCGCGCTACCTCGTGCGCGCGAAGGATCTCGCCGATGCGCGCTACGCGGATCCGCTGACGGTCGATGACCTCGCCCGCGAGGCCGGCCTGTCGCGAGCACACTTCTCGACCGAGTTCCGCCGGGTCTTCGGCGACTCGCCGCACGCATACCTGCTGACGCGCCGTCTCGAGCGTGCTGCCGCGCTCCTGCGCGACACGGATCGCTCGGTCGCGGTGATCTGCATGGATGTGGGGCTCTCGAGCGTCGGGTCCTTCACCACGAGCTTCGCCCGGATGTTCGGCAGGACGCCAACCGGGTACCGGGCGGCGTTCCCACCGGCCGCCGACCGCGCGATCATCCCGTCCTGCGTCCTGCGCGTCTACGGCCGGCCGAAACACCGGACGTTTCGAGAAGACGATGAGGAACCCTCGGCCTAGGCTCGACGAAGTCAACCCCAGCCGTTCGAGCAGGAGACACCGATGATGCGCATCGCCACCACCCAGCTCTGGGTCCACGACCAGGACGAGGCCCTCGCGTTCTGGCGCGACAAGGTGGGCCTCGAGGTCCGCCAGGACGTGACCGTCCCGGAGATGGGCAACTTCCGCTGGCTCACCGTCTCTCCGAAGGGCCAGGAGGACGTCGCGATCGTCCTCATGCCGATCATGGGCCCACCGATGATCGACGCGAAAACCGCGGACAGCATCCGGGACCTCATGGGCCAGGGCTACGCCGGGACGGTGTTCCTCACGACGCCCGACTGCCGTAAGAGCGTCGACGAGCTCAAGGCCCGCGGAGTGGAGTTCACCGAGGAGCCGGAGGACCGCCCCTACGGCCTCGATGCCTCGTTCCGCGACCCGTCGGGCAACAGCATCCGGCTGACCCAGCTGCGCCCGACAGACTGACGGGCCGCGCGGCCCACGAAGCGACGACGAAGCCGGCCCCGGACGTCCCGTGGCCGGCTTCACGCGACGGGGGCTTCCGCGTCGTCGCGGCGCGGCGGCGCGGCGCGGCGGCGCGGCGCTGTCCCGGTGTCGTCCATCCGCAGCGTCGTCGTTGTCCGCCAACGCCGGCCGTGCGGCGGGCGCACGAGGCGACGAAGCGATCGCGATCCCGTGCGGTCGGCGCACACGAACCAGCGGAAAGCGGCGGTCCTGGTGCGTTTGCGTGTGCCAGTCGCACCAAATGGCCAACTGTTCATCCAGTCGTGCGGCGGGCGCGCGGGCCGCGCCGCGTGCGGCGGGCGCGCGGGCCGCGCCGCGTGCGGCGGGCGCGAGGGTTCACCAGGCGGGCCTGGCCGGGTCGTGGAGCGCACGCGCCGGGCGCGGGCCGCGCCGCGCGCGCCCGGCGGAGCCGGGTCGATGGCGGGCGCAGGGCAAAGAAGAACCCCGGGGTGGTCGAGTCCCGGGGTTCAGGCGAAGCGAATTGGTTGCGGGGGAAGGATTCGAACCTCCGACCTTCGGGTTATGAGCCCGACGAGCTGCCGCTGCTCCACCCCGCGACTGCCTAGGCTACCGGCGATCGGTCGATCCGTCAAAGCGCTCGTCCCGCATTGTCGAACGGGTTGGTCAGCCCTGGGCGGACTCGGGCACGTCGACCGCGGCCGCCGCGGCCGCCGCGGCCGCCACGGTCGCCGCGGTCGCCGGAGCCGCCGTGGCCGCGGCGTACGCCGGAGCCGCCGTGGCCGCCGTGGCCGCGGCGGACGAGCTGCGTGGCGGGCCGGCCGGCCGGATGTGGGCGGGCTGCATCGCGTCGTAGAGGCGGCGACGCCCCACTGCGAGCCCCACGATGAGGGCCGCGCCGGTCCCGATCCCCGTCGCGAAGAACGGGAGCCGGAGGTCGATGTCCGCGAGCAGGCCCGCGCCGAGCGACGCGGCGATCGTCCCGATCGTGCCTGCCGCACCGAAGATGCCCTGGGCCGTCGAGGTCCGGCCAGGCGGCGACGCCCGCGAGACGAGCATGTACAGCGCGGGCGACGCGACCGCGAACGCCGTCCCCTCGACGAGCCCGAGGCCGACGACGAACCAGACCTGGGGGATGAGCGGGTACAGCGCACCGCAGATCGCGATGCCCGCCATGCCGATGACGAGGGCGAGGAACCCGCCTTCGTGATCGATATAGCGGCCCATGACCGGCGAGAGGACGAGGATCGGCAGGGCGAACGTGAAGAACGACAGGCCGATGGCATCGAGCCCCGCCCCGAGCGAGGTCATGTACAGGCTCCAGATCACCTCGTACGTGCCACCGGCAAGGAAGCTCCCGACGTTGAACACGATCGCCGCGACGAGGAGCGAGTTGATGAGGCGCGCCGGGCGCGCGCTCGGCGCGTCATCGGGCACCGTGGAAGCGGACGCTGCGGGCAACGGCACCTCGGCCGCAGACGCCACGGGCAACATGCCTGCGGACGTCGTGGACGCCTCGGGAATCGCGGGCGTGGATTCCACGATGTCGCGTCTGCTTTCCCCGGTGGTCGCGGTCGCCGGGCTGACGGCCGGGCCGTCGTAGGCCGCGTGCGGGATCTCGCGGACCCTCCACGCCACGAGCACCGCCGACAGGAGCACGCACGCGCCCGCGACCCAGAACGCGACCGTCGGGTTGCCGGTCACCGACGCCGCGATCCCGCCGATCGCCGGCCCCAGCATCAAGCCGCCCATCTGCGCGGCACCGTAGAGCCCGAACGTCTCGCCCTGGCGCTCGGGCGGGGTGGCGTCGACGAGGTAGCCGCGGGCGGCGGGGTCGTAGATCGCCGCTGACATGCCGGCGAGCAGGCGGCTGACGATGAACGCGACCGGGCCGACGACGTACAGGGGCGCGACGGCGAACACGGACGCAAGGACGAGCCCGATCACCATCATCCTCGTCCGTGACGCGTGGTCAGCGACCCAGCCGAAGATCGGCTCCGTCACGAGGCGGGCCGCGGGCCACGCCGCGACGACCAGCCCCAGCATCGGCAGGGTCACGCCGTGGTCCACGAAGTAGATCGGCAGGATCGGGAGCACCGCGCCGAAGCCGACCCAGATCGTGCCCTCGGCGAAGAGGAGCGGCAGGATCGGGCCCCATTGGTCGAGCCAGGTGCGGACGCGGTTGCTCACGGGTCGGTCTCTCGTCGGCGAGCGGCCATCCTATCCGACGGGATGGACCACCCACCACGGGTGGCCCACGGCCCGGGACCGGCCTATGATCGCGACGCCATGTCCCCTGCCCTGCTGCTGTTCGTCCTCGTCGCGGGACTGCTCGCGCTGCTGCCCGTGTGGCGCCTCCGCGCGGCCGGGTGGCCGGCGTCGTGGCTGGTTACCGCATGGATCGTCTACGGTCTGGCGATCCTCACGGCCGTCCGCCTGCCCGGTGCCACCCGGTTCCTCGTGCCGATCCTCGTGCTCGCGTACGTGGCGCCGTTCGTGGCCGGCCCCGAGCGGCTGACGAGGGTCCTGCGTGGGCGTTCCGAGCCGCCGCGGCCGGTCATCGACGTCACGCCACACCCACCGTCGGGGCTTCCGGACGGCAGCGAGCCCGGCCACGCGCAACCCGAGCCCGACGACGTACCTGCAGACGACGCGGATCCCGGCGGGACCGCGCCCTGACCGGCCTCCTGGCGCTCCACGGTGGCGGCGAGTACGTCGCAGGCGACGAGGCGGCGATGGACGCGCTGGTCGCCACGGCGACGGACGTCGCCCGTATCGCCGGCGAGGCGACGCCGCGGATCGTCCTCGTGCCGACGGCCGCGGCCCGGCAACGCCCCGACGTCGCGGCCATGCACGGCGAGCGGGCATTCGCGGCCGCCGCCGCGCGGGCCGGGACGTCCATCGACGTGGGCATCGCCGGGATCCTGTCGCGCGCCGACGCCGCCGACCAACGGGCGGTTGCGCCGCTCGAGACGGCGCACCTCGTCCACTTCCCGGGCGGCGACCCGGACCAGATCCCGACCGTCCTGCGGGACACACCGGCGTGGATGGCGATCCGCCGTGCCCACGACGCGGGTGCCTGCATCGCGGGTGCGAGCGCCGGTGCGATGGCGATGGCCGAGCGCTGCTGGACCCGTGCCGGGGCCATCGACGGGCTGGGCCTGCTCCGCGGCTTTGCCGTGCTTCCCCACTACGCGCCCGGCCGGCTCGCGGCGTGGCGGACGGGGATCGAGACCGCGGACGGCGCCCGGCCGCTCGCCTGGCTCGGGATCGACGAGCAGACGCTGGTCATCGGGCGGCCGGGCGGCGAGTGGCGCGTCGCGGGCCGCGGCCGCGGCCACGTGATCCCCGCAGCGGGTGCCACGCGGAGCGCGGGATCGGGCGAGCTGCTCGACCTCGGCTGAGCGCGTCCGGGACGCCGGCGCGCCCCGCGTCCGTTATCGTCGCGACGTGACCGCGCATCGGACGTTCGACCGTGCCCCGTGGCTGCTGGAGCCCGGGATCTCGTTCCTCAACCATGGCTCGTTCGGGGCGTGCCCGGAACCCGTGCTCGAGGCGCAGAAGGTCTGGCGCGAGGCGATGGAGACGGAGCCGGTCCGCTTCCTCGATCGCGAGCTCGAGCGTCACCTCGACGACGCCCGCGCTCGCCTGGCGACGTTCCTCCACGCCGACCCGGACGGGATCGCGTTCGTCCCCAACGCCACGACCGGCGTGTCCACGGTGCTCGCCTCGCTGCGATTCAAGCCGGGCGACGAGCTCCTCGCCTCCGATCACGAGTACAACGCAACGCTCAACGCGCTGCGTGCCGCCGCGGCGCGCGACGGGGCGCGCGTGGTCATCGTGCGAGTCCCCTTCCCGATCCGCGATCCGTCGCAGGTGCTCGAGGCATACCTCGAGGCGGTGACGCCGCGCACGCGCCTCGCCCTCGTGAGCCAGGTGACCTCGCCGACGGCCCTCGTCCTGCCGGTCGGGGCCCTCGTCCGGGAGCTGGACCGCAAGGGCGTGGACACGCTCGTCGACGGCGCGCATGCGCCGGGCATGCTGCCCGTGGACCTCGAGTCGCTGGGCGCCGCCTACTGGACGGGGAACGGGCACAAGTGGCTGTGTGCGCCGAAGGGCTCGGGGGTGCTCGTCGTCCGCGCGGACGTGCGGTCGGGGATCCATCCGCTGGTCGTGTCGCACGGTGCGAACTCGGGCCGTCGGGACCGCTCGCCGTTCCGCCTGGAGTTCGACTTGCTCGGAACCGGCGACCCGACGCCATATCTCTCGCTGCCGGCCGCGATCCGCTATGTCGGCGGCATCCACGACGAGGGCTGGGCCGGGCTCATGGCGGGTAATCGATCGCTCGCCCTGCGCGCCCGCGACATCGTCTGTGGCGCGCTCGGCGTTTCGGCACCTGCGCCCGACTCGATGATCGGCTCGATGGCGTCAATCCCGCTGCCCGGCATCGCCCCGACTGCCGCGGCGGCGCAGCGCCTCCAGGCGGAGCTGTTCGACGAGGACGGGATCGAGGTCCCGATCATCGCGTTCCCGGTGCCGGCAGCGATCGATGGCGGCGGCCCGCCGCAGCTCCTCGTCCGCGTGTCAGCCCAGCACTACAACCGCCCTGATGAGTACACGGCGCTGGCCGAGATCCTCGTCCGGCGACTGAAGGCGTCGGGCCCGCGGTCCCTGCTGGGCCGGCTCCGCCGCGGCTGACCGGCGGCTCCGGCTACCCGGCCGACGCGGGCTTCGAGGCCGGCGTCTTCGAGGCGCGACGGCGCCGCCCGCGCACCGTCGCCCGGATACGGACGTCCTCGCCCACCACGTCCGCCGCGACGAGGTGGAACGCTCGCAGATCGCCGATCGTCGTCACGCCCGGCAGGTCGAGCATCGATCGGCCCGCGCCGAGGACCGCGGCGCGCACGTAGCCCACGACGTCGTCGACGAGCCCGGCCGAGAGGAACGCGGCGGCGAGGGTCGGCCCGCCCTCCAGGAGCAGTGTCGCCACGCCACGCCGCCCGAGCTCGCGCAGCAAGGTCGGCAGGTCGATCCGACCGGTCTCGTCGAGCCGGACCCGAACGACGCTGACATGCCCGGGCAGCGCCGGCATCGGCGCCGCGGGCCCGATCACGACCAGCGTCGGTGCAGCCGTGTCGGCCACCCGGGACGCCGCGGTGACGACCGCTGCGCGCGCGTCGAGAACCACTCGGAGTGGCGGCGGCCCTGCGACGCCGTGACGGAGCGCGAGGTGCGGGTCGTCGATGCGCGCTGCCCCGCTGCCGACAAGCACGGCGTCATGGGCTGCGCGCAACCGGTGCGCATCCACCCGGGCGGCGCTGGACGAGATCCAGCGAGACGTGCCATCCGGGGCGGCAACGCGGCCATCGAGGGTGGCGCCGAACACCCATGTCACCCGGGGGCGGACGCGGCGCGGCGGACCAGCGGCAACCGGGCCAGCCATCGACCCGGCGCTCAGCTGCGGCCGTCAAGCGGGATGCGCGCCCCGGTGATGGCCGCCGCGCCGGGCGAGGCCAGGAACGCGAGCGTCTCCGCGATCTCCTCGGGCGTCGTCCACGCAGCGTTCTTCGGGGTCGGCGCGGTCTCGCGCTCGTGCTGCGCATCGATCGTTCGCACGACGACGAGGTTGGCCGTGACGCCGCTGCCGGCGGTCTCCTTCGCGAGCGAACGCAGGAGGACCTCCTCGGCGGCCTTCGCGATCGCATAGCTCGCGCCCTTGCCAGCCGGGTTCGTGGCGAACGGCGAGGTCACCGCGAGCACGCGACCGAAGCCGCGCTCCACCATGCCGGGCACGACGGCCTGCGCGATGTGCAGGGTCGTCCACAGGTGCTGGTCCAGCATGTCGCGAACCTCGTCCGGGTCCAGGTCGACGACCGTGGTGCCACCCGCCCAGCCACCGACGAGATGAACGAGCACGTCCACCCGCCCGAACCGCGCCTCGGCAGCAGCCGCGACGCCGCGCGCAGCCTCGCCGTCGGTCAGCTCGCCGATCACCGGGAGCCACCCGTCTGGCGCGAGCCCGAGATCCGCGGCCAGGGAATCGAGGCGGTCCCTGTCGCGCCCCACGAGCGCGAGCCGCGCCCCGTCGCGCGCGAGGCGCGCGGCCACCACCCGGCCAAGCGACCCGGTCGCCCCGGTCAGCAGGACGACGGGGGCGCCAGCCTCAGCGGGCACTGGACACCGCCTTCGGCGAACCGTTCGTGCCGTTGCCGCTCGTCGCGGCGCCGTTCGTGGCCACGCTTGTCGGCGTGTCGTTCCCGGCGTCGTCCAGCCGCTCCTGCTGCTCGAGCTCCGGATAGCGCATCAGGTGCCCCGACTTGCGCGCCTTCGTCTCGAGGTACGCCCGGTTGTACCGGTTCGCCGGCATCACCAGCGGGAGCCGAGCGACGACGTCGACGCCCAGGTCCCGCAGGCCGTCGATCTTGCGCGGGTTGTTCGTCATCAGCTGCACCGACCGGACACCGAGCGAGGACAGCATGTGGGCAGCGATGGAGTAGTCGCGCTCGTCGTCCCGGAACCCGAGCGCGATGTTTGCTTCGACCGTGTCCAGCCCGTGATCCTGGAGCGCGTAGGCGCGGATCTTGTTCGTCAGCCCGATGCCTCGCCCCTCCTGGCGGAGGTAGAGCAGGATCCCGTAGGGCATGGACGCGAGCTGTCGAAGCGATGCCTCCAGCTGGTCCCGGCAGTCGCATCGGAGCGATCCGATCGCGTCCCCCGTGAGGCACTCGGAGTGGATCCGGACAGGGACCGCCTCGCCGTCGATGGCCTCGTGCCCGTGGACGAAGGCCGCGTGCTCCTTGCCGTCCACGGGGTTCCAGAAGCCGACCGCGTGGAACTCGCCGAAACGGGTCGGAAGCTCCGCAGCGGCGGCGACCCGCACGCACACGTGGTCCCGGCCGATGCCGGTGCAGACATGGGCGGCGTCGCGGTCGACGAGGCTGTCGAAGATGGGCAGGGACATCGGGATCACCTTGGGTTTCGGAGGGTCGCGAGAAGCGGGAGTGGGCAGGTGCTACGGGGAATACGTGCGGCGACGCATACGGGATGTCTCAGGCGCGGCTGCGCTCCTCGGTGGCGCGGCCGCCGCGTCGGGGATAGACGATCAGGATCGAGCCCGGCTCGTCGCCGATGTTCTCCACGTCGTGCGGGACCGCGGGGTCCCAAGCGAGGTAGTCACCCGGCCCGAGCTCCACGACGTGATCGCCCTGGGTCATGCGCCAGCGGCCGCTGACGACGACGTGGTGCTCGTCGCCGTGGTGCGCGTGGAGGCCGGTTGCGTGCCCGGGAGGTGCCGTGACCTCGAGGATGCACACGTCGCGTGAGGTGCCGGCGTCGACCTCCTGGAGGATCGCCCCACCCGGGCCGTCCATGCGCGGCCGCTCGTGCACGCGCACGACGCGCGGCGGCGTCGACGAGTCGAGGAGGAGCCACGCGGGCGGCACGTCGAGCGCAGCGGCGATCGCAGCCAGCGCCTCCAGGGACGGGATCGCCTTCTCGTTCTCGATCTGGCTCAGGTAGCCGATGTTGAGCCTGCTCAGCACGCTCACCTGCGCAAGCGTCAGGCCACGGGTGAGGCGCCATCGGCGCGTCTCACGACCGACCTGGACCACCGGGCCGGGCGACGCACCAGCGGAGTTGCGTTTCTCCACGGACAACCTATTTGACCTCTGGTCGAACCCGTGTCAGAGTTCGCTCGCTGGCAATGTTGCTTTGCCAGCAGTAAAACGTCAAATCGGCGCGAACGGCGCCCCGGGATGCTCGTCCATCGGCTTCTGCCCGATCCAAGTCAGCCCGCTGACGGCGTCGCGCGAGCTCGCCCTCGTCTCTCCGCCCGAGGCATCGCTGGCGAAGGTCGCCTGACCCGTCGGCCGATCCATCGCTTGCACCGAGCGTGCCCGCCCGGAGACACTCCCCCCATGATCGAGCTCCAGACCCCGACCCCCGACCCCGGACGCCTTCCCGCCGTGTACCTCGGCCACGGCGCTCCGCCGCTGCTGGATGATCCGGTGTGGATGGCGCAGCTGGGCGGCTGGGCGCAGGCCATGCCCCGGCCAAAGAGCATCCTGATGATCTCGGCGCACTGGCAGACCGCCCCCATGGCGATCGGGGCGACGACGACGGTGCCGCTCGTCTACGACTTCTACGGCTTCCCGCAGCGCTTCTACGAGATCGAATACCGGTCTCCGGGCGCGCCGGCGCTCGCGGCCGACGTCAAGGCGCTCATGCCGGACACCGAGCCCGTGCTGGACCGCCCGACGCGTGGCCTTGACCACGGGGCCTTCGTGCCGCTCATTGCGATGTACCCGGAGGCCGACATCCCGGTCCTCCAGATGTCGATGCCGGACCTGGACCCGGAGCACCTGTTCGAGATCGGCCGGCGGCTGGCCCCGCTGCGCGACGAGGGCGTGCTCATCGTGGGCTCCGGATTCATGACTCACGGTTTGCCGTTCATCGGCGAGTACTTCGCGGGCAAGCCTGGCGCGCCCCAGTGGTCGATCGAGTTCGACCGCTGGGCTGCCGAGGCGATGGCACGCGGCGACCTCGACACGCTGTTCGCCTTCCGCGAGAAGGCGCCGGGCATGCCGTTCGCTCATCCGACCGTGGAGCACTTCGCGCCGCTGTTCGTGACCCTGGGCGCCTCCGCCAAGCCGGACCGGGCGCCGAAGACGGCGATCGAAGGCTTCTTCCTCGGCCTGTCCAAGCGCTCGATCGAGGCCGCCTGACCGGTTCCACCGCTCGCTCGAATTCGCCCAGATCCGCATAGCCGATCCGGGTCATGTCCGGGCCGTGTCCAGCGCGTCACGATTGGCTCCATGCCCCTCGCCTGGCGCACCGAGCTCGAGTCCCTGCTGGATGCCGAGCTCCGCGACGGCGCGCTCGACGACCCGTTCCGGCCGTCGGTGCTCCGGTGGGCTGCCGCAAACGGGCGGCCGGCGGACCCTGACCCTCTCCTGACCCTGCTCGAGCGGATGCTGATCGGCGGACGCGGCGCGCGCCGGTTCCGGTGGCGGATCCCGGTCGGCCGCTGGATCCCGCAGGACCGCCTGGAGCGCTGGCGACCCGCCGAGGCCGAGCTGGCGGAGCACCACCCCAACGAGTACGGCAGTCGCCTGTGGCTGCCACCGATCCTCGTGGAGCACATGGCCTGGCTCGGGGAGCTGGCGGCGGGCGCCGACCCGGCAATCGCCGTGCGGGCGGGTGCGATCGCCCGGGAGGCGCTGCCCCTGATCGAGGACGTCGTGGCACAGAGCGTCGCCGGTTCGGACCCGTGGGCGGACACGTTCCTCCTCTGGTCGTTCGCCCGAACGCCACGCGCGCTCGCGCCGGTCCGCGGCCTGGTGCTGGCCCTCGCGGCCCGGTACGCGGCACGCGCCTCACGCACGAAGGGCATCGCGCACGGGCGCGTGTTCCCGTTCTTCGGGCTGCCGATGCCGTCCGCGACGGCGCACCTCGCGACCGCATCGGCGACGCTGGGCGAGGGCATGCAGTGGCTTGACGAGCAGGTCTCGTACCTCCGCGCCGAGCAACGACCGGACGGCGGCTGGGGCGACCCCCGCCAAGGGTCGGACCTGCTCACGACGCTCGCCGCCGTCCGCTTCCTCGGGATGATCGACCCGTCGTTCGACCCGTCGTCGGCCGAAGCGCCGCTCCGTGCCCAGGCGGCCGCGGCGGGGCCGCACCCGGCGCTCATCGGACCCGAGTGGCCCTGGGTGGCCGTCGAGCTGGATCGCTTCGCGGCATGGGCGCCGCTGCCGTTCACGGAGCGGTTCCGGTGGCCGAACGTCGCCCCGTCGGCAATGGATGCCCGGGTCGGCGTGCCACGTTTCGAGGGGTATCTCGCGCTAGCGGACCTGTTCGCCGCGCTGCCGGCGCTCGGCGCGGGGGACGTCGACGTAACGTTCATCGACCTCGCGAACTTCGGCCGGTGGAATGCGGTGCACGGGCAGGCGCTCGGCGACGACCTTCTCGCGCTCCTCACCGCGCAGCTCCGGACGCTGACCGGATCGAGGACGTTCCGCGATGGCGGTGACGAGTTCCTGGTCGTTGGCGCACCCGGGACCGCCGATCTCGAACGGGACCTGCGCGCGCTGTTCGCGGCATGGCCGGAGGTGTCACGGCGGGCATTCCCGACGCTGCCCGTGGTCCCACTGCGCGCGGTGATTGGTCGGGAACGGGGTGCCGACCTCCGCCGGGCGCGCGAGCGCCAGGGTGTGTGGATCGGCGAGCTCAAGCACACCTGCCCGGAGCCGCCGCCGGCCGGGATCATCGAGCGCCGCGGCTGACCCGATACGCGGCCTGGGACGTCCGGAGCACCTTCGCCCGCGAGGCCCTGGCCACGACGCGCGCCCGGGCCCGCGCTCACGACGTGCCGGACGACGCCCCGCGCGATCCGTCAGCCCCGGGTCACCTCGTCCGGGCTGACGAGCCCTCGAAAGGCGCGGTGATACCCGGCGCGGCACGCCTCCGCATCCTCGCGCGCGTCGAGCTCCTCGTCCGAGCCTGCGGGTGCAGCGGCCACGCGCCGTTCGGCGTCCCGCCACGCCGCGATGATCATGCCCGGCGCCTCGAGGTCAACATGCAGCCATGCGGATCGCCTGGTCCGACGGACTGCCAGGGCTTCGTTCACCGTCCGCACCAGGCCGTCCCGGTAGACCTCGACGACCCTCGGGATGCGGACTCCCGGCATGACCTCGTGCGGCCGATGGACCACGGCGGCGACCGGAAAGCTCTCGCGCAACAGCGCCTGCAGGAGCGCGACGCCCTCGGGCGAGTCGAGCTCCCAGGACCCGGCGTCAAGGAACGCCCGGACGCGCGCGCGGAAGTCCGCGTCGGACGTCGGGAAGCAGAGCGCGACGATATCGTTCACGGCTTCGTGCGCGGGGCACCCGGACTGTGCTTGCCGTCCCAGTGGTCGGTCGCGTCGATGATGGCCACGGCTGCGGCAGCGGCGGCCGTCGCGGCATCCACGTGGGAGAGCGGCGCGAGGGCGACCAGGCCCTTCGACAGGACGAAGCGGCCCCGGGCGTCACGCGCGGTCTTCGGGTAGAACGTGCCGTCGACGGTGACGCCGACGAGGAGGAGGGGATCGCTTGAGGTCGCTCGCCTGAGCACCGCCTGCGACTGGTACCGGACGGAGTCGGGAGCCATGTGCGAGCCGATCTGGCACCTGCCTTGCGGCGCTGCCTCGGGAGGATCGACGTACGGGTCCTGCAAGAGCGACCGCTCCGCGGGCGGACTCGAGTCCTCTGACCCTCCGGTCGTATCCTACGCCCCGCACGCCGGGATACCACCATCGCGGTTGGCTATCGGCGCCGCACGGTCAGACTCGCGACGGTCGCCGGTCGGTCGCCGGTCGCCGCTCGTCGAGAGCACCTCGGGCCGCTCTCGCCGGTCGCGCAGCCGGCGCGGCCAGCCATGGTGCCGGGCTCGAGACGGGACTGCAGGCATGCGTTCCGCCCATCCCGTGGCAGCGCCCACGCGCGAGGTTGCAAGGCATTTGTCGTCAAGGAGCAACGCGGTCGCGCCGGGCTTGAGCCTGGAACTGATGTTCAATCCGGATGAGCCGAACTCGCGATGAGTTGGACGCCATGGGTCCTGCATGTGGCTGCACGGGCGACTGCGTCGAGACGGACGCAGCCCTCGTTCGGTGCTACGAGATCACGCCATTCGGTGCTACGAGATCACGCCAGCGGCTGATGAGCATGGACCGGCCCATCGCGGATCGTGCAGCGGACCGAGACGAAGAGCCGTGACGCGCATCCCATGCGTGCTGCCGACAGACCACCACAACCGGGCCTGTCGAATGATCCATGACCGGGCTTTCGAGAACGTGAGGCGGTCCAGCGACCGCAGACCAGGGGACATGACATGAAGCGTATCGGACCCATCTCGGCGGCCTTCCTGGCCATCGTCCTCGCGAGTACCACCATGGCAGCGACGTCGATCAACCTCGGCACTGCCGAGAGCTTCGCCGTCCTGGCCGGCCGGACGATCACAAACACCGGGGCGACCACCATCACCGGAGACGTCGGGCTCCACCCGGGCAAGGCCGCGCCCGGCTTCAACACCGTGACGCTCCACGGGGCGAAGCACCTCGGCGATGCCCCTGCGCTCCAGGCGAAGAACGCCCTGGTCACGGCCTACGACGAGGCCGCGGGGGCCAACCCGGTCACGAACGTGCCCACGGAGCTGGGCGGGACGACTCTCACGGCGGGCGTCTACGCGTCGGACACCCTTGGGTTGACCGGAACGCTCACGCTTGACGGTAATGGTGTCTTCATCTTCCAGGCCGGCTCCACCCTCATCACCGCGTCGAACAGCAAGGTCGTGCTGACCAATGGTGCCTCCGCCTGCAACGTCTATTGGCAGGTCGGAAGCTCGGCAACCCTGGGGACGACCACGAGCTTCAAGGGCACGATCATGGCGCTCACCTCGATCGCGCTCCAGACCGGCGCAACCCTCCAGGGCCGTGCCCTTGCCCGGAACGGCGCCGTGACGCTTGACCACAACACGATCGACAGCTCGTCATGCGCGGCACCCAGCGCCACCCCCACCCCAGGCTCACGGACAACCCCGCCGCCGCCCCCGCCGACCGACGTCGCAGCGTCGATGCCGGCCTCGATGATCGGCCCGGCATCAGCGTCATTGCTGCTGCTCCTGGTCGCGGGAGTGGCATTCCTCGGCGCCGTCCGCTTCGCCGCCGTGCGATTCCGCCCGCGCGACTGACCGCGCGATCACGACCCCACCCAGCAGGAGGATTGATCCATGACGGACGCGCGCATCAAGGGTGCGATCAGCACCGGCAAAGGCACGCTGGATGAAGGTGTCGGCAAGGTGACCGGCAACAAGAAGCTCGAGGTCAAGGGCAAGCTCGAGCGGGTCCAGGGCAAGGCGCAAACCAGCGTGGGCGACGTCAAGGCCCGGGTCAGCGAGCACAAAGATCGCGGCTGACGCCGCGCCTCAGTTTCACAACGCAGTACCCGGGACGGCGGATTCGGGAAGTAGTTGAAGGAGGATCGCTATGAACAGCAGGAGCGGCGGCGTCGGAATCATCGGCGTGATCGTGATCGTGCTCATCATTCTCTGGCTGGTTGGCGTCATCAAGCTCTGACCGCAGCGCCCCGATCGCCGGTCGCCGATCGCCGGTCGCCGATCGCGCGGCGGCGCTACGGTTCCGCGCCGGGACGATCCGGTCGCCCAGCGGCGCGGATGTTCCGTGTGAGGGTCGTCGGCGCAACGCTCCGGTCGCCCAGCGACGGACATGTTCCGCGACGGAAGCGTAGCGTCGTCCAGCGGCGGAGCCGGCGCCGCTGCTCCTCGGCGCGCCTACGATGCGCCGCGCCGAGGGCGCGGATGATGCGCGCGCCGGCTTCGGCGTCCGTGGTGAGCCCGCTGGGATTCGAACCCAGGACCAAAGGATTAAAAGTCCCCTGCTCTACCGCTGAGCTACGGGCCCACGTGGTCTGGCGCAATTCCGTGCTCAGCGAGAGCGAATAACTGGAACCGCGTCACACACCGAACTTGTGCACAGCGCTGGTACACCGACAACTGTCGAGTCGCAATCTCGCCACATTCGGGAGACCCAGCGTTGCCACGTCGTCCGGTCAGGTCGGATTCTACCCTTCCGAGGAGCGTCGCCCTCGCATCCTTCACGCTCGCCCTGTGCGCCGACAACAAGGCGCCCTCGACGATCGCGACCTCCCGCAAGACCGTCAACCAATTCGCGGCCCACCTCGCCGCCACGGGCGGGCCCGCCACGATCGGCGAGCTCGCCCGTGAGCACGCGCGGGTTTGTCATCGCGCGCCGAGAAGCCGGGCCAGGCGGGCGGCGTTGCCAACCGGTTCCGGTCGATCCAGCAGTTCGGCCGATGGTGCGCCGAGGAAGGCGAGATCGCGGAGAGCTTCGCTGCCGGTCTGCGCCCAGCCAAGATCCCCGAGACGACGCCGCCGGTCCTTACCGACGATGACCTGCGTGCCCTGTTCCGGATCACCGAGGGCACCGACTTCGCCGCCCGACGCGATCGTGCACTGATGTCACTCCTCGTGGATACCGGCATGCGCGTCTCGGGATGCGCCGCACGCCATGCCCGATGGTAGGCACGGCGGTAGTCAGCCTCGTGCCATCGGCCGCCTCGGCTGCCGGGACCGGTCGAGCGGCTGCGCGCGCTGTCGGGCCAGGCGGGGGTGCTGATGGCAACCCCGGATCGGCGAGCTTGGCGACCTGGGCCGCGATCTGGAGGATGATCAGGACGGTCGACTCGAGCGACGTGCCGAAGGCCCAGCGGGCGAGCTTCATGGCCGGGCAGCCGCGGGGCGAGGATCCACACGAGTTGCGCGGTCGTCGTCGCGTCGACCTTGGACCTCGCGGTCGGTCGCCGGCACCACAGAGCAGCCGGCTCTCACGCCAGCCGCCTGGCGGCGGCGAGCCACTCATCGCGGCCCTCGATCGGGATCTCGTAGGCTGTTATCGCGCGCCCAACACCTGTCGGGCGCGCCAATGCCTTACTTTTCTGCGGCCGACCCTTGGTCGGCAACGCTGGTACCTCGACCTCCCCAGCGAGTGCCGCGGCAAGCCCATGAGCGTAGGCCTCCTCGGTCAGGCGCACCGACACGAACTCCTCGCCCCGTACGACGATGTCCACGTAGACCGACCTGGATCTGTGAAGCTGGTCTGTCGGCGCGCTTTCGCCCAGCTCGCCGCGAAGTTACGGACGTAGGCGAGGGCGACTGCGGGTCGACCGGAGCGTCCGCGACCTGGCGGCTGCATCCTCCTTGAGCCTTCGCATCCCAGCGATCAGCTCGATCGCCATCGCCGACCCAGGGCGAAGACATCGGCGAGGTGACGACGTCGGCGTCCGACCTGGCGATGGCCCACGGAGACAGGCAACTCACGAACCTGCGTGCCCGTGTGGGCGTCGCGGGGTAGGCTCAGCGCCCACTCACCCACGATGCGTCTGACCCGAGGAGCTGTCAACGTCGCGGTGTCGTATCCGTGTACGTCCGCGATCAGATTGGCCGAGGCAGGACAGTGAAGTGCTTTTGTCGCTCCCGGCGTTCTCGTCGCGTTCCGCGCGGAGCGCGCAGCTCGCCAGCTACGACAATGAGTCCGCGTGTTGATCCGCCGAACTGCCGCGTAGACTGGATCACGCAACGCAACGCAACGCAACGCAACGCAACGCAACGCAACGCAACGCAACGGAGAGTGCCATGGGCCCGGTCCTGCTGGTCATCATCGTCTTCGTCTCGATCGTGCTCGTTGCGGTCGTGCGGATGTACAACGGCCTCGTCCGGCAGCGGAACGTCGTCGACCAGACATGGGCCCAGATCAACGTCCAGCTCAAGCGTCGGCACGACCTGATCCCGAACGTGGTGAACGCGGTCAAGGGCTACATGGGGTTCGAGCAGTCGGTGCTGACCAAGGTCACCGAGGCGCGGGCCAATGCCGTTGCGGCCGGGGCCACGGGTCCAGCCGAGCAGGCTGCGGCCGAGAACGCGCTGACGTCCACACTGCGCTCATTGTTCGCGGTCGTCGAGAACTACCCGGACCTCAAGGCCAACCAGAACGTCATTTCACTCCAGGAGCAGCTGGCCACCACCGAGAACCAGATCAGCGGCGCCCGCGACGGCTACAACGCCGCGGTACGGGCATACAACACGGCGATCCAGTCGTTCCCGATGGTGCTGATGGCCGGCATGATGGGCTTCATGAGGGGGGAGTCCTTCGCCGCCGAGCCGGAGGCCGCCGCGACGCCGAGGGTGGACCTCGCCACGTGATCGAGATGGTCGTCCGGCCCAGACCAGCCGGACGCCGCTGATGCCGGGCCCGGGCGTTGTTGCGGCGATCGTCGGGATCGCGGTTCTGGCGGTCCTCGCCCGTCTCTCGATCCGGATCGCCCCGCAATACGTGCGGATGGTCGTCTTCCGGTTCGGTCGGACGGGACCTCGGCTGACGATGGGTCCGGGACTCATGTTCCTCATCCCGTTCGTCGATCGGCCGGTCAACGTCGATCTCCGCGAGCAGTTCATCGAGGTGCCGAGCCAGACCGCGATCACCAAGGACAACGCCCCGATCAACGTCGACTTCCTCATCTACTGGCGGATCGCCGACCCGCTGCGCAGCGTCGTCAACGTCAACAACTTCCCGGGCGCGCTCCAGGGCGTGGCGACCACCACGCTTCGCGCCGTCATCGGCGACATCCTCCTCGACGACGTCCTGTCCAAGCGCGAGCAGATCAACGAGGTCCTGCGGACC
>JBBRRZ010000032.1:0-33755 GCA_038245845.1 Candidatus Limnocylindrales bacterium
CAACTAGAAACGCAGACCCGCCGCCCTCACGCTTGAGGCATGACGGCGCGCTGGTTTGATCCACACCGACTCCCGGGTCCCCCCGCCGGGTACGTCCGCGCCGTCAACCCCGCGGGGCCTCGATGAGTGGGGTCGAGCTCGTCCTGGCGTTCCTCGCCGGCGTCGCTATGGGCATCGCCCTCGACCGCTGGCTGCTGCCCCTCCTCGTCGACGCCTGGATCAACCGACTGCGCCGGCATGGGCAATGAGCAGCGCGACGATGATGCCGAGCGCCGCGCCCTGGCCGACGGCTACTCCTCGGCCCGGATCGGGGCCGCGGCCGCGCTCACGATCGTCCTGGTCGTGCTCCTCATCCTCGACGTCATCGTCCCTGGCTACGACGTCTCGCCTGGGACCCTCCTGCCCCTCCTCGGCGCGATCCTCGCGCTGCTCGGGCTCGAAGCGTCGGCCTTTTGGAAGGACGTGAGATGACGACCGTCACGGCCCTCCTGACCAACACCGCCTACGGGTATCCGACCCGGGGTGCGAAGCGACGCCGGAAGGCGACCATCCTCGTCTGCCTCCACCAGACCGCCAATGCCAAGGCGACCGCCATGCAGGAGCGCACCTACGCCAACCGGGCCGGCTCGGTCGGACCCTCGGCCACGGCGTACATCGACCGCGACGGCACGATCGTCCGCGCGCTCGACCCGCTCAAGTACGCGGCCTGGAGCCAGGGTGATGTCGCGCATCCCAACACCAAGATCCCGACGATCGCCGCGGCCGTCGCCTCGGGCGCGAACATGAACGAGTGGGTGCACGAGTCGATCGAGTGCTCGGGTGCCGGGACCGAGCCGTACACCGATGCCCAGTTCGAGAGCGTCGCCCAGCTGGTCGCCGCAGCCTCGCGGGCGCTCGGTCGGCCGGTCAACCGCAGCACGGTGGTCACGCATGCCGACATCAACAGCGTGTCGCGCCGGAGCGACCCCTGGCCGCCGGCGACCCGCGAGGCCCGGATCAAGCGCGTCATCACCCGGGCGAACGCGATCCTGCGGCCGCCGACCGTCACGGTGACTGTGAAGTCGGGCGACAGCCTCTCGGCGATCGCGTCTGCGCATCGACTGACACTCAAGGCGCTCCTGGCATTCCCGGAGAACGCGAAGTACCGCGCCAAGCCCGGGCTCATCCACTCCGGTGACATCGTCCGCGTGAAGTAGCAGGAGGAGCCATGGACACCCCGCCCGGTACGATCTGGGGTCGTGAGCCGACGATGGTCCTCGCCCTCGTCCAGGCGGTCATCGCCTTGGTCGTCGCATTCGGCCTCTCCCTCGCCCCCGACCAGATCGGCGCGATTCTCGCGGTCACCGCTGTCATCCTCGGGCTCATAACCCGCAGCCGGGTGAGCCCGGTGTGACCCACTCAACATGAGAGAGGGGTACCTGCGGGGCTCGATCCCGCGGACGCCAACCGCACGCCAGGTCGACGTCCTAGCCGCCTTCGTCGCTGCAGGCGGGTCCGTGTCGGACGCGGCGGGCCGCCTCGGCATCCGGCCGAGTACTGCGAAGCGGCACCTCGCCGACCTGCGTGCCCGGTCTGGTCTCACCACGGAGCAGCTGATCTACCGCGGTCGAGCGGAGGGGTGGCTGGTTGTGGCCAGTCTGGAGCCGGTCTGAAAGTCCAGGGCTCTTGACGCCGAGGCCAGACAGGTGCACCTTTCTTGGTACATCTGTTAGCGAGGTAGCGGCGCGGTGGATCAGTCCCAGTTGCTCAAGGGGACAACGCGTTTGCTCGTCCTCGGTGTGCTTCGGGATGCGGAGTTGTACGGCTACGAGATCCGCCAAGCCATCAGCAATCGGAGCGCGGCGGTGATCGAGCCCGGCGAAGGCTGGCTCTATCCCGCACTGCACCGCCTCGAGGCCGAGGGCGCGGTCGAGGCCTCGTGGCGGGCCAGCGCGCTCGGTCCCCGTCGACGCTACTACCGGATCACCAAGCAGGGCGTCACCGCGCTTGCGACACTCGAGTCGGAGTGGGAGACATTCGCGCAGGGCGTGCGCCACGTCACAGCGCCGGACCCGGGCTGATGCGTGATCCAGAGACCTTCCTCTCCGAGATCGCCGATCGCCTCCCGTTCGGCGAGGCGGAGCGGACCGAGATCCTCGACGAGCTGAGGGCGCACGTGACTGACTCGAGGGCCGAGCTCGAAGCGGAGGGCCTGTCTCCAGGCGCCGCCGAGCAAGTCGCGGTCGATCGGCTCGGGGAGCCGAACCGACTCGCGCGCGACCTGACGAATGCCCGGCGGAGTCGCCGTCGGCTCCTGGCCGCCGCTGGCTCTGGCTCTTGGGCAGTCGCTACGAGCGGCATCTACGGCTGGATCGTCGGCCTGCTAATCGCCGCGTTGGCCTGGTTCGGGACGCTGACTGTCGTGCGGTTCGTCGGTCCCTTTGCATTCGACTCGATCTCGTTCATTGCCATTGCCGTCGCCGTTTATGTGGCGGGTAGCGCGGTGACGCCGGTCGTGGCGGCGCGTGCTGGCTACCGCGCGGAAGCCGTAGGGCGCGTCCTTGCGGTCGCGGGCGCACTCGTACTGGCGGCGTACGCGCTCGGGGGCTGGTCGGGACAGCTCGACGCCGTTGGTGTCGTGGCCCGGCTCACCGTGCCGGTTTGGTGGATCGCCGGAGCGTTGAGGGGGTCGCGGGTCGGGCGAGGATCAATGCGGACATTCGCGGGGCTACTCGTCGTGGCGGTCGTGGTCACCGTCGGCGTCCAGCTCGCCCAGCTGCAGCTCCGGGCCGTTGCCAGCGGGGCGCCGAGCGACGTGACCTGGGCAGGCGAGCTGAACTTGAGTCGGATCGCCGCACCGGCCCCGGCGGCCATCACGGCCGCCATCACGGGGAACGGTCAGGTGTCGATCTCGGGGTCGTCGGGCGTGTCCGCGGGAGCGTTCATCCTCGATGTCTCGGACACCACCGTGCTTGCCGGGTGGAGTGATCTTCGGGTCGAGGCGTGGCGGGCGGTCGACCCAGGCTCCGGGTCGCCGACCCCCGTGAGCCCGGTTGCGGCAGGCCCATTCGTCGTCTCGCCGGCGGTATGGAGCCCGGCCGGCGAGCTCCCAGGAGGGGGTCTGAAATGGTCGAGCTCCCAGCAGTGGGGCCCACGGGCGATGACCCTGAGTGGAACGGTGCGGCTCGACGGGACGCCCTGGGTCACGGCCGCGTGGGTGGCACTCACCGGGGTGGCGCCGGATGGGACGCGGCACCTGATTGGCGAGCCCGACTACGTGATGGCGACGTTCAATGGCACAGTCCTTGGGTGGATCCAGGCCTCTGTTGCCGGGGTCTCGGAACGCTAGTGCCCGCCCAGGCGGGTTCCTCCCTTCGAGCCGCGAGGCATCACCGAACCTGACCGCGTTGTCCAACGCCGTGGCCTCCCAGGCGTAGCACCGCAGGCGAATAGACCGCGCGAGCACCCCCACCGACGATTCGCGGGTGAAGCTGTGCACGGTCTGTGGCGTCGTCACCAGCCGCGCGGCCGCGTGATCCGTACCTGCGACAACGGGCACCCGCCCGCCCGCGTCCCGTCAGGGTCGCGATGCGCGTCGTGCGAGCGCAGGCGGCCCTCCCGCCAGGCGCGCGGCTACGACGCGGCCCACGGCAGGGCGCGCGCGACGCTCGCGGCGTTGCTGCCCGCGCCCTGCTTCTACTGCCGCACCGCCATCGGACGAGCCGAACGGTTCGTCGCGGCGCACGTCGTCGATGGCCACCCCTCGGCCGGCTGGGCGGCTGCCCATGCCGCGTGCAACGAGCGGGCGAAGGTGCGTAGGGGGTGGGGTAGCACCTCGGACGGCGACGATCCCGCCAGTACCCGTGCTCGGCAACTCGCAGTGCGCCCGGGTTTCTCCCGTTTTTCGGGAGGCACCTGACGTGACCGCCCCGGCAGCGTGGCGCAACCGGATCACGGGCTCGGCCGAGGTGGATCCGGCGCAGCTCCTGGCCAACCCCGCGAACTGGCGGATCCATCCCGCCGCGCAGCGCAACGCACTGCGCGGCTCGCTCGGCACGGTCGGCTGGGTGGCGCACGTCATGGTCAACCAGCGGAGTGGGCACGTCGTCGACGGTCATGCCCGCGTCGAAGAGGCGCTGAGCCGCGGCGAGTCGAGCGTTCCCGTCGTGTACGTCGATCTTTCGGCCGACGAGGAGGCCCTCGTCCTCGCCACGCTCGATCCGATCGGCGCGATGGCCGACCGCGACGACGAGAAGCTTCGGGCGCTGCTGGACGAGGTCACGGTCGACGACGCCGGGCTGGCGGCGCTGTTGGGCGACCTGGCCGGCGGCGACCCCAAGGCCGGGCTCACCGATCCCGACGACGTGCCCGAGCCATCCGAGCAGCCGTACGTCAAGCCCGGCGACCTGTACGCGCTCGGCGACCACCGGATCCTGTGCGGCGACGCGACGAACCCCGACGACGTGGCGCGACTGCTCGATGGCGCGACCCCGACGCTGCTCGCGACGGACCCGCCATACGGGGTCCAGCTCGACCAGACCTGGCGCGATGGCGTCTACAACGGCGCGCGCAAGCGGGTCAAGGGCTGGGGCGTCGTCGCGGGCGCCGCCAAGCCGTACATGATGCGCGAGGCCCCAGATGGCGAGGCCGACGGCGACGACGCCACCCCGGCCAGCGGTGGCGCCCGTGGGCGAACGAAGGGCCACCGACACACCTCGATCAGCGGCGACGTCCGAGCCGACTGGTCCGAGGCGTTCGCCCTCGTGCCGTCACTGCAGGTCGGCTACGTCTGGTACGCGAGCGCCCACACCCTCGAGGTGCTGCAGGGACTGCTGGCGGTCGGCTTCGAGCTCGCCCAGCAGGTGATCTGGGACAAGGGCCTGTTCTCGATCGGGCGCTCCTGGTACCACTGGAACCACGAGCCGTGCCTCGTCGTGCGCAAGCCGGGAGTCCCCAACCTGTTCATCGGCGAGCACGACCAGGCCACGATCTGGCGGGCTCCCTCGCCCAAGCGGATCGGCTCGGGGTCCAAGGAGACGAAGGAAGACCACCCGACCCAGAAGCCCGTGCTCCTGTCGGAGATCCCGATCCGCAATCACCTCCGCCCGGGCGAAGCCGTATACGAGCCGTTCTCCGGGTCCGGCACGACCCTGATGGCGGCCGAGACCCTCGGCCGGCGCTGCTACGCGATGGAGATCGACCCCAAGTACGTCCAGGTCGCGATCGAGCGCTGGCAGGCGTTCACCGGGCGAACGGCGGAGCGGATCGGTGGGTAGGCGCGGTCCGCTCCCGAAGGACCCTGACAAGCTCCTCGGGCACCGGCGGCGCGCGCCTCGGGCGACGCCCGGCGCGTCGGGTGCAGGCATCGGCCAGCCCGAGCCCCGGCCGGAGTGGCGCGACGACACGAAGGCGTCGTGGCGGGCGTACTGGTCGAGCGACCTCGCCCTGCTGGCGCTCGACGTCGACGCCCCGGCGATCGCGCGCCTGTTCGCGATGTACGACCAGCACGCCCGCTCGATGGAGTTGGTGAGCCAGGCGCTCGTCGTCCGCGGCTCGACCGGGCAAATCCGGACCAACCCGCTCGCCGACCATGCGCTCCGGCTCGAGTCCGCCATCGTGCGCCTCGAGAACGAGCTCGGGCTGACCCCCGCCGCGCGAACCCGGATGGGCCTCGTCATCCGGCGCGCTGTCCCGCAGCCGCTGGGCGCCCCGGTCACCAAGCCGTCCCGCTACGAGCACCTCCGCGAGGTCGCGTCGTGACGGCGGCGGTGGTCGCCCCCGTCCGGCGGGCGGCAGGCGGCTGGAGCGGCCGGGGCGCCTACCCGACCCTCGGCTGGGCGGTCCTCGACCACATGGCCGAGCACCTCCCCTCGCCCGCCGACCCGGCGCGGCCGCTCGTGCTGACCGATGAGCAGGCGCGGGTCGTGCTCGAGTTCTACCGGCTCGACCCGGGTACCGGTGACTTCGTCAACCGCCGCGGCCGGCTCGAGATGGCGAAGGGCTGGGGCAAGAGCCCGCTCCTCGCGGCGATCGCGGTCGAGGAGTTCGCGGGCCCCGTCCGCTTCGGCGGCTGGGACGATGCGGGCGAGCCGATCGCGGTCCCGGTCCACTGGCCAGTGGTCGAGATCGCGGCGGTGTCAGAGGACCAGACCGACAACACCTGGTCGTCGCTCTACCAGCTGCTCGCCGCCAACGACGGGCGCGCCGCGCGCGAGCTCGGGATCGACGCCGGGCGGACGCGGATGTACCTGACCGGCGGCCGGCCCGGCACGATGCGCCCGGTCACCGCCGAGAGCTCGAGCCGCGAGGGCGCTCGCCTGACGTTCGCCGTCCTCGACGAGACCCACCTGTGGCTCCGCCAGAACGGCGGCGTCCGGCTGGCGGCGACCCTCCGGCGCAACGCCGCGAAGATGGACGGCCGGACGTTCGAGACGACGAACGCCCCGGTCGCGGGCATGCGCAGCGTCGCCGAGGAGTCGGGCGACGTCGAGGTTCCGGGCGTTCTCCACGTCTGCCGCCGGGCGCGTGAGTGGCCGGCGCCCGACTGGCCGGCAGAGCGCCTGCGGGCCGAGCTCACGTACGTCTACGGCGACTCGTGGTGGGCGCCGATCGAGCGGATCATGGCCGAGACCGCCGATCCCGCGACCGACTGGGACGACGTCCTGCGCTTCTACTTCAACCTCCGCAGCGCGGGCCGCTCCCGCGCGGTCGATCCCACTCAGTGGGACGAGCTCGCCCAGCCGCGCGAGGTTCCCCGCGGGACGCGCATCGGCGCGGGCTTTGACGGCAGCCTCAGTCTCGACTCCACGGTGTTGCGCGCATGCACCGCCGACGGCTACCGCTTCAGCCTTCCCGGCTGGTCGTGGGTCCGGCCAACCGGCGACGCGATGCGCGTCTGGGCGGCAGAGCATCCGGGGCAGGACTGGCGCGTCCCGCGCGACCTCGTTGACGACGCCGTCGCGCAGTTGTTCGAGCGGTTCGACGTCGGGCTGATGCGCCCCGACGCCGCCTTCTGGCGCGACGAGATCACCCGCTGGCAGCGCCTGTACGGCGAGGACGTCGTGGTCCCGTTCGACACGAACTCGGCGCGCCAGATGGCGCCCGCGTTCGACGCCTGGGCGACCGCCGTCCGCGAAGGCACCGCGGTCCACGACGGCGACCCGGTCGTGTCCGAACACGTCAAGGCGATGCACCGCGCCGCCGCCCGCAACGGCGCCCGGGGCGAGGACGGCCGGACGCTCCACGTGCCGGTCAAGGGCGACGACCGCGCCAAGATCGACGGCGGGCTCGCCGACATCCTCGCCCGCCACGCCGCGATGACGATGCCCGAGCCTGTCGTTGAGCTCGTCCCGAGCGGCCCGGCGGCGGCGTCGTGGTGAGGGGCGAGGCATGGCGGTGACGCTCAGCAGCCCGCAGCTCCTCGAGCGGCTCGGCGACACGATGGACGCGCGCGCCGCCGACTACGGGCTGTGGCAGGAGTACTACGACGGCCGCCACCAGCCGCCGGTCGCGCTCCTTGCGGCGTCGACCGGCTACCGCAGCGAGTACGCCCGCTGGCTGACCGGCTTCTCCGACAACTTCTGCCGGCTCGTCGTCCAGGCCGTCGACGAACGGCTGCGGGTGACCGGCTTCCGGGTCGACGGCGGCGCCGGCGACCGCAAGGCGTGGGGCTACTGGCAGGCGAACCAGCTCGACGCCTGGCACCAGCGGGCTCATCGCGAGGCGCTCGTCAAGGGCTGGTGCCCGGTCACGGTCGACGCCGGGCCGGACGGCGCGCCGCGGATCCGGGCCCACCAGGCCGACCAGTTCGCGATCGCCTGGGACGACGACGACGCCCTGTCGCGGGCCGCGGCGATGCGCCGCTGGGTCACCCCCGACGGGCGCCGCCTCGCCACCCTCTACTACCCCGACCGGATCGAGAAGTACGAGCTGCTCGCGGGGAACACGTGGGGCCGGCGACTGGTCGCGGGCGAGCCGTGGCCGCTGGCGCACGACCTCGGCGTTGTCCCGGTCGTGCCCCTCGTCAACGACCCCGACCTGTACAACGGTGGCCAGAGCGAGATCGGGGCGATGCTGCCGATGCAGAACGCGCTCAACCTGCTGATGAGCGACATGCTCGTGTCGGCCGAGTACACCGCGTTCCCGCAGCGCTGGGTCACGGGACTCGAGATCCCGATCGACCCCGACACCGGCAAGGGCGTCCAGCCGTTCAAGCTCGCCTACGACCGGATGCTCATGGCGCGCGACCCGGGCGTCCGCTTCGGCCAGCTCGACGCCGCCGATCTCGGGCCGTACATCCGCGCGGTCGAGGCGTGCATCCAGCACATCGCCTCGACGACCCGGACGCCGCCCCACTACCTGCTCGGGCAGGCGGGCAGCTTCCCATCGGGCGAGAGCCTGAAGGCGACCGAGACCGGGCTCGTGGCCAAGGTCAAGCGCCGCCAGGGCGACTTCGGCGAGTCCTGGGAGGAGTGCGTCTCGCTCGCCTTCCGGGCCACGGGCGACACGCGCCGGGCGGACCGCGACGACAAGGAGGCCGTGTGGGCTGATCCCGAGGTCCGGACCGAGGCCCAGCACGTCGACGCACTGCTCAAGCTGAAAGCCCTCGGCGTGCCCCTCGAGCAGCTCTGGGAGGACGCTGGCTACAGCCCGCAGCTCATCGCGAAGTGGAAGGACGCCGCCGCCGCGGCGGCGCTGGCCGGGGGCGCGCCGATCGACCCGTCGATGCCCGGCGACCCCGAGGCGATGGCCCAGATCCATGGCGCGGTCGCGCCGCCACTCGGCGTCCAGCCCGAACCCGGGGTCACCCCCCAGCTCGCCACGACGCCGGTCCCGCCGGCGACCACCACCCGACAGCCCGTGCGCAGCACGGGCGCATAGGAGGCATCTCGAGCCATGACTGACGAGTCCGCGGGCGCGACGCCCGTCGTGCCGGGCGCGACGCCCGGCCAGACACCCGACCAGACCGCCCCGGCAGCCGCCACGCCCGCGACGGGTGACGACGAGCTCACGGACGGCGGCAAGCGGGCGCTCGACGCCGAGCGTGCCGGGCGGCGCGAGGCCGAGAAGCGCGCCAAGGCGGCCACCGACGAGCTCGAGGCGCTGCGCACCGCGCAGCTCAGCGAGCACGAGCAGGCGATCGCGCAGGTGCGCAAGGAGGCGCTCGCCGAGGCCACAACCAAGGCCCACGCCCTCGTGCGCCGGGCCGAGGTGCGGCGGGCGCTCGCCTCGGCAGGCGTCGTCGCGGACTCGCTCGACCTCGCGGCCACGGCACCCGAGTTCGCCGGCCTCGCGGTCGACGACGAGGGCCAGGTTGCCGAGCTTGACCGGGCGGTGGCGGGCTTCCGGGCCGCCCACCCGTCGCTCTTTGCCGCGCCGCGTTCGGCGGCCGGCAACTTCGACGGCGGGTCCGGCGGCGCGCCGAGCCCAACGGCCTGGACTCGCGACCAGATCGGGGCGATGAGCCAGGCCGAATACGAGCGCCTGTATCCCGACATCGTGCGGGCCATGAACGAGGGGCGCATCAGGGACTGACCCAAGCCGGCGCAGCCGGCGACCGCCACCGACCCGAGACCCCGGTGAGGGTCGGAGCGGCGGGACTCCCCACCGGGAGGAGACCGACACGTGGCAAACATCACGCGCACGCTGGCCGACACCGCGGGTTTCATCCCGCAGGCGTGGGCTCGTCGGGCGCTGACCATCCTCCGCAGCAACATGGTCCTCGCGCAATTCGTGCGCCGGGACTTCGACTTTGAGCCGGGCTGGGTCGGCAAGACCCTCAACATCCCGTACCCGGGGACGTTCACGGCGCAGGACAAGGCGGCCGACACCCAGATCAGCGTTCAGACCCCGACCGGCGGCGCGACGGCCACGGTCAGCCTGACGAAGCACAAGGCGGTCGACTTCAACATCGAGGACGTCGCCCGCGCCCAGAGCTCGACCGAGCTCATGGACCAGTACCTCTCGCCCGCGGTCATTGCCCTGGGCAACCAGGTCGAGGACGACCTGTTCGCCCTCTACGCGAGCCTGACCGGATCCTCGGTCGGGACCCTCGGCACGGCGATCACCGACCCTCAGATCCGGTCTGCCCGCCAGGCGCTCAACGGCGCGCTCGCCCCGATGGGCAACCGCGCCCTCGTCGTGTCGGCCCGCGACGAGGTCGCGATCCTCGGCGCCTCGAACCTCCAGAACTTCTTCGCCTTCCGGCAGGGCCAGCAGGCGATCCCCGAGGGCCAGATCGGGCGGCTGTACGGCTTCGACACCTGGATGAGCCAGCGCGTCCCAGTGCCGACCGTGACGATCACCCTGGGCACCCAGTCGAGCGGCACGTTCACCGTGTCGTACCTCGGCCAAACCACCCCGGCGCAGGCGTACAACGTCGCCGCGGCGACCCTCCAGACGGCCATTCAGGCCCTGTCCACGGTCGGCGCGGGCAACGCCACCGTGGCGGGCACGGCGCCCTACGTCGTCACCTTCGCGTCGGCGCTCGCGGCGAACATCCAGCCGCTCACGGCGGACTTCTCAGCCCTCACGACGCCCGCCAACGCGAGCGCCGCCAACGGCTACAAGAACCTCGCCCTCCACCGCGACGCGTTGATCCTGGCCGTCCGCCCGTTCGAGCCCGTCCCGGCCAATGCCGGCGTCGACTCGTTCACCGCGACCGACCCCGACAACGGCCTCGCGGTCCGCGTCCAGCGCGTGTACGACATCAACTACCGGGCGATCCGGTACGGCGTCGACATCCTGTACGGCGTCGCGGCTCTCCGACCGACCCTCGGCTCGGTCGTCCTCTCCTCGCCCCCGCCCCCGGCGGCCGCGCCTGACAGCCGGCCGCCGGGGACTCGCACTCAGAAGGACGGCCCATGCCGACCGACCTCACCGACCTCACGGCCGTCAAGCGCCAGCTGGGCATCGCCGACAGCTCCGACGACGCGTGGCTGGCGGCCGCCATCACCACCGTCTCGGCCGTGCTCGAGACGGCGGCCAACCGCTGGCTCGCGCCGCGCGGGGCGCTGACCCGCACCTTCGACGGCTCGCTCGTGCGCTCGGTGGGCGACCTGGCGGGCTCGACGCCGCACTTCTTCGGACCGGCCTGGATGCCCCAGTGGGGCCGGGTCCTGCCGGTGTATGACGGGGTGACGGCCGTCACATACCTCGGCGTGTCGGACGCCGACCAGCCCGACGACGGGACCGGGGCCTACACCCAGATCACCAAGGGCATCCACCTCCGCGGCGCCATCTGGGACGGCTGGCCATTCACCCGGATCGAGCTCGACTCGAGCGCGCCGCGGCTGCTGCCGACAGCCGGCTACAACGTCGTCAAGGTGACCGGGTCCTGGGGCCCGGCCGCCGTCCTGCCGAGGGCGGCCCAGATCGCCGCCAACGCCGTCACCCGGGCCTATCGCGCCCGGGCCTCGGGCGGCGCGGACCTCGCGGTCGTCGGGGCCGACGGGGCGATGAAGATGCTCAAAGACATCGCGCCCGCCGAGATGGCCGAGCTCCTCGCGACCTTCGCGCCTGACACGCGCCCGGCGCTCGCATCGGTGGCGGTCGGCTGATGGCGCTCAACCTCGCGGCGGTGATGGACGCGATCGCGGCGCAACTGCTCGCCGCCGGCGTCACCGGACGGGCCTACGCCTGGCCCGTGCCCGAGGTCGCGCCGCCGTGCGCGATCGTCGGCTACCCGGCCGAGATCCCGTTCGATCTGACGTTCGCGGGCGGGATCGAGTTCTCGATCCCAATCTTCCAGCTCGTCGGGGTCGCGGCCGACCGCGAGACGCGCGCGGCGTTGTCGGCGGCGATCGACGGGGCCGCTGCGGTCAAGGCGGCGCTCGACGGCGGCCTGTCGGGGACGGTGTCCGACGCCCGGGTCGCGTCGGCCAAGGTCGAGCTCGTCGCGGTCGGCCTCGTCGACTACCTGTCGGTCGTCTACACCCTCGACGTCATGGCCCATTAGGAGGCGCCCGGCATGGCACCCAAGTACGGCGCGCAGTGCAGCGTCTGGCTCGACGTCCTCGACGAGTCGCCGTTCTTCAACGACGCGGGCATCGACATCTCCGTTGAGACTGCCGACGTGACGACCTTCCAGCCCGGCGTCAGCCCGGCCTGGAAGGCGTTCATCGAGGGCCTGGCCACCGCCAAGGTCAGCCTCAAGGGCTTCTACGACCAGGTCAACGACGCCGCGATGATGGCCGACGTCCGCAACGGCGGCTCGGTCCTGACCTATGGCCCGGCCGGGCTCCTCGCGGTCGGCGACCTCGCCCGCCTGGTGTGGGTTCACGACACCGCGGTCGGTGAGTCGAGTCCGGTCGGCGGCGCGGTCATCCTCACGGTCGCCCACGGCGGCGACGGGACGGTCGGCTGGGGCCAGTGCCTGCACCCGCTCACGACCGATGCCGGCACGACGACGGGCGCGGCCAAGAACGACGCCGCCGCCACCACGACCGGCTGGATCGCCCATCTCCACGTCACCGCCGTTAGCGGCGCGCCGACGTCCTGGACGGTGAAGCTCCAGGACTCGGCCGACAACTCGAGCTGGGCGGACGTCGCGGGGGCAGTGTTCACGCCCACGGCCGTGACCGCCTCGCAGCGGCTCGTCTCGGGTGGCGGCGCGACGCTCCGCCAATACGTCCGCTGCGTCGCGACCGTCGTCGGCGGCACGGCCCCAACGATCACCTATGGGCTGGCGTACGCCCGCAACCGCTAGGAGGCGAACATGGCAACCGGATTCCGCTACGGCGCGAAGGCGCTCGTCACCGTCAACGCGCTGGACATCTCGGCGTACTGCGACGACGCCGGCCTCGACGTCGGCATCGACACCGCCGAGACGACCACCTTTGCCGCGACGTGGAAGACGTTCATCGAGGGCCTCGCGTCGGCGAAGTTCAGCCTCAAGGGCAACTTCGACCCGACCGTGACGACGGGGCCCGCCGCGGTGCTCGCGGGGCTCATCGGCGGCGGCGCGAAGACCGTCGTGTTCAACCCCGCGGGCACCACCACCGGCGAGCTCAAGCGGACCGTGTCGGCGATCCTCACGGGCTACGCCGAGACCTCCCCGGTCGGCGGCAAGGTGACCTTCACCGCCTCCTTCCAGGGCACGGGCGCGGTCACCTTCGGGTCCAACTGATGGCGGCCCTGCCCAAGGCGCCCCAGCGGACCGGCTCGGTCGAGGTCGCGGGATCCCCGGTGGCGATCCGCAGCCTGTCGCGGGCGGAGGCCCTCGAGCTGCGGGCCCTCGCCGACCAGCCCGACGCGGACCGCCTCGGCGAGGTCCTCCTGATCAGCCGCGGCACCGGCGTGCCCGAGGACGAGGCCGCGGCGTGGTGGGACGCGTCCGACGCGGGCGACGTCCAGACCCTCGTCGCGGCCATCGCCGCCCTGTCGCGCCTCGGGGGTCCGGACGGCACGGCCCCAAATTGATTGCCGAGCGCGAGTTCGTGGACGGGCTACTCGACGTCACCGACTTCGTGCTCGGCGAGGCGCTCCACAAGAGCCTCGGCGAGATCGGCGCGCTGCCCAGCGCCGAGGTCGTCGAGTGGCTGGCGTTCTTCGCCTACCGGCGGGCGATGGCGGAGGTGGACGGTTGAGCAGGACCGGGGGCCCGCTCTTTTCCGGCGTCCAGATCGACGGCCTGCGCGAGCTCCGCAACGCCATGCGCAAGGCCGAGGCCGGCTCGCAGAAAGCGATCGCCCGGCACCTCAAGGACGTGGCAACCAAGATCGCCGACGACGTTCGCGCCCGGGTCCCCGAATCGGCGGGGGCCAAGGGCGGCTCCAATCCGTTCGCGCCGGGCTCGGCTCGCTCGTCGGTCCGCGCCTTCGCGACCTCGGATGGGGCGGGCGTCCGCGCCGGCGGGTCGCGGGCCCCCTACTACCCGTGGCTCGACTTCGGCGGCTCGGTCGGGCGGGGCCACCGCCCGGGCGTCGCCTGGTCCGGGGCGACGGTCCGTCCCTGGATGGGTCGGCCCGGGCGCGGCCGGTACGTCTACCAGGTGATCCACGAGGAGGGCGCCGAGATCCTGCAGGCGGTGATCGAGGCCCTCGACGAGGCCGAACTCGAGGCCGGCTGGGAGCGGGCCTGATGGCCGACACGAAGAAGACCGTTACCGCCTACATCGCGGGCGACGCCACCGGCTACAAGCGCGCGATGTCGGAGGCCGAGCACCACACCGGCAAGACGGGCTCGGTCATGCACGGCGTGTTCACGGGCATCGGCATCGCGGCCACGGGGCTCGCGGTCGAGGGCATCGGCAAGGTCATCGACTTCCTGGCCGAATCGAGCAAGGCGGCGATGGACGACGAGGTCGTCACGACCCGACTGACGACGGCGCTGCGCGACAACGTCAAGGGCTTCACCGGGACCGCGCAGGCGATGGACGACGCATCCGCGGCCGCGCGCAAGCTCGGCTTCTCCGACGACGAGGCGAAGGCCTCGCTGGCGCGACTGGTGACGGTCACCAAGGACACGAAGCAGTCGCAGGCCGATCTGGCAATCGCCGAGGACCTCGCGCGTGCGAAGGGCATTGACCTCGCGGCAGCCACCGACATCGTGGTCAAGGCGCAGAACGGCAACCTCGGCGCCCTCAAGAAGCTCGGCATCGTGGTCCCCGCGGTCACCACCAACGTCGACGAGCTCAAGGCATCGCACGACAAATTCACGCCCGCCCAGCTCAAGGCCGCGCAGGCGGCGGACAAGCAGGCCAGCGCGACCGCGGCGCTCGCCGCCATCCACAAGGCGGCGCAGGGACAGGCCGAGGCGTACGCGGGCACGATGAAGGGCTCGATGGCCGTGGCGGGCGCCCAGGTCGAAGAGATCATGGAGAAGCTCGGCGGGACGCTCAACCAGATGGTCGCCGCGGTCCTCCCGCCGCTGCTCGCCGGGCTCGAGGTCGTGGCGGGCTGGTTCGGCCAGCTCGTCGCGGCGGTCCAGCCGTTCATCCCGGTCGTGCAGGAGCTCGTGGGCCAGGCGTTCACGGCACTCGTGGACGCATTCGCCCAGATCGACGCCGCGATCCAGCCGCTCATGCCGGTCCTCAAGCGACTCGCGGGCGAGTACCTCTCGACGCTCGTCACCTGGTGGAGTGCCGTGGCGAAGGTCATCACCGAGACCGTCATCCCGGTCGTCGTGCGCATCGTCAACGCGGTGCTGCCGCCGCTGACGGCGGCCCTGCGCTGGCTCGCCAACGACGTCCTGCCCTCGGTCGCCGACGCCTTCAGGTTCATCGCCAGCCACGTGCTGCCCCTCGTGACCTCGGCGGTCGGCTGGATCACCAAGAACGTCCTGCCGCCGCTCGGTGCGGCGTTCGACTGGGTCGTCAAGAACGTCCTGCCGCCGGTCACGGCCGCCTTCGGCTGGATCGCCAAGAACGTCCTGCCGGCGCTCGGCACGGGCTTCGCGCTCCTCACCGACCACGTCATCCCCGCGATCGCAAACGCCTTCCAGGCGGTCGGCAGCGTGGTGGGCAAGGTGTTCGGCGCGGTCACCGGCACCGTCAAGAGCGCGATCAACACCGTGATCGGGATCATCAACGGGATGATCCGGGCGATCGACTCGGTCCAGATCCACGTCCACATCGACCCCCCGGACCCGCTCCCGAAGATCAGCTTCGACTGGAACGGCGTGGGCATCGGCCAGCTCCCGTACCTCCACGCGGGCGGGATCGTGCCCGGGACGCCCGGCTCGGACGTGCTTGCCGTCCTCCAGGCCGGCGAGCGGGTCGTCGCCCGCGGCGCGTCCGGTGGCGGCGGGGTGACCGTGAACATCTACGGCGGCCTGATCGACGGCCCGATGGTCGACCACCTCACCAACGAGATCACCCGCCGCCTGCGCTTCGCGCCGGGCACGTAGATGGCGACCACCCTCACGATCGGCGTCGTCGACCAGACCGCGAAGATCCAGCACCAGAGCATGTCCTGCAAGCTCAACACGCTCGATCTCGTGCTCGTGGATCCGGTCACCGTGCCCCTCCTGGGCGACGCCGTGGCACTCACGAACCCGACCTGGGCGGGCAGCGTCGCGAGCATCACCAAGACCGACCCGGTCGATCGGGCCGGCCACGTCCTCGTCAAGATCGCCGCGACGAACACGGCGGTCGCGACCGCATCCTCGGCCCCGTTCGGTCTGTCCGACGCGCCGGACAACTCCACGACCTACGGCTACCGCGCTCTGTCGGTCGCGAAGCAGGCCAACCAGGACGGCACGACCTCGACCCACGGCGGGTGCGTCATCAACCAGGCCGGGCTGTGGCCCGCGATGACCTTCCTCCTGACCTCGGCCAACATGGGCTACGCGGGCTCGGGGTTCAGCGTGACCAACGTGACCGTGACCTGGCCGGTCGCAGGCACACCGCTATACGCGATCGAGTTCGGCGACGCGATCGTGACGATGGCCGTGTGGGCGGCGAGCCAGGCCGGCGCCGCGCCGCCGGGGTCGATCGACGGCACCCGGATCACGCCGCTCACGGTCGACACGCCGCAGCTCCGGGCCAATGCCGTGATCGGGGACAAGATCCTCGCGGGCTCGATCACCGCCGACAAGCTCGCGGCGACCCTGGTCCTCGCATCGTTGCTCAAGACCGCGGCCCCCGATGGCTCCGACCCGGGCACCGGGCTGCGCGTCGAACTCGACCTCAACGGGCTGCGCGCCTTCGACGCGGCCAACAAGCTCCAGGTGAAGATCCCGACCGATGGGTCGGCCGTCTTCGTCTCAGGCCAGGTGGCGGCGTCGACCCTGACCGCGACCCTCTCGACGCTGCTCCAGGGCTCGGCACTCCTCGGCGTCGGGGCCACGATGACCGTCCAGAACAACGTCGCCAACCCGAGCCAGGCGCCGGTCCTGGTCGGCTCGGTCCCGAAGCTCGCCCTGACCTCGACGCCGGCCCACTCAGGGTCCGGCCTGTGCTACGAACCCGCGGGCTACACCGACGCGCGCCCGACCTACTGGCTCGGCGCCACGGCCGACGACGGCTCGACGACCGACGTCGCCTACGAGTTCGACGCCGCGACCGGGGCCCTCCTCCGGACCCTTCGCAAGACCGGCTCGACCGCGACCTACACGACGACTCTGGGGTCCTCGTCGCACGTCGCCGATCGGGCGAACGGCGCGGTCGGGACGACGAACAGCCAGATCGCGACGCCGCTCACGTTCCCGGCCCGCAACGGGATCACGATCACGAAGGTCTCGGTCTACATGGCCGGCCGGCTCGGGACGTGCCAGGTCAAGAACGCGGTCTGGAACACATCGGGGACGCTCCTCCGCGAGAGCGCCGCCTACACCGCGGCCAGCGGCGGCGCGACGACGGTCGGCGCATCCGACCACCACGACGTCGCCCTGACGTCGCCCCTCGCGGTCGCGTCGGGGGCGACGATCTGGGCGGGCTTCCTCCGGCCGGGCACATCGGACGGCTCGCAGTACGACGTCGACACGGGCTCGAACACGACCAAGATCGGCCAGGGCAACGACGGCTCGATGACCTCGATCTCGACCGTCTCGACCGAGAAGCCCAACGTCTACGTCACCTATCAGTACACCGTCGACTCGTCCCTTGAGGGGACGATGGGGACGATCGTCGGCGCGGCGCGGCAGGGCACCAACGTCTGGGTCCTCGACAACCTGGGCACCCTGTTCCAGTACAGCCAGGCCGACCTCTCGTACCTCGGCAAGACGACCGCGATCGCGTCGCTGATCACGGGCGCGAAGGCGGGCGCCGGTCTGTTCTGGGATGGCACGAACCTCGTCGTCACGACGGCGTCGGGGACGACCGGCACCGACCAGGTCCGGTTCCTGAAGCTCACGACGGCCGGCGCCTGGTCGTCGACGCTCAACGCGACCGGGCAGGCGGTCAACGGCTCGACCGCCAGCATCCGCGGCGGGTGTCTCGTCAACGACGCCCTCAACGCCAGCGCGCCGACCTACTGGGTCGCGCTCGGCGGCACCCTCGTCGGCGTCCACGGCTTCGTCGCGTCGAGCGGGGCGCACACTGCCAACCGCGACTTCGGGGTCGCGGGCGAGATCGCGGGTGGCGTCGCCTGGGACGGCACGAGCTTCCGGGGCTGGGCCGCGGCCAACGCCACGAGCGTCTGGCAGTTCACGTCGTGGGACTGGTCGACCGCCACCCTGGCCTACTGGCTCGCCTACACCTGGCTCGACGACGTCGGTACCGCCCACGAGACGCAGGTCTCGCCGCGGGCGTCGATCGCGCTCGGTCGGCGTCGGCAGCTGTCGGTCACGGTCCCGGCCATCCCGGTCGGCGGCGTGGACGATCCGGACAAGCTCAACCTCTACATGGCGGCGAGCGCGACTGACCCAGGCGCGACGAACCTCAAGCTCCAGACGGCCGGCGGCACCGCCTCGACCAGCCTGACCCTCACCTCATTCAACGCCGCAGGCGCAGCCGACCCGGCTGCGAACAACTTTCCGGGCGGCACCCCGGCGATCATCCGCTCGCAGATCGCCGGGTGGTCGCTCAAGGGCGACGGGACCGTGGCCCTCAACCCCGCGTCGGCCAGCTACTCGCTGGGCGGCTCGGCGCAGGCGACGACGATCACGACCGCGGGGACGTACTACGCCCTGACGGCCCAGGAGGTTTCCTTCACGCCGGCCTTCGTCGGGCAGGTCTGGCTGCTCATCGCGACCACGAACCTGTCCCACTCGTCCGCCACCGCCCAATACGCGATCGTCCGGGCCGACCTGACCGACGCCTCAAACGCGCAGATCGCGGTGATGGACTACGTGCGCAACGATCTCGGCGCCTCCACGAAGTTCGTCGGCGGCGCCGCGCACCTTGTCTGGACGGCCGACCGGACGACGGCCTGCAAGATCAAGCTCTACGGCACCGTCCAGACGACCAACGGGACCACGCTGAGCGTGGCCTACACCCGCCTGAGCGCCGTGGCGCTCGGCTAGCGGGCGTCGGCTTCAATAAGCCGCGGATAAGCGGCGACGCCTACCCTCAAAGAGGCCCCCGCTCCGCGCGTTCGCTGCGTCGTGACAGCCTGACGGACGGCGACGGGGGCCTCAATCTCCCGGCATGCGAGCCCTGGTTTGAATGGCACCGCGCTGAGGCCCTCAGCGCTTGCGCTTCCGGCCCAGTTGAGTGATTGATTGCGGACCGGGGAACCCGGGGACGCGGGGCCCAGGCGACGTTCAGCACAAACGTTCTTGCGACCGCGGAAGACAGATGGGATGGGACCGGCAATCGACACTTACCATACGCAACATGCCACCGCTCCGAGGCGAAACGAAGTCGACCTTTCTCCGGACAGCCGCGGAGGTGCTAGCCACCGAGGGGGAGCTACCCTTCCAGGACCTGGCCCGCAAGGCGCTCGCGACGGGTCATGTCGCGACGTCAGGGCGAACGCCTTCGAACACGCTCTTCTCTCTGCTGCGACGCGCTCAGGAGGCGGGCCACTGCGTCGACGGCAAGCGGTTTGTGACGTACAGGGTCGGATCGCGCCTGTGGGTCCGGATGGAAGCAGTGGACGAGAGCGCCTGATCCGGAGCGTTCTACTTCGGGATCACCTGTTCCTCCACCGGACCTTCGAGGAAACGAGCACAGACCTCATCCAGGATGTAGCGCTCGAGCGGCTCGAAGGCGTAGCCGGCCCACAGGAAGTAGTGGCCGGGCTCGATCAGGAACCGGAACTTGGTCGTGTACCGCGGGTTCACCGCCAGGCTCTCGCAGAAGATGGTGCAGTACGCGTGGTACGGCATCCTCGTGAAGGTCTGCAGGGTCTTGTAGAACTGGACGGTGTGGTGCTTGAAGGCCCGCTCCTCAGCGTTCCCGGCATCACCCTGCTTCTTGACTTCGAAGTACATGACACGGCCTGTCGCCCGGTTGCGGATGGACGCCTCCGGGCGGATGCCGAGATCGCGCGCGGCGCCGATTCCGAAGATGCCGAGGAGGTCTTTGGGGTGGTCGATAACCTCGTAGGTGTCCGACGGCAGGATCAGCGTCAGCGCCTTGACGAAGTTGGTCTCGGATGTGGTGAAGGTGCGATCGTGCCCCGGCTGCCTCGTGCGGGCGGAGAGACGGGCGCTGTCCATATGTGCCTCCGGGCTGACGTGCTCTCAGGGGACGCCACCGGGTACCGTACATGACCAGCATGACCGCGGAGGAGCAGTGACCATCAAGTACATCGGGTCCAAGCGGACCCTGGTCCCGCGCATCGTGGATATCGTCACGGCCCTGCCGGAGGTGTCGCGCGTGTGCGACCTCTTCACTGGGACGACGCGGGTCGCCCAAGGGCTGAAGGGACGAGGGCTCTTCGTGGTCGCCAACGACCGGGCGACGTACTCGTACGAACTCGCCCTGGCGTCGATCGAGGCTGACAGCGCCGCTCTCGACGTGGGGCGACTCCGCAGCTGGATCGCCGACCTCAACGCTCTGCCCGGATACCGCGGCTACTACACGAAGACGTTCTGCGAGGACGCGCGGTACTTCCAGCCCGCGAACGGGATGCGGATCGACGCGATCAGGGATGCGATCGACCACCTTCCAGCGGATCGGTACGAGCGCGCGATTCTGCTCGTCAGCCTCATGCTGGCTGCCGATCGTGTCGACTCGACGACGGGCCTCCAGATGGCATATCTGAAGCAGTGGGCGCCGCGCGCACACAACCCGCTAGAGATGCGGCTTCCAGACCTGCTCCCGGGCCAAGGCGAAGCACGGCACGAGGACGCCATCGCGTTCGTCGAGGGCGGAGGGACCCGAAACGTCGATCTCACCTACGTGGACCCTCCGTACAACCAGCACTCATACTTCGGCAACTACCACGTCTGGGAGTCGCTGATGCGGCACGACCGACCCGAGGTGTACGGGATCGCCAAGAAGCGGATTGACACGAAAGAGAACCGGAGCGTCTTCAACTCGAAGCGCGAGTTCCCGGCGGCGTTCAAGCGGCTCCTCGAGGGGATCGAGTCGAGGTTCGTCCTCGTGTCATTCAACAACGAGGGCTACATCTCGCAGGAGGGCCTTCTGCGGCTCCTGGAACCACGCGGTTATGTTCAGGACGTCGCCGTCGACTTCAAGCGCTACGTTGGCGCGCAGATCGGCATCTACAACCCCTCCGGCGACAAAGTTGGCAAGGTCTCGCACCTTCGAAACAAGGAGCACCTATTCCTTGTTGGCGAGGAGGTGGCCGTGCGGTCGGCACTAGCGGCGCACGTCGAAGAGCCAACACAGCTGCAGTTCACCATTGGCTGATCAGCGGCCAAACGAGGCCAACCCCGCTGTGTTCATCGTCGCAGCGTCGTCCCGCCTTGCCCGAACCAGAGCAGAGCGCCTGGTCGTTGCCGGATTGGAGACGCTTCGGACTGGGGTCAGCGAGGCAGAGAAGGCATTCCTCGACGCGAACCGACAGGCTGACGGTCGTGTTCACGCGTGGTCAATCCGCGATGCCCCGTCGCTCGCGAAACATTGGGGCCAAGCGAGACCAGGCGACTGGATGCTCTTCTATCAGATGGGCTTCATTACGATCGCGGCCCGCGTCGGGGCGACGATCGAGTCGGAGGCGATTGCGGCCGGGATGTGGGGACGTGACGAGGCGAGCGATCTGCGGCGGATCGTCATCTTCGACGAGTCGTGGCCGATCTGGGCGACTGTGTGGGCCCATACGGACCTCATCGGCTCCCGGTTCCTCGGGTTCAGGCGTGCCGCCGAGGACCGGCAGGCAGCCATCCGGCAGAAGCATGGAACTCTGGACGCCTTCGTCAGGAAGTCCCTAATCCCCCAGAAGAGGCCACCGCGCGAACCGCACGCCGCTCATTGACGGTACCCAGCTGCGTGCCAGCTTCGTGGCGCGGGCGGCGCACTGCCGGCGTTCATGCTGGGCTATGCGACTGGCACCGTGATCCGGCCAGGATCGCGTGAGCCGTCACAGCCGCTTGCTTGGTTCTGGCGCCACTCAGGCGCCGCAGCCATCCCCGATGCTGTCGAGTGTGGGCAGGAGAGGCACGCACAAGCCGCAGATGAGCGGCGGCGCCACCGTCTCGTCGGCCCGCTCCGCGCGTTCGCTGCGTCGTGACAGCCTGACGGACGGCGACGGGGGCTTCATTCCTCTCGTCCGCGAGACAGAGAGCACCTCTGCGAGAAACCTTGAGGTTTGCGAGCGACGGTAGATGCCCGGCCTATGATCCTGGCGTGTATGACGAGTTCGAGCAACGATCGGCAGGTGGGCGGGTCCGGATCTCACGGTCCGCCGCCAATCCGGATGCGCGCTACTTCTACCTGTACGTCGATGGCGTCGTCCGCAGTCGCACCTCGAACCTCCCTGCGGCTCGCCGGGCGTTTCGAGCGCTGACTGTAGAACTCGACCCCCCTCAACCGACGACGGGCGGCGATGGCGATCCGCGATCTCTCCTCGTCGAAGAGGAAGTAGCACGGCTGTTCGCCGATCGTGCGTCCGCGGCACAGCCGAAGGGTGGACGCACCAGACGCCGATAGATAGATGTGACGGATAGTCCGTGGACTGATAGTCATCACGTCCATACCGTCGTGCGATGTGGCTGGCGTCTACGTTCGCTCATCGGGTCCGCCAGAGGCGGATCGAGCTCCGCCTGTCGCAAGAACAGCTAGCGGAGCTGTCGGGGCTCGATCGCACGTACATCAGTGGCATCGAGCGTGGAGTCCGTAATCCCACTCTGAGCACGGCGGAGCGACTGGCACAGGCCCTTGGGGTGCCGCTCGCCTGGCTCGTCACGCCCGATGATTGAACTGAACGTCGTCGCTGACGGCGCGGCGACTAGGCTGTTGCCAGGTGCGATCGTCACCGTTCCCGCAGGCGGCGTCATGCTCACGGTCGCGGGGGCCGGAGACCAGCCCGTTAGGGTCGACGGCCGCATCAGGGCGGCAGCCACCGCCGGAACAGTGCGAATCGTCGGTCTGGACCTGACGCGCTCGACCGGTGTCCACCACGTGAGGGTCGGAGGTTCCGACAGCTATTGGTTCGCGACGGACGACGCGAAGCTGGGTCTCGCGGGACTCCAGTCGATGCTCCGCTTCATGCGCGAGTCGTGCCGTTCCTGGACGGGCCAGCTTCTCTTCGCTGACGGCACCGGCTATGCGGACCCGCTAGTGCTCTACGGGTGGCTTGACCAGCATGCCGATGACGCCATCGCCGCAGCAGCGTCCGTGATGAGAAGCCCAGCTCGTATCCGTGAGCAGCAGTTCGAGGTTACATCTGAGGCGTCCCGACCTGTGGCACTGAGCAGGTCTTTAGCACTCCTGCGCGGACGCGGGCGAGAGCTGCTCGAGCTGGCCCCATCAGGGCTGCGGATCGGTGACAAGACGTACCTACCTCGCAAAGTGGTGATTGGACGCCGCGTATTCGGCCTCGACCACCCTTCGAACCGAAGGGTTGTTGCGCTCCTGCTGCTGGTTGAGCTCATGGCGCGCAGCGTCGCGGAGGCCGCCGAGGACGCCGCCGAAAGAGCACGGTGCAATCAATGGGTTACAGGCGCTGAGCGACTGCGAACGCGTGGACCCTTGGCTGGCGTGCGGCCCGAGACGGACGCAGGTCAGGGCGACCGAGCGAGTCAGCTCGAGGCAATCGACAGTCGCTACGTGAAGACGCGGAAGTACCTGCGGCTCGCGCGCCGGGTAGCGAGCTGGGATCCCACACTTCGGCTTCTACCCGCGCACGCCTTCGTGGACTACGTCGATCAGGTGTACCAAGCCTTCGTCGCAACGGTCCTCGCTGAGGCTCTCGGCATGCTTGCTACCTCGGACGTGCTGGGACGTGTCCAGCCTGCATTCACCTCCGAGCGGTTTGACATCTACTACAACACGCCAGCGACACCATCGATCGTGCGGTCGTGGCGGTCATACAGTGCCGAGCCCGATGAGAACAAACCCGACGTGCTTCTGTTCGAGCGATCGTCCGGGCGGATCGCGATCGCTGACGCCAAGTACCGGAACAACGGCCGTAGTGCATCAGAAAGTAGCCGGCGCGACTTGCTTGGCTACATGGCGGCGATGGGCTTGCAGAACGTCGCCATCCTGTTTCCGCCTTCGCCACCCGACGCACTGAGCATCCGGATAGTGTCGGGTCAAGGCCTGTCGATCACGGAGATCGGCTTGGCACCCACCCCGAACTTGGCAGACTTCGTTGCTCGCGAAGCCGTCCCGAGCTTGTTGTCGGTCCTCGCGGTTCCCCCGTGGCGCGCGACCTAGCTACACGAACGGGACCAGATCACCAGGAATCCCGCTGGTCATGCGCGCCATCTGCCGCTCGATCAAGTCGGTGTTCGGCAGACCGGCTGAGGCTGCGAGGAGTTCGTCAGCGCGCTGACGCGGGCCCCTGAGCTGCGGAACGAGCTTGTCGGCGATTGTCTCGCCCAGGGCCCACAACTCCGAGTCTCGATCTCGTGGCGCGAGTGCCACGCCAAGGGCGAGGTCCTTCAAGATCCCGAGCGTGAACCACTCTCGCCCTTCGGGTGAATCGATCACCGTGCGGCCCGCCCGCTTCAGCACCTCGCGGACCTCGGGGCTCAAGTCATCCGCCGCCTTAACCGTGTCGAGGGCGGCGAGCCGTGCTGCGTCAACGGCGGTGCCGCGACCGGACGACACGCGCTCGGCCACCACGGCCGCCTCAGCTCGGATGCGTAGTACGGCTTGATCTACGAAGGCGCAGTCGCCGAGCTCCAGATACCGTTCCAGGAGCACGTTCGGCATCGTGATCACTGACGCTCGGCGCTTGGTTGGGTAGCTAACCCTCACACGCGTCTCGGGCTCGTCGAGGTACGAGTTGCAGGTGGCCAGGATGAACGTGTCGACAGGCAGATATGCCGGTCCGCCCGCGGGTAGCAAAACCCCACGGTCGGTTGCCTCGAGCGCGCTCAGGACTGACGCCAAGTACGTCTCGACCGATGCCAGATTGAACTCGTCGAGGACAACCAAGTGCACCGCGAGTGGGTCGTCGGAGCGCAGCACCTTCACCGCGAAGTCCCGCAGGTGCTCGACCCCGTCGAGACCCTCGTAACCGACGAGGTCGGTGTGATCAAAGTCCGCCCGTACACGCACGGTCGTGACTGACACAGGCCCCAGTACCGCCTCAAGTGCAGGCCCGACAAGTTCAGAGAACATGGTCTTCCCGGTGCCCGGTTGGCCGACCAGGATCACCATGTCCCCACGCAACCAGGCGGATACGACCCTCGACAGGAATCGTGGGCTCGTGACGAACCCATTCGAGGTGACGTCGTCCTCGACCGCCTTCACTAGGTCGCCGAGCGCCCCTGAATAGGAAGGGGGCAGGACTGCGGCGCCGATAGCCTCTGCGACCTCAGCCTGCGTCAGCGGGTCCACGGACAGCGGGTTGACGTCAGCCCGGTAGTGCTCGGGAATCTCCCGCGTATATAGGGAGGGCACGAGCTCCGGCTTGTCTAGCGGGAATTCACCCAGGAACCACGCGAGCAGCGCGTCGATGTCCGCGACATCCTGCTGCCGTCCGTACCAGATCGCCAAATCGATCAGGCGGACTGGGCTCGGCACGTCGGCGTGCAGATCGACTCCGATAGACGGTCTGATGGTCCACAAGTCAACCGGCTTCGCCTTCGTCTGGAAGAACGCGGAGTTCGCCTTGACGCGGTCCGTCCGTGATCGCTGAAGCGATCGGCCGGCATAGCGGATATCGCGCCAGTAGTTGTCGGGCTGCGACTCCCACACGGCCCGGTACGGTGCTCCCGGCGGGCCGCCGGCCTCCCGAAAGAACGCCTCGAGGGTCTTGTTCTCGTCGCCGGATCCGTAGGCCGCCGAGGTCGCGGCGGTCGCGGCGATCGGGACACCTGCCTTCACCATCGCTGGCAAGACGAGCACAACAAGGGGATGCTTCCCCTTCAGTTCCTCGACGGCAGCTCCTAACAGGGCGGGCGGTACGAAGGGCATTCGACTAGATCGCCTCGCCGAGTTCTTCTGGCGCGACGGACGTCGCCCTCAAGCTGAGCTTCGACCGTATGAGTTCGCAGAAGTCCGGGTTGAGCTCAACGCCAACCGTGTTGTACCCCATCTCGAGCGCGACATCCATGGTGGTACCACCGCCGACGAATGGATCAAGCACTGTCCCGCCCGGCTTGCAGCCGATCGAGAGGCACCGGCGCACCAATTCTCGGGGATACGGCGCGTAGTGAATACCTCGCGCCATTGATTTCCGCTCAGGTTCGATGACCCACACGTCCTCGTCGGCCCCGAGTCCGTCACGGTTGAAGTAGTACCGGGGCCCCTTGGCGAGCAAGAACACGAACTCGTATGTCCGCCAAGGCCTGTCGCGCGCAGTCGGCTCCGGGATAGCGGTCGTGCGAACCCAGGCGATCGCGGACCGAAGGGTCCACCCGTCCTGCTGCAGGGCCAAGGCGACGCGCCAGGGGATCCCGATCAGGCTCTTGCGGGGCAGGCCGAGCCCGGGACCGTCCACAGCCCGCAGGCCAAAGCGGCGCGCTCGGTGCTTCGCGTCATCGCCGTGGGGCAGTCCCTTCGCGCTGTAGTAGGTATCTCCGAGGTTGAGGAAGACCGTGCCGTCGCTCTTGAGAACATGCCGTAGCCCCCGGAAGACCGTCCTCAGGTTGTCGACGTAGCCCAGGATCGACGACTCTAGGCCGATCTGCCCCGCAACGTCGTAGTCGCGTTGCCAGTAGTACGGCGGGCTGGTGACGACGCAGTCGACAGACTCTTGTTCGAGGCCGGGGAGAATGATCCGGGAGTCTCCCTCGTGGAGCACCCAGCGATTCGATGCGACGACGCCGGCGCCAGTACCGGCGACGCTTTCGGCCGAAGGCGTTGCCAGGGAAGCCGGATGCCCGAGCTGGGCGCCCGGCTCCAACTCACTTTTGGGCAACGCGGCCATTGCGACTCCCCGCTCAGATGCGGCCCTGCCGCAGTGCGACCTTCGAACGAACGTTCGAGGTCATCGTAGCTGCACCCGTGAGGCCAGGCAAGCTGGCGCAGCCCGATCCACCGACGACCCGGTCGGTGCCCTCACCGAGTGTGGCGGATGCGAGAGTGATCGGCCAGAGAGTTGCCCACATTCCGTATCCACAGATTGGACACGGCTCGTGGACATCCCCGCGCCTGCCGCCCCAATCTCGTGGATAGAACACCTGTTCATATCGCGGCTCGCGGCCTAGACTGAACTGCTCGAAGCACTCCTGCTCGCCGGCCAGCCACTCGGCTGAATGACTTACGGAGGGCCATTCCCCCGTGTTCGAACGCATCAGCGGGACGACGTTGCTCCGCGATAGCGCACCCCGGCTCCCCGGCGAGCCACAGTCAAGTTCGCGGCCCGAACAGGGGAGGGATGTGACCAGTCAGCCACCGGACCTCGACCTCGAGGCCATCCTCGCGGCAGCAGTCCAGAGACTCGCGAAGCTCGGCAAGCTGGAGGCGGCCGTGGCCCTGGCCTCGTCCTCCATCACCAAGGTGAGAGGCTTCAACGAGTGGACCAGCGTCGAGGTCTTCATCGCCAGTCCCGGTGACGCGTACGACGTCCTCACGCAGGACGACCTCTACCTGCACGAGTCCGACGTCAACGACTTCGGCGATCCGTACACGCTCTGGGGTACCTCCCGCCTGGCCACCGTGTTCACACAGGTCCTTCCCGCGCGCATGAGCTGCCGGGACGTTGAGGTGAAGATCGCTGCTCGACCGGTGGACCCCAATTGGCGCGATGCGTTCAGGGGTCCGCTTGGGCGCGACCTCGCGACGCCGACGGCGACGAGCAGCGAGACCGAGGCTACTGGGGTGCGCGCCCGAAACGCCGGCCGCCCGGGCTGGACCCGCGAGCCCTTCTGGACGCACTACCGCGACGCCGTCGCGCGGACCGATCCGCCCCCGACCAACGCCTCGATTGCGGCCCACTTCGAGATGCTCGACGGCGTGATGGGCATCGAGCCCGACTCGCTGCGCAAGCTCGTTCGGCGCTTCGACCTCCCGCCCACGTAAGGCATTTCGTCCGGCCGGCTGGGTTTCGTCCGGACCGGAAGGGGTTTCGTCCGGACCGGAAGGGGTTTCGTCCGGGCGGACCGGAATACCGTCCGGATCGGCCGAATAAGAGACCGAATAAGAGACCGGTTTCCGACCCTGTTTCGTCTGCCCTCTCCTGGCGGACGCTGCAGTCGTGATGTACTCGATCTCGATCGCCATCCCCGCCGAGGCCGTTGACCGGCTCCGTGACCTCGCCCGGCGCGAGCGGCGCAGCCCGCGCCAGCAGGCCGCCGTCCTCGTCCTCGCCGCTCTCGAGCGTGACGCTGCGACAACCGCGCAGCGAGCGAAGCCGACATCCAGGCGAGCCGTGCGCCCGATCGACACGCCCGAGCGCCAGGCGTGACGCGACCCCGGGTCACCTGGACCGCGGACCGCGACGGCCAGGCCCACGCGGCGATCACCCGCCGCCTGCGCACCCCCTGCGGCCGCCGACCCCTCGACCCCCGCTTCGGCTGGCCCGAGACGCGGCCGCGCTGCGCCGTGTGCCTGGCTGGCGTGGAGGAGGTGCTGCCCGCGAAGCGACGGTAGCCCGGCCCCGACCACCCCCTCCCAACACCCGCAGAAGGACTGCCAGCAATGACCGACGACATCATCACCATCAGCGCGGGCGCGCCGCCCACCGACCTCACCCCCGGGGTCTACGAGGTCACCCTCACCGACATCTCCGAGCCGCGGACGATCTACCCGCAGTCGGGTCCGAACGCGGGCAAGGAGGTCCAGCTCCGCGACTGGACGTTCGCCCTCGAGGACGGCAGCGAGGTCACGGGGTCGGCGAGCACCGCGTCGGGTCCGAAGTCGAAGACGTTCGCTTGGCTGACAGCGCTCCTCGGCGGGACCCCGCCCCCGGTCGGGACGTCGTACCCGAAGTCCCAGCTCATCGGACGCGAGGCCCTGGCGACGATCGCAATCGACGAGGGCGGCTGGGCGAAGATCGCCAACCTCTCGGCGCGCCCCAAGGCGCGAGCGGCGGCCCCCGCGGCTGCTCCGGCCCGGCCGGTCGCGGTCGCGCAGCCGGTCGCCAACACCGACCAGCTGCCCTTCTAGCCGTGATGCCTGCTCCGGAGTCGGTCGTCGCCGCTGCGGTCGAGCAGATCGAGCAGGGCTTCGCGGTGTTCGCCCTGAAGGCGGATGCGAAGGTCCCGGTGACGGAGCACGGCTTCAAGAACGCGACGACGCGCCCGGACTGGATCCGGCGGCAGCTCGAGGCCCCCGCCGCGGGGAACTACGGGCTCGTCTGGCCGGCGACCAGTCCCGAGCGCGTCGTCGTGTTCGACCTCGACGACGGCGGGGGAGCGGAACGCCCCTGGCGCGACCGGATGCTCGACCTCGTCGCACAGCACGGGCCCCTGCCGCCCACGAAGATCACCACGACGCCCTCCGGCGGCCGCCACGCCTTCTACCGCTGGCCGGCGGACGTCCCCGTGCCCGCGGGCGACGAGCTGTTCGGCTTCACCGTCCGCTGGCCCGGGCGCGGCTACCTCGTCGGGCCTGGCAGCCGGATCGGCGACAAGGCCTACGTCGCGGGCCCCGTCTCGGCGATCGCGGACCTCCCGGAGCGCTGGGTCGCCGCCGCCGCCGCCGCGAGGCCCGCGGCTCGCAGCCACGCGGCCGACGCGGGCGTCATCACCATCGCCGGCGGGTTCACGCTGCCCGAGGTCATTCCGAGCGGCCGGCGGTACGCGACCGTCCGCGACTACGTGGCCAGCCGCTACAACGCGGGTCTCGGGCGCGACGAGCTGTGGGAGCTCGTCCGAACGCAGGTCGCGCCGCGGTTCGACGTCGCGAAGACCGAGGACGAGCTCCGCCGCGACTTCGACCGCGTGACCGCGAAGATCGGCGAGCGCCTGGGCGCGCCGGCGCGGACGCCCAGCACGCCTCGATCACCCGAGGAGGTGAGCGCGAGCACGATCGACGCCGTCGACCTGCTCGAGCTCGACATCCCGCCACTGCAGTGGATCGTCCCTGACCTGCTGCCCGAGGGAACCACCGTTCTCGCCGGCCCGCCCAAGCTCGGCAAGAGCTGCCTCGTCTATCAGGTGGCAGTCGAGGTCGCCCTTGGCGGCGAGCTCCTGGGGCGCGAGATCGCGCAGGGCGACGTCCTGTACCTCGCGCTTGAGGACGGCAAGCGGCGCGGCCAGACGCGCCTCCGGGCCGCCTTGGGCGACCGCTCGATGCCCCGTGGCCGTCTCGAGGTCCGGTGGTCTGCCGCGAAGCTCGGCGAGGGGCTCGAGCAGGAGCTCCTCGACTGGCTGGACCAGCACCCGGGCGCCCGCCTCGTGGCCATCGACACCCTGCAGCGCGTCCGCGCCCGCGGTGACGCGCGGCGCAACGCGTACGAGGTCGACGTCGAGGACCTCGGCCGGCTGCAGGACATCTTCAAGGACCGGGCCGTCGGCCTCCTGATCGTCCACCACAGCAAGAAGGACGCGGGCGACGACTTCCTGGCATCCGTCTCCGGGACGTACGGGATCACGGGCTCGGCGGACACGACCCTCGTGATCCAGCGCAAGCGCCTCGAGACGTTCGGCAAGCTCGTCGTGACCGGGCGCGATGTCCAGGAGGTCGAGGAGCCGGTCCAGTTCAACGGGATGACCTGGTCGTCGGCCCCGCGGTCGCTCGCGGAGGCCTCCTTCGAGCAGGCCGAGGTCTACAAGGTCATCGAGGCCGAGGGCCCGATCTTCCCGAAGGCGATCGCCGACCTGATCGGCTCGACCCGCGATGCCGTCCAGAAGCTCGTCGAGAAGCTCGTCGCCGGCGGCTCCGTGGCCCGGGCGCGGGGCGGCTACGTCGTCGCCCGCGTCCGGATCGACGAGGACGCGGAGGGAGCGATCGAGCCTGAAACAGGCGGTTCCGCTCACTCCGCTCACTCATCCCTCGCGGGCGCGCCCGCGGGTGGGACCACTCACTCCACTCACTCCCCTCACTGGAAAGAGGTTGGAGAGGGAGCGGAGGGAGTGGGGACACACGTAGGCGCGGGCGAGGCGCGGTGTCCGGCGTGTCACCGGTCGGTTCGGCTCGACGGGCACGACCGACTCCGGTCGCACCGACCGAGTGGCGAGATGACCGAGGCGGCGTGGGGTCGCGACAAGTGTCCGGGTTCCGGCGAGCTGCCGGTCGACGCGGGTCCGGTCCTCCGTGTCGTCCCATCCGACCCGACCGGCTGGGCCAACCCCTGCCACTGGTACCGCGACCACCAGTCAAAGCACCGCCAGACGCCGTCCGGGTGGACGTGCGACGCCTGCTACCCAGAGGAGGAACCCAGCGCATGACCGCCGTCGCCACCACGCCCGGACGCCGCAGCCCGGCAGCCACGAAGGCCGAGGGCGTCGTCCGCACCGCCCGCCACCTCTACTACTTCAACGGCCAGGGCCCATGGCCGGGCGTCACGTCAATCACCCGAGTGCTCGACGCGCCGGCCCTCACCAACTGGAAGCTCGGCGAGGTGGCCAAGTCGGCGATCGAGAACGCCGAGCGCCTGGTCGCCGACCGCGAGGCGGGCAAGGTCGACGCAGCGGTCAAGTACCTCACGACGCTGTCGACCTCGGCCATGGACCGCGGCTCGCGTATCCACGGCAACATCGAGTCGATCCTCCGGCGTGAGCCGTTCACGCCCGACCCGCGCGACGCGGACGCGGTCGCGGGGGCCCGCGCCTGGCTGAACCAGCAGGCGAAGGAGCACGGTCTGCGGCCGCTCGAGGTCGAGGCGTTCCTGATCAACGAGACCCTCGGCTACGGCGGCACGCTCGACCTCATCGCCGAGCTCGACGGCGAGATCTGGCTGCTGGACTGGAAGACCGGCAAGTCGGTCACCTGGCCGGACGGCCGGGTGTACGCCGACCACCGGCTCCAGCTGGCGGCCTACGCCAACGCGGAGTTCATCGCCCGGATCGGCGACCCGGACCGGCACTCGCTACCGGCCGTCACCCGGTTCGGCATCGTCCACGTCACCGACGGCGGGACGCGGCTCTACGAGGCGGACGTCACGGAGCGCGACTGGATCGCGTTCCGCGCCTGCCTCAATCTGTGGGCCTGGCAGAAGAACGGCGGCAAGGCGGCGTGACCACCATCCTCGCCATCGACCCGGGATCCGCCCAGTCCGCCTGGCTCCAGTACGACGGCAGCAGCCCCGGCTCATTCGGGATCACGGCCAATGAGGTGCTCGCCAAGGCGCTGCGGTCGGGCGGGCTGCCCGACGTGGTCGTCATAGAGAAGATCGAGTCCTACGGGATGGCGGTCGGCGCCGAGGTGTTCGACACCGTCTGGTGGGCCGGTCGCTTCGCCGAAGCCGCCAGCCGCGTCCCCGTCGTCATGCTCCCGCGGCGAGCCGTGAAGCTCGCGTTGTGCGGCGACTCGCGGGCGAAGGACGCCAACATCCGCCAGGCGCTCATCGACCGCTTCGGCGGGTCGGCGGCCGTCGGCCGGAAGGCGGCGCCCGGCCCGCTGTACGGGATCAGCCGCGACGTCTGGTCCGCGCTGGCCATCGCCGTGACGTACGCCCTCCAGAGCGCGAACTGACCCGCCATGACCGAGCAGGCGCGGCCGACTGTCGAGCGAGATCCGCTCGTGGCCGCCCTCGCCCGCTACGTGGAGGCGCTCCATCGGCGGTACCCCGCCGGCCCGGACCAGATGCGGCGCGAACGCTTGGCTGTGGCGCCCAACAGCGCGAATGTGGTCGCCATGGACGCGAAGCGCGAGGCCGGGGCGGCATGAGAGAACCGCGCACCCTGAAGCGGCTGCCCCGGTCGCTCGACGACGTTCGGGGTCTGCGGGTCGCCCGATGGATCCGCGAGTCGACCGCCGGCCAGTACGACCGCTACGGCCCGGCCAGCCAGCGCGAGCAGCAGGACCGCTTCATCGACCGCCACGGCCTCGTCGACACGGGGCTCATCTACCAGGTCGCCCACAGCGGGACGACGGTCTGGCGCTCGGCGACGATGGACGAGATGCTCGCCGGAGCGCGGGCTGGAGTGTTCGACCTGCTCCTCGCCGGCTACTCCGACCGCTGGCAGCGCAACCTCAGGCGAACCCTCGAGCTGCTGGAGGACGGCCTCCATCCCGCCGGCGTCGCGCTCGTCATGTGCGACCGGCGGATCCTGTCCTCGGACCCCCATGACTGGGATGAGCTGATCTCAGAGGCCGCTGGTGCGGAGAGGTACAGCCGTCGGTTGTCCGAGCGGATCACCGACGGCTATGCCGCGAAGTTCGACCACCGCGACGACCCGGGTGGTCGCGCGGGGCTCGGCTTCCGGCGTCTGCCCGAACCGCCGCACACGCTCGAGGTCGACCCCGCGACCATCGGGGTCGCGGTCGGCCTGTTCGAGCGCTATGCCCTGGGCAACGTGAGTGCCGCCCAGCTCGAGGCGGAGACCGGGCTCGCCGCCACCCGCATCCGGATGATCCTCATGAACCCGCTGTACAACGGCTGGATCATCCGGCACCGACGGAGTGACCGGCAGTCGCGGAAGCCTGCACCGTGGCGGGCGAACCCGCCGGTGGCGGACGAGCTCTGGGCGCGGGTCGAAGACGTTCGGCGAGGCAAGACCCGGGGCGGGGGAGCGAAGCGCCACGATCGCATCGACCTCCTCGGCGGCCTCCTCGAGTGCGTCTGCGGCCTCCGCATCCGCAACGACGGGACCTTCGGCGACGGCCGCCACCGCAAGCTCCACGTCAACCCCTGCGAAGCCTGGGGCCGCAAGGCCCGTCTGGCCGACTCGATCTGGGAGGCTCCGATGCTGGCGCAGGTCGCGGGCATCACGGTTGACGACGACACGATCGCGTCGGTGGTCGCCGTCCTCGGGTCGACCAG
>JBBRRZ010000033.1:0-26117 GCA_038245845.1 Candidatus Limnocylindrales bacterium
GGCCCCGCGTCCCCCGCGGCGCTATTCATCTGCGACTGGATCCGCCCGATGTCACGCTCGAGCGCGTCGTCTATCCCGGGATTCGCTGCGCGATCGTGCGGGCGAGATCGGTGGTCCAGTCAGGGATGCATGGCCGGACGCCGGGTTCGACCCCTCGCCCCGCGAGCCTTGCGCCGTATGTCGCGATCTCGGGGCGAACGCCAGTGCGGGCCAGCTTCTCGGTCGCCGACGCGGAGCGACAACGGTTCATCGCCGCTCACCCAAGCACCCTGCACGGAGTCGGAACCGCCAGCCACCAGCGATCCGCATCGGCCGGACCCTAGCGGTCGACCGGCAGGTCCAGGCGATCCCCCCATTCGGCCCAGCCGCCGTCGTAGACCGCGACGTCCTCGTGCCCGAGCAGGGTCAGCACGTACGCGAGCTTCGCCGCCGCCACCCCCGACCCGTCGTAGCAGACGAGGCGTCGGCCGCGGGTGATGTTCGCCCGCAGGAGCGTCGCGCGCAGCTCGGCGGGATCGCGCAGGCGCTGCGTGCCCGGCTGGTGCATCGCGGCGACGGGGACGTTGACAGCGCCCGGGATGTGGCCGAGCCGCCGCACGTTGCCCTCGAAGCCGCGGAACTCCGCGGGCCCCCTGGCGTCCACGAGCAACACGTCGGGGGCGCCGAGGAGCCCGCGCACGTCGGCCGTCGTGAGGCGCTGACGAACCTGGGCGCGGGGCGTGAACGGGGAGGCCGGGACCGAGACCTCGCCGTTCGCGATCGGATGGCCGCCATCCGCCCACGCAGGCCACCCACCTTCGAGGATGCGTACCGACTCGTAGCCGTAGGCACGCAGCGTCCACCAGATGCGTGCCGCGAAGTACGACATCGTGTCGTCGTACACAACCACGGACGTGCCGTCGCCCACGCCCGCGCGCGCCATGACGGCGCCCAGCCGGTCGGGGGCCGCGAGCAGCAGCGCATCGGCGCCGTCGGTCGTGTCGACGACGTCCGTCCGCCAGTCCATGTAGACCGCGCCCGGGACATGCCCGGTGGCGTAGGTTGCATGCCCGGTGCCATCGGGCCGCCAGCGGGCGTCGATGACGCGCAGATCCGGCCGGCCAAGGTTCTCGGCAAGCCATTCGGGCGTCGCGATGAGCTCCGGTCGAGCGATTCCGGCCAAGACGGCCTCCGGTGTGGCGGACTCGGGGTGGCGGTGGCCCTCGATATGATACGGGCGTGGTCTCCCCCTTCATGCCCGACCCGGAGAAGATTGCCGCGGTCCGCGAGCTGCTCCCTGCCACCGGGGCCGGCATCTACCTCAATGCGGGCACTGCGGGGCCGATGCCAGCCGAGACCCAGCGGGCCATGGATGACCAGGCCGCGCGCGAGCTCGCGATCGGACGGGCATCGCCGGACCAGTTCCCGATGATCCTCGAGCGCATGGCCGAGGCCCGCGCGTCGCTCGCTGCGATCCTCGTCGCGGACCCGGACGACATTGCCCTCACCCACTCGACCAGTGACGGGATGAATGCGCTGGTCAACGCCCTGCCGTGGCAGGTCGGCGATCGGGTCATCACCACCCGTCACGAACACCCGGGTGGTATCGGCGCGCTGCTCGCCCTGCGCGAGCGGCTAGGCGTCGAGGTGGTGTTCCTCGATCTCGGCGACGGCGGCGACGAGGCGCTGATCCTCGACGCCTTCGCGGTGGCACTTGCCCGGCCGGCCCGCGCAGTGGTGTTCAGCCACGTCCTGTGGACGACCGGAGCCGTGCTGCCCGTGGCGCGCATCGGAGCGCTTGCCGCGGCCGCGGGCGTGGCCTGCATCGTCGACGGTGCCCAGGCCGCCGGGGCGATCCCGGTACGCGTCGAGGAGCTCAACGTCGACGGGTATGCCTTCCCGGGCCAGAAGTGGCTCCTCGGCCCCGAGGGGATGGGCGCCCTGTGGGCCCGCCGCGCCTGGGCGACGAGCGTTGTCCCGGCCAGCGCCGGCTACCTCGCGTACCAGGCGTTCGACGCACGCCAGCCCGTCCTCCACCCGAACGCCCGCCGGTTCGAGGCGACGAACTTCCACCGGCCGTCGATCGTGGGGCTCGCCCGAAGCTGCGGCTGGGTGACGATGTACGTCGGGCTCAACTGGGCGCTGGCGCGCGCCGGGACGCTCGCCGGGGCGACGGCCGACCGACTCGCCGGAATTCCCGGGGTCACGCTCGTGACGCCACGCCATGCCATGGGGACGCTGGTCACCTTCCGGATCGCCGGCTGGCCGGCCGCCGCGGCGCTCGACGAGCTCGGGGCGCGTGCCTTTGCGATCATCCGCGACCTGCCGGCGATCGACGCCATCCGGATCTCGGTCGGCTTCTGGAACACCGGGGAGGAGCTGGAGCGCTTCGCGTCGGTCGTGGAGCTCCTCGCGTCGCATACCCCGGCGTCCATCCCGCCCCGCCGGAGGCTGCTCGTCCTGGGCTCGGACGACAGCCCGCTGCGATGAGCCCTCCCGGCCCGCCCGCACCCGGCGTCCGGCGGCGTGGCTTCGTCGAGGTCCGCTGGCGCCAGTTCCGCCGGGCGCCCAGGCCCGTGTTCAGGGCCGTCATGAGCAGCCTCAGCGTCGCATTGGTCCTGGGCGTCCTGTACCTCGCCTACGACCTGGCGCTCGACGCCGGGGCCGAGCTCCCGGGCGGCGACCTGCGGCTCCTCGCGCTCGTGCTCTACGTGGCGATCGTGCTCGTCGTGGGGGCGGTCGGAACATATCTCGTCGTGCCCCTGCCAACCGGCGCGGGAGGCGGGCGCGCGACCCGGACACCGTGGAGCCTCGCGCTCGGGCTGTTCGCCGCGGTCCCCATCGCGTACCTCGTGCTGGTCCTCCTCCACGAGATCGTCAAGCCGGTCATCGCCTGACGGGACCATCAGGCGGGCGACGGGTTGCTTCCTGCGGCTATCATCGAGGCCGAGCAAGCGATCCCCAACCACCGCTCGAGGATCAAGTGGTCAACGACGAACGCCACATGGCGCTGCCGAAGCTGTACGGCGCACCCGCGTATGCCCGGCCGACGGTCGTTCCGGTGGCTCCGGTCGAGCGTCCGTTCGATCCCGACGACATGCCTCTCGAGGTCGCGCAGACCCGCGAGGAACGAACGCTCATCGAGGAGGTTGTCGCACGCCCGTACCCGGGCGGCACGGCCGCGGATCCGGTCGGTGCGTCCTCCACCGGCGGGCGCGAGGGCTCACCGCTGCTCCGTGGCCGACCGTTCCGGCTCGGCTCGATCACTGGCCGCATCAAGGGCAAAGGCGGACCCTCCGCCGACGCCTGACGCCCGGCCATCCGTGCCGGACCGGCATCCTGCCGCCCGGCGAAGACCCGTGGGGGAGTAGCTCAATGGTTAGAGCGGCGGGCTTATATCCCGCTGGTTCCAGGTTCGAGTCCTGGCTCCCCTACCACCACGGGACGAGGTCGCGGCCCAGTTCGGCCACGCTCGGTCAGCGGCCGGGTCGTGCGACGGAGCGGATGAGCTCCACGAGGCGCTCGCGGCGCTCGGCAGTGAGCCCGCGCTGGCCGGGCAGGGCCTCCAGCCACTCCCCGAGGGAACCGGGGGCAACCACCGCACAGGTCGGCGTCCGGTCCACGCGCGGGTCGTCGGTCACGATGGCCGCGTAGACGCGGACGAGGAAGTCGCGGTCATCCGTGCTCAGCCATCCCCGGACGCGCTCTGCGTCGCGTGACGCGCACTGGAGCGGCTCCTCGATCGGGGTCCAGCGGCCGCGGCCGTCGCGGATCTCCCAGCGCGCGCCGACATGGCGGCTCATGGACGGCGGCGGCACGTCTCCGAGGACGACGATCCCGAACGGTCCGAGGACCATCTCGTGGATGCGACGCCCGCCGGGCAGGACGAGCTCGGTGGCCGCGAGGTGGTCCGGGCCGAGGGCCTTGGCGAGGCGCGGCGTCATCGTGTTCGGCCGGATCGCCGACAGGGCATCGACCGTTGCGACGACCCGCGCGAAGCCGAACAGGACGAAGCCCGCCGGGACGAGGATCGCGAAGCCCCAGGCAGCGACGCCCGCGGCGGCCTGCATGGTCGACGGACGGCCTGCCGGGATCAGCGAGTTGATCAGCTGCGTGCCCAGGCACAGCCAGGCAAGCAGCGCGCCCGCAACCAGCAGCAGCACCGCGCTCGCGGCCGTGCGGGCGATCGCAATTCGGTCGTTGCGGGTGATCGGGGCGCTCGCGGCAATGACCTGCATGTCCGGATGTTCGGTGATCCCGCGTCCGCGCGACGTGGAACCTTCCGGCTACGTAGGATGGGGCGCTGGTCCAGTCCGCTCCACCAGACCACCCCGGACCGACCCGGACGCGGTGCCAGGCTGCACCGCACCCTCGTCCGCGGGGCAGCCGGTCCGCCAGATGGCTGCGCCGTCGGCAGCCGCCGGTCCCTCCCCGGTCGGGACCCCCGTACCATTGCGGGCCGCCCCCCACCCTCCGATGCTCCGGGCAGGAACCCCATCCGGCCCAGGGGAAGTGGAGGAGGCGTTAGCACTGCGTTGAGGCAGGTCACGGCACCCATCCGCGCGTTCACGAGGGGACTCGGCCGTCCGGCCGTGCGCGCCGTCCTCGCGTCGACGCTGCTCGTGGTGCTCAGCGTCCTGCCCGCGGCTGCCGGCGGCCCGACGAGCCTCGTCAATCCGGAGGTGAGCCCTGCCACCGGCTTCCCGACGACGCTGATCACCTTCGCCGTCACGTACCGCAACTCGGGCGGCGCCGAGCCCGACTTCGTGCGCGTCGTCATCGGCGGCAGCGCCCGGGACATGCGCCCCAGCGCCGAGAACCAGGACTGGAAGAAGGGGGGTCGGTTCACCTACAGCACGAAGCTCGCGGTCGGGACCTATGCGATCACCTTCGACGCATCGGACCACAAGCGCGCTGACGCCTTGGTCGATGGCGGCAGCGTCACGATCACCGCCGCCCCCAACCCCAGTCCGTCGCCCATCCCGACCCCGAAGCCGACGCCCAAGCCCACGGCCAAGCCCACCCCCGCGCCGGAGCTGACGCCCAGGCCCACGGCCAAGCCCACCCCCGCGCCGGAGCCGACGCCCAGGCCCACGCCCAGGCCGACGCCCAGGCCCACGCCCACGCCCACGCCCGCCCCCGACCCGACGGCCACCGCGGGACCGGACGGCTCGCCGACCGGCTCGCCAGGCAGGTCGCCAATGCCCGACACGAAGCCGCTCGTCGCGGGCGTCTTCCCGGGCGAGGGAGGCTCAGGACCGGGCGGCGCGGGTGGTGCGAGCGGCTCGTCAGGGAGCGGCGGAGCGGGCGGCGACTCCGGGTTCAGCGGCTCCGGCGGGCAGGCCGGACTCCCTGGTGGCCTCGGTGGCTCGACGAGCCTGCTCGCGACCGTCGCCCGCATCCTCCCGACTGCGGTCGTCACGACCGGCGGGGTGACCATGGCCATGGCGTTCCTCGTGTTCGGCAAGCGCCGCCGCGACGAGATGCCCACCGCCCCTGACGACGTGCTCGCCGCGAACGCGGCCCGTGGCGCGGGGCTGGTACCCAACGCTTCCTACGCCGGCAGCGTCGTGCCCGATGCCGCGGCCGTCGCGACCGCGGTCCAGGCGGTCGCCGTGCCCATGGGCGGAGCAGGCGAGATCGACGCCCACATGCCCCGCTGGCGCAGGCCATCCCTGATCGAGGCGCGCAAGGCCGATCCCACGCGTGGTGGCGGCGCCGCCGCGGTCCGGCTCACGTTCACGGGCGATGCCGGCGCTGCCGTCGACGGCCTGGAGCGGCGACTCATCCGCTATCGCCTCGTCAGCCTCCTCGATGCGCCGGACGAGATCCGGGGGGTGGAGATCGGGACGCTCGACGAGGGCGATGAGGTCGTCCTGATGGAGAAGCGAGGGACCTACTGGCGGGTCCTGTGCCCCGATGGACGCCAGGGCTGGGTGCACAAGATGGTCCTCGGCGACGTGGTCATCGACCCGTCAACACAGGCTGGCGCCAGCTGGACCTCGGGCGACGACGGACCGATGGTCGGGGGCTTCGAGGACGTCCTGCGCGCGTACACGGAGCGGCGCCAGCAGTTCGGTGAGGCGACCTGACGGCCCGGCCCGGTGCCATCCCGCCGGCTCAGCCCTCGGCAGCCCGCACCTTCCTCGCGCCCGGGCTCTTCGGTCTGGAGGCCGGCGCCTTGCGCAGCACGATGATGTGCTGGTGCGCGATGTTGGGCACGAACGAGCGCGGATAGCCGTAGGGCCGCAGCCGCGTCCCGGCCTGGTACCACGCGATGTCGCCCTTCGGCACCAGGCCCACGGCATCGGCGCGGGCCGCGAGGTCGGAGGCCGTGAACAGGTAGCGACCGCCCTGGTAGGCGTCACGGACGATGAGCACCGCGTAGCGACCGGGTCGCAGGACCCGGTGCAACTCACCCAGCACCCCACCCATCGCGTCGAGGAACGCGGGATAGTCCGGGAGGTTCGCGAGATCTGCGCCGAGGTCGCTGACCATCGCGTAGTCCGTACGCCGGTTCGCATGGGCCTCGGCCAACCTCCCACCCGCCATCGTCATCGGCAGCTGGACGTTGTACGGGGGATCCGTCGCGACGAAGTCGATCGAGGCCTCCGGGATCGCGCGCAGGAGCTCCCGCGCGTCGCCGAGGCGCATCTCGAGGCCGGACGGGTCGAACGTGCGCACACCGCCCGGGTCGGTCGGGCCGAGGTCGGCCAGGCGCGGACCAGCCCCGCCATGCTCGGCAGCGAGCGCCTCGACCGTCTCGCCGAACAATGCCACCCAGCGCGGGTCGAGCTCGAGGCCGATGGCCCGCCGCGGCCCACGGGCGATCGCCGCACCGAGGAGCGTCCCGCCGACGCCCGCGAACGGGTCCAGGACCAGCTCCCCGGTCCGGGTGAAGAACTCGACCAGGCGGGCCATGAGCCGGGGCGGCTTGTTGGCGCCGTGTGCCCGTCGTCGGTCGTGGCCGAGCTCGGAGGGGTATGCCGTCGTCCACACGGACTTTGTGAAGTACAGCCACTCCTCCCCTGAGAGCTCGTTGAGCTCGTTGGCCGGATGAGGCGGGCGGCGCTCCTGCACCCGCGCAGGGTACCCGCCGCGGAGGGCGGCCCGCGACGCGCTGCCGACCGGCCGACGTCCGGCGTCCCCGGCTCCCTACAATGCGGCGATGCCGGGGAGAGTTGTCAGCCGCCGATTCATCGGGCGCGAGGGAGACGTCGCGCGGGTCGAGGCCGCCGTCGTCGCCGCGACCCGCGGCGCGGCCACGACGGTCCTCATCGCCGGCAGCGCCGGCATGGGCGCCAGCCGGTTCCTGGACCAGGCATTGGAGCGGTCGGCCCTGCTGCCGGAGCCGCCCCTGATCCTGCGCGGCCGTGCCAACGGGCCCGTCGATCCGCCCTGGACCGCCGTCCTCGAGGCGCTGGCCCCGCTGCTCGCGGAGCGGCCCGAAGACGAGCTCCGCGAGCTGCTCCGGCGCGACGCCCGCCCGATCCTCCTCGACCTGCCCGGCATGGCGGCCCTGGCAGCCGGGATGCCCGCCCCGCGCACGAGCGCCCTCGCGGACCCGGAGCGTCGGCAGCCGCGCGCCCTCGAGGCGCTCCTGCGCTGGCTCGGGCGGGTCGCGGCCGAACGGCCGATCGTCCTCGTGCTCGAGGACCTCCACGTCGCCGACGCTGCGACCCGGGCCTTCGCGACGTTCATCGCCCGGACCGCGCGCGAGGAGCGGCTGGCGGTCATCCTGTCGTGGCAGCCCGACCGCCTCACCCGCGAGCATCCCCTGCGCGAGAATCTCGCCGTCATCGAGGCTGGGATGCGCGCTCCGGTGCGCGTCGACCTGGCCCCGCTGACCCGGCGCGAGATCGCCGCGCTGATCGAGGGCATCGAGGGCGAGCGCCCGTCGGCGTCCGTCGTCGTGCTCGTGGCCGAGCGGTCCGCCGGCTCACCGCTGGTGATCGAGGAGCTCATCGCCGCGCGGCGCGAGCTGCGCCACGTCAGCCTGACGGGGACCCTCGGCGACCTCATCGCGGCCCGCCTGGCGCGCCGCTCCCCGGAGTGCCGTCGCGTCCTCCGCCTCCTCGCCTCCGCCCAGCGGCCCATGGACCGGGCGCGCCTGGCCCGGGTCGCGGCCGCGTTCGAGACGGAGCTCGCCAGCAGCCACCTGCCCCCACGTTCGTCCAGCCGCCCGCGGCGCGGGTCGGACGGGCTGGACGCCGACCTCTCGGCCGGTCTCGCCGAGGCGATCGAGCACGGCTTCGTGCGCGTGGAGGCGGGCGACCGATTGCGCATCCGCCACGAGCTCGTCGCGCGCGCCGTCGTTACGGACCTCCTGCCCGCGCAGCGGCCCCGGTACCGGGCCGCGCTCGCGCGCGCCTTCGAGGACGTCCCCATCGTCGCTGCGCATCACTGGCGGGCGGGGAACCGCCTCAGCGAGGCCCGCGCGGCGGCCCTCGTCGCGGGTCGCCTGGCGCTCGAGGTCGAGGCGCCCCTCGACGCGCTGAACGCGCTGGAGATCGGGCTCGAGCTGCCGCCGCCGGCGGACGTGGCGCCCGGGGATGCGGCATCGGCCGCCGCGTCGCACGGCGCACCGACCGCCGATTCGGGGGCAATCGCCGTCGTCGCCCAGCTGGCCGCGGAGGCCGCGGTGGCGGCGGGCCGGCCCAGCCGGGCGGTCGCGTATGCCGAGAGCGCCATCGCCGCCCTGGGCGACCGGAAGGACCGCCTGCAGCACGCGGTCCTCGAGGCGAGGCTCGGGCGCTACCGGCTGGCCACAGGCGACTCTCCCGGGGCCACCACCGCATTGCGGCGGGCGGGCGAGCTGGCCCCGGCCGGCGCCTCCGTGGAGCGGGCGCGGATCCTCGCGCTGCTTGCCCAGGAGCGGATGCTGGTCGGCGCGTTCCGGGAGGCGGAGAAGATCGCGGGCGAGGCCCTCGGGATCGCGAAGGATGTCGGCGACGATGCCGAGCCGGAGGCCATCCACGCGCTCACGACGCTCGCGGTCGCCCGCGGCTATGGCGAGGAGCCCGAGACGGCCGTCCCGCTCCTGCGGGAGGCGCTCGCCCGCGCCGCGGCACAGGGCCTGCTCGACGAGTCGATGCGGGCGAGCGCCAACCTGTCATCGATGCTCGAGCTGCTGGGCCGCCCGGACGAGGCGATCGATGAGGCGTACCGGGGCATCGCGGAGGCGCAGGCGGCGGACCTCGGCGCGGTCTACGGCAACCTGCTTGGCGGCAATGTCGCGGGGATCCTCGTGGATGCCGGGCGTTGGACCGAGGCGCGGGCCCTGCTCCTGCGGGCCCTCGACTGGAGCCCGGCGGGGATCGCCTCGGTCAACGCGATTGTCAACCTCGCGACGGTCGAGATCGAGTCCGAGGCCGGCGAGGAGGCGACGCGACTCCTGGGGCGCGTGCTCGTGGAGCTCGAGACCGCGGGCGACCCGCAGCTGGCGATCCCCGCCTACCAGGCGACGGCCTCGCTGGCGCTGTGGAGCGGCGACCTCAACGACGCGCGACGGGCGGCCGAGCGCGGCTGGGCGCGGCTCCGGGGCTCCGAGGACTGGGTGTACATCGCGCGGATGGCGGCGACGTCGATGGAGGTCGAATCCGCGATCATTGCCGAGGCGCTCGAGAAGCGGCGGATCGGGGACGTCGCCGCGTCACGCGAACGCGCCGGCCGGATCCTCGCCGAGGCGGAGGCCGCCGTCGCCCGCGCCCGTGCCGAAGACCCCGAGGCGCGTCGCGACGAGCCCGAGGCCAGCCTCGCGACGGCTCGCGCGTTCCATGCCCGCCTCGCAGGGCGCGACGACCCGGCGTACTGGGCCGATCTTGCCGCTCGCTGGCACTCGATCGGCCAGCCATACCGCGAGGCGATGGCTCGCTGGCGCCAGGCCGAGGCGATCATGGGTGGGGCGGTGGCGGGACCGGGCGGCGCACGAACCGACGCACGCCTCGTCCGCGCCGATGCCCGCGAGCCCCTGAGCGAGGCAGTTGCGCTCGCGCTCCAGCTCCACGCACGGCCGTTGCTGCGCGAGCTGCGCGAGCTCGCTGCCCGGGCGCTCATCCCGCTCCCGGCCGAGGTGGAGCAGGTCCTCGACGCGCCAGCGCCGCAGCCCGCCGGACAGCTCCCGCCGGCCGCCTCGCCGCCGATCGCGGAAGCCCAGGTCTCGTCCGCGGCCGCCCAGCCTCGTCCGGGGTCGCCCGGTGGCGACACGTTCGGCCTGTCCAAGCGCGAGCTCGAGGTCCTGTCGCTCATCGCCCAGGGCCGCACGAACCGCGAGATCGGGGACCGGCTGTTCATCAGCCAGAAGACGGTCGGCGTCCACGTGGGCAACATCCTCGCGAAGCTGGGCGTGTCCGGTCGCGTCGAGGCGGCTGCGGTCGCGATCCGGCTGGGCCTCGAGGCGGGGGGGCGGCGCCCCGCCTGATCGTGGGTGCGCCGCCCGCCTGACCGCCGGGGCGACGCCGGCACGAGCCAGAAGCTGCGCCCGTCCCGCGTTCGGCCTGGGCCGGTGCCGCCTCCCGGCCATCGAGTCGTCGCACATCGGCGGCTGGTTCGGTAGGATCGACGAGTCTCCTGCCGTCCTGTTCAGAGGTCTCCATGCGTCGCCCGCTGATCGCGTTCCTGCTGCTTGTCGTCGCGCTGTTCGTCGCGGCGTGCTCCGCGTCCACCGCTCCCGGCTGGACGTACGCCCCGCCCACCGCCGCGCCGTCCGTCGACCCGTCCGCCGTCACATCGGCGGCTCCGTCCGGCGAGGCATCGGCCGCTCCCTCCGGCGCCGCACCCAGCGACGGTGGCTCCGGTGGTGACGTCGTCCAGATCTCGGCCCTCAACATCGCGTTCGAGCAGACCGACGTCAGCGCGCCCGCGGACACCGCGTTCACGATCTCGTTCGACAACAAGGAGGCGGTGCCCCACAACGTCGAGATCAAGGACGCGTCCGGGATGTCGATGTTCAAAGGTGAGATCGTCACCGGGCCGATCGTCAAGGAGTACGCGGTCCCGGCCCTGCCGGCAGGCGCCTACACGTTCCACTGCACGGTGCACCCGAACATGGTCGGCAACCTCAAGATCGGCGGCTGACCCCCGCGCGATGACACCCCGCGTCGACGAGCGTTGCGACCAGGACCCATACCTGCGATCCGTTGGCGCGCGCGTCATGGAGGTGTCGACCGGCGACGGCGCGCCCGTCGTCGTCCTCGACACGACGGCCTTCTACCCGGGCGGTGGGGGCCAACCATCGGACCGTCGCCTCATCCTGCGGACCGCGGACGGCCGCAGCTGGACGGTTCGGGCCGCCCGGCGGATCGGCGGCGAGATCGTCCACGAGCTGGAGACGCCAAGCGACGTCGACCTTCCAGCGACGGGCGACGAGGTGTCGATCGAGGTCGACTGGGCTCGCCGCCATGCGCTGATGCGGACGCACACCGCGCTCCACGCGCTGTGCGGCGTCGTGTGGTGCGACTACGGAGCGCTCGTGACCGGCGGCAACATGGAGCCCGGTAGCGGCCGGATGGACTTCGAGTTCGAGCGGATGTCGGGAGACCTCGTCGAGGCAATCGAGGCGACCGTCAACCTGGAGCTGCGCGCGGCACGGGACGTGCGCGTGGCCGTCCTCCCGCGCGACGAGGCACTCGCGATTCCGGACCTCATCCGGACGAAGGTCAACCTGCTGCCCGAGGGCATCGCCGAGATCCGCACGATCGACATCGTCGGGCTTGACCTGCAGGACGACGGGGGCACGCACGTCGCGAACAACCGCGAGGTCGGCGGGATCCGGGTGGCGGGCTAGGAATCCAAGAACAGGATCAACAAGCGGATCCGCCTCGCGCTCGTCGACCCGGAGGCCTGAGGACGTCAGGGCCGGACGGACCGGCATCCCCGGACCATCAGCCCCTCCGCGGCGGCAGCACCCGCGTGCCATCATGTCGAAGTCTGTTGACAGGCGTGGTTGGGGGGAGATCGATCGGATGCCGGCGTTCGAGGTGCGTGGCCGGGTGCGGGTCCTCGCTCGGGCCATCCTCGCGCTTGCGCTGATCCTGCCCGGCGCCGCGGCCGCGCCACCCGCCACGCGTGCGGCGTCCGTCATCCGCACCGGCTGCCTTGGGCCTCCGAACGCGGTTGCCGTCGCGGACGCACTGCTCGCGAACAACTATCAGCTGGCCTCGCACCCCACCGTCACCCTGCCGACCAATCCGACGTGGGGCGAGAACCCGTTCCATGACAAGAACTGGCTGTTCAACTACCACTCGCTCCGGTTCGTGCTCGCCCTGACGACTGCCTGGGTGGAGACCGGCAAGGCGAAGTACGCCGATCGGGCAGCGTTCCTCCTCGCCGACTGGTACCGCGACAACCCGCGTATGAGCCCGCCGTCGACGTTCTCGTGGGACGAGCACTCCACGGCCTTTCGGGCGATGGTCTACGTGTGTGCGGCGGAGTTGCTGCCCCCTCACTCGTGGACGATGGACGCCCTACTCCTGCACGGCCGTACGCTTGCCGACAGCGCGTTCTACCGGGGCGAGGGCAACCATGCGCTCAACCAGAACATCGGGCTGCTGGAGGTCGGCTGTCGCCTCCATCGGAGCGACTGGATCTCGCTCGCCGACGATCGGACGTCGCGGCTCGTGGTCCAGAGCGTGGATGCCGACGGCGCCACCAACGAGCAGTCGGTGTTCTACGAGCTCTACAACTACAACCGCTACCGCTACGCCATGACGCGCCTCGCCGAGTGCGGACGGACCCCTGGCAGCGAGTACGACCGGATTGACCGGATGCCCCTGTTCCTCGCCCACGCGACGCTCCCCAACGGCAACTACTCCCCGCTGGGCGACACGCAGGCCGCACCCGCGACCGTGATCACCGGGACGCCGGCGGCGTTCGCCGCGACGAAGGGGGCGTCCGGACCGAAGCCCTCGAGCACGAGCCACGTCTACACGGCGGGCTTCGCCTTCGTCCGGACCGGATGGGGCGAGAAGCGCCCGTTCGCCGACGAGACGATGCTCACGATGCGCTTCGGGCCGGCCCGTCGCTTCCACGGTCACGAGGACGGCACCTCGATCACGCTCTATGGCTACGGCCGGCCACTCCTCCTCGACGGCGGCCAGTACTCGATCATCGACAGCCCGTTCCGCCGCTACTTCGCCGGCCGCACGGGCCACAACGTCGTGACCACCGACGGGCTGGCCGCGACGCCCGGGCCAGTGCGGCTGCGCTGGAGCCGTTCGTCCTCGACGATGCTCGAGGTCGACACATCGTGGACGCCATACGCGGGCGTCACGGGCGACCGGCGGGTCACGTTCTCGCGGCGGCTGGGCTACGTCGTCGTCGACGACCGGATGACCTCGACGACCGGCCGCACCTTCCGCCAGCTGTGGCACCTGCGCGAGGGAACCCGGCCCACGATTGACGGGGCCCGCGTCACGACCCATGCCACCCGCGGCAACCTGGTCATCGTGCAGGTCCTCCCCGCGAGCGCCACGAGGATGATCAGCGGTGCCACCTCGCCGATCCAGGGCTGGATCTCGTATCGCCAGGGCGCCCGGCTGGCCGCACCGGTCGTCGAGAGCCGCCGCTGGGGGACCTCGGTGCGGTTCCTGACGCTCCTCGTCCCGTCCGCGACATCGCCGCGGTCGGTGGCCGTCACGCGTGTCACCCTGCGACCCGGCGGCTACACGCTGACCGTCACGATCGGGGGGCGCAGCGAGCGGGTCACCGCCGGCACGACGAGCTCGAGCATCGTCGTCACGCCTTGAGGGACGCGCGACCCGCCGCCACCTGCGGCAACGTTCGGGCTTGACCCCAGCCACCCGGACACCGCAGCATCGCCGCCTCGGGTCCCTGTGCCCGGGTGGTGGGATTCGGGAGGGTGCAACGGATGACCGATCGGCTCACGCGCGGCGCGCGGCGGCCCTGGATGGCGCTTCTCGCTGGGGGTGCCGCGTTCCTGCTCGCGACGAGCCCAGCGCTCGCCACGGCAAGCTGGGGCGCCGCGACCCAGGTCAGTCCTGACCACGCCCGGTCGCAGACGAGCGCGTCGCTTGCCCGGACCGCGACCAGCACGACGTCGTATCTGCACTCCGTGTTTACCGAGACCGTGATCAACGGCGCGTCCGTCGCCGATGACGGGCCCGCCCTCGGCGTGTACTACCGGCGTGGCAACAGCTCCGGTTCGTCGTGGGGGACCGCCTTCCGCGTGAACGGAAGCGCCGAGCACGGCGACATGGGCGTCATCGCAGCGTCCGGGAAGTACGTCTACGTCGCGTACCGGACCCAGACCCATATCGGGGCGGCCTACAACCCGAACGACCCGCGGCCCATCCGCTTCCGGCGCAACACCAACCATGGATCGTCGACGGCGTGGGGCTCCCGCGTCACGCTCACCATCACGGGCTCCCGCTCGGACCGGCCGCGGATCGCAGCCTCGGGCGCCCACGTCTGGGTGACCTGGACAGACGGGCTGACGGGCGAGATCCGCCTCATCCGCAGCGATGACTACGGCGTCACGTGGGGCAGTGCGCAGGCCGTGGGGGCGTCGGACAACTTCGGTGACGGCTACACCGGCCAGCCGACCGTCGCGGCGACCGGGAGCACCGTCGGCGTCTCGTACAACACGAGCGGTGGCGTCTCGGTGAACGTGTCCACCACGCTCGGCGACACGTGGCTCGGGCCGGTCCCGATTACCGGTGCAGCCTCCAACGCCGCGATGGTCGCGGCCGGCCGCGGCGGGCGCCTGGGGTTCGGCTGGATGACGGCAACCACGGGCAGGGTCGTGATCTGGCAGGGCGGCTCGCTCGGCCCGGTCCGCACGTTCGCGTCGTTCACCTCGACGGCGACGTACAAGAAGGGCGTCGATATGAGCCTCGCCCTCTACGGGACGGGCCAGGTGGGCATCGCCTACTCGGCATGCACCACGACCGCCTGCTCCAGGAGCTCGACTGCGGGGATCAACCTGCGCCTGCGCGAGTCGCTCGACAATGGCGCGACCTGGAAGTCCAGCACCACCATCGCCGCATACAGCTCGTCATCCGCCCGTCGGAGCAACGTCCACCCGTCGTTTGTCTACGCGTCGTCCAGCCGGCGCCTGGTGACCTGGATCGGCCGGCCGGCCAGTGGCAGCAGCGCCCGGGTGTACGTGAAGCTCGGCACCGGGACGCCGTAACGATCAAGGCCCGTCGCCGTCGCCCGCGACGGATGACGTAGCACCGAAGGGACGCTCCGCCGATGACCGGGGCGCCCGCGCCACGAGGATGATGGCGAACCGACAGGGGGGATGTCTCGGGAATCACGAACCGCCGCTGGCGATGCCGGCGGCTGTTTGCTGAACCCCGTTGCCCAGAACCAGGGACCCGTCCACCGTCCCACGCGCCGCCAACCGCGTGCGTCAGGGGCTCCACCTGTGGCACGATCCGAGCCCGATGCGAGCACGACTCTCCGCCATCTTCACCAGCACGATCATCAGGCGTGTCTCGTGGTACGCACAGCGTGCCCAGAAATCGCTTGACCGGCGCTTCTTCCTGTCGCTCGGGGCGGGCATCGTCATCGTCGTCGGCCTTGCGGCCGTCCTCGTCACGCTGCTCGAGAAGCCGTGGACGTTCGAGGCCTTCGGGAGCGCGTTCTACTGGGGCCTGACGACGGTCTTCGGCCAGGGCGACGCATCGTTCATCACCTCACCGGGCGGCTGGATCGTCAGCTGGCTGCTCATCCTCTTCGGCGTGGCGCTGCTGGGCACGATCACGGGAGCCCTCGTCGCGTTCGTCATCGACTTCCTGCTCAAGGAGGGCCAGGGCATGGGTGCGGCCGGCTACGCGGACCACATCGTCATCTGCGGGTGGAACTCCACGGCGCGCGATCTCGTCGACGAACTCCAGGGAGATGACTACAAGGCGAAGATCGTGCTCCTCCACGATGCGGATCGGAACCCGGCGGGTTCGGGCGTCTACTACGTCCGCGGCGACTCCACGAGCGCCGAGGACCTGGAGCGGGCCGGAATTTCGCAGGCACAGGCCGCCGTGATCTTCCCGATCGACGCGAGCGACGCCTCGGACATGCGCTCCCTCCTGGTGGTGATGGCCATCGAGGCGCTGGCGCCCGAGGTGCGGACGGTGGTCGAGGTGAACAACCCTCGCCACGAGGTCCACATGAAGCGGGCGAACGCCGACGAGGTCCTCGTCACGTCGCAGCTCGCCTCGCACCTGCTGGCGCGTTCCGCGCTGTATCCCGGGCTGTCGAGCCTCGTCACCGACATCGTGTCGGGCGGCGAGGGCGCGGAGCTGTACCGGGTGTCGCTCCCGGCCGAGTACTGCGGCATGACCGTCGACTCCCTGTCCGCGACGCTCCGCCGGGACCACCGGGCGACGCTGCTGTCGATCAACCGCGGCGGCCACGCGTTCGCCAACCCGCCGGCCGACTTCGGGCTGCTCGAGGGCGACGATGCGGTCGTGCTCGCGGAGTCCCTCGCGCTGCTCGAGCCGCTGCACCTCGAGCGGGGCGAGCACGCGACCGACCTTCGCTCGGCGTCCGTGGTCCCCTCGGCCTGAGCGTGGACGGGTTCGACGACGCGCTGCGCTCGCTCGACGAGCGGTTCACGGGGCTCCAGTCCGGGTCGCGGATCCCGGGCGTCGCGTGGGGCGTCATCCGCGACGGCGTGCTCGTCCACACGGGCGGCGCGGGCACGATCCGCGACGGCGAGTCACTGACACCAGACGCCGATTCGGTCTTCCGGATCGCGTCGATGACGAAGAGCTTCACCGCGGCGGCGGTGCTGCTGCTGCGCGACGAGGGCCGGCTCCGCCTGGACGACGACGTCGCGGCGTACGTCCCGGCCCTGGCAAACTGGCGCGCGGCGGCGGGCGATGCCGGGCCCGTGACGGTGCGCCAGCTGCTCACGATGTCCGGGGGCCTGCCCACGGACGACCCGTGGGGCGACCGTCAGCAGTCCCTGCCGCTCGACGCGTTCGCGGAGCTGCTGGCCGCCGGTCCGGCCCTCGCCTGGGCGCCGGGGACCACGTTCGACTACTCGAACCTCGGCTACGCGATCCTCGGGCGGGTCGTGACCTCGGCGTCCGGCCGCGAGTACCGGGAGGTCGTCCGGGACCGGCTGCTCGAGCCGCTGGGCATGGCGTCTACCGCGTACCGCGAGGAGGACGTGGACCCATCACGGCTTGCTCGTGGATACGTGCGCCGCGATGACGTGCTCGTTCGCGAGGGTGACGACGCGTACGGCGCCTTCGCCTCGATGGGCGGCATCTATTCCAGCGTCCGCGACCTCGCTCGCTGGGTCTCGGGCTTCCTCGATGCCCTGCCAGCGCGCGCCGATCCGGAGGGCGGTCACCCGCTGCGGCGTGCAAGCCGGCGGGAGATGCAGCAGCTCCAGCGGTCGTGGGGCGCGGGCCTGGACGACCACGCGGCACACGAGGCGCCCGTGATCGAGGCCGGTGGCTACGGCCTCGGGTTGTTCGTGATCTCGGATGCCGAGGCGGGCACGATCATCTTCCACTCGGGCGGCTATCCCGGGTACGGGTCCGTGATGGCATGGCACCCGGCCACCGGCCTCGGGATCGTCGCGCTCGGTAACGTCCGATATGCGCAGGTGCGTCCACTGGCGCTGGACGAGCTCTCGAGGATCGTGCGGAGCGGCATCGTGGCGCCGCTGCCGGTCCGCCGGTGGCCCGCGGTGGACGCGATGCGCGATGTCACGGAGCGGCTCCTGGCCACGTGGGACGACGCGCTCGCCGACGCGACCTTCGCGATGAACATGGACCTTGACGAGCCGCGCGTCGATCGCCGGGCAACGGTGGAGCGGCTCGCCGCTGACCTTGGGCCGTTTCGGCGGGACGAGACGCACCCGGTCACCAGCGCCTCCCCCGCACACCTGCGCTGGTGGCTGCGCGGGACGCGGGGCTGGGTTCGCGCCGGGATCCTCGTCACGCCGGAGCCAGCGCCGCGCCTCCAGGCGATGGCGCTCACCGGTGTCCTCGACCCGTCGGGGGTGCTCCTCGAGGCGGGGGAGCGGCTGGCGTCGATGACCGGCGAGGATGCACCGGGGTGGCCGACGGACCTCGTCGCGGCTCCCGGCCTCGACCTGGCGATCGTACGTCGCGGGCTCGCGGCGATCGCGGCTCGGCTCGGGCGGGTGCGCCTCGGTCGGCTGATGCTGGGCGACGGCTCCACGACCGCGACCTGGGAGCTGCGGCCGGCCGCCGCGGCGCCTGACGGCGAACCAGCCCCGGACGAGGGTCCGGCACGAAACGACGAGGCCGCCAAGAACCATGATGCCGCCGCGAACGACGAGGCCGCCAAGAACGACGAGGCCGCCAAGAACGACGATGCCTCGCCGGTTGAAGCCGGCCCGGCGCCGGCGACCCTCGCGATCACGCTGGACACCACGACCGGGGCCATCACCGCTGTGGACGTCCGGTTCGCTGAGCGCCTCGCCCCAGCCGAGGCGTGGTAGCCCGGCCCTATCGCCAGAGGTCAGGCGGTGGCAGCGTCGCACCGATCGCGCCCGCGAGGCGCTCGAGGATCGCGAACCAGTCGTAGCGGCTGGTGACCTCCGATGCGCGAAGCGTCACCAGCCGGCCCGCCGGAACCAGCGCCGGCAGCTCCCGGTCGAGGATCGCCTCCACCTCGTCGCGGAACGCGTCGTTCGTGGACCGCACGCCGTCCGCCTGCAGCGCCACGTCCGGCAGCAGCCGCACGACGAGGTCGTACGTGGCGCTCCAACGGCGGACGAGCGGGTACACGTCGTACTGGTCCTCGCCACCACACGAGCGCAGGTAGTAGGCGTAGTTGTCCATGACCCCGCGATCGGTCGCGAGGACGTCGGCCTTCCGGGCGAGCTCCAGCTCCTGGCGGACCTGCGAGACCAGGACCCACAGCTGCGCCTCGCCGGTCGCCCCCTCGTTGATGCCGAGCGGGTTGTCGCGGACGACCTCACGACCCAGCTCCACGGAGCGGCCGGCTCGCTGGACCTCGGCGGCGAAGGCCAGCAGCGCCGATGTCTTGCGGATTCCATGGGAACCGATGAACGCGATCTTGGTGGGCCGAGGCCACGTGCTCGTATCGACCGGGGAAGGCGTTGAAGGAGCACGTCGTGCGGGACTGCGAGGCATGGGTCCAAGCGTATGTCGGGCCGGGGATCCGCGGTGGCCGGCGTGCGCGGCGCCCTGCGCCCCTCCCGCGCGTCGTCCGGTCACTGCGCGGGCGCTACGGTTCCGGCGTGAGACGATTCAGTCGCTGAGCAGCGTGGATGTTCCGCGGGAAGGCCGCCGGCGCAACGTTTAGGCCGCGGGGCGGCGGGATCGTTTCGGCGCGGAACCCTGGCACCGCTGGTCGGCGGAAACGGACCGGCGCCGAACGCGCACCCCCGGGCGGGGAATCGAAACGGCCCCGGGGGTGTCGCCGCCGGGGCCGTGTCGGTGTGACGCGGGAGAACCGGGCTAGAGGGCCTTGACCGCCGAGATCAGGTCGGCGAGACCGCTCTTCGCATCTGCGAACAGCATCCCCGTCTTCGGGTTCACGTAGAGCTCGTTGTCGATCCCGGCGTAGCCGCGACCCATCGAGCGCTTCATGACGATGATGTTCTTCGCATGGTCGACGTCGAGGATCGGCATGCCGGACACCGGCGAGCCCGGGTGCCGGGCGGCAGGGTTGGTGACGTCGTTGGCGCCGATGACGAGGGCGACGTCGCACCGGTCGAACTCCGGGTTGATGTCGTCCATCTCCTTCAGCTGCGGGTACGGGACGTTCGCCTCGGCGAGGAGGACGTTCATGTGCCCGGGCATCCGGCCGGCGACGGGATGGATCGCGTACTTCACGTCGACGCCCCGGCTCTCGAGGAGCTCGGCCAGCTCGCGGACGGCGTGCTGGGCCTGGGCGACGGCGAGGCCGTAGCCCGGGACGACGATGACCGAGTTGGCATAGGCGAGCTGGATCGCGGCATCGTCCATGCCCAGCTCCCGGACGCTGCCACCCGGGCCGACCACGGCTCCGACCGTGCCCTCGCCGCCGCCGAACCCGCCGATCATGATGTTCAGGACCGACCGGTTCATGGCGTCGGCCATGAGTTTGGTGAGGATCGCGCCGGACGCCCCGACGAGGGCGCCCGCGATGATCAGGACCGGGTTGTTCAGGACGAAGCCGGCCATCGCGACCGCCGTGCCCGTGAACGAGTTGAGGAGCGAGATCACGACCGGCATGTCGGCGCCGCCGATTGGCAGCGTCATCGTGACGCCGAAGACCAGCGACGCGACGAGGATCGCGGCCATGACCGCGATGCTCAGGTTGCCCAGCCAGAGGTACGCCGCGCCGAACACGACGATCGCTGCGAGGACCGCCGTCACGACCTGGCCGCCCGGGATCCGGACGGGCTTCGAGGGCGTGATCGCGAGGCCCATCAGCTTGCCCGACGCGATGAGCGAGCCGGTGAAGGTGATGGAGCCGATGACGATGTCGAGGACCGTCGCGACGTTGACCTGGATCGACGGCGCGGCGCTGAGCGCCAGGTATTCGTTGATGGCGATGAGGGCCGCCGCGCCGCCACCGACCGCGTTGAACAGCGACACCAGTTGCGGCATCGCCGTCATCTTCACGGTCCGCGCCGTGTACAGGCCGTACCCGCCGCCGATCGCGATGCCGGCGAAGATCATGGCCCAGCCGAGAAGGTTGAACCCGCCCTCGTGCGGCCGGAGCAGGAGGAAGATCGCGGTGGCGCCGATGGCGATCGCCATGCCGCCCGCGGACATGAGGTTGCCGTTGCGCGCGGTGGCAGGCGAGTTCATCCGGATGAGGCCCAGGATGAACGCGACGGCGCCGGCAAGCCAGGCCAGGCGCACAAGCGGTTCGAGGATCGCGAGGTCCACGGTCAACCCTCCGCCTTCTCGGCCTTGGGTGCCGCGGGCCTGCGCTTGAACATCTGGAGCATCCGGTCCGTGACGACGTACCCGCCGACCACGTTGAGCGTGGCGAACGCGACCGCGACGAACGCGAGCAGGTAGGCGATCGGGCTGTCCGCCTCGACGGCGATGAACATCGCGCCGACAAGGACGATGCCGTGGATCGAGTTGGCACCCGACATCAGCGGGGTGTGCAGCGTGGCAGGGACCTTGGAGATCACCGCGAAGCCGCACATGATGGCGAGCACGAACAGGGTGAAGGCGTTGAGGAGGACCTCGACTTCGGGGTTCATGCATTCCCTCCGGCCGGTGCCAGCAGCTTGCCGACCGCATCCGACACGACCGCGCCACCGTTCGTGATGACGGTGGCCTTCGTGACCTCCTCCTCGAAGTCGAGGCTGAGTGTCCCGTCCTTGACCATGTTCAGAAGGAGTGCCGAGATGTTGCGGGCATAGAACTGTGAGGCGGACGTCGGCATCGTCGCCGGGAGGTTCTCCGGGGCGACGATCGTGACGCCGTTGTCGGTGACGATGGTCTCGCCGGCCTTCGACAGCTCGCAATTGCCGCCGAGGGCCGAGGCCGCCATGTCGACGATGACCGAGCCAGAGCGCATCGCGTGGACCGCGTCCGCGGTGACCAGCACCGGGGGCTTGCGGCCCGGCACCTGGGCCGTGGTGATGACCACGTCCTGGTTGCCGATGACCTCGTTGAGGTCCGCCTGCTGTGCGGCGCGCTCCTCGGCTGTCAGCTCGCGGGCGTAGCCGCCGGCGCCGGTGGCGTCGATGGTGGTCTTGAGTCGGACGAACTTCGCGCCCAGGGACTCGGCCTGCTCGGCCGTCTCCGGGCGGACGTCGTACGCGGACACGACCGCGCCGAGACGACGCGCCGTGCCGATGGCCGCAAGGCCCGCGACGCCGATCCCGAGGATCAGGACGTTGGCGGGCTTCGCTGTGCCGGCCGCGGTGGTCAGCAACGGGAAGTAGCGTCCATAGGTGGTGGCGGCGATGAGCACGGCCTTGTAGCCGCCCACGTTCGCCTGCGACGAGAGCGCGTCCATCGTCTGGGCGCGGCTCAGCGTGCGCGGGATCGCGTCGAGGCTGACCGCAGTGACGCCCGCCGTGGCGAGCGCCTGCATCAGCGCCGGGTCGAGCAGGGGCTGCAGCAGGCCGATAACGGTCTGCCCGCTCCGAAGCTTCGCGGCTTCGGCCGGACCCGGCTTCTGGACGCGCAGGATGACGTCGCTGGCCGCGTACAGCTCGTCGGTGGACACGACCGTCGCGCCGGCGTCCGTGAACGCCGAATCGGGGATCGCGGCACCGGCGCCTGCGCCTGCCTCGACGAGGATCTCGAGCCCGGCCGCCGTGAGCTTGCCGAGCCCTTCGGGCACCAGGGCAACGCGCCGTTCTCCGGCCGCGGTCTCCCTGGCGACGCCGACTTTCATGGGCATCACCGTTCATCTGGACACAGTGGGGTTGACGCCCGGAGTGTACCGGAGCCGCCCTCCGCTCAACGTTGCGGACCGGTGGCGCCACGGGTGCATGGACGCCTCGCCGAAACCTGGTCGCCCGGCTCAGCCGCCCTCGTCGTCCGCGTAGCGGGGGAGCGTGACGCGGAAGGCGGCGCCCCCCCCGGGACGGGTCTCGGCCCGGATCCGGCCGCCCATCGCGTGGACCAGCTGGCGGCAGACGAACAGCCCGATGCCGGCCCCCGGGGCGGTGTGCGCGACCTGCTCAGACCGGTAGAACAGGTCGAACAGGGACTCCGCCTCGGCGTCGTCGATCCCCGGCCCCTCGTCGAGGACGGACAGGGTTACCTCGTCGGCATCGGCCTCCGCAGTGATGGTCACCCTGGATGTCGGGCCACCGTACTTGGCGGCGTTGCCGAGCAGGTTGCGCAGCACCTGTTCCACGTACGTGTCCTCGCCGGCGACCGACGGCAGCCGCGAGGAGACCTGCATCTCGAACGTGACACCCGGCCAGCGAGCGCCCTCTGACGCGGTCACGCGCTCGAGGACGCGGACGAGGTGGATCGGCTCGTCGCTGACCTCCAGGGACCCGCGCTCCACCCGGGTGAGCACCAGCAGGTCCTCCACCAGCCGGTACAGGCGGTCTGCCTCCTCAACGACGTCGCCCAGGATGTCGTCGCGCGCCGCAGGCTCCATCTCCCGCCAGCGCCGTGCGAGCACGCGTGTCCCGCCGAAGATGGTCGTGATCGGCGTCCGCAGCTCGTGCGAGACCACGCCGATGAACGCGTCCCGAAGCCGCGCGGCCTCGCGCTCCGTCTCCAGCGCCCGGTCCCGCTCCTCCTCAGCACGCCGCCGGCCGGAGATGTCCAACCCGGTGCCAATCATCCGGATGGGCGTGCCCGCCTCGTTCATCTGGACGCGTCCCACCCCGTGCGTCCAGCGCATGGTCCCATCCGGCCGGAGGATCCGGAACTCCGCCTCGTAGCGGGTGCCCTCGCGGACGGCCGCGTTGATCGCCTCCGCGACCCAGGGTCGGTCGTCGGGATGGACGAACTCGAGGTAGGCCTCGAGCGACGGCGGCGCCCAGCCGGGCTCCGTCCCGTAGAGCGCGGAGATCTCCGGCGACCAGTCCATCCGGCCGGCCTCCACGTTCCACTCCCACGTCCCGGTCCCCGATGCCGAGAGCGCGAACCGGAGCCGCTCCTCCCGCTCGTGGAGCGCAGCGAACAGCCGTGCCCGCTCGAGCGACTGCGAGCCCTGGGCGGCAAGCGACTCCAGGAACCAGACCTCGTCCTCGTCGAGGTCGCGCACCGTGTCGAACGCGATCGCCAGTGCGCCGGTGGTCCGCCCTTCGAACGCCAGCGGGACGACCGCGGACGCCTCGCTGCGGGAGGTGGACCCATCGCGCTCGGCGAGGACCGGGAACTCGGCGTGGCGCTGGACCATCGAGCGGTGGAGGAGCGGCCGTTGCTCCCGGATGGCGACCGTCATCGGGGTGCGCAGGTCCAGTGGCACCCGGCTCCACCTGTCGAGCGCCGCGGCGTCGTACCCGCGGGCATCGAGCACCTCCGCAAACTGGCCGTCCGCGCTGATGACGGCGACCCACCCCTGCGGGGCACCCAGCAGCCCGCAGGCCGCGTCGAGGAGGTGGCCCGCGACCGCGCGCGGGTCCAGCGACTGCGCCAGCGACGAGGCGACGTCCTTCAGCCGCTGTCGCTGGTCTGCGAACCGCTCCAGCGTCCGCCTCGGCGGTGCGACCGGGCCCGCAGCAGGGACGTCGTCGCCTTCGGGCTGGATTGGGGTCTCGGGCGTCGCCCGGTCACTGCTCACGATATGAGTATGCCGCTGGTTCAGTCCCCGGTCGACTCGGCCGACGGGCGGACGTCCACGGTCAACTCGGCCGACAGCCGGACGCCTCCGCCCGCCTGCTTCGCCTCGTACATCGCGGCGTCGGCGCGCTGCCGGAGGTCCGGCTCGAAGTCGCGCTCGTGCGGGACGACGAGCGTCACGCCGACCGAGGCCCCGACCCGCTTCTCGCCGTCGCTCGTCAGGTATGGCCCGGTCACGACCTCGTGCACGCGCTCGGCAAGCTGCAGAGCGGTGGCCCGGTCCCGGACCCCGACGAACAGGACCATGAACTCGTCACCGCCGCGACGCCCCACGGCGTCGGTCACGCGTGTCGCGCGGCGCAGCCGCATGCCCAGCTCGACGAGGACCTCGTCGCCAATGTCGTGATCGCGGGGCCCGTCGTTGACCGCCTTGAACCCGTCGAGGTCAAGGAACACGTAGGCCGCGCCCTCGATGCCGCGGCGGCCGCGGTCGGCGGCCTCGGCGGCGCGGACGGCGAATGCCTTGCGGCTCAGCACGCCGGTCAGCTCGTCGCGATCCCGCTCCTCCTCCGCCTCGTTGGTACGCCACAGCGCGAGCACGAGGACCGCGACGACGGGCGGCGCCCAGGGGCCCGCGCTGAGCCAGGTCACGGCGAGCACCCAGCCGAGCACGGTCTCCGCGACGGCCGTGCCCCGGAATGCGCGATCGAACACGAACAGCGTCTCGCGCAGCGTGATCCCGTCGCGCAGGACGATCGTCGTGGCGGCGATCGCGATCGAGACCAGCGTGAACACCATCGTGCCCGTCACGGCCCCAAGGAGCCACAGCGCCTGGACGTCGGGCAGGCCCACGACGCCGGCCAGCGTGACCGTCACCTGGGCCGTGAACCCGCCGGCCACGGCCGCGAGCGCCAGCGCGGCATGGTTGGCCGCGACGCCGTACCACGGTGCCTCGCGCAGCTCCCGCCGGTCGAACGTCCCGAGCAGGGCGACCCAGCCGCCGGCGACGGGTCCGCCGAGGACCATGGCCGCGACGATGAACGGCAGGTGGAACGTGATGACGCCGTGCCCCGACGGGACGCGGACGATGCGGAATGCGCCGGCTATCCCGAACACCGTCCACGCGACGACGCCAGCGACGCGCGACCACGGCTCGGCGGCCCCGGTGACGGCGATCGTCCGGGGCAGCTGGCCCAGGAGCGTCACGGCGGCCAGCGCGACGAGCCCGGCCACGATCGTCGCGCCGGTGAACAGCGGCAGCAGGGCGGCCCGCCGCTCGAGCGCGATGAGCGGGGTGTCCGTGTCCGGCCCCACGCCTGCGATCCTCAGCCGCACATGCAGGCCCGCCCGGAAGCCGCCCAGCATGGGGCGACGGGCACAGTGAGGGAACGGTCGTGGTGCATGCACCACGATGAATACTGCGGATCGGGCCGTCGGGAAGCGACCCAGTGGTACTGCCGGTCGGCAGTCCATGCGTGCTCCGGGTTCGCGGCGTCGGGATCGGCGCCCGGGGGTTCCGGTCGGCGAGGTTCAGGCCACCAGCACGGGCCTGCATCGCGACGAGGTCCTCGATGCGCCGCGGCCGCGAGAACAGGTAGCCCTGTCCGAGTGTGACGCCCGCACCGAGCATCGCCTCGCGCTCGGCCTCCGTCTCGATCCCTTCCGCGACGATCCGGGCGGCGATCCGGTCGGCGAAATGGACGAGGCCCGCCACCAGCGCGTGGTTCGTTGGTGGAGGGACCACTAGTCGGGACGCCGTATGACCATCGGCGTCCGCCGCGTGCCGGTCGTGCGCCAGCGTCGCAGCCCGGCGCCGCTGGCTAGGAGGCTGCGTCGGTAATGGCCACCGGACAAGTCTGGCGCATGCCAGAATCTCGTATGCGCACGAAGACCTTCCGTCCCTACGACCAGGACACCCTGCTGCTGATGCCCCCGTCGGTGCGTGACTGGGTCGCTCCC
>JBBRRZ010000034.1:0-18510 GCA_038245845.1 Candidatus Limnocylindrales bacterium
CGCGCCGCGGGGCTCCTGTCAGCCCCAGGAGGGCCCACCGTCTGCGCAGCGGAGCGCCTCGGCCCTGTCGGGCCCGGTCAGGTGAGCCCATCGACCCTCGCGCTCGGCACGCGCACGGGATTTCGAACGCAGCCACCTAGGATCGCGACGTGGACCCGACCCGGCACCGCCCAGTCACACGCGTGCAACCGATCCCGCATCGACCGGGTTCCGAGAGGTGATGGACGACATCGAGCTCACCGAGCGCCTGGCGCACGACCTGGACGGCACCTTCGAGGAGCTGGTCCGGACACACGTCGACCGCTGCTACTCGATCGCGCTGCGCACCCTCGGGGATCCGCACGATGCCGAGGAGGTTGCGCAGGACGCCCTCGTCCGCGCCTATCGCGCGCTCGGCGGGTACGACCCCGAGCGCATTCGGGCGCTCCGGCTCAGACCGTGGCTCGCGACCATCGTCGTGAACCTGTGTCGCAACCGGGTCCGTCGCCATCCCCTGCCCACGACGCCGCTCGACCCGCTGATCGAGGGTGGCCACGAGCCCGCCGCCGGTGCCGCCACCGATCCCGCCGGCCTCGTCGCGGCGGGCCTGGGCCGCGAGCGGCTGGCGGCGCTGCTCGCCGGCCTCCCGGACCGCTATCGGATCCCCGTCGTCCTGCGCCACGTCGACGACCTGTCATACGCGGAGCTTGCCGAGGCGCTGGGGCGGCCCGAGGGCACCGTGAAGTCCCAGGTCTCCCGCGGGCTCGCCATGCTGCGGGCCGCCATCACCGCGAACGAGCTCGAGGAGCTGACCGCATGACGCCGTCCATCCACCCGACCCCGTCCATCCACCTGGCCGACGACCGCCCGGGCGGTCTCGCGTCCGAACTCGCCTCACCCGCACCCGCTCGCGTCGCCGAGCACGTGCTGGTCGAGACGGGCCTCGCGGACCGCATGGCCCCGATGGCATCGCCGCTGGGGACGCTCTGGGTGGCGTGGAACGGCCGCGGCATCTCCGAGGTCGAGCTCGCGGACTCCGGGCCCGACGCCGCGCTCCGCCACGAGGCGCGGACCGGACGCCGGACGACGGTCGCGGACGCGCTGCCCACGGACCTCGCGGCGGCAATCGGGCGCCGGCTGGCGGGCGGGGCCCGGGTGCGCATCCCGCTCGACCTGCGCGGCCGGACCGAGTTCGAGGTCGCCGTGTGGACGAAGGCCCTGGAGATCCCTCGCGGCGAGGTCCGCCCGTACGGCTGGATCGCAGCGGAGATCGGCCGGCCACGGGCGGTCCGCGCCGTCGGGACCGCCCTGGGTCACAACCCCGTCCCCCTCATCGTCCCGTGCCACCGCGTCGTGCGGACGGACGGCACGATCGGGCAGTACAGCCTGGGTGGGCCGGGCAACAAGCGGACGATCCTCTCGGCCGAGGGCCTCGACCCTGAGGCGCTCGAGGGTGCCGCCCGGCGCGGCGAGCGGCTCTCGGGCTCCACGACGACCAAGATCGTCTGCTGGCCGACCTGCCGCCACGCGAAGCGGGTCCAGGACCGTTACCGGGTGTCGTTCCGCTCGCTGCGCGAGGCTGGCGCCCTGGGCTACCGGCCGTGCAAGGTGTGCCGCCCCACGGCCGTCGAAGCTGCTGCCTAGCGGCCTCGAGGCCGTCGCAAGCGATCGCGCCGGTCGGCCGAGGACGTCGCGACAGGTGCTGGTCAACAGGCGCCGCACCCGCTCCGCAACTTGGCCTACTGGACTAGCGCAACACGGCCCCCGGCCGGTACACTCCGCCAATTCCTCGCCGCAGGAGCGTCCCCGGTCCATGACCCGCCAGCCCCCCAGCCCCCTCGCCATCTGGGCAGGGATCCTCGTCCTGTACGTGGTCTGGGGATCGACGTATCTCGGCATGAAGCTCGCGATGGACTCCATGCCGCCGCTCGTGATGGGCTTCTCGCGGTTCGTGCCCGCCGGCGCGATCCTCGTTGCCGCGGTGCTGCTGACCGGGCGCGGCCGGATCGCCCGGCCCAATGGTCGCGCGCTGCTCGACGCCGCGATCGTCGGCTGCTTCCTCCTCCTCGGAGGCACCGGCCTCGTCGCGTGGAGCGAGCAGACGATCCCCACCGGGATCGCGGCCCTCCTCATCGCGCTCGTCCCGATGTGGCTTGCTGTGTTCGGCTTCGTGCTCTTCCGGGAGCCCGTCCGCCCGCTGGTCGCCGCCGGGATCGTCGTGGGCCTCGCCGGGATCGCGATCCTCGCCTGGCCGTCGGGTGACGTCGCCGACCTGGACCCGGCGGGCCTCGCGGCGCTCGTCATCTCGCCGATCTTCTGGTCCATCGGCACGCTCTATGCCGCCCGCCGGGCCGTCCTGCCCGCGCCCGCGCTGCTCGCGAGCGGGATCGAGATGATCGCCGCCGGTGTCGGCTTCGCGGTCGTCGCAGCGATCACCGGCGAGTGGACGGGCTTCGACCCGACTGCGGTCAGCACGACGAGCTGGCTGGGCGTCGTGTATCTCGTGTTCGTCGGCAGCCTCATCGGCTACACCACGTATGCCTGGCTGATCGGCGTCGCGCCGCTCGCGAAGGTGTCCACGTACGCCTACGTCAACCCGGTCGTCGCCGTGTTCCTCGGCTGGGTGATCCTCGATGAGCCGCTGACGCCGCGGACGATCGTCGCCTCCGTGGTCATCGTCGCGGCGGTCGTGCTGATCGTCACCGCTCGCGGTTGGTCCGTGGCGCGCAGCGACGCGCCGTCGAGGATCGAGGTTCCGGTGCCCGAGGCCGTCTCGTCCCGCTGACGATCGGCCAGGATCACCGAGTCACAGCGCCGAGGGTTCCCGGGACGGCCATGCGCGGGTTCCGACTCGCGCCGCGGCTATCCTTCGGCGAGGATCGTCCGGGCCACCCGACGTGCCCAGGCCATCGTCGTGATCATCGGGTTCACGCCCAGCGCGCTCGGGAATGCCGAGGCGTCGCCGACATACAGCCCACCGATCGTGCGATCGTGGCCGCCACGCGCATCAGCTGCCCGGACGCGGCCCATCGGGTCCGCCGTGTAGGCGCTGGGGTCGCCGCCGGCGCGCGCGGAGCCCATCTGGTGCGCCGAGACCAGCGTCCCGCGGTTGGGCTCGAACGAGAAGTCCCGCAGGCCCGCCTGCCATGCGTCGAAGGCGCGCCCGTCGTCGGGTCCGCCCGCGGCCCGGAACCAACGCGGCGGCGTGCCGACGGCGACCATCTCGCGCGACCCGCCCTCCCACGCGATGCGCGCCCCCTCGGCCAGCATCGCCTGGAGCGTCCTGCGGTCCTCCGGCGCCAGGCGGTAGTCGATGCGCGGCCGACCAGCGCGGGAGATCGAGACACGCCCGGACCCGCGCTCCCGCACGATGCCGATGATCGGCGCCACGTGGCGGATCCGGCGCATCAGGCCGTCGAAGGCGTCGCGGCCCTCCCACGGGAACACGAGCGCGATCAGCCCCGGTGTCCCGGGCGCCGATTCCACGATGAACCCGCCAGGTTCGTCCGACGCCGGGTCTTCGCCGTCGAGGTGGTGGAGGGCACGCACCGCCTGCATCGTGCCCCGCCACATCGCCACGTCCTCATCCAGAAATGCACCGATCACGCCGACCGGGTGGAGCCGGAGATGACGGCCGGTGGCTGGGTGGTCGAGCCCGGAGCGGAGCAGGACGATCGGCGTCCGCAGCGCGCCCGCGGCGACGACGACCTGGGGCGCGCGCACGATGAGCGACCGCGGCTCACCGCTCACGACGACGCAAGCCTCCACGCCCACCGCACGGCCGCGCTCGATGATGACGCGATCCACCGGCGCATCAGGCACGATCCGGGCGCCAGCGCGCCAGGCGTCGGCGAGGTGCACGCGCAGGCCGGACTGCTTCGCGCCACGCCGGCAGCCGAACCCGCACCTGCCGCAATCGCCACAGCCGACGCCGTTGCTCCGGATCTCGCCGACCTCCTGGCGGAGCGCCGTGCAGCCGCGCTCGATCAGCGCGTCCTTGGGCGGGACGTTGGGTACCGCCGAGACGGCGATCTCGCGCTCGATCACCGCCACGTCCGCGTCCACCTCGGGGCCATCGAACCCCGTCAGGCCGTGCGCGCGGGTCCAGTGGTCGCGCGTCGTGGCGGGCGGCGCGATGCAGGTCATCCAGTTGACGGTGGTCCCGCCGCCGACGCCCGCGCCAGCGAGGGTCATGATCGATGCGTCCCACGACACGTTGAACCCGTGGTTCAGGTACAGGCGGTCAAAGGCGGACAGCTCGTCGACCGGCATGTCGGGCTCCGGGAGGAACGGGCCGGCCTCGAGCACGACGACCGAGCGTCCGGCGCGCGCAGCCGCGGCCGCGATCACTCCGCCGCCCGCCCCGGACCCGACGATCGCGACGTCCGCCGTCAGCACCAGCGGCTCGCCGTGCGGCGTCGAGGCGGCGAGCGACGCGAGGTCGAACGCCCGGATCGGCGTCGGGTCGCTTGTGACGGGCTCGGGCGCCGCGTCGAAGCCGATCGCCGCGAGGCGCGGGTTGGCGCCCGTCTCACCCGGGTCCGCGTAGGCGAGGAACGCCAGCAGCCGCTTCAGCCCCTGGTACGCCGTCCGCCGCTGGGGCAGGCGCGAGGTGGCCCAGGCGAGCAGGTACGCCTCGCGCCGCGCCTGGTCGAGGTCCGAGAACCGGACAGCTTGCCCGGTCAGCAGCAGGTTCGCCGCCCGCGACTCGAACGCCGCAAGCACGAGCTTGAGCTGGCTGACCTGGGCCGGATCCGCGGCGAGGTCCAGCGCTGCTGCCGCAAGCCGCGCACGACGATCGCCGCCGCCTTCCGAGATCGTCTCGGCCACGAGCGTGAGCGTGGCCAGGGCCGCGGCAGACCAGCCGGCCGGGTCCGGCGTGGGCGGGCCGACCGGGTGGGCAACCGGCGAGTCGGTCGTCGACGGGACGATGGCAGTCATGTCCGCGGGATCATAGGTCGGCGGCGGACCCGGCGCGGCCGTCCGGCGCCATGCGCGCGCCACCGGACCGCCACGCAGCCGCCACCAGGGTCGTTGGGCGCCTGGCGGCTGACGCTAGGCCGGGCGGCTGAACCCCTGAGCGGGCACGGGCTCGCGGCGCAGCGGCCGGTCCTGGCGGTAACCCATCGCGTAGTCCGCCTGGATCAGCGTGTGCAGCTGGCTCGTTCCCTCGTAGATGACGGCCGCCTTCGAGTTGCGCAGGTAGCGCTCCACGGGAAACTCGTTGGAGTAGCCGTTCGCGCCGTGGATCTGGATCGCGTCCAGCGCCGCCTGCACCGAGTGGTCCGTCGCGTGCCACTTCGCAAGCGATGTCTCACGCGTGTTGCGCAGCCCCTGGTTCTTGAGCCACGCGGCCTGCATCACCAGCAGGCGCCCGATCTCCGTGCCCTTGGCCATGTTCGCGATCATCTGCTTCACCAGCTGGTGCTCGCCAATCTCCTGGCCGAACGTCTTGCGCTCATGGGCGTAACGCACCGAGGCATCCAGGCAGGCCTGCGCGAGCCCGACCGCTCCCGCGGCCACCGTGAAGCGGCCCTGGTCGATGGCGCTCATCGCGACCAGGAAGCCCTCGCCTTCCTCGCCGATCCGGTTCTCCAGCGGCACCCGGACGTCCTCGAAGTCGATGAGCCCGGTGTTTCCGGCACGGATCCCGAGCTTCCCGTGGAGCGTGCCCGTCGTGAGGCCCGCCATCCCGCGCTCCACGATGAACGCCGTCACGCCCTTGTGCTTCTTCGCCCGGTCCACCGACGCGAAGACGAGGAAGTGGTCCGCGAGGTCCGCCAGCGAGATCCAGATCTTGTGGCCGTTGAGGACGTACGAGTCACCGTCGCGCCGCGCGGTCGTCTCGAGGCTGCCGGCGTCAGTCCCGACACTGGGCTCGGTGAGCCCGAACGTCGCCAGCTTCTCGCCCTTCGCCTGGGGCACGAGCCAGCGCTGCTTCTGCTCCTCCGTCCCCCACTGGAGCAGCGTCAGGCTGTTGAGCCCGACGTGGACGCTCTGGACGACGCGGAATGCCGTATCCGCCCGCTCCAGCTCCTCGCACAGGAGGGCGAACGACACGTAGTCCATGCCCGAGCCGCCGTACTGCTCCGGGATGGGCGCCCCGAGGAACCCGAGGTCCGCCATCCTGGCAAAGATCTCGCGATGGACCTCGCCCTTCTCGTCCCACTCGCGGATGTACGGCAGGATCTCCGCCTCCACGAACGAGCGGGCGGCGTCGCGCACGAGGCGGTTCTCGTCGCTGAGCGTGAAGTCGATCACGGGTTCGGGCCTCTGGGCAGACAGGAGGGCTGGCGTCGCCTGATCCTACCGCCGGGCCGCGTTCCGCCGGGCATCGTCGCCGTGCCCGCTGCCTATACTCCGCGGGTGGACACGACTGACGCCCCCGACACGCCCGATGCCCTGGACCTCGCGGCCCTCGCCGCCCCGAACATGTCGCCGGTCCTGGGCCGGTACATGGACCGCAGCTGGTCCCACGGGATCGGCCACCGGCTGTATGACACCGCCGGTCGCGAGTACCTCGACTTCGCGAACGGCATCGCCGTCACGTCCCTCGGGCACACCCACCCGCGCGTGACCGCGGCGATCCACGCCCAGGTGGACCGGCTCATCGGGCCGGTCCATGCGATCGGCTTCTCGCAGGCGACCGTCACCCTCGCCCGGATGCTGGCCGAGACGTTCCCGGACCCGCTGGACACCGTGCTGTTCCTCAACTCGGGCTCGGAGACGATCGACGGCGCGATCAAGCTCGCGCGGCGGGTCACCGGCCGGCCGGCGATCATCGCCTTCCGTGGCGCGTTCCACGGGCGGACCGTCGGGGCGACGAGCGTGACCAGCTCCAGCCTCAACTACCGCCGTGGCTACGAGCCGCTGCTGCCGTCGATCTATCAGCTCCCGTTCCCGGCCGCGTACCGGGACTTCGGCGGCGACGAGGAGCTCGCGACGGCGGTCTGCATGGACCACCTGCGGGGCCTGCTGGAGACGACAGTAGCGCCGTCGCAGGTCGCCGCGGTGCTCATCGAGCCCGTCCAGGGGGAGGGCGGCTACTACCCGGCGCCGCGCGCGTTCCTCCAGGCGCTCCGGTCCCTGTGCGACGAGCACGGGATCCTGCTGGTCGCGGACGAGGTCCAGTCGGGCTACGGCCGCACGGGCGAGATGTGGGCGTTCGAGCATGCGGGGATCATCCCGGACGTCGTGTGCGTCGCGAAGGCGATCGCCAACGGGCTGCCGCTGTCCGCGATCGTGACCAGCAAGGAGCTCCAGGAGCGCTGGGGCCGGGGCGCCCACGGGACGACATATGGCGGCAACCCAGTCGCGTGCGCGGCCGGCGTCGCCGTCCTCGAGACGATCCGGGACGAGGACCTTGTGGCCAACGCGCGGCTGCGCGGCGCCGAGCTGAGCGGCGGCCTACGGGAGCTCATGTCGGAGTTCCCGGCCATCGGGGACGTGCGCGGACCCGGCCTGATGATCGGCGTCGAGTTCGTCACGGACCGGACAACGCGCGAGCCCGACGGCATGACGTCCGAAGCGGTCGCGGCTCGCGCGAGCGACGCGGGCCTGCTGCTGCTCAACTGCGGTGTCTTCCACCAGGTCATCCGGTGGATCCCGCCGCTCGACGTGCGCGTGAGCGAGGTCGAGGAGGCGCTCGAGACGTTCGAGCGCGCGCTCAGGGGTCCGGCCGGCTGATCGCCGGCGCCGGCGATCAGCGGTTGCGGGCCAGGAACGCCATCACGTCCTCGAGCCGGAACCGCCGGTCGCCCCGCTTGCACACGCGGTAGAACGGGAGCTCGCCGCGATCGCCGAGCCGCTTCACGGTGTTGACGTGGAGGTGCAGCATCTCGGCGACTTCGCTCGCGGTGAGCATCGGACCAAGATCGGTGAGAGCCATTGACGCCATCTGGGGAGTGCCTCTTCTCAAGGAGCGTGCCCGGCCTCCGCGAAGGGCAATGCGGTGCGGTCCGGCTCGCTGGTGAGAGGAGTGTCCCGGTCCGGGGTGGCCCCGTGAAGACGTACTCTCGTCTACCCGTTGGTACCAACCGGCCGGGGTAGCCGCGGGACGGGCGGGACGGGCGGGGCGCCGGGTCGGGGCGCGGCCTCCGCGGATGAGAGCGCCGATTGGGCACGCAGGGCGCCGGAGCCCTGCTGGCCGGCGCCGATCGACCGTCGCGTGGGGGCACAACCATGCGTCGATCGGTGGCGGGCGCCGGCCCAGGGGTTGTCCAGGCTCCCCGGCATGACCGGGGACACGTGACGCTCGGCATGGTGGGCCACGCGGGCGGGCGCGCACGCCGACCGCAACGAGTGGCGCCCCCGGCATGGCGTGGCGCCCCCGGCAGGGCGTGGCGCCCCCCGGCAGGGCGTGGCGCCCCCGGCAGGAATCGAACCTGCGACCAACCGCTTAGAAGGCGGCCGCTCTATCCGCTGAGCTACGGGGGCGAGCGGGGTGAGTCTACCCGTGTCGCTGGCTCGCCCGGCAAGCGCGGCCGCCGCAGCGGAAGGCCACCAGGCCCCTCGGAATGCGTCATTCGACCCATGGCGGACCCCCGAATCGTGCGTGCTATGCTCCCGGCCCCTCGCGCGGGGGCCCAAGCCCGCGCGGCCGTCGAGCCCGGGAATGCCCGACCGAACTCCACCCATCAACCCGGGGCAGCTCGCCCTCGAGCTGCCCAGCGCGCTGCCCAGCCTCGCGATCGAGCAGGAGTGGAAGAGCCAGGCCCGCCTCTGGGGCCACAGCCTCCACCCGATGTGCTCGTACCTCGCGAGCTTTCCGGCGTCGCTCGCCCACGCGTTCATCGCCCGCTACAGCCGCCCCGGCGACGTGGTCCTGGACCCGTTCTCCGGCCGCGGCACCGCGCCGCTCCAGGCGCTCGCAGAAGGGCGGATCGGCGTCGGCAACGACCTCAACCCGCTCGCCCAGGTGCTCACCGCGGCCAAGGTAGAGCCCGCAACGCCCGCGGAGGCGCGCACGCGCGTCGCGCAGCTGCGCCTGGCCTGGAATGCCGATGCGGCGGCCTGGCAGGCGCTCGCGGGGCGGGTCGTCGCGCGGCCGGGTCACCCGGCTGCCTTCGTGCCGACCGCCGGGTCCGGCGGAGGGCCGGAGGCCCGCGATGAGCCCGTACCCGACGAGGTGACGCTCGCGTTCCACCCGCGCACCCTTGGCCAGCTGCTCCTCGTGCGCAGCCAGCTGCGCCTCGACGACCGCGTCGACCGGTTCCTCGCCGGCGCGCTCGCGGGGATCCTGCACGGCAAGACCCCGTCCTACCTGTCGACGATCATGCCCAACACCTTCAGCATGGCCCCGCGCTACGTCACGGACTTCGTGACCCGCACCGGCTACGAGTCGCCCCAGCGGGACGTCTTCGACGCCTTGGTCGCGAAGCTGGACCGGCTCTATCGCCAGCCACTCCCGGCCGCCGAGGGGATCGCCCTCGCGGGTGACGCACGAACCGCCGGCCGACGCACCCGGGCCGCGCTTCGTGCCCGGGGCCTCCCGGACCGTGCGCGCCTGGTGCTCACCTCACCGCCCTACCTGCGGGTCCTCAAGTACGGCTACTACAACTGGCTCCGGACGTGGCTCCTGGGGTTCGACGCCCGGGCGATCGACGCGGCGCTCGACGACGCACACCAGCGCGAGCCGTGGATGGCGTTCATGCGAGACGTGCTCGCGGACCTCCGTCCGGCGCTGACCGACGACGGCATCGCGGTCCTCGTCATCGGGGACGTGGAGATGGACCGCGGCAAGCCGTCGACGAGCGGGCATCTCCTGGCCGAGCGGGTCTGGGAGGAGGCGGCCTATCCCGCGGGCTACCGGCTGGCCGGGCTCGTCCGTGACGAGGTCGCAGCGAACCGCAAGATGACCCGCCTGTGGGGCGATGAGGCCGGCCGGGCCACGAAGACGGACCGGATCCTCGTGCTTGGCGCGACCGAGGCGGGCCGGCGGCGGGCGCTGGCATCCGCCGACCTGCCCCTCGACTGGACCTGGCCGCCCACGCGCCTGCGCGCCCTGTAACGCCCGGCCCCCCGATCAAGGACCGCCGGGCGCGGGTTCCGACACGGCGCCGGGGTACGATCATCGCGAGACCGATGGCCGACCGATTCCCCCGCTCCCGTCCCGCCGGATCATGCACGCGCGTGGTCGCGATCCCCGCGGCGCTCGTCGCGGTCGTCATTGCGGCCGCCCTCGGCGCGCCGTTCGCGTTGGGCCTGAGCGAGCCTCCGCGGCTCCAGGACCGGGTCACCGACCAGGCGGAGGTCCTCTCGGACGGCGATATCGACGTGATCACCCTCGCCCTCAAGGCGCTCGAGAGCGAGCAGTCGATCCAGTTGTTCGTTGCCTTCGTCGACGCGACCGGGAACGCGACCGTGACGACCTTCACCGAGGAAACCTCGGCGGCGAGCTCGCTGGGCGGCAATGACGCGCTGCTGCTGGTCGCGATCGAAGACCGGTCCGATGCGCTGTGGGTGGGTGACGCCCTGGACGAGGTCACGAATAGCGAGATCGACGCGATCCTTGCTGACCGGGTGGAGCCGCTGCTCGCCGACGGCGATTTCGCGGGCGCGGCCGTCGCGGGCGCCCACGGGCTGGGCGAGGCTTCGACCGCCGTCGTCGTCGTGCCTACCGGCCGGCCCGAGCAGCCGCAGCCGACGACCGCGCCGGTCGACGGCGGAGCCGGCGCCGGCAGCACGTCGGGCGCCTTCAACCTCACCCCGGTGATCGCCATGCTGCTCCTGCTCGGCGGCGGGTTCCTCGTCGTGCGGACCCTGCTCGAGCGGCGGCGGCGCGACGCACAGGCCAGGGTGACCCACGACAAACTGAGCCAGGATGCCAACCGGGCCCTGCTCGCCTCGGACGAGGCCCTCAAGGACGCCGCCAACGACGTCGAGTTCGCGGCCGCCCAGTGGGGCGAGGACGAGGTCACCGCGTACCGTCTGGCCATCGCCAATGCCACGGGCGAGCTCCGGACGGCGTTCGAGATCCGCCAGCGCCTCGATGACGCCGAGCCCGAGACGCAACCCGAGCAGGCATCCATGCTCCAGGAGATCCTCGCCCGCACGGGGACCGTGCGGCGGCTTCTCGACGAGCAGGAACAGCGGTTCGACCAGCTGCAGGACCTCGAGCAGACCGCCCCAGCGCGGCTGGACGCACTCGTCCCGGCGCTCGCGGCGCTCGGGTCGCGCCAGACCGTGGCCGCCGTGGAATACGATCGGATCGCTGCCGCCTACGCCCCGTCCGCGGTCATGTCCGTCGCCGGGAACGCGGCCGAGGCCGCGAAGGCGCTCGCTTCCGCCGCCGCTGAAACCACCCGTGGCCAGGCCGTCGCGACCACGAAGCGCTCCGAGGCCGTCGTCGCGCTCCGGCGCGCGCAGGACGCCGTTGCGAGCGCGACCCGCCTGATCGAGGCCACGGAGCGCCTGAGCGCGCGTCTCGAGGACGCGACCGAGCGCCTCCCAGCGGAGCTCGACGCCGCGGCGAAGGATGTCGCGACCGCCGGCGCCGCCGTCCGCGGGGGCACCAGCCTGCGGCCGCTCGCATCGGGGACGAGCCTCGTCCCGCCGACCGCGCCGGGCGACGTCGCCGTCCCACCGATGGCCGATCCGACCGCCGTGCTCGCCCAGGCGGAGCGGCTCCTCGAGGAGGCGAGGCGGGCCGCCGAGGCCCGCCCGATGGACCCCCTCGCAGCCCTGGACCGCGCGACGCAGGCGAACAACGCGGCCGACTCGATCATCGCCGGCATCCGCGAGTCCGAGGCACAGCGGGCGCGGCGGACCCGGGCCGCCGCGACCTCGGTCGCGTCCGCGCACGGCCACGTCACCCGCGCCGCAGACTACATCACGACGCGCCGCCACGGCGTGGGACGCGAGGCGCGCACGCGCGCCGCAGAGGCCGAGTTGCGGCTCGAGGAAGCCCAGCGGCTCGCGTCGAGCGATCCCGACGCCGCCATCGCTGCCGCGCAGCGCGCGACCCGGCTCGCCGACGAGGCGTATCGCCTGGCGTCGGCGGAGTTCGACGGCTGGGACCAGGGCGGGGGGCCGGTCGCCGGACCGTACACGCGCCGCAGCGGCGACGCCGAGGTCATCGGCGCCGTGATCGGCGGCGTACTGGGGAGCATCCTGTCGAGCGGCGGCCGCGGCTCCGGCTGGGGCGGCTCGCCGTGGGGCGGCTCGTCCGGCGGGGGCGGCGGGTTCGGGCTGCCAGGCGGCGGGGGCGGCATCGGCCTGCCCGGCCCCTTCGGCGGCGGGGGTGGGAGTGGTGGAGGCGGCGGAGGCCGCGTCCGCGGCGGCCGCTGGTAGCGGCGAGCGACATGAAGCTCGACGGCATTCCGTGCGAGCATCCAGGCAGCCACGAACGAACCGGGAGGACAAGCACATGGCACAGACCTCGATCCTCGGACGGATCGGCCAGCTCGTGCGGGCGAACGTGAACGCGATGCTGGACCAGGCCGAGGACCCGGATAAGATGCTCGACCAGCTGATCCGGGACTTCACGAACAACATCGCGGAGGCGGAGGAGGCGGTCGCACAGACCGTCGGGAACCTGCGCCTGCTCGAGGGCGACGCGCGCGAGGCGCGCGAGGCGACGGGCGAGTGGCTGGGCAAGGCAAGGGCCGCGTCTGATCGCGCCGAGGCGCTGCGTGCCGAAGGCAACGCCGCCGCGGCCGACCGGTTCGACGCCCTCGCGAAGCTCGCGCTCCGCCGCGAGCTGTCGTTCGAGGACCAGGTCCGGACCTTCGACACCCAGATCAGCCAGCAGACCGAGCTTACCGACAAGCTCAAGGACGGGCTCAACAAGCTGCGCGTCAAGCGCGAAGAGCTGGTCCAGAAGCGCGACGAGCTCGTGAGCCGGGCGAAGATGGCCCAAGCCCAGATGCAGGTCCAGCAGACGCTCAAGGAGGTCTCGGTCCTCGATCCCACCTCGGAGCTCAATCGGTTCGAGGAGCGGATACGGCGCCAGGAGGCGCAGGCCCGAGGGATGGAGGAGGTCGCGATGTCCTCGCTGGAGGACCAGTTCGCGGAGCTGGAGAGCGGCGAGGACGAGCTCGAGGTCGAGGCGCGCCTCGCCCAGCTCAAGGGCAAGGCGCTCCCGAGCGGCGCGCCGGCGCTGGAATCAGGCCAGGGCTGAGGGTCCACGCCGGCGGTCACCTGACGTAGACGGGGCGGCGCGCGAGCGGCGCCTCGTTCCAGTTCCGGATGACCTATCCCGCGAGGCCGATCCACACGGGATCGCCGCGGGTGACGCCCATGCCGCTGGCGGCGCTGGCCTCGTAGCGGATGATCGAGACCCAGTCCCATGCGTCGACGAGCATCCCGTACTCGCCGGGGCGCACGTCGCCGTAGGCCACGATCCGGCGGGCGCGGACCGACATCGCGGTTGTCGCGACCTCCACCATCGAGCCCACGCTGAAACCCGCCCGATCGAGGTCCGCAAGTCGGGCGCTGAGGCGGATGTTGCCGAACCGGTCCACGCCCACGTCGGCGCCGTGGATCCGACCGGACGAGCTCTCGGCGTCCGCTCACGGCTGATGGTCCAGCGCGCCCGCCGCGGGCCGCCCGATTGGGCTAGCATGACGAATCGATGAACCAGATGTATCCCCCGTCCGACCTCGCATCGATGGACCCGCTGGTCCTGATGAAGAACCTGGATCACGTGCGGATGACGAGCCGTCGGCTGTCGTACATCCTGCAGCAGCAGGTCCACCTCTATTCACCCGAGGCGAACCAGCTGCGCGACCAGATCGACCGCTACGTCGAGGCGGAGCGCCAGATCGAGGGCGAGATGGCCCGGCGGCGCATCCGCGCCTGACGCCTCGCCGGACGCGCTGGACGCTGACGACGGGCCGGGCGACGGTCAGACCGTGGCGACCTGCACCGGGGCGCGCTCGACGGCACCGACATCCGTGGCCGGGCGAGCCACCTCGAGCGCCTGGGGTGTGCGCGCGTCTCCTGGGAGCTGTGCCGGAGCGATGGTCGGGCACGTGGCTCGGGCTGCCCTGCGGGCTGCCTGCTCCTCGGTCGCGACGCGGATCACGAGCTGGGCCAGGCGGGGCGTTTCGAACAGGCTGAACCCGACCCCGATCTCCGCCAGCGCCTCATGGCCCATGCCCTGGTATAGGCCTCGCGTGGCCACGAGGCACATCTCGTCATACAGCTCGGGCCAGCCGACCCGACGACGCTGGTAGCAGAACCGCACGAAGGCCTCGGCCTCGGGCGTGGACGTGCTGACGGCAGGGCCGGCGGACAGCATCGATATGGATCCTCTCTCGCCGTTCGGGCGCGCGGAAACGGGCCGGCGTGCGGGCGGGTCGTTCCCGTCCGCCGGGTTGTCGTCGGGCAGCGGTGCCGGCGCGCCTCCCTCATCCTCAGCGCGGGCGCCGGCGTCTCCGACCATGCTACGGCCGGTGGCCGCAGGCCGGTAGGGGTTCTCCACCATGTTGCCCACCGACTTGTCCACACCTCGCAAGGGGCGGTGGACAGACGCGCCGGGGCGGCGGCAACCTGTGGACGCATTCGCGCCTGACTCCCGCTCTCCGGGCCCCGCGATGTGCTACGGGGCGGCGGACGGGTCCAGTGTGAGCCCCAGGCCAAGGGCGTCGGTGGGGAGGAGCCAGCGCTTGTCAGCGCTGATCGCCAGCCCGCTGACGGGGTCCTCGGCGAGCAACAGGCAGCCGTCGAGATCGACCCACTCGGCGAGCGGTGCGACGGCAGCGGAGGCGGCGATCCCGATCGACGTCTCTTCCATGCAGCCGAGGAACGTCCGGAAGCCGAGCACTCGCGCCCGTTCCAGCATCCGCTTCGCCGGCCCCACCCCACCACACTTCGCGAGCTTCACGTTGACGCCCGCAACCACCCCGACGAGCGCGTCGAGGTCTTCGATCGTGACCGCGCTCTCGTCCGCCACGATCGGGAGCGATGAGCGGTCCTGGAGCCAGCGCAGGTGGTCGAGCCGACGGGCGGGAAACGGCTGTTCGATGAGCTCGACGCCCAGGCGCTCCAGCTCGGGCAGCAGCGCCAGCGCGCCCTCCAGCGTCCAGCCGGTGTTCGCGTCCACGCGGATCGGGCCGCCGTAGACCGCACGCACGGCCTCAAGGGTTGCGATGTCGGACGGGCCACCGAGCTTGATCTTGAGGGCGGGAAAGGCAGCCGCCCGGCGGGCCCGCTCCCCGACGACCGAGGGCTCGTCGATCCCCAGGGTGAAGTCGGTCGGCGGGACGTCGCCCTCGACCCCGAGAAGCGTCCTGACCGAAAGGCCAAGCCGCTTGCCGGCAAGGTCGTGGAGCGCGATGTCGATCGCGCACTTGATCGCCCCGTGGTGAGCGATCGACGTCGTCATCAGGCCCTCGGCATCTTCGAGCGCCGCGCGCACGTCGTCCAGCGTGCCGCGCAGGTCCGGCGCGATCGGCGCCAGGGCCTCGATGAGCTGCGGGGCAACGGCCACCATCGTCGCCGGGCTGTCTCCGTAGTACGCGTCGGGATAGCCCTCGCCCAGCCCGACCGGGCCGCCTGGGCCATCGGCCTCGTCGCGGAGCTCCACGACGACGGTCGTGACGGAGCGCCCCTCCCCGTGGGTCGAGCGCGCGATGATGAACGGATCACGCAGGGGCAGGTGCAGCGTGCGCAGACGAAGCGTGAACGTCATCCGCCAACGCCGCCCCGGCCCCGATCGGCGCCCGCGACATCCTCATCGCGGAGCGTCACCCAGGGCAGCGCGTCCACGCCCGACTCGATCTCGCGCCACAGCGCATCGCCGCCGAAGCGGACCGGGTCATCGCACGGGAGCCCGGTCTCCAGTGCCGTGGCGGCGATGATCCGGCGGGCCTCGTGCTCGTCGTGGATCAGCGATGTGTTGAGCGCGACCGCGACCACCTTGGACGGGGCGACGAGGCCCGCGACCTGCTCGTGGAGGGCGATGAACGGCGGCAGCGTCGCGATCGGGAAGTGGGCGTCGGGGAGGTGGTCGAAGTCGTGATCGGCCATGCCCGGCTTGTGGACCATGACCATCGCGTGGGGCGTCGTGCCATGGATGAGCCCCAGCGTCACGCTGCTGTAGGCGGGATGGTCAAGGCTCCCCTGCCCCTCGACGATGACCCAGTCGCCGCGTCGTTCGCCCTCCTCGGAGAGCCACTCTCCCGTTCCCTGGACGAAGTCCGCGACGACGCGATCGACCGCGACGCCCCAGCCCTCGACCATCATCCCGGTCTGCCCGGTGGCGACGAACGAGGCCGAGCGGCCGGCCGCCGTCGCTGCCCGGCGGAGCTCGAGCGCGACGGACATCTTGCCGATCGCGCAGTCGGTGCCCACCGTGAGAATCACCCGCTTGCCGGCCTCGTGGCGGCGTCCGACGGCAGTCTCCATGCGCTCGGGCGGCCGGCGATAGTCGATGATCCTCACGCCTGCGCTCTTCGCGGCATCGGCGAACTCGGGGTCGTCGGCGAGGAACGTGTGCAGGCCCGAGTGGATGTCGAGCCCCGAACGGATCGCGGCGAGGATCACCAGGCGCCACGTGTCGGGCAGCCGACCGCCCGTCGGCGCGATGCCGATGAGCAGCCCGTTGGCCCGCGGCAGGAAGCCGACCGCCTCGTTGAGGCTGCCGACGATCGGGATGTCGTAGCGGCCGGAGTCGCCCAGCCACTCGCGGACATTGCGGCCGGCCTGCGTCGAGTCGATGACCGCCACGACCTTGTCGGTGCCGAAGCGGATGACGCCCATCGCGGTCTTGCCGTGGTGGAAGCCGAAGTTGCCCTCGGCGAGGATCACGAGACGGCGATCGGCGGACGACGGCACGGCGAGACACCCTTCGGCTGCGTGGAACCCGACGCCGAGTCTAGGCCATGGCGCCGCTGACGGGCCGGCCCGCAACGCACGTTGCGGGATGTGCCCACGCGCGGAGGAGGGCCCGGATGGCAGGATGCGCTCGTGGACCTGCGCCGTCACCGCCCCGATCGCCCAGATCGCCACGCCGCGATGGACCTCGTCATCCGACTCGTGCCGGCCGCCGGCCTTGGCCTCCTCGTCGCGGTCGTGGTTACCGCCTGCATCGTGGAGGGCTGTACCTATCCGTACGAGCTGGCCGCGACCACCACCGTCACCTTCGAGCTCGACGCCTCCCACCCGGTCGCCGCGTCCACGGTCACCGTCTCGCTGGCGGCTACCGCGCTGCCGTCGCAGTTTGCCGGTGGCGGCGCACGCGCCCGATTCAGCCTGTCGACGACTCAGGACCTGACGCTGACGCTCGTGCCGGTGGAGACGGGGGTGCCGCTCAGCGTGGTCGCCGCACGCGGCGTCGCCAGCGTCCCGCTCATGGCGTCGTGCATCCCCGACCAGCCATGCACCATGACCATGATCGCCATCGTGGAGTGGACGCGCCCGGAGACCGGTGGGTCGATGTCGCCGACGTTGACCGCCGAGACCATCGCGACCATCCCCCACGAGGACAAGCTGTGCGGGCTGCCGTCGAGCTCGGTTGCCATCGCCGCGAGCGAACCGCGCGCGTGGGCTGGGGCGCACGACGGCATGAGCGAGCCGTCATTCCAGGGCGCCGAGCTCGTGCGCCACGTGACGGTCACCTACGACGGCCCGGCGTCGACACGGCAGCCCGCCGGCGCTGACCCCGTCGTCGCGCGCGGCCACATGGGCGTGACCGAACCCGCCGCGTCGGGCGACGCCACGCCGGCGCCAGCGTGGATCCCAGGGGTCTGGCTGCGGGTCACGCCGGACGACGGCGGTCCACCGGTCCTCGACGGGACCGCGCAGGCGCCGTACCCGGGCGTGCCCTCGGACGCGACGTTCCCGGTCCTCGCGGGCTGTAGCGCGATGCCCTGCACGCGCGGCTACTGGGTCCAGGCCGTGATCTTCGATCCGGGCGCCACGGGATCCGTTGACCCGCCCGACATCCCGTACAGCTGGTCCTTCGACGCCAGCGTCACGTTCCCCGCCAACCGCGACGAGAGCGCGGGGACCCTCCACGTCGTCGCCGATGACTCCGCCGCTGTGGCGCCCCCGTCACTCGTGATGCATGGCTCGGGCGGCCCGTTCCACATCGATTCCGGGCACCCCACGCATACCCTCATCGTCGCAGTCACCGCGCCTGGGCGCCCGACCGACCCGCTGGTCCTGGACATGCGCTCGACGGCGACGATCCAGTTCGGCCTGACCAGTACGCGCGTCGGCGCCACGATCCCTGCCGGGAACGGGAACGGGAATGGGAATGGGAACGGCGACGGCCACCTGTGGCTCTCGAACGGGCACTGGGTCGGCGATGGATCTGCCGGGGATGACGCCGCCGACACGGGCGGGTGGGGCGGTCCGGGAACGTACCCGTCGTCGGTCGGCCGCCCGTTCGCCGTCTGCGGCCCACCCGCCAGCGCGTGCACCGCGAGGACAGGCCTCGTGCTTACCCCGGATCCACCGATAGTTCGGACTGATTCGGCTGCCGGGACACGCAAACAGGTGCCCTTCTGATCGTGGACGATGGAGTTGTTCAAGACAACACCGACCCACCGAGAAGGACACCTGATAGATGCGATCTTCGCACAC
>JBBRRZ010000035.1:0-18305 GCA_038245845.1 Candidatus Limnocylindrales bacterium
ATGAGCGACCTCCGCGAGCACCGGCGGCGTGATCGCCGGGGACCGGGGGATGGCCACCTCGGTCGTGGACGGCGCTCCGTCCAGGTGGTCGCGGACCACGAGCGCTCGATCGCGCCCGATCCAGACGACCGCGTTCATCCCTTTCGTCGCCGGACGCGAGGTGGGACGCGTGCGTGACGTTCCGTGCATGGCTGGACTCCCTTCGGCAACGGCATGGTGCGCCGAGGGCGACCGGCACCTCGACTGCCGTTGGTCGCGAACGACCGGCCGGAGTCCCGGCCCGTTCGTGACCCGGCACGGTTCACGGGCCCGGGGGGCCCGGGGGTCCCGGTGGGACGTCCGGCGGACGGGCGACATGAACGAGACCGCGCTGGCGGTCAGCGAAGGGCGCCCGGGCCGATGAGCCGCGGGCGCCGGGTATGGTGCCGTGTGCGAGCGTCGCGCGGTCAGTGGCTGGCTGTCGAGGCCTCCCGTGCCTGCGCGGCGATCCGCGCGATCGGCTCGACGAGGGATCCGGTCACGGGCTCCAGCTCGTACCGGACGCGAACGACCGGCTTCTCGATCCGGAGGACGCGCTTGAGGTCGATCGGCGTCGCCGCGAGGACGATGTCGGCCGGGGTCGCCGTCAGCGCGGCCTCGAGCTCGTGGACCTGCTTGGCGCCGTAGCCCATCGCCGGCAGCAGCCGCTCGAGGTCCGGGTACTTCGCGAGGGTCGCCGCCAGCTCCCCCGTGGCGTACGGCCTCGGGTCCACCACCTCGGCGGCCCCGAACCGCTTCGCGGCCACGATCCCGGCGCCATAGGTCATGCCGCCGTGCGTCAGGGTCGGGCCATCCTCGACCACGACGACGGACCGGCCGGAGATGTCGCCGCCCTCGAGCGCGAGCGAGGACCGCGCCTCGACGATCGCGGCCCGCGGGTTGACCGAGGCGATGGCGGCGCGGACCGAGGCGAGTGCCTCCGGCGTCGCGGAGTCGATCTTGTTGATCACCACGATGTCGGCCATGCGGATGTTGGCCTCGCCCGGGTGGTAGCGCAGCTCGTGGCCCGGCCGGAGCGGGTCGGCCACCACGATCATCAGGTCCGGGCGGTAGAACGACAGGTCATTGTTGCCGCCGTCCCAGATCACCACGTCGCACTCGGCCTCGGCGGCGCGCAGGATCTGCTCGTAGTCCACGCCCGCGAACACCAGGCGCCCGGCGTCGAGGTGCGGCTCGTACTCCTCGCGCTCCTCGATGGTCGTCTCGTAGCGGTCCAGGTCCGCGTACGTCTCGTAGCGCTGGACGCGCTGGGCCACGAGGTCCCCGTAGGGCATCGGGTGGCGGACGACGGCGACCTTGAGGCCCTGCGCCTCGAGCGCCGAGGCGACGTACCGGCTGGTCTGGCTCTTGCCGCTGCCGGTTCGGACCGCGCAGATCGCGACCACTGGCCGGGTGCTCGGCAGCATGGTGGCCGCAGGGCCCAGGAGCTTGAAGTCCGCGCCGGCGGCGAGCGCCCGGCTGGCGGCGTGCATGACCTGCTCGTGGCTGACGTCGCTGTAGGCGTGGACGACGGTGTCCACCTTCAGGTCCCGGATCAGCGTCTCGAGCTCCGCCTCGGGGCGGATGGGGATCCCGGCGGGGTAGCCCGGGCCGGCGAGCTCCGACGGATAGCGGCGATCTGCGATGCCCGGGATCTGCGTGGCCGTGAAGGCGACGACCTCGACCGAGGGGTTGCCCCGGTAGACGACGTTGAAGTCGTGGAAGTCCCGCCCGGCGGCACCCATGATCAAGACGCGCTCGGTCTGCATGGTCGACCTCGAGGGAGGGGTTTCCAGGGCGTCCGCGCCGATCCGCGAGGCCAGCGGGCGAACGCGGGGACGGCCGCCTCCGCGTCCTGACAGCATCGCCCTTCGACCCCTGTCGGTCGCCGGTCCTGCCGCCCTGCTCGAGGTGCCGCAGGTCCCGCCAAGGTGGTCCAATCGGCACTCACCGGGGGTGGGTGTCAACCCCGATATTGCGTACGAGGTGGGTGCCGGAGGGGACGCCCGGCACCCACCCGAACCTTCAGCCCTCGCCCAGGCGGCGGGGGTTTTCGATTCCGGTACCGGACGCGGGTGTGAACCCGGTGTTCCCGGCGCCGACCACACGCCTAGAACCGAGCCGCGCTCGGGGAACGCGACCCGGATCGACGATCACCGCCTACAGATCGTGGTGGCGTCGTGCCTCGGACGTGAGGAAGTCCCGGTGGTCCGGATGGGCGACGGCGATCAGTGCCTTCGCCCGCTCGCGGAGGCTCCTGCCCCACAACTCTGCGACGCCCCACTCCGTCACGACCGTGCGCACGTGCGCGCGCGTAGTGACGACGCCGGCACCCTCCTTGAGCGCCGGGGTGATCCGGGTCACGGACCCGTCCGCGCCGGCGGTGGAGGGCAACGCGATGATCGGCCGGCCGTTGGGCGCCAGCGCCGCGCCGCGGATGAAGTCCATCTGACCGCCGACGCCGGAGTACATCCGGTGGCCGATGGAATCCGCGACGACCTGACCCGAGAGGTCCACCTCGATCGCCGAGTTGATCGCCGTGAAGTCGTGGAACGAGCGGATGACGTGCGTGTCGTTGGTGAAGTCGACCGCCCGCATCTCAACCATCGGGTTGTCGTTCACGAACTTGTAGAGGCGCGAGGTCCCCATCATGAACGCGGTCACGAGCTTGCCCTTGTTGCGGGCCTTCGCCGCGCCGGTCACCGCGCCCGCCTCCACGAGGTCCACCACGGCGTCCGTGAACATCTCGGAGTGGATCCCGAGATTGCGCTTGCCGGTCAGCAGCTCCGCGGTGGCCGCCGGGATCGCCCCGATGCCGAGCTGGAGCGTCGCGCCGTCCTGCACCAGGTCCGCGATGAACCCGCCGATCCGGCGCTCGATGTCGCCGATGACCGGTCGCGGCGTCTCATACGGCGGCCTGTCCACCTCGCAGGCGAGATCGATCTGGCTGACGTGGATGAATGACTCGCCCAGCGTGCGAGGCATGGACGCGTTGAACTGCACGATCACCGTTTTCGCGGCGGAGATCGCCGCGTGCATCGCCTCGACGGACGTCCCGAGCGAGCAGAAGCCATGGGCATCAGGCGGCGTAGCGTTGACCAGGACCGCGTCGAGCGGCAGCGCGCCCGTGGAGAACAGGGCCGGCACGTCCGACAGGAAGACCGGCACGTAGTCCGCGCGGCCCTCGTTGATGGCTTTCCGGGCGTTGGGCCCGATGAACAGGGCCCGATGGCGGAAGTGCGGCGCCATCTCCGGCGCGAGGTGCGGGCCGGGACCCTCGAGGTGCAGGTGCACGATCGACACGTCCGCCAGCTCCGGGGCCCGCGCGACCAGCGCGTCGAGCAGGAACGACGGCGCTGCGGCGGCGCACTGGACGTAGATCTGGTCGCGGGACTTGATCCCCGCGACGGCTTCTTCGGGCGACACGATACGCATGGCCGAAGTCTGGCAGGCCGACCGCGGAAGCGGTGCGGCCGGATGGCACGCCGACGCGGGACCGGACCGCCCGAGTCGAGACCGCTCAGTCCACCGCCGGGACGAGCTCGAACGCAGGTCCGGCGCCGAGCCCTTCCGACGGCGTCCCGTAGCGGAGGATCAGGTCGCGGACCGCTGCGGCGTGCCCGGGACCCTTGAGCTCGGTGGCGAGGGCGGCCCAGGTGCGCCCGGACAGCGTGAGGCGGCAGACAGGGTGCGCGAGCAGGTTGAGTGCCCAGTTCGCGCGCAGCGAGCCGGCGGCGATGACGAGCGCGCCCCCGGACCGCTCCACGAAGCCCACGACAGCGGTCGCCGGGCGCCCCGTCACGCGGCCACGGGTCTCGATGCGGACGACGCGTCCGGCGTCGACGAGGTCGTCCTCCACGGGCGCCGGCGGACGGGCGTTACGCCCCGCCGCGGTCCAGGCGGTGCTTGGCCACGAACGCGGCGGCCTGCGCCCGGCGCTCGAGGTTCAGCTTCGAGAGGATGGAGCTCACGTAGTTCTTTACCGTCTTGTCGGACAGGAAGACCTCGGAGGCGATCTCCTTGTTGGTCTTGCCCTCCGCGACGAGCAGCAGGATCCGCTGCTCCTGGGCGGTCAGCTGCGCCATCTCGTCCGTGTAGGCACCGGTGGCGATGCGGCGGACGCGCTCCAGGACCTTCTCCGTCACCGCCGGGTCCAGGAGGGACTCACCGCGACCCACGGATTCGAGCGCGGCGACGAGGTCGCGGGCGCGGATCTGCTTGAGGAGATAGCCCGATGCGCCGGCGACGATCGCCGACAGGACGGCCTCCTCGTCGGGATACGACGTGAGCATGACGACGCGAGTGGCCGGCAGCTCGGCACGGATCTCGCGGCAGGCCTCGATCCCCGAGCCGTCGGGGAGACGGACGTCCATCACGACGATGTCGGGCTGGAAGCGGCGGGCCTGCTCGATCGACTCGGCGGCGCTTCCGGCCTCCGCGACGACCTGGAAGCCTTCCCGGCGATCGAGCAGCGCGACCAGACCCTGACGCACGACCTCATGGTCATCGACCACGAGCAGGCGCAGCGGACGCGAGGTGAGATCAGTCACGTTCTGTCATCTCCGGCCCCGGCGGGGGGACGCTCCCCGGTGCGGCACGGGGGGGCGCCGGCACTCGCACGATGATACGCGTGCCGGGACCATCCGGGCGCTCGATGACGAACGTGCCTCCCAGGCCCACGGCGCGGTCCCGCATGTTGCCCAGCCCCTGGTGGCGCCCGTACTCGTCCGAGCCCGCGTGGAGGGTCGGGTCGAAGCCGCGGCCGTTGTCCTCGACGCACAGCACGAGGTCGTCCTCGTCCCGGTCGAGCACCACCGCCGTGCGGGTCGCTCCGGCATGACGCGCGACGTTGGACAGCGCCTCGCGCGCGATGAACAGGATGTCCGCCCGCTGGTCGGGAGGCATCGCGCGCAGCTGGTCGGCACCGCCGTCGAGGTCCACCTCGAGATCGATCACCGCGTGCATGCCCAGCTCCTCGCCCAGCCGGGCGAGGCCCTCGACCGGGTCCTCCTCCCCGAGCGCGGGTCGCAGCCGCAGGATGTAGGAGCGGATGTCGGAGATCACGAGGTTGAGCGCATCGATGGCCCGGTCCACGCGCGCCACGGCCTCGCTGCGGCCGGCGTCGCCCTCGTCCTCGACCAGCTCGGGCACGTCCTCGAGCGAGAGCCCGACGGCATAGATGCTCTGGATGATCCCGTCGTGGAGGTCCTTCCCGATGCGCTCGCGCTCCTCCACCACCGCGAGGCGCTGGACCTGGTCGTGCAGGCGGGCGTTGTCGATGGCGATCCCGGCGTGGACCGCGAACATCTCCACGAGGTGCTGGTCGTCCTCCGTGAAGGCCTCGCCGCCCGGCTTGTCGGTGAGGTAGAGGTTGCCCACGGAGCGGCCCTTGACCAGCACCGCCGCGCCCAGGAAGGACGTCATGACCGGGTGGTGCGCCGGGAACCCGTACGCCGCGGGATGGGCGGCGATGTCCGCGGCCCGGACCGTCCTGCCGTCACGGATGATCAGGCCCAGCAGGCCGTGCCCGCGTGGGACGCCGCCGATCGCCGCCCGGCCCTCGGGCGAGATGCCGCTGGTGATGAACCGCTCGATCCGGCCGCGGCCGTCGGCGACGCCCAGCGCGGCGAACCTCGCGCCCACGAGCTCGCGCACCCGCTCCACGATGAGGCCGAGCACGCGGTCGATGTCCAGCTCGCCGGCGATGGCGCGCGTGGCGGCCTCGAGGGCGGCGAGGCGCTCGACCCGCCCGTGGACCTCGGCCCGCGACCAGGCGGCGTCCACCGCGAGCTCGATGGTCCGGACCACCGGCTCGACGGCACCTTCGGGGGCGTCCAGGAACAGACGCCCCAGGGCCTCGTGGCCCTTGTGGCTCCCCAATGGGAAGGAGGCGAGCGCGCCGCGGGCGTCCTGCGGAGGGATCACCGCGAGCGTCCCGGCACCGACCTCGAGCGCCGGCAGGGGCGGGACATGGACCTCGAGCACGGCGCCCCGGGCGCCTGCGAAATCGAGGATCCCGGCGAGCGCGGTGGCGACATCGGCCCGGCTCGCCTTCGACGGCTCCCGCTGCCACCGTTCGAGACTCTCGAGCGCGGCCACGAGCGGGAAGGAGTCATGATGGTCCGGCAAGCCGACGGGGACGACTGCCGCGGAGCGCGAGGGCCTGCTCATCGCCCGGAGCCTACCAGCCCGCGAGGAGGCGCGGGGACACCGAGCCCAAGGCTTCGGGCCATTGGTCACTTCGCAGCCGCGGGCGTGGCCCCGAACATTCGCCCATCCACCAGATTCCCCATGACCGGAGTGTCCCTGCCCGTGGAGTCCAACGTCCAGACCCAGCCGGCCGGCCCCGAGCCCGACGTGACGTCGAGCAGCGATCTCAGCCGCCGTGGCTTCCTCCGCGTCGTCGGCGCCGTCGGCCTGACCGGTGTCGCCGCCAGCCTCGCCGCCTGTCAGGCCGCCACGACGCCCGCCTGGAGCTTCGGTCCCGCTGCTGCATCGGGCGCCGCCGCCAGCGCGGGCCTATCCGTCGCGCCGTCCGTCGCCCCGTCGATCGCGCCATCCGTCGCGCCATCCGCGTCCGTGGCGCCCTCGGTCGCGCCGTCCGCCTCCGTTGCGCCCTCGGCGAACCCGAACCTGCCCGCCGGCTGGACGCAGCACGACGTCGCCGCGCGGCAGGCCGTCCGCCGCTACATCGGCAACCTTGCCCCGGCCCTCAAGGACATCTACGGCGACGCGGCGTTCGCCAAGCTGGCGGACATCCTCGGCGCCGCGGACAACTACCCGGAGCTCACCAGGAAGCCCGCGTTCGTCCAGGTCCCCAACCTGTTCCTGACGGACGAGCTCCAGCCGCTCAAGCCCACGCTGGACGGCACCACGAAGGTCTTCAACCTGACCATCGACGAGATGGACTGGGCGATCGACGAGCTGAAGGCGCCGGTCAAGGCCCTCGGCTACAACAAGCAGTGGCCGGGCCCCACGATCCGGGTCACCGAGGGCGACAAGGTCCGGGCGATCTTCAAGAACAACCTCAACGAGACCACCAGCGTCCACTTCCACGGCGAGGAGTTCGCGAGCTTCTTCATGGACGGCGTGCCGTTCGTGAGCCAGAAGCCGTTCGCGTCAGGTGAATCGTTCACCTACGAGTTCACGGCCAGCCGGCCGGGCTCGCTGATGTACCACTCGCACCACAACGCCACGGACCAGGTTGGCCGCGGACTGCTGGGCGCCTACGTCGTCGATCCCAAGGTGAAGACCGAGGACGACAAGTTCGACCGCGAGTACGTCTGGATCTCCAACGACTCCCTCGGCGGATTCACGATCAACGGCCACGGCTTCCCGGCAACGGTGCCGGTGATGCTCGCGAAGGGCGAGACGATCCGGATCCGGTTCATGAACGAGGGAACGATGATGCACCCGTGGCACCTCCACGGGTACCGGATGCGCGTCGTGGCGCGGGACGGCTACAACCTCGGTTCGGCCGCCTTCGACTGCGACACCCTGGGGGTCAACCCGGGCGAGCGCTACGACGTCAACGTCACCGCGGATCGGCTGGGCGTCTGGGCGTTCCATTGCCACATCCTCCCGCACGTCGAAGGCGCAGACGGCATGTTCGGCATGGTGAACACCCTGCTGGTCGTGCCGGAGGCCGCGCACATCGACGCGATCGTCAAGCTCCTCCTGGCCTGACCCGGCACGAGGGGACGATGACCGTGATGGCGACGCGCTCGAATCGGGAACCGGGCCAGGGGCCCCTTTCCGCGCGCGCCACGACCGCTGGGCCGGCCGCTCCCCAGCAGAAGCTCCTGCTGGCAACGGACCTGTCCGAGGCGTCCGAGTCCGCGACGGACGAGGCGTTCGACCTGGCGGGGCGCCTCGGCGCCTCGCTGCTGATCGTCTCGGTGATCGACCCTGGGTCTCTGCTCCTTCCGGGCGGCCGGTTCCGTGTGCGGATCGACCAGGTCCGAGAGCGGCGCGAGCAGCAGGCCCAGGTGCTCGTCGAGCGCGGGCGGGACGTCGGCGTCGACGTCTCGTTCCTCGTCTGGACCGGTGATCCGGGCGACATGATCGTCTCCGCCGCCGAGGCGGAGCGCGCCGACATGGTGCTCGTGGGGAGCCACGGCCGCGGGGTGGTCGGACGGTTCTTCCTCGGCAGCGTGTCGGAGCACGTGGTCCGCAACGCCCCCTGTCCGGTCCTCGTGGTCCGGCCCAGGGAGACCCCGCTCAACTAGCCCATGCGCGGCGCACGGCGCCGCATCTCCGCCCATTCCTGCGGCTCATCGGCGCCGATCGTCGCCGGCCCCGGCAGGTCCGGCGCTACTTCGTGTAGATGCCGTCGGGGTCCAGCTCCTCGCGCACGAGCCGCAGCTCCGCGGCCGTCGGGGCCGGCGTGGTCTCGAGGGCGGGGTTGATCTTCGGCGCCCACGCGATGGTGGCCCGGACCTCGTCCAGCGTCGCGCCCGGGTGCAGCGAGTCCAGGCGCATCTCGCCGGTGTCGTCGAAGTGCCAGATCCCGAGGTCCGTGACCACGACGGACGGCCCGCGGCCCTTCCACCCGCCCGCCCGGCGGATGGCCTCGGCCTGCTCGGCGCTACCGAGGTTCCCGGGTGAGGTCCGGAAGTCGATCTTGTCCACGAACGAGCGCGCCGACTGGCGCATGATCACGAACACCTGGCGCGCGTTGATCGCGATCTCGCACGCCCCACCGGAGCCCGGCAGGCGCGTCTTCGGGGCGTCGTAGTCGCCGATGACCGTGGTGTTGATGTTGCCGAACCGGTCGATCTGGGCCGCTCCAAGGAACCCCACGTCGATCAGGCCGCGCTGCAGGTAGAACGCGAACAGCTCGAACATCGAAACGGCGGCGATGGACCCCGTGACGATCGTGGGGTCGCCGATGGACAGCGGCAGCCGCGCCGGCTGCGCCCCGAACACGCCCGCCTCGTAGACGAGCTCGAGCGACGGGGCGACGGTCCGCTTGGCGAGGTTGACCGCGATGTTGGGCAGGCCGACGCCGACGAAGCAGACCCGTTGCCCGGCCAGCTCCCGCGCGGCAGCCACGATCATCATCTCGGAGCGGGTGAAGGCGGCCGGGACCGCGGCGTCGGTCATCGGTAGTCCCCATAGTCCACGGAGCCGGAGGGCGCCGAGCCCGGCTGCAGGGACGCAACCCGCTCGGGGCCGAGCTTCTCCAGGTACGCCGCCCGGTTCGGCAGGTCGTAGACCCACTCGCGCAGCCAGGCCTGGGTCTTCGCCTCGTCCCGGCTGATGGGGTCCCAGTCCAGGTAGAAGCGGTTGTCGCGGTCGTAGGCACCCTGGACGTACGAGGGGTGGGCACCGTACGGCTCCACCACCACCGCGTCCACGATCAGCCCGGGGATCACCGTGCGGTTGGGGTCCGCGCGGATGACCGCCTCGTCAACCAGCTCCTCCACCACGATGATCACGCGGTCCGCGGCGAACGCCGCCTCCTTCTGGCAGCCGAGCAGGCCCCAGATCTGCGTGTTCCCCGACGCGTCCGCGCGCTGGGCGTGGATGATCGAGACGTCCGGGTTGAGCGGCGGGACCGCGTAGACGACCTCGTCCGAGTACGGCGACCTGATCGGCCGGATCAGCGGGTTCGCCTTGGGCAGGTCCGACTCGAAGTACGAGCGCAGCGGCATGAACGGCAGGTTGGCGGCGCCGGCCGTGTAGCGCGAGACCATCCCGAAGTGGCTGTACTCCTCGATCTCGAGGGGCGTGTCCACGACGAGCGAGGCCGGCTCGATGCGCCGGCGGATGGCGTTGAGCCCGCCGACGCCCGGGTTCCCCAGCCACGAGAAGATGAGCTTGCGGGCCACGCCGCCGGCGATCATCTGGTCGTAGATCAGGTCCGGCGTCATGCGCGCCAGCGTCAGGTCGCGCCTCCGCTGGCGGATGATCTCGTGGCCGGCGGAGAAGCCGATCAGGTGCGTGAAGCCCTCGATGGCGACCGTGTCGCCGTCCCGCACGAGGTCCGCGACGGCGTCGCGCATCGAGACGACCTTGCCGGGCATGGGCCCTCCTCCTGGCGTGGCGCGGGTGAGGTTCAGCCTTCGCCCGTGGAGGCGGCGGCCAGGCCGGCGGCGACCTCGGAGGCCACCTCGGCCAGGTCCTCGCGGCGATGGGTCGCGACGTGCTCCACGGACTCCGTGAAGATGCGGATCGCGGTCGCAGCCTCCGCCTCGGAGACGACGAGCGGCGGCGACATCCGGACGCAGTCGTCGCCGGCCTCGAGGACCAGCAGGCCGCGCTCGAACGCCTGCATCTGGACGGCCTCCGCGCTGTCGCCGGAGTCGAACTGGATGCCGATCATCAGCCCCTTGCCGCGGACGTCGCTGACCAGCTCCGGGAAGCGGTCCACGAGCGGACGGAGGCCGTCCATGATCTGGCGGCCACGGATGCCGGCGTTGGCGACGAGGCCGCCCTCGAGCAGCCTGATCGTCTCGAGCAGCGCGGCGAGCGCCACCGGGTTGCCGCCGTACGTGCTGCCGTGGGCGCCCGGGCCCCAGGACATGACCTCGGTGCGCGCGACCATCGCGCCGACCGGCATGCCGGAGCCGATGCCCTTGGCGGTGAGCAGGATGTCCGGCTCCACGTCCCAGTGCTGGATCGCCCACATCTTGCCGGTGCGGCCGGCGCCGGACTGGACCTCGTCGGCGATCAGCAGGATGCCGTGGCGGTCGCACAGCGCGCGCAGCCGGGGCAGGAACTCCGGCTCCGGCACGACGTAGCCGCCCTCGCCCTGGATCGGTTCCACGATGACGGCGGCGAACTCGTCGGCCGGCATCAGGCGCTTGAAGACGCGGCTCTCGATCTCGTCCAGGCCCGCCAGGCCGTACGGGACGTGGTAGACACCGGGAAGCAGGGGCCCGAAGTGGGCGTGGTACTTGGCCTTCGACGCCGTCAGGCTGACGGCGCCCATCGTCCGGCCGTGGAAGGCGCCGAGGAACGCGATCACGTTCTGGCGGCGCGTGTGGTAGCGGGCGAGCTTGAGGCCGGCCTCGACCACCTCCGCCCCGGAGTTGCCGATGAAGGTCCGGCGGGGGCCGGACATCGGGGCGATGCGCGCGAGCTCCGCGGCGGCCTGGGCGTAGATCGGCAGGTAGAAGTCGCTGGCGGAGAAGTGCTGGAGCTCCGCGGCCTGGCGCTGGATGGCGGCCACGATGTCGGGGTGGCTGTGGCCGGTGGAGTTCACCGCGATGCCCGCGGCGAAGTCGAGGAAGACGTTGCCGTCGATGTCCTCGATCGCGCAGCCGAGGCCCCGCACGGGCACGATCGGGTAGGCACGCGGGAGGCTCGGACTCGTCCAGGCGTGGTCGAACTCGATGTGCGCGCGGGCCTTGGGGCCCGGGATCGGCGTCACGATGTCCGGCAAGGGACGCGCCTGGAGCGGGGTCGTCACGGGCTCACCTCGGAGTAGCGCTGCCGGGGCTGTCCTCGCCCGGAGCGCATAGAGACTATGCAGACTGCATACGAGTTTAGCAGAGCGGACGACCCCGATCGACGGGCCGTGTCGCTCCCCCGCCGGGCCGAATGGCCCGACGACGGGCCGGCTCGTGGGGGTCCGATCGGGGTCCGGGGTGGCCCGGGCCCGCACCGCGCGGGGCCGCTGTGCCCGCAACCGGACAGAGAACGAGGGCGCCCCGGCGAGCGCCCTCGTGGTCCGCGTCGGGCGGGCGCCGTCAGTCGACGACGGTGTGGCTCTGCTCCCGCAGGAACTGCGCGACGTAGTACATCGACAGGCCGGACTTGCCGGTGGAGCCCGAGCCCTTCCAGCCGCCGAACGCCTGCACGCCCGGCCAGGCGCCGGTGGTGGCGCCGGCGCGCCGGTTGACGTACAGCACGCCCGCGTGGATCTCGTCCAGGAACCGCTGCACCTCGGCCGGGTCCTCCGAGTACACGCCCGCGGTCAGGCCGTAGAGGTTGTCGTTGGCCAGGTGGAGCGCCTCGTCCAGCGAGTCGACCGGGCACACCGCGGTGAACGGCGCGAACAGCTCGTCCTGGTACAGGCGGTGCGACCCCGGCAGGCCCACGACCGCGGGCTCCACGTAGAAGCCGCGGGCGAGCGGGCCGTCCGTCAGGTGCTCGCCGCCGGTGTAGACCACGCCGTCCCGGCGCGCCTCGGCGACGGCCTGCTGGTGGCGGTCCACCGCGCGCGCATCGATGACCGGGCCCAGGAACGCGGGCCGCGGCAGCGGATCTCCGACCACCAGCTTCTCGGTCTTCTCCACGAGGAGCCGCACGAACTCGTCGTGAACGGGCTTCTGGACGTAGACCCGGCTGTTGGCGGAGCACTTCTGGCCGCCGAAGCCGAAGGCCGCGCGGAGCACGCCCTCGGCAGCCTCCTCGAGGTCGGCGGAGGCGAGGACGATCGCCGGGTTCTTGCCGCCCATCTCCACGATGCACGGCCGCGGGTACCGCGTGGAGAAGTTGCGGAACAGGTCGAACCCCACCTCGTACGACCCCGTGAACACGATGCCGTCGATGCCCTGGTTCTCCTGGAGCTCCGCGCCGACCGAGTCGCCGGGGCCCATCACCAGGTTGAACACGCCATCGGGCACGCCTGCGTCACGATAGGCCTCGAGGATCGCGGTGGCGGTCATCGCGGCGACGGTGGCGGGCTTGAAGACCACGGTGTTGCCGGCCATCATCGCGGCCGCGCTGGGGCCCACGGCGAGCGCCATCGGGAAGTTGAACGGGCTGATGACGGCGAACACGCCGTGCGGCCGCAGGATCGACCGGGTGTGGACCGTTGCGTCGCCCAGGTTGTCCATCGGGTGGTCGTAGAGCGCGTTGTCCTCGGCCACCCTGGCGTAGTAGCGGATCAGGTCCGCGGCCTCCTCGACCTCGCCCAGCGCCTCGAGACGGGTCTTGCCCACCTCGACCGCCATCAGCCCGCCGTACTCCATCTGGCGCTCGGAGATCAGCTCCGCGGCGCGCCGCAGGATCTCGAGGCGCTTCTCCCAGCCGAGCCGGAACCACGCCGGCTGTGCCCGCCTGGCCGCCGCGATCGCCTCCTGGACGTCCTTGCGGGTCCCCTTCGCGAACGTCCCGACCAGGATCTCGCTGTCGATGGGCGAGCGCACCTCGAAGACGCCGTCGCCGTCGCGCTCGGCGCCGTCGACGTAGTTGCGGTGATACGCGCCCAGGCGTCCCTTCGCCTTCTCGAGACCCGCCTCGTAGAGGGCGTGCAGCGCCTCGTTGTCGGCACGCAGGGTCGCGTAGGTGATCTTGATGCGCTCGGTGGTCATGGCAGCTCCGTGTGCGCGGCCCGGCGCGGGACGACGGGCTCGCGGGCTTGGGACGACCTCATTGCCGCCAGTCTAGACCCGCGCGACGGGCCCGGGTCGAGTGGCGCTCAGGCCGGATGCGTGGCATGGTGCGGGCGATGCGTCACCTGGTCCGCCTCCTCGCCCTGGCCGCCGTCGTCGCCCTCGCGGGACCCCTCGCCCCCGCCGGTCCGCTCGCCCCCGCGGGCGCGTCCGCCGCGGTCACGGACTTCCCGGCCGGCCTCCGCGGCTACCACACGTACGCCGAGATGGTGGCGGACATCCGGGCCGTCGCGGCCGCCCACCCCGACATCGTGCGCCTCCGCTCGATCGGCAGGAGCGCCCAGGGACGGACGCTGTGGGTCGCCAAGGTCAGCGACAACGTGGCCGTCGACGAGGCCGAGCCCGAGGTCCTGTACGACGGGCTCCATCACGCCGACGAGCACATGAGCCTCGAGATGACGCTCTCCATCCTGCACTGGCTCGCGGACGGCTACGGCCACGACAGCCGCGCCACGAAGATCGTCAACTCGCGCGAGATCTGGATCCTGTTCGCGGTCAACCCGGACGGCGCCGAGTACGACATCGCCGGCGGCCGCCTCCACTCCTGGCGCAAGAACCGCCAGCCGAACGCCGGAACGACCGCGGTCGGCACGGACCTCAACCGGAACTATGCCTCCGCTGGGGCTGCTGCGGCCTCGTCAGCCGGTCGCCGTCGTCGATCTACTACCGGGGCGCGGCGGCGTTCTCGGCCCCGGAGACGGCGGCCTTCCGGGCGTTCGTGGCCAGCCGGGTCGTGAACGGCCGCCAGCAGATCCGGGTCGCGATCAGCTTCCATGAATCGGGGCGTTTCGTGATGTGGCCGTACGGCTGATATACCAGGACGAACGTGCCGCCGGACATGACGACGCAGGACCAGGCGGCGCTGGCGATCATCGGCCGGCACATGGCCGCCTCGAACGGGTACCGGCCCGAGCAGGCGAGCGACCTGTACGTGGACTCCGGGACCTCGCGGGACTGGCTCTACGGCACATACCGGGTCTTCGCCTACACGATCGAGCTGTCGACCGGGCTGTACCGGCCGGACTCGGTCATCGCGTCCGAGACCGGGCGCAACCGCGACGCCGTCCTGTACGCGGCCGAGCGCGCGGCCTGCCCGCTCGGGGTCCTCGGCGCCACGGTGCGCGTCGCACGATGCGGAGCCTTCGACGACGACCTGGAGGTGAACCGTGGCTGGACGGTGAACCCGGACGGGACCGACACGGCGCCGGCGAGCGGGCGGTGGGCGCGCGGCGTGCCGGCGAGGACGATGTCCGGTCTCGTGACGCTGCAGCCGGGCACCGCGACGTCCGGGCGCGCCGTCTTCGCGACCGGACTCGCGGCGGGCGAGTCCGCGTCGGCGGGCGACCTGGACGGGACGACCACCATCCGTTCCGCGCCGATCACGCTCGCCACCGCGACCGGCCAGGACCTGACGTTCCGCTACGTCTGGGCGCACCTCGGGAGCTCGACGGCAGCCGACCACCTGCGTGCCATCGTCGAGGCGGCGAACGGCACGCAGACGGTGGTCTGGCAGCACAGCGGGGCGGCGTCCGTCCTGGCGGGCTCGTGGCGGTCGGCTTCGGTCTCGATGGACCGGTGGGTGGGGCAGACCGTCCGGCTGCGGTTCGAGGCGACCGACGGCGGCGCGGCCTCCACGGTCGAGGCGGGTCTCGACGACATCCGGGTCACGCAACCCGCGCCCTAACCCGGGCGCTCCGCGCGCGCCGACGACCACACGGCTCCCTCCGCTGCCGACGGCCCTCCCTACCCGCCCAGCGCCGCGACGACCTCCGCGATCGACGGCGCCACCGCGTCCGGGCGCACCGGCCGCCGACGGCCCGCGGCCTCGGCCAGCTCCGCGTCGCCGTGCTTCCCGGTCCGGACGAATACGGTCCGCAGGCCGGCCCGCCGGCCGCCGCCGATGTCCGAGACCACGTCGTCGCCCACCATTGCGAGGTCCCGGCGCCGCAGGACCGGCTCGCCGCGGGCCGAGGCCTCCGCCGCCAGCCGCTCGATGGCGACCCGGAAGAACGCCGGCGACGGCTTGCCGACGATCCGCGCCCGCCGCCTGGTCGCCCATTCCAGGCCCACCAGGAACGTGCCGGCGTCGAGGGTGGGGCCGTCCGGCGTCAGCCACCACGGGTTGCGGTGCATGCCGATCAGCGCCGCGCCGCCGAGCACGAGACGGAACGCCCGGTCCAGGTTCTCGCGCGTGAGCTGGTCCGGGGAGTCGCCGAGGATCACCGCCGCCACCTCGCCCGGTGCGAGCGCCTCCGCGGCGGGCCCGTCGAGGACGTTGAGGCCGGCGAACTCGGCCCGCGCGTCGCCCGAGGTGATGACGTGGACCGGGCGGTCGCCGTACTCGCGGCGCACGAGCTCCGCCGAGGCCGACAGCGCCGACTGGAACCGATCCGGGGCCGTGGTGAACCCGGCCGCCGCTCCCCAGCGCGCCAGCGACGCCCGCGAGACGAGCGACGTGTTGGTCACGACGAGGTACGGGAACCCGCGCCGGTCCAGCTCCGCCAGCGCCTCGACGGCGCCGGGGACGGGCTTCCCCTTCAGGACGAGGACGCCGTCGAGGTCGAGGAGCAGGCCGCGCACCCCGTGCAGCGCTGCACGCAGGAGGTCGTCGGATCGGGGCAGGTCGGGCATGATGCGCAGCGTAGCGAAGGAGGAGCCAACCATGGGTCTGCTCGAGGGGCGCAAGGCGCTCATCTTCGGGGTGGCGAACGACCACTCCATCGCCTGGGGCATCGCGCGGGCGTTCCACGCCGAGGGTGCGATCGTCGGCTTCTCGTCGATGGAGAGCCTGATCGAGCGGCGCGTCCGGCCGCTGGCGGACTCGATCGGGGCCACGTTCGTGGAGCCCTGCGACATCGGGTCCGACCAGCAGATCAAGGCCGTGTTCGACAAGTGGGGCGCCACCTACGGCGATTTCGACATCCTCGTCCACGCCGTCGCCTACGCCAAGCGCGAGGACCTGGCCGGGACGTTCGTCGATACCTCCCGGGACGGCTTCGCGCTCGCGCTCGACGTCTCCGCCTACTCGCTGGTCGCGCTGACGCGCGAGGCCCGGCCGTACCTCCACCGCGGCAGCTCCGTCATGACGCTGAGCTACTACGGTGCCGAGAAGGTCGTCACGCACTACAACGTGATGGGCGTGGCGAAGGCGGCGCTCGAGGCGTCCGTGCGCTACCTCGCGGCCGACCTCGGCCCCGACGGGATCCGCGTCAACGCCATCTCGGCGGGCCCGATCCGCACGCTCTCCGCCGGCGGCATCGCGGGCTTCCGGAAGCTCCACGGCCCGTTCAACGAGATCGCCCCGCTGCGCGCCCACATCACCATCGAGGACGTTGGCAAGACCGCGCTCTACCTCGGCTCGGACCTGTCCTCGGCGGTGACCGGCGAGACGGTCCACGTGGACGGCGGGTTCAACATCCTTGGCGTCCCGACGATCGAGTAGCGGGCGCCGCGGGTGGACCTCCTCCTGGTCGGGATCGGCGGCTTCGCCGGGGCGATCGCCCGGCGCGTGGTGGACCTCTGGGTCAGCGACCGCGCCGGGTCGGCGTTCCCGTTCGGGACGCTGGTGATCAACCTCTCGGGAGCGTTCCTGCTCGGGCTGCTGGCGGCCTGGGCGATCGACCGTGACGTCCTGCCGTCCGGGATCCGCGGGCCGGTCATGATCGGGTTCATCGGTGCCTACACCACGTTCTCCACGCTGATGCTGGAGTCGTGGCGCCTGGTGGAGGATGGGGCGTGGGCACTCGGCCTGCTCAACCTCGCCGGGTCGATGGCCTTGGGGATCGCCGCCGTGGTCGGCGGGCTGGCGGTCGGGCGGCTGTTGCCGTGACCGGCCGCGAAGGGAGCTGGCGATGACGATCGAGGGCGAGGCGCTCCTGGTCCGGGTCTACATCGGCGAGAGCGACACGCACGATGGGCGGCCCCTGTACGACGCCATCGTCCGCCTGTTGCGGGAGCGCGGAATCCGCGGCGTGTCCGTGTTCCGCGGGATCGAGGGCTTCGGCCGCTCGTCGCGCGTCCACACCACGCGCATCCTCGCCCTGTCCGAAGACCTGCCGATCCTCATCGAGGCTGTGGACGCGACCGATCGCGTGCGCGCCGTCCTGCCGGAGCTGGAGGTGATGGTCGGGGGCGGCCTGGTCACGCTCGAGAAGGTCGAGGTCCTCGTGTACCGGGCGGCGCCGGAGGCTCGACAGGGTCGGTAGGTCACTCCCCGAACGCGCCGATGCCTGGTTCGTCCTCCCACGTCCTTGCTCGCGCTCGCTCGGGTCGGGTTCATAGCCGATAGACTCGCACGCAGCGAGCCGTCCAGGCACCGGGAGAGGCGTCGATGTCCCTGCTCCAGCGAATCGAGCGAGCGCAGCAGAAGGCCAGCGAGGAGTCTGGGCAGCTGGCGCCGTCCGCGATCGCCGTCGTCCCGGTGACCACGCCCGCGGACCGGAACCGTGCGGTCGCCCGCGAGGCGATGCTGCGCGAGGTCCGCGTCAAGCTGCAGACGGACGTGATCAGGGCGACGGGGCTGCTCCTCACGCCCGGCAGCACGGACCTTCGGGCGGAGCTCGGCGGGGTCGTCGACAAGTTCCTGGCCGCCAACAGCGTCGCGGTGACCCGCGAGGAGCGCGCGCGCCTGATCGAGGACGTGGCCGCGGAGGTCGAGGGGTTCGGGCCCATCGAGCCGTTCCTGGCGGACCCCACCGTGACCGAGGTCATGGTCAACGGCCCCAACCAGATCTACATCGAGCGGTCGGGCAAGATCCAGCTGGTCGACGCGACGTTCGTGGACGACGAGCACGTCCTGCGCATCATCGACCGGATCATCACGCCGCTCGGGCGGCGCATCGACCAGACCAGCCCACGGGTGGACGCCCGCCTGCCGGACGGCTCGCGCGTCAACGCGATCATCGAGCCGCTCTCGCTCATCGGGCCCGTCATCACCATCCG
>JBBRRZ010000036.1:0-16067 GCA_038245845.1 Candidatus Limnocylindrales bacterium
CGAAAGTCGGGCTTAGTGATCTGGTACCTCCGAGTGGAAGGGGTATCACTCAACGGATAAAAGCTACCCCGGGGATAACAGGCTGATGGTGCCCAAGAGTTCACATCGACGGCACCGTTTGGCACCTCGATGTCGGCTCGTGGCATCCTGGGGCGGAAGTACGTCCCAAGGGTTCGGCTGTTCGCCGATTAAAGCCGCACGCGAGCTGGGTTCAGAACGTCGTGAGACAGTTCGGTCTCTATCCAGCGTGGGCGTAGGGAACTTGAGAGGAGCTGCTCCTAGTACGAGAGGACCGGAGTGGACGAACCGCTGGTGTGCCAGTTGTCCCGCCAGGGGCATCGCTGGGTAGCCAAGTTCGGTTGGGATAAGCGCTGAAAGCATCTAAGTGCGAAGCTCGCCTCAAGATGAGGTTCCCCACTGGGTTAACCAGGTAAGACCGCAGAGAGACCATCTGCTTGATAGGCGGCATGTGGAAGTCCCGCGAGGGATGAAGCTGAGCCGTACTAATGGTCGAGGGCTTGACCTTTTTCCAGCACCTGATCAGGGATCAGTGCTCGGGATTGAACAGGGTTCTCCTTCAGCGAATCATGATCCTTCTGCCGGCGCCCGCGTCGCCATCAGCGTCGTTGGTCGCAGCCGTCATCTAACCAGATGCAGACAAACCCGGTGACTCTAGCGGAGAGGCCACACCCGTTCCCATCCCGAACACGGAAGTTAAGCTCTCCAGCGCCGAAGATACTGAGAGGGCAGCCTTTCGGGAAAATAGGTCGTCGCCGGGTTTGTTGCATTTAAGGAGCCTGCTGGTTCATTGCGTTCCAGTTCGGGCCTGTCCGGACCGGGCGTCGGCAGTGGCCACGCGGTATCCTCCCGGCGATGACCGACACCGGCGAGCCCAAGTCCTCGATTCCGCGGATTGGCAATGGCCCGGATCGGACTGTCAGCCGCCGCCGCGACGCGGGTGCAGTCCTCGAGCTCTGTCCGTTCCTCGCGGTTGATGGTGGTGCCTGGCGGAGTGCGTACGCCGCGCGCGAACACCGCTGCCAGGCAGTTCAGCCGCCCGCCGCGCTGACTGTCGCGAAGCAACGCCAGCTGTGCCTCACGCCAGAACATACGACGTGTGCGACGTTCGGCGCGGCGCGGTCAGTCTCCGCGGAGGCGATCCCGGCGGGACCCGGTGATACGGGCGCGGCGCTGTGGCCGGTGACGGCTTCGATCCCGCTCGTGCTTGAGCCCGCGCGTCGCATGGCGGCGCTGCCGGGCGCGTCGGGCCGTGGCGGTGGTCAGGCCCTCCTCGTTGGCCTGATGGTGCTCGCCTTCCTGGTGCTGATCATCGCGAGGGCCCAGGCGCCTGCCGCGTCCATTGGCGCGTCGCCCGAGCCATCGTTGATCGCCGGAGTTCTCGGCGGCCCGTCGGCGGTCCCGGGCGCCTCGCCGTCGTCCGCCTCCGTTGCTTCGTCATTGCCGTCGCTCTCGCCGTCCCCCGGCCCGTCACCCACGCCGGCCCTGAGCCCGAGCGCTTCCACGACGCCCACGCCGTCCGTTGCGCCCACCGCGAGGCCAACAGCAACCCCGGTCGCAGCTACCCGCCGCTACCGCGTGCGGGTGGGTGACACGCTGAGCAGCATCGCGGTGCGCTACGGCACGACGGTCAAGGTGCTGAGCGCCCTCAACAACCTCCCGGACCCGCGCCTGATCCATGTCGGCCAGGTCCTTCGCATCCCGTGATCGCGGATGGAGGCAAGCGATCCCTGGGCAGCGGCTCGAGCCTCAGCGCTGGCAGCCCCGGCAGTACCCCGTTGGAAAGCCGCCCGCCTTCACGCTGGTGATCTTCGTCCCGCAGCGCGGGCAGGCCTCGCCGCCCCGGTTGTGCACGGAGAGATGGTCCCGGACCTGCTTCTCGAAGGTTGGCGGGACCCGCTGGCGCAGGAGCGTCAGCGAGGACGAGAGGGTGGAGCGCATCGCGGCGTACAGGTCGTCGATCTCCTCGGCCGCGAGCGAGGACCGCTTCCGGAACGGTTGGAGCCGCGCCGCAAACAGGATCTCGTCCGAGTAGGCATTCCCGATCCCGGCCACGAACGCCTGGTTTCGGAGCAGGTTCTTCAGCTCGCCCGGGTGCGTGCGGATCCGCTCCCGCCATATCTCGGGCGTGAGCGCCGGGTCGAGGGCGTCGGGGCCCATCTCGCCTGAGCCCCGTCCGGGAACCGGACGCTCGACTCCCGCGGGCAGCAGGTAGACCTTGCCCATCTGCGTCGGATCCTTGTAGCGGACGATCACGGGTGCGTCCTCGGCGGGCAGCCACAGGGCGCCCCGGGTCCACGTGGCGGCATCGCCTGGAACGCCGTGGGATCGAGGACCGAAGGTCAACTCGACCGCTGTTCCGGCCGGCGCCTTCTCGCCTCGCCCTGCCAGCTGGAAGCGGCCGGTGAGCATCGGGTTGACCACCACCCGGTCACGCACGAGGTCGACGTCGAGGAACTTGCCCGCGCGCGCGACGCGCGACACCGCCTGTCCAACGAGCGCTTCGAGCTCCGCCGGCGTGCCCCGGACCGCGAGCGGCATGAGCGCGCGCGCGATCGTCACCGTCCGCCCGATGAGGACGGCGTGCAGCGCGTCGACGACGACGTCAAGATCCGGGAGTTCGGGCACGGGCGGCGATTGTACCCGCGGAAAGTCGCGTGCTAGACTCTCCCCGCCCACGGGCACGGACAGTTGAAGAGCAACGTCTCAGGTTTCGTCAGCGCGAAGGAGCGGACCGCCGGCCAAGGTCACCAACGATCCACCCTCCTCTCCAGACGGCCCCGAGGTGTGCTCGGTGGCCGTTCGTGATTCCTCGGGCCGAATCCATGACAGGAGACACGATCACCTTGACCGAAGTGCAGCAGGACGGGACCGCGCCGGCCCCGGAGGCCATTGCCTCCAGCGAGGCCCCGGCGTCCGAGGAGACCGTCGCGACGATCGCCGTCGCGGACGAGCCCGTCGCCCCCGAGACCCCCGAGCCCACCATTGAGGAGGCAGCCCCGGAGCCAGAGGCGGCACCTGCCGTCGAGGCCGTTGCGGAGCCAGAGGCGGCACCTGCCGTCGATGCCGCCGTCGAGGCCGTTGCGGAGCAAGTGGCAGCCCCGGAGCCGGCAGTCGATGCCGCCGTCGAGGCCGTTGCGGAGCCAGAGGCGGCACCTGCCGTCGATGCCGTTGCGGAGCCTGCCCTGGAGGCATCGCCCCCCGTCAATGACGAGGCAGCGGATGCGCCGCCCGCCGTCGACATGGAGCCCGAGGACGAGCTTCCGGCGCCCCCGTCGCGCCGCACCGGCCCCGAGCCGACGACGATGGAGGAGCTGCTCGCGGAGCAGGACTCGGACATCAAGAGCTTCAAGCACGGCGACGTCGTCGAGGGCACTGTCGTCCGCATCGACAAGGACGAGATCCTGGTCGACATCGGCGCCAAGTCGGAGGGCGTGGTCAGCAACCGCGAGCTCTTCGGGCGCAACGCGGAGACGCAGCCCACGCTCGCAATCGGCGACACGGTGCTCGTGTACGTCCTGCAGCCGGAGTCCCCGGAGGGCCACGTCGTCCTCTCGCTCCGCCGCGCCGGGCTTGAGCGCAAGTGGCGCTCGATGCAGGAGCAGTTCGAGGCCGGGATCATCATCGACGCCCCGGTCATCGACCACAACAAGGGCGGCCTGATCGTCGACTGCGGCATCCGCGGCTTCGTGCCGATCAGCCAGATCGTGGACTTCCCGCGCCGGCCGCAGAACGAGCAGCCTCGCGACGCGGCCCAGGAGATCGCGGAGAAGCTCCAGCCGTACATCGGCCGGAAGCTCCGCCTCAAGATCCTCGAGGTAAACCGCAAGGCGAACCGCCTCATCCTGTCCGAGAAGGTCGCCCTATACGAGGAGCGCCGCGAGAAGCGGGACGAGCTGTTCAGCAGCCTGCAGGTCAGCCAGAAGGTCACCGGCAACGTCCGCTCGATCGCCCCGTTCGGCATCTTCATCGACCTCGGTGGCATCGACGGCCTCGTCCACAAGAGCGAGCTCTCGTGGAACAAGGTCAACAACCCCGAAGCCGGCTACAAGGTCGGTGACGAGGTCGAGGCCGAGGTCATCGACATCAATCACGAGCGGGGTCGGATCAGCCTCTCGATCCGCCGCCTGCAGCCGGATCCGTGGGAGTCGACCGTCGCGGACTTCAAGGTTGGCGACGTCATCGACGGGACGGTCACGAAGCTCGTCAACTTCGGCGCCTTCGTCCGGGTCCGAGAGGGCCTCGAGGGCCTCATCCACATCAGCGAGTTGAGCCACCAGCGCGTCGCCCATCCGGGTGACGTGGTGCACGAGGGCCAGGTCCTCAAGCTCAAGATCATCAGCCTGGACTCGGAGCGCCATCGCCTTGGCCTGAGCCTCAAGCAGGCGGAGGAGCCCCCGGCTCGTCCGATGCCGGAGCTCGGAGCCCCGGCCGCGCCGGCCGGCGACCGCTCGCCCCGCGAGCGTCGCGAGCGTCGCGAGCGCCCGGAGCGCAGCTACTCCCCGTCGGACAGCCAGTCCGAGCCGGAGGGCGGGATCGACACGACCCTTGCCTCCGCGTTCGCCCAGGTTCGCGCCCAGCTCGCTGCGGCCGAGGTTCCCGAGGACGGCGCTGCACCTGCGACGCCCGCCGCGGAGGCATCGACCGCGGCGCCAGACGCAGAGGATGCCGAGCGCGTCGTCGAGACGCCGGTCGAGGCAGCCGTTGCCGAGCCCGAGCCCGTGGTCGAGGCAGCCGTTGCCGAGCCCGAGCCCGTGGTCGAGGCAGCCGTCGAGACGCCGGTCGAGGCAGCCGTTGCCAAGCCCGAGCCCGTGGTCGAGGCAGCCGTCGAGACGCCGGTCGAGGCAGCCGTTGCCGAGCCCGAGCCCGTGGTCGAGGCAGCCGTCGAGACGCCGGTCGAGGCAGCCGTTGCCGAGCCCGAGCCCGTGGTCGAGGCAGCCGTTGCCGAGCCCGAGCCCGTGGTCGAGGCAGCCGTTGCCGAGCCCGAGCCCGAGCCCGTGGTCGACGCCGACAAGGCCTGATCGCCGGGACCGAGTGGTCCGCATTCCAGCACGAACCCAGACGACCCGCCGGTACCCGGCGGGTCGTTTCGAATCCTTCACCCACCGGGGACCAGAACCATGCATCCCGTTGGGCGTCTACGACGAACAATAGGACGGGTGGACGGCTGGCAAGGGCGTCCGTCCAGCGCTTTCCGGGGTGTCGCTCCCCCGGGGAGCAAGTGCTAGCATGACCCGCAGGTCGCCCCCGTGCGACCAGGGAGAACCCGGCCGGATGGATCGCTTCGACAAGTTCACGGATCGCGCGCGCAAGGTCCTGACGCTGGCTCAGGACGAGGCGCAGCGGTTCAACCACAACTACATCGGCACGGAGCATCTTCTCCTTGGCCTCGTGCGGGAGGGCGAAGGCGTCGCCGCTCGCGTGCTCGAGAACATGAACGTCGAGCTGGCTAAGGTTCGGACTGCCGTCGAGTTCATCATCGGCCGCGGTGACCGCCCGGTTGTTGGCGAGGTTGGGCTCACGCCGCGCGCGAAGCGTGTCATCGAGCTGGCCATTGACGAAGCTCGCCGCCTGGGCCACAACTACATCGGCACGGAGCACCTGCTGCTCGGTCTCGTGCGCGAAGGTGAGGGCATCGCCGCGGGCGTGCTGGAGTCCCTCGGCGTGAACCTCGACAAGGTCCGCCACGAGGTGATCCGCGTCCTGTCGCAGTCCTCCTCCGCCGGTCCGGCCCAGGAGACCAAGCGCGCGAGCAAGACGCCGACGGTCGACGCACTGGGCATCAACCTCACGGACGCGGCCCGGGCTGACAAGCTCGACCCGGTCATCGGCCGCGAGAAAGAGATCGAACGGGTCATCCAGATCCTCGGGCGCAAGACGAAGAACAACCCGGCCCTGATCGGGGAGCCCGGTGTCGGCAAGACGGCAATCGCGGAGGGACTGGCCCATCGCATCGTCGCGGGCGATGTCCCGGACATCCTGCTCAACAAGCGGGTCCTGACGCTGGACATCGGCTCGCTCGTCGCCGGCACGAAGTACCGCGGCGAGTTCGAGGAGCGCCTCAAGAAGATCATCGAGGAGCTCCGCAACACGAACGACGCCATCCTGTTCATCGACGAGCTGCACACGCTCGTGGGCGCAGGCGCGGCCGAGGGCGCGATCGACGCCGCCAACATCCTCAAGCCGCCGCTGTCCCGTGGCGAGCTCCAGTGCATCGGTGCCACGACGCTCGACGAGTACCGCAAGTACATCGAGAAGGACGCGGCGCTCGAGCGACGTTTCCAGCCGGTCATGGTCGAGGAGCCCACGCTCGAGCAGACCATCGAGATCCTGATGGGGATCCGGGAGCGCTACGAGCAGCACCACAAGGTCCAGATCACGGACGCCGCCGTCAAGGCCGCCGCGGACCTGTCCATCCGCTACATCACCGACCGCCACCTCCCCGACAAGGCGATCGACCTCATCGACGAGGCCTCGAGCCGCGTCCGCCTCCGCCACTCGTCCGCCCCGCCCGAGCTGCGCATCGCGCAGAAGGAGCTGGACCGGATCACGAAGGAGAAGGACGCCGCGATCAACGCCCAGGAGTACGAGCAGGCCGCGACGCTGCGCGAGGCTGAGGCGACCTCCCGCGAGAAGGTTGACAAGCTCCGCGCCGACTGGCAGTCCACCGTGTCCGGCGAGACCCCCAAGGTCGACGAGGAGGAGATCGCCCAGGTCGTCGCGATGTGGACCGGCATCCCGGTCACGCGCATCGCGCAGGAGGAGTCGGAGCGGCTGCTCAAGATGGAGGAAGTCCTCCACGCCCGGCTCATCGGCCAGGAGGAGGCGATCGAGACCGTCGCCCGGGCCGTCCGTCGCGCGCGCGCAGGCCTCAAGGACCCCAAGCGCCCAATCGGCTCGTTCATCTTCCTGGGCCCCACGGGCGTCGGCAAGACGGAGCTCGCAAAGGCCCTCGCGGAGTTCATGTTCGGCTCCGAGGACACGCTCATCAAGATCGACATGAGCGAGTTCATGGAACGCCACAACGTGAGCCGTCTCGTCGGGGCTCCGCCAGGCTACGTCGGGTTTGACGAGGGTGGGCAGCTCACCGAGGCCGTCCGCCGCAAGAGCTACGCGGTGATCCTGCTAGACGAGATCGAGAAGGCGCACGCCGAGGTCTTCAACATCCTGCTGCAGATCCTCGAGGACGGGCAGCTCACGGACGCCAAGGGCCGGCGCGTGGACTTCCGCAACACGATCATCATCATGACGTCGAACCTGGGCGCCGCGAAGATCCAGACCAACTCGTCCCTGGGCTTCCGCCAGCAGGGCGACACGGTGGAGTCCCGGGCGGCCGCGTCATACGACCTGATGAAGGAGAAGGTCCAGGCGGAGCTGAAGCAGAACTTCCGCCCCGAGTTCCTGAACCGGATCGACGCCACGGTGGTGTTCCGGAGCCTCACGGTCGAGGAGATCACGCAGATCGTCGACCTCATGCTCAAGCGGGTCCGGGATCAGCTGAAGGTCCAGGGGATGGATCTCGAGATCACACGGGCCGCCAAGGAGCACATCATCAAGATCGGCTACGACCAGGCGTACGGTGCCCGGCCGCTCCGCCGCACGATCCAGAACCTGATCGAGGACCCGCTGGCGGAGCACCTGCTGCTGGGCCGGTACAAGCACGGCGACGCGATCGTTGTGGACCTGGACGTTGACGGCAAGGGCCTGTCGATCACGGCGACCGAGGCGGCGAAGACCCCCGTCGAAGCCTGACCGGGTCCTCGAGCGCACCCGTGGCCCGAGGCGCCCAGAGCCGCTATGTCTGCCAGTCCTGCGGTGCCTCCGTGCTTCGCTGGGAGGGCCAGTGCCGAACCTGCGGTGAGTGGAACTCCCTCGTCGAGACCGTCGTCCGCGAGGCGCCACGTCCGCGCGTGCTCGCAGGCGGCGCGGCGCCGGGCTCGACACCGGTCGCGCTGAGCGACGCGGGCGCGAGCAGCGACGAGATCCGCCGCCCGGTGGGGATCGGCGAGCTCGACCGCGTGCTCGGGGGCGGGCTTGTCGCCGGATCCGTGGTCCTGCTCGGTGGCGAGCCCGGGATCGGCAAGTCCACGCTGTTGCTCCAGGCCGCTGCGGGCATCGCCCGCTCGGGCGCATCGGTCCTGTACGCGACGGGCGAGGAATCGGCCTCGCAGGTCCGCCTGCGAGCCGGCCGCCTCGGGCTGACCTCGGGGGTGGTCGCCGACCGGATTCGCGTCGTCGCGGAGACCGCGGTCGGCCGAATCACCGACCTCGCGCGCAGCGATGCACCGGGCCTGCTCATGGTCGACTCAGTGCAGACCGTCGCGTCGGACGAGCTGGACGGCCCGCCGGGCAGCGTCGGCCAGGTTCGCGAGGCCACCCAGCGGCTCATGGAGTTCGCGAAGGCGGAGGGCGTACCCGTGATCCTCGTCGGCCATGTGACGAAGGACGGGTCGCTCGCGGGCCCGAAGACCCTCGAGCACCTCGTCGACGTCGTGCTCTCCGTGGAGGGCGACCGAACCGGCGGGCTGCGGCTGCTCCGCGCGACCAAGAACCGCTATGGCTCGACGGAGGAGGTCGGCGTGTTCGAGATGGGGGAGCGCGGTCTCGCCGAGGTCGCCGACCCGGCGCGAGCCTTCCTCGCCGACCACGATGCACCGGCCCCGGGAAGCGTCGTCGCGCCCGTGCTCGAAGGCTCGCGACCGATCCTCGTCGAGGTCCAGGCCCTCGTCGCGCCGACCGGCTCGCCATCGCCGCGGCGGACCGCGTCCGGGGTGGACCCGAACCGCCTGGCGCTGCTGGTCGCCGTGCTCGGCCGTCGGGCCGGGATCGGCCTCGCCGGCCACGACGTCTACGCGAACCTCGCAGGCGGGCTGACCGTGAGCGAGCCCGGCCTCGACCTGCCACTCGCGCTGGCACTCGCCTCGTCGCTCCGCGACCGGCCGCTCGTCACGGGCACCGTGGCGATCGGCGAGGTTGGCCTGCTGGGCGAGCTGCGCTCGGTCGGCGGGCTGGATCGCCGGCTCCGCGAGGCCGCTCGTCTCGGGTTCACCCGGGCGCTCGTCCCGCGCCCGCGCGGCCGCGAGCTGCCCCGCATCGCGGGTATGGACGTGGTCATCGTCGGCACGCTGGGCGAGGCGGTGCGGGCCGCCCTCGCAGAGACCGTTGCGGGCACCCGGGACCGCCCCTGACCTTCGGTGGTCCTGCGGGGGTTCGCGGGCGCGTGCTAGGCTCGGCCCGCCTGTCCCGCTGAACGCCTCCCGGAGTCGCGCGTGGGCCGGGCCGCACCATCGAGGAGACGCGTGATTCGAACGATCCGGGTCCTCGGCGCCGCGCTCGGAGCCTTCGTCGGGCTCGGGCTTGCGGCAACCGGGACCGGGCTGTTCTCCGGCGTGGCCTACGCCGGGTTCATCCTTGCGGCCTGGACGATCAGCTGGCTGGTCGTCGGGTTCGCCGTGCTCCCGTATCTCACCGTGGTGCCCGCCGGCTGGCTCATCCAGCGCGTCCAGGAGCTCTCGACAGCGGAGTTCGTCGCGGCAGTGCTGGGGCTGTTCCTCGGGCTCCTGCTGGGCCTCCTGCTGGGCCTGCCGCTCGCGCAGATCGAAGGTCCGCTCGGCACGTGGCTGCCACTCGGGATCTCCCTGTTCCTCGGGCTCGGGATGATGGGCCTGACCGTCGCAAAGCGCTTCGACCTCATCGCCGCAGCCGAGGGCGCCGGGTTGGTGCGGCGTCCACGCGAGGACGCCGACGGCGCCGGGCAAGGTGAGCCGCAGATCGTGGTCGACACGAGCGTGCTGATCGATGGGCGCATCGCGGAGATCGTCGAGTCGGGGTTCATCTACGGCACGCTCGTCGTGCCGCGCTTCGTGCTCGAGGAGCTCCAGCACATCGCCGACTCGTCGGATTCGCTCCGCCGCAACCGCGGACGGCGCGGCCTAGAGATCCTCAACCGCATGCAACGCGACCCGCGGACACCGGTCGAGGTCGTGGACGACGATGCACCGGGTGTCGCCGAGGTGGACGCGAAGCTGGTCGAGCTCGCGAAGCGCCGGAGCCGGGTAGTCATGACCAACGACTTCAACCTCAACCGTGTCGCCGAGCTCCAGGGCGTGCGGGTCATGAACATCAACTCGCTGGCGAACGCCGTAAAACCCGCCGTGCTGCCGGGCGAGGAGCTCCACGTCCGCGTGATCCAGGAAGGCAAGGAGGCTGGCCAGGGCGTCGGATTCCTCGACGATGGCACGATGATCGTCGTCGAGGGCGGCGGCCGCCTCATCGACCGCGAGGTCGATGTCAGCGTCACCCGCGTGCTCCAGACCGTGGCCGGGCGGATGATCTTCGCCCAGCCGCGCGTGGACTAGCTGGTGACGGCGGAGGACGAGCCGCGGTCCGGAAGATACGCCGGAGCCGCGGACGCGGTCGTCGTGGCCGCGGGCTCGTCGCGTCGCATGGGCGGCCTCGACAAGCTGCTCACCCCCGTCGCGGGACGTCCGCTCATCGCCTGGACCCTCGGTGCGCTCGCCGTCGCGCCGTCGATCGGCCGGATCGTGGTCGTGACGAGCCCCGAGCGGGTGGGGGAGTGGCGCATCGCACCGTGGCTCCCGGCTCGCGTCGACGCGGTGGTGGCAGGCGGGACGACCCGCCAGGCGTCGGTCGCCAATGGCGTCCGCCATCTCGACTCGGTCGACCCGGCCGGACGGACGCGCCCGGTCCTCGTCCACGACGGCGCCCGTCCCCTCGTCTCGACGGCGCTCATCGAGGCGGTGGTGGCCGCGGTCGTCGTCCATGGAGCCGCGATCCCCGTGCTGCCCATGACCGAAACGCTCAAGCGGGTGGGCGAAGGCCTGGTCATCGAGACTGTCGAGCGGGCGTCGCTTGCGGCGGCCCAGACGCCGCAGGGGGCGCGGCGAGGGCTGCTCCTGGACGCATGGGCGACGTACCCGCCGGACGGCGCGCGCGAGTTCACCGACGAGGCCGCCCTCCTCGAGGCCTGTAAGATCACGGTCCATGCAATCCCCGGCGATCCTGCGAATCTCAAGGTGACGCTTCCCGACGACCTGCATCGCGTGGAGGGAGCGCTCGCACCCGGGGCTGTGCGCATCGGCTTCGGCCACGACAGCCACCCCTTCGGGCCGGGCGCGCCGCTGCGGCTGGGCGGCGTCGAGATTCCCGGCGCCCCGGCCCTCAGCGGCCACTCGGACGGCGACGTCGCGCTGCACGCGGTCGCCGACGCGCTCCTCGGCGCCGCAGGCCTGGGCGACCTCGGCCGCCTCTTTCCCGCCGATGCCCGAACGCCGCGCGGGGTCGCCAGCGAGGCGCTCCTGCGCGAGGTCGTGGCCCGGCTTGCCCGGGTCGGGCTCAGGCCCGCCAGCGTCGACCTCGTCATCATCGGCGCCCGTCCGAAGCTTGGCGCGCGGCTCGACCTGATGCGCGAAGCGATCGCGACGACGCTGGGCGTGGACGCCGGCGCGGTCAATGTGAAGGCCTCCAGCGGCAACCTCTCCGGGGATGAAGGTGCCGGCCGATCGATCTCTGCACGCGCTGTTGCGGCGCTGCGGGACGCCGCATGACGATCCGGCTAAAGGACACGCTGAGCGGCGACACGCGGCCCCTCGAACCCATCGAGCCCGGGCACGTGCGCATCTACAGCTGCGGCCCGACGGTCTACGGGCCCGCCCACATCGGCAACTTCCGGTCGTTCCTGTTCCCCGACCTGCTGGTCCGGTACCTGCGCTCGCGCAGACTGCGCGTGACGTGGGTCATGAACCTGACCGACATCGACGACAAGATCATCCGCGGTGCGGCAGCCGAGGGCATCACCACAGTCGAGCTCGCAACCCGCTACGCCTCGCAGTTCGTGACGGACGCGGATGCCCTGGGCATGACCCGGCCCGACGTAATGCCTCGGGCCACGGACTACATCCCCCAGATTGCCGACCTCGTGCGGATCCTCATCGCCAAGGGCCACGCGTACGCCACCGACGACGGGTCCGTCTTCTTCCGGATCGCCTCGTGGCCCGCCTACGGGCGCCTGGCCCGCCTCGATCCGGACGCGATGCGCGTCGGTGAGCGTGTCGAATCCGATGAGTACGGCAAGGACGACGTGCGCGACTTCGCGCTCTGGAAGGGCCCCAAGCCGGGCGAGCCGTCATGGGCGACCATCGTCGGGCCGGGCCGGCCCGGCTGGCACATCGAGTGCTCGGCGATGAGCATGGCTGCGCTGGGCGAGACCTTCGACATCCACACAGGCGGCGTGGACCTCGTGTTCCCGCATCACGAGGACGAGCTCGCCCAGTCGGAGGCCGCGACCGGCAAGCCGTTCGTCAACACCTGGCTCCATTGCGCTCATCTGCGCATGGGCGGGGAGAAGATGGCGAAGTCGACCGGCAATATCGCGCGCGTCTCCGAGCTCCTCGACGCCGGGGTCTCCCCGCGGGCGCTGCGCTACGCCCTGACCTCGGTCCACTACCGGGCCCCGCTCAACTGGTCCGATGACTCGCTCCCGGCAGCGGCGGCCGCGGTCGAGCGCGTGGACGCGCTGCTTGCCGCCCTCGCCGCCTACCGCGAGGTCCGCCCCGACGACGCGACGCTGCCGGCCGTGCTCGAGGTGATGCGCGAGCGGTTCGAGGCCGGGCTCGACGACGACCTCAACGTGTCCGAGGCGCTCGCGGCGCTGTTCGACGGCGTGCGTGAGCTGAACCGACGGATCGATGCCCGGACGCTCTCGACGGCCGACGCTGAGCGGGCGACGGTCGCGATCCGTGCGATCGACGCGGTCCTCGGGATCGCCGGGCCCGCTGAGGCGTCCCTGGACGACGCCCTCAAGGCCCTGCTCGACGAGCGCGACGCCGCGCGCGCCGCACGTGACTGGGCCGCGTCGGACAGGCTGCGCGACGCCCTCCTCGAACGAGGCGTGGCCGTCGAGGACACCCGAGACGGCCAACGATGGCGACAGGTCGTGTCCGGTGGCTGACGGCCGGGGACCCCGCGAGGACGACGAGCGACCCGGCAACCCGAGGGGCTCACGACCCGGGAACCCGCACCCTGGTGGCGCCCGACCAGGCGGGGCGAGGTCCAACGGCCCGCGCCCAAGCGGCGGCGCCCCGCGGCCCGGCGGCGGCCGACCCGGCCCCGGTGCCGGGCGAGATCGGCCGCACGGCCCCGGCGCCCGACCCGGCTTCGGGTTCCGAGACGAGCGATACGAGGGCGACCGGCCGCGTGGCGATCGACCCGGGTCGCGCCCGCCGACCGGCGGCGGTCGCCCATACGACGCTCCGCGAGGCGAGCGACCCGGACCACGTCCCTGGGAGCGCGACGATCGAAGCGGTCCCCCCCAGGGCCGCCCGCCCGTCGATCGACCGCAGGGTCGCAGCGACAATCGTGCGCCAGGCGGCTACGACCGTGGTGCAGGCGGTTATGACCGGGGTTCAGGCGGCCCGAACCGCGGACCGCGCCAGGGCGGCGGATCCGGTCCCGGCGCCCGACCCGGCGGCTACGACCGTCCGCGTCCCTCCGGTCCCGCCGGCTACGACCGCGGCCCCCGCCAGGGTGGGGGCTATGGCGGTGGCTACGACCGCGGTCCGCGTCCCGCAGGACCCGGTGGGTTCGATCGCGGCCCGCGTCCCTCCGCCCCCCGACCTGGTGCTTACGACCGCGGACCCCGCCCGGGTGGGGAAGATCGCGGCCCCCGAGCCGGCGGTTACGATCGCGGCCCTCGAGCCGGCGGTTACGATCGCGGCCCGCGCCCCGGCGCCGGCACGGGAGGCGCCGGCCCCCGCCAGGACCCGCGCCCGTGGGAGGGCGACACCCGGTTGGCCCGACCCGAGCCGCGTCGCGATGCCGCGCCCCGGCCCTGGGATGACGAGCAGCTGGACGTGCGGCACGACGACCAGCGCCCGGACGTCCCGGTAGACGCGAGCGCCTTCGACGCCGAGTGGGAGCCTGCGCCCGAGGACGCCCCTGGCATGCCGACACCGCCCCGGGCGGCGGGTCCTGCAGACCACCTACCCACCGTCGATCGCCCCGATCGCCCCGATCGCCCGGGAGGCGGATATGCGCGGCCCACGGGTCCCGGCGGGCGCCCGGCACCGGGCGGTCCTCGCCGCTTCGACCGCTCCGCGCCTGCGTATCCGCCGCGTCGACCGATCGGTGCCGGCGGGGAGATCCTGACGCTCGAGGAGGGCGAGGAGCTCGTCGCCGGGCGCCGCCCCGTCGAGGAGGCGTTCGTCGCCCGTCGCGAGGCCAGGCGGCTGCTCGTCGTGCCGCAGCGCCGGATGGCGCTCGAGAAGCTCGTCCTGCATGCAACCAACCTGCGGATCCCGGTCCTGGAGGTCGAAGGCGGGTCGCTCACGGCGATCGCCGGCTTCGACGGCCACCAGGGGATCGCGCTCGTCGTCGCCCCGCGCCGGTGGGCGTCGCCGGACGACATCCTCGCGGTTGCCGCCCAGCGCGAACAGGCGCCGCTCGTCCTCGTGCTCGACTCGCTCGAGGATCCCCAGAACGTCGGGACCCTCCTGCGCACCGCGGAAGCTTCGGGGGTCCACGGGGCCATCTTCCCGACCCACCGCCAGGCACCGCTGACGCCGGCCGCGATCAAGGCGTCGGCAGGCGCCGTCGAGCACCTTCGTCTCGCACCGGTCGACGACCTCGCAGGCGCGCTCGCAGACCTTCATGCCCGGGGCCTGCGGGTGGTGGGCGCCGATGGTGATGCACCGCTCACGGCGCGCGAGGCTGACCTCCGCGGGCCGATCGCGATCGTCGTCGGCTCCGAGGGCCGCGGCCTTGGCCCTGCCGTGCGCCGCCGCTGCGACCTCCTCGTGCGGATCCCGATGCACGGCCGGATCGACTCGCTCAACGCCGCCGTGGCCGGCTCGATCCTGCTGTACGAGGCTGCCGCCCAGCGGGGTCTCCACGGTGACCGTCCGGCCACGTCCTCCGAGATCCTCGGTACCGCCGGCACCGAGGACGAGGATGCGCCGTCCCTCGAGGATGCATCTCCCGACGAGCACACGGGGACGATCCCGGAACCCGAGTCCGATGCCGTGCCCGCTCACGACGGCACAGTCGAGCGGCGTGCGGAGGTGCCGGCCGCTGCGGGCGCAGGTAGCGTGGCAGGCGCCATCGAGCCCGCGCCCGTACCCGAGCCGGTGGGAGCGCCCACGCCGCCCGGCGAGCCCGGCGAGCCCATCGAGCCCGAACCCTCGGCCCGCAATCGCGTCCGGCGTGTAACGCCTGCCGAGCGCGCGGCCCTCACCACCCCGCCGGCCGCCACGCCGCGCACGCCCAGAGCACGACGAGCAGCCCCAGAACCGGCCGTCGCGACCCCGGATGAGGCTCCAACGGACGGAGATCCGGCCCCGGTCTCTGCGGCCAGCGCGCCGGTGAGGAAGCCGCGTACGCGCAAGCGACCGCCAGCAGCACCCACCGCGACCCCTGATCCCGCCGATGAGCTCCTGCCCGGTGAGCCGGCGGTGGATCGCCCGTCAGGCGCCGCCCCGGACGGACCTGGCCCGGCGTCCTGAGGCGCCTGCATGGTCGCCCGGACCGGGCCCGTCGAGGTTTGACGCGGTTGCCGGTGGGCCGTTATCATTCCCCGGCTCGCGGAGTCCTACTCTTGTTTGACGCTGCGCGCGTGCCGACGTAGCTCAATTGGTAGAGCAGCGGTTTTGTAAACCGCAGGTTCCGGGTTCGAGTCCCGTCGTCGGCTCCAACAGCAAGCAAGTCCGTCATCCGGAGCGGTCCTGACCGGCAGGCCCGCATCGCGGGCCCAGATAGCTCAGCTGGCAGAGCACATCCTTGGTAAGGATGAGGTCACGGGTTCGAGTCCCGTTCTGGGCTCCACCTCTCGTACGTCACCCGGTTCCGCCCTGGCGGCACACGCGCCGCCCAATCCGTGAAGTGAGAAGGTCCTGTGGCCAAGAAGAAGTTCGAGCGCACGAAGCCGCACGTGAACGTCGGCACGATCGGCCACATCGACCACGGCAAGACGTCGCTGACGGCCGCCATCAGCAAGTACCTCGCGCTGCGCGGCCAGGCCGAGTACCGCGCGTTCG
>JBBRRZ010000037.1:0-15028 GCA_038245845.1 Candidatus Limnocylindrales bacterium
GAGCATGTTGAAGATGATCTGGACGGTGGCGACGCCCGGGAACTCGATCGCCTTGAGCCCCTCCTCCACCTTCTCCACGCTCACGCCGTAGGCCGCCATCCGCCCCTCGGCGACCATCTCGTCCAGCACGGCGAAGTGCTCCGGGCTGTAGTAGATCGACGGGTGCAGGCAGTGGAGCTGGACGAGGTCCAGCGTCTCGACGCCCAGGTTCTCGCGGCTCCGGTCGTTCCAGGCACGGAAGGCCTCGGGCGTGTACGCCGCCGGGTCCACGGGCGCGCGCCGGCCCATCTTGGTGGCGACGAAGAACGATTCCCCGGCGCGCTCGCGCAGGAACCGCCCGATGATCCGCTCGCTGCGGCCGTCGCCGTACACGTCGGCCGTGTCGAAGAGCGTCACGCCCGCGTCGGCGGCGGCATGCAGCGCGAGCAGGGCGGCGCCCTCGTCCACGGAGCCCCAGTCGCCGCCGATCGCCCACGCCCCGAACCCGATGACCGAGACGTTGCGGCCAGTCTTGCCGAGCTTGCGGTATTCCATGGTGGGGCTCCGTGGGTGGCCAGGACGGTTTGCACCCCCAGCCTATCCCGGCCGGCACTACGGGGAGGCGCCGTCGCTCCCATTCCGGTCGAAGCGGTCCACCAGGGAGGTCAGCTCGTTGATCCGGGCCAGGAGCATCCGCGGGCTGGCCGGCTTGGCGAGGAAGTCGTTGCAGCCGGCCTCCGTCGCTCGTCGCCGGTCGTCGGGCATCGCATCTGCGCTCAACACGAGCACCGGCACGTCGCGCAGGCGCTGCGAGCGCCGCATCTCCTCGACGACCTCGAGGCCGCTGCCGTCACCCAGCCGGATGTCCAGCAGCACGAGTGCCGGAGTCGACCCGGCGAGGCGTTCTCTCGCCTCCGAGACGCTGATCGCGGACCAGACCTGGTAGTCGGCGAGCCGCAGGACCATGCTCACGAGCCCCATGGCGGTCTGGTCGTCCTCGACCACCAGCACGGGCCGCCCGCCGCCGGCGATCTCGACCGGGACGGCAGCCGCGGCGTGCTGCGCCCTGCGGGCCGCGACGGCCACCCCGCGGGGAAGCTCGAGGGTGAACGTGCTGCCGGCGCCGGGCGTGCTGGTAGCGGCCAGCTCTCCGCCGTGAAGCTCGGCGAGACTGCGCGAGATTGCCAGGCCGAGCCCGGCCCCAGAGGTGGCCGTGCCCGACACCTGCTCGAACGGGAGGAACGCCCGCTCCAGGTCGACGGCTGCGATCCCGATCCCGGTGTCGCTGACCGTGATCCGGGTCGCCGTCCGCGTCGAGGTCGCCTCGACCCGGATTCGGCCGCCCGGCTCCGTGAACTTGAGCGCGTTACCGATCAGGTTGTTCAGGATCTGGCGCAGGCGAACCGGGTCGGCGAACACGCGCACGCCGGGCGGCTCCGGGAGCTCCAGCGTGATCCCGCGCTCCGCCGCCCGTCTCGCCATCTCGGGCCGGATCTCGGCCAGGAGCTGCTCCAACCCGAACAGGGTGGAGCGCAGATCCAGCCGGCCTGACTCGATCCGGGAGAGGTCCACGAGATCGTCGATCAGGCGCACCATCAGGCGACCGCTCCTCTGGACGGTCGCGCCAAGGTCCCGGATCTGGTCGGCGGACAGCGGTCCCACGGGCGAATCACCGACCATCTCGCCGGCGACGAGGATGGCGTGGAGCGGCGTCCGGAGCTCGTGGGAGACGTTGGCCAGGAAGCGCGACTTCGCGTCGTTCGCAGTCATGAGCTCCAGGTTGGCCCGATCGAGATCACGCACGAGCACCCGTGATCGGGCGTTGATTCGGGCGTTCTCGAGACACACGCCGGCGTGGGTGGCGAGCGCAACGACGATCGCCTCGTCGCCCTCGGTGAACTCTTCCGCCCCGATCTTGTTCGCCAGGTAGAGCGTGGCCCGCGCCCCGGACTCGTGGGGGATGGGCACGGCGATGAACGAGGTCAGGACCGGGTGGCCCTCCGGGAACCCATGGAAGTCAGGGTGCGACCGGACGTCCCGGAGCCGGATGGGACCGTCCGCGCCGAGAGCCACGGCGAGGATGCCCACGGCGGACATGTCGCGTCCGACCTCCAGCGTGACCTGGTCCACGTGGAACCCGTCGAACTCCCGGCGGGTCATCTCGACCCCATCCGCGGAGTAGCTGGCCACGACCGCGTATCCAGCCCCGACGGTCTCGCGAGCGGATTCGAGCACCGCCTGCAACACCTTCTTGGGGTCCTGGATCGCGCTCATCGTGAGCGCCGCCCGGCGGAACCGCTCCTCGGTCGTCCGGGCCTCGTCCTCGGCGAGCCGACGCTTCGTGATGTCCTCGATCATGATCAGGGCGACCGGGGTCGTGTCCGCGAGACCGCGGAGGCGGCGCGCCGTGACGCTCGTCCACAGGACCGCGCCTCCGGGATCCACGTACCGGCGCTCGACGGACAGGGCGACCTCCTCCTCGTCGAACAGGCGGTTCTCGAGCACGCCCACGGTCCCGAGGTCGTCCGGGTGGATCCCGGCGACCACCGGGCGTCCGACTACGTCGTCCATCGGGATTCCGAGGAGGGCGCACAGGGCCGGGTTCGCCTGGCTCCAGCGGAGGTCCTGCCCCGCGATCCCCATCCCGATCGGGCTTTCGCCGATGACGGCCCGCGCAGTTGCTCGGCGCCGACGAGGACGGCCTCGTCGGCGCGAGCCCGCTCGCTCTCGTCCCGGATGACGGCCGAGATCCCGGCCACCTCGTCCGACGGGCCGCGGATGGGCGAGAGCGAGATCGACACGGGGATGCTCGTGCCATCGAGGCGCGGCCAGTCCGTGGCGATGTGGCGTGCCGCAGATCCTCCCCGCACGTCCGCATACGCGTCCCGCAGCGACTCACGGGCTCTGACCGGCAGGACCTCTGAGACGTTCCGGCCCACGATCTCGTCGGCCGAGCTGCCGAACAGCCGCTCGGCCGCCGGGTTCCAGGCCGTGACCTTCCCGTCCGGGGACACGGCGACGATCGCGTCCTCCGATGACTGGACGATGGCGGCGAGCTTGGTGACGTCCGCAAGCGACGCCGCCAGCTTCTCGACCAGGCCCGAGTTCTTGACGTTCAGGCCCAGGCGCGAGCCGAGCGTCTCCAGCAGGCGCAGGTCCTCGGGCCCGAACGCCTCGAGATCGCCCAGCCGGTCGGCGACCGTCAGCGACCCGACGACGTCCGTGGCTCCCACCAACTCGACGACCAGGCGCTCCCGGGGGAGGGCCTTCCCCCACCGCGCCGGGCCGCGACCCGTCCACCTGGCGGACCACCCGAGCTCGCCGTCCTGCGTTGCCGCGAGGTCCGACGGCACCTGGAACTCCCCGTCGACCGGCTCCAATCGCGGCGGCCTCCCAAGCTCGACGACGATCCGCTGCTTTGGCCTGCCGTCCTCGCCGGCCAGGATGACCTCCGCCACGCCCGCCCGCAGCATCTCGCGCGTGCGCTCCAGCAGGCGCCCCAGCGTGACCTGGTCCAGGAGGGGCGTCTGGAGCAGTTGCGAGCACTCGTACAGGAACTCCAGGCGCGCCTGGCGCTGGCGCTGGCTGCTGAACGCGCGGTATCCCAGCAAGCCCACCAGCGCCGGTGCCCCGAGGAGCCAGAGCTCCGCGGGCTCGGTGCGCAGGAACACGACCACGACCAGCGCGATCGACGTGTTCGCGAAGGCCATCGCGATCCCGAACAAGAGGCCGAGCCGGAGGGGGTCGAGCTCCCGCTGCCGATTGGCGATCGAGATGAGGGCTGCGACGGCGACGGCGCTGACGACGACGAAGGCCGACATGGCGAGGAAGGAGGCGAGCCACCACAAGATCAGGTTGGCCGGTCCGAACGGCGCGACCGCCCGGAACACGAGGATGGCGATCGAGCCGCCGAGGAAGGAGGTCGCGGAGTTGAAGACGAGCTTCAGCGGCGGCTGCTGCCGGTAGATCGCGAGCGCCAGCCCCGCTCCGATGACCTGGGCGACCACGAGGTCGGACGGCGCGACGAAGTGCAGGCCGATGACGAACGGGATCTCCCTCAACGAGAGCGTGACCGTCTGGCTCGGGACGGCCACATGCGCGACGGCGACCTCGGCCAGCGCGAACACCGCGATGAAGGGCAGCCAGGGCAGCCGCTCCGCCGGGTCGTAGACACTCACGGGGACGATGAGCACGAGGAACACGGCCAGGGCCACGCCGAAGAGTACGAGCGTGAAGACCCAGGCCGGGAGGTTCGTCGCCGACTTTCGTGCGGACATCCCGGCGACGGCACCGCGGCGGCTGCGCCCCACCAAGCCGCTCGTCCCCGTGACGGGGTTGCGACGTCGGTGCGGGCTCCTGAGTCGGACCGTCATCGCGTGTGCTCCCTTGCGAATCGACGGTCGCCGAAGGCCCCATGAGGCCCGCGGATGGTGCGCGGGTGCTCCGCGCTGGTGCGCGGCACGGCTGGGGACGCCCGTGACGGGATTGTCGTCACCCGCGGCCCACGTGTCCACCCCGAAGGCGGGGGGGGTACGTGGGGCGAAGCGTTGGCCCTGGCCATCAACGGGCAGCCCGATCTTGAGTTGGTGATGACCGGCGATACCGACCTCGACCTGATGACGCGGGCGGCCGCGTCCGGAGCGAGCGGCTTCCTGCCTGATCGCGCGCTCCTGCCGCTTCGGCCGCGATCCCCCCAACGACGGGGGGCCGCCCCGCCATCTGCGGGCTGGGCGAAGGCGTCGCCAGGACGCTTAATCCGGACTCGGGGTGGTATCCCCGTCCACGGATGGCATCCCCGTCCACCGAAGCTGCACCCTGCTGGAGACTCATGCGCGTCGCCAGGATCGCCCGCGCCGCCCGCCTGCTGCCGACCTTGGTCGTAACCGGTGCCGTCGCGTTCGGTGCCATCGGTGCCCAGGGCGCCCGGGCCGCTTCGGCGCCGAGCGGCCACGCGAAGGTCGTTGTCATCGTCGGTCCCGTCGGGGGCTTCACGGATCACTACCGCGCTCTGGCCGACGAGGCGGTGGCCGCAGCCCGACGGCTGACCGACCAGGTGGTCACCCTCTATACCCCGGATGCGACCTGGCCGGCCGTCAGGCGCTCGCTCCAGGGCGCCAACATCGTCGTGTACCTGGGTCACGGCAACGGGTGGCCGAGCCGATATTCAGATGTCCTGATGCCGCTGACACAGGACGGGCTCGGGCTCAACCCCGTGGCCGGCGTCGACGACAGCGCCCACCAGTACTTCGGGGAGCGCTGGCTGGAGAAGTCCATCCGCCTCGCTCCCGGCGCCGTCGTGCTCCTCAGTCATCTCTGCTATGCCTCTGGTGCCGCCGAGCCGGGGATGGCCAACCCATCACCGGACGTGGCCGTGCAGCGGGTCGACAACTACGCCGCCGGATGGCTGGCGACGGGAGCCTCGGCGGTCGTCGCCGAGGGTCGCCTGGGTCCGGCCTACTACGTCCGGGCGCTGCTCGCCGATGGCGCCTCTCCCCAGAAGGCATGGCTACGGTCCCCGACATTCCACCACGGCGTCATGACGTCGGACAGCGTGCGGACCCCGGGCTCCACCCTGTTCCTCGACCCCGACACGGCCGGCAGCGGCTACTACCGCTCGCTCGTGCTGCGAGGTACCGCGGCCCCCATCTCGCAGCCCACTTCCCAGCCCGCCTCCGCGGGCGCCGGGGGCGGCGGCGACAGTGCGGTTCCAGCCACGCTGGTCGGCCCCGGCTCCGGTCCCGCGCGACTCGACGTCCCAGGCAGCCCGGTCGCGGGGGCGACGGTGGGCGTGGACATCGTGTTCGACAGTTCCACGGCCAGCCGCCTCCCGAAGGGCCTCGTCCTGGGAGCAACGTGGACATGGCTCGACTCCGACGGGGCCGTGACCATCCAGCCGCAGCCGACCGACGGACCCGCAGCCGATCCTGCGGCGGCCCCGGGGGCCTCACCGCCCGATCCCTCGATCGCGCCTTCCGGTCAACCGGCGCCTTCCGGGCAGCCCCCGGGGCAACCGGCGCCTTCCGGTCAACCGGCGCCTTCCGGTCAGCCGGCGCCTTCCGGTCAGCCCCAGGCGCAACCGGCGCCTTCCGGTCAGCCGGCGCCTTCCGCGGGCATGTCAGCGGCGGACGTTCCGCCAAAGATCGATCTCGTCGCCCCCGAGGCAACGGACAGCCTCCTCGTGACGCGACCTACGCGTGGAACGCGTCGACACCGGACGGCCGCATGCAGGATCCCGACCCGCCCAGGCCTGTACCGGCTCGTGGTGACGGTCCACGACAGCGAGGGGATCGCCTACGACGGTGCCACCCAGCAGCTGCTCCGTCCGCTGATCGTCCACGTCACCGGGAGCCTGTGGGCAAGCTATGCCGCACCGGATCAGCTGACGGGGACGGCGGGAGCACCGCTGGACTTCGGGCTCCGAGTTGCCAACACCGGCTCGACCGCCTGGGGAACCCCGCCAGCGGTTGTCCCGGAGCCGGTTCAGGCGGTTCCGGCAAAGCCCCGGGGGGAACCCCACCGAGCCCCGGCTGCGCCCGAGCCGTCAGCGGCCGGCGAGCCGGCCGCTGTGCCGCTGGTGGTCGTGCGCTGGGTGGATCTTGTCGTCAATCCGCCGGCCGGTACTGCGCCACCAGGTGCCATCTCGCTCGTCCTGCCGGCCGTCTTCGTCGCCCCTGGTTCGAGCGAGGTCGTCCCCGTCTCGATCCCGACGCCGCCGGCTGCGGGGCAATACCTGCTGCTCGTGGACCTCGTGACCGCAGACGGCGTCTCGCTCACGGCATCCGGCGTGCCACCGGCCTTGATCCGCGTCTTCGTAGCGCCCGGGCCGGCGCCGAACCAGGTCGACCACTGGGGAGTCATCCCCTCCTGATCGTCCTCATTCCTGCCGGAACCGGCCGTTGACCTTCGGTCCGGGCGCCCGGTGCCAGGCGAGGGCCATCCCCCGGCTTGGTCGGTCAGCCGGTCCGCGACCGCCGCGGCGAGGGTCGGGCCGGCGAGAGTCTGGTTGGCGACGATCAGGTACGAGTGCATCGCGCACCTCCGCTCCGGGCGCTGACCTCCCTCCGGGCATCATTCTCCGGCCGGGGCCCGTCGGATCCGCGCCGGAGCCCGAAGGCGTTCCTGAGGGTGACGGACCGCCCCGACGTGACAACCGGCCCTTTCGCCCCGGTCCCGTCCGCCGGACCATGCGCCCTTCCGAAGCCGCGGGCGTGACGCGGCCCCAGGAGGACGAGCCAAGTGGCAGACCTGTCCACGGTGTTCACGGGGGTCCGGTTCGAGAACCCGTTCCTCCTCGCGTCGGCGCCGCCGACGGAGTCGGAGAGCAACATCCTGCGCGCCTTCGAGGCGGGCTGGGGCGGGGTCGTCACGAAGACGATCGGGCTGCATCCGGTGGTCAACGTCGCCGGGCCGAAGACGAAGTTCATCCGCCTCGACAACGGCGCCAGCCGGGTCTCGATGGCCAAGCGGACGGGCACGACGCTCATGGCGTCGTGGAACTGGGAGCTGATCTCGGACAAGCCGATGGACTGGTGGCTGCCGCAGATCCGCCGGATCAAGCAGGCCTGGCCGAACCGGGTGCTCGTGGCCTCGATCATGGCGGGCTCGGGCGACGACAAGGAGCTCGCGCACTGGCAGACGCTGACCGAGGGCGTCCAGGATGCCGGCGCGGACGCGATCGAGCTCAACTTCTCGTGCCCCCACATGGACCGCGTGGACATGGGCTCCAACGTCGGCAAGGACCCGGTGCTGTGCTCCGTCTCGACCCAGGCGGTGACGGCGGTCGCGAAGGTCCCGGTCTGGGTGAAGCTGACGCCCGCCACCGCGAACATCGTGGAGGAGGCCGAGGCCTCGTTCCGGGGCGGCGCGGACGCCGTCAGCTCGTCCAACACGTTCCCGGCGCTGCCGCCGCTCGACCAGGACACACTCGAGTTCGAGATCAACGTGGACGGGCGCGTCTCCTCCGGCGGCATGGGCGGCCCGGCGATCCTGCCGCTGTCGCTGGCGAAGATTGCGCAGATGACCCAGGCGTTCCCCGACCGGGCCTTCAGCGGCATCGGCGGCGTGTCCGGCTGGGACCAGGCGCTCGACTACTTCCTGCTCGGCTGCGGCACGGTCCAGGTGGGCACCGCGGCCATGCTCGACCACGCCATCGGGCCCAACGTCATTGCCGACCTCACGTCGGGGATGACCGCATTCCTCGAGCGCCACGCCGACCGGGGCTGGACCACGCTCGACGACTTCCGCGGCCTGCGGCGGGACCGGATCGTGACCCACGCCGAGATTCGGAGGCCGGACGCGGTCGACTATCACGGCGGCTATGACGAGGAGGCCGAGGGCTACGCCCCCGAGTCCCTCAAGGCCTGACCGCGACGGTCCCGGCCGGGGGCCCGGCGCGGCTGCGGAACCGCCGAGACAGGCGGCTCCCCATCCGCGCAATATGGGCCATCACTCGCGACGTCCAGTCGTTGAGAGGAGCGATCGAGCCAGGGTGAACGTGCGCGACGTATCGGCCGCCGAGCCCCCGAGCCGCCTCGACCTCGTGTCGGGTGGGGAGCATCGCCCGACCCCTACCGAGCCAGTCCGCCCGCGCCCCGATGGCGCGATCGCCGGGCCTTCTCGACGTCCGAACCCGTGGCGCGCCTCGCGCGTCGAACCCGGAGCTTCCCGCGCGACGCGGGGTGGAGGGACTCCGGGAACCGGGAAGCTGGCACGCCGCCCGTCTTGACGGTGCGAGGCACCGGTTCACCACCCGTGTGGAGGGAGGCTCTATGACAGCAGCGCCGATGGAGCAGACCGTCTTGCCCGACGGTCGGGTCGAGCTGAAGCCGGAGGTCGACGCGGCCCTCGGTCACTCGGGGCTCCATAACGACGACCTCGCCCCTGTCCCGATCGCGAAGCGCGTCTGGACCACGTACAACTACCTCGCTCTGTGGGTCGGCATGGCCCACAACGTCGCCACCTGGACGCTGGCCGCTGGCCTCGTCGCCCTGGGCATGGCGTGGTACCAGGCGATCATCACGATCATGCTCGCCAACATCATCGTGCTGATCCCGATGCTGGCGAACAGCCACGCGGGCACCAAGTACGGGATCCCGTTCCCGGTGTTCGCGCGCGCCTCGTTCGGCGTCTTCGGGGCCAACCTGCCGGCGCTGATCCGTGCCGGCGTCGCCTGCGGCTGGTTCGGCATCCAGACCTGGATCGGCGGCGGCGCGATCTACGTGCTGATGGGCTCGATCCTCGGCGACGGCTGGAGCAAGGCGGCGAGGATCTCGATCGGCTTCGGCGACTTCGCCTCGCAGCCGTGGACGATGTGGCTGTCGTTCCTCATCTTCTGGGTGATCAACATCCTCATCGTCCTGCGGGGCATGAACTTCATCCGCCACTTCGAGAACTGGGCGGCCCCGTTCGTCATCGTGGTGGCGCTGTTCCTGCTCGCCTGGATGGCGAGCCAGGCCGGCGGCTTCGGCCCGATCGTCAACGACGCCGGAACCCTGGGCTGGGGTGAAAAGTTCTGGCCGGTCTTCTGGCCGTCGCTCATGGGCATGATCGCGTTCTGGTCCACCCTGTCGCTCAACATGCCGGACTTCACCCGGTTCGGCCGCAGCCAGCGCGACCAGGCGATCGGCCAGGCACTCGGCCTGCCGACGACCATGACCCTCTTCCCGCTCATCGCGGTCCTCACGACGTCGGCCAGCCAGGTCGTGTACGGCAAGGCGATCTGGAACCCGGTCGCGCTGACCGGCAACTTCAACAACCCGATCGTCGTCGTCCTCGCGCTGTTCACCCTGGCGATCGCCACCTTGTCGGCCAACGTGGCGGCCAACATCGTCAGCCCGTCGTACGACTTCTCGAACGCCTGGCCGAAGCGCATCAGCTTCCGCACCGGTGGCCTGATCACGGGTGTCATCGGCATCCTGATCCAGCCCTGGAACCTGTACAGCGATCCCCACGCGTACATCTTCACGTGGCTGGGTACCTACGGCGGCGCCACCGGCGCCATCGCGGGCGTGCTGATCGCCGACTACTGGTGGATCCGCCGCCGCAAGCTCACCCTCGCCGACCTGTACCGCCGCGACGGCAAGTACCGGTATGCCGGCGGCTGGAACTGGATCGCCGTCGTCTCGCTGCTGGTGGGCATCCTGTTCGCCATCGGCGGGTCCTATTCGTCCACCGGCGCGCCGTTCCCCGTGAACGGCCTCATCCCTCCGCTCAAGGCCTTCGCCGACTACAGCTGGGTCGTCGGCCTGATCGTGTCGTTCGTGCTGTATGGCGTCCTGTCGATGGTCGCCGGCAACAAGGAGGCCACCACCGAGGCCTGACGCCGCGCAACCCCGTACCTCCGGGCGAGACCCCTCCTGCGGCGGGAGGGGTCTCGCCATGTCCGGGGCCTGTCAGAATGCCCGGGACCACCGCAGCCGAGGGGATCCGATGACGAAGGACACAGCCGACCGCATCGCGCGGATCATCGACCCGTTGCGGGTCAAGCCCGGCAAGAAGGTCACGCTGCCCGGCGACTACGACCCGGGCGATACGGGCCACTTCGTGAAGAAGGAGGACGCGACCGAGGCCATCGTGGAGGGCGTCCAGCTCCTCTCCGAGTACCAGGCCAAGCTGGCCGCGCAGGACACCTACGGCCTGCTGATCGTCTTCCAGGCGATGGACGCCGCCGGCAAGGACGGGACGATCCGCCACGTCATGAGCGGCGTCAACCCGCAGGGCGTGGAGGTCACGTCGTTCAAGGTGCCGTCGGCGCTCGAGCAGGATCACGACTACCTGTGGCGGGCGCAGCTGCGGCTGCCGGGCCGGGGCACCATCGGCATCTTCAACCGCTCTTACTACGAGGAGACGCTGGTCGTCCGCGTCCACCCGCAGATCCTGGCGGGCGAGCGCATGCCGGCCTCGGCCAAGGGCAAGGACGTCTGGCGGCGGCGGTTCCGCGAGATCAACGACTGGGAGCGCTACCTCGTCGACAACGGGATCCGCGTCGTCAAGATGTTCCTCAACGTGTCGCTCGAGGCGCAGCGCAAGCGGTTCCTCGACCGCATCGAACAGCCGGAGGCCAACTGGAAGTTCTCCGCGGCCGACGCCCGCGAGCGCGCCTCGTGGCCCGCCTACCAGGCGGCGTACGCGGACATGCTGAGCCACACCTCCACCGCGCACGCGCCCTGGTACGTGATCCCCGCGGACAAGAAGTGGTTCATGCGCGCGGCCGCAAGCGCGGTGATCCTGGACGCGCTGATGGACATCGACCCGCAGTACCCGGTGCCGACCCCGGCTGCGAAGGCGGAGATGGAGCAGGCGAAGACGGAGCTGCTCGCGCAGGGATAGGGGCGCGGCTGCGCGGACCAGGCGTCGAGGCGCTACCTCACCAGACGCCACTGCCAGCGGCGGGCCGCCTGGAGTCGCGCCTGCAGCTGCGCCTCGGTGGCCTCGGTGACACGCCGGATCCCGGCCAGCCGGTTGAGCTCCAGGTTCACCGAGGCGAACGCCATCCCGGAGACCCGCGCGATGTCCTTCGCGGCCTCGGCGTTGGCGGTCCGCAACCGGTCCTTCGCCTGCCGTCGGGTCAGCCCCGTCCCGAACGAACCATCGGGCGGCGCGACCAACGGCGGCGGCGGCCCGAGCTCCAGCTCGATCGTCGAGTCGGCGCCGTCCTCCCAGTCGCCGGGGAGCGGCTCGTGCCACGGCTCGGCCCCACCGGGATCCCCGACGGCCACCGCTGACAGCGCCGCGAACAGGCTCATCTGCTCGCCCGCCGCCAGCTCGGCCGCCTCGGCCCGGCGCGCCGCGTCCGGGTCCAGCTCGTCGTCCGGCCGGCGGTCCCGGCGCAGGGAGTGGCGGCGCTGCTCGGCGATCTCCGATGCGCGGGTCCGCAGCCGGAGGTCGTCGGGGATGAACAGCCACGCCCGCTGATCGCGGATGCCCGGCACCCAGCGCACGAAGCGGCCGACGGCCTGGCGGAAGAACAGGTCCGTGGTGACGGTGGTCGCGTAGACGCCGACGCGAAGGCGCGGGATGTCGACGCCCTCGGACACCATTCGCACGGCCACGAGCCAGGGGTCTCGCCCGATGGCGAAGGCGGCGATCCGCGCGGAGGCGTCGGGATCGTCGGAGGTGACGACGACCGCCTGGGCGCCGATCTCCCGCCGCAGCACCTGGACGATCCCCCGTGCGTGCTCCTGGTCCATCGCGATCACGAGCCCACCCGCATCCGGCTGGTGCTTCCGGACCGCATCCAGTCGCGCGGCCGCCTCGCGGAGCACGGAGGGCAGCCAGTCGCCCTCGATCGACAGGGCCGTCCGGAGCCGCTGGTTCGCGAGCTGCGTCGCCAGCGCGTCGTCGAAGGTGGCGCTGTGCACGGCGCCGTCCGGCGCGCTCCACTCCATCTCGCCGCCGGTCCGCGGGAAGTACACCGGCCGCACGACGCGCCCGTCGCGGAGCGCATCGCCGTAGCCGTACTCGAAGTCCGGGACCGCCTCGTCCGCCTCGTAGCGCACGAACGGGATCGCCCGGGTGTCGCTCCGGAACGGCGTCCCGGAGAGGGACAGCCGGCGCGCGCTGGTCCCGAACGCCTCGCGCAGGGCGTCGCCCCAGGCCTGGTCCTCGCCGGCGTGGTGGACCTCGTCGAGCACGACGTGGGCGCCGCGGGACTCGGCGCGGATCGCGGCGGCGCTCATCGCCACCTGCTGGTAGCTCGTCACCACGCCGTGCATGTCGGGCGGCATCGGGCCGTCCGCGGGCGACCAGCCGGGGTCGAGGTGGAGCCCCAGCACGGCGGCCGCGGCGGCCCACTGGACCTTGAGGTGGGCGGTGGGAGCGACGACGACGACGCGAGCCGGCCTGCGGGCGAGGGAGGTGCGCAGGGCCGCCAGCGCGAAGGTGGTCTTGCCGGCACCGGGGGTCGCCACGGCGAGGAAGTCCGGGTGTGGCGAGGCGGCGTAGCGGGCGAGCGCGGCGTGCTGCCAGGGGCGGAGTCGGACGCTGCGGGACACGGATCCTCGAGGTCGGCGATGGACAGGGGGCGAGGGCCCAGTGTCGCACGACTCCCGCCCGCCTCACTTCCGTGCCTGCCTGCGATCGCGGCGCCCGCCCCCGCCGGGAACCGGGCATCATTCGCCGCACGGAGGTGACTGGAATGGACGCCCCTCGCCACGGCCTGCTCCGGGATCTGATCGCCCTCGTCGTCGTCGCGCTGGCGTGTCCGGTCGCCGTCTTCGGCGGGGCGAACCTCGGCTGCGTCGGCTCGGCATCGTTCAGCGACACCTGCGCGCTGACGGTCATCGTCGCGTCGCCCCTGATCCTCCTCGCGGGCGGGGTCGTCGCCGGCATCTCAACCCGCGGCTGGACCGGCCTGCTCGCCGTCCTCGTGGGCATGGTCATCGGGATGATCGCGATCCTTTGGCTCTCGATGGTGGCCGGCAAGCCCGTCCCGCTGGACATCTTCTCGGCCGTGTTCGCGACGGTGTTCTTCGGCGGCCCCGTCGTGGCCGGGTACGCGATCGGCCGGGTCATCTCGCGCCTGTTCGCGACCCGGACGTCGTAGCCACGGCGCGGCCCGGCGAGTCCCCGAGGTCATGATGCCCGTCTCCACGCCCACCGTCCGCTCCGTCACCGGCCCGGTTGCCACCGACCGCCTGGGCGTCGTCGACGCGCACGACCACCTGTTCATCGACTCCCCTGCCCTGAAGGGCCAGTCCTTCGACGACACGGACAAGGCGATCGAGGAGGTCCGTGATGGGAAGGCGTCCGGCATCGGCACGATCGTGGAGATGACGCCGATCGGCCTCGGGCGACGGCCGGACCGGATGCGCGCGGTGGCCGAGGCGACGGGCGTCGTGGTCATCGGGGCCTCCGGCTACCACCGCGACGCGCACTACCCCGCCGACCACTGGGTGCATGCCGCAACCGTGGAGACGCTCGCCGACCGGATCGTGGCGGACCTCACCGTCGGCATGCACCCGGGCGACTGGCTGGACCCTGGCCTGCCCCCGGACAGGGCCCGAGCCGGCGCCATCAAGGGCGGCGCGTCGTACCACCGCATCACCCGCTCGGAGGCCAGGCGCCTGGACGCGATCGGCGGGGCGTCGGCCGCCACCGGCGCTGCCATCCTCGTCCACGCCGAGATCGGCACGGCCGGCCACGAGATCGTGGATCGCCTGCTCGCCTCCGGCGCCCGGCCCGATCGCATCGCGCTCGCCCACATGGACCGCAACCCGGATTGGGAGATCCACGCGGACCTCTGCGCCCACGGCGTGACGCTGGAGTACGACACGATCGGCCGGACGAAGTACCACCCCGACAGCACGGTGCTGGACCTTGTCGAGGCGGTGGCTGCGGCCGGGCACCTGGAGCGGATCGTGCTCGGCCTGGACCTCGGCATGCGCGACTACCTGCGGGCGTACGACGGCGGGCCGGGCCTGCGGTACCTCATGACGACGTTCGCACCGCGGCTCCGGCGGCGGCTGGGCGACGCAGCCACGGAGGCGATCCTCGTCACGAACCCGGCGCGGTTCTTCGCGCTGCCGGACGGGGGCGCCGGGTGAAGGACCGCTACGACGTGGTGGTCGTGGGAGCCGGGTCCGCCGGGTCGTCCGCCGCGATCACCGCCGCCCGACGCGGCGCCGGCACGCTCCTGGTGGATCGCCTGGCGTTCATGGGCGGGACCTCGACCGCCGTGCTCGACACGTTCTACGCGTTCTACACGCCGGGTTCGGCCCCGCGGCGCGTCGTCGGTGGGCTGGGCTGGGAGGTCGCGCGCCGGCTGACGGACGACGGCGTCGCCTTCGAGCGCCCGAACACGTACGGGGCGGGGACCGGCGTCACGTACGACGCGGAGGCGCTGAAGGTGCTCTGGGAGCGGCTCGCCGAGGACGCGGGCGTCGACCTGCTGCTCCACGCCTGGGCGACGGGCGTGCGGCTCGGTGACGACCGCCGGATCCAGGCGGTGCGGCTGTGGACGAAGGGCGGTGAGCGCTGGGTCGAGGCCGCGTCGTTCGTGGACGCGTCCGGCGACGCCGACATCAGCGCCATGGCGGGGGCCGGCTACGAC
>JBBRRZ010000038.1:0-11323 GCA_038245845.1 Candidatus Limnocylindrales bacterium
GGCCCATTCGTCACCGAGGACGGAGGCACTTGTCACGATGGCCAACGGTGGTGCCGCGGCACATTCACGCGGGAGCCATCCGTCCTCGTCGACGACACCTTCGCAGTCAGCGAAGGCCGTGTCTCACCCTACGCACATTCGGCAACGCTGACTGAGGGACAACGCAGCAGATGCTCGCCTCCGACGACGCACTCGTGCTTTGCGCGATGTTGGCGCGAAACAACGTCCGGTACTGGCTGATAGGTGGATGGGGCGTAGACGCACTCCTGGGACGGGAGACCCGTACCCACAAGGACCTCGACATCTTGATCTTGCTGGAGGACTTGCCAAAGCTTCACAACGTCCTGGGTAGCGGCGACTTCAGGGAGAAATTGATTTGGGAGGAGAGCTGCTGGCTTGGTGACGAGGGAACACGATCGCCGTCGGCTTTCGTGAGTGTTGATGGCCACGGCCGCGAACTCGATGTCCACGTCATCGGACTTGGTGCCGATGGGGGAATTTCCCAGTACTACGACAATCCCTGGGCATTCCCGCCTTCGGTCTTCGCGGCAGGAATCATTGCGGGGACGGCCGTTCCATGCGTTTCCGTCGAGACCCAACTCGCCATGCACGCGGGGTATGAAATTCCCGACGCTCAGCAGCGAGACCTCAAGCTTCTGCGAGCGCTTGCAGCCCGGACCGATCACGTGACATCTACCGACGCTGAGTGATGGGTCTGAAATGAGGCCTCGCGTCCTGATCGCAACGGCACTTGCTGCAATCGCGCTCATCGGTTGCGCCGCACCTGGCCCGACCGAGTCCGCAGTCTCGATCACCGTACCCGACTCGGCCTTTCCCAAGCCCTTTCTTGAGGCCGGGGAGTGGCAGGAGACTGAGTTCGTCTTTCTGCCGGGCCCGGACCGATGGCCGACCCTCGATGCGGTCCTAGCTGAGGTTCGGAGCTACTTTCTGGCAGGCATCCGGACGGCAGGCCCCGATAACGGCGTGACGATCGTGCAGACCGCGATCGATCAGCAGCGCCAGACGGTGAGTTTGCTTGTAACGGCGATCGGTGGTGCGAACCCCGCCGTCGCTGGGAGGCAAATGACGGTCCTCCTCCACCGCGATCAGCGAGGCTGGTGGATGGACCCGAAAGGCGCTGGTCGCGTGTATTGCCTGAAGCCTCTATCAGGTTTCGCCGGGACCGCTTGTGTTGATTAGCGCAGCGTTCGCGGCGAGTGACATTCACCGACGCTGACTGAGGCGAGCGAGAGCCTGGTCGCAGCCGGCTGAGGCTAGCCTTCGGGCGCCTCGAGCTCGCCCGGATCCGCGAACGCGGTCTGGCCCTCGCGCTGGCCCGCGCTGGCCATGGCCTCGCGATAGACCGCGATCGAATCGTCGACGCACATCACCACGAGGTCGCCGGGATTCGCGCGCCGAAGAGCGTTGCGAACCGCGGACAGCTCATCGAGGATCTTGTCTACGCGCACGGTCCGGCCCGAGCCGTCATCGCGCGCCCTTCTGACGCCATCAGCGACCAGGTTCGCCGCGACACCCGGCTCCCGGCCGCGGAGGTTTCGGTCCTCGCGAATGATGATCTCGTCGAACGCGCCGGCCGCGTAGGCGCCGTATTCGCGCATGTCCTCGTCGCGCCGGTCCCCGGGCATGCCGATGACGCCGAGCGCGCGACCGCCTCCGCCGTTCCGGCGTGAGGCGCCGTCGCCATCTCCGTTCATGCGCCGCGCGAAGTCGGCGAGGTTCCGCATGCCGTCCACGTTGTGGCAGTAGTCGATGACGACCCGGACCCCACCGACCTCGAGGTAGTTGAGGCGGCCAGGCGCCTGGAAGAACGAGGTCGTGAAGGTGCGCAGGCCCTGCCGGATGTCGTGCAGGTGGGCGCCCGCCGCCCAGGTCGCGGCCGCCGCCGCGAGCGCGTTCGCCACGTTCATTCGCGCCTTGCCGCCGAACGTCGCCGGTACGAGGTGCGTGTACAGCACGGGCATCGTGCGCGGGCCGTGGCGCAGGACGATCTGGTCGCCCTCGGGCGTGCGGCGGATCACGAACGCGGCGCCGCCACGTCCCGCGTGGCCGTCGATGCGGTCGAAGCCCTTCTCGCCCTTCTTTGACTCCATCGAGAAATAGATGACCCGCCCGCGGCCGTTGGACGCGAGCCGGGCCACGTACGGATCGTCTGCATTGAGTACCGCGGTCCCCGTGCGCGGCACGGCGTCGACCAGCACGCCCTTCACGTCCGACAGCTGGTGGAGCGTGTCGATGCCGCCGAGTCCGAGATGGTCGGCGGTCACGTTGGTGACGACCGCGACATCCGGCCGATCGAACCCGAGGCCCTCGCGCAGGATCCCGCCGCGGGCGACCTCGAAGACGCCCGTATCGACCGTCGGGTTCTGGAGGATCATCCGCGCCGACTTCGGCCCGGACATGTCGCCGCGTCGGATCATCCGCCCATCGACCACGATCCCGTCGGTCGAGGTCATGCCCACCCGGCGGCCCATCAGCTTCAGGATGTGGGCGATCATCCGGACGGTCGTCGTCTTTCCGTTCGTGCCCGTCACGGCGATGATCGGGATCCTGGCGGGCGCTCCGGGCGCGAACAACAGGTCGATGACGGGCTTTGCCACGTATTGCGGCTCGCCCTCGGTCGGGTGGGTGTGCATGCGGAAGCCGGGCGCCGCGTTCACCTCGACGATCGCGCCGCCGGTCTCGCGCACGGGCACAGTGATGTCCGGGCAGATGAAGTCGATGCCGGCGACGTCCAGCCCGACCACCCGTGCCGCCATCTCGGCGATCTCGACATTGTCCGGATGTGCCTCGATCGTCCGGTCGATGGATGTGCCGCCGGTGGACATGTTGCCGGTAAGCGCCAACTTGACCCGCTCGCCCTTCGGCGGCACTCCGTCCAGTTCGAGACCCTGCGCACGCACAAGCGCCTCGGCGGCGTCGTCAACCTTGATCCGCGTGAGGACCTTCTCGTGGCCGATGCCGCGCCGGGGATCCGCATTCGTCTTGTCGACGAGCTGGCGGACCGTCTGCTTGCCGTCCCCGACAACCGAGGCGGGCACGCGCTCCGCGATCGCCGCGACCTTGCCGCCGATCACGAGGCAGCGGTAGTCGAGTCCGGTGACGAACGTCTCGACGACGAGGTCCCCGCTGCGGCTCTCGCGGCGTGCGCCCTCGAAACCGGCGCGGATCTCGTCGTCTGTTCTGAGGTTGAGGTTCACGCCGCGGCCGTGGTTGCCGTCGAGCGGCTTGACGACGCACGGCAGCCCGACGCGCTTCGCGGCGGCAAGCGTGCCTTCGACGGTGTTGACCATCTCTGACTTGGGGACGGGCAGGCCCGCCGAATCGAGCAGTCGGTTGGTGAGGTTCTTGTCGCTCGCGATATCGACCCCGATGCCCGATGTGCGCGACGTCATCGTCGCTCGAATGCGCTGCTGGTGGACGCCGTGCCCGAGCTGGACGAGCGAGTGCCGGTCAAGTCGCAGGTAGGGAATGTCGCGCGAGGCGGCCTCGTCGAGGATCGCCTGGGTGGACGGCCCGAATGCATTGCGCTCCGCGAGCCGGATCAGCCGCTCCATCTCGTCGATGAAGTCGAGCGCCTGGGTGGGATCGCTCGGGGCGACCAGGTAGTTGACGATCCGGACGGCAAGTACCCCCGCCTCCAGTCCGACGGCCTCCTCGCCGAACTCGTAGATGACGTTGTACTGGCCGGGGGTGCCGGCCCCGCGCGTCTTGCCATGGCGCACTTGCGTGCCGGCCTGGTTCTGGAGCTCCAGGGCGACGTGCTCGGCGACATGGCCGACCCACGTGCCGTCCTTGAGTCTGGTCACGAACCCACCGCGCCGGTTCAGCGAGCAGGCGTGGTCCTCGAGCGACGGGATCCACGCGAGGAGGCCGTCGACGAACCCGGGGATTTTCGTGGTCGGATAGTCCTCGAGGACGCCCAGGTCCACGAGCATCTTCACCACGGGCTTCTGCGACCAGTAGTTCGCGCCCCGCAGGACGCGGGTATCGAGGATCCTCAGTGTCGGCAGGGGTCCTGCGTCGGGGTTGGCGGCCGGCCTGGTGCCGCGCTTCGTGTCTACCGGCTTCGTGCTGAGGGGCTTCGTTGCCGCCGGCGTTGTTGCCACCAGCTTCGTGGTTGCGGGCTTCGTGGTTGCGGGCTTCGTGGCGGGCTTCGGCCCGGATTCCGCTGCGGACGCGCGGGGGGCACTCGCAGCAGGCCTCACGCTTGCCGCGCCAGATGATCGCGTCGGAGCCGCCTTGGCCAACCTTGCACTCCCCTCAGAGGCGATCCCGTGGAGAAACGCAGCCTAGCCGATTGGTCGCCGGCGGCGGTCGGAATTCCGATCACCTAGGAATGGGAGTGGTGGTATCCAGGACCAGCAGACCCCTTGGCGCCCGTCGGGCGACGAATCGGCGGCCGTTCGCGGTCGCGTGAGCACGGACGGGGTCCGAATTCGTGTGAGCGATGGTCATCCGAGCGGCTGGGCAGGCCCTCGGATTGGCTACCACCACCCCGGGTACTCGGTGACAGATCCGGCGTCGTGTGGCGAGGCCCTCGGGTATCCCTGTGTCGCGCGGACGTGAGGTCCAGAGGTTCGACCAGTCTCAGCTCGAGGCGATCGCGTCCAGCGCGCCACCGGGCAGGGCCTTCAGCGGCGTCGTGGCGATTCGGCGGCGGTGGCGGAGGTCGAACTTGTAGCCGGCCGGGAGCGCGTGGAGCGTCACGCCGCTGATCATCACGGGGCGATGGCCGTGCACCTCCCAGGCGTCCGTTTCGGCGTTCGCTCCGTCGATGATGGTCACGCTGCCGCGGCCGATGATCTCCATCACGCCGTCCGGCCCGACCACGCCGGCGGTGTCCTCATCCACGCCGAGTCCAAGCAGGCTCGGGTTCTGGGCGATGACCGACAGGAGCCGACCGTAGCGGTTCCGCTGCTGGAAGTGCTGGTCGACGATCACGCTGGGCAGGACGCCGAGGCCCGCTGCCAACGCCGCCATGCGGTGCTTCGGCGTCCCGCCCGATGCCCCGAACGCGATCATGTGGCTGGACATTGCCGACGCCCCGGCGGAGGTACCGGCCACGACGGCGCCCGCGCGGAAGCGTTCCATGACCGCCTCTGCCAGGAGCGTGCCGCCAACGGTCGATGAGAGTCGGAGCTGATTGCCGCCGGTCAGGAAGATGCCGGTCGCGTCATCGAGCTGGGAGACGTACGCCGGATCGTTGGCCTGCGCACGGGACATCGCGTGGAGCGGTCGGACCGTGCTGATCCCTAGACCCGTGAAGATCTCGCGGTAGCGCTCGCCCGCCTCGAAGCCCAGGGAAGACGCCGTGGAGATCACGACGACGACCGCATCCGCGCCGCCGGCGAGGGCGGCGAACCGGTTCAAGATGACGCGGTCGCGAATCTTGTCCTCGGCCCCGCCGATGACCATGACCGTTCCGTCGGTCAGCGACCGGCCGCTGCGTCTGGGTGGCACGTTGCGCGAGAGGATACCGAACGGCGCGCCACTCCGGTGGCCGCGTCCGTCCGGGGCCGGGCGAGGCGAAGGTCACGCCGACCGGTGAACCACCTCGTCCACGCGGTCCGGAGCATCGCTCGCGAGCCGCTCCACGCGAGGCCGCGCATCGACCCGGCGAAGGAAGAACGCAGCCAGCAGGAACAGCCCAATGGCCGCGGCAAACGCCGCTCGAGGGGCGGCGCCAGATCGAACCTCGCCGCCGAGGGCAAAGATGAGCAGCCCGCCGATCAGGGACGCATACGGACCCGCGACGACGACGATGTTCCTGATGCCCATGTAGCGGCCCGACGACGCCCTGGGAATGATGTCGGTCATGAGCGCCCAGTCGACCGCGAGGAATGTCCCCGACGCCACACCGACCAGGACCACGCCGAGGACGAACACCTGGATCGACGGCGCGAACGCAGTGACCCCATACCCACTGCGCCCAGCGCGCACGCCACGACGATAACGGGCTTGCGCGCCCGATCCGATCGGAGGCACGCGCCGAGGGAATCGTGGCTATCAGCGTCAGCAGGGCGACCGTGCCCGACGCTACGGGGGGGGATTCAGGCCGGCGCGGACTCCAGGGTCGCGGTGTGCTCGAGCGGGACGAGACGTCGATTTGCCGCCTCCGGAACGACGTACTTGAACACCGAGCGATCGAGCGAGTACATCCCCGTGCACGCCAGGTGGATGTCGCCGATATCGAAAGTGAAAACGGGGTTCTCGTCGTTCCCGGCGTAGTGGTGACCCTCGCCATTCCGGGTCAGCACGGCGAGGTTCGCGTGGCCGCCGAAGGTGTCGTGCAGCTTGGTGAGTGCCCCGGGGACGGTCTCGGCGTCGGACCAGTGGTCCTCGAGCCAACGGGCGCCGACCTCGGTGTCGGCCTTGCCCTGGAGCCGGCCCGCTTCGCGATAGCGGGCGCGGTAGACCTTGTGGCGCTCGAGATCGCCGTTGTGCGAGAACGAGTACCGGCCCGCCGGGTCATCGAACGGCTGCGTATCCGGCAGCCCGATCGTCGAGAACTTCGACGGACGTCGGAGGTGCATCAGCAGCGCGCGCGTCTCGAGACGCCCGAGCGCTTCGCGTTGCCGATCCTCGCGAAAGGTCTCGAGGTCCCGGTGGGATCGGAACGTACCGTCCGCCTGCAGCCACGTCGCCCCCCAGCCGAAGCCCGCGAGGCCGAACTTCTCGAGTCGCTCCGTGAACGGCCAGAGCGCCTCGAGCCGGAACGGGGCCGCCGAAACCGCGACGTACTGCTCGCACATCACTGCGATCATACCGGCCGCTCACGCCGGGCCAGATCCGCGCGATCGCTGCCATGGAGGTTGAGGAGGCGATCGGTCCGGATAAGCTCCAGCAGATGAGTACCGGCTGCTGGGTGGCGGGCAGGCCCGCTAGCGAACGACCTAGGCCGTGGTGCCCTGGCGGGCCTTGCGCTTCGCAGGTGTCGCGGCGGCCCCGACGGGCGCCTGGCAGCTTGGGCACCAATACGTGACCCGCGGCAGCTCGTGGCCCTGGGAGTCGGAGCGGATCAGCGTGCCGCAGCGATGGCATGGGCGACCGGCACGGTCGTAGACCCACAGGCGTGACGGCGCGAGGTGCGCGCCGGTCCTGAGGTCGACGGTGGTCGACCGGCCTGCCGGCGAGTCCGATTTGGCGTTGGCCTGGAGCTGCTCGCGCGCCGTGGCCAGGACCCGATCCAGCGTCGGCTCGTCGAGCAGCCCGACTGGGGCGAACGGATCGACCCGCTCCATGAACAGGACCTCGCTCTTGTACACGTTGCCCGCGCCGGCCACGGCGCGCTGGTCGAGGATGGCCTCGCCGATCGCGGTCTCGGCGCGCGCAGGCTCGCGCAGGCGTCGAACCGCCTCGGCCTGATCGAACTCCGTCGCCAGCAGGTCCGGCCCGAGCATCGAGATGGTCGGATGGACGATCTCTGCGCGTCGCTCGAACAACTCCACGACCGGAGCATCGAAGCAGACGGCGATCGCGCCTGGAACCTCGATCACGAGGGCGGCGCGGGATGGCGGCCGGCGCCACGTTTCGCCGGGGCGGTAGCGGTGCCACGAGCCGTGCAGGCCAAGATGCGTGCGCAGCTCGAGCCCGCCATCGAACTTGATGAGCAGGTTCTTGCCCGCGGCGTCGACGGCATCGATCTTCTGTCCGACGATGCGCGAAACCTGCGGTCCCGGCAGGCGCGCGCGGGCCGCGGTGACCACGCGCCCGGCGAGGTATGGCCGTAGCGCGACGGCGATTCTTGCGAGCGTGTCCCCTTCCGGCATCAGGCGATCATCGCCGACACGCGCGATCTCCGCAGGACAACCCCGCGATACCCCTGGATGAATCCCGATTTGAGCATGGTTTCGTACCAGCGAGACTGTCCGACCGGCTCACCATCGACGCGCGCCACGACCAGCTCCCGACGACTTCCGTCCGCGAGGACACCTTTCAGCGCCTCCAGGGCCGCCTCCGCGACCGCCGAATCGTCGAAGGCCGGCAGCGTCTGGAGGGAGCTGCCACCGCGGTCCAGGTACAGCGCCGCGACGCCGTCGACGAGGACGACGGAAGCGCCGGCAGCGCGTGGGAGCGGCCGCTTGTCCGTCTCCCCCCGACGGGGCCACGGAACCGCAGCCCCATACGGGTTGGCTGGGTCCGCGGCCGCCAGGAGGTGGACGGCCGGGGCGTCCCCAGTCGTCGACGACGGTTCGCGCACCGTCCGAAGTCGCTCCAGGGCGCCGGCGAGTGCAAATTGCGCCGCGCCGAGTCCGGCAACGAAGTACCCGCGGCGGATCCGCCCAGCTTCCTCGAGGGCTCGAAGCATCGGGTAGATGGCGGAGAAGCCGCCCTCCAGGCCCTCCGCCATGACCGCTTCCCGCACCAGGACGCCGTGGCGATCCAGGAGTGCGAGGGAGAGCTGGTGCAGCCGTTCAGTGGGACTCGGCGCGGGAGTGGCGGCCTCGAACATCCCGCTGCCGACGAGCGACCAGCGGCCCGCGGCTTCGGGCGGTCCGAGCGAGGTCAGCCGCCCAAGTCTTGGGCCCCGCGCTGCGCCCGAGCTTCGGGCCGGGCGCTTCCAGCGGAGTGCCCGCAGGGGCGCGAAGGTGTCGTTGGTGACCTCTCCAGCCCAGACGAGATCCCACAGCGCATCGAGCACCTCGCGTTCGGCGGTCGAGCTGATGACGGCGCCGGCGCCCGCGACGCGTCCCGTGGCGCCCTGGATCGCCCGGAAGAACGAGGCGCCCCGGGCGCGCAGGTGCTCGCGGATGGCCGCATGCAGTCGCGAGTCCGGCGCCACTCCGGCGTCGCCGAGCTGGTTTGGCAGAAGCAGCTCTCGACCCGGCCGGTGGAGAACGACCCGGCCGTCGTCTCGGCCGAGGCTCCCGTGGCCAACCCAGGCGACCTCGCCGAGCGCGCCCAGCTCGTCCAGCAGGCGCGGTTGGTAGCCCGGAACGCGCGCCGGCAGGACGTCACGCTCCAGCACGGAGGCGGGAATCGGCACGCCCGACAGCTGGTCGACGACCTCCGCGAGGCGCTCGAGCGCGGCGCTCCCGCGCAGCGGTGCAAGGTCAGCCCCGACGGCGGCCACACCCTGCCACGCCGGCAGGAACCGGCCGAGCGTCTCGGGGTCGACGGGCTCGACTTCGCGCCGCAGGCGAGCGAGCGAACGTCGCCGCAGCTGCCGGAGCACCTCGGGGTCGCACCACTCCCGCTCCGAGCCGTTCGGGCGGAACTCGCCGCGCACGATCGTGCCGGCGGCCGCGAGACGTGCGAGGGCATCTTCGACCACGCCCAGCGGCATGCCCCAGCGCGCGGCCGGCTCGGTCGCAAGGAACGGTCCGTGGCTACGGGCAAATCTGGCGAGAAGGCCGTCCAGCGCACCGCTCATGCGGACGAGGAAGGCTTCGGGGACACCGCGTGGCGGCGACGCGCCCACGCCATCGCGATACCGGCCCACATCCTCGATCGCGATCCAGCGGTCATTGCCGCTGATCCGCATTTCGACCGCGCGCCGCGACGCAGACAGCTCGCGCAGCCACCCCTCCGCAACGGCCTCACCGCCCTCGACGCGCGCGACGACCTCCGGAGCGGAGAGGTCGCCGACCCGTCGGAGCAGGTCGTGCAGGTGCTCCATCGTATTTGCCTGGCGCTCGTCGGTCAGGCTCTGCAGCGACAGTTCGAGATCCGCGAGCGCCTCCGGATCCAGCAGCTCACGCAGCTCCTCCTGGCCGAGCAGCTCTCGGAGCAGGTCGCGGTCGAGTGCCAGCGCGCCGGCGCGGCGCTCGGCGAGCGGAGCGTCACCCTCGTACATGTACGCGGCGACGTAGTCGAACAGGAGCGAGGACGCGAACGGCGACGCCTTCACGGTCTCGACGCCGTGGATGGCGATCTCACGTCGCTCGATGCCGCCGAGGAGGTCGCGCAGCGCGTCCAGGTCGAACACGTCGGACAGGCACTCGCGATACGTCTCGACGAGAATCGGGAAGCTGCCATAGCGCGATGCCACCTGGAGCAGGTCCGCAGCGCGCTGGCGCTGCTGCCAGAGCGGCGTGCGGGCGCCCGGGCGACGACGAGGCAGGAGGAGCGCCCGTCCCGCATTCTCGCGGAAGCGGGAGGCAAAGAGGGCGGAGCCGCCGACCGCTTCAACGACCAGGTCCTCGATCTCTTCCGGGGCCGGAAACAGGAGTGCCTCGATCTCGGCGAGGCGGCGCGAATCGCCGTCGCCCTCCCCCTCCGGCAGCCGCACCGCGATCCCGTCGTCCGACCAGATCGTCTGCGCCTCGATGCCCAGCCGCTCGCGCAGCCGCGTCTCGATGGCAAGGGTCAGCGGGGCGTGCACCCGCCCGCCGAACGGCGACAGGATCACGAGCCGCCAGTCACCGAGCTCGTCGCGAAAGCGCTCCACGACGAGCCGCTTATCCGTGGGCAGCGCGCCGGCGACCTCGCGCTCCTCGTCCAGGTACGCGACGAGGTTGTTCGCGGCGAGCTCGTCGAGGTCATGCTCGGCTCGGAGCCGCTTCGTGAGCGAGCGATGGCCACGTTCGCCGCGCGCCAGCTCGATCTCCGCCTCGCGCAGGAACTCGCCGATCGCCCGACCCAGCTCCACCGGCCGCCCCACCGAATCGCCTTTCCAGAACGGCAGCTTGCCGGGCACGCCCGGGGCGGGCTCCACGATCACCCGATCCGGCGTGATGTCCAGCACGCGCCAACTGCTCGCCCCGAGCACGACCACGTCGCCATGCATGCCGGCACGCAGCTCGTAGACCATCTCCTCGTCGAGCTCGCCGACCCGCCGTCCGGGCGTGCCCGCCTCACCGGCGAGGAACACCCCGAACAGCCCCCGATCCGGGATCGTTCCGCCGCTCGTGACGGCGACGACGCGGGCGTCGCGACGCCCCTCGATGACGTCCGTGACGCGATCCCACACGACGCGCGCCTTCAGCTCGGCGAACTCGTCCGACGGATAGGCGCCGGAGAGCATCCCGAGCACCGCCTCCAGCGCCTCGCGCGAAAGGGACTCGAATGGCGCGGCGCGGGTCACGATCTCCAGCAGCTCGGCGACCGTCCAGCGGTCCATGACGGCCATCGCGACGATCTGCTGCGCAAGCACGTCGAGCGGGTTGCGCGGCATCACGGTGGTCTCGATCGCGCCCTCGTGCATGCGCTTCACGACGACGGTCGCCTCCAGCAGGTCACCGCGGAACTTGGGGAACAGGATGCCCTTCGACGGCTCACCGACCTGGTGCCCCGCCCGGCCGACGCGCTGCAGCCCCGATGCGACGCTCGTCGGTGATTCGACCAGCACGACGAGGTCGAC
>JBBRRZ010000039.1:0-9839 GCA_038245845.1 Candidatus Limnocylindrales bacterium
GCCGCCTGGATCCCCTCCTCGAGCGCCCGGACGAGAGCTTCGCGCGAGACCTGCTTCTCCGCGTTCAGCTGGAGGAGCGCGCCGACGAAGTCGCGACTCATCATGCGCCTCCCTGCAGGTTGCTCAATGGCGGCGGGCGCCACCATGACACAAAGAAACGTGGGTTGGTCACCCACGTCTGGAGGCGGCCCGCGTTGTTGGCCGAAAGTATACACGCGGGCGCGTGGATCGCTACCGTGGCGGCCCCGGATCAGGGGTGTTCGGTGCCCTCCGGTGCGGCTTGCGCGCCGTCGTCGCCCGCTCGATTCGCGGCCGCCTCGCGCTCGGCGTGGTGCCGTGCGTGCCTCGCTCGGCGTCGTCCCGCGAGGCGGCCGCGACTCCGTGGTGAGAGGGGCTATCCGGTTGACTCCGGTCAGCGCAACCCGTAGTGTCGAGCCGTGGCCGCCCGACGCCCCGGATTCCCCAGGACCCTGATCGCGTTCCAGCGCCGGTTCTCGACTGACGAGGCGTGCGAGCAGTATCTCGCCGAGTGCCGCTGGCCCGACGGATTCCGCTGTCCCCGCTGCGGCAGCGAGAAGGTGTGGGCGCTCCCGGCTCGCAGGCTCCGCGAGTGCGCTGCTTGCCACTACCAGGCGTCGACGACCGCAGGGACGATCCTCCACCGGACGCGGACGCCCCTCCTGGTCTGGTTCTGGGCAGCGTTCCTGATGATTACCGACAAGCGCGGCGTGTCGGCACTCGGCATCCAGCGGCAACTCGGCATCGCCCGCTACGAGACGGCCTGGATGATCCTCCACAAGCTCCGCCGGGCCACCGTGAACCTCGAACGGACGCGGCTCGCGGGCGAGGTGGAGGTCGACGAGACCTGGATCGGTGGCTACCAGCCGGGTGGCAAGGGCCGGACGCGCAAGGGCCGCCGTGCGGCACTCGTCGTGATGGCGCTCGAAGTCGGCAACGGCTACCCCGAGCGCCTCCGGGCGAGGCTCGTGCCTGATGACACCTCCGCGTCGCTGATCGGGTTCGTGAGGGATGTCGTCGAGCCTGGCTCGGTGGTCATCACCGACGGCTTCCAGTCCTACCGCGCCCTCCCCGCCGCCGGCTACACGCACCGTCGCATCGTGGAGGGGTCGGGCGACGCCTTCACGAACCCGGTCCCGCACCTCCACCAGGCCATCGGCAACCTCAAGGCGTGGCTGAACGGGACCCATCGCGGCGTGACCCGCCGGCACCTCGCCGTCTACCTCGACGAGTTCGTGTTCCGGCACAACCGGCGGCTCAACCTGGCCGCTGCGTTCCAGACGCTGCTCGGTCTCGGGACCGGACGCGGCCCGACGACCTACGACACCATCACCGGCGCGAAGGATCTGCCGAGGGTCGCCTTCACGCCGTCAGTGAAGGAAGCAGGGCGTGGCAGTCGCAGGACAACCACAACAACAGGCGAGCAGTCACCGTCGGAGCCTTCGTGAAGAAGATCGTGCCCTCGCGGTCCTGATGATGGTCGGGTTGTTCGTGACCGCGCCCATCCTGATCTGGCTCCTCGTTCTCGGCGGCCTTTGGCTGAGCCGCGTCCTGTCGTGACTACCAGGGCGCTGGTCGTGACGACTGACTACTACAGGTAGGGGGCACCGGAGTCAACCGGATAGCTCCTCCGTGGTGAGTCGAATCGGGTTTCGACGAGCGTGGCCGTGACCCCGGATCCCGCGAACCCAGCCCGCGACCCGAACGACGGAGACCCTTACGACTCACCGCCGAGTCGCGATGGCGAGGTTCGTGCGATCGTTCCCGCGGCACCCTCGCGACCAGTCGGGAGGACGAGATGGTGCAGACGACGCCGGCCGGGTGGCCGGCCGTCTTCAACTTCGGCAACACGCTGATCAACCTGCGCAAGAGCACGGCGGCGCCGGGGCTCATCGAACCCGCGACGGTCGCGCAGCGCGATGCCGGATCCCGACCCCAGCTGACGATCGACGTGGACGACGTCGATGCGATGTGCGCCGTCCTGGCCGAGCGCGGCGTCACGTTGCTCAACGGCCCCGTCCATGGCCCAATCCTGGGCCGGCCGCGCAAGCGGACCCCCGGGATCGTCGGCGCTCCGTAGCGTCGGGCGATCCCGTTGTCAGCGTGACCGGAGGGACCCGATCCTCCGCGCAGAGCCTCGCGGGCTAGGGGCGCCCCAGTCCCTCGGAAGCCCTGATGCCCAGCCCTATCGGACACGCGACGCCCGTTGCCGTGTGGCAGTCGTAGCCGTTCGGGTTCTTGACCAGGTAGTTTATTGTTGGGGCATGAGTCACCCCGCCGCCTACCTCCGCCGTTCGTTCGTTGACGCCGAGTCGCCCGGTGATATCAGCCTGGAGGCGCAGCGCGCCGCGGTCCGCAAGCTGGCCGCCGCGGATGGCCACAACGGGAACACCGTGGAGTACAACGACTGGGGCGTCTCAGCCGACGTCGCGAAGAGCGGCAAGCGCACCGCCTACTCGAAGCTGCTTGCAGACATGGAGGCCGGGCTCGTCTCGGCGGTCTACGCGTTCGATGTTGACCGCCTCTACCGTGACCCCCGCGACCTGATCCGCCTTCAGGATGCCGCGCAACGCCACAAGGTCCGCATCGCGACGACCGCCGGCCCGCTGGCGATCGGGGAGGGTGACGATCCCGCCGCGGAGGGGTTCGCGTTCATCACGGCCGTCTTCGGGAGGATGGAGCTGCAGAAGACCAAGAAGCGCGCTGTCGCCGCTCTCGCCGCCCGCCGGACGCGCGGCGACACGATGGGACACCCGCCCTTCGGCTGGCGAACCGCCCGCGACGAGGACGGGCGCATCACCCACGTCCGCGACGAGTCGATCGACATCGACCCGATCCGCGCAGCGTACCGCGAGGTCGGAACCGTGCTCGGCGCCGTCAAGCTGCTGAACACCCGCGGCATCGTCTCCGCGGAGGGTGGGCGCTGGTACACGTCCGCATTGACGCGCACGATCCGCCACAACTGGCCGGAGATGCTGCCTGATCCGACCGGGCGCACCCGGCAGGTCGCCCCGTCAATGGCGCTGTCCCGGCTGCTCCGCTGCCACTGCGGAGCGACCATGACGCCCAACTTCCACCGGGCCCAGTACTACTGCTCCCGCGGCCACGTCACGGCCGGGCACGGCCAGTACACCGTCCAGGAGATGTACGTCCTGCCGTTCGTCCAGGCGAGGGTAGACGCCCTCGAGCCGCCCGGCGACCGCGTCAAGATGGCGGAGGACACCGCGGCGCGTCGGGAGGCGCTGAATGCGCGCATGGAGCGCAACCGGTTCTTGTTCCTCGATGATCCCGACTACGGGCAGGGCGCCTATGAGGCCGAGAAGGCGCGCGTGACCGACGCTCTCGGGGCCCTGGACAACGCCGAGACGGTTGTCGACCTGCCCCGCATCGACTGGACCTGGCCCGCGACGGACGTCAACCGGCTCCTACGCCGCCTGATCGACCACGTCGTGCTGGGGCCTGATCTGCGCCCCATCGACGTCGTCTGGCGTGGTCGCATCGCGGAGTGGGCGCGATGACGACCCTTACCCCCTTGCCGGCACGTCGGGCGAAGAAGGGTGGGACCCTCTTCTGCGGCCATCAGGTCGCGGGGCGGTACGACTGCACCGGCATCATCGGGCGCGTCAGCCGGGTGCGCCTGACGAACGGCGAGTGGTCGGCGCCGTCAGCCCGCCCACACATGGGCATGGCCGAGGACCCGCCTGGATCCCGGCATTGGCGCTTGAGCGCAAGGGCGACCCGGCAACTGGCCCAAGGCCGCGGGCCCTACGGCTACGCCACGCGCTTCCCGAACGGTCCAGGGCCGGCCCCGGTCACGCCCTGGACCATGAAGTGTCCGCGCTGCAACTGTCTTGCCGTCGTCACCGACGACGTGCTATCGTGAGTGGCAGAACGTAAGACGCCGGGACAACCCGGAAGGCTCGGAATACGGCCCGACCAGTCGGCCCAATTCCCGCGAGAGCGGCGACGGGGCAGACACGGAGGGCCGTGTCTTGGTTTCCGCGACCAAGGACCCCGTCAAGGTCCGCGCCGGCGCGATCGGCGCCGCGAAGAGATGGGGACCGCCCCGCGTCGTCAGTCTCCGCGACCTCGACCCAGACTCTCGCGCGTTCATCGCCGAGTTGATCGAGGTTGCGCGACGCAACAGAAAGGCCACCCCGGCTGTTGGTACGCCCGGGATGGCCCAGGAGGCTCGACGTGCTCGCGTCGAACGTCCGACCGCAGCGTAGCCCATCCGCCGTCGCGGCGGAAGTCCCCTCCCTGGACCTCGACCGCGTCCTCGAGCTGATCGGTTTCGCCTACGAGGCCGCCTGCGACGCCGCGGACAGCGACCTGGTCGACTGGTCCTTGATCGGCGAACCGCTGGCCGAGGCCCTGGCGATCCTGAGGCGGGGAGCATGAACGGCGATCAGATCGCCTTCGCCATCGAGGGCGGCGAGCTTCGCGAAGTAGGTCTCGATGGCGAAGCCCAACCAGGTCCCGAACACGTCGTTGACGACCACCACGAACCTAATGTTCACGAGCATGAACGTGATGTTCACGAGCCCGTGAAATCCAGCGCGGTCGCGCCCGTCAACCTCGCCGCCTACCTCGAAGCCGTGCGGGCCTACGCCACTCGCTACGTGTCCTTCCCGAGCGAGCACGAGCCGGTTGCATTCGCTCTGTGGATCGCTCATGCCCACGTTCCAGAGCTGTTCGACACGAGCCCGATCCTGGCCGTGACATCGGCGGAGATGAGATCCGGCAAGACGCGCGTCTTGGACGTCGCCGAGATGCTGGTCCCGACCCCGTACCGCGTCGTCACCCCGTCGGAGGCCGTCGTCTACACCGTGTTGAGCCAGCGCCCGCGGCCGACGCTGCTCCTCGACGAAGCCGACGCCATCTTCGGGGCCCGGACCGCCGAGCGATACGAGGGGCTGAGGGCAATCCTCAACGCCGGCAACAAGCAGGGCACGCCAGTCCTGCGCGTCAAGCTCGAGGGCAGGCGACGCGAGGTCGAGGCGTTCGACGTCTACGGCCCGAAGGCCGTGGCCGGCATCGGCAACCTGCCGCCCACGGTCGCCGATCGCAGCATCCCGATCCGGATGCGTCGGCGGGCGCCGTCCGAGGCGGTCGCCAAGTTCCGGAACAGGACGGCGAGGGCCGAGGCCGAGGCGATCACCCTCGACTGGTCGCGCGTCACGGTTGTGCCGGATGTCACGGTTCCGGAGGAGCTGAACGACCGTGCCGCCGACTCGTGGGAGCCGCTGATCGCGGTCGCCGACGCTGCTGGCGGGTCCTGGCCGGCGATGGCCAGGCTGGCCGCGGTCGCGCTCTCCTCTGAGGACGAATCCCCGGTCAGCGTGGGGATGCGTCTGCTGTCCGAGATCAAGGACGTGTTCGGCGACGAGGACCACCTGACGACCGGCGAGCTCCTACGTCGTCTGCATGACCTGGATAACGCACCGTGGGGCGACTGGTACGGCTCGCCGCTGTCCGCTCGCGCCCTCGCCAAGCTGCTGGACCCGTACCGCGTCGGCCCTCGGCATCGCCGCATGGGTGATCGGACGATGCGGGGCTACTTCCGCTCCGACTTCCTCGATGCCTGGACCCGGTACGTCCCGGGAACCGGCACAAGTGGCACAAGCGGCACACCGAACGGCACGAACCCCGATCCCGTGGCGGATGTGCCGGTTCCCCAGACGCAGGACGACGATCACCGCTGTCCGGAGTGCAACCACGTCATGGTCGCCACCCCCAGCGGGCACTACGTCTGCACCAACGCCCCGGGTCACGCCAAGCCGTCGGTCAACCTCGTCGCCGAGGCGTGGACGATCTTCGGCGACATGGCCGTCGATCCCGAGGCGTCGGCATGACGCGTCAGCTCTGCACCGTGTGTGGCTCGCTCACTTCGAGCGGTCCGCGCTGCTCTCGTCACCCGCGATCGCGGTCCGGCTCCGGGTCGGCCGTGCATCGCGATCCACGCTGGGCGGAGATGTCGAAGAGGATCATCTCCCGCCACGTGGGGCAGTACGGCTACGTATGCCCGGGCGACGGGCCCGGGCATCCCGCCCACCCGACGCGCGACCTGACCGCTGATCACGTCGTGCCGCTTGCCGATGGTGGCGCGCCGTTCGACGCGAGCAACACGCGGGTGCTCTGCAGGTCCCGCAACAGCGAGCTCGGCGCGCGGCTGATCAACGCTCGGCGTGCGAAAGGGCGGACGTTGTGAGCGGCCGGTACCCCCTGGCCCCACCCCCACGGGGAAGTCGATCGAAAGGAAGACTGCGCCTGCTCTTTGTGAACGGACGGACGAAACCGGGACCCCCCGTGACGGGTAATCCGCTCGTCTGCACCGTCTGTGAGGCCCCCCTGCCGCCCGTGGCGGGCCGTGGGCAGCCCTCGCCGTACTGTGGCGACCTCTGCCGGGCTGCCGCTCGTCGCCACCGGCTGGACGTCGCCTCGTGGCAGCGGGCCGTAACCCGCTGGGACGGCTATGACGCCCACCTGGCCGCGTGGTGCCGGAGCCGGCTGGAGACCGTCCGCGGCCTGCCGGACTCGTTCTACATCGATCCAACGGCCCATTGGGCGCTCCGTAGCTCGTTCGGAGACGCACCGTGACCACCCGTCGGATAGAAAACCGGGAAACCCGTCCGTGCGCGCACGAACGGGGGGCGCGGCTAGCAATCGTGCAGACACCCTCGTGTACCCATCCCCGGCAACAGGAGGACACCACCGATGCCTGACGATCCCGCATTCGCCGAGATTCTGGCCCTTCGGGCGAGGCTCGCCCACCTCGAGGCCACCGCGGCCGAGTATGTAGTAGGAGACCCCACGATGTCAGAAGAACGCGCCGCCGCGCGGGAGAGTCGTCGCCAACGCGACCTCGCCGCCTCGTTCCGCCGCGACCCCGGCTTCGAGCGGATCCTCGCGCTACAGGCCGCCGCCGCCGCCGCCGGGGGCCTCGTCGCCCGTGACGAGCTGGCCGCGCTGATGACCCCGGACACTCGAATGTCGCTCGGGTTCTACGAGACCGCCCGCGCCTCCTCGATGGCCGAGGGCCTGATCGACTCGAAAGGTGAACCCCGATGACCACGAAGACGCAGACCCTCGAGTCGGTCACGGCCGAGCGCGATCGCCTGGCATCCGAGGCCCGCGCGGCGGGTGAGATCGCCGACAAGCTCGCCGCCGAACGGCTGGCCCTTCTGACCGATCGCCGGCAGGCCTGGGCGCGCGACGCGATGGCCGACCAGACGACCGTAGCGGCCGCGCTCGCCGAAGCTGAGGCGATCGCTCATCGCGCATTCCGTGACGCCGCCGTCAATGGCGACGGCAGGTCCGCGTTCCTCGAATGGCTCGCTTCGCGGGCCGCGGTGAACGCGCACCGCGATCGCGTCACGGCGGCGCGCGCGGCGCTCGGGGAGCCGCAGGACGGCTCGGGGTACGTGTTCCGCGACACGCCGAGCTATTCGGCCGAGGTGGATCGTGCGCTCGCGAGCGAGGCATCCTCGCGCTTCGCGGATGCTCAGTCGGGCCTTCAGGCCGAGCTGAACGGCCTGGAGCAGCCGTGACCGTCGCCCTGGAGGCCCGCCTGTTGGGCCTGGAGCATCGCCCCGGGTGTCCTGCCGATCGGGTCGAATGCTTCGATGCGTCGCGCCCCGGACCGCCGATCGACCGGTGGAGCCGAGGGCCGACGCGACTCGGGCCGGCGACGCCGCTCCGGACCGCCCGCTGTCTGGATTGCGGCAACTCGGCGGCCGCCGTCGCCGACCGCTGACCACATCCGCGGGGCGTCTCGGCCCGTCCCGCAACCCTTGGCGCCCCGACGGGCGGTCGCGCTCCCGTCGGGGCGTCTCTCTGCCACCTGGACCGGATCGTTCCGCGCGGAACGTCCGGGTCACGACGGGGCGACTTGGGGGTTAAGGCGCTCAGTACCTAGTAGAGGCGCCCGCTGACCGTGAACTTGCTGACTTTCCGCCAGCGTGCCTCGGGTGAGGATGCGGCGAAGATCGAGTCGAGGTACTTCCCCGGCGTCGTGACCTTCAGGTAGCTCGTATCGATCCCGCTCCGGAGCTGGATGACGACGGTCGGCCGATAGGTTGAATCCTCCGGCAGGTCCCCGATGATGTCGTAGAGGATGTCGAAAGCGTCGGCCTCGAGGATGTCTCGGACCCAGTTTGAATGCTTGGCGTTGATCGTGATCGACTTCGTCGTGATCGTGATCTTGTACCAGCGATCGACCTGGTAGTTACCATCCTTGATCGCGTCGGGCAGCCATTCCTTGAGGTTCGCCACCGCCTCCGCTGGCGTCATTGGCGCGCTCGGCGGATCGGATGGCTCCAGGGCTTCCGGGGTGGTCGCCGGTGTCGCGATGGGCACCTGAGAGGCTGAGAACGGCCCCTGCGTGATGACAGGAGCGACCGCCGACCCGCCCGAGCCGCAGGCGCCCACCAGCAGCACCACCGCGGTGATTCCGATCAGCCTGCGCATCCCACACCCTCCCTGATAAGCCCCAGTGCAACGAACGCCCCTATCATCCTAGACCCCGGTCCGCGCCCGTCGGACCGATCACGTTCCGCGAGACCACGACGGGGCGTCCGGGGGGTGTGGATGGGCGGGTCGCGCTCAGGGGCACTCCGCTTCCCATTCGGCCGCCGCCGCGTTCATGGTCGCGACCTCGGCGGCGGCGCTGGACATCGCGTCATTGCCCCGGAGGATGGCCGCGGCATCGTCGTTCGACATGCCGTCGTCCCATTCAGCGACGGCTTCGGAGATCGACTGGGCGATCGTCAGAGACGACACGTACCAGGCGGCGTAGCGCCCGTCCGCACTCAGGGCCTTGGAGGCGTCCAGAAACCGGTTCAACTGGGAGAGCAGCCCGCTGGCGAGCGGCTGCCACGTCTCGTAGTCCTCCGTGAGGGCGGCAGAGGCCTTCGAGACGTGATCGCCGAACGCCCGGAAGTCCGCCAGCGCCTCACAGGCAACCGCCAGCTGCGCGTCCGCCGTCGGGCTGGCGGGGGCGATCTGGCTCGCCACGGCTGATGCGATGTCCCGCGTCTGCGCCTGCAGACCGGGGTCGAGCACGAATGCCTTGAACACGCCGGCGATCGCGACCGCCGCGAGCACAACCAGGACCAGGGCCCCGATCCGGCTGGCTGGCCCGCTGGAGCGCGGCGCTGCCGGGGCCGCGGGCTGTTGTGGGACGGGTGGCGCAGGCTGGGTCGCGGATGTCGGGGCGGACGACCATGTCGGTGAGCGGCTCGGTTCGGCGACTTCGGGTCCGCGGCTCGCCTGAGCCGCCGGAACTGGCGCGGTCTCGCCGCTGTCGAAGTCGAACTGGCACGACCGGCAGTACCGGAACGAACCGATGCGTGGCGTCCCGCAGTTCGGGCAGAATCGCGTCATCCCCCACCCCTTGTACTTGTCCACCGTCCGTGCCAGCCAACCTGTCACGACCCGGTCGCGGTTCTCCACAACGATCTCGCGAGGTCGGGGACGGCGACCTTGGAACTAGCGCTTGTTCGCATCACGGCAGCTCATCGGGCGGGACGTGGCGCAGGATCGCCAGCCCTCGGGCGATCTCGGCGGCCCCGTACACCCGCCATCCTGACGCATCCCGGCGCGGCGCGAGCAGCCCACGCGCTTCCCAGTTGAGCAGGGTATTCGGGGACACCCCGAGCCGGCGGGCAGCGGCCTTCCGGGTCACCATCGCCTCGGGGAGCGCGGCAGGGGTCACGGTTGCCGGCGGCGTCTTGGGCATCGGCCGTGAGGCGGCCTGCATGGCCTCCACCAGCTCGCCGATCCGGGTAGCGGCCCGGACAATCCAGTCCCGATCGGCCGGC
>JBBRRZ010000040.1:0-8559 GCA_038245845.1 Candidatus Limnocylindrales bacterium
GACCAGGTAGCCGGCACGATCCTCGCCGAGGGTGAAGAACGCCGTCCGGTCGCTGACCCGTGCGGCCGGCTGCAGGTTGTGGGTCACGATCAGGATCGTGTAGTCGGCCTTGAGCTGGCGCATCAGCTCCTCGATGTGCAGCGTCGCGATCGGGTCCAGGGCAGAACAGGGCTCGTCCATGAGGATGACCTCGGGGTCCGTGGCGAGCGTCCTGGCGATGCACAGGCGCTGCTGCTGGCCGCCCGACAGGGTGAGCCCGCTCTTGCGCAGGTCGTCCTTCACCTCGTCCCAGAGTGCGGCGCGGCGCAGGGACCGCTCCACGAGCGCGTCGAGGTCGGCTCCGGACTTCGCCCCATGGCGGCGCGGGCCGAAGGCGACGTTCTCGTAGATCGACATCGGGAACGGGTTCGGCTTCTGGAACACCAGGCCCACCTTGCGGCGCACGGCGACGGGCAGGACGCCCGCCCCATAGATGTCCTCGCCGTCGAGCTCCACGCGGCCCTCGACGCTGGCGCCGGGGATGAGGTCGTTCATGCGGTCGAAGCAGCGCAGGATCGTGCTCTTGCCACAGCCCGACGGACCGATGAACGACATCACCGAGTTGGCCGGGATCTCGAGATCCACGTCGCGGACGGCGACACGGTTGCCGTACGAGACCCGGAGGCCGGCGGCGCGCATCTTGGTGGGCCCGGTCGTCGCAGGGCTCGAGGCGCTCGCGATGGGCACTGGCGGCGAGGGATGTGTCACGAGGGCGGACTCCACGGGGGTGGTCATGACGACAGGCCGCTGACGCGTCGCTGGAGCATGCGGCCCAGCCAGCGCGAGCCGAGGTTGAAGACGAGGACCATGGCGACGAGGACCATGGCGCTCATGTCCGCGATCTGCTCCTTGTAGACGGCGAGGCCCTCGGAGTTGGTCTTCCAGATGAAGACCGACAGCGTGGTCGCGGTCCGGAACGGGCTCCAGGGCGACTGCGGGTCGGTGAGGTTGACGTTCGCGAAGTTGTAGTGGCTGGGACTCGACAGCCCGGCCGTGAACAGGAGCGCGGCCGCCTCGCCGAACACGCGGCCGGCGGTGAGGATGATCCCCGTGACGATCCCCGGGATCGCGACCGGCAGCACGGCGTGGCGGATCGTGTCCCACTTGGTGGCGCCCAGCGCGAGACTCGCCGAGCGCTCGTCCGGCGGGACCGCGCGGATCGCCTGCTCGGCGAGCCGCGACATCAGGGGCAGGTTGAACACGGTCAGCGTCAGGGCGCCGCTCAGGGCACTGAACCCCCAGTGGGTGGTGGACACGAACAGCGCGAAGCCGAAGAGGCCCACGACGATGGACGGGACCGAGCTGATCAGCTCCTGGGAGAACCGGATCGCGGTCGTCAGACGGCCCTCGCCCGCGTATTCGGACATGTAGATCCCGCCGGCGACGCCGATCGGCACGGCGATCAGCATCGTGAGGACGAGCATGTAGATCGAGTTCCAGAGCACCGGTCCGACGCCGCCGATCTCCGTGTCCGACGGGTCCGCCACGAGGAACGCGAGCGAGAAGGTGGGGATGGAGGCGAGGATGAAGTGGCCGATGATCGCGAGCAGGATCGAGATGACGAGCGCAGCGATTGCCCACAGGACCACCGTCGCCAGGCGGTCGGCCCACAGGGTCCGCGTCATGCGGGCACGGTCTGGCGCGCCAGACGGCGGACGATGAGCACGAACGTGAACGAGACCACGAGGAGCACGAGGCCCATCGTCCAGAGCGCCTGGTTCCACGGCTCGCCCGCAACCGTGTTGCCCATGTCCAGGGTGATCTCGCTGGTGAGCGTGATCATCGGCTGGGTCAGGCTGGTGGGGATCGTGATCCGGTTGCCGATCACCATCTGGACGGCGAGCGCTTCCCCGGCGGCACGCATCATCCCCAGGACGACCGCCGTGGCCAGGCCGGCTCCGGCAGCCGGGAGCAGCACGTGGCGGATCGTCTGCCAGCGGGTCGTGCCGAGGGCGAGCGACGCGCTGCGCATCTCGAGCGGCACCGTCAGGAAGGCGTCGTAGGCGACGCTGGTGATCGTCGGCAGGATCATGAGCGAAAGCACGAGCGATCCGGCGAACCAGGACTGGCCGAGCGTGAAGCCCAGGCCCTTGAGGGGTCCGCCGAGGAACGGGACGAGGGTCGTGATCCCGAGCCAGCCGTAGACGACGCTCGGGATGCCGACGAAGACCTCCATCGCCGGCCGCGTGACGCGGCGTGCCCAGCCCGGGGCGACCTCGGCCATGAACAGCGCGAGGCCCACGGACAGCGGCGTGGCCATGATCGCCGCCACGAACATGACCCCCAGCGTCCCCAGGATGAACGGGAGCAGGCCGAACGACGTCGCTCCGCTCCCGGGGTCCGGCTGCCACGTGGGGCTGAGGATCTGGGGGAGGGGGACGCCGGTCACCGTGAACAGCTGGATCCCGTTCCAGGTGATGAACGCGAGCAGCAGCCCCACGAGGAAGATCACGAGCGCCGCGGCCGCGAACGTGATGCGGCGTGCAGGTTCGAGCCGGGCCCTGAGGCCCGGCTCCTTGTCGGCGAAGATCGAAGTGGTCGTCATCGCAGGAAAGAGGATGAGGGGCGCCTTGGAGGAGGCCAGGCGCCCCTCATCCGGAGATCACTGTGCCGGCGCGTAGAACAGGCTCGGGATGAGCGTGTTCTGGATCGAGTCCGACAGCATGTAGTCGAGGAACGCCTTGGCGAGCCCGTCGGGGGCGCCCTTGCTGTACATGTGGCCGAAGGCCTGAAGCTTGTAGCTGCCGTTCTTGAGGTTGTCCACCGAGCCCTGGATCCCGTCCAGGCCGAGCGCGGTGACCTTGGCCTTGTTGGCCTGGTAGTAGGCGAAGCCGATGACGCTGGTCGATCCGGCCGTCGTGCCGATCGCGGTGGTGACGGCGCCGTTGGAGTCCTCGGTGAGCGCCGTCCCGGCGGCCTCGTTCTGGCCGCCGAGCACGATCTTCTTGAACGTGGCGCCGGTGCCGGACGAGGCCGGGCGAAGGATCAGCACGATCGGCAAGTCCGGGCCGCCGACATCCTTCCAGTTCGTCGTCTTGCCGGTCCAGATGTCGGTGGCCTGCTGGGTCGTGAGGCTGGTGACGCCGGTCACGCCGGTGTTGACGACCATGACCCAACCCTGGCGGGCCACGACGTGGTCGACGAGCTGGCTCGCCTCCTCCGGCTTGAGCTTGGAGTCCGACGTGACGTCGCTGTTGCCGATCTGGACCGCGCCCTGGAGGACCTGCGTGAGGCCGGTGCCGGAGCCACCGCCCTGGACGCTGACCGTGGAGCCGGCGCAGGCCGTCTGATACTGCTTGGCGGCCGCGTCCACGAGCGGCTGGAGGGCGGTCGAGCCGGAAGCGGTGATGCTGCCTGTGACGCAGGTGGCGCCGGCTCCGGCGCTCGTGGAGGCGCCAGCAGAGGCGCCCGTGGACGAGGCTCCGGAAGGTGCGGTCGTGGCGCCACTGCCGCCGCAGGCTCCTGCGAACAGGGCCGCGGCGAGGGCGAGGGCGCCGACGCGCTTCGTGGAAACGATGATCAACTGAGGTTCCTCCTGGTCGTTGTATGGGCCTGACGATGCCGTCGCGACATGAACGCTCCGTGAGCCGTGGGTTAAGCGGTCGTTAACCTCGCTGCAAATCGAACCGGTAGCCGACGCCCCTGACCGTGACCAGGTGCATCGGACGCTCGGGATCCGTCTCGATCTTCGAGCGCAGCCACCGGACGTGGACGTCGATGGTCCGGCCCCCGCCGTCCTGGTGGCCGACCCAGACGCGATCGAGCAGCTCGGCACGGGTGTAGGCGCGGCCGGGATGCGTCGCCAGCAGGGCCAGCAGCCCGAACTCCTTGGGTCGCAGGTGGATGGCGACGCCGCCGCGGCGGAGCTCGTGCGCGGCGAGGTCCAGCTCCAGGCCGTCGCCGAGATGGAGCAGCGAGGCCGGAGCGGCTCGCGTGCGTGCCCGGCCATCCAGCCACGCAAGCCGGCCCACGAGCTCGGCGGCCGAGATCGTCGTGGCGAGTGCGTCGTCGAAGCCGCCCGTGAGGGCCGCCAGCCGATCGTCGACCGCCTCGGGCGGGGCGAGGTGCACGATCCGGAGACCCGTGCGGCGCCGGCGTTCCGCCAGGAGCAGCTCCAGGTCCGCGGGACCGGCCGGAGGCTGGCCGCAGACAGCAAGCCTGGGGTGGTCCGAGATGAGCAGGTCGCGGAAGCGGTGCACGTCGGAGACGACGGTCACGGCCGTTCCGCCGGCGAGCCGCTCGAGGTGCGCTGCCGCGCCGGTCGTGGCCAGGACGAGCCAAGCCGCGCGAGGCGCGGGGTCGGGGATCGGGATGGGTCGTCGCCCTGTGGGACGCGGCCCGGTCATCGCAGCCACGAGTCGAGGGTGGCGGTCGGCGGTCAACGGCGTGTTCGGCACCGGTTAACGCGCGGTCAACGCTGTCGCCGGCAACGTGCGGCCCACGAGGCCGAGAACCGCGTGTCCGGTCGCCGCGGGATGCCCGGCGAGCTGACCTGGCCGGTGTGATCGACAGGTGACCGGCGGCCGCGGTCCCCGCTCCGGGCCGAGTGCCCCGCGACGCCTCGGCCGATCGCACCTGTCGCCGGCTCGCGCGGTGCGCATCGCGACCGCACCACCGCTGTCGTTCGGGCAGACTGTCGGGACGCGCCCGCGGGGGAAGGCGGCCAGCGAGCGAGGAGCGGGCGATGACGAGCACGGATGAGGGCGAAGGTCCTGCCACGGACGACGAGGGGTGGACTTCGGGGTCGGACGCCGCTGAGCCGACGGCTGCCTCTGCCACAGCGGGCGGGAAGTCGTCGAAGGCCGAGCGGAAGGCCGCAAAGGCAGCCCTCAAGGCGACCAGGCGGGCGGCGGCCAAGGCCAACCGGAACGCTGCCCAGCGGGCCGAGCGCGATGCCGCGGCCGCGAAGAAGGCCGCCAAGGCCGACCGCAAGGCGTTGAAGGCGGAGCAGCCCGCGAAACCCGCCAAGTCCGCGAAACCCGCCAAGTCCGCGAAACCCGCCAAGTCCGCCAAGTCCGCGAAACTGGCGAAACCCGCCAAGTCCGCGAAACCGGCGAAACTGGCGAAACCCGCCAAGTCCGCGAAACCGGCGAAACCCGCCAAGTCCGCCAAGCCGGCCAAGTCCGCCAGACGCTCGAACGACGCGACCGTCCCGGTGTCCGGGACCGAATCCGTGCCCGCGTCGAACGTCGCGGCGATCGAGCCGGGCGCCGAACCCAAGCCCGACAAGTCGTCCAGGCAAGCCAAGGGCAGGGACGGGCGCACCCAGGCCCGGCACCTGATGGCTCGCGCCGGGTCTGCGGGTGCGGCCGCCGCAGGGACGGTGCTGCGCGAGGTCGCGGGGCTTGTCCGGCAGGCCACGGAGCCCGCCGCATCGCGGATCGTCGGTCGCGTTGGCTGGCACGCCGGCGCGGACGAGGCCGTGGAACATGTCGCCGTCGCTCCGGCTCCGGAGCCGCCCATGGTCGAGCCGGCAGCGATCGAGCCCGAACCCGCGCCGGAAGCCGTCACGCCCCAGCGCGTCGAGCCCGAATCCGAACCGGTCGAACCTGCGCCCGAGTCGGAGGCTGGCGAACCCGCGCTTGAACCCGTCGAGCCCGAGCCCGAGCGCGAGGCCGAAGCCGTCGAGCCCGAGCCCGTCATGTTCGCGGAGCCTCCGTCCGTGACGCCGGGTCGCGAGACGCTGATCCTCCGCGACGTGCCGCCGGACGCCGTCGTCGGCGCTTCCATCGACGTCGGCTCGAACAGCGTCCATCTCCTCGTGGGCATCGTGGACGGCCACCACGTCGACCCCGTCGTCGACGAGTCGGTCTTCCTCGGCCTGGGCGACAAGGTCTCCACCGACGGCTTCCTGGGTGACGACCTGTGCGCGGCCCTCGTCGCCGACCTAGCCCGCTATGTGGAGATCGCCCGGGACCTCGGTGCGACCACCGTCACCATCGTCGGGACCGAGCCGATCCGCCGCGCCGACGACTCCGCCGCCACCGTCCACGCCGTCATGGCCGGCGTCGGCTTCCCGCTCCACGTCCTCGACCACGACGAGGAGGGCCTGCTGATGCTGCTCGGCGTCACGGGCGGCCGGCCCGTCGACGGCGAGATCCTGGTCGTCGACATCGGCGGCGGCAGCTCGGAGCTGGTCTCGGTCACCGCGGCGGGCGAGATCCACGCGACCGGCCTGCAGATCGGCTCGGCACGCCTCACCCGGTCGCTCGTCCACACGGACCCGCCGTCGCTCGCCGACCTGGAGGCGATGCGCCTCGAGGCCGCGCGCGTCGTCGAGACGGCACCGGCCGGGGAGCCGCTGGACATCATCGCGGTCGGCGGCACCGCCTCGAATCTGCTGAAGCTGCTACCCGCGTCGGCCGTCGACCGGGCGCTGACCAGACGACGGATCGCCGTGGCGCTCGCCATGCTCACTGTCGAGCGCAGCCGCGAGGCGGCGGCCCGCCACCTCATCCGCCCCGAGCGCGCGAAGGTGCTGCCGGCCGGCGCGATCATCGTCGACGCCCTGCTGGAGCATTACCAGGCCGATCGCCTCCGGGTCTCGGCGGAGGGGATCCGCGAGGGCGCGATCCTGGCCGCCGCCGTCGCGGGGCCGTCATGGCGCGACCGGCTGCGGAGCCTTGCGGTCGGCTGGGAGGACCCCGTCTCCGCGGGTTGAGCGTCGGATCCGAGCTCGCGCTGTTCAGGCCCGCCGCTCAGAAGCGGAGCTGACCGGTGTGCCGGAGCCAGAACAGGGCCACGAAGCCGAGGGCGAACCCGGTGGCCAGGAACAGCCAGGTCAGGAACATCGTCACCGGCAGAAGCAGGATCTCCACCAGGATCCAGATGATCAGCCCCACACCGAGCATTCCCGTCAGCCACGGCGCGAGCCAATGGCGGCGGATCGTCAGGGCGGCGAGCGCCAGCATGCCTGCGCCGTTCACGAGCAGCAGGTACAGGCCCGGCACGACGTAACTGCCGAAGACGGTGGCCTCGATCCAGCCCTGCGGCACCTGGACGATCTTGCCCGTCGGGTCCGCGAGGAACATCAGGCCCACGGGGATCGCGCCGATGGCCGTGAAGATCTCCAACGCCACGCCGATCCAGACCCATGAAGGTCGATCGACGCGCGTCGCGCCGGGCATGAGCTGCACGTGCATGGGCTCCCTGTCTCCTCGTCCCGGACGCAAGGGAGAGGAAACACCATCGTCGGTCCGCCATCGGCGGCCCTTGGACCGCCCGGACGGGGGCAAGAGTCACCGAACGAGAGGACGGATGGCGTCCGGATTCCGACCTTCGGCGCAGATCGGGCGTCCTACCATCGGGGCATGTCGCTTGCAGCGGACTCCACGGCCCGCCGTTCGTCGCCGATGCTCGCCGCCAGTCGCGGGGTCCATTCCGGCATCTTCCTCGTGGAGCTCGCGGCCATCCTGTCGCTGCTGGTCACCGGGATAGTCGGGCGCCGGGACTGGCGGTACCGCCTGAAGCCCCCCGCCACACGCGCGACTCAACCATGTGTGTGCCTATCCGGTTGCCTCCGGGGACCACTACATGTAGTGTCGACGCATGTCCGCCCGTCGCCCCGGCTTTCCGAAGACCCTGCTCGACTTCCAGCACCGGTTCTCGACCGAGGAGGCGTGCGAGGGGTATCTCGCCGAGTGTCGCTGGCCCGACGGCTTCGCGTGCCCCCGGTGCGGCCATGGGACAGCCTGGCCCCTGCCGGCCCGCCGGCTCCGGGAATGTGCCGCCTGCGGCTACCAGGCATCCACGACCGCCGGAACCATCCTCCATCGAACCCGGACACCCTTGATGGTCTGGTTCTGGGCGGCCTACCTGATGATCACCGACAAGCGCGGCTTCTCGGCCCTCGCCCTCCAACGCCAGCTCGGCATCGCCCGCTACGAGACGGCCACCGATGATCCTCCACAAGCTGCGGCGCGCGACCGTGAATGCCAACCGGACCAGACTCCGGGGCACCATCGAGGTGGACGAGAGCTGGATCGGCGGTGTCCAGCCAGGCGGGCCGGGCGCACCCGAGCTGGACGCAACGCGGCACTCGCCGTCCTCGCCCTCGAGGTCTCGGATGGACATCCGGGCCGGCTTCGCGCGGGACTCGTGCCCGACGACACCGCCGCCTCGCTCGTCGGGTTCGTCCAGGATGTCGTGGAGGTCGGATCGAGTGTGATCACCGACGGCTGGCCGGGCTATCTCGCACTGCCCGAGGCCGGCTTCATCCACGAGCGGATCGTCGAGGGGTCGGGCGAGAGCTTCGTCAATCCGGTGCCGAACCTCCACCACACGATGGGCAACCTGGGAGGCGTGGATCAACGGGACGCACAGGGGCGTGAGCCGCCACCACCTTCTGAGCCTACCTCGACGAGTTCGTCTTCCGCCACAACCGTCGTCTCAACCTCGCCGCCGCGTTCCAGACCCTGCTCGGCCTCGGGACGACACGCGAGGCCACGACCTACGCGACGATCACCGGCGCGAAGGACATCCCGAGGATCATCTTCACGCCGTCCCGGAAGGAGACCGGCA
>JBBRRZ010000041.1:0-7781 GCA_038245845.1 Candidatus Limnocylindrales bacterium
CACACCACCTTGCCGGCCTCGGTGGTCGTCCCCGTCCCCGAAGGGCTCGACCTGGAGGTCGCCGCCGCGTCCATGCTCCAGGGCCTCACCGCCCACTACCTCGTCAGCTCCGCGTATGCCGTGCAGCCCGGCGACACGGTGCTCGCCCACGCCGTCGCCGGGGGTGTCGGCCAGCTGCTCGTCCAGCTCGTCAAGGCCCGGGGAGCCACGCTCATCGGCACGGCGAGCACGCCGGAGAAGATCGCCATCGCGACCCGGCTCGGGGCCGACCACGTCATCGACTACACCACGGTCGACGACCTCGCCGGTGCCGTGCGCGAGCTGACCGGAGGCGCGGGGGTTCACGTGGTCTACGACGGCGTGGGGCGCACGACCTTCGACGCCTCACTCGCTTCGTTGCGCCGGCGCGGCACGCTCGTCCTCTTCGGCGGCGCCAGCGGTCAGGTGCCGCCGTTCGACATCCAGCGGCTCAACACCAGCGGGTCGGTGTTCCTCACCCGGCCGACGCTCGTCGACTACGTCGCGACGCGGGAGGAGCTGGAGTGGCGCAGCTCGCAGATCCTCGGGTCGATCGCCTCGGGTGAGCTCAAGATCGCGATCGGCGGGCGCTACCCGCTCGCCGAGGCAGCCGCGGCATACGACGCGCTCCAGGGTCGGGCGACGACGGGCAAGCTGCTCCTCCTGCCCTGACCCGCCGCCCGACCCGACGCCGAACTTCGCTTGGGGCTCAGGTCCAGAGGGCGGCGACGCAGACGTTGAGGACGGCCAGCAGGGCGGCGGCCTGCACCAGGCTGGGCGCCGCCGGGGGTGCGAGGACGGCGGTGCTCGAGCGGCCGGAGCCCGCATTTCCAGCCTCCGCACCCGCCTCCGAGGCCACCACCGCAGCGCCCGCGTGCCGCTGCCGGGCAGCCGCGACCTCGACCAGGCCGGCGACGGCCAGCGCGACGACGAGCTTCACCGTGTACTTCGCCATGCTGGGCTTCTCGCCTGCGTCGGCGTTCGCCTGGACGAGACCGAGGAGGATGATGCCCGTCACGATCTGGGCCCGCGCGCCCCAGACCATCGCCGCCCGCGCCCGCAGGTCGTGCAGGTTGGCCAGCCAGCTGCCGATGATGGCGGCCATGCCGAGCAGGTGCAGGACGAGGACGACGTGCTCGAGGCGGGTCATGGGCTCACGGTAGCCGCGCGGCCCTGACACCCCGAGGTCCTATCCTCACGAGCATGACGCAGGCGACCCGGCGCGAGACCTCGGTCGAGGTCGTCGCCACGCCCATCGTCAACTACGCGATGGCCCACGGGGGCGTCGCGTTCCTGCACCGGGTCGTCATCACCTTCCCCGACGACGCCGGCCCGGCGGATGGGGTCGTCGTCGGCGCCGAGGTGCGCGATGCCGAGGGGGTCGTCATCAGCCGCCCCTGGCAGCACCACCTCGACAGCGTGCGCACCGACGTCCCGCTCGTCATCGACAACCCCGGCGTGCGGCTCGACCCCCAGCACATGGCCGACCTCGAGGAGGAGACGGCGGCCGAGATCGTCGTCACCGTCACGGTCGGTCCCCCAAGCGACGGTGGCGACGGTGGCGACCCGGTGACCGTGTCGCACACCCCGATCCGCGTCCTCGCGGCGCGGCAGTGGGCCATCGACCCGGCGGCCCCGGTGCTGTCGCTCGAGCTGCTCGCCTCCTTCGTCCAGCCCAACCACCCGGCGGTGGCGCCCGTCGTCGCCCGGGCGGCGAGGCACCTCGCAGACCACACCCGCAGCGGCTCGCTCGCCGTGGCACACGTCGACCCCGAGCGCATCGACGCCATCGTCGAGGCCGTCTTCCTCGCGGTCCACGACCTCGAGATCTACTACGCCGCCCCGCCGGCGAGCTGGGGCTACGGCCAGAAGGTGCGCACGCCCGGCGACGTCTTCGGCGACCGGGTCGGCACCTGCCTCGACACGACGGTGGCCCTCGCCGCGTGCCTCGAGCACATCGGCATCGGCCCGGTCCTGTGGATCGCCCGCGGCCACGCCTTCCTCGGCTACTGGCGTCGAGAGGAGTCCGGCCTGCCCGACGCCGCCAGCCTCCAGGTCGCCACCGCCGCCAACGCCGTGGACCTCGGCCTGCTCGGCGTCGTCGAGACGACCATGGTCACCCGTGAGCGCCGCCCCCCTCGCGACCTCTTCCGCCGGGCCTCCCAGGCCCCGCGCGACGCGTACTTCCTCGGCGGCAGCTCCGAGCTCGTCGGGGTCGTCGACGTCGGGATGGCCCGGATGATGAGGGTCCTGCCGCTGCCGGCCCGGCGGGTCCGCGCCGATGGCGTTGTTGAGGTCGTCGAGTACCGGCCGCCCGCCCCGGCCGGCGCCGACCCGCAGTCGACGGCGCACGGAATACCCGGTATGCCGCCTGCTGCCGCCGGCTCCGCACGGGAGCCGTCCCGACCCCTGCCGCCGCCGCGGGTGCGGGCCTGGAAGAACGCGCTGCTCGACCTCACCCTGCGCAACAAGCTGCTCAACATGGACGTCGCGATGACCCGGGCGCCGCTGTTGACCCCGAGCGAGCACCTCGGCGTGCTCGCCGCGATCCTCCAGGACGGGCGCACGGTCTCGATCCGTGCCGTGGACGACCTCGGCGGGGCCCTCGCCGACCAGGGGATGCGCGACGCCTACGCGCTGCCCGGCGACATCCAGCGCTCCATGCTCGTCACCCGCTCGACGATCTACTCCGCACTGCCCCGCGACCGGCACCTGGCCGCGATGAACCGGCTGCGCTACCGCGCCCGCACGGCGATCCAGGAGACCGGCGCCAACCCGCTGTTCGTCACGTTGGGCCGCCTCGACTGGAAGCTCGGCGACCGTGAGCTCAGCGCGCCGCTGCTCCTCGCGCCGGTGGAGATCAGGGGCGTCGTCATGCCGTTCCGCGTGGGCTATGACGAGTCCGGCGCGGTGACACTCAACCGCAGCCTCATGGAGAAGCTGCGCCTGGAGACCGGATTCGTCGTCGACGGCCTCGACGAGCTGCCGGCGCGCGCAGACGGCGAGGGGGTCGACGTCGACGCGGTGATCCGGCGAGTGCGCGAGGCGATCGCCTCGTCGGGGCTGGCGTTCCGCGTCGAGAGCGAGGCGCAGCTGGCCATCATCGGCTTCACCGGGTACCTCCTGTGGCGCGACCTCGACGAGCACTGGGAGACCTTCCTCGAGCGCCCGCTCGTGCGGCACCTCGCGACGACCCCGACGGACAGCTTCTCGGGGGGAGACCCGCCGCTGCTCGGTGACGTCAAACTCGGTGACGTCAAACTCGGTGACGTCAAACTCGGTGACACCGACCTCGACGACACGGACCTCGACGACGTCGTCGCGAGCGCTCCGGTGCCGACCGACGGGTCGCAGGCGCGGGCCGTCGCCGCCGCCCGGTCGGGACGGACGTTCGTGCTCGAGGGCCCGCCCGGCACCGGCAAGTCGCAGACGATCACCGGCATCCTCGCGGACCAGATGGCGCAGGGCCGGCGGGTGCTCTTCGTCGCCGAGAAGGGCGCGGCCCTCGACGTCGTGCGCCGCCGCCTGGCCGACGTGGGCCTCCTGCCCTTCGCGCTCGACCTCCACGACGAGGGCGCCCGGCCGGCCGAGGTCAGGGCCCGGCTGCGCACCGCACTGGCGCACCGCGCCCAGCCCGACGCCGACGGCTACCGGATGGCCGCGGTCGACGTCGCCTCCTCGGGCACGGTCCTCGAGGGGTATGCCGTGCGGCTGCACGCCCGCAACCGCGCCGGGCTGTCGCTCTACACGGCCCGGGGACAGGAGCTGGCCCGGGGGGCCGGACCCACGCTCACCGTGCCGCAGGACGCCGTCGTGGGACCGTCCGGCCCGGCTGGGGCGTCCCGGGCGGTCTCTCCGGCAGAGGCGAGCGCGGTGACGGATGCCCGGCGGGCCGTGCTCGACGCGGTCCCGCTTCTCGGTGCCCTGACCCCCGCGGTCCGCCCGCCCTGGGGGTTCGCCGCGTCGGGTCCGACCTCGCGCGACGCACTCTGGGCGGCCGTCGACGAGGTCGACCGATGCGTCGCGGCGGCGCGCGAGGCGCTCGCGGCGGGCACCGCGGGCGCGGCCCGGGCCCGGGCGGCGGTCGAGGCCACGACCGGCACGCACGACCTCGAGGCGGTGAGCTGGCTCGTCTCGGCCTCCGCCGCCGACCCCGTGCACCTCGTCGAGACGCGGTCGGAGCGGTGGCGGTCGGCACGCGACGAGCTGTCGCGCCGGTCCGAGGCGCTGCGCGAGGCGGCCGGCCCGCTGCTCGAGAGCTACGCCCCCGACGTGATCGGCATTCCCGTCGACGACGTCCGCCAGGCGGTGCGCGTGGCCGCGGCGTCCTTCTTCATCGGGCGCAAGGGCCGTCTCGTCGCGTCCGGCGCGCCGCTGCTGGCCCACCTGCGCCCCGGCGCGCGGGTCGAGCCGCGCCAGCTGCCGGTCGTCGTGGAGCAGGTGGCTGCGCTCGTCGCACAGAACCGGGCCGTCGTCGACGCGTGGCGCTCGCTGCCGGGCTGCGGAGGGATCGACCCCGCGACCAACCTCGTCTCGGACGGCGGCCGGCACGACGTCGCGAGCGCCGTGGCCGCACTCGACCGGGACGGCGCCCTGCTCGACGCGCTCGGTCCCGCCACCCGCGAGGCGGTCGTGGCGGCGCGGCAGGACGAGCCGCCGCTGACCGACCGTGCGTACGGCTGCCTCGTCGACGCGGTGGCCGCGCTCCGCGGGCTCTTCGCCCTCACCGGGACGGGCACCGACGACGAGGCGCGATTCGCCGCCGACGCCGGGCTGCTGCCGGCCTGGGAGCTGACGAGAGCCGCGCGGCATACCGACCGGCCGCGGGCCTCGTCGCTGGCGCGGTGGGTCGACGCGAGCGAGGCCCTCGAGCCGTTGCGGCCCGCGCTCGACACCGCCCGCTGGGAGCTCCTCTGCGGGGTCATCCGGCCCGAGGACGCCAGCGCGGCCCTCGACCGGAGCGTGGCCGCCGCCTCGGTGCAGGAGCGTTGGCACGAGGGCGGGTTCGACTCGTTCGACCCGGTCCGCCACGACCAGTCGGTGGTCCGGTTCGTGACCTCCTCCGACCGCCTGCGGGCCAGCCTCGCCACCGCCCTCCCCGCGGCGCTGCTCGAGCGGCGGCCGTTCCGGCCCGGGGCCTTCTTCGGCAAGGTCGGCGCGCTGGAACGCGAGATCGGCCGCACCCGCGGCGGCCTGAGCGTGCGGCGGCTCGTCGAGCAGTACGGCGACGTCATCGGCGCGATCACCCCGTGCGTGCTCGTCAGCCCCGACTCCCTCGCCCGGTTCGTCCCCCCCGGGTCGATGGACTTCGACCTCGTCGTCTTCGACGAGGCGTCCCAGATCACCGTCGCCGACGCGGTCGGGGCGCTGGGACGCGCCGAGGCCGCGGTCATCGCCGGGGACTCCCGGCAGATGCCGCCCTCGAGCTTCGCCGGGCTCGGGTCCGACGACCGGGGCGAGGTCGAGGCGGAGTTCACCGTCGTCCCCGACGAGGAGAGCATCCTCAACGAGGCCACCCACGCCGGGGTCGACCGGATCTGGCTGTCGTGGCACTACCGCAGCCAGGACGAGTCGCTCATCGCCTTCTCCAACGCCGCGTACTACGAGAACCGCCTCTCCAGCTTCCCGGCGCACCCCGGCCAGGCACACGACACGGGCATCAGCTTCACCCGCGTGCCAGGCCGGTTCCTCCGTAGCGGCGACGCGGGCACCCTGCGGACCAACCCCGTCGAGGCCGCCGCCGTCGTCGCCGAGGTCCTGCGCCGCTGGTCGGCGCGCGAGCACTCGGTCGGCGTCGTCACCTTCAACATCCAGCAGCGCGCCCTCATCGAGTCGATGCTCTGGGAGAGCGGTGTCCCCGGTGTGGCCGAGTCGCTGGCCGCGGGCCGGGACGGCATCTTCGTCAAGAACCTCGAGAACGTCCAGGGCGACGAGCGCGACGTCATTCTTTTCTCGACCGGGTTCTCCGCCAACGAGCACGGGCTGCTGCCGCTGAACTTCGGCCCGCTCAACCGCACCGGTGGCGAGCGGCGGCTCAACGTGGCGGTGACCCGGGCGCGTCGGCGGGTCATGGTCTTCTCCTCGTTCGAGCCCGAGGACCTGCGCGTCGAGGAGACCTCCTCGGTCGGGATCCGCGACCTGCGCCGCTACCTCGAGGTGGCCAAGTACGGCGTCGAGAGCACCCTCGGGGCCCACGTGCGCGTCGACGGGTCGGCCGAGGGCTCCGACGGGTATGCCGCGGCGCCGGCCCGCGCCGTCGTCGACCGCCACCGCGACGACATCGCGGCGGCCCTCACCGAGGCCGGGCTCGGGGTGCGGGTCGGGGTCGGCCTCTCTGACTTCCAGGTCGACCTCGCGGTGGGCCCAGCCGGCGAGGAGCCGTCCCTCGCAGTGCTGCTCGACTCTCCGACGTGGGCCGCCCGGTCCACCACGGCCGACCGGGACGCGCTGCCGACCACCGTGCTGGAGCGGGTCATGGGCTGGCCGGCGGTCGCCCGGATCTGGCTGCCGGCGTGGCTGGAGGACCGCGACCGGGTCGTCGCCGACATCAGCGCCCGGGCGCTCGAGGCGGCGCGGCGGCCCCGCGTCGTGGGTGAGCGGGTGGCCACGACGACGGTCGGGGACGGCGCAGGTCCGCAGGACGTTCCCGTGCAGGACACTCCCGCGCAGGACGGTCTAGGTGCGCAGGACGGTCCGGATCCGCTGGACGGCGCGGGTCCCCAGGACGGTCCGGGTCCGCTGGACGGTCCGGGTCCGGGCACGCTCGCCGACGCCGTGGCCAACGCCGCGACCGACCTCTACCCTGCGGACGAGGCAGACGACCCGCCCGCCGGACCACCCGGCATACCCGGTCTGTCGGATACGAAGTCGGACCCCGTCGGGCTCACGGCAGGGAGCACGCGCCTGGAGGAGGCGTTCGTGCCGTTCGTCAGCGACGTCGTCGCGCGCCGCTCTGCGCTGGACGGGCTCGGGTCGGGGCGCGGGGTCGCCGCCGTGCAGGCGCTGGTCCGGGATGTCGTCGAGACCGAGGGACCGGTCAGCATGGCGCGGCTGGCCCGCCTCGTGGCCCGCGCGCACGGGCTGACCCGCGTCGTCGACCACCGCGTCACCCAGATCGCGCAGGTCGTCCCGCGCGACCTGCGCCGCGACCCCGAGGAGGGCTTCGTCTGGCCTGAGCGACGGGATCCGTTGCGGTGGAGGGGTTTTCGACGCTATGACGGGTTATTGAAGGATCGGCCGCTCGACGACGTCGCGCTCCGCGAGATCGGCAACGCGATGGCACATCTCGTCGGCACCGCCATGGGGATCGGGGTCGACGAGCTCGTCAAGGAGACCTTCGCGGTGTTCGGAGGCGCCCGGGTCACGGCGCCGGTCCGCGCCCGGATGACCACCGCCCTCGACCTCGCCGTGCGCGAGCAGCGGGTCCTCGTGGTGGGCGGGGTCGTGGTCCCCCGCGCCCGGTGACCGGCGGTGCTGGGTCAGAGGAGCCGGCGGTGCTGGGTCAGAGGAGCCGGCGGCCCATGGCCCACGCGGTGAGCTCGTGGCGGGACGAGAGCTGCAGCTTGCGCAGGACCGAAGACACGTGGGTCTCGACGGTCTTGATCGAGATGAACAGCTCCTTGGCGACCTCCTTGTACTGGTAGCCGCGGGCGATGAGCCGCATCACCTCGCGCTCGCGCACCGTGAGCCGGTCGAGCTCCTCGTCGACCTCGGCGATCTCGCCCGCCGCCGCGCCGAACGCGTCGAGGACGAACCCCGCCAGC
>JBBRRZ010000042.1:0-7400 GCA_038245845.1 Candidatus Limnocylindrales bacterium
AGTCCATCGAGGGCGTGGTCGGCGGGCTGATCGCGACCACCGTCGTGACCGCCCTGATGCTGGCGGGTCTCGGGCAGGCGCCGCTCGGCGGCCTCGTGCTCGGGCCGCTCCTCGGGCTCGCGGCGCAGGCCGGCGACCTTGCCGAGTCCATGCTCAAGCGCGCCGCCGGCGCCAAGGACTCGGGCACGCTGATCCCCGGACACGGCGGCATCCTTGACCGGATCGACTCCTTCCTCTTCGCGGGGCCCGTCGTGGCGCTGTATGTCGTCGCGCTCGTTCGCTGAGGGCCGGCGCCTCGCCGTCGCGCTGCTGGGATCCACCGGGAGCATCGGACGGCAGACCGTCGACGTCCTCGAGGCGCACGCGGACCGGTTCCGCGTGGCGGCGCTCGCGACCGGGCGCAACGCGACGGAGCTGGAGGCGCAGGTACGTCGGCTGGCGCCCGAAGCCGTGGCCCTGGCGGACGACGACGCGCCGCTGGACCTGCCGACCGGGATCCGCCGGGAGCGCGGCAAGGACGCCCTGGAGCGCCTGGCGACGCGCGACGACGTCGACCTCGTGATCGTCGGCACCAGCGGCATGGTCTCCCTCCGGCCCGTGCTCGCCGCGCTGCGCGCCGGCAAGGTCGTCGCCACGGCCAACAAGGAGACGCTGGTCGCCGGCGGGCATCTCGTGATGGCCGAGGCCGCCGCCCGCGCCGCCGCCCGCGCCGCCCTCGACGCGGACGACCCGCTGGCCACGCCACTCGCCTGGCTCCGGCCGATCGACTCCGAGCACTCGGCCATCTGGCAGTGCCTCGCCGGCGAACGGATGTCGGGCGTCGCGCGTCTGATCCTCACCGCCTCGGGCGGCCCGTTCCTGGACGCGACGGCGGCCGAGATGGCGTCGGTGACCCCGGCGCAGGCCCTGAAGCACCCGACCTGGACGATGGGAGCCAAGATCACGATCGACTCGGCGACGCTCGCGAACAAGGGCCTGGAGGTCATCGAGGCACGCTGGCTGTACGATGTCGACTACGACGCCATCGACGTGGTCGTGCACCCGCAGAGCGTCGTCCACTCCGCCGTCCTCTTCGTCGACGGATCCCTCAAGGCCCAGCTGGGCACCCCGGACATGCGCCTGCCGATCCAGTACGCGCTCACCTACCCGGAGCGCCTGCCGTCCCCGATCACCCCGCCGGATCTCGTCGCCACGGCGCGACTCGACTTTCGCGCGCCCGACGAGGGCCGGTTTCCTGCGCTCCGCATCGCCCGGGCGGCCGGCCGCATCGGCAGCCGCGCATCGGCCGCGCTGATCGCTGCGGACGAGGTGGCCGTCGCCCGATTCCTGGACGGGACGCTGGACTACCCGGGCATCCCCCGCCTGCTCGAGGCGGCCGTCCGCCGGTTCGGCGAGGGCGCGGACCAGGCCCCCGACGTGGACGGCCTCCTCACCCTCGACCGCGAGGTCCGCGCCGCGTTCGCCACCGGAGCCGTCACCGCATGAGCGCCCTGTTCGACACCGTCGAGACCATCGTCCTGTTCATCGTGGTCCTGGGCGGCATCGTCCTGTTCCACGAGTTCGGGCACTTCGTGACGGCGCGGCTCGCCCGCGTGCGCGTCCTGGAGTTCGGTGTGGGCTTCCCGCCGCGCGCCAAGGTGCTGGGCACGGGGCGCACGGACCCGCGCGACACCGCGTGGTGGGAGGAGGAGCGTCGCCGGATGCTGCTCCAGGCCCAGGGCGACGCCGACGCCATCGCCGCCATCGAGGCGATCGAACCCCCCAAGGGCACCGAGTACACGCTCAACTGGCTGCCCATCGGCGGCTTCGTCAAGCTCGAGGGCGAGGACGGCGACGCCGAGACGAACCCGCGTTCGTTCGTGCGCGCGCGGCTGCCGATCAAGCTCGTGATCCTCGTCGCCGGCGTGTTCATGAACCTGATCCTGTCGATGGCGATCTTCACGAGCATCGCCTGGCTGGCGACGCCGTATCTCGGCGTCAAGCTCGCCATGGTGGATCCCGGGTCGCCGGCGCAGGCGGCCGGGCTCGTGGCTGGCGACGCGCTGATCAGCCTCAACGGCAGGGAGTACGACTTCTTCGCGCCCTACGGCGGCGGCACGATCCTCGGGGACCTGCGGGCGAACGCCGGCAAGCCGGTCACGCTCGGGCTGCTGCACGCCGACGGGACCCGCTCCCAGGTCAGCGCCACGCTGCGCACGCAGGCGGAGATCGACGCGGGACACGGGGCGCTCGGCATCCGGGCGGGGACCGGCGGCTTCGAGTCGGTGTTCCTGCCGGAGTCCACCGGCCGGCCGCTGGACGAGGCGGCGAGCATCGGCGTCAACGAGACGTTTCGCTGGTTCGGGCTGATCCTGTCGGGGCTCGGCGACCTCGGGCGCTCCATCGTCGCCAACCCGACCGTGGCGCCCCCGGTCTCGGGGCCGGTGGGCATCGCCACGTCGCTCGGTGACACGTTCCGCGGCAATGGCCCGATCATGACCCTGTACGTCGCCGGGATCCTCTCGGCCAACCTGGCGCTCGTCAACTTCCTTCCGTTCCCGCCCCTCGACGGCGGCCGGATGCTCGTCCTCCTCCTCAAGGCCATCCCGCGCTACGGGTCGAAGATCTCGCTGCGCGCGGAGCGCCTGACCTACGCCATCGGCTTCCTGGCCCTGTTCGGCTTCCTGATCTGGGTGACCGTGTTCGACGTCATCCGCCAGGTCGGCGGCACGCCCACGCCGTGAGCTCGCAGGAGTCCCTCCGCCCGATCCGCCGGCCCACCGTCTCGGTGGACATCGGCGGCGTCATCGTGGGCTCCGCGCACCCGGTCGTCGTCCAGTCCATGACGAACACGGACACCGCGGACGCCGACGCCACCGCGATCCAGGTCGCCCGGCTGGCCCACGCCGGCTCGCAGCTCGTCCGCGTGACGGTGAACACCGAGGCCGCCGCCGCCGCCGTCCCGGAGATGATGCGCAAGCTGCGCGACAACCTGGGCGTGGACGTGCCGGTCATCGGCGACTTCCACTACAACGGCCACAAGCTGCTCGTGCAGTACCCGGAGACGGCGCGGCTGCTCGCCAAGTACCGGATCAACCCCGGCAACGTCGGCACCAAGTACCACGACGAGAACTTCTCGACGATCGTCCGCGTGGCGATCGACAACGACAAGCCCGTCCGCATCGGCGTCAACTGGGGGTCGCTGGACCAGGACCTGCTCACCCAGATGATGGAGGCGAACGCGAAGTCCGACGCCCCGCGCGACGCCCGCGACGTGATGATCGACGCGATGAACGAGTCCGCGATGCGCTCCGCCGAGCTGGCCGAGCAGACCGGCATGCGTCACGACCGGATCATCCTGTCGGCCAAGGTGTCGGGCGTGCGGGACCTCGTGGACACCTACCGGCGCCTCGCCCCGCGTTCGGACTATCCCCTGCACCTCGGCCTGACCGAGGCCGGGATGGCGATGAAGGGCATCGTCACCTCCACCGCCGGCCTGGCGATCCTGCTCAACGAGGGCATCGGCGACACGATCCGCGTCTCGCTCACCCCGGAGCCCGGCGCCGGCCGCGAGCTGGAGGTGGAGGTCGCGCAGCAGGTCCTCCAGTCGATGGGGCTGCGCTCGTTCCTGCCCCAGGTCTCCGCGTGCCCCGGCTGCGGCCGGACGACGTCCACGTTCTTCCAGGAGATGGCCCAGGCGATCACGGGCCACATCAAGGCCCGGATGCCCGCCTGGAAGGAAACGCACCCGGGCGTCGAGGAGATGCGGGTCGCGGTGATGGGCTGCGTGGTCAACGGGCCCGGCGAGTCCAAGCACGCGGACATCGGGATCTCGCTGCCGGGCACCTTCGAGGCGCCCGTGGCTCCGGTGTTCGTGGACGGGAAGCTGGACCGCACGCTCCGCGGCGACGCGATCGTGGCGGAGTTCCTCGACCTCCTCGAGACATACGTGGACCGGCGGTACGGGGTCGTCGGGCGGTAGTCCACGGTGGGTCGGGCCATCACGGCCCCGTCACGGAACGCGCGTAGACTCGCCTCCACACGGAGGTCCCCATCCATGCAGCTCAACTTCCTCAAGCCGTCCATGCCCCGCCCGTCCGACGCGCTGCCCGGCCGCCCGGACCCGATCGTCGTCCCCGGAGCCCACTTCGTGAACGGCCACGCGATGGCCGCACCGTACCCCGACGGCTTCGACGTCGCCGACTTCGCGATGGGCTGTTTCTGGGGCGCCGAGAAGAAGTTCTGGCCGATCCCGGGCGTCTGGGTCACGGCTGTCGGCTACCAGGGTGGCACCACGCCGAACCCCACCTACCGCGAGACCTGCACCGGCCAGACCGGCCACGCGGAGGTCGTCCGGGTCGTCTTCGACCCCGCGATCGTGTCCTGCGAGAGCCTGCTCCGGACCTTCTGGGAGTCGCACGACCCCACCCAGGGCTACCGCCAGGGCAACGACCGCGGCACCCAGTACCGGTCCGCGGTCTACGCGCACGGCCCCGAGCAGCTGGCGACGGCGACGGCCTCGCGCGACCTGTACGCAGCCGAGCTGGCGAAGGCGGGCTACGGCGCGATCACGACGGAGATCGGTGAGACGCCGGCCTTCTACTTTGCCGAGGACTCGACAGCGCAAGTTCGAACTCAGCCCGACCCGCCGAACACCTTTTACTTCGCCGAGGAATATCACCAGCAATACCTGGCGAAGAACCCAAACGGGTATAATTGTGCTGACGGGACGGGGGTCGCCTGCCCCATCGGGCTCGGGGTCACGGCGCGGTAACGACCAGGGCGGCCCTCGCGTCCGCCATGATCAGGAGCACGATGGCGTGCGTCGTCGTCGCGGCGCCCAGCTTGCCGCGGGCGCTGTCCCGGTGGTGGCGCACGGTGCAGGGCTGGACGCCGAGCCGGTGCGCGATCTCACGCAGCCCGATGCCATCGGCGATCAGCAGCAGCACGGTCCGCTCGCGCGGCGTCAGGCTATCGGGTCCAGGCGGTACCAGCACGAGCCCATGATGCACTCCCTTGTGGATCGGCTGGGGGCGTCGATGGCGTGGGTGGGGGCTGGTCTGGTTGCCACATCTGCATAACCAGACACGGGCGGCTCCTTGTCCCCGCTCGCCGATCAGCGCCACGCGCCCCGGAGCGGCACGCAGCTGCTCCGAGCCGAGCAGGATGCCGATGGCGATGGCGAGGTCGAGGGGCGCGCCCGCCTTGCGGAGGTCGGCCGGGGCGAATAGTAGGTTACGGTGGTACATCCGCGGTCGCCGGGCCCCCCCCAGCGCGCGCATGACGGGCGGCGCCATCGCGAGACTCGGTACGATGGGCCGCGAGGGGAGCCATCATCCGATGCTCGATCGCCTGCAACGCCTCCTGAGAGGCAACGCACGGCCCGATGCGCCGATCGCCGGGCGCGTGAAGGGTCGCGCCGCGATCTTCGACCGCTCGCCCGACGTCGTGAAGGTGGTGGGTGAGTCGTTCCGACAGGAGGCTTTGGAGCGGATCGCCGGCGGCCGTGGGCCGACCGGGGTCCGCAATCAGGACCACCTCGCCGGCCTGCGGCCCGAGCCTGACAATCCCAAGGATCCCGAGGCGGTGGAGGTCGAGATCGACGCGCTGCTCGTCGGGTATCTCAGCCGCGCGGACGCACGCGCGTACCGACCGATCATTGACCGACTAGCGACGCACGGTCTCGCCATGGCGTGCCAGGCGAGCCTCATCGGCGGTTGGGACCGCGGCGAAGGCGACCGGGGAGCGATCGGCGTCCAGCTCCACGTGGGAACACCAGCCCAGCTATGGGCCGAGATCGACACGATGTTCGGCCCGAGCGATCCGCCGGCTCCGCTGCGTGCTACGCCGTCGCCGCGGGGGAGGGTCCGACACGAGCGGGTCACCAGGGTGGCCGCGTCGTCCGAGGCGACGACCCCGCCGCAGCCGGTCAGGATGTCCGTGTGCTTCACGGGCCCGAGCGCGTTCGCCTTCCACGGTGAGCAGATCACACGGACGATGCAGGAGATGCTCGCGGAGCAGCATGGGCTCGTGGCGCTGCCGCGGGTGACGAAGAAGCTCGACGTCCTCGTCATCGGCCGAGACGATCCACGGACGGGCAAGAGGGCGAAGGCCGAGGCGTACGGCACGACCGTCGTGGATGAGGCGCCGTTCTGGGCTGGGCTCGGAGTGACGCTCGACCCGCTGGACTAGCAGCGCCCCCGGTCGCCGCTCGCCGGGCTGGCCGGCCGGAGCCGGGATCGAACGCGAGCGCGCGGAGCCGGGGGGCAGCGCGGACGTTGGGAGTGCGACGCCGGGCTGGATTGCCCCGATCGCGTCTACAGGCGACCGACCAACTTCATCACCACGATCAGGATGATCGTGACGACCACGAAGCCGAGAACAACGACGCCGAACCGGTACGCGGCGGATCGACCGCTAAGCCACGCCGGTCGTCGAACCTCACCGCGAGCATCCGCCTCCTTCCGCCGCTGCTGCCGCCACAGGTCGAACGCGACGAGGGCCGCGATGATCAGTAATGACAGCACCGTCGCGTCCCCGCCGAACGGCACCACCAGAATGGCGAGGACGATGCCGAGCAGGATCGTGCGGAGAAAGTGGTTGCCCTCTGTCTGGGCGAGATGCTGCCGGGCTGGCGGCGTCACGAGAAGGGGTGGAGCTGGCGGCGCAGCGATAAACGGCGGAGCTGGCGGCGCAGCGAAGGCCTGACCGCACTTGGCGCAGAAGCCCATTCCGGCGGCACGCGGTTCGCCACACTTGGCGCAGAAGTTGAGGGTCATTCCTAGTCGAACCTCCCGTCGACCTGTCAACGCTAGCGGCAGTCACGGGTTTGACGAGAGGCCAAACGGCCCTCGGTCGCCCGGTGCGCGTCCCATCCCGCCGGAGCGGAGCGGAGCGCCCGGTGCGGAGCCGGGGGCGTGGACATGATGACGCCCCGGGCGCCTGTCGGGGCACTCGGGGCGTTGTGGACGGGCTGAGAGGGCGTCAGACGCGCGGCGGGTGGCCTAGTTGCGCAGGATGTAGATGTCCCGCTGCATGTCCTCCAGGTCTGCCGGGTCCGCGTGGGCGGTGGCGGTGATCATCGGGCCCGGCCAGCGTGGCCCCCGGGCTGCTGTGGGGTACGGCTCGATGACAGAACAGGGGGTGCCACACATGCCGGATAGCGAACGGGAGTCCGCGGCCATGCAGCCGGTGCATATCGATGCGGCAGACGATGGGCTGGCCCTGCTGGTCCAGGCTCGCGAGTCGCTGGAGCGGGCCGCCCTGGACGCCCCGCTCGTGCCGGCCGATCGGGACTGGATTGTCCGGGCCGCTACCCGGATCGGCGAGCTGGTGGAGGCCATGCAGGCCGCCTCACGGCCGATGCCCAAGACGCCGCCGGCAACCGTGACCCCTGCCGCGCTCCCCGAGGCGATGGTGAC
>JBBRRZ010000043.1:0-6496 GCA_038245845.1 Candidatus Limnocylindrales bacterium
CGTGGAGGTGGGCGCGAACGTCGTCGACTTCCGTCCGGGCGAGATCGTCAGCGGCGAGGGCCACGTGACCTGCGGCCGCTGCCGCCACTGCATGGCCGGCCGGCGACACCTGTGCGCGAGCACCGTCGGCCTCGGCGTCGGTCGTGACGGCTGCTTCGCCGAGCTGGTTGCGCTCCCCATGACCAACATCTGGCACCACTGGCCGGGCATCCCCGAGGACGTGGCCGCGGTCTTCGACCCGTTCGGCAACGCCGTCCACACCGCGCTGGCCTTCCCCGTGCTCGGCGAGGACGTCCTGATCACGGGCGCAGGGCCCATCGGCCTGATGGCCACCGCGGTCGTCCGCCACGCCGGCGCCCGCTTCGTCGTCGTGTCCGAGCCCAACCCGGTCCGCCGGGCGCTCGCCGAGCAGATGGGCGCGACGGTCGCCATCGACCCGCGGGAACGCGACATCGCCGACGTTGCCCGCGAGCTCGGCATGGTCGAGGGCTTCGACGTTGCCCTGGAGATGTCCGGCAACCCGGCGGCGATCCGCAGCGCGATGGACAACATGGCCCACGGCGGCTCCATCGCCATCCTGGGCATCCCCACCCAGGAGATCAGCATCGACGTCAACGAGATCGTCTTCAAGCTGCTCACGGTCCGGGGGATCTACGGCCGGGAGATGTACGAGACCTGGTACAAGATGACGGTGATGCTCCAGTCCGGCCTGGACATCCTGCCGGTCATCACCCACCGATTCGGGTTCCGCGAGTTCGAGGCGGCGTTCGCCACCGCCCGCTCCGGCGACTCCGGCAAGGTCATCCTCGACTGGACTGCTTGACGCGCTGACGCGCGGAGGAGGCACCCCCGATGGGCTCGGAATCCCGGCTCGACCCGCTCGCGTTCCTGGGCGACGAGCTCGCCGCGCTTCGCGAGCGTCACCTCTACCGGCCGCTCCGGATCATGACGTCCGCACAGGGACCCATCGTCTCGGTGGACGACCGGCGGGTGATCAGCCTTTCGTCCAACGACTACCTCGGGCTGTCCCACCATCCGCGCATGAAGCGGGCGGCGATCGAGGCCGTCGAGCGCTACGGCGCGGGCTCGGGTGCCGTCCGGACGATCGCCGGCACGATGACCCTCCACGAATCGCTCGAGGCAGAGCTGGCCGACTTCAAGCACACCGAAGCCGTCCTGACGTTCCAGTCGGGCTTCACGGCCAACACGGGCGTCATCCCCACGGTCACCGGCGAGACGGACCTGATCGTCTCCGACGAGCTCAATCACGCCTCGATCATCGACGGCATGCGCCTCTCGAAGGCGCCGCGGAAGGTGTACCGGCACGCCGACCCAGCGTCACTGCGCGAGGTCCTCGCGGAGGCCGTGCGGACCGGCCGCGACGGGCAGGGCGCCCCGTACCGCCTGATCCTCGTGGTCACGGACGGCGTGTTCTCGATGGACGGCGACATCGCGCCGCTGCCCGGGATCGTCGAGGCGGCGGAGGCGTACGGGGCCGCCGTGATGGTCGATGACGCGCACGCGAGCGGCGTGCTCGGCAAGGACGGCCGCGGCTCGGTGAGCCACTTCGGGCTCGAGGGACGCGTGGCGATCCAGGTGGGGACGCTGTCGAAGGCCGTGGGCGTCCTCGGCGGGTACGTGGCGGGGTCGCAGGATTTGCGCGACATCCTCGTCCAGCGCGCGCGACCGTTCCTGTTCTCCACGAGCCACCCGCCCGCCGTCGCCGCCGCCTGCCGCGAGGCGATCCGGATCATGGTGGAGGAGCCGGAGCTGATCGAGCGCCTGTGGGCGAACACCCGGCGCTTCAAGGCGGAGCTGGTGCGCCTGGGCTTCGACACCGGCCGCTCGGAGACGCCGATCACCCCGGTGATCCTCGGCGACACCGAGACGACGGTCCGCTTCTCGAACCGGCTGTTCGAGGAGGGCGTGTTCGGGACGTCCGTGGTGTTCCCGACCGTGGCGCTGGACCGCGCGCGCATCCGGACCATCGTGACCGCCGCGCACACGGACGACCTGCTCGACCAGGCGCTGGCGGCCTTCGACCGCGTCGGGCGCGAGCTCGGCGTGATCGCCGGCTGAGGCGGCGGTGAGCCACCCCCACCTGCCGGCGATCGACCGGGCCGACACCCGGGTGAAGGCGGAGATCGAGCGCGAGATCTTCCTGGCCGGGATCGCCGCCGGCCTGGGCGAGTCGCGGAACCTGCCGCTCGACGCGCACATGCACACGGTCCGCTCGCCGGACGCCGACGCGATGCTCGACGCCTACTGCGCCCTCGCCCTGGAGCACGGGCTCGCGGAGCTCGCGATCACCGACCACGTCGACTTCGACCCGGCCGCCCCGGCCTACGGCTACGCGTCGTTCGCCGACCGGGAACGGGACGTCCGCGGGGCCGCGGAACGTTGGGCGCCGAGCGGGCTGGCGATCCGGTTCGGGGTGGAGATCACCTACGAGCGCCGGGCCGAGGACGAGATCCGCGCATGGCTCCGGCGGCATCCGCACGACTACACGATCGGCAGCGTCCACATGGGCAAGGGATCCCCGTACCGGGCGTCGAACGTGCCGTCGCTCGTGGTCGGCCGGTCGCTCGCCGAGATCGTCGCCCCGTACTTCGACGAGGTGGTCGGCGCGGCGCGCTCCGGCCTGTTCGACACCATCGGCCACATGGACGTCGTCAAGCGCTGGCTCATGCCCCACATCCTGCCCTCCGACTTCGCGGCCGCCCCCGAGCTCTACGAGCCCGTCCTCGCCGCGCTGATCGACACCGGGACCGCGCTGGAGGTCAACGCCTCGGGCCTCCGCCAGGTGCCACGCGAGACCTACCCGTCGGCCGCGATCGTCGCCCGGTACCGCGAGCTGGGCGGCCGGCACGTCGTCGTGGGGTCGGACGCGCACCGCACGGAATGGTTCGCCTACGGCCTCATGGAGGCGTATCGTCAGGCTGCGGGCGCCGGTTTCGAGACGCTCGCGTTCCGGCGCGGGGGCGACCGTGTGATGGTGGCCCTACCCCCGGATCGAGCGCCCTGACCGGCGTGGTCACCACGCCCCGACGGAGCACCTGGATCCGCGGCGCCGGGCCTCCCGCGCGCCGCGGGCCTAACGCGGGGAACGACGGATCGTTATGACCTTGGACGACGAGACGATCGAGCGGCTCGTGGCGGCGGCCCGGGGGGGCGATCCGGAGGCATTCGGCGCCCTCTTCGACCACTACCACGCCCCGGTCTACCGGTTCATCGCCGCCCGCGTCAACCGTCCGAGCGACGCGGAGGACCTGGCGCAGCTCGTCTTTGTCAAGGCCCTGGAGGCGCTGCCGCGATACGAGTCGCGCGGCGTCCCCTTCGGAGGCTGGCTCTTCCGGCTGGCCAGGAACGTGGTGATCGATCATGTCCGGACCCGTCGCGAGCACGCGACGCTCGACGTCATCGCCGAGCGACACGACGAGGGCGAGGGACCGGACGAGCTGGCGACGATCCGCCAGGAGATGGACAGCGTTGCGGGTGCGATGCGCCGGTTGACCCCGGAGCAGCGCGAGGCCATCGAGCTGCGGTTCTTCGCAGGTCTCTCCGCGAAGGAAGCGGCGGTGGCGATGGGACGGCAGGCGGGCACCATCCGGGGCCTCCAGTTCCGGGCCATCGCGGCATTGCGCAGGGATCTCGGGATCGAACCCGAGGCCGACAGCCTGCCCAGGGTGTCGGGGACGGACCGATGAGCGACATGGGTGGAACGATGCAGGCATTGGAGCCGCTGGCGGGCGAGGAGCTCGAGCGGACCTTGGCGCGCTACGTGCGGGTGCGGCTGGATCCCAGCCCCGCCCAGGCGCGACGTGCCCGCGCGGCCCTCATGGAGCAGGCGTGGCGCACGCGCCTCGACGCCCAGGCGAGGACGCGTGCCCGCCGCGGACGGATCTTCGCGGGCTGGAGTATGCGGCGGATCGGGCTCGCGGCGGCGGCGGCGATGCTCGCCGGGCTCCTTATCGGCTCGTCGTCCTTCGCGGCCTCGCGCGCCGGCGGCCCGCTGTACGCCACCCGAATCGCGATCGAGGACCTCACGCTGCCGACGGACCCCTCGGCGCGGCTTCAGGCAGAGATCGCGCAAGCGCAGACACGCCTCGCCGAGGCCTCCGACGCCGAGGCCCGCGGCGACGAGGGCGCCCTCACCGCAGCGCTGACCGCCTTCGGCGACACGCTCACCGTGCTCCAGGCAACGACCGGCAGCGGGACCGAGCGTGCGCTCCAGGCGGTGGAGTTCCACCGGGCCGTCCTGCTCGGGCTCATCGCGGATGCGCCGCAGGCGGCCGTCAACGGGCTGACGCAGGCGCTCGACAGCAGCAACAAGGCGATCGACCGGCTGACCGTCACCAACGCGAACAACGGGATCGGTGGAGCCGACGGCAACGGCACCGGCGGGAACGGGACGGGCCAGCCGACGCCGGATCCGACGCATACGCCGAAGCCGGACGTGACCCCCAGGCCGGACGTGACCCCCAGGCCGGACGTGACCCCCAGGCCGGACGTGACCCCCAGGCCGGACGTGACGCCGAAGCCGGGCCACACCCCCAATCCTGACGTGACGCCGAAGCCGGCCCACACACCGCCGCCCAACCCGGAGAAGTCGCGCGCGCCCTGACCCGGCTCCGATCCGCCGACCGCTCCCGGCCCGGGACGGGCGCCCCGACGAGGACGAGCGATGCCGCGGCGCGGTACCCTCCGCGCACCATGCGGATCGAGACTGCCACGTGCGCCTGACGGTCGTCGGCGCGGGACCTGCCTACACGGACCGTGCCGACGCGTCCGGCGCCGCCTATCTCGTGACGGACGGGGACGCCATCGTGCTCCTCGATTTGGGGCACGGGTCGTTCACGCGACTGTTCCGGCACGTCGACCCGGTGGACCTCGACGCCACCGTGATCAGCCACCTCCATCCGGACCACTTCATCGACCTGATCCCCTTGCGCCACTACCTGCGCTACGAGTTCCAGCCGCCCCGTCGCACGCGCGTCCTCGGGCCGCGTGACCTCGCGGCGCGCCTGGACGCGCTCCACGCCGAGGTGGGGTTCAGCGCCGAGGCACTCGACACGGAGAGGCTGAGCGAGGGCACGCGGCGGATCGGCTCTCTCACCCTCGAATCAAGGCTCGTCGCGCACACCGACGAGAGCTACGCGTTCCGCGTCGCCCCGGACGACGGACCGGGTCTCGTCTACAGCGGCGACTGCGGCCGCGCGGAGGACCTGCTGCCGTTGATTCATCCCGGCGACACGCTCCTCGCGGAGATCGCCTTCGGGGCAGGGCCGGTCCCGCCCGGCGTCCTCCACCTGGACGGGCCGGCCGTGGGGAGGGTGGCCGCCGCCGGTGGCGTCGCGCGGATCCTGCTGACCCACGTCCCGGGAACGATCGATCTCGCCGCGGCGATCGCATCGGTCGGCTCCGCGTGCGAGGCGCCGGCGTCGTTCGTGTGGCCCGGCGATCAGCTGGAGATCTGAGCCGGACATGAACCGGCCGGGGCACGGATCTCCGCGCCCCGGCCGGCGTCGCTTCTCGGGGACAGCGACGGCTTACCGGCGCCGCACGTCAGGCATTCGTGCGGAGACCAGGCAGATGGTGGCCAGCGCGAGCAACAGGAGCACGAAGCCCCGCGCATCGGTGCCGGCTGGGTGACCCGTCGGGACGATGTCCGTCGGGGGGAGGGTGATGTGCGGATGACCCGTGGCGCCGAGGACGGAGCCGGCGGGCGTCGCGGTCGGCGTCGGGGTCGCGGTGATGAAGGTGGGGTCCACGGCGATGCCGCCGTCGCTGGGCTGGTTCGTGGGCTGATCAGTGGGAGCGGCCGTAGGCTGGTCCGTGGGCTGATCGGTGGGAGCGGGGGTCGGCTGGTCGGAGGGCGCTCCGGTGGCCGTGGGGTCGGCGGCGAGGGCGGCGGCCGGGGCCAGGAGCGCGAGCCCCAGGAGGGCGGCGACGCCCAGCCTGCCGGCCAGTCCGAGCATGCTGCGATCCATCATGTCCGTCCTCGTCCTGCGTCCCGCGCTGCGTTCCGAAGCAAGCGGGACCGGAAGCCCCTGGAGGCTCCGGTCCCGGTGCGTTCGATCAGCTGCGCCTCCGCGAGGCGACGGGGGTCATGAGGAGGAGCGTGGCCAGGATCCCGGCCATGCCCAGGAGCAGAAGCTGCCAGCTGCTGCCGGTCTTCGAGGGGGTGGCCGAGCCGATGGTGTCGGTCGACGGCGGTGTCAGCTCAGGGGCGCCGGTCGCACCCTTGACGCCGCCGATTGGCGTGGACTTCGGCATGCTGGTCGCGCCTTCGACGCCGCCGGTCGGGGTCGCCGTCGGGGTGGGCGTGACCTCGGGCTGCTGCGTCGGTGCGTCGGTCGGGGTCGTCGTCGGCTGGTCCGTCGGGGTGGGCGTGACCTCGGGCTGCTGCGTCGGTGCGTCGGTCGGGGTCGTCGTCGGCTGGTCCGTCGGGGTGGGCGTGACCTCGGGCTGCTGCGTCGGTGCGTCGGTCGGGGTC
>JBBRRZ010000044.1:0-5733 GCA_038245845.1 Candidatus Limnocylindrales bacterium
AGGTTCTTGCCGGGGTAGAAGCTCGTGCTCGCGAGCCGGCCGATGGAGCCCGACACCGCGCCGTGACGGGTGGCCCCCTGGGACTGGGCGGCGTCCTCGACGATGACGACGCCGGAGCCGGCGAGGACGCGCTCGAGCTCCTCGACAGGAGCGACCTGTCCGAAGAGGTGCACGGGCAGAATGGCCTTGGTCCGCAGGGTCACTGCCGCCGCGACGAGCGCCGGGTCCATGAGCAGGACGTCGGGGTCGACGTCGACCAGCACCGGCATGGCGCCAGCGCGGGCGACGGCCTCTGCGGTGGCGATGAAGGTGTTCGCCGGGAGGATGACCTCGTCGCCAGGCCCGACGCCGACCGCCCGCAGTGCAAGCTCGATCCCGTCCGTGCCGTTCGCGACGCCGACGCAGTGCCGCACGCCCACGAAGTCGGCGTAGTCGGCCTCGAAGGCGCTGACGTCGGGGCCCCCGACGAAGGCGGTCGTCGCGAAGACGCGCTCCAGGTCGGGGGCAAGCTCGGCGGCGATCTCGGCCTGCTGAGCGCGCAGGTCGACCAGGGGGATGGGTGCGTTCATGAGGTTCCTATGCTTCGGTGTCGGTCAGGTCGCGGTGTGGGCCGCGGTGGCTGTCGGGGCGCTGCCCGCGGGGCTCTCCGCGGCGTGGATGCCGACCGCGGCGAGCAGCTGATCCGCTCGGGCGGCCCAGGTATGCCGTCCGGCCAGCTCGACCCGTCGTCGCACCAGGTCAGGGTCGACGCCGGCTCGCGCCAGCCGCTCGACCTCGTCAGCGAAGTCCTGGGGGTCGCGGGCGGAGCGCACGAGGTCGGTGTCGAGCCAGTCGAGCGCAGGGCTGGGCGTGGCCACGCAGGGCAGGCCGGCCGCGAGGTAGTCCAGCGTCTTGAGGGGGAAGCTCGCCCTGTTGAACTCGGAGTCCACATAGGGGGTCACGCCGACCCGGAAGGCGGCGAGGAACCCGGGCAGCTCACCCACGGGACGCTGGCCGAACCACCGTACGTGGGGGCGGGCGAGGAGCAGGTCGAGCGCCTCGGCGAACGATGCCGAACGCTCGCGGCGGGGGCCGACGAGTGCCAGGCTCAGCCCGCGGTCGACGACGGCGTGCAGCAGGTCGAGGTCGAGGCGCTCGTTGACCTGCCCGACGAGACCGACGACGGGGGCCGGGAGCCCGAGAACGGCCTGGGTCACTGCGTCGGCCGCGGGGGCGACGGCACACCCGTTGGCCAGCACCGACACCGGTATGCCATGGGCGCGGGAGAGCCGGTCGGCCAGCGACGGCGACACCGTGGCGACCACGTCGGCGGCCGCGCAGCTGCGTCGTTCGGCGCGCTCGATGACCCGCCGGGACAGCCCCATGAGCCCGGCTCCGGCCGGCCAGTCGTCGGTGACGTAGTAGACGCCGGTGACGCCTCCCTGCCTCCGCAGCTCCGCGAGGGGGTTGGCGATGACGACGGCCTTGGCGCCGCCGCGCTCGTCCACGGCCGAACGGACCGCTCGGGCCAGCAGGGCGTTGACGACGGAGCGGACAGGGGCCCGCGTGACGAGGGGCGGTCCGACGACCTGGAGCCGTTCGACCTGTGGAGCGACCTGGTCGGTCACGGCGTTCCGCAGCGACGTCAGTCTCCGGCGGCCGTCGGGCGCCCGGCGCAGGACCGAGGCCGGCGGGTCGACCCACAGCACGCGGACGTGGGCGGACAGGGCCGTGACAAGGCGTCGGTCGGTGCCCTCAGCACCCTCCCACGGCATCCCCGCGACGTAGACGACGAGCGGCGTCCGGTCGCTCACGACGCCTCCCCGGCCGCTGGGCGCGGCGGCAGGTGCCGCGGGCGGCGCGTCGAAGGCCGTGGGCTGCTCGGCCGACCCGGCCGCGACGGGCCGGGCGTTGAAGTCGTCGGCAGCGCCCCGGCCGCGTCGGCGGGCCAGGATCCGGGCGACCTTGTAGAGCAGGAACCCGGACAGCGCCCGGCCGTCGCCGACCTGCAGCCGGTGGCCGGCCCTCTCGCGGATCGCGGCCTCGTAGATCTCGACCTGGCGGCGCGCCGCCGAGGTGAGGGAGAACGAGCCGACCACCGTCTCGCGAGAGAAGTCGCCGAGTGCGGCACGGCGGTCGGAGTCGGCGAGCAGCGGAGCGAGCTCGGCCCGCAGCCGGTCCGCCCCGGTCGAGGCGCCGGCTCCCACGCCGTACCAGCCTGTCCAGCGAAAGCCCGGCAAGCTGTCTGGCGTCAAGGTCGACCAGAAGCCCGACTCTCCTTGCACGACAACGGGTTTCGCGAAAGCCATGGCGCGCAGCGCGGACCCGCCCATGCCCAGGACGATGTCGGCCATCGCGTAAGCGGGGCGAGGGTCCGAGAGCTCGCCGGTCAGCACGACGGCACGGCGTCCGGCCGCGTCGTTGGCGGCGGCGGCGGCCTGGTGGACCGCGTCGCGGGCGGGGCCGTCACCGACCACGGTGAGGACGACGTCGTCGCCGAGCGTCGGCACGACCCGGACGGCCGTGAGCAACCCCTCCAGCTTGAGCTCCTGGGCCAGCCGGGAGACGCAGACCACCTGCCGGCCGGGTGGCACGCCGAGCCGAAGCCGGCCAGCCTCACCCGCGGTGGCGTCGGGCCGGTTGTGCCCGGTGTCGGCCGGGGGCTCGATGACGCTGACCCACGTCCGTCCCGTGCTGCGCTCCACGTCGGCGATCTGCGCCGTCCCGACCACGAGCGGCACGGAGTGCGGGATGAACGGCGCGACGGCCATCGACATCACCGTGCCGACGCAGACCGCGTCCGCTCCGAGGCAGGCCAGCCGGGCCTCGAGCGTCGGGGGCCACTCGTAGCCGTGCACGACGTCGTAGCCGCCGTCGGCGAGGAGGCGCCGCAGGTGCCGGACCACAGGCGGGCTCGGCCTACGGCGCGGTGCCGGGCTCTCGACGAAGGCCAGGCCGAGCTCGTCGACCCGCGACAGGAGCACGCCGGGCCGGCCGTAGACCGTGACCTCGTGGCCGAGGTCACGGACCGCTGCGGCGAGCTCGATGGCGTTGAGCTGGCTTCCGCCCATGCCCATGTCATGCGGGTAGACGAGGACCTTCACGCCGGGGCCCGGGCCGCGTCGCGCACCGCGGCCACCACCCGGGCCTGCTCCTCGTCGGTCATCTGGTGGAACAGGGGCAGGATGAGGGTGGTGTCGGTGAGGCGCTCGGTGACGGGCAGCGGTTGGTGACCGTGCCCGGCATACGCGGGCTGCCGGTGGGCGGCCATGATGCCGCGCCGAGCCGAGATGTCGGCCTGCGCGAGGCGGGCGAGGAGCTCGTCCCGCGTCAGCGGGAAGGCCTGCCCGACCTCGACCCAGAAGGACTGGTTGTTGGAGGTGCCGTGCGCCGGGTCCTGCACGCAACGCAGGCCGCGGATGCCGTCGAACGCCTCCCGGTAGCGGCTCGCGAGGGCGCGGCGCCGCTCCACGACGGTATCGAGGCGGCCGAGCTGGACGATGCCCACCGCGGCCTGCAGGTCGGTCATCCGGTAGTTGAACCCGATCTCCGAGTACTCCTCGGCGGGCGGGAGGACGCTGCGGTGCCGGTCCGCCGCGCTGACGGTCATCGCGTGCTCGCGCAGCGTGCGGACGCGGGCGGCCCAGTCCGCGCGTGTCGTCGTGACCATGCCTCCCTCACCGGTGGTGACGATCTTGCGGGGGTGGAAGGACCACGCCGTGATCTCCGCGCCCGCGCCGACGGGGCGGCCGCGGTAGGTCGACCCCGCGCCGCAGGCCGCGTCCTCGACGACGACGATGCCAAGCGGGTCGCACAGCTCACGGATCGCGGCGATGTCGACGGGCACGCCGCCCTGGTCCACGGCGACGACGGCGCGGGTGGCCGGCGTCAGCGCGGTCTTGACGGTGTCGGCGGTGAGGTTGCCGCTCTCGTGGTCGACGTCGGCGAAGACCGGGCGCGCCCCGAGATAGGTGACCGCGTTGGCGGTCGCGATGAAGGAGAACGAAGGGACGACGACCTCGTCGCCGGCGCTGACGCCGCTGACGAGCAGGGCGAGGTGCAGGCCCGTCGTGCAGCTCGAGACGGCGACCGCGTGCGGCACCTCCATGCGGGCCGCGAAGGCGGCCTCGAACTCGGCGACCCGCGGTCCCTGCGCGACCCAACCCGAGCGGATGACCTCGGTGACGGCGTCGATCTCCTCCTGCCCCAGCCAGGGCTGCATGACGTTGACCCGCGTCATGAGGTGACCGCCGACCGCCCCGCGGCGACGGCCTCACGCTGCGGACGCCACCACTCAACGAGCTCGCGCAGACCGTCCTCGAGCCCGGTCGTCGCGGCCCAGCCGAGGTCGCGCCGCGCCGACTCGACGTCGGCGAGCCGGCGGGTGACCCCGTTGACCGCGCGGTCGGGGCCGTGCTCGACGCCGAGGTCGGAGTCCATCGCCCGCAGCAGCGCCTCGGCGAGGCCGAGCAGCGAGGTCTCGGTGCCGCTGGCGATGTTGTAGACACCCTCCCGGACGTCGGACGTCGCGGCGAGGATGTTGGAGCGGGCGATGTCGACGGTGTAGACGAAGTCCATGGTCTGGGCTCCGTCACCGAAGATCAGCGGCGGCTGGCCGTCGGCGATCCGCTCCATCCACCGCACGAGCACCTCGGTGTAGAGGCCGTGCACATCCATCCGAGGTCCGTAGACGTTGAAGTAGCGCAGCGCGACGTAGTCGAGACCGGACATGGCGCGGAAGCTGCGGACCATCCCCTCGTTGAAGGACTTGGCCGCGCCGTAGAACGTGTCGTTGTTGTGGTGGTGATGCCGCTCGCCCGTCGGGAACTGCTCGGCCAGGCCGTAGACCGACGCCGACGACGCGAGGACGAGCTTGTCGACCTGGTGCGCGGCCGCGGCCTCGATGACGTTGAAGGTCCCGTCGACGAGCACCTCGAGGGCGAGGCGCGGCTCCTCGGCGCACTGGGTGATCCGGATCGCGGCCTGGTGGAAGACGACGTCGGCGCCGCGCGTGAGGTCGTTGACGAGGTCGCGGTCGCGCAGGTCCCCCTCGACGAGGGTCACCCTGCCCGTTGGGAGCGCCCGCTCGAGGTTCTCGCGGCGGCCGCGGACGAGGTTGTCGAGGATGTCGACGTGTGCGACGCCGGCATCGAGGAGCTGGTCGACGATGGTGGAGCCGATGGTGCCGGCTCCACCGGTGACGAGGACGTGTGCCCCGCTGAGCGTGCTCACGCCACCACCTCCACGAGGTCGGAGACCGGCTCGATCGGGACCATACGGCCGCCGTCGACGAGGCTGCGGCTCGCCGCCTCGAGGACGCCGAGCACGCGCAGGCCGCTCGCGCCGTCGGTCAGGGGGGCTCGGCCGGCGCCGATGGCGGAGGCGAGCTCGGCGACCATCGTCGCGAGCGCCTCGCCCTCGGGCAGTGACGGGGCATACATGTCACCGAGCCGGTAGGAGATCCCGGCGGCCTGGCGCTGCGCGAGGTCGTCGGTGCGCGAGGTCGTGTCGAGGTCGACGCCCCGGTCGTAGACGCTGAGCCGCTGCTGGGGGTTGAGGTCGTCCCAGACCAGGGTGCGCCTGCTGCCGCCGATGACCATCTGGCGGATCTTCGTCGGGCTCAGCCAGTTGACGTGGACGTGGGCGATCGCGCCGCCCGGCAGCGGCATGGTGAGGTAGCCGACGCAGGCCCGGCCGGCGCCGATGGGGTCGGCGCCGTGCGCGGCGACGCTCTCGGGCCGCAGGCCGCCGGGG
>JBBRRZ010000045.1:0-5727 GCA_038245845.1 Candidatus Limnocylindrales bacterium
GAGGAACATCCGGCGCCGGCCGAGCAGGTCGCCGAGCCGGCCGCCGAGGAGCAGGAGGCTGCCGAGCGAGAGCGCGTAGGCGTTGACGACCCACGCGAGGTTCGCGTTGCTGAAGCCGAGGTCGCGCTGGAGGTGCGGGAGCGCGATGTTCACGATGGTGCCATCGAGCACGATCATGAGCTGGGCGCTGCCGATGACGGCGAGCGCGAGGCCGAGCCCGTGACGACGCGCGGGTGCGGCGCCGTCGACGGGTGGCGGGTTGACCGTGAGGTCAGCGACGGTGGACATGGGCAAGGCCTTTCGGGTGGGCATGGCTGATCGCCGTGACGCGACAAGGATTGGAGAGAAAGGGTGTTCGGCTCAGCGACGGTGCTGGCCGGCTAGCGGAGGGTGGCCTGACAGGCAGGCAGGACGACGTCGTCGATGATCGACAGGACCGCGGGTCGACCGACGTCGCGTCCGAACACGACGGTCTCGTGGATGCACATGGCAGGGAGGATCGTCGCGAGCCGCACGAGGTCGACACCCGGCCCGATCTCGCCGCGGGACTGGGCGCGCCGGAAGATCGCCTCGCCACGCTCGAGGCTCGGGTGGAGGAACCTGGCCCGGAACGCGTCGCGCAGGTCGGCGTCGCGGTGCACGGCAGGCACAAGTGCGCCGATGAGTGCGGGCAGTTCGGAGGTGAGGCCGCCCTCCTCGCAGGCACCCGCAAGGAGGTCGCCGCGAAGGCTTCCGGTGTCTGGCAGCGTGCCCTGAGGCTGACACAGGTGGCTGACCACGGCGTCGATGACGAGCGCGCTCTTGGATGCCCACTTGCGGTAGAGGGTCGCCTTGCTCGCCCGCACCTGCGCGGCGACGGCGTCGAAGGTGAGCTTGTCGTAGCCGACGTCGACGAGTAGGCCGATCACGGCGTCATAGATCTCCGCCTCGCGGTCCCCGTCGATCCGGGGACGACTGGCCGGCGTCGTCTCGGCGATGCTCATCGGTATGCCGTTCTGCTGGACCGGGATGGAACGAAACGGTTTCGTTTCATACGAGGCTACGACGGGCCTCGCGCGCCCGTCAACCTTGGGCGCCCGGCGGCGTCTTCGGCGTATCTTTTCCGGCAAGGACGACCTCAGGACAGCAGCGCGACGTTGCGGGTCTCGGCGGTGTCCGCGAGCTCGGCCGCCGACGTCAGGGCGGCGCCTAGTCTCTCGAGCGCGGCCAGCGCGTCGTCCAGGCTGGCTCGCAGCTGCTGCTGGTACGTGCGCTCGGCCTGCCGTGACAGGGTCTCCGCGTTCCAGCCGGTGAGCTGCCCGTCGACGTTGGTGAAGGTCGACTCCAAGGTGGTCTTGAGGCTCGTCCGCAGGGTGTCGAGGTCCTTCACGATCGCCTCGACCGTGGCCTGCTTGTAGACGAGGGTCCGGGTGCCGCTCACCGGGGACCCAGACGGCTGTGGGCCCGCCGGTATGCCTCGGCGGAGCGCGCCTGCGAGGCGGCGACGGCGGCGTCGGTCTGGCCCAGCTTCGCCGCGTAGGCGGCCAGCGCCACCGGGATCGTCGCCCCGGCCTTGAGCCACGCGCCGAGCGCGTCGTAGAAGTGGGCCGCGGCACTGCCGGTGAACCCCGGCGCCTCGGCCTGGACGGCCATTGCAGTGTCCTTGAGCAGCTTCTCCACGGCGGGCACGTCGCCTGCGATCTCGGCACGCGCCCGCGTCTGAGCGCCGAGCTCCAGCTCGGTCGTCACGTCGCCCATGCGCCTGCCCCTTTGCCGGTCCGATCTGGGCCCGATGCTAGACCACCCCTTAGGCTTCCGGGACGGATCCTGCGGGCGCGAGGGGAAGGTGCTGATGGGCAGACACGACGTCGAGGTCGACCTCCAGACACTCGCGACGGCGGCCACGAAGATCCACGGCGCCTGAGGTGCCGTCCTTCGACCTGCCCGGAGACCCCGGCGAGATCCGGACCAAGGCCACCGGGATGCGCACCCGCGGCACGGCCTTCGGCAGCGTCGCCACCGGGCTGGACAAGGTCTCGACCGACGGCTGGCTCAGCCGGGCCGCCGACCTCTTCCGCGAGCAGTTCACACCGCGAGCCGCTCCACCCGCGGCCCCATGGATGGGACCCTGCGTGCCAACTGGCGGCGCTCATTGCTGAAGGCACCGACTGAGCTGACGCGATCTGTCGTGGGCGTCGGACCACGTGTCCCAGTCCAGGCGCGGCCATGGTGCAGCTGAGCAGGGGTCTGGCTCGCCGCGACCTCCAGTCGACGCCCCCGCGATCCTGGAGCTGACCCGCCTGCCCCCGCCGGTCCCGTTTGGGCGCGATGCCAGGCCACCCCTTAGGCTTCCGGGACGGGTCCTGCGGGCGGAGGGGGAAGCGCGGATGGGCAGACACGACTTCGAGGTCGACCTGCAGGCCCTCGCGACGGCGGCGAAGAACATCGCCGAGACGTCGCAGCTGTTCAAGGACAAGGACGTCAGCGACCTCATCCCGTCGGAGTCCGCCGTCGCCAACGGCACGCTGTGGAGCGCGCTCGACGAGTTCCAGGACCGCTGGGAACGCGGGACCAAGAACATGCTCGAGGACGTCCAGGAGTCCGGCGGCCGGCTCGGCAAGATCGTCATGAACTACCTCGAGTACGAGCAGGAGGCGGCCAAGCCCCTGGAGGCCCTTACGTCCGAGCTCGGGGCCCTGAAGATCCACGGCGCCTGAGGTGCCGTCCTTCGACCTGCCCGGAGACCCCGGCGAGATCCGGACCAAGGCCACCGGGATGCGCACCCGCAGCACGGCCTTCGGCAGCGTCGCCACCGGGCTGGACAAGGTCTCGACCGACGGCTGGCTCAGCCGGGCCGCCGACCTCTTCCGCGAGCAGTTCACCCTCGAACCCGGCCGGTGGCGCGACTCCGGCAACGGCTTCGTCAAGGCGGCCGGAGCGCTGGAGATGTACGCCGGCCACCTCGAGGCCGCCCAGTCCACCGCCACGTGGGCACGCACCGAGTACGCGCGCGGTGACGCCCTCACCGCAACCGCCCGCACGGCATACGACGTCGACATCGCCCGCGGCCGGCGCGAGAAGGCGGACTTCGAGGCCCACGGCGGGGTCTACACCCTGACGATCCTCCCGTTCTCCGACCCCGGCGAGGCCGTCCGGGCCGGCGCCGTCCAGGCGTGGACCACCGCCAAGACCGAGCTCGAGACCCACGCGCACACCGCCGCCGACGAGGTCCGCGCCGCCTGCGCCGGAGCCCCCGGGCACCGCAACTGGCTCGAGACCGGCCTCGCCTTCGTCGGCGACGTCTTCGTCGGGGTCTTCGAGGCCGTCGTCGACCTCGGCAAGCTCGCCATGCTGCCCATGACCATGCTCAACGAGGTCATCGGCGACCTCGCCAAGCTCGCCACCGGAGAGCTGAGCGCCGACGAGCTCGCGATGAAGTACCGGCTGAAGGTCGAGGACGCCGAAGCGCTGTTCACCGCGATCAGAGACCACCCCGGCGACGTCGCCAAGGCCGTCGGCAAGGGCATCCTCGACTGGGACACCTGGACCGACGACCCCGCCAAGGCCATCGGCCACCTCATCCCCGACATCGTCATCGCTGTCGCCACCCTCGGCGGCGGCACCGCCGCATCCGCCACCGAGAGAGGCGCCGTCGGAGCGGTCAGAGGAGCCGAAGGCGCCGAGGACCTCCTCGGCGCCGCATCGCGTCTCGACGACGTCGCCGGCGCCGGACGGGCACTCGACACCCTGGGAGTGGGGGGTCCGCTTCCCGATCTCTCGGACATCCCCTTCGCCAAGGGCACGCCCGAGTGGGCCGACGCGGTCCACGACCGGTACCCGGACCTGTCCGCCAGCGGTGCCCTGGGCATCTACGACTACACGACCGACGAGGGTTTCACGACGATGAACGCCGCGGCACGATCCCCGGGCAGCGTCAGCCCCGGCGACCTCGCCGCCGCGCAGGAGCGGATCGCCGCCACCGACGAGGGCCTGAGCCAGCTCCCGACCCGGGCCGGCACGACCTACCGCGGCGCCGACCTGCCCGGCTTCCTGCTCCAGGACTACCGCGTCGGCAACACGGTCAGCGACCCCGCCTTCACCAGCACGTCGGCGAGCGAGGTGGTCGCGCACGGGTTCCGCGACAACGGGAACGCCTTCATCGAGGTCCGGGGCGAGACCGGTCGGGCCATCGAGCAGCTGTCGAGGTTCGGTACCGAGGGCGAGGTCCTCTACCCGCGGGTCACCTCATTCCACGTCACCGAGGTCCGGGATGCCGGAGGCTACCGGTACTACGTCCTGGAGGAGGTGCCGAGGTGACCGCTTCCGGCGAGGAGCCCGGCCTCAGCTATGTCAAGTCGCGCGACGTGCCGGCCTTCGGCAAGACCGCCGACAGCGAGCGGCGGCTGCAGGAGCGCCTGGACGCGATGGCCCCCGCGGAGCGGGCCGCAATGGAGGACCGGATCCGCCGCTCAGCCCAGGCTGACGACGCCGCCTTCCTCGCCCGGGTGTCCACCCTCGCGGCGCTCGACGCGCTGGGCGCCGACCCCTCCTCCGGTGAGCAGATCCGGCAGCGTCTGGAGTCGTGCGCCAGAGCTCCAGGCCTGTCGTATCGCGGCCTTCGTCATGACCTCCCGGTGCCGGCCCAGGATGTGGTGCTCCGGGGGCTCAACGCCACGACGCGCCGCCCGCTGCTCGCCCTGGCCCAGCCCCGCGCCCGGCGCGGCGACCTCGCCATGGTCGGCCAGCGCCTCCTCGCGGTCCAGGGTGTCTCGGGCCGTGACGCCCGGGAGGTCTCCGTCCATCCGGACGACGATCCGGTCGTCCTGCTGCCCGGGACGACCCTGCGGCCCTTGGGTCGTCGCTCCATCGGCGGGACCCAGGTGAGCCTCTGGGTCGAGGTCGCCGCCGGCGGCCTAGCCGCAGACGCCGCGGCGCTCTGGTCGCAGGTCGCCGCCGCCCTCATCGACGCGACGCCGCCCGGGGCCCTGGCCCGCGAACCCAACCCCTACTTCGGAGGCGACCTCGGATGAGCTCCGCACCCCCCGACGACGACGGCCGCGCCGAGCGGATGCTCCGCGGCCTCGGCGAGGCCCCGAAGCACGTCGGCCTGTCCCTGCGCGGGATGGAGGCCACCACCCCCCGTCCGTACGCGGGGCAGACGGTCGTCAGCTCTTGGCTCGTCCCGACGTCCGTCGACCCGCTCGTGGCCACCCGCAACCTGGAGCTGACCCGCCTGCTGGCCGTCACCGGCGACGCCGGCGCGGACGTCCGGCCGTTCTCGGCGCACCCCGAGGAGCGCGAGGTCGTCTACCTGCCCGGCACGATCTTCGTCATGGGTCCCACCGAGGTGCTCGAGGGTGTCGAGGTCACCTTCGTGGACCAGGCCGACCCCGGGCGCGACCCGGCGGTCGCGGCCCGCTTCGACATCGAGACGGTGCGGCCGCTCGTGCGCCGGCTGCTGGCCGCAGCACGCGACCGGGCGCCGGTCGCGCTCACCCGGCCCGAGAAGTTCGTCGGGCCGCTGGGGTGAGGCCGGCACGGCATACGCGGGTATGCCGTGCTGGCGCCCAGCGTCAGGCGCTCTCCTTGCGCTGGGCGCGCTTGGGCCGGGCCGGGGTCTCCCGGCGCACGATCGTCGGGTTGACGTTGTCGAGGACGACCTCGCGGGTCACGACGACCCGGGCGATGTCGGTCTCGCTGGGCACGTCGAACATCACCGGGAGGAGGACCTCCTCCATGATCGCGCGC
>JBBRRZ010000046.1:0-5316 GCA_038245845.1 Candidatus Limnocylindrales bacterium
CCCGCGGGACGTTCGGTTATTGACTAGCAAGGAAGTGTGCAACTGACGAAGGCCGGTCACACCGGGCTACCTGTCTTCAACCGCAGTCTCTCGTAGGGAGTCTGACCGCCAAGACCGCCGAGTGGGCGGGTTGAAATTGTGAGGCGAGCTGCGCAAGCTCGGGATCCGTGTGGGCGCGACGACGATCCGGACCCTACTCCGGACTGCGCGAGCGGGTCCCGCCCCGCGTCGGACCGGGCCGACCTGGACCGAGTTCCTCCGGGCGCAAACGAATGGCATCATCGCGCGCGACTTCTTCACCGTCGAGACGGCATGGCTGCGGACGCTCTATGTCCTCGTGTTCATCGAGCTCGGCAGCCGGCGGATCCACCTGAGCGGGGCCACCGCCCACCCAGACTCGGCCTGGGTGACCCAGCAGGCCCGCAACCTCGCTCTGGACCTGGACGATCGTGCCAGCCCCTTACGATTCCTTATCCACGACCGGGACACGAAGTTCAGCCGGTCCTTCGACGCAGTTGTCCGCTCGGAGGGGGCGCGGGTGATCCTGACCCCGATCCAGGCCCCGAACGCCAATGCCCACGCCGAGCGCCTGATCGAGACGATCAGGGCGGAGTCTCTCGACTGGACGCTCATCCTGGGGCGGCGACACCTCGATCTGACGCTCCGGACGTCTGCCGAGCACTACAACCGCGGGCGGCCGCATCGCGGCCTCGATCTTGCGACCCCTCTGGTCGACGCCGAAGACCCGTTGCCCGTCAGCCCTCGAGGCGGCCGCCCCGCTGGTCGCGGTCGCGGAACTCTCGGCCCTGCTCGGGATCGGGGTCGCCCAGCTCCTGTTCCGGGCATTCTCCAACACCGTCGTGCCGCTGCCCGACCTCTCGATCGTCGGGCTGCTGACCATCGCGGTCGCCGGGGCGCTCGGGATCGTGGCGCTGGCCATGCCGCTGGTGGACGGCCTCAACGGGACCCAGGCCACGCGGTTCGAGTAGCCGGCGCCCGGCGCCGCCGACCCCTATGAGCGCGCCAGGTGGTTATGGCGCGCCCGACAGGATTCAAACGCGGGGATGCCATACCTATTCGGATCCCGATCGAGGTGCGGCTGAGTGGCTGACGTTGAGCGAGACTGCCTGATCCGAAGTCCGGGTGCCGCGCCTCGATGGGTCGCCTGGATCAGCGGGGCCGCGCCCAGTGGCGGTATGCGTCAACCCACTCGGCGCCCACCGGTCGCGGGTCCGGCATCGGCAGTTCGAGCAACGCGACCCTGAGCAGGTCGCGACCACGCCGGCAGACCGCGACGATCTGGTCGTCGTCTGTGATGTCGACACCGGTGACCGTCACGGCGACTCGGAGGACCGTCGTCACGAAGGGGAGCTCGAGGTGCTCGTGGATCATCTCGAAGAGGCCCGTGCTTTCCTCGGATTCGGTGAAGCAGTCCACCGTGGCCTCCTCGATCAACTGCTCCAGCTGCTCACGGGAGAGACCTCGATCGGGCCTGCGCAGTGCCCGGGCGCGCGTGCGGGTCGGGCGCGGCCGGGGCGGCGCCGGCGGGTTCGGGCGCAACGACGCATCGTCCTGCGGCTCGCCGCCCGCCATACGGAGCGCCGCCGCGGCGATCGCCCGGTAGGCGGGCGCAAGGAGATCCTCCAACGGGTGACCGCCAACGGAAAGTCCGGATGGCCCGAGATCCCGCAGGATCGCCTCCGGCATCACGACCGCGCGCGGTTCGAAGCAGGCCGCCGAGAGGCTGTCGCCGGCTTCCCAGAACCGGCTCGCCATCTCCCCCGTGATCTCGCCGCTGAGGTCGGCCTCGTCGAGCCCGGCGGACCCGAACATGTCGTCCGCCGACGTCTCGAGCGCACGACCCGGCTCGTCGACGGTGCTGCCGGCCGACGCGTCAGTCCCCACGCTGCGGAGCGTGCGGAGTTCGGTGAGCAGCCGCTCCCGCGGGCGGCCGCGCCAGGCGAAGATGAGGAACGGATCGCGGTCGAAGGCCTCGGCAAGGAGGTAGTAGACGGCCGCGACGTGCTTGCAGGGGTTCTCCCAGTCCGGGCAGGAGCACCCGGTGTCGAGATCGCCCAACGAGGCCGGGAAGAGCGTGAGCCCGGCCGCCGCGAACGCATCCCCGACCTCGTGGGGCATCTCGCCCGCAAGGAGTCGCGCCAGGAACACGGCCTGGCCCGCCATCGCCCCTTCAACGCGGGCCCAGTCGGCGTCGTCGAGGACCGTCACGCCGATGCTCACGTTGTACGGCCGCGCGCGCGAGCCCTGGACCCGCGCGGTGACCTCGCCCGCCTCCACCTCCATGTCGATGACCTGCCCGCGCCGGGCGTATGCCCGCCCGCGCGCCAGCCGCGGGCCTTCGTGGAAGTCCTCGAGCACCTCGATGAAGCGTTGCGACCACCACGTCTCCCCGATGGCGCCCCGCGTGCTTTTCGCCCGGAGGCCGTCCTCCACCGGCCGCGGAGCGCTCGGCGGCGGGTAGAAGCCTCGATCGCGGCCGAAGGACGAGCGGCGGCGCCCGAACGGCATGGTCAGCCCTCCGCCACGGCGTCGTCCGACAGCGCGACGAGGTCGCGCAGCTCGGCGGTAGACAGCTCCGTCAGCCATGTCTCGCCGGTCCCGACGACCCGCTCCGCGAGGGCGCGTTTCCGCTCCAGCAACGCCGCGATCCGGTCCTCCAGCGTGCCGGCACAGACGAGCTTGCGGACCTGGACGTTGCGGCGCTGGCCGATCCGGTAGGCGCGGTCGGTGGCCTGGTCCTCGACGGCGGGGTTCCACCAGCGGTCCACGTGGATGACGTGGTTCGCCGCAGTGAGGTTGAGGCCCGTCCCGCCGGCCTTGAGCGACAGGATGAGGATCGACGGCCCGCCCTCGGCCTGGAAACGGGCGACCATCGCGTCGCGATCCGGCTTCCGCGTGCCGCCGTGGAGGTAGAGGACCTCCCGCCCGAACCGGTCGCGCAGGTGCGTCCGCAAGAGCGCCCCGAACTCGGCGAACTGGGTAAACAGCAGGGCGCGGTCGCCCTCCGCAAGGACTTCCTCGAGGATCTCCTCCACGCGCTGGACCTTGCCGGATCGCCCGGGGACGGCCGAGCCGTCGGCGAGCATCTGGGCCGGGTGGTTGCAGACCTGCTTGAGACGCAGCATCGTCGCGAGGACCAGTCCGCGCCGTTCGATCCCCTCGCTCGAGTCGATCCGCTCCAGCATCTCGTCGACGACCGCCTGGTACAGGGTGGCCTGCTCGCGAGTCAGCGGGCAGTAGACGGTCATCTCGAGCTTCTCGGGCAGATCGGAAATGATCGCGCGGTCGGACTTGAGGCGACGCAGGATGAACGGCGCGGTCGCCCGTCGCAGACGCCCGGCGGCATCATCGTCGCCGTAGCGCTCGATGGGTACCGCGAAGCGCTGGCGGAACGCGTTGGCGGACCCGAGGAGACCCGGGTTCAGGACCTCCATGATCGACCAGAGCTCCGCGAGGCGGTTCTCGACGGGCGTGCCGGTGAGCGCGATCCGGCGGGGCGCCCTGATGCGCCGGACCGCCTGCGCCTGCCGGGCGGCACTGTTCTTGATGTTCTGGGCCTCATCGAGGACGAGCCGCCCCCAGTCGATCGCCGAGAGAGCCTCCACGTCGCGCGCAACCAGCCCGTAGGTCGTGATGACGAGGTCGACCCCGGCAGTCGCGGCCGCGAGATCCTCTCCGCCAAGCCTCTCGCTGCCGTGGTGGACGTGGACCGCGAGGTCCGGCGCGAAGCGCTCAGCCTCGCGGCGCCAGTTCTCGACGATGGACATGGGACAGATGACAAGGGTGGGACCGGCCGCGTCGCCCGTCGATGACGAGCGTTCCGCGACCAGCAGGGCGAGCACCTGGGCGGTCTTGCCGAGGCCCATGTCGTCGGCCAGGCACGCCCCGAGCCCAAGACCCCCGAGGAACTCCAGCCAGGCGAGGCCGCGCTCCTGGTACGGCCGAAGCGCGCCGACGAATCCCGCCGGCGTCCCACGGGATGTGAGCCGGCCGTCGGGCCCACCGGCCGCCAGGAGAGTACCGAGCCAGCCGTCGGCGGTAACTCCGGTGACCGGCAGACCCATCTCGGCCGACCCCAGTCCGAGGCCGACACGCAGCACGTCTCCGGCGGTCATGGTCTCGCCCGAGCGTCCGGGAGCGCGTTCGACCAGTCGAACCGCGGCTGCGACCTCCTCCGGTCGCAGCTCCACCCACTGGCCCCGGACGCGCACGAGCGGCACCTTGAGGCGGGCGAGTTCGCGGATCTCCTCGGCTGTCACCGACGCGTCGCCGATCGCGAGCTCCCATTGGTAGTCGACGATGGCGGCGAGCCCGAGGCGCGTCTCGGCCGCCGACACGCCGGCCGTCGAGCGCGTGGTGGCCTTGAGGCGGGTGGCGATCCGCGGGCGCCCGGCCTGCCACCACGAGGGGAGCTGGATGCCGAAGCCGGCCTCGGCAAGGACCGGCGCTCCTTCGCGCAGGAAGGCGTACGCACCGGCGACATCGAGGTCGAGCCGGGCCGGGTGCGCCTGGTGGAGCACCCGATCCAGTGGTGGGTAGAGTCGTGTCGCGCGGCCCAAGCCGGCGAGCAGCCCCTCCTGGGGATCGTCGAGCCGGCGCCCGAACGCGGACAGCCTGCGGCCCGACTTCCAGACGTCCGCGGCGGGAACCACCAGGCTCGGGTCATCGGTCGCCTGGAGCAGGATCTCCAGGCCCCACGCCTGTCCCTCGGCGCCGTCGGCGCCGTCGGCGGGTGGGACGACCCGGAAGCAGGTCCGGAAGCCGGAGTCGCCGGCCGTGGTCCGCCTGTGCCATGCCGTGACGCTGCCGGCCACAGTCCGAACCGCGTGCGAGTTCGGAAGGATGGCCGGGTTTGCCGCGGCCAGGCTGTCGAGCATGGCGTCGAGCGGCGCCACGCGCTTCGTCCGGGTGGCGGTCCGCGAGAAAAACTGGGGCCTGACACTGGCGCGCGCGACCGAATCGACGATGTCGGTGAGCATCTGCGCGAGGACATCGACGGCCCTGCGGCCGGGGGGGCCAAACGGGTCGGCGGCCTCTGCACGACAGGATGGCGGCATCGCGCGGGCCAGCGCCCGAAACCGTTCGGCGTCGGGCGCGCCAGGCACCGGCAGCCAGCGTGCCTCGAAGCCCCGGCCATCCCGCGGCGGGACAAGCCCGGGGAGGAAGCGCCCGCGGGCCGCGAGGTGCAGCGCGAACAGGACCGCGGCGGCAAGGTGGTCGAGTGACGCGTCGCCGAACGCCTCGCGGGACCAGCTTGTCCCGCCGAGAAGAAAGCGGATCGCCGCCTGCGGATCG
>JBBRRZ010000047.1:0-5244 GCA_038245845.1 Candidatus Limnocylindrales bacterium
GACGCGATGGTGGTGGTGGACGAGGGCGGCGAGATCGTCCTGCTCAACGTCCAGGCCGAGAAGCAGTTCGGCTACCGCCGCGACGAGCTCGTCGGGCAGCCCGTCAAGAACATCATCCCGGAGGGCTTCGCCGAACGGCTCATCGCCGACGACCTCCGATCCGCGGCCGCCGCGCTGGCCCAGCAGATCGAGACCGGCCTCGAGCTCGTCGCCCGGCGCAAGGACGGCACCGAGTTCCCGATCGAGCTGATGCTCAGCCCGCTCGAGAGCGCTGACGGGATCCTCGTGACCGCGGCGATCCGCGACATCAGCGTCCGCAAGCTGGCTGAGGGCCAGCTGCTCCAGGCGCAGAAGCTCGAGTCGATCGGACGGCTGGCGGGCGGGATCGCCCATGACTTCAACAACATGCTCTTCGTGATCAACGGGCACGCCGAGATGCTCGATCAGGACCTGGTCCCGGAGGGGCGGTCGCAGCTCGACCTCGACGAGATGCTTCGCAACGTTCGCGCCATCCGAGAAGCTGGCGAGCGAGCGGCAACGCTGACGGCGCAGCTTCTCGCCTTCAGCCGCCAACAGGTCATCAGCCCGACGGTGCTCGATCTCAACGCGGCCATCAAGAGCCTGGAACCGATGGTGCGGAAGTTGATCGGCGAGGACATGCGGCTCGTCCTCAGATTGGGCGACGACGCCGGTCACATCCGCGCCGACGCCGGACAGCTCGACCAGATCCTCGTCAATCTCGTCGTCAACGCCCGCGACGCGATGCCAGATGGCGGAACCGTCACTGTCGAGACCGCGAACACGGTCGTCGACGGGTCGAATGCGCTCGAGCCCCTCGATGTCACGCCCGGACCGTACGTGCTGCTCGTGGTGAGCGATACCGGGATCGGGATGGACCGTGCGACGCGGGAGCACATCTTCGAGCCCTTCTTCACGACCAAGGAGCTCGGCGGCGGGACCGGCCTCGGACTCGCCACTGCGTATGGCATCGTCCATCAGGCCGGCGGCACCATCCGGGTCTACTCCGAGCCAGGGGCAGGTTCGACCTTCAGGCTCCATTTCCCGCGGGTCGATGCTCCCGGAATCCATGAACGGCCGACCAGGTCCGCGACTCCCGCGGTCGGAACCGGCACGGTCCTTGTCGTCGAGGACGAGCTCGTCGTCCGAGAGATGACGACGCAGATGCTCGAGCGATCCGGGTACGACGTCGTCGCAGTCGCCACCGGCGCGGAGGCAATCGCCAGGCTGGCAGGACTCGACGCGCGAGTCGACGTGCTCGTGACCGACGTCATCATGCCGCACATGTCCGGCCTCGAGCTCGCCGGCCTGGTCATGGACGGATATCCCGACGTGGGTATCGTGCTGCTCTCCGGGTTCACCGCGCAGACCCTGAATCTGGACCAGGTCACGAGCCGAGGCGCGAAGTTCGTACCCAAGCCGGTCACCTCTGGCCAGCTCGTCTCGGCGGTTCAGGGGGCCCGCAGGTCTCGGCGAACGAACCTGGACCTGACCGAGCTGCCCCACACGATGCCTCGGAGCCCGTGATGGTCGCCGCAGCCGGGACAGGAGCTCCGATCCTCGTCGTCGACGATGATGATGCCGCGCGTGGGCTCGTTGGGTCGACGACGATCGGGTGATGGCGCGCCCGGCGGGACTCGAACCCACGACCTCCAGGTCCGCAACCTGGCGCTCTATCCGCTGAGCTACGGGCGCACGCGTTGACTGGCGGAGAGGGAGGGATTCGAACCCTCGGAGCAGGTTACCCCACTCGGCGGTTTAGCAAACCGCTGCACTAGACCTCTATGCGACCTCTCCGAGCAGCGCGGCGCATTGTAGCAGCAGGCTGCGAGCCGCCGGCCTCGCCCGAACCCGGTTCGCCGAGGGTCAGCCGGCCCGGTCCCGCTCCATCAGGAGCTCGGCGCGGAGGACCACCGCCTCCGGGGTGTCGCCCTTGCGAGGGCTCGCCCAGCCGAACGTGAAGCGGCCCAGGTCGGCGGTGCGCGGCACGGACCTGGGGCCCGCCTCGCGCACGCGCTCCACGAAGTTGATCGCCGCGATCTCGTCCGTCTCGGTGAGCAGCACCCCAAAGCGGGTGGGACCGATGCGCATCAGCTGGTCGCTCGTGCGCGCCATCCGGCGCAGACACTGGGCGGTCTCGTGGAGCGTATGGCGCGCCACCTCGGCACCCCAGACGCGGAGGACGTCCATCATCCCGTCCACGTCGAGCAGCACGAGGGTGAGCGGGCGCCCATAGCGCGCCGACCTCGACACCTCCGCGATCACCATGCGGTGCCAGGAGTCCGGACCCTCGAGGCCGGTCAGGGCGTCGGTCCAGCCGACGGGATCGGGAATGCCGGCGAGCGGTTCCATGAGACGCCGTTCGAGCAGGGTCACGGCGGAGATCTCCAACACCGGGGCTTTTGAGACGCGGCCCCCCGGCGGCTCGGTGTGCATCGTGTGTCAACGCGCATCACCCCGCAACGGGACCTTCGTCCGGGGGGTCCGGGCAAACCCTGGGTCAGCCCGGACCCTCGGCGACGGCCCGGGCCGCCGCCGAGCCGCGCAGACCGGCCCGTGCGCCCGTGCGCCCCGTGCTCGCCTCGGTTGACGGCCGTGCTCACCTCCGATACCGTCGGGGCACCGATGTGCGCCCTCTATCGCTTTACCTGCCCGGCATGACCATCCCCGGAGCGTAGGCCCTGGGTCGGCGGGTCGTGCCGGGTGAGCAGAGGTCCGAGACCTCTGCTTTTTTTGTTCCCGCGAGTCCTCCCTTTCGTACAAGGACCCTGACGACATGTTCGTGGTGATGCGGACCGGAGCCAGCGAGGCTGAGGTCAACGGCGTGAAGAGCCTGATCCTGGCCGAGGGGCTCACGCCGTTCGAGAACGCCGGCGCCGACCGGACCGTGATCGCGGTCGTGGGCGAGATCGGGCGCCGGCGCGAGCAGCTGCGCGTGCGCCTGGAGGGGACGCCCGGGGTCGCCACCGTGACGGCCATCTCCAAGCCGTACAAGCTCGTGTCGCGCGAGTTCCATCCCGAGGACACGGTCATCCGCGTCCTGGACGCGGTGGTCGGCGACGGGTCGCTCACGGTGATGGCCGGCCCCTGCGCCGTGGAGAGCCGCGACCAGCTGTTCGAGACCGTGGACCACGTGGCGGCCCACGGGGCCACGATCATCCGCGGCGGCGCTTTCAAGCCGCGCACGAGCCCGTACGCGTTCCAGGGCCTGGGCGTCGAGGGGCTCCGCTATCTGGCGGAGGCGCGGGCACGCACGGGCCTGCCGGTGATCACCGAGGTCATGGAGCCGTCGCAGGTCGACATCGTCGCCCAGTACGCCGACATCCTGCAGATCGGCACGCGGAACATGCAGAACTTCTCGCTGCTGCTCGCGTGCGGGCGCGCCGGGCGGCCGGTGATGCTCAAGCGCGGCTTCGGCGCCACGATCGAGGAGTGGCTGATGGCCGCGGAGTACATCGCGTCCGCCGGCAACTCCCAGATCATCCTGTGCGAGCGCGGCATCCGGACCTTCGAGACGTCCACCCGCAACACCATGGACCTCACGGCGGTGCCGATGATCCACCACCTGACGCACCTGCCGGTCGTCGTGGACCCGTCGCACGCCACAGGCAAGCGCTGGCTCGTCAAGCCGCTCGCGATCGGCGGCGTGGCCGTGGGGGCCGACGGCGTGATGGTCGAGGTGCACCCCCGCCCCGAGGAGGCGCTCTCGGACGGCGAGCAGTCGCTCACGCTCGAGATGTTCGACCAGATGATGAGCGCGATCGTCGCGGTCCACGCCAACGTCCGGGACCTGCACAGCGACCTCGGACGCACCGGCGGCGGCGCGTCGCCCGCCCAACCCGCCTGATCGCCATGGACGACGCGCTCGTCGTCCGGGCCGCCGCGCGCCTGCGCGGTCGTCCGGCGCTGCCCGGCGACAAGTCGATCTCGCACCGCGCCCTCCTGCTGGCGCTCCTCGCCGAGGGAGAGAGCCGGATCACGGCCGCCGGCGACGGCGAGGACGTGCGCACCACCGCCCGCGTGGTCGCGGCGCTCGGGGCGACGGTCGAGCGGCTCCGCGAGGTGGCGGGACGCGTCGACTACCGCATCGTCTCGCCGGGTGGGGCCGCGCTCGTGGAGCCGGCGGCGATCCTGGACTGCGGCAACTCCGGCACGACCACGCGGCTCGTGGCCGGCCTGCTCGCCGGGCGCCCGCTGTTCGCGGTGCTGGACGGGGACGCCTCGCTCCGGCGCCGGCCGATGGGTCGGGTCGTGGAGCCGCTCCGCGCGATGGGCGCAACGTTCGCGGGCCGCGCCGGCGCCACGCTGCTTCCGCTGGCGATCACCGGTCGCGCGCGCCTGGACGCCATCGACTACGAGACGCCTGTGCCCAGCGCCCAGGTCAAGTCCGCGATCCTGCTCGCCGGCCTGGCGGCCGACGGCAAGACCCGCGTGACGGAGGCCGTCGCGACGCGGGACCACACCGAGCGGATGCTGCGCGCCCGGGGCGTCGCGGTGGACGAGACGACCGACGACACGGGCCGCCACGTGGTCCGGCTGGCCGGTCCGGGGACGCCCGCCGCGATCGACGAGACCGTGCCCTCGGACCCGTCGGGCGCCGCCTTCTGGCTGGTCGCGGGCTCGATCCACCCGGACGCAGAGCTCCACCTCGACGGCGTCAGCACAAACCCGACGAGGCGTGCCATCATCGACATCCTGCGGCGCATGGGCGCCGACATCGAGGAGCACGATCGACCGGCGCCGGGTGGCGTCGACGGCGAGCCCCTCGCCGACCTGGTGGTCCGTTCCGGCGCGCTCCGGGCCGTCGACCTGTCGCCCGCCGAGACGGCGGCGGCGATCGACGAGATCCCGATCCTCGCGCTGGCCGCGGCCGCCGCCGCCGGCACGACGCGCATCCGCGGCGCGGGAGAGCTGCGGCACAAGGAGTCCGACCGGATCGCCGGGATCGCTGACGGGCTCAACGCCCTGGGTGCGCGCGTGCGCGTCTCGGGCGACGACATCGAGATCGACGGCGGATGGTGCCTCCGCGGCGCCGTCACGGAGACACTGGACGACCACCGGCTCGCGATGACGTTCGCCATCGCAGGCCTCATCGCCGAGGGCGAGACCATCGTGCGCCGGCCCGGGTCGGCGTCGATCTCGTACCCGGGCTTCTTCCGCGAACTCGAAGGGGTGCGAGCATGACGAAACGAGTCGTCCTCATCGGCCACCCGGTGGCCCACTCCC
>JBBRRZ010000048.1:0-5123 GCA_038245845.1 Candidatus Limnocylindrales bacterium
CCCGCCTACGTCGAGGTCGCGGCGGCCTTCGACATGCCCGTCGGGTCCATCGGCCCGACCCGGATGCGGTGCCTCACCCGGCTGCGGGCCTTCGTCGGCGAGGCCGACTACGCCTTCGACGGGCCTCGGGGGGCGATGGGCTGATGGGAGACCCCGAGATCCACCCGGCCGACGTCGAGGTCCTCGAGCGCCTCGGCGCCATCGTCGGCGTCATCGACCCGGTGCCCCATGACGTGCTCGAGATGGGCCGCGCCCTGTTCACCTTCCGCGACCCCGACGCCGAGCTCATGGAGACGGTCGCCGCCGACAGCCCCGAGCTCAGCGCCGTGCGCGGGGGCGGGGGCGGCGGCGGCGGCGGCGCGACGAGCCGCCTGCACTTCTTCGAGTTCGGCGAGCTCTCCATCGACGTCGAGCTGACCTGCAAGGGAGCCTTCTGCGGGGTCCTTGGGGTCGTCGTCGCCCCCGGCGGAGCAGTCTTCCGGGGGGTCACGCTCGAGACCACCGCCGCGTCGTTCACCTGCGACGTGCAGCCCGACGGGCGGTTCACCTTCGACGCGGTGCCGTCCGGCATGGTCAGGCTGCGGCTCGAGCAGGCCGACGGCCCGAAGCTGACCACCCGGTGGTTCGAAGCCGGCTGACCTCTCCACCCACGCCGTAGCCTCGCCGTCCTTCTCCTTGCGTCAGAGATTCTGGCTGCCGGCGCGACCTGAGTCCCGGCCGCAAGCCTCCAGCAGCGGCCCTCGACCCCCAGCTACGCGCCCCAGGCCGTGAACGCCGCCGCGGTCGCGGCGACGAGCGGGTCGTCCCGCCCGGCGCGACGGGCGGCGAGCAGCCCCTCGGCGAGCGACCCGCCGGCGGCGACCGTCCCGTGGAGGGCGCGCATCACGTCCAGCGACGCCGAGTCGTTGACGGGGCTGACACTCGCGACGACCCCCCGGGTCCCGATCGCCAGCAGGCTCGTGACGAGACCAAGGGCCTCGTCCGCTCCGATCGGACGCAGGCCCCCCGAGTCGCAGGCAGACAACACGAGAGCCGCCGGCGGGGTCTGCAGTCGATCCAGGTCGTGGATCATGAGCGGGCCGTCCGCCAGGTCGAGCGAGCTGAAGAGGGGGGCGTCGGCGCGGAAGGTGCCGTGGGCCGCAACGTGGCCGAGCCGGACACCGTCGAGCGCCCGGAGGGTGGCCTCGACGGTGGCCCCCTCTCCCTGCAGGACGCTCGTGGTCCCGTGTAGCGAGCGGAGCTTGGCCACCTCGGCCTGCTGGGTGCTGAGGCCGGGGCCCGTGATGAGGGCCACGGTTGCGCCCGCCCCCTCCACAGCCGCGGGCGCCGCGCGCGCGCGCTGCCACGTCGTGAGGGACGGCGCGACCGTCACCGCTGTTTCGCGGAAGACGGGAAGCAGGGACCAGGGCACGGTGAGGAGGCTGGCCGAGGGAACGATGATGGTCGATCGGCGCCCCCACTCACTCCGCATGTCCGGCCCCAGCAGCGCGGCTTGGAGCCGGGCACCCGCCGCCGACACGTCGACCGTTCGTCCGTGGGCGGCGCGGCGCAGCGCGAACCTGGCGAACTCGGCTTCCCGGACGGCGTCCGAGTAGGGCCCGAGGCAGCGCAGCGTGGCCCGCCCGTCGGCGACGGTCACGGCGTGGAAGGCATCGGCGACGAGGACGATGTAGAGCAGCACGTGGTCCCCGAGACCCTCGAGCAGACCTGACGCGTCCGCTCTGGTGCTCTCGGGGTTTTCGGCGCGCAGGTGACGGTAGCGAGCCCGGACTGCCTTCTCCAGCCGCGACCGGTCCCGGATCAGGGTGGCGTCGGCGACCGCGCGATCCTCTCCGTCGCCGCTGGAGAGACGCCGCGTGACGTCGCGGAGCGCGGCGATATCGCGGGCCAGCGCGGGGTCGTCGGGACGAGTCGGGGGGGCGATCAAGGACGTGTTGCGCCACCGCTCGATCCACCACAGCAGGCCTCGGGCGTCGCCGCTCGCGACCGCGGATGCCGCCGCCAGCTCAGCGAGCTCGATGCCGTATCCGCTAGCCAGCGCCCGGAGCTCGAGATCGCCGATCACCCGGCGGTGCTCGTCGACGGCGTCGAGGCCCCGTCGGCACGAACGCAGAAGCGCCCGCCGGTCGCCGGACTGCTCGGCGAGGAGAGCGGCCGCGAGCCAGCCGGCCGCCCGGGCCAGGGGGGTGCCGAGCCGACGCGACCGGGACGCCTCCTCGAGGGCCGCCCGACTTCTGCGTACGCGGCCCGCTTGATCCGCCACCTGGGCGAGGAGCAGGAGCGCCTCCGGGAGCCTCGAGTCTCCCAGCCGCCGCAGCCGGCCCACCGTTCGGCTGGTCCGGACCAGCAGATCCTGAACCTCGGCGGTGGGCTTGGTAGCGGACTCGGGCCCAGACGGGTCGGGCCGCAGCGTGAAGAACGAGGCCTCGAGTGCAAGGAGGGTTGCACGCACAGCCCACCGCAGCCGACGGTGGGATCGGAAGAGCCCCTCGGCCTCCTCGGCGCGTGCCCGAGCCCGGTCTCCGTCGCCCTCGAGCATGGCCACCCGGGCCGAGGTGATGAGGAGGTCAGCGCGCCAGAGCGGTCCGAAGTTGGAGCGCTCGAGGGCGGCGTCGATGAGAACCCGAGCCTCTGCGGCGAGGCGCGCCGACAACAGCGCCTCGGCATAGTCCACGAGCGGCTCCACGGGGTCGACGTCGTAGGCGCGGTAGCGCTCACGGGCCCGCTCCATCCCGCTCAGCGCTCCCACGACGTCCCCCCGCTGCAGGGACGCGACGGCGCGGCCGTGGATCGCGTTGACCACCTCGATGTCGTGCCCGATCTCGCCCAGGACCTCCTCGGCGGCTCGGTAGGCGGCCGCCGACGCCTCGGGGTCGCCGACGGCACGCAGGACGTCGCCCAGGGAACCGAGCGACCTTCCCTCCCACAGCTTGTCGTTGCTGCGCCGGCTGATGTCGATGGCGGTGATGAGGTCGTCGCGGGCGTCGGAGTAGCGGCCGAGGACCCAGTACGTCGCCCCGCGGAGGTGCAGGACCCGCGGTCGAGCGTCCCCGGTGGTGAGCTGCAGGGCGCGGTTGAGCTGGGCGAGTGCTCGGGCGCTCTCGCCGGCGAAGAGGAACGTGGTGCCGAGCGTGGCTCTGACCTCGGCCTCACGATCAGGTCCAGCTCCGCGACCACTGCGAAGGGCGGCTCGCCCATGGAGCACGGACTCGGAGATCCGGCCCCGGTCCCGCTCGACGATGGCGATGGCGTGGTGCGCGATCGAGCTCTCGCGGGGCGCGGGGTGGCTGGCGAGCACCCGGTGGGCTGTTGTCAGCGCGGCGCCAGGCTGCGATATTGCAAGGGCGAGCAGGGCGTCCGTGGCGCCGTGGTCGCGCTTGCCATGTTCTGGCGGGGAGAGGGGCTCGTCGGCGTCGACGCGTGCCGTGGATGTATCACGGTCGCGCGTGGAGGGCTCTTCTTCACGGGCAGTCATGTCTTGGACAGGTTCCACTTCACCGCTGGAGGTTCTGATGGCCACTCAACGAGATGATGACAGCATGGAGGCGTCCGTATCGTCGGCGACCGCGTCCGCGGAGCAGATTCGCTGGTGGACGCACGACGATGGCTCCATTGCCGTCGACCGATCCGCGGCCCAGGTCGCGTTGATCCGCGAGGCGTTCGTCGCGGCGAAGGTGCCTCTCGGAGTGCACACCGACGAGTCCGGCATGGCCGACTTCATGTACAACCCAGAGCGGATTCTCACCCGTGACGAGGATGTGCACCGGGTGCACCGGGTCCTCGGGATCGACGCCCCCCCCGACAAGGGAGACCGCTACACGCCCCTGCAGTCTTCAGGGCTCCATGTCGTCCTGCTCCCCGCCGGTCGTGACGCCCTCTCCGCCCTCGACGAGCTGGATGCGCGACTCGGCATCGGCGTGGCCGTCCCCGACCATCTGCTTCACGTCTGCACCACGTGGTGCGCGGTCACCGAGCCCGCGCCGCTTGAGGGCGACGAGATCTTCGTCCCGCCCGCCCTGGAGTACGACGGCAGTCGCAGCAGGGTGTCGGTCGTCGACACGGGCCGAATCGAGGAGGTTGTCGACGCCCACGACTGGCTTGTCGGCGTCGACGGCGACCCGGAGCCGCCCTTCGTCGGACACTACACAGGCCACGGCACCTTCATTGCCGGGGTGGTCCGTACTCATGCCCCGCGGGCGGAGGTGCGCATCGAGTCAGCGATGTCGATCGGAGGCGCCTCCTTCGAAAGCGACCTGATGCTCCAACTCACCGAGGCGCTCGACTGGGTCCCCGATGTGATCTCCCTGTCGGGTGGCACCCGCACCCGGGCGAACTTGCCGCTGCTGTCGTTCCAGGTCTTCTGGGAGGAGCGGCTCCAGCACCTCGCAGGCACGGTGCTGGTGGCGGCCGCGGGCAATGACGGTGACCGCGGCCCCTTCTGGCCAGCCGCCTTCCCCTGGGTCGTGTCGGTCGGAGCACTCGACGACCCCCCGGAGACCCGGGCCGGGTTCTCGAATCTCGGCAGCTGGGTCGACGTCTACGCACCGGGCACGAACATCGTGGGCGCCTACCCCAAGCAGACCTACGAGTACCGCGAGCCCCCGCGTGAAGGAGAGACGGCCGACTTCCCCGCCGGTCTCGCCAGGTGGAGCGGGACGTCCTTCGCCGCTCCGATGGTCGCGGGGCTGGTCGCCGCGCGGATGACCTGGAGCGGCGAGAGCGGTCTCGACGCGGCGGACTCCCTGCTCGAGATCGCACGCGGGCAGGCGATCCTCGGGGTGGGCGCCGTCTTGCTCTCCGACGATGACGCGAGGCCGCCGCAGTCGTAACGGCTGTGCCGATGCGCGCCACGCCGGAGCTGTTGCTGAGCGCTCAGGTCGCGCAGGCGTCGCCCTCGCAGGCCTCGCCGGGCGTCGTCGTGACCATCTGCAGCGGGTGAGCCGCGGTCCACGCCTGGGTCAGGGCCTGGGTGAACATCTCGGTCGGCTGCGCCCCGGAGATGCCGTACGTGCCGTCGAGGACGAAGAAGGGCACGCCGGTGATGCCGTAGGCGCGAGCCTGCGCCTCGTCGGCGCGCACGTCCGCGGCGAAGGCGTCGGAGTCGAGCACCGAGCGCACCTCCG
>JBBRRZ010000049.1:0-5053 GCA_038245845.1 Candidatus Limnocylindrales bacterium
CGCGGGAAGGTCGCGGCATACGCCATCGCGGTGTAGCCGCCGAGCGAGTGCCCGACCAGGACGGTGCGGGCCGGCGGGTCGCCGGACGAGCTCGGCGATTCGACGGCCGCCGCGATGGCGCCGACCGCCCGGTCCAGGGTGAACGGCTCGGCGACCCGGGCGCCGTGACCGGGCAGGTCCGGCAGGACCAGGTCGACGAAGCCCTCGAGGAAGCGGACCTGCGGCGCCCACTGGGTGTGCGACAGACGGGAGCCGTGCACGAGCACGAGACGGGTGCGTGGGGCGACCGCGAGCTCAGAGCCAGCCGTTCGCATCGCCGATCCTCACGGCGTCGGCCCGGTTGCGGGCCCCGGTCTTGCCGATGGCCGCGGAGAGATGGTTGCGCACCGTGCCGTCAGAGAGGAAGACGGTCGCCGCGATGTCGGCGACACTGCCGCCGGCCCGGGCGGCCCGCAGGACGTCGGTCTCGCGAGCGGTGAGCGGTGACTCGCCCACGGCCAGACTGTCGGCGGCCAGGACGGGGTCGACGACCCGCAGGCCGGCATGCACCCGGCGCACGGCGTCGGCGAGCTGGCGGGCCGGCGTGTCCTTGACGACGAAGCCCCTCGCACCGGCGACGAGGGCGCGGCGCAGGAACCCAGGCCGGCCGAACGTCGTGACGATCAGAACCTTCACGTCGGGCAGCGCCGCCCGCAGCTCGCGGGTGGCCTCGATGCCGTCCATCCCCGGCATCTCGACGTCGAGGAGGGCGACGTCGGGTCGGTGCTCCTTTGCCGCGCCGATGACCTCGTCGCCGCGGCCAACTTCGGCAACGACGGTCAGGTCGGGCTCGAGCTCGAGCAGCGACGCCAGGGCTCCGCGCACGAGCGCCTGGTCGTCGGCCAGCAGGAGCCGGATCGTCACCGGGCACCCTCCCGCACGTCCTGGGCCACGATCCGCCGCTCCTCGGGTCCAGCCGGCGGGCAGTCCGGGGGCACTGCCGCGGACGCCAGCATCGTCACCGAGAAGCCACCGCCTGCCGGTGACTCGACGAGGAGTCGCGCCCCGGCGTCGGCCGCGCGCTCGTGCAGGCCGGCGAGCCCGTGCCCCGCGCCCTGGGCGCCGAGCCAGCCTCGCCCGTCGTCGGCGATGCAGACCCGGTCGGGCATGAGCCGGACCGTGCAGTGCCGGGCCGCGCTGTGCCGCACGACGTTGGTGACGCCCTCGCGGACCGTCCACGCGAAGAGCTCGCGCCACTGCGACGGGACGTCGTCGGTGGACCCGGGCAGGTCGGCGTCGATCTCGGCGGCGTCGAGGGCAGCCCGGGCCCGGCTGATCTCGCCCACGAGGCTGAGGTCGCGGTATCCCTCGACGGTCCGGCGCACGTCGGCGAGCGCGTCCCGGGCGAGCCGCTCGATGTCGGCGACCTCTGCCCGGACCCGCTCGGGATCCGCGTCGAGGAGGCGCCCCGCGAGCTCGGCCTTGACGGTGATGACAGTGAGAGAGTGCCCGAGGATGTCGTGGAGGTCTCGGGCCATGCGGGCGCGTTCCTGGCCGACGGCCAGCCGCGCGTTCTCCTCGCGGACCTGGGCAAGGTCCATGGTTCGACGCATGGCCTGCCACATGCCCCATACCGCGAAGGTGGCCAGGCCCACGGAGACGGAGATTCCCTGGGCGCCCTCCCAGCCGGGCACCATCCGCGCCAACGCCTCTGCGATGGCGGCGAGGACGACCGCGAGCGGCAGCGACCACCGGATCGGCACGAGCATCACGCCAGCCACGGCGACGTAGACCGTGAAGCCGAGGCCCGGTCCCCCCAGAGTGAGCACCATCGCTGCGCCGAGGGCGAGCAGCGCCAGGAGGATGCTGGCCGCAGCGGGGTCGACACGGCGCAACAGCAGGCCGCTGCGACGGCGCGGCCGCGACCAGTGGAAGGACCACACGTAGACGACGGCGAACGCCGTGATGCTGAGCAACCCAAGCCACCCGGCCACGGTCTCGCGATGCGCCCAGCCCTCCTGCACGGCGGGGGCGAGAAAGACGAGCCAGATCCCGGCAGCGATCATCGTGTATAGGCTGAACCTGCGCTCGTAGCGCCAGGCAGCCTCCGACATGGCCATGACGCTACTCCGCCCTCGCCCGCACCCCGAGACCTCAGACTCGCTTCGTGTCCTTCCGGAAGCGCCAGATGGCTCCTCCCCCGAACACGGCGAGCCAGACCACGACGTTGGCGACCCACCACCACTGGACGGGGTCGCCGGTCAGCGGGGCGTGGGCCAGCTTGTTGATGCCATACATCGGGGTAAACCGGGCGATCTCCTCGATGAGGCTGCCGTCCTCGAGCGGCGTGAAGAGGCCGCCTCCGAAGGCGAGCAGGGCTAGGCCGGGGCCCAGGATCTGCATGACGTTCTCGCTGGGCAGGAGGTAGCCCATGAAGAGTCCGAACGCCGCGAACACGAGCGAGCCGCCCCAAGCGACCGCTGCAGTGGCGACGACGATCCCGGCGGTGTCGACGTGCGCGCTGCCGGCGAGAGCGAGGGCATAGACGACGAACACGGCGATGAGGCCGAGGAACATCGCGACGATGACCTTTACGGCGACGTAGGCCGCCGGCGACAGGGGGGTCAGCCGCAGCTGCCGGCTCCAGCCCTGGGCGCGCTCCGTGGCGACCATCGCCCCGGCTCCCGTGGTGGAGATCATCGCGCCGTACGCGGCCATCGAGACCATGATGTATGCCGCGACGTTGCCGCGCCCGGCGTTGTCGTTGGAGTAGCTCTGGGCCGCGCCGAAGAGCAGGTAGAACACCGCCGGCATGACGAGCGTGAAGATCATCGTCCGCCGGTTCCGGAGGAGCCGCTTGAGCTCGATCGCGAGCAGGGTCCGGTTGAACCCGCCCATCGGCGGGACGGTCCGGGCCGCCCGTCGCACGGCTGCTGAGGCGTCGACCGCGACTGCCGCGCCTGCCGTGCCGGTCGTACTGCGTGCTGCCGTGGTCATGATGCGCTCCGCTCGGGGCTGTCAGGGGTGTCGGGGTTCTCCGCGGTGTCCGAGGTCAGGGCGATGAACGCGTCCTCGAGGCCGCGGGCCTCGATCTCGAGGTCGACCGCGGCCGTCTGGGTCAGCAGGTAGCGGGCCACGGCGTCGGCGTCCGCCGAGTGGATCAGGATGCTCTCGCCACGGATGTCGACGCTGTCGGCCCCGGGCACGGACTGCAGCAGCTGGGTCGTCGCGCCGGGAAGCGTGGCCCGGACGGTGCGGCCCGAAGCCTTCGCCTTGATCTGCGCCGACGTGCCGTCGGCGACGATCCGGCCCTGGCGCACGAGGACGATCCGGTCGGCGTAGGCGTCCGCCTCCTCGAGGTAGTGCGTGGCGAAGAGGATCGTGCGCCCTCGTCCCGCGTCCTGGCGGATCGCGGCCCAGAAGTCGCGGCGCCCCTCGACGTCCATGCCGGTCGTCGGCTCGTCGAGGATCAGCAGCTCAGGGTCGGAGAGCAGGGCCATGGCGAACCGGAGCCGCTGCTGCTGACCGCCCGAGCACTTGTCGACCCGACGGTTGGCGATGTCGGTGATCCCTTCGCGCGTCATGACCGAGTCCACGGTCGTCGTGTGGGCGAAGAGGGAGCCGGTGAGCTGGAGGGTCTCCTTGACGCTGATGTCCTTGAGCAGACCAGCCGTCTGCATCACCGCAGCCACGAGCCCGTGCGCGATGGCACTGCGCGGCGTCTGGCCGAACATCCGGACCGCGCCGGAGGTGGGCTGGGAGAGCCCGAGGACCATGTCGATGGTCGTCGTCTTGCCGGCGCCGTTCGGGCCGAGGAAGGCCACGATCTCACCCTGCCCGACCACGAGGTCAAGCCCGCGGACGGCGTGCACGGTGCCGAAGTCCTTGCGCAGCCCGGTGATCTCGATGGCCGGGTCCGGCGCGCCGGGACCCCGTGGGGCGCGGTGGAGGGCTGTGGTCGTCATGGCTCCACCATCCCGCGGCCCGGGTGCCCACGACTACGCCGGTCGTCACGACCCCCCCGTGAGGTTTGTCAGGCCCGTCTGGGGTTTCAGCCCTTCAGGTCACGCAGGCAGGTCGAGGCGGCGGCACAGGAGATGGCGCGCCCGCTCCGCCGCCACCGCCACAGACGGTTCGGTGTCGTCGCGGGCGCCGTCCACCAGCGCCAGGTGTTCGTGCTCCCCCACCGCGCCGAGCACCCGCAGGGCAGCCACACGCACCCGCACCACCTCGTCGGCGACCAGGCGTCCGGCGACGTCGACCCCATCGGCGACCTCCCACCGGATGGCCACCTTGAGACACATCTCCCGCACCCGCCACGACGGGTCACCCAGCGCCGCAACGAGATCCCGCGTCGCGAGCGGGTCCCAGACGTAGAGGAGGGTGCGCGCGGCCCAGACCCGTGGCCAGTAGTCCCCCGCACCGTCGGCCAGATGCTCCGGCGCCCCCCAGGTCGTCGCGACCCGCCCCGCCAGCCACCCGACCTCCGGCTGCGCCGGGTCGCCGTACGCCACCCGTGTGCCCAGTAGGTCGGCGCACCACCGCACCAGCACGCGGGCTCCGAGGGCCTCCGCCGCCTCTCGCGCGAGGTCGCCGGGGTGCTGGTGTGTCGTCAGCAGCCGACCAGCCGCTGCGCGAGGTAGCCCTCGACGTGGTCGAGGCCGACCCGTTCCTGGGCCATGCTGTCCCGCTCGCGGATTGTTACCGCGTGGTCCTCGAGGGTGTCGAAGTCCACGGTGACGCAGAACGGAGTGCCGATCTCGTCCTGGCGGCGGTAGCGCTTGCCGATGGCGCCGGCGTCGTCGAAGTCGACGTTCCAATGTCGGCGCAGCCGGGCCGAGAGGTCGCGGGCCTTGGGGCTGAGGTCGGCGTTGCGCGACAGCGGCAGGACCGCGGCCTTGACGGGGGCGAGCCGGGGGTCGAGGCGCAGGCAGACCCGCTTGTCGACGCCGCCCTTGGTGTTCGGGGCCTCGTCCTCCGTGTAGGCGTCGACGAGGAAGGTCATCAGCGAGCGGCTCAGGCCGGCCGCCGGCTCGATGACGTAGGGGGTGTACCGCTCCCCCGTCGTCTGGTC
>JBBRRZ010000050.1:0-4742 GCA_038245845.1 Candidatus Limnocylindrales bacterium
ATGAAGCACTACCTCCGCGCCCACGCCGCCGACCTCGCGCCGCCAGCCCGCCAAGTCCCCGGGCTCGTCGCCGCGGCCGATGCCGCCCGAGGCGCGACCGTCACCGTCAACGGGCGCTACCAGACCGTGCTCGATCTCGTGCGCGAGATCGGCCTCCTCGCAGGGATCGGGTGGGAGATCACCTACGACCCGGCCAGCGGGGACTTCCGCTTCGACGTCGTCGTCGGCGCCGACCGCACGAGCTCGGTGTTCTTCGACTTCGCGTTCGAGACCCTCGAACGGTGGGAGGAGCTCGACTCGGTCATCGACGCCAAGACGGTCGCGGTCGTCGCGGGCCAGGGCGAGGGCGTCGATCGCGACGTCACGAGGCGCTGGTCGGGCACCGAGCCCACGGGCTTCGAGCGGCGCGAGGCGTTCCTCGACGCTCGCGACGTCGAGCTCGGTGCGACGACGGTGCTCGCGCAGCGGGGCGACGCGTACCTTGCAGCCACGGGCGCCGAGACGAGTCTCGAGGCCCATGTCCACCAGTACGGCGGCTTCCGCTATCGCGAGCACTGGGACGTTGGCGACATCGTCACCGTGCGCAACGCGGAGCGGGGTCTCGCCTACGCCGCGCGGATCGTCGAGGTCGAGAAGGCATTCGCCCGGAGCGCAGCCGCACCGACGATCACCGCCACCCTCGGTCGTCCGTTCCCGACCCTGGCGTCGCAGGCCGCATCGGGTAGCCGGGCAGCGACCGCGGACGGTGCAGTCGGGATCGCCTCGCCTGGTGGGCCGCCCGTGGGCTCGATCGTTCTGTGGCCGGTGGCTGCCCCGCCCGCCGACTGGTTGACCTGCGACGGGGCATCGATCCTGCGGTCCGCGTACCCGGCCCTGTTCGGCATCCTCGGCACGACCTACGGCGCCGCGGACGGGTCGCACTTCAGTCTCCCCGACTACCGGGGCCGGGTGCCGGTCGGGCTGAACAGCGGCGACGCCGGCTTCGACACGCTCGGCGAGACCACCGGCTCGAAGACCGCGACGCCATCGGCGCACAGCGTCACCCAGCCGGCCGCGCACTCCGTCACCCAGCCCGCCGCCCACTCGAACCACGCCGTCACGCAACCCTCGGCGCACGCCGCGCTGAGCCACAGCGCCCACGCCGGTGCGGACGTGTCGTCGCATGCGGGGTCCGCCGTCGGAGCGCACTCGAGCCACAGCCACGAGCTGCCGTTCGTGATCGACGACACGCACGCGATCAGCTCGCTCGACGCGGGCGTGTTCGGGTCCGGCACCTCGCGGACGCGCAACTGGACCTCGTCGGTGTCGTCCGCGTCAGGGTCGTACGCGGTGGCCAAGTCGCAGGCGGTGAGCGTCAGCGCCCACTCGGTCACCCAGGCATCCGACCACACGATCACCCAGCCCACGGCGCACAGCGACCACGCCGCGCAGAGCCACAGCGGCGCTGCGGTCGACGCGCATTCGGCCCACACGGGCGCCGCCGTGTCGGCCCATACCGGGGCCGCAGTCGGCGACCACGCGGCGATGTCTGTGGTCCAGCCGAGCGTCGTCACCACATACATCATCCGAGCAGCCTGAGGAGCGAACGATGGCCCAGCGATCCCGGTTCTTCGACAGCTCCGGTGGCGACCGGATCTACACGTCCGACGCCTGGGCGCAGGTCCTCGGCGCGATCATCGGCGACGGGGTCGTGGCGGCTGGCAACGAGCTCACGGTGGCCGAGGCCAGCCCGCCCGCGATGAGCATCAGGGTGAACACCGGCAAGGCGTTCATCGGCGGCTACTACTTCGAGGTCCATACGGGCCAGGAGACGCTGGCGATCAGTGCCGCCCACGCCACCCTGGCGCGGATCGACCGGGTCGTCGTGCGGCGGGACCTGGCCGGACGGACGGCGGTCCTCGCGGTCCTGGCCGGCACGCCTGCCGTGACGCCCACGGGGCCCGCGCTCACCCAGGTATCAGCCGGTATCTGGGAGATCGCCCTGGCGACGGTCACCGTCGCGCCAGCAGCGGCATCGATCGTCGACGCGAACATCGCCGACGAGCGCGGGCCCAGAGCGAAGGGCACCGACATCGAGGACCTGTCGGCTGAGCTGCTCGACCCGTCGACCGGCCATCGCCACGAGGGGATCGCCGGCACCGGGCGCGCCGTCCGCCATGCCGACCTCGCCGGGCTGACCACCGACAACCACCACCCGAAGGCCCACATCCACAGCGGCGACGGGTCCGGCTCGGTCGCCCACGTGGCGACAACGGGCCAGACCGCGACGGACCACCACGCGGCACCGGTGGCGGGCCCGGACGCGAATGTGACCGTCGACGCTGCCGGTGCGGCGGGGACGGCCGGCGCGTTCGCCCGCTCGGGCCACGGCCACCAGGTCGCGAGCTCGGGATCGACGCCCGCGGACGTAGCCGCGGCGGGATCCGCTGGGGCGACGGGTGGCCTGGCTCGCGCCTCCCACGTCCACGCCCACGGCACGGGCTACCTGCCCGACGCCCACCACGCCGAGGCCCACACGCTGGCCTCGCATACCGGGACGGCCGACGACATCAATGCCTGGGCACAGGCGTCGGCGGGCGGTGGCGCGGCCGGGGTCAAGATCTGGGTCGGCACGACCGACCCGGGCGGCTCGGCGGTCGAGGGCGACGTGTGGGTGAAGCAGTGAACCGGGAGGCGTAGCCGATGCCGACCGCAGGCTTCTCCGCCGAGCCGACCTACGGCTCCGAGTGGTGGGGATCGGGCGTTAACAACCAGCACTGCACGGCCGTCACGATGCCCGAGGCCGGGCGGATCACCCGGATCGGCGTCTGGCTGCGCGGCAAGGACGCCTCGTGCTCGTTCCGTGGCGTCGTCTGGAGCAGCACCCGGAACACCGTCCTCGGCCAGACCGCGCTCCAGACAGCGTCCGGTGCGGCCCTCGCGATCGGCGCCTCGCAGAAGAAGGAGGCGGCGGTCGTAACGCCGTTCGACGTCCTGGCAGGAACCATCTATGTCGGCTTCACGCGCAACCCGACCGGCGCGATGCAGTTCGGGTTCGACAACACAGGCTCCCACTACGACGATGACAACGGATCCTCGAATCCGTCCGCGATGTCCGGCGAGTCGTCGCACGCGAGCCGTCGCATGGGCGTCTACGTCGTCTACGAGGTCGGGTCCGAGACCTACGTGCGGCGGTCGGGCGCCTGGGTCAAGGCCAGCAGCGTCCAGGTGCGTCGGTCGGGTGCCTGGGCAGACGTCGGTCCGGACGTGTACGTCCGGCGCGGCGGGGTGTGGGTGAAGGCGTAGCGGAGCGTCCAGCCCAGGTACAAGGGCAGACGTACGTCCCGGCTAGAGCCTTGGGACATATGGGGGATAGGCTGAGCGCAAGTCGCCGCCGATAGTCTCACCATGTCTGCATTGAGCCTGCCTAGATGGACGAAGCCTTGGAAGGTCGCCGCCGCCGCGATGGCCGTCTTCGGGTTCGTGTACGGCTACGTCGGGACAGCAGGTGCACCCTTCTGCGGCTCGCTCGGGCAATGCATCCAACGCGTCGCGGTCGCCGGTCCGCCCTGGTTCTACCCGGTTGCCCTGATTCCTGGCGCGATCGCCGCAGCGATCTTCGGGGGGTTCGTCTACCTGCTGTTCATGTCGGTTTCTGGCATCCGGGCGGCCCTCCGTCGGCCAGCCGCAGCCCGCATGGATCAGGTGTCACCCGACGAACCGCAGCTCCGAGCGGAACCACCCGCCGTGCGCACGATCGCAGCGCCAAACGCGGCTGAGGGTCGGAGGGAGCCTCCTGCAGTTCATGCGGGGTCACGCGGATGGGTCCGGCCTACGCCGTTGATCATCGCAGTCGGAGCCGCGCTGGCCTGGGCCATCCTTTCGGTCGGACCAACGGAACTCGTATCGGACCTAGGGCCGCTGGTCCCGCAGGATACGGTGACGGCGCCGTCAACTCTGACGACGGCTCCCGCTGCACCCTGCGACCCGGGACCCCTGGGAGGCCTCGACTACTGCAAGCTTGGACCTGCTCCTCCCACTCTGGTAGAGACTGATCCCTATTGCCCCACCCTTTTCAACCAGGGCCAGAGGCAGCTTGAGAAGGACGGCATGTGTCATCAGCGCACGGGCGGCAATGTCGATCCGCTGATGAACGACGTCCTCCGCGGTGGTCGGAGCGGGCTGCTCGCGTTCCTCGCGGTCGGGGCGGCACTCCTGATCTGGCCGAGGTTGCGGACAGCGGGTTCGGCAGGCGCCTGACCTCGGCACGGACTAGCCTCTGAAGTGTTAAGCCCGGATCCACCGAACCGGGCGTCTTGATGACCTGAAACGGTGCGGATGACCACCCGTGGCTCGTTAACGGAGGCGATCGGACCGCGGTGACCCCGTGGTTGTCCGTCGTTGATGGCCGCGACAACCGATCCGGCGGGCGGATCGCGACGGACGGCGGTTGCCGGGCATGCTGACGCTGGCCCCTGCGAGCAGCGATGGACCGTCAGAGAGCAGTCAGGCGAGGTGCGGGATCGCCCGGAGCCTCGCCAGCGCCGTGCTCCAGTCGATCGCCCAGGGCCAGCGGGCCGGCAGGTGAAGGGTCAGCCGACGAGCGGAGCGGGTCAGCCGGCCGACGAGGCCGAACAGCCGGCGGCGGAGGGTCTTGGTCGTGACGATCCCTTCGCCGAGGCCCAGCCGGGCCGTCCAGCGAGCGAGGTTGTGGGCCATCACCTGGACGGAAAGCCAGGCGCCGTTGGCGGCGAACTTCCCGG
>JBBRRZ010000051.1:0-4068 GCA_038245845.1 Candidatus Limnocylindrales bacterium
CTCATGCACATGATGCTACCGCGTCACGGCCGGAACCTCCCGCGCGAAACGCCGTATTCGCTGGCTACACTCCTCGGCCCACAATCGTGCAACCGTGCAGGTCAACCCGCCAATCCGCCCTCAACGTCGTCGTAACCTCGGTCTAGCGGGGCGTTCGCGACCAGCAGCGGGCGCAACAGCCGGTCGTGGACTTGGTGTTGAAGATCGCGACGCGTTGCCCGTCCGAGGTCGCCGAGTAGCCGGGAGGTGAAATTCCCCCCGGCTACTCGGCGACCGAGGTCCGGGTAAAGGAGGGCTAGGAGTCCGCCTCGGTCTTCTTGCGAATCAGGAGACCGTAGGACGTGGAGATGGAGTCACCGAGGGCGAGCTTGAGGTGGGCGACGTCAGGCAGGTCATTGGCCAGGCCCTTGTGCACCAGGCTGATCCACCTATCCGCCGGGGTGTCCATGCTCACGGAGAAGTTGAAGGTTGCCTCGCAGCCGACGTCAGCCAACCGGGCCTCGAGGTCGAGGAGGTCGGGGATGCGGTACACCGCGCAATGGCCGTAGTCCATGGTCTCGGACTTGAGCGTCAGCTCGAACTCCGTGGTGTGGACGGCGATCCCGCCAGGTCGTAGTAGGGCACACGACTCGAGGACGAAGTCCATGCCCCGCGACGGGCTTCCGAGGTGCTCGATGACGCACGACGACCAGGCGATGTCGAAGGTCCCGATGTCGTCGGGCACGGCGTTCATGTCGACCTCGCGCAGATGGACGCGCTCGGCCAGCTGGGCGTCGGGGAGCATCGTCGGGCGTGACAGCCCGGCCAGCCCGCCCATGAGCTCACCCGTCGTGGCCCAGTTCGAGCCCGAGTCGAGCCCCTGGTCGGTCGCGAGGACCTCGACCCCGTGGGAGGCCAGGAGGGCCGGCATCGGCTCGTTGCCGACACCGAATCCGACCGCGCTGGCCCTGTCGTTCAGGAGGCCGGCGCGGCTGATCGCCTCGGCGATGAAGGCCCACTCCCACAGCTTGCGGTTGTACTGCCGACCCCCGGGCTCACCGTCCCAGCTCTCGATCATTCGGCACCAGCGCAGGAAGTCCGGATGGTCGCACTGCGCCGCGGTCGCCGCTTGGCATTCGAGGACCTCGAAGGTCGGCCAGCGCGACCCGGCGTTCTGCTCGGAGACGTCAACCTCGGCGAGGAGGCGGGCCTGCACGAGCTCAGCCGACTCGCGCGACGTCGGATTGGGGATGATCGCCCCTGGGTGCGGTGCGGTCATGGTCGCAGCGATGGCGTCGAGGCCGGTCTCGACCTCGAGCAGCCGGTTGTTGAGCGCCTCGAAGCGGGGGTTGAAGTACGCGCGCAACGGCGACGCCAACGTCTTGACGATCGGGTTCATCCGGGTCGGCCTCTCTCAGGGTGGTTTCGTCCGCGTGGTCCTTGTCCGCGTGTCCTTGTCGGCGAGGGAAACCCTAGTGCGCGAGAGCCGACCGGTAGGCACCGACCGTGGCCTCGGCGCATCGGCTCCAGGTGTACTCGGCGGCCTTGGCGCGCCGGCTGGTGTCGCTGCCGACCGGGGTCTCGAGAGTGGACACCACCGCGTCGAGGAGCGCCTCGCTCGACCGGGGGTCGGCGAAGCAGGCCTGGTCGCCGAGGACCTCCCGGGTCACGGGCAGGTCCGCGACAACCACGGGGGTTCCGCACGCGAGCGCCTCGACGGGCGGCAGCCCGAAACCCTCGTCGATAGAGGGGAACACGAGCGCGAGGGCCCCCGAGACGACCTGACGCAGCTCCTCGAGCGGGAGGTGCCCCGAGCGGAGGATGAGACCGTCGCGGACGCCGCGCGTGTCGAGCTCGGGGCCCCACCCGGCTGCTCCGACCAGCAGCAGCGGGGGGAGGTCGACGCTGCGAGAGGCCGCGAGCCGGTAGACGTCCACCAAGGTGGTGAGGTTCTTGCGGGGTTCGAGGGTGCCCACAGCCACGAGGTACTCGTCCGGCAGCCCGAGCCGAGCGCGCAGGTCGCCGCTGGGGGGCTGGGCCGCGTGCCACCCCGTGTCGACTCCCGGGGAGGCGACGTGGATGCGGTCCGGTTCCACGGCGTACGCGTCGCTCACCTGGTCGGCGACCGCCTGGGTGACGGTGCACACGGTGGCGCCGCGACGAAGGGCCAGGGGCACCATGTCGCGGTAGGCGAGCGAGGAGGCGGTCACCGTGTCGGGGTTGCGCAGGTAGCCGAGGTCGTGAATGGTCAGCACCCCCGCCGCTCGGCGCAGCGGTGGCAGGACGAAGTTCGTCGCATGGAACACGTCGACCCGTCCGGCCAAGGTCTCACCCGTGGGGCCGATCCCGGCCAGCCACGCGGCGCGCAGGAGGCGGGCCGGGGCCCGTCGTCCGGACACCCGGACCCCCGGGGGAAGCATGGCCGCCAGGCCCGAGGCGCCCCGGGCCGTGAAGGCCGTGGCGACCAGCTCGAGATCGGACCAGCCGGCGAGCTCGTCGATGAGGTGGGCGGTATAGGTGCCGATGCCCGTCCGGGGGCCCAAGAGGGGAGTGGCGTCGAGCGCGACCTTCACGAGCCCGTGCCCCAAAGTCCGGACGTCAGGGTCCGCTCGGGCACGTCCCGCCAGGTCAGCCAGACCCGGCGGCGAATGGCGCGGTTGCTCGAGATCCGCACCCTGGCCAGGTCCGGTGCGAGGCGCGCCGCCGAGGCCAGCACCCGCAGCCGCAGGAGCGGCAAGAAGACCGCAGAGTCAGGGAGGGGGCGGTGGAGAGCCCGGGAGCGGGCGATCGAGGCTGTGGTGACGGCGAAACGCGCGACCTGGGTGATCGCCACGCGGGCCGGGGCGCAGCGCACGAGGGTGAGCAGCCGGTTGCGCTCGGTGTGGAAGGCGAAGCCCGTGGACCCGGGTCGGGACGAGGCGGCGTGCCGGTGGCGGACCACGGCCGTGGGGCAGTAAGCGATTCGCCAGCCGGCCAGCCGCAGGCGCCACGACAGGTCGGCGTCCTCGTAGTACATGAAGTACCGAGGCTCGAGACCGCCCACCGCCTTGACGGCGAGCGTGCGCAGGACCGCGGCCCCGCCCGACGCCCCGAACACCTCGACCGCCTCGTCGAAGTCGGGACCATCCGGGATGCCGAGGCCGCGGTCGGACCCGTATCCGTTGCCCAGCAGCGTGATGCCGGTATTGTTGACGACGGTCTCGTCGTCGGCGAGGAGCATGCGCGAGCTCACCGCGGCCACGTCGTGGTGAGCGTCGAGGAAGGCGAGCGCCTCGCCCAGCCATCGGGGCTCGGCCATGGCGTCGTTGTTGAGCAGCGCGACGAAGCGGGTGTCGACCCGCTCCAGGGCGGCCGCCACGCCGCCGGCGAAACCGGTGTTCGTCGGCAGTCTGAGGAGCTCGGCCTCGGGGAACTCCTGGGCGACCAACCGATCGGTCCCGTCGGTCGAGGCGTTGTCGACGACGAGGACCCGGTGAGGTATGTCCTGGGACGCAAGAGAGGCGAGGCAGTCCTTGAGAAGCTCGCGGCCCTGCCAGGTCACGACGACCACCGTGACCCTGACGTCAACGAAGGACGGAGCCGGCATCTTAGGCCGCCGGGCCCTGGCTCTCCGGCACCCGCAGGACGGCGGTGCCGCTCACGCCGACGACGTCGGTCCCGTGGATGCTGATGCCCGGGATCTCCGCCGAGGCGAGGAGGACATCACCGGACGTGATCCGGAAGCGCAGCCCGACGGACCCGGTGAGCCCGGGCATCGCGTGGATGTGCCAGAACATCTCGGACACGCCGCCCGACCGCACGGGCTCGTCACGGGGCACGGGGTACTCCTCGGGATGCATCTCGGCGACGGTCTCACCGCCACTGACGAAGCTCAGCTCCATGTGCGTGTCCGAGGGGAGGTCGGTGTCGAGGAGCCACTGGACGTTGGCCATGAACATCGCCTCGGAGCCGACCTCGAACTCCTCTGGCGCCTCGCCCGTGCTGGGGTCGACGAGGGCCACGGCGGCGATCTTGGCCGTGCCGCCGTCGCTCCGCTCGATCCGGTCGACACCGAGGACCTCCTCGAGACGCTTGACCGTCTCGCGCGGC
>JBBRRZ010000052.1:0-4056 GCA_038245845.1 Candidatus Limnocylindrales bacterium
CAGCGCCGCCAACACCGCGGGGACCCTGCTCGGGGGCGGCATACGGCTGCACCGCGACGGCGAGACGGTCCTGCACCACCTCGGGGTGTCGGGGTTCGCGACGTATGCCGTCGTGAACCGGCGCTCCGTGGTGCCGGTCCCCCTCGACGTGCCTCCCGACGTCGCCGCGGTGCTCGGGTGCGCCGTGCTCACCGGCGGCGGCGCGGTGCTCAACGCGGGCCGTCCCTCCGCCGGCGACCGGGTCGTCGTCGTCGGGTTGGGCGGGGTCGGCATGGCGGCCCTCATCACGGCGCTCGGCCTCGACGACGTGGAGGTCGTCGGCGTGGACGCGGTTCCCGAGAAGCTGTCCCGGGCCCTCGAGCTCGGCGCCCACCGCGCCATGTCACCCGACGAGGCGCTCGAGTCCGGGCTCTCGGCGCCCGTCGTCGTCGAGGCCGCCGGCGCGGTCCGGGCCTTCGAGCTCGCCCTGGAGCTCACCGGCCCGGGTGGGCGCACCGTCACGGTGGGCCTGCCTGCCCCGGACGCCCGGGCGTCGATGTCGCCGCTGGCCCTCGTCGCAGGGGGCCGCTCGATCATCGGCAGCTACCTCGGGTCGGCGGTGCCGGCTCGCGACATCCCGACCTTCGTCGACCTGTGGCGCGCGGGACGGCTTCCGGTCGAGGCGCTCGTGAGCGGGACGATCGGCCTCGACGACGTCAACGCCGGCATGGACCGGTTGGCCGCGGGCGCGGCGATCCGGCAGATCATCCGCCTCGACGGGCCCTGACCGCTTCGACGGTCCTGACGGCGGCGGCATCCGCCCGAGGTGTGCCCGACGCCTCGCCGGGTAAGAATGCAGGGACCGCACATGCCCGTGCGCGTCCCCGACCGAGGAGGATCCTGTGAGCAACAACCCCACTGACCCAACGAGCGGCACCGACGGCGGCGCGGATGCCGGCGCCGAAGGCACGGCCGACGGCGGGGCCGACGGCGGGGCCGACGCCTCGACCACCGACGGCGGAGCCGACGGCGGTGCAGGAACCGACTCCACCACCGAGGGCCCAGCCGACAGCGGAGCAGGAACCGACTCGACCACCGACGGCGGCGCAGACGGCGGAGCAGACGGCGGAGCAGACGGCGGAGCAGACTCGTCCGACGAGGCCGGCGGCAGCGGCATCTAGGTGACCTCGGGCACGAGGACGCGGGGGCCCGCCCACACGGGCGGGCACTCCGCGCTCCGCCGGCTCGTCGCCATCACGCCCGACGCCTTCGCCCGCGAGCACTGGGGCCGAGCACCGCTTCTCACGCGAGCCGCTGACCTACCCGAGGGCTTCGGAGACCTGTTCGGCAACGACGACGTGGACGTGCTCGTCTCGCAGCGCGGGCTGCGGGCGCCGTTCCTGCGGGTGGCCAAGAACGGCACCACGTTGCCGGACAGGGCGTTCACCAGCGGAGGGGGCGTCGGCGCCGCCATTGCCGACCAGGCCAGCGACGACAAGCTCCTTGCGCTTTTCGCGGACGGCGCGACCCTCGTCCTGCAGGCGCTGCACCGCTCCTGGCCGCCCATTACGACCTTCGCCCAGGACCTCGCCGCCGAGCTCGGCCACCCCGTCCAGGTCAACGCCTACGTCACGCCGGCACAGAACACCGGGTTCAGCGACCACTACGACGTGCACGACGTCTTCGTCCTCCAGATCGCCGGCGAGAAGCGCTGGCGGGTGCGCCCGCCCGTGCTCCGGGCGCCGCTGCGCGACCAGCCGTGGACCGACCGCCGCAGTGCGGTCGAGGCCGCTGCCGCGGGTGATCCGCTGCTCGAGACCACGCTGCGGGCCGGCGACTGTCTCTACCTGCCCCGCGGCTACCTTCACGCGGCCACGGCGCTCAGCGACGTGAGCACCCACCTGACGATCGGCATACACCCGTGGACCAGGGGCCATCTCGCCGACGAGCTCGTCGCCGCCGCCGTGCACGACATCAGTGCCGAGGAGGAGGTCCGCGCCTCGCTACCGGTGGGGATCGATCTCGCCGATCCCGACGCGCTTGCCGACCACGTCGACCTCGTCCGAAACGCGCTGGCCGGCGCGCTGGATCGGCTCACCGCCGACGACATCATCGCCGCCCTGGCCGGTCGCCAGCAGCGCGCCCAGCGAGCGGCCCCGCTCGGCCCGCTCGCGCAGACCCGCGCTGCACGGCTGCTCGATGACGGTCAGGTGCTCACGCTGCGCCGGCACCTCGCCGCGCGACTGGTCCGCGCGGCTGACCACATCGCGCTCGAAAGCCGCGCCGGTCGCATCCGGCTCACCGACGGCGAGGCGGATGCCGTGCAGCGCCTTCTCGAGGAGGGCGCGGCCACCGTTTCTGTACTGGGGTCCGACCTCGCCAGACGCCTGGTCCTGGGGGGCGTGGCGGTCTCCGACGCCGACCCCGGCTAAGGACGGCCAGCCCCCCAAGGCTCCAGATCGTCAGGCGCGTCTGAGTCGCCACTCCCCAGGGTGAAGCGTCGCGGCTGGACGAACGTCGTCGTGGCCGGGATCGCCACCGAGTCGTGCGTCATGAAGACAGCGGCCGATGCGTTCGAGCTCGGCCTCGTTCTGTGGGTCGTGACCGACGCAACTTATAGCCACGCCGGCGCCGAGGCTCACAACGCCGTCCTGCTGGTCACAGGGCGATTCATCGGCGATCGGCAACTGGTGACGTCAGACGAAGTCCTTGCAGTGCAGACCAGGGCTGCGGTCTCCGCATAGCGCGAAGATCGCCAACACCGTTGCAGCAGACACGATCTCCCCTGAGTTGACCCAGCCCCGTGCTTCCTTGAGCGGCACCCATCGCATGCCCACAGCTTCGTCGTTACGTTGGTGATCTCCGATCGTGGCGTTGGTCGCGATGAACACCGAGCACGGGTGCTCTGCCGCGCCGACCATCGGTTCATAAGTGACTAGGTGCTCGAGGTAGTCCTGGTCGACACGCCATCCCGTCTCTTCCTCAAACTCACGAGCTGCGGCCACGACATCGTTCTCCCCCTTCTCGACGTATCCCCCGGGGATTTCCCACGACCACCGATCGAGTACCCACCTGTAGCGCCACAGCAGGAGAACCTGATCCTGGGGGTCCACCGCCGCGACCATCGCAGCTCGTGGACACCGCATTACGTACCGCTCGAAGGGCGAACCGTCAGCACGAGTCCCGGTCGCGAGGCTTATCCGGACCCGATGCTCGCCACTCACGACCCGCTCGTGCACACCCGCCCCGACATGGCGGTCACGGCGCGAACCCGCCTAGCCAGGCGAGCGCGCTGGCCTCGTCGCCGAACAGTCGCATTGGTGGCGTCGGTTTGCTTTTCGCGAGGAAAATGTTGCCCGTCATTCGGCCGAGCGGGGTGTTGACGATCACCGCGATGGCCGACACGAACTCGTCCCGGCGGCCGAGCTCCATGCGGGCGCCCCGGTCCAGCGCGGCACCGTCGCGCGCGTCCACCATCAACGGATGCTGGTGCCCGCCCGCGAGCGTGTCCACCGCGTCGGCCGAAGCGACAACGTCCTCAAGCCCCGTCGGGGCCCCCGGCTGCCAGACCACCTGGATGATGCCGTCCGGCCGCAACCAGACGCGGAACTGCGGACTCGTGATCCCATCGGACGTGTCGGTCATTCGGTCCTCGGCTGTGACGGAGGGTCGCTCATGCGTGTCACCAAACGCCACTCAGACCCGGTAGCTCTTATTGGTCCAGCCTCCGCTGATGCGGAGTTCGACATCGGCTGGCTTGAGGTCGTGCGCTTTGCCATCCGCCGCAAGAGGTCGAGGCAGGCGTCCTCGTCTTTCGGGTCGACGACAACCTCGGTCGACTCGACGACCCGGCCGCGCCTGTTCAGGTCTGCTAGCTCCACGTATGCCATGCGCCCAAGGGTGCCCTCCACGAGGGCCGAATGCGACCGCGGAAAAGTGGCTCTCCCGGCATGAGTGTGGGTCGGATGTTGGACTCAGGGCGGGGAATGCGTTGGGGTGAAGGGGGAGCTGCGGTTCGGGGCCTGGTTGCAGGACGCGCACGGACGGTGACCTAGGTTTGGCGGTTCTCACGCCAAC
>JBBRRZ010000053.1:0-3729 GCA_038245845.1 Candidatus Limnocylindrales bacterium
GCCACGATGACGCTCGGCAACCTCGCCTGCCTCTGGCAGGACGACGTCCGACGGCTTCTCGGCTGGTCGTCCGTCTCGCAGACCGGCTACGGCCTCATGGCGATCGTCGCCATCGGCTCCAGCAACCTCGCCCTGCCGGCCCTGCTGTATTTCCTCCTGGCCTACGTTCTCGGCAACTTAGCCGCGTTCGGTGCGGTCGTCGAGCTCCGAGGACGGACGGCGCTCGGCTCGTACGAGGGTGTCGGGCGGTCACGTCCGGCGATTGCCGGGGCGCTTGCGATCGGTTTGTTCTCGCTCATCGGCGTGCCACCTCTGGCAGGTTTCTTCGCCAAGCTTCTCCTGTTCGCGGTCGCGATCGAGGTGGGCTATGCGTGGCTGGCGATCGTGGCGGCGATCAACACGGTCATCTCCATCTTCTACTACGTCCGGGTCCTCGCCCCGATCTACTTCGGGACGGCGAGCGAGCCCGTGCCGGTGCTCGGTCGCTGGGCCGCCTGGGCGACGCTCGCGTCCGCCGCGGCGGTGATTGTGACGGGGATCCTGGTCGAGCCGTTCGCCCGCGCCTTCTTCGCATCGGGTTTGCTCATCCGCTGACCGAGGGCGCATGGTATCCGGCGGCGTGAGCGCCCCACGCCGCCAGACCCGAGCGAAACCGGAACGCTCCTTCACAAGCGCTCAGTTCGAGATATCGTGCGTCGGCGCTGGCGGACGGCTCACGCGCCACCTCACTCGAGGGCGCCTGCGCCTGCCGCGATCTCGACCGGAAGGACCATTGGTGTGAGGCCCGTGCGGGCCGAGTACTCGCGAGCGACCGTGTCGCGGAGCCGATCGATGGCGTCCGGGCGCACGAGATTGACGGTGCATCCGCCGAAACCGGCGCCGGTCATGCGGGCCGCGATGACGCCTTCGACGCCGGCGGCGATATCGACCATGGCATCGAGCTCGGGCGAGCTGACCTCGTACAGGTCCCGCAGCGACGCGTGGCTGGCTGCGAAGAGCGCGCCGACCTTCACGAGATCGCCGGCAGCGAATGCTGCGACGACCGCCGTGACTCGCGCGTTCTCGGCGATGACGTGTTCGGCGCGTCGGGCAACGACCGGATCGAGTCGGTCGCGCGTCGCGGCCAGCATCTCCGCGGTCACGTCCCGGAGCGAGTGGATCGTGGGGTCCAGGCGGGCCAGCTCGGCGACGGCGGCTTCGCACTGGGCCCGCCGGAGGTTGTACTCGGAACGCCCCAGGCGTCGGGGCGAGCCCGTGTGGCAGACGACGAGACCAATCCCGGGTGGCAGCGCGACAGGGCGCGATTCGAACGAACGGCAGTCGAACAGCATGGCCGCGCCGGTCTGGCCACAGGCAACCGCGAACTGGTCCATGAGCCCCGACTGGACGCCCACGTAGCGGTTCTCCGCGCGCTGGCAGACCCGCGCCAGCTCCAGGCCGTCCACGGACGAAGCGTCCTCGAGCATGGCCCAGGCAGCGGCGAGCTCGATCGCCGCCGACGACGACAGGCCAGCGTTCTCGGGAAGGTCCGACGCGATAACGCCACGCAGCCCGGACACGGGGAGGCCCGTCTTCTGGATGGCCCCGGCGGTCCCGACGACATAATCCATCCACGTCCCGGTGGGCCGCCGATCGGCATCGAGCGAGAAGTCATCGCGCTCGCCGGTGTCCAGCCTGGTCAACGACACCTCGCGGTCGTCGGTGCGGATGAAGGCGATCCGGATCTCTCGGTCGATGGCGGCCGGTAGCACCAGGCCATCGTTGTAGTCGGTGTGCTCGCCGATGAGGTTGACGCGACCGGGCGCCCGGACGACGCGGACGGCCCCGGGGTTTGCGGCCGCGGCCGGTTCGCGCGCGACGAGCTCCTCGATCAGTGCATCGATATCGGGCGGCATCGCTCGGCTAGCGCGGCTCGGTCGGGACGGCCGCGCGGAGACGCGCGGCCGCGTCCTCCGGGGTGATGTCTCGCTGGGTCTCGGCCAGCAACTCGTAGCCCACCATGAACTTGCGGATCGTGGCCGACCGCAGGAGCGGCGGGTAGAAGTGGGCGTGGAGCTGCCAGTGATCGTGGGGCCCACCATCGAACGGGGCCTGGTGCCAGCCCATGGAGTAGGGGAACGGGGTGTCGAAGAGCCCGTCGTAGCGCCGGAGGAGCGCCACGAGCGTCTGCGCCAGGCGATCGCGTGCGCCGTCCGTAAGTTCCGCAAGGCGTCCGACGGGTTCTCGGGCGACGACCATCGTTTCGAACGGCCAGGAGGCCCAGAACGGCACGACCACCAGCCAATCCGGATCCTCGATGACGCTTCGCGGACCCCCGATCTCCTGGTCCACGTAGTCGAGCAGAAGCCGATGACCCGTGGACGCGTGATGCCGCCGCTGGCTGGCGTCCTCGCGCGCGGCGTCACGGGGCAAAGCGGAGCCTGCCCAGATCTGGCCGTGCGGATGGGGGTTCGACGCGCCCATCGCCTCGCCCCGGTTCTCGAATACCTGGACCCACCGGGAGTCCACGCCGAGCTCCGTCGTCTGGTCCGCCCACAGGTCGACGACGTCGCGGACGTCCGCGGGCGGCATCGCCGCCAGGGTCAGGTCGTGCCGGGGCGAGAAGCACAGGACCCGGCATGTCCCTTGTTCGCCTTCGGCCAGCAACAACCCGTCCTCGACGCGTTCGGTCGAGGTATCCGGCCGGAGTGCGGCGAAGTCGTTGGTGAAGACGAATGTCCGCTCGTAGGCCGGGTTGACGGCCCCGCCCGCTCGGGTGTTGCCGGGACAGAGATAGCAGGTCGGGTCGTACGCCGGCCGGACTTCCGATCGGACGCGGTCCTCGGTGCCCTGCCACGGCCGCGCAGTGCGATCCGCAGACACGAGCACCCACTCGTCGAGGAGCGGGTTGAAGCGTCGATGGGGCGCCGCGAGCACCTTGTCCGCCGAGCCGGGGTCGGGCATCGCGGCGCCTGGTCGGATTAGCGGTGCGTCTTGTTGACGCGCACGTAGTCGAAATCGGCGCGGAAACCGCTGCCGCCCATGGCGACGAGTCCGATCCGCGCGCCGTCACCGAGCTGCTGTGCCCAGGTGCCGCCGCGCGTCCAGGTCACGCCGTCGTGGCTGGTGTAGGCGGTGTACCGCTCAGTTCCGCCGTACGGGCCATCGAGGCTGCCGGGTCCGCCATCCCGGGCGACGATGCGGAGCCACGTCCACTCGCCGGGAGGACCCACCACGGTGTTCCCGTAGCGCGGATAGCCCGCCGGTACGGTGGGCACTTCCTTGGCGAACTCGGTCTGGCGCGTGTTCCAGATCGAGACCGTCGCTAACTTGATGAACGCGTCATCGGAGCCGTAGATCACGAGACCCGCCTGGACGTAGTTGAAGCAACAGCCCTCCGCCGGGACGGACAGGCGGATCTTCGTCTCGACGACATAGTTGTCCTCGGGCGCCGCCCGCGTCAGGACCGAGGCGTTGTTCGAATCGACGTACAGGTCCGCCGCCTGGGTGTCCATCCTGAAGGCGCCGTGGGCGACCTCGTACGCCGATGCGGCGGGCGGACGGACCCAGGACCACGCGGTCCCGAGGCTCGTGCCGTCGAACTCGTCCGCAGCGATGCTGCCCGCGACGACGTCAGTCGGAGCGACCTGCAGTCGGGCCGTGGTGGTCTGACCCGGTTGCGCGGCCGGGGCGGCCTGCGGGGTGGCCGAGGCGAAGTCGCCACCACGTACGACCGGCCAGCCGTCCACC
>JBBRRZ010000054.1:0-3182 GCA_038245845.1 Candidatus Limnocylindrales bacterium
CGGGAGCGACCCAGTCACGCACCGACGGGGGCATCAGCAGCAGGGTGTCCTGGTCGTAGGGACGGAAGGTCTTCGTGCGCATACGAGATTCTGGCATGCGCCAGACTTGTCCGGTGGCCATTACCGACGCAGCCTCCTAGCAACCCGGGTGCTGGGCGGGCCGCGGGAGCGCCTCCGGCCAGCTGCGACGGCGCCCCATGGATCGCGCGAGCACCCGGACTGCTGCACGAGCACGTCACGAGCACGTCACGAGCACGTCACGGCCGCGCGGCTGCACGAGCACGTCACGGCCGCGCGCCGCCGCCGCCGGGCCACCGGCTCGATCGCCGGTCGCCCGTAGACTGGATGCGTGCGCATCGTCTCCCTGCTCCCGTCCGCGACAGAGATCGTCTTCGCCCTCGGGCTCGGTGACGAGCTGGTCGGCGTCACCCACGAGTGCGACTACCCGTCCGAGGCACGCGACGTCCCCGTCGTGACCCGCAGCATCCCCGACCTCGCGGGCGCCACGTCGCACGCGATCCACGCACGCGTCGAGGAGTCGATCCGGACGCACAGGGCGATCTTCGAGCTCGACGAGGCGGCGCTCGCTGCGGCGAGGCCGGACCTCATCCTGACCCAGGAGCTGTGCCGTGTCTGCGCGGTCGGCTACGAGCAGGTGAACGAGATCGCCCGCCGGCTCGATGGCGACGTGACCGTCCTCAGTCTTGAGCCCATCTCGATCGAGGGGATCCTCAACGCGATCCAGACCGTCGGTGCGATGACAGAGTCGGAGGACGCCGCGCTCGACGTGGTGGAAGGGCTGCGTGAGCGCCTGGGCAACGTCAGCGAGATCGTCCGCGGTCGTCGCGACCACGGCTTCGCCCCGCCCAGGCTCGCCGCGATCGAGTGGCTTGATCCGCCATTCGCCGTCGGGCACTGGGTCCCGGAACAGGTCAGGCTTGCCGGTGGCTGGGAGCTGCTGGGCGCCGAGGGCGGCCGGTCGGTCGATACGACGTGGGACGCAGTGCGGGAGGTGGATCCCGAGATCATCGTCCTCATGCCCTGTGGGTTCGACCTTCGTCGCACCGTTGAAGAGTGGGCGCGGACGCCGCGCCCGGCGGGCTGGGACGAGCTCCGCGCGGTCCGCGACGGCCGCATCTTCGCGGTCGATGGCTCCGGGTGCTTCTCGCGGCCGGGTCCCCGCGTGATCGATGGGATCGAGATCCTCGCCGAGCTCATCGACCCCGCCGCCTTCGACGGGATGTCGCCCGACGGCAGCTGGGAACGCGTCGGCTAGCCGGGCGCTGCCCGAACCGCCTCGTCCATGCCCTTCCGCGAACGCTTCGACTGCCTGTGGTGTGGGACGTCGCACGCCGTGCGCACGCCCGGCGACCTCGAGGGGTGGGCGCAGCTCTGCCCGGCGTGTCTCGGCAAAGCTGGTATGAACACGTTCCTCCGCGTCCGCCTGCGCACCGCGCTCGCCGAACGGGGAGCGTCGGCCGCCCCGGGCGCCCCCCATGCATCGGCCGCCGCGGGCGCCCATCGAGCGCCGCGGCCCCGCCCCGCAACGCCGCGCCCGGGCACGCCCTCGACGCCCGCCTTCCCGGACGACTGGTTCCTGCGCCGCGGCGTGTTCGTGCACGGAGCCATCCACGATGCCGCGTGGCAGGCCGAGCTCGATGTGGTCACCCGCTGGCTCGACGGGCTCCCCCTCGCCGGCCGGATCGACGAGCCCGCCGCGGGGACAGGGTTCTTCTCGCCGCTCCTGGCCGAGAAGGGCGAGCTCCACGCCTCGGATTCCGACAGCGGCGCCCTCGACGTCGCACGCGCCCGGCTCGTCGCCCACCGGCTGCTCGCGCACCTCCACGTCTCGGATCCGTGGGCGCTCCCGGCGGACGGGCCCGCCGACGCGCTCGTCGCCTCGTTCCTGACGGGCCGGGTCCGGGGTGCCGGCCTCGACCGGGCCGCCGAGACGTTGCACGCCCGCCTGAAGCCGGGTGGCCGTCTTGCGCTCGTGGACCTGCGACCGGACCCGGCGGGAGGGCCGCCCGATGGGATCTCATGGACGTGGCACGACCCAGCGGTCCTCGAGGCGACGCTCGTCCGTGCCGGCTTCACGAACCTGACGCTCACGCCGACGGGGCGGTTCTTCCTCCTGGCGACCGCCGAGGCGGCCTGACCCCGGTGGTATCCTCCGGCGCGATGTCCACCCTCGCCAACCGCACGATCGCGACCGTCGGCTCCGGCGTCATGGCCGAGGCGATGATCGCCGGGCTGCTCCGCGGCAACCTCGTCACGCCGGACCAGGTCGTGGCCAGCCACCCGCGCGAGGCACGTCGCGCCGCGCTAGCGGCCGCGCACGGGATCCGGGTCGTCGGCTCCAACCTCGATGCCGTGGACGGCGCCGACGTCATCATCCTCGCGGTCAAGCCCCAGATGCTCGCGAAGGTCGGCCGCGAGATCGGGCCACGCCTTCGCCAGGGCCAGCTCGTGCTGTCTGTGCTCGCGGGTCCCACCACCAACGCGCTGACCGCGACGCTCGGCCACGACCAGGTCGTCCGCGCGATGCCCAACACGCCAGCCCGCATCGGCAACGGCATGACCGTCTGGTATGCCACGCCCGCCACCACCGCGGACCAGCGCGGCCAGGCGAAGGCCCTGCTGGGCGCCCTCGGCGCGGAGCTCGAGGTCGAGGACGAGAAGTGGGTCGCGATGGCGACCGCCGTGTCCGGCACGGGCCCGGCCTACGTGTTCCTGGTCATGGAGGCGCTCATCGACGCCGCCGTCCACATCGGCTTCCCGCGCCACATCGCCCACGATCTCGTCATCGAGACCCTCGAGGGCAGCACCCGGTTCGCGAAGCAGTCCGGCGACCACCCGGCCGTCCTGCGCAACATGGTGACGAGCCCGGCCGGCACGAGCGCGGCCGCGATCCACGAGCTGGAGTCCGGCCGCCTCCGCACCGTCCTGAGCGAGGCTGTCTGGGCGGCCTTCCGGCGCACCGTGGAGCTGGGCGACCAGATGGACGCGCAGCTCGTGAGGCCCCCCAAGGATGAGTAGCTCCTAGGAGGCTGCGTCGGTAATGGCCACCGGACAAGTCTGGCGCATGCCAGAATCTCGTATGCGCACGAAGACCTTCCGTCCCTACGACCAGGACACCCTGCTGCTGATGCCCCCGTCGGTGCGTGACTGGGTCGCTCCCG
>JBBRRZ010000055.1:0-3129 GCA_038245845.1 Candidatus Limnocylindrales bacterium
GCTACTGGGCGGAGGCGGGCGTCGACGACCGGGTCGACCTGCGGATCGCACCGGCCCTCGAGACCCTCGACGCGCTGCTGGTCGCCGGCGGTGCGCGCAGCTTCGACCTGGCGTTCATCGACGCAGACAAGACGGGCTACCCGGCGTACTGGGAGCGCTGCCTCTCGCTGGTCCGGGCCGGCGGCCTCATCGTGCTCGACAACATGCTCCGGAGCGGCGCCGTGGCCGACCCGACGGTCGACGACGACGAGAACGTGCTCGTGATCCGCGCCCTCAACGAGACGATCGCGGGCGACGAGCGCGTGGACTACGTGCTGCTCGGGATCGCCGACGGCATGACGGTCGCGCGCAAGCGCTGAACGCCGCGGCCATCGGCTCCGTCGGAGCGGGGTTGTCGCCGCCGTCAGCTCTTGGAGAGGATCCGCTCGATCACCTCGGCCGCGTCCTCGGCGGCGTCGATCGTCTCCTCGAGCGTGGAGTAGAGGTCGCGCAGCTTGATCACGTCGAGCGGCTCGAACCCGCCCCGGAACAGGCGCCCGATCGCGGCCCGGGAGAGCGCGTCCGCCTGGTGCTCCAGCTCGTGCACCATCGCGAGGTGCGGGGCGATGTCCTTGCCTTTCTCGAGCTTGCGGAGCGCCTCGAGCAGCTGGACCGCCTGGCCGACCAGGATCCCAACCATGCCGCGGCACTCGTCCGTGGGCTTGTCGATCCCGTAGATCTGGAACTCCTCGGCCGCGCCCTGGATCCCGTCCACGATGTCGTCCAGGAAGGAGACGAGCTCGTGGATATCCTCGCGGTCGAAGGGCGTGATGAACGAGCGCTCGAGGCGGACCATGACCTCGGTGTCGATCGAGTCGCCCTTCTTCTCGAGCGCCTGGATCTCGGCAATCCGCTCGTCGAGCCGGTCGTAGGACGCGACCATCGCCTCCAGCGCGCGGGCGGCCGCTAGCAGGTTCTCCCCGTCCGCGACGAACAGGTCGAAGAACTTCTCGTCGCGAGGGATCAGGCGGACCATGCGGAGCCTCCGGTGAGGTGACGGAATGGAGTCTGGGTCATCGCACGCCCAGCCCGTTGAGGACGATCCAGGCGAGGCCGCCGACGAAAGCGCTGGCGGGGATGGTGAGCACCCAGGCCACGAGGATGCGCCGGGCGACGCCCCACTTGACGCCCCGGAGGCCGCGCGCGGAACCGACGCCCATGATGGCGCTCGCGATGACGTGGGTGGTGGAGACCGGCATGCCCAGCCTCGCGGTGACGAGAAGGACGGTGGCCGCCGTGGCCTCGGCCGCGAAGCCGTGGATCGGCTCGAGCTCGACGACGCGGTGGCCCATGGTGTTCATGATCCGCCAGCCGCCCATGCCCGTCCCCAGCGAGATGGCCGTCGCGGCGAGGACGATCACCCACACCGGGACGTCCGTGTTTGGGATGACGCCGGCCGAGAACAGCGCCAGCGTGATGATGCCCATCGTCTTCTGGGCGTCGTTGCTGCCGTGGGCGAAGGCCATGTAGCCGGCCGAGAACACCTGCAGCCGGCGGAACACCTTGCCCAGGGGCTTGCGCGCGGCGTTCCGGAAGATCCAGGAGAGGGCCACCCTCAGGATGAGGGCGAGGGTGAACCCGGCGATCGGCGAGCTGATGAGTGGGACCAGTACCTTGTTGACGATGCCGTCCCACTTGTATGCCCCCGTCCCCACCGCGATCCCCGTGGCCCCGAGCAGCCCCCCGATGAGCCCGTGGCTGCTGGAGCTCGGCAGGCCGAGCCACCAGGTGATGAGGTTCCAGGTGATGGCGCCCATGAGCGCGGCCGCGACGATCACCTGGCTGGTCGTGTTCTCGTCGACGAGCCCGGCGCCGATGGTCTTGGCGACGGCGGTGCCCGCGAAGGCTCCGATGAAGTTGAACGCCGTGGCCATGAGCAGGGCGTACTGGGGACGCAGCGCGCGGGTCGCGACCGACGTGGCGATCGCGTTGGCGGTGTCGTGGAAGCCGTTGACGTAGTCGAACGCGACGCCGAGCACGACGACGCCCAGCAGCATCAGCGTGAAGTGTTCGATCGGAGGGCTCCTCGATGCGCGTGATGGCGGGGCGCAGGTCGAGGATACGGCCGAGAGCCGGATCCGAATCGTTAACGACGTGTCAACTCTTGCGGTCGCGCGGCTCGTTCCAGGCGGCCCAGTGATCGGTCCACGCGGGTTCGTGCGCGACGGCCCAGTCGGGGGGCTCGTGGCGACGTGCGTCTGGATCGAACGGGACGCCCGGCGGCGCGTACTCGAGCATGGCGTCCCTCGCGGCCGTCAGCCCCGCCATCTCGGCGGTCGTGTCCGAGTCGGAGACGTCGGGGTGCACCTGGCGTGCGCGGGTGCGGAAGGCGCGGGTGACCTCCGCGCGGTTCGCACCGCGACGGACACCAAGGACAGCGTGGGGCTCGGGGGACGCATGGCGGACCACGTCCGTAGGGTGGTCCCTCTCGGGCCCGAGGTCAATGGGCGGGTTCGTCCATCGCTCCGCGCCTGCCTGATGGCGCGTGCGGCGTCGCACGATGCGGCCAACGTTTACGTCGCGGGGTGAGCGGCGTTCATCCCCGCGCCGGACGATCCGGGCGTGCTGGCCATTGCATCACCTGTCCGCCTCCTGAGCGACGATCTGGGCGTCCACGCCCTGGCGTTGCTGGCGGTCGAGCCGGGCAAGGTGCCCCATCAGTGGCGGACCGCCGCCTTCGCGGCTCGTGTCGAGCGGACGCGCCGCCAGCTCGAGCCGATCCTCGAGGTGGGTCCCCTCGGCTCGTCGTTCGAGCGCGAGGCGTTCTGGCGGTCGCAGGACGCCGTCTCGCCCGGCCGCCGGGCCGACGCCGTCCGTGTCGCCTACGGGATGCGCTGGCTCGAGCTCGCCTCGGCGCTCCGTCTGCCCGGCTGGGCGTGCTGGCTCGGCGTCGACGGCTGATCCGGCCCGTCGGCGCACGCGCCCGGTATCCTTCGCGCCATGCGCCTGTCCAACCTGTTCTTCACCACGCTCCGCGACGATCCCGCCGAGGCGGAGATGCCGTCGCACCGCCTCCTCCTCCGCGCGGGCTACGTCCGCCAGCTCGGGGCCGGGATCTACTCGCTGCTGCCGCTCGGCTTCCGTGCCTCC
>JBBRRZ010000056.1:0-3117 GCA_038245845.1 Candidatus Limnocylindrales bacterium
CGCCTCTCTTTTCGAGGGCACCGGAGGGACCGGAGCGCCGGGGAGTCGGTAGGTTCGGGGGCATGCCCAGCGCCCCTCCCGACGGCACCGCTCCTTCCGATGTCCTCGGCCCGGCCGGGCCGGCCGGCGTCACCGAGCTGGTCCGGCAGCTGCTCGACGTGCGGCTGTGGGTCGCCCTCGACGTGGACGAGCAGGGCCGGGTGCTCGCCGGTACGGACGACCTCGGCAGCCTCCAGCTCGTCGAGATCGAGCCCGACGGCACCCGGACGGCGCTGACCGACCTGGCGTCGAGATGCACCGGGAAGTACCTGCCGGGGCGGCGGGTCGTCGTGCAGCACGACAGCGGCGGCGACGAGCTCATGCAGCTGTCCGTGCTCGACCTCGCCCGCACCGGGCCGCCCGTCACGCGGCCGGCGCGGCTCGAGGACCTCACGCCGCTGGTAGCCGACCCCGCCCACATGCACGTCCTCCACGACGTGACGGGGTGGTCGCTGGTCTACTCGACGAACCGGCGCAACGACGTGGACATGGACGTCGTCGTCCGCGACCTGGGGTCGGGAGCGGAGCGCGTCGTCTACGACGGCGGCGGCTACGTGGTGGAGACCGTGGTCTCGCATGACACCGGGTCCGTGGCGGTCACCCTGCTGACGCTGCGGCCGAACTCGACCGGCGTCACCGTCGTGGGACCAGCAGCCAAGGGTCAGGGCGGAGCGCAGGCCGGAGTGCCGGTCACCGACCCGGACGAGCTCGCCCTCCACGAGTGCGTCGCGTGGAGCGGCGACGACACGGCGCTCGTCATGGCGTCGAACCACGACCGCGAGCTCACCGCGGTGGTCCGGGTTCCGCTTGACGGCGGCCCGTGGACGAGCCTCGTCGCGGACGAGGCCCACGACCTCTCGTGCTGGGTGGCGCCTGACGGCTCGTCCATCGTCGTAGGCACCCACGACGACGGCATCGCCCGGCTCTCGGTCCACGCGGCCGACGGCCGGCACCGCGTCGACGTTGACCTCGGCGCGAATGGGGTGCCTGACGTCGTCTGGTCCACCGACAGCGCCCGCTTCGTCGTGACCCTGACCGGCCCCACCGACCCAGGCTCGCTCCACCTCGTCGACGCGGCCACCGGGGCGGCGACCCGCCTCGTCGACGGGCGCCACGGCATACCGGAGCAGGTCCGCGAGCGACTCGTCACCCCGACGACCCACCGGGTGCCCACCCCGGACGGCGAGCAGGTGCCCTGCTTCGTCTACGCACCCGGGCCGGATGCCGACCCCGCGCTCGCCGGCGCGTCGGTGCTCCACCTCCACGGCGGCCCCGAGGGGGCGGCGACCCGGCTCTTCAGCCCGGTCATCCAGTCCCTGGCCGCCGTCGGGCTCACCGTGCTGGTGCCCAACGTGCGCGGGTCGGTCGGCTACGGCAAGCGCTGGTACTCGCTCGACGACGTCGAGAAGCGCCTCGACTCGGTCGCCGACCTCGCGGCGCTGCACGCGTGGCTGCCGAGCCGGGGCCTCGACCCCGGCAGGAGCGCCCTGTGGGGCGGGTCGTACGGCGGCTATCTCGTCCTGGCCGGCGTCTCGATGCAGCCGCGGCTGTGGGCGGCGGGCGTGGACATCGTCGGGATCTCGTCGCTGGTGACCTTCCTCGAGAACACCTCCGGCTACCGCCGCGCCTTCCGCGAGCGCGAGTATGGCAGCCTCGAGCACGACCGTGCCTTCCTCGAGCGGGCGTCCCCCATCACCTACCTGCACGACATGCAGGCCCCGCTCTTCGTCATCCACGGCGCGAACGACCCGCGCGTGCCGCTATCGGAGGCGGAGCAGATCACCGCGGCCCTGCGCGCCAAGGGCGTCGAGTGCGAGCTGCGGGTCTACCCCGACGAGGGGCACGGCCTGGCCAAGCGCGCCAACCGGATGGACGCCTATCCCGCGGCCCTGGACTTCCTGCACCGGCATCTGCGGATGCCGATCGGCGACGGGCCGGAGCCCCGACCGGGTGGAGGGCTCGCCTGACGACGGCGTGGACGAAGCGTGGACGGCAAGGTCACGGAGTGGTCGCCGTCGACATCATTGCCGGGAACGGGTGGCAGGATCACCCAGTGAACCCCGGACCCTGGTGGAAGGAACCCCCCGAATGACGCGTCGCCTCACGACCCTCTGTCTCGTCAGTGCAGTCGCCTACTCGCTCAGCGCCTGCGGATCGAGCTCCTTGACGCCTGGCGCGGGCTCCGCAGCCACCTCGGCGGCCGCGGCGACGACGCAGACCGCCGACCCGGCGCTCGTCGCCAAGCTGCCCGCCAAGGTCAAGGCCGCCGGCAAGATCGTCGTCGGCATCGACACGAGCTACCCGCCCAACGAGTTCCTCAACGCGGACGGCAAGACCGCAAACGGCATGGACGTCGACCTCTTCACCGCCGTCGCCCAGAAGTTCGGCGTGGGCGTGGACTTCCAGACCGCCGGCTTCGGGACGATCATCCTCGGCGTCAGCGGCGGCAAGTACGACGTCGGTGTCTCGAGCTTCAGCATCAACGCCGACCGCAAGAAGCAGGTCAACATGGTCAGCTACTACTCCGCCGGCACGCTGTGGGGGGTCCCCAAGGGCAACCCGAAGAAGGTCGACCCCGAGAACGCCTGCGGCCTTAACATCGGGGTCCAGAAGGACACCGTCCAGGTCGACGACCTCGCCGCCCGGAGCAAGAAGTGCACCGACGCCGGCAAGCCGGCCATCAACCCGATCGTCGAGGACCTTCAGGTCAAGGTCAACACCGACCTGACGAGCGGCAAGGTCGACGCCATGGCGGCCGACTCGCCCGTGACGCACTACGCCGTGACCCAGACGAACGGCGCGGTCGAGGTGCTCGGCTCGACCTACGACACCGCTCCCTACGGATACGTCGTCCCCACCAGCGAGAAGGACTTCGCCGCGGCCCTTGCCGACGCCCTCAAGGCCCTCGACGCCTCGGGTGAGTACACCAAGATCCTGACGAAGTGGAACATCCAGGACGGGGCGATCCACAACTTCTCCGTCAACCCGTGACGACCGAACCGACGACGGCGGAGCGGCCGGGCCCGATCACCGCCCGCCCGGTCCGCCACCCGTGGCGGTGGGTCGCGGTCGGCGTCA
>JBBRRZ010000057.1:0-2579 GCA_038245845.1 Candidatus Limnocylindrales bacterium
CGGTCGCCGTCGCGGGATCCGCGCCGTTGTTCGACCCCGAGGACGCCCGGATGAAGGGGTGAGGCGGTGAACATCCTCGTGTGCGTGAAGCGCGTCCCGGCGACGGGCTCCCGGATCACGTTGACCGAGGACGCGTTGCACATCGACACGAAGTACCTGGGGTTCACGGTCAGCCCCCACGAGGAATGCGCGGTCGAGGAGGCGGTGCGGCTGATCGAAGCGAACGGCGGCGCCTCCGTGGTCCTGACGCTCGGACCCGAGTCCGCGGTGGAGCAGCTCCAGGACGCGCTCGCGATCGGGATGGACCGGGGGGTCCTGCTGGAGACCGACGACGACGGCTGGGACGCGCGCGCGACCGCCGGCGCTATCGTCGAGGCGATCCGCGCCGAAGCGGAGGCCGGAACGCCGTTCGACCTGCTGCTGTTCGGGAACGAGGCCGCCGATGCCGGCGACTACCAGGTGGGCGTCCTGGTCGCGTATGCGCTCGGGCTCCCGTGCGTGACCGGGGTCAAGGCGCTGGAGATCGCGGGCGGCGGCCTGGTCGCGCGACGTGACGTGGCCGGCGGCGCCGAGGTCTTCGAGGTCCCGCTCCCCGCAGTCGTGACCGTGAAGGAAGGCATCAACCTCCCGCGATACCCGTCGCTCCCCGGGCGGATGCGCGCCAAGAAGAAGGAGATCACGCGCCGGCAGCTCGCGGAGCGCGCTCCTGCCGTCCAGACGGTTCGCCTGCGGGTTCCCGACGAGCAGTTGAGCCAGACGCGGATCCTGGGCCACGGGCCCGACGCGGCACCGGCCGTGGTCGATCTCCTGGAGCAGCTGGGGATCGGAACCCGATGATCCTGGTCCTGGTGGAACACGAGGGCGGCGTCCCGGCACGGACCTCCGTGGAGGCGGCGACGTTCGCCCGAGGGCTCGGCGGGCCGATCCACGGCGTGGCGTTCGGAGACGGCGGAGCGGAGGCGCTCGCGGCGGCCGGTGAGTACGGGATCTCAGCTGGGACCCGCGTTCGGATCGACGGGGGGTTCGCGCCGGGCGCGTGGGCACAGGCGCTCGCCGACGCGGTGACCACCGAGACGTCCGCGGTGATAGCGCCGGGAACCGACCGAGGGAACGAGATCCTGGCCCACCTGGGTGCGAAGACGGAGGCGCCGTTCGTGGCGAACTGCATCGCGGCGGCGTCAGGGGCGGACGGCTGGGCGCTCACGCGGCAACGCTGGGGCGGGAGCCTGCTGGAAGATGCCCGCGCGCACGGTCCCCTCATCCTGCTCTCGGTCGCTCCCCATGCGGTCGCCCCCGAACCCGGTGGCGAGACCGCATCCGTGGCGATCGAGGAGATCGAGCCGGCGGCGTCATCCGAGGATCTTCGGGTCCGCGCTACCTGGGTTGAAGCCACCGAGGCCGGCGTCTCGCTCGCCGACGCGCGGCTGGTAGTGGGCGGCGGACGCGGGGTCGGCGGCGCGGCCGGGTTCTCGATCCTCGACGCCCTCGCGGCCGCCCTGGGAGGTGCCGTCGGCGTATCGCGCGCGGTGACGAGCGCCGGATGGCGGCCGCACGCCGAGCAGATCGGGCAGACCGGGACGCGGATCGCGCCCGAGCTCTACATCCCGTGCGGGATCAGCGGCGCGAGCCAGCACATGGTCGGCTGCCGGGGCGCGAAGAGGCTGCTGACCATCAACACGGATCCCGATGCGTCGATCCTGTCGAAGTCCGACTACGCGGTGATCGGCGACCTGCACCAGGTGGTGCCGGCGATCATCGCGGAACTCGCGAACCGCCGCGCCTGAGGCGAGCCCACCCGGAGTCACGCCATCGTGTCGGTGGCTCTCGGTATCGTTCGCTCGTGAGCTACCCATACGGCCAGGAATCCGATAATCTGATTCCTGTGAAAGATGTCTCCGCCACCGATGCCGCCCGGCGCTTCTCCGAGCTCATCGATGCCGTCGAGCACTCGGGCGAGAGCTTCACCGTTCATCGCCATGGGCGGGCGGTCGCTCGCATCACCCCCGTCGGCTCCGCGAACGGTCGCGCCGTCCTGGACCTGCTCTCGAAGAGACGAGCCGACCCCGGCTGGGCGGCCGACATCGCGAGCGCCCGCGACCTGGCAGCACCGCAGGAGCAGCGGTGGAACGGCTGATCCTGGACACCACGGTCCTGGTCTCGGCCGAACGGACCCAGACCGCGCTGAAGGACGCGATCGCGGAGGACGACGACGTCGTGATCGCGGCGATCACCGCGGCCGAACTCCTCGTCGGCGTGCATCTGGCCTCCGGCAAGCGCAAGCTCGCGAGGCGGGCATTCGTAGATGCGGTGCTGTTCACGCTCCCCGTGCAGGACTACACGCTGGAGGTCGCGCGGGCGCACGCGCAACTCCTGGCCGACGTGCGGGAGTCCGGGAAGCCGCGGGGAGCACACGATCTGTTGATCGCGGCGACCGCCGTGGCCACGGACCGCATATTGATCACCGGCGATGCGCTGGGCTTCGCCGATCTGCCGAGTCTCTCGATCCGCAAGGCCTGATCATGGGTGCCACTGCTGCTCCAGACGCCTCCGCCGAACGAACGCGGCTCCAGCATCGCGCC
>JBBRRZ010000058.1:0-2277 GCA_038245845.1 Candidatus Limnocylindrales bacterium
CTTCGGACGCCGAACTTCGCGCGGTATTCCGCGAGCAGATTGACGCGCTGCTGGAGGGCGGTGTCGACCTGTTCGTCATCGAGACGTCTGGGACGCTGAGCCATCTCCTGGCCGCTGTCGAGGAGGTTCGCGCCGCGTCGCGCTTGCCGGTCGTGGCGGAGATGACATTCGGCGAGGAGCTGATCGCCGCGGATGGGACGACGCCGGAGGCAGCAGCACGCGCCCTGGTTGCGGCCGGGGTGGATGCGCTCGGCGTCAACTGTGGCGCGGGACCGTTCGCCTGCCTGGAAGCAGCGAAGCGGATGTCGGCGGCGCGTGACGCGGCCGTTGGCGGTTCTTCTCCGGTGGTGTCGCTGATGCCCAACGCCGGCCTCCCGCGCCGCGTCGAGGGACGGTTCGTGTACGCGGCCGATCCTGAGTATTTCGGATCAATGGTCCCGCGAGCGCTCGAGGTCGGCGTGGGCCTGATCGGTGGCTGTTGCGGCACGACGCCCGAGCACGTGGCCGCGATGCGGGTTGCGCTGGACGCGGTCGTTCCCGCTGGCTCTCCTCCCGGCGTCGTGCGGTCTGCCGCCGTGATCGTGTCCGCGCCCATCGCCGCCGTCACGGATGATCGAGCGGCTTCGACGGCGCCGGGCCCGACGCGGCTGGAATCCGCGCTCGCGGAGGGACGGTTTGTCGTCTCAGTGGAGATCGACCCGCCCCGATCGATCCGGATCGATCGCATTGTCGAGGCGGCTCGGCTGCTGCAATCGGCGGGCGTCGACCTGGTCAACATCAGCGACTCGGCGATGGCGCGCGTCCGCATGGGCTGCCTCGCGGTCGCATTCGCGATCCAGCACGACCTCGACCTGGAATGTCTCGTCCACTTCACGACGCGCGACCGAAATCTCATGGCGCTCGAGTCGGAACTGCTCGGCGCCCATGCGCTGGGTGTCCGCAACATCCTGGCGCTCACCGGCGATCCGCCGCAGATCGGCGACTACCCCGCGGCGACCGGCGTGTGGGACGTGGACGCGATCGGGCTCGTCGCGATCCTGGCGCGGCTGAACCGCGGTGAAGACGCGGCGGGATCGCCGATCGGGCAGCGCGCGGGGTTCACGATCGCCTGCGCGCTCGATCCAACCGCCGAGGACCGGGTCACCGAATGGGACCGGCTGGAGCGCAAGATCGGCGCTGGGGCGCACGTCGTGATGACCCAACCGTTGTACTCGGTCCAACAGGTCGAGATGATGGAAGCCGAGGCGCGGCGTCGGTTCGGCCCACGCGGGTTTCCCGTGCCAGTGCTGCTCGGCGTGCTGCCCTTGCACAGCTCACGGCATGCCGAGTTCCTGCACAACGAGGTGACGGGCATCACGATCCCGGACGAGGCGCGCGCGGCGATGGCCGCGGCAGGGGAGCTGGGGAGCGAGGTGGGCCTGGAGATGGCGCTTGCGCTTGTGCAGCAGGTCCGCGGCCTGGTGGCCGGCACCTACATCATGCCGAGCTTCGGCCGGTACGAGCAGGCCGCGGAGTTGGCGCGGCGAATTCGGACGCTGGCGGACGTTGCGGACGGTGTCGGCCACGGCCTCCGGACGGTGTCGGCGCGGTCGCGCCGGCCGTGAGGCGGCGCGGGCGCAGCTGAAGGTGGCGACCGGCGCTACGGGTCGCGGGTGTATCAAGGCGCCGGGATGATGAGGCGCTGGCCGATCGCGATGTAGTTCGGGTCTTTGATCCCGTTGGCCGCCTGGATGGCGGCCACCGGGACGCCATAGAGGCTGGCGATCGAGCTGAGCGTCTCGCCGCGGACGACGACGTGGGTCGTTGGTGGGGAGGCATTCGCGGTTGGTCTTGTCGTTGGCACGCTTGTCGGCGGCGCGCTTGTCGGCGGGGGCGAGCTCGTGGACGTCGGTTGCGGGCTCAGGGTTGGACTGGCCAGGCCGGCGGCCGGGCTTGAGCTGGGGGAACCGGCTGGACCGGCGGCCAGGGATCCGCCCTGGCTCAGGAACCACGCCGCGACGATCGCGAGGGTGACGACGGCCACAACGAGGACGGCTGCGCGGACGACGGGTCCGCGTCGTCCGTCCGGTCCGCTCCGCTGACGGACCGAGCCGTTCACGCGGGCGAGCGGTGCCCCGGCACGACCGGGGACCACGGTCAACCCCGCCGCCGGAGCCGTCGCCGGAGCCGGAACGATGTAGCGTCGGCAGCCAGGGTAGTTTGCGCTGAGGCAGAAGCTGACCTGGTGGGTGATCTCGATCTGTTTCAGACTCGACCTGCTGTGGCACCGATGATCCA
>JBBRRZ010000059.1:0-2178 GCA_038245845.1 Candidatus Limnocylindrales bacterium
CATGTTGTCACGCAGGTAGTCGAACCCGAACTCGTTGTTCGTGCCATAGGTGATGTCCGCGGCGTAGGCCTCGCGCCGGCTGACCGGGCGCAGGTTCATGAGCCGCTCGTCGCTGGTGGGGTAGCCCGCCTCGAACACGTACGAGGTGTCGTGCGTGATGACGCCCACCGACAGCCCGAGGAACGTGAAGACCGGGCCCATCCACTGGGCGTCGCGCCGGGCGAGGTAGTCGTTGACGGTGACCACGTGGGCGCCCCGGCCGGTGAGGCCGTTGAGCGCCGCGGCCAGCGTCGGGATGAGGGTCTTGCCCTCGCCCGTGCGCATCTCGGCGATCTTGCCCTGGTGGAGCGCGATGCCGCCGAGCAGCTGGACGTCGTACTGGCGCATGCCCAGCGTCCGCTTCATGGCCTCGCGGCCGGCGGCGAACACCTCGGGGATCACCTCGTCCAGCGCGTGCCCGATGCGCTCCGCCTGGCGCTTGCGGCGCGCCTTCGTCAGGTCGCGGCGCCGCTCCAGGTCCGGGGCCTGGAGCTCGTCGTCGCTCGGCTCCTCGGGCTGGGCGGCCTCGAGGACGTCCTGGCGGATCAGGTCGATCCGCTCGCGGATCTCGGCGTCGGAGAGGGCCTGGTACTCGGGCTCCAGCTCGTTCGTGCTGTCGACCAGCGGCTGGATCCGGGAGACCTCGCGGTCGTTGGTGTCGAAGAATCGTGAGAGGAAGCGCATGGCGGGCTGAGTATAGGGTGCGTGCCCCGGGTCCCCGATGCGTGGGCCGTGGCGCGGGCGCGGGCCGGGAGCCTCGGTTCGAGGCGACGCGACGGTCCGAGGCGACGCGACCCTGAGCCGCGACCCTCAGTTGGAGGGCGACGCGACCTCGGAGCGGCCGCCCGCGTTCGGGGCCTGGTCCGGGGACTCGGCCGGCATCGGGACGGGGACGGCGATCGGCTGCGCGAAGGCGCGGATCGGCACGGGACCCCCGAAGCCCTGGTTGAACGTGGCCGAGATGGAACCGCCGTTGGGGAACAGCACGGAGGCGGCGATGGCCAGCGCGAACACGAGCGCGCAGCCCGCGCCCAGGACGCCGGCGACGACGGCACCTGCGCGCATCAGGGACCGGTGCTGGCGTCCGGCGCCACGTTCGGGGAGGGCGCGGGTCCCGCGATGGTGGTGGTGCCGTTGAGGGTGGTGATCGTCGTCGTCGACCCATCCGGGTTGACTGTTGTGATCGTGCCGCCGGCGCCGAAGTTGGCGTTCCCGCCCAGGAAGACGCCGCCGGGGGCGGCCATCCCGCCCTTCATCATCATGAACTGGTTCGACGCCGCGATCGAGCCGCCGTCGGGGAACATCGCCGAGGCGATCGAGGCCGCCGCGAAGACGAGGGCGGTGCCGCCGCCGAGGACGCCGGTGCAGACGAGGACTCGCTTCATGGTGCCCTCCGGACGCCGTCGGTGGCGTCTCGGTTCCCTCGATCTCTCGGGCTCAGCCGAGGAGCTTCCAGAGGCCGACGCCGTAGCCGGCGATGATCAGGACGAAGGTGATGAGCGCGAGCCCGGCCCACAGTGCGGCGTTGCGCGCGTTGGAGGACGGGTTCATCTCCGGGTTCTTCAGCTCCGGCAGCTTGCCGCCGCCCAGCGACGCGCCCCAGCGGGTGGAGCGCAGGCCCCCGCGCCAATCCTCGTTCGAGCTCGTCCGAGGCTCGAGGCCGCCCTTGCCGTCAGGGCGGTGCAGCTGCAGGCTCATGGATCTCCGAATGGTGGCGGGCTAGGCGCCGGCCGATGCGGTCAGGGCCGATGGTACGTCGTCGGCATCGGCCGGTGCGGCGTGATCGGGACCTGCGAGGCCGTCCTCCCACAGGAGCATCTCCTGCGTGAAGGACACCTCGGAGCTGAACAGCGCACCCACGGACTCGCCGCGGTGGATGCGCTTGATCGCCTCGCCGATGAGCGGCGCCACGGACAGGACCTTGATCCGCGGGATGTGCTTCTCGGGCGGGAGCGGGATCGTGTCCGTGACCACCACCTCGACGAGGTTCGAGCTCGTGATCCGCTCGATCGCGGGATCCGACAGGACGCCGTGGGTGGCGCAGGCGTGGATCTCCGTGACGCCCTCGCGCTCCAGCGCGCGGACGATCTCGATCAGCGTGCCCGCCGTGTCGATCTCGTCGTCCACGATGATCACGCG
>JBBRRZ010000060.1:0-2076 GCA_038245845.1 Candidatus Limnocylindrales bacterium
CCTTGTAGGGGAGATCCGCGCGGGCGGGGCGATCCCGTATCTCCTCGAGACCTGGGCACATCGCGATGGTTGGCCGGAGCAGAGCCAGGACTACGCCCGGATGCAGGCGGCCATCAGCCGCGCCGACGATCGGGCGGCCGGCCGAAGCGGGTCCTTCGTGATTCCGGTGGGCGAGGCGTGGCAGCATGTGCTGGCAGCCGCGCCGACGATCGGGCTGTGGCAGAACGACGGGTCTCATCCCGCGCTGGCCGGGACGTACCTGGTGGCGTGCGTGCTGTACGCGACGATGACGCACGAGAGCCCCGTTGGCCCCCGACACGGAGGGCCTGGACGCGACGATGGCCGCGTGGCTGCAGCAGATGGCCGCGGGCGGGTAGGGGAGCTTCGGGCGCCGGGACGGCCTGTCACCGGCACGACCCCCAGTCGCGCTTTGACCCATCCTTGAGTCGGATGCGGGGTCCACGTGCGGGAGCCGGGCCCCGGATCCGCGATTCGGCGCGCCGCTGCTGCTCGCGACGGGCCGTAGCGACTCACAGGTGTGTCGGCGAGGAACAGGAGCATCGGGACGGGCCCGTGGCGCCTCCACGCCGGTCGATGCCGCACGCGCCGGCCGGGGTCGCTTCCGGTCGCGGCGTCGGATGCAACGGCCCGGGTGCTCGCACGTCTTGAACTGAGACCAGACCCGCAGCCGAGGTTCCGTCATGCATCGTCTCCCCGTCCTGTTCGCCGCCGCGGCGCTCACGGTGGCCCTCGCCCCCCGGTGGCTGCCGCGTCGCCACCCGACACGCTCTACATCGCCCTGGGTGACTCGCTCGCCTGGGGCGACGGCGCATCCGTCCCCGACCAGACCGGCTACGTCCCTCTCCTGGCGGACTACTTCCAGGGGGCCCGCCACGGTGGCGCCGACCGGCTCGTCAACCTCGCCGTCCGGGGCGCAACCACCGGCTCGCTCATCGCGACGCAGCTGCCGGACGCGATCGCCCTGATCGCCGATCCGACGACCGACACCCGCGTCATCACGATCAGCATCGGCGGCAACGACCTCCTGGACCTCATCAACGACCCGTCCGACCCGTGCCTGTCCGACGGGACATCGCCAACCTGCCAGGCCCAGATCTGGTCGGCCATGACGGGCGTCCAGGCGAACCTCCCGACCATCCTCGGCAGCCTCCAGGCGGCGCTTGCCGGCGATCCGGGCACGGAGAAGATCTTCATGCTCCTGCTCTACAACCCCTTCGACGGCACCGGCAACCCGCTGACCCCGTTCGTGGCGCAGGGCCTGCGCGGCGCCGACGGCGTGGTCGACTGTGCGGCCGACGCCAATCCCGTGAACGTGGGCCTGGACGACCTCCAGGGGTGCATCGCGCTGGTGTTCGGGGCGATCCCGGTCGACAGCTATCCGCTGTTCGCGGGTCGCGCGCTGGAGCTCACGCACATGGGCGAGGGCTTCAACGTGCACCCGAACGACGAGGGGTACGAGGTCATCGCCAAGGCGCATCGCGTCGCGGACCGGGCCGGCTGACCCGGCAACCGTGCGGCACGGGTGGCGCCCATTCCTGGTGCCACCCGCGCCGTCGGCGGCCCTCGTCATCGCCGGCATTCGACATGTCGTCTAACAATGTCGGCGGCCCTCGCTGACGTCCAACATGTCGGCGGCCCTCGCTGTCGGCGGCCCTCGCTTGACGCCCCGCGACGCCCGGCCGATACTCCCGGCCTACAACTGAAGACACGGCATCGATCGGGACGAGTACCCGTCGAGACCACTCCAGAGACCCGGCGGCTGGTGCGAGCCGGGGTGGTGACGGCGGCGAATGGACCCGGGAGCCCCCGGACCGAACGCGGGGCGACGAGCAGGACGCGGAAGCGGACGACCGTCGCGGACGACCAGTAGGCTCCGGCGCAGAGCGCCAGCGTTACAGGGCAGCGCCGATCGACCGGCGGCCGGGCAGGGGCCCGGACCGGGCGGTCCGTCGGTCAGAGTGCGGCACACCGCCGAACGTGGGTGGCACCGCGGAAGGAGCAACGACCTTTCGTCCCGACAATGACGAACCAGGTCGTTTTTGATTCTCGGGGACC
>JBBRRZ010000061.1:0-2052 GCA_038245845.1 Candidatus Limnocylindrales bacterium
ACGTCGGGGAACGCCTCCCCGAACATGCGCGACGCGATGGAGCGGAACCGCTCCACGTCGCCCGTCGTGAGCTGGCGGTGCGCCGCGGGAGCCTCGTACACCTCGGCCGGCCGCGAGTGCCCGGCCTTGCCGGGATCGGCCGCGGTCCCGCGCGTCGTCCCCGGCGCCTCCAGCCCGTTCACCGACAGGAGCTCCGCGAGCGTGGCCGCCGTCGCCGTGGCGGAGTCCACGATCGCGACCCGATCCCCCACCGCGGACGCCAGCACCTGGCGCAGCAGCGGGTAGTGCGTGCAGCCGAGCAGCAGCGTGTCGATCTTGGCGGACGGCGGGCGCGGGAAGACGAACTCGCCGGCGCCGTCGCGCTCGCCCAGCAGCGGCGCGAGGTCCTCCGCCACGACCGCCTCGAGCTCGGGCCCGCTCAGGATCCCTGCCTCCACCATCGGCACGAAGCGCGGGGTGGCATGCTCGTACACCTCGACCGCCGGGTTCTCGTCCTTGATCGCGTTGAAGTAGGCGTGGGAGCGGACCGTGGCCGGCGTGGCGATGACGCCGACCCGCCGGTTGCGCGTGGCCAGGGCGGCGGCCGCGGCACCGGGCCGGACCACGCCGAGCACCGGCAGGTCGTAGCGGGCACGCAGGTCGTGGAGGGCGACGGCGGTCGACGTGTTGCACGCGACCACGAGCGCCTTGACGTCCCGCGAGGCGAGGGCGTCGAGGGCCCGCATCGAGAAGCGGCGGACCTCGTCGTCGGTTCGGGTGCCGTACGGGGCGCGGGCATTGTCGCCGAGGTAGATCGTGGACTCGTGCGGGGAACGGCGGAGGATCTCGCGCAGGACCGTCAGGCCACCGACGCCGGAGTCGAACACGCCGATCGGGCGCGGGTCGGACACGCTCCCCTACCGCCGGGCCGGCGCGGCGGCGACACGCCGGACGAGCTCGCCGGCGATCCGCGCGACGTCCTGGCTGATGTCGGCCGTGGGGTCCGCCAACACGAACGGGATGCCCTCGTTGTTGGCCCGCACGACGAGCGCGCCGCCAGACCGGACCGAATGCTCCGGCGCGCGACCGAGGGCGGCGTTGAGGACCTCGGGGTCGAAGCCGCCGGTCGAATCCGCGCGGTTCAAGAGGTAGCGGATCTTCGTGGGCGGGTAGCCGATGGCGCGGAAGGCGTCCGCCATCACCATCGTGCTGTGGATCGTCGTGGAGTCGTAGGTCACGATCTCGAGGATCGTGTCCGCGATGTCCAGGAAGAACAGGCTGACGTCGTTCACGAAGCTCCAGGTGTCGACGATCACGACCTCGTAGACCCGGCGCAGGAGCGACATGGTCTTCTCGAGGTCCCGGACGCTGACCATCTCGGCCTGCTCGACCCGCGGCGGGGCGAGCAGGATGTCGATCCCCGACGGGTCCCGCCAGAGGACGTCCGCCAGGTCCGACTCCTGGATGCGGTCCGTGGGCAGGTCCAGGAGCGACGGCGCGTCGATCGGCACCTTGAGCAGCGCGCGCATGTCGCCGAACTGGAGGCCGCCGTCGATAAGCACGGTCTTGACCCCGGCCTGGCTGAGCGCGACCGCGATGTTGAAGGAGAGCGTCGTCTTGCCGGTGCCGCCCTTGGGCGAGAACACCGTGATGAAGCGGGCGTTCCCGGCCACGTCGGCGAGGGCGCCGGCGGCGTGCGCCTGCTGGACGCGCATCACCAGCTCGTAGCCGGTGAACGGCATCGACAACACCGCGTCGATCCCCATGCCCACGTTCGCCTGGACCGGTTGCTGCGGCACTGTCAGCACGATGACGGGGACCTTGATGTCCGAGGCGTGGAGCTGCTGGACGAGGGTCATGCCCTTGAGACGCCCCTGAAGCAGGGCGTCCACGATGATCACGTCGGGGTGGAGCTCCGACACGAGGCCCGCCGCGCGGGTCCCGTCGCTCACCACGTCGAGGAGCTTGATCGCCGTCTGCGAGTTCAGCAGGCCGCGGATGTACTGTGCGACCTGGGGAACGTCCTCGACAACGAGCAGGCGGATCTGGTCCGGCATCGCCGCGACGATACCA
>JBBRRZ010000062.1:0-2041 GCA_038245845.1 Candidatus Limnocylindrales bacterium
CCGGCACGCGCGCCTCCTCGCGACATTCGATGCGATCGTGGCCGAGTTGGTCCCGGCCGCGCACGGCGCCTGCCGCGCGCTCCGCGTCGAGGGCGAGACGCTCGTCGCCGAGGCCGATGCCCCGATCGTGGGCCAGGAGCTGCTGCTCCACGGCGACGAGCTTGCCACGGCGTTCCGGCGGGCACCGGGAGGCGCGGCCGTGCGTCAGGTGCGCGTCACGATCAAGCGGCGCTGAGGGTCTACCTGACCGCGCCGCACCTCGTGCGATAATCCCGCCCCCGACCCAGCACCTGGCAGAGGACCGCAGTGGCCCACCGGATCCAGATGAAGCTCGGTGTCGTCCCCGACGCCGAGCGAGCCCCAGATTCGCCGGACACCGCGCTGCACGTGGAACCGCGCGTTGGTGCCCAGACCCGAAGCAAGGGCCACCTCTACTTGCTCGTCACCTCGCGCGTCCCCGGCCCGAAGGCTCGCGAGGCCACGCGCCTCGTCGCGGACGCGATCAGGACCGAGTACTACTACGACGAATCGGCGGGCATCCGGGTCTGTCTCGTGAAGGCGATCCAGGTCGCGAACAAGCGGCTGAGCCACGCCCGCGAGAGGGGCGCCCTCGGCAACGACCCCGGACCAATCGGGGTCGCGCTCGCCGTCGTGCGCGACAACGAGCTGTACGTGTGCACGGTCGGGCCGGCGGAGGCGTACCTCAATCGCGGCGCACGACTGTCCACGCTCCCTGATCCACGCCGAGATGTGGGGCTGCCCTCGGCGGATGTCGAGCCGGAGGTGTGGCGGGGCGAGGTGAACGTCGGCGACCAGCTCCTCCTGGTGACCCCGCCGATCGTGGCGCTGCTCGGTGCCGATGCGCTCAAGGACGCCCTCGTGACCCTGCACCCGCAGCCGGCGGCCGAGGCGCTGACTGCGCGATTCCGGGAGGCCGGTGGCAGCGGAACGGACGGCGCGATGATCGTCGAGGCGGCGGAGATCTCGGTCATCCGCGCCGGCGTGGTGCCCGTGCCCGTGCGGCCCGCGGAGCCGCTCGCCGGATCACCGGACCACTCGCCCATCCCTCTCGCGGATTCCGTCGCGAGTGGCCTCGCGGCCGCGCAGTCCAGCGCTCGCCGGGCTCGCGGGGCAGCCGGAGGCGCGCTGTACCGGGTCTTCGCGCGCGTCCAGGACGCGCTGCCCAGCCGCGGCGTCCCCAATCGGCGGGTCACGCCGCTGAGCGCGCAACGCGAGACACAACGCCGCGCGGCGATGGCCGTCCTCTCGCTGGTCGTCGTGGTCGGGGCGCTGGGGATCGGGTACGCCATCTTCGGCGGGCTGGCGCCGAAGGGCACCGCGATCGCGACAGCCGACGCCGCCGAAGGTGCCATCGCTCTCGCGCAGGCCAACCTGAAGCGGGTCATCGGCCCTGGCATCGACCTCGTCCAGAACGACCCGACGCGCGCGGAACAGCTCCTCACGGAGGCCTACACCGCGCTGGACCGGGCCAAGGCGGCGAGCGTGCCCGCGTCGACGATCGATCCCATCCGGACGCAGGTCGCGGCCGCGCTGGACCGGCTGTACGGCATGGTGGACGTCAGCTCGACCGCGGTGTTCACGTTCCCTGGCGATCCTGCGGTGGACCTGCGCGCCATCGTCAAGGGGCCTGACGGGGCGCCGTTCGTGCTCGATGCGGCGACGAAGACCGTCTACCGGATCGATGTCGCCGGGAAGAAAGCCTCAGCGGTCTTCCGCGTGGGCAACAAGGCGGCCGGCGCGACCGAGGGTGCCCCGCGACTGCTCGCGGTCGGCGGGCGCGACCTGCTGATGGTGGACGCCAAGAACGTCGTCTGGCGCTGGCGCCCCGCGAACACGACCGGGAAGGGCACGATCACGCGCGTTCGGGTCAGCGGCGCCTCGGAGTGGGGCGACGACATCCTCGCGATCGGCACATTCATCCGGAACCCGGAGGCCAACCTCTACAACCTGTATGTCGTCGATCCATCCGCCCAGCAGGTCAAGCGCTACTCACCCGCCGCCGACGGCAGCGGCTTCCCAG
>JBBRRZ010000063.1:0-2016 GCA_038245845.1 Candidatus Limnocylindrales bacterium
GACCTCCCATGCGCGAGATCCCGCGGGGTCAACCGGTTCGCAGGCCCTGAACGCGGCCAGCCTGGTCGAAAGCGAGGTACGCACAGTCCTTCTATGAGGTCGCCCACACCATGATCACAGCCATCCGCACCAGCAACGCCGACCACACCGGTCGCTCCGACGCCTCCCGTCCGGCAGGGATGGGGGCCGCGGCCCGCGTTCCGGGCACTCCGTCGCTGCACGGGGTTTCGTGCTCGATCGCGACGGCGCCGACCCGGGACCCCACACACCCATGATCGGTGCCTTCGCTGCCGCGCCGGCGCCTCCCTCCCGGGCCATCGTGGACCCGGGTCTGCTGACCTACCGCGACCGCGCCGCCCTGCGCATCCTCTATCGCACCGATGTCGCCACGACCACCCAGCTGGCCACCCTCGTCTACCACCGCCGCCAGACGGCGCAGGAGCGCCTCGCCCGCCTCTACCGCGCGGGCTACCTCGAACGGGCCGTCCTGCCCCCGGTCACCCGCGGCGGTGCCCCGTTCGCCTTCCGGATCAGCCCCCGCGGGCGTCGTCGCCTCCACTACGGCCCGCTCACCCGCGGTCGCGCAGGAACCCAGCTCCGCCACAGCCTCAACGGAGTCGAGACCGTGTGCGCCCTGCTCGCGGCCCAGCAGGGCGAGCCCGACCCAGGTCCCGTCATGACCGCCTGGCTCACCGAGTCGATGTGCCACGACACCCTCCGCGGCGTCTACCCTGACGGGATCGTCGCCGTGGCCGGACCGAGCGGCTCGGCGGTCCTGTGCCTCGAGATCGACGAGGCGACTGAGCACGGCCCGGTGATCGAGGACAAGCTCGCGCGGTACGAGAAGGCGCTGTGGTCGAGGACCTGGTGCGTCCTGTTCGTGACGGGCTCACCCGAGCGGGCGGCGCGCCTCGCGGCCATCGGGCGCAGGATCGCGCTCCATACCATCCGGGGCATCCTCACCTCGCCCCTGTACCGGGGCCGGCTGCGCGACGGGTCGGCCGCGAACTGGGACGACCGCCGGGCGGCGCGGTCCGCGGGCGCCATGCGCGGATCCCGGGCCAGAGCTACGGGCGCGACGAGTACGAGGCGATCGTGCCGTTCGTGCTGGAGCGGGCCCGCCTGGGTGCGCGGGACCTCGAGGCCGCCGCGGGTGCGTATCGCCGTGGAGCTGGGACGGAGCCCAACCAGCTACGCCTGGCCCGGATCGAGGAGGAGCGCGAACGCGCGCTCGCGACGTACCGACGCGATCGGGATCCCCATGTCCTCGAGCAGACGATGCGCGAGCTCGACGCCGCGAAGGCGGAGGCTGCGGGCGGTTCGGAGCGGCCGAGCCTGCCGCCCGATGAGGTCCGCCGCTACCTCGAGAACCTTCCGGCGTGGTGGGCCGATGCGGATCCGGAGGATCGGCGGGCCCTCGCGACGACGCTCTTCGAGCGGATCCGCGTGCTCGGGGTCAGCGTGGCGAAGCTCGAACCCACACAGGAAGCCCTGGACCACGGCCTCGCTGAGGCCTTTGGACCTGATGAGGTCGAAATGGTCGGGGCGAGAGGGGTAGCCCCGCGACCACCGACCTTCCGATCACGATGCGGCTCGCGGAGCCTCCCGAACCGTTCGACTGGCTCCGCAGCGCATGACCCGACGGGCCGCCCGCTCAGCCGAGCGCGCCACGGACCGCGAGGTTGGGGTCGTCGCGGCGGTCTTGGCGACCGGGTCCGAGAAGCAGGCCGCACACCGCCTCGGCCTGTCTCACTCGACGGTCAAGCACCACCTGGCGAACGCGCGGTCCAAGGTGGGCGTGGCGACGACCGCGCAGCTGGTGTGGATCCTGGCGCCGCGACTGCCCGAGCCGGACGGCATCACGTCGACGGACGTGTGTGGGCGACCACCAAAGCTGCAGAGAGATGAGCACGAAAAGTGCAGAGGCCCTCGGGGTGACCCGGGGGCCTTTCCATTGGGACGGGAAACGGGTCGTCCCCCCTGTCAGGCTCGGGCTGCTGAAGCTTCGAACCCGGA
>JBBRRZ010000064.1:0-1815 GCA_038245845.1 Candidatus Limnocylindrales bacterium
GGCGGCATCGCCGTTATCGTCCAGCACATGGTCGCCCCGACCGCGGCCGGAGTCGCCCTGACCGCCGATCCGATCAATGGTGATCGGCACTTCGTTGTTGTCGCCGCGGTCCGCGGCACAGCCGATCGGCTGGTCTCCGGCGGGGTCCTCGGCGACGAATGGGTCGTTCGCGATGGCACGGCCACCGTGCGCCGCCAGCCCGAGCACGCCATCGACCAGCGTCAGGCCGCGCAGATCGCCGCTGAGGCCCGGAGGATCGCGGACGGCCGCGGCTCGCCCCAGGACATCGAGTGGGCGATCGACGCCGGGGGTGCCCTTTGGATCGTCCAGGCGCGGCCGATGACGGCCCTGCCGCCGGACGTCTCCTGGGAGTCGCCCGCCCCCGGCGCATTTACTCGCGCGCTCCGGTTCGGCGAGTGGATCTCGGAGCCTGTGACGCCGCTCTTCGAGTCCTGGCTCCTTTCGGCCATGGAGGACGGTTTCCATCAACAGCTCCGCACGTGGATCGGGCAGCACGCGCCCCGACCCCATCACGTGGTCGTCAACGGCTGGTACTTCTACTCGCTGAATTGGCTGTCCCCAGGCGCCATGGCGCGCAGCATGCCGGGCATCCTGTGGCATCTCATCCGATCGCCCCGCCGGGTCGCCGGGGTGATCCCGCCGACCGTTCGGCACAGCATCCCGACCTTCGAAAAGGTGTGGCGCGAGGAGCTGCTGCCCCGCCATCGCGCGGCCGTGGCCACGGCCGAGGAGCGCGTCGCACGTGTCCAGGTGGCCGAGCTGCCCACGCTCATCGACGAGCTGGCTGACCTAGCAGGGATCTACTTCGCCTCGCTCGCTGGGCTCGCGGGTGCCGCGTACAAGATGGAGGTCAACCTCGCCCGCTTCTATCGCCAGCACCTGGCCGGAGTGCTCGGCGGCAGTCATCTCGACCTCGTGTCCGGACTCGAGGCACCCGCCGACCCGGGCACGCACGCCGTTGCGACGCTCGACTGGTGGCAGGCGCCGATCGCGACGCCCGCGACGGCAAAGGCACCCGCCGTGGACCACGCGGCCCTCGTCGCGGCACGGCAGGCGTCCGAGGTGAGGGCTTTTGACGCGTTGGCGTCGAATCCGCGCCGCCTCCGCGCCTTCCAACGCCTCCTCGCGGAAACGCAGCACATCGTCCTGGTACGGGAGGAGCAGGTCCGCGAGCTCACGCTGGGCTGGCCCGCCATGCGACGCGCCGTGGTGCGGATCGGCGAGGCGCTCGCGGTGCGGGGCGTGATCGCCGCTCCGGACGACGTCTTCTTCCTGACCCACGCCGAGGCGATCGGGGCGTTGGAGGCGATCGGTGATGGCCTTCAGCCGGAATCGATCGACGTGGCCGGACGTCGCTCGAGACGCGAGGCTCAGGCGCGGCTCGTGCCGCCGCTCACCGTGGGCAGGCTGAGCCGCGCGCTGCAGCTGTTCTGGGACAACCTGTCGCGGATGGCCGGCGCGGTTCCGTCGGACCGCGCGCTCGTTTCGGGCGCGCCCGCATCTCCCGGTTCAGCGACGGGCCTGGTGCGCGTGATCCGCGGTCCCGACGAGTTCGGCGATCTGCAACCGGGCGAGATCCTCGTCGCGCCGTTGACCGCACCGGCGTGGACGCCCCTTTTCACCCGCGCGGCCGCCGTCGTGACCGACGTCGGCAGCGCCGCATCGCATGCCTCGATCATCGCCCGCGAGTATGGGATCCCGGCGGTGGTCGGCTGTGGCGACGCGACCTCGCGGTTGCGTACCGGGATGCGCGTGATCGTCGACGGGAGCAAGGGAACAGTCGAGCCGGCCTGA
>JBBRRZ010000065.1:0-1694 GCA_038245845.1 Candidatus Limnocylindrales bacterium
CACGGGGCCAGCGGCGACCACCGGGCTCCCGACGAGGGCGGCGACCTCGGCCTGGACGGCAGCCGGAAGCGCGTCCCAGGCTGGGCGCCGGGCCGTGTCTCGGTAGTCGACGTCGGGAGGTGCAGACATGGGACCAGTCTGAGGCCGTGGTCGGCGGCGCTCACCTCATTTTGCCGCCGGGTGAATGGATCGGCCGGCCACGGTGTTGTCGCCCTTATGCTCCGGCGGTTGCCGTGGACCCGTGTCGCTCCTGGGCGCGACGGAGCACGCAACCGACCACCGTCTGCCGTGGCAGGCCCTGGCCCGGACCACACCCGCGGCCCGGACACCCGCCTGCCCCAGCGAAAGAAATGATGACGGACTCCACCCTGAGCTCCACCGCGCCTGCTCCTGGTAATACGACCGTCTCCGGCACTGCCACGGCCATCGGCGCGCGGCCCGACCCGACCGACGCAGCGCCGGTCGCGCGCCACGTCCGCCTCGCGCTCTTCGCGCTCGCCACGGGCGGTTTCGCCATCGGCACCACGGAGTTCGTGACCATGGGACTGCTGCCGCAGGTCGCCGCCGGCATCGGCACCGACATCCCCACGGCCGGCCACTTCGTCTCCGCCTACGCCGCAGGGGTCGTCGTCGGGGCACCGCTCATCGCGGTGCTCGCCGCCCGGATGCCGCGCAAGCACGTCCTCCTCGGCCTCATGGTCGCGTTCGCCCTCGCCAACACGGCCTCCGGTTTCGCGTCCACCTACGGTCAGCTCATGGGAGCCCGCTTCCTCTCCGGGGTCCCTCACGGTGCGTACTTCGGCATCGGCTCGCTCGTCGCCGCGTCGCTGGTCCCCCGTGAGCGGCGGACCTGGGCGGTCGCCATGATGCTCGTCGGCCTCGGGGTCGCCAACGTCGTCGGGGTGCCCCTGACCACGCTGCTCGGGCAGAGCCTCGGTTGGCAGGTGCCCTACTGGGTCGTCGGCATCGTCGGCATCGTCGGCGCCGTCACCGTGCTCGCCGTGTGGGCCTGGGTGCCCGACCAGCGCTCGAGCGGCGAGGAGTCGATGGGCGGCGAGCTGCGGGCCCTGACCCGCCTCCAGGTCTGGCTCGCCCTGCTCATCGGCACCGTCGGCTTCGGCGGGATGTTCGCGACGTACTCCTACATCACCCCGACGATGACGGAGCTGGCCCGCTTCTCGACCGGGTTCATCCCCGTGATCCTCGGGATCTACGGCATCGGCATGGTCGCCGGCATGCTCGTCTCGGGTCGGGTGGCCCGGCTCGGCGTCATGCGCGGCATCATCGTCTCACTCGGTCTCATCGCCGTCATGCTCGGAATCGTCGGCTCCCTGGTCCACGTCCAGGCCCTCGCCCTGGTCATGGTCTTCGTCCTCGGGTTCCTCCCGTCGATCCTCGTGCCGCTCCTCCAGACCAGGCTCATGGACGTCGCCCACGAGGGGCAGTCGCTCGCGGCGGCGCTCAACCACTCGACCCTCAACACGGCCGACGCACTCGGGGCATGGCTCGGGAGCGTCGTCCTCGTCGCCGCCGGGTACGGCTACGAGTGGCCGAGCCCACCCTCGTGGGCCAGCGAACCGACCACCCGCCCGCTCCCGCAGTCGGCGAGGAGCCGCAGGGCGCGGTAGAGGCTCGACTTCCCGCTGCCGTTGGCGCCCGTCACGACGTCGAGACCGTGCAGGCGGACGAGGACG
>JBBRRZ010000066.1:0-1684 GCA_038245845.1 Candidatus Limnocylindrales bacterium
CGTGGCGTCGATCCTCGGGCAGATCGAGACGCTCGGCGGGTGGCGCAACGGGCTGCCGATGTACTACGACCGCGCCTGGCAGGACCTCCTCAGCCCCCAGGTGGACTGGACCTCGATGCGGCACGGGGTGCTGTGGTCGACGTTCTACACGGTCCTGTTCCTCGGCGTCGCCTACCGGACCTTCCGGCGCAAGGACATCCTCAGCTGACCGACGGAAACGGCACGGTTGCGGCGGTGAGGCGCTCGACGAGGGCCCTCATCGCGACGACCAGCTCCGGGGGCTCGAGGACGGTGATCGGCCACGGCAGCCGGGCCAGGTGCAGCGCCATGTGCTCGAGGTTGCCGCCCCCAGCGAGCAGCAGGCACGAGCGCGAGTCGAGCGGCTCGGTCGTGCCCGCCGTCGGCGGCAGGTACCGGGCGACGACGTCCTCGGGCGCCTCCACGCGCACCCGCGCCACGTAGTCGTAGGGCGACTGCGACACGGAGCGCCGAACGAACGCCGCGGCATCCGGCGCGGGCCGTGGCCGGAACCGCCAGCCGGTCGAGACCGCGGCACTGACCCGGTCCAGCCGGAACGTGCGCCAGTCGTCGCGGTCGAGGTCGAACGCCATGAGATACCAACGACGCCCAGTGGCGACCAGCCGATACGGCTCAACCCGGCGCTGGGTCTCGGCGCCGCTCGCCGCGGCATACGCGAAGGTCAGCCGTTCGGTCTCCCGGCAACCCCGAGCGAGGGTGAGGAGCGTGTCGGAGTCCACCCGGTCGGCGACGGTGTCGAGCGTGACCGTCGCCTCGTGGACCGCGGCGACCTTGTCACGCAACCGCGCGGGCATGACCTGGTCGAGCTTGGCGAGGGTGCGCACCGCCGCCTCGCCGAGGCCCTCGACGGTGCCGCCGGCGGCGAGCCGCAGGCAGACCGCGACGGCCACGGCCTCGTCGTCGTCGAGGAGCAGCGGCGGCAGCGCCCGGCCGGCGCCGAGCTGGTACCCGCCGCCGACCCCCTGGCTCCCCGCGACGGGGTAGCCCAGCTCGCGCAGCCGCGCGACGTCACGCCGGATCGAGCGGGACGTCACTGCGAGGCGCACCGCGAGCTCGGGGCCGGTCCAGACCGGCCGCGACTGGAGCAGACTGAGCAGCCGCAGCGCCCGTCCAGTCGTGTCGGCCATCAGGCGAGTCTGGCACTGATAGCGGACCGAAACTGTCCGCTGTCGGTGCCAGTATCGTCTCAGGCCACCCGCCCCGGCCACGACCCAACCGCACCCAAGGAGCCCGACATGCCCGGCACCGCCCCTCCAGTCCACGACGAGCGGGACGCGATCCGCGCCTTCCTGCGCCAGCAGCACGACGGCATCCGCAACGTCGCCTTCGGCCTGACCGACGAGCAGGCCCACGCCACCCCTTCGGCGAGCGCCATCTCCGTCGCCGCCCTCGTCAAGCACGTCACCCATTGCGAGATCGGCTGGATGGAGCGGGCCGAGGCGGCGCCTGAGGCGCCCGCCCCCGACGAGCGGCCGGTGGAGGAGCGCTCCGCCGAGTGGGGCCGCGACTGGGACCCGTCCGGTGACACCATCGCGGACCTCCTCGCCCACTTCGACGAGGTGGCGGCCCGGACCGAGGCCGCCATCCTCGACCTCGACCTCGACGCCCCGGTGCCCGTCCCGCGTGACGCGCCCTGGTTCCCGAG
>JBBRRZ010000067.1:0-1609 GCA_038245845.1 Candidatus Limnocylindrales bacterium
CATCCGCAGCTCAAGCCCACCGGAGAGGTACGCCTTGGCCTTCGCGAGCTCCTCAGCGCCGACGACCTCGTCGCGCAGCAGCACGAGCTCGTGGAGGATCGCATCGAGCGTTCGCCCGACTCGCCCAGGATCCACGCCCGCGGACACCTGGAGCGCACCCGCGTCGGCGTACTCGACGACCCCCGACGACACGTCGTAGGCGACGGCGTCACGATCGACCAGGGCGAGGAAAAGGCGGCTGGACATGCCGTCGCCGAGGATCGCGTTCAGCACGGACAGGGCCCACGAATCCGGGTGGTCGCGCGGCAGCGCCGGCAGGCCCACGACGAGCTGCGCCTGGGTCGTATCGCGCCTGGCGGTCAGGACGCGATCGCCGGCCGGCAGGACCGGAGCAGGTTCGAAGGCGTGGACGGCGCCGTTGCCGCGCCCGAAGGTGCGGGACACGAGGTCGAGCGCGTCCGCATGCGCGAAGTCGCCGGCGAGGGCCACCACGGCGTTCCCGGGCCGGTACGTCGCCTGCCAGAACTCCCGGATCCCGGCCGCCGGGAGGGCGCGCACATCCGATACCTCGCCGCAGATCTCACGCCCGAGGGCCGTCGCCCCGAACATCGCCTGCTGGAACAGGATCTGGGCCATCTCTGACGGATCGTCCAGATAGCCGCGAATCTCCTCGATGATGACCTCGCGCTCACGATCGATTTCGCCCGGGTCCAGCGCCGGGCGGCAGATGAGCTCGCCGAGCACGGTCATCGCCCGCTCTGTCTCGCGACGCGGCACGCGCACCCAGTAGATCGTCGCTTCCCGATCCGTGGCCGCGTTGAAGGAACCGCCAACGCCTTCGATCGCCTCGCTCAGGGCACGTGTCGATGGATACGCCGCAGTGCCCTTGAATGTGAGGTGTTCGAGGAAGTGGGCCATCCCGGCCTGCTCGGGCGCCTCCAGGCGCGACCCAGCCGGCACGTAGGCGGCGATCGATACGGATCGCGCGGCGGCCAGCGGCGCAGTGATCACGCGCGGGCCATCGGCCAGCACCGTCCGTTCAAACATCCCCGGGATGGTATCCGCGGGGGTCTGGCTAGGCGCCGCGTTCACCCCGGACGTACGGACGCCCGAGGGCGGCGGGAGCGCCGAGGCGGCCCCGGAGCGCGGATCGCGACCCGGCAACCACGACGAGGATCACGAACAAGTACGGCAGCATTTCCAGGAAGAAGGTTGTCGAGCGGCCCGCCTGGAACGGATTCGACACACCCAGGATCGAGCGCACGCCCTGGATGTCGATGATGAACCGGAAGATCGCGCCGAACAGGTAGGCGCCGATCGCAGCCCGGATCGGGCTCCAACGGGCGAAGATCACGAGGCCGATCGCGACCCAGCCGCGCCCGTTGACCGTCAGATCGCCGAACCAGCCGGGCGACACGGACAGCGTGATCGTGGCCCCCGCCAGTCCTGCCAGGAGCCCACCGACGAGCACGTAGGCGTAGCGGAGGCGAATGACGTCGATGCCCTGGGCGTCGGCCGCGCCCGGCCGCTCGCCGACCGCCCGGAGCTCGAGGCCGGGTCTCGTACGGTTGATCCAGTACCAGGCCGCCGGCACCAGCAGGTACCCGAC
>JBBRRZ010000068.1:0-1574 GCA_038245845.1 Candidatus Limnocylindrales bacterium
GGTCGAGGTCGATCAGCAGCGTCTGGTTGGGGTGGCGCTCGGCGGCGATCAGGGCGAGGTTGGTCGCCATGGTCGTGGTGCCGACGCCGCCCTTGGGGCTGAACACCGCCACCACGCGCCGCCCGCCGAAGTCCCCGATGCGGTTGGCCTCGGGCCCGCCCCGGTCGCGGCCGCGCTGGGCGCGGAGCGTCAGGGACTCGACGCGAGAGGTGAGCTCCGGGCCGTCGAGCGGCCGGCTCATGACGTCGTCCGCGTTCGCCTCGAGGAGGGAGATGCGCTCCTCGAGGCCGGTGGTCTGGGCGATCGCCAGGATCGGGACGCCGGAGCCATCGGACGACCGGAGATTGCCGATGACGACGGCCGCAGTGGTATCCGCCGGGACGCGGTCCAGCACGACGAGGCTGTACCGTGGCGCCGCCGCGAGCAGGTCCGCGACGGTCGTCACGACGGTCACGCCGTGGCCGGGACCGGTCAGCGCCACGGTGAGCGCGTCGGCCGCTGCCCGCTCGGTTGCCAGAAGGAGGATGGAGAGCTGCACGTGTCCCCCAGGACGCGGTGACGGATGTTTGCGCGCGATGCTCATGAGAGGATACACAAGGCGCCCGTCGGTGGTCCCGGCGGGCGCAGCCCAGCATCTGACGGGCGTTGCCGGGCGCCGGACCCGTCCGCGCGAGGGGTCCCGGAGGCGGCCCGTGGTATTCTCCCGCCGTCCTTTCGGCTCCGCATCGGCATGTCCGTCAGCGGGGCAGATCCCATTGGAAGGAGACTTGCAGGCCGTGCGCCGCTATGAACTCATGCTCGTCCTCCGGCCGGATGCGCCGGATGAGCGGGCCGCCGCGGTCATCGACCGCACCACGCGCTACGTCGTCGCGTCGGGCGGGCAGATCGTCAAGGTCGCGCCCTGGGGCCGTCGCCGCCTCGCGTATCCCATCGAGCGTTACCGCGAGGGCTCGTACCACATCGTGGTGTTCGAGTCCCCGGCCGAGGCGATCGCTGAGTTGGAGCGCAGCCTCCAGATCACCGAGGACGTCCTGCGCTCCCTCGTCACCCGGACGATCAAGCCGGTGAAGGCCCGCCGCGACGCGGCCGCCTCCGGCGACGCGGACGACGCCGAGCCTGACCTCCCGTCGGTGGACGACGAGGACGAAGAGGACGACGAGGACGCGGTCGGTCGGATCGACGAGTCCGAGAGCGAGGCCGCGCCCGCGGCCATCGACTGACAGGAGAGACGCGATGGCGTTCGCGAAGGCGATGATCATCGGCAACCTGGGCCGAGACCCCGAGATGCGCTACACGCCCAACGGCCGTCCCGTGACGGAGTTCAGCGTGGCCGTCAGCCACCGCAGCCGCGACCCGCAGACGAACGAGTGGCGCGACGACCAGACCGACTGGTACCGCATCACGGTCTGGGGCGACCGGGCCGAGCGGGCTGCCGAGCAGTTCCGCAAGGGCAACAAGGTCTTCGTCGAGGGCCGGTTCCGTACCCGGGAGTTCGAAGGCAAGGACGGCCAGAAGCGGATCTCGCTTGAGATCACGGCGGACGACGTCATCAGCCTTGACGCGCGGGCTCGCGA
>JBBRRZ010000069.1:0-1550 GCA_038245845.1 Candidatus Limnocylindrales bacterium
CCTCGGGACGCGTGGGATCGCCGTAGTTGAGGCAGTTCGTCACGCCCAGCGGCCGGGCGCCGGTGATGGACACGTTGCGCGTGGCCTCGGCGACCGAGAGCGCCGCCCCGAGCCACGGGTCGAACACGCCGACCGACGCGTTGCCATCCGTCGTGGCGACCAGCGCCTTCGTGGTGCCCTTGATGCGGATCACGGCGGCGCCGCGGCCCGGTCCGGCCACGGTGTTCGCCTGGACGTTGTGGTCGTACTGCTCGTACACGCTGCGACGCGACGACAGGTTCGCCGACCCGAGCAGGGCCAGCAGGACGGCACCCGGGTCCTGCCCGCGGAGCGGCAGCGCGTCCACGGCGTCCGCCGGGGAGCCCGGGGCCGGGGCGTTGCGCCGCCGCGACGGAGCGCGGGACTCGCGCTCGAAGACGATCGCCTCGGACGCGAGCGCCGGGGCCGGGATGCGGGCAAGCTCGCGCGCTCCGGCGACCGGGTGGCCGTCCGCGTCGAGCGCGCCGCTTCCGTGGGGGCCGGTGAGGACCACGATGTCGGTCTCCGCGGTGACCCGGCCGATGATCGCCACGGGGAGCTCCCACCGGAGGCAGACCTCGCGGACGGCCTCCCAGCGGGCCGGCTCGACGATTGCGACCATCCGCTCCTGGGACTCGGAGATCATCACCTCGAACGGCTCCAGGCCGGGCTCGCGGCGGGGAATCGCGTCGAGGTCCACGAGCATGCCCGTGCCGCCGCGGTCCGCGGTCTCGCACGTGGCGCAGGTGATCCCCGCGGCGCCTAGGTCCTGGATGCTCACGACGAGCCTGCGCGCGATCAGCTCGAGCGTCGCCTCGATCAGCAGCTTCTCGGCGAACGGGTCGCCCACCTGGACCGACGGCCGCTTGGACGGGTCCTGGTCACCGAACGTGGCCGATGCCAGGACCGACGCCCCGCCGATTCCGTCGCGCCCCGTGGCAGAGCCGTACAGCACCACGAGGTTGCCGGGCCCATCCGCGGAGGCTCGGGTCAGCATCCCGTCCTCGAGCAGGCCGATCGCCATGACGTTGACGAGCGGGTTGCCCTGGTAGCTGGGGTCGAAGACGAGCTCGCCGCCCACGGTGGGCACGCCGACGCAGTTGCCGTAGCCGCCGACGCCGCGGACGACGCCGTCCACCAGGTGACGGGTGCGGGCGTCCGAAGGGTCGCCGAAGCGCAGCGCGTCGAGGACGGCGATCGGGCGGGCTCCCATGGCGAACACGTCGCGCAGGATGCCGCCGACGCCGGTCGCCGCGCCCTGGTAGGGCTCCACCGCCGAGGGGTGGTTGTGGCTCTCGATCTTGAACGCCACCGCGAGCCCGTCGCCGATCGCGATCACGCCGGCCTGCTCGCCGATACCCGCAACGACGTCCTTGCCCTTCGTCGGCAATGTCTTGAGCAGCGGCCGGGAGCTCTTGTACGAGCAGTGCTCGCTCCACATGACGCTGAACATCGCCAGCTCGAGGTCGTTCGGGTCCCGGGCCAGCTTGCCGCGGATCGCCTCGAGCTCCACGTCGTTGAGGCCCAGCGCC
>JBBRRZ010000070.1:0-1494 GCA_038245845.1 Candidatus Limnocylindrales bacterium
CACCGACTCGGGCGGCGTCCAGGAGGAGGCGCCCAGCCTCGGCAAGCCGGTGCTCGTCATGCGCGACACCACGGAGCGGCCCGAGGCCGTCGAGGCGGGCACCGTGCTGCTCGTCGGGACCAACCGCGAGGTGATCCTCCGCGAGACGCTGCGCCTCCTCGAGGACGACGTCGCGTATGCCGCGATGGCCAACGCCACGAACCCCTACGGCGACGGGCACGCGGCCGGGCGCAGCGTCGCCGCGATCGCCCATCTCTTCGGTCTCGGCGCGCGCCTGCCCGACTTCGCCGGGGGCCAGTGAGTCGAGGGCCAAACAGTCGAGGGCCTCACAGTCAGGTCATGGAGCGAGCCGAGGTCCCCACGCTGGTGCGCGGGGACCTCGGCTCGCTGAGCAGGTTGTCGGTGTCAGGCAGACACGTCGCTCGAGTGGCGACGACGGGCGACGAGGAGTGCGCCTGCGCCAACGAGGAGCAGGACGCCCGCGCCGGCGACGATGCCGCCACCGCCGAAGCCGGTGGCGCTGAGGCCGCCGGTCGAGGTGCCGACAGCGGCCGGGACCTGGGGCACGCTGCTATTGGCGGCGGAGACCGTGAGGACCTGGTCGGCCAGCAACGCGCCGGTCGCGCTCGTCATGCGGAGCGTGGCGGTGGTCGCGCCGTTGACGACCACGCTGAAGCTCACGTTGCCACTGGCGTTCGCGCTCTTGGTGGCGGTGGCGCCGGCGACGCCGTCGATGCGGACTCCGACGGTCGGCGAGGTGGCGACGTTCAGGGTCACCCGGGCGTTCGCGGCGTTACCGGAGAGGGAGACGGTGACGGCCTGGCCGATGCCGGGCGTCGGGTCGGAGACCGTGGCGTTGAAACCAGGAGCCTCATAGGCCATCGCCACCGACGGCGCGAGGATGAGAGCGACCGCGGCTGCGGCTACGAGGAGCGCGCGACGAAGCATGGTGTGTCCCTTGAGAGGTCGTGTGTAGGAACCTGTCCAGCGAACAGGTCCACCCCTGACGCTAACCGAGGTAGTCACAGGCAGACGGGACGTTCGGCACGCTTTCTCCCGGCAAACGGCATACCGGGTATGCCGTGGCGCGTCAGGGCAGCAGCCCGAGGCCCTTCACCGCGTCGCGCTCCTCGACGAGCTCGGCCACGGAGGCGTCGATCTTGCCGCGGGAGAAGTCGTCGATGTCAAGGCCCTGCACGACCGACCACTTCCCGTCGGCCACCGTCACGGGGAAGGAGGAGATGAGGCCCTCGGGCACCCCGTAGGAGCCGTCCGAGGCCACGGCCATCGAGACCCAGTCGCCCTCGGGAGTGCCCTCGACCCAGGTGCGCACATGGTCGATCGTCGCGGAGGCCGCGGAGGCCGCTGACGACGAGCCCCGGGCGGCGATGATCGCGGCGCCGCGCTTGGCGACGGTGGGGATGAACGTGTCGGCCAGCCAGTCCTGGTCGCCGACGGCCTCGGCGGCGTTGCGGCCGCCGACCTCGGCGTGGA
>JBBRRZ010000071.1:0-1333 GCA_038245845.1 Candidatus Limnocylindrales bacterium
GGTCGGCGCACCGACCTACCCAGGGGCGCGCCGGCTGCTCGTGTGCGCCGACGCCGGCGGGTCCAACGGCTACCGGGTCCGGCTCTGGAAGCTCGAGCTCGCCAGGCTCGCCACCCGGATCGGGCTGCCGATCATGGTCTGTCATTTCCCACCCGGCACCTCCAAGTGGAACCGGATCGAGCACCGGCTCTTCTCCGCGATCACCAGCAACTGGCGGGGCAGGCCCCTGACCAGTCACGAGGTCGTCGTCGAGCTGATCGGCGCGACCACCACCCGCACCGGACTGACCGTCCATGCCGAGCTCGACACCAACAGCTACCCGCGCGGCCTCAAGGTCAGCGACGCGGAGATGGCGGCCATCCGCCCCCAGATCGAGCCGGACGAGTTCCACGGCGACTGGAACTACACCCTCCGACCACGCCCCTAAGATGTATGAGCAACTCGCCTACGTTATTTCTGCGCGGGCCCTTACGCTTGCGCACTTCGCGGCCCCGCGTCCGGGGCGTGCCAGACCAGACGGAGGGGTCCGCTTCGTGGTTGACGCTCGCATGCACCTCGCCAGCCCCCGGAGGCGCGCCCCCCGTGGCACGCGGCACGCGACATGACGTCGACCTTCCCCGCCCCGGTGGAGCGTCCCGGCGGCCGGGTCACCGACGCGGATGACACGCGCGAGGCCGCGATCTCGGTCAAGGGCCTGTGGAAGATCTTCGGGCCGGGCGAGCACCGGATCATCGGCACGCCCCTGGCCGAGCTGGCCCGCGACGAACTGCGGATTGCCACCGGCTCCAACGTGGCTGTCAAGGACGTCTCGTTCGACGTCCGCCCGGGCGAGGTGTTCGTGGTCATGGGGCTCTCGGGCTCCGGCAAGTCCACGCTCATCCGCTGCCTGACCCGCCTCATCGAGCCCACGGCGGGCGAGGTGCTCCTCGACGGCGAGGACATCGGCAAGGCGAGCCAGTCGCGCCTCCGCGAGCTGCGCCGGCACCGCCTGTCGATGGTGTTCCAGCACTTCGGGCTGCTCCCGCATCGCCGCGTGATCGACAACGTCGCCTTCGGGCTCGAGGTCCGGGGCGAGAGCAAGCGGGCGCGCCGCGTCCGAGCCGGCGAGATGCTCGCCCTCGTGGGCCTCGACGGGCAGGAGCACCGCTACCCGGACCAGCTCTCGGGCGGCATGCAGCAGCGCGTGGGCCTGGCCCGGGCGCTCGCCGTGGACCCCGAGGTCATGTTCTTCGACGAGCCGTTCTCGGCGCTGGACCCGCTGATCCGGCGGGACATGCAGAACGAGGTCCTCCGCCTCCACAACGAGGTGGGCAAGACCATGATCTTCATCACC
>JBBRRZ010000072.1:0-1327 GCA_038245845.1 Candidatus Limnocylindrales bacterium
CCGCGCCAGCGTGAGCAGCCGGGCGAACTCGTGGAGGAACGCCAGCTGGTCCCTGCGGGCACGCGCGACCGGGACCGTTGGCGCGGCGGGGATGCGTCGGCGGGGCGCGGGACTCGTCATCGACCGCAACCTACCGTATCCTCGCCGGTCGCGCGGCCGGAAATGGATCGCGGGGCGGTCGTCCGCCCCTCGTCCCATGCGTGGATCGACGCCCCGAGGATCAGCCGGCCACCGTCGTCGGCAGTTCGCCCAGGAGCGGTTCCGTCCACGTCCAGGCCGCGCCGTGGTGCTTGCCCACCGCGCCGTGGCGCGCCGCCTCCACCCGGAGCGGAAGCCCGAAGATCTCGATGAACCCCACCGCGGCCGCGTGGTCGAAGGCATCGCCCTCGTCGTACGTCGCCAGGTTCCGGTCGTAGAGCGAGAGCGGGGAGCGGCGGCCCACGACCGCGGCGCGCCCGTGGTCGAGGCGGATCCGGACGTCGCCGGACACGACCCGCTGGCTGGACATCGCGTACGTCCGCAGGTCGCGTGACAGGGCGCTGAACCACAGGCCGTCGTAGATGATCTGCGCCAGCTCATCCGCCACCAAACGGTTGAAGCGGAGCTGCTCCCTGGACAGGACGAGGCCCTCGAGCGCCTTGTGCGCCGTGTGCAGGACCGTCGCCGCCGGGGCCTCGTAGATCTCGCGGCTCTTGATGCCCACGAGGCGATCCTCGACGTGATCGATCCGGCCGACGCCGTGTGCGCCGCCGAGCTGGTGCAGGTGCTCCACGAGCTCCACGCCGCTCATCGCTACGCCGTCGACGGAGACCGGGACCCCGCCCTCGAAGCCGATGACGATCTCCACCGGGTCCGGCGCATCGGACGGCCTGACCGTCCAGGCGTAGGCGTCGTCGGGCGGGGTCACCCACGGGTCCTCGAGGACGCCGGTCTCGCAGGAGCGGCCCCAGAGGTTGACGTCGATGGAGTAAGGCGAGGATTTCGTGATCGGGATCTCGATGCCGCGGGCGTTCGCGTAGTCGATCGACTGCTCGCGGGTAAGGCCCATCCCCACGCGCATGGGTGCGATGACCTTGAGCCCCGGATCGAGCGCGTGGACGGCGACGTCGAAGCGGACCTGGTCGTTGCCCTTGCCGGTGCAGCCGTGGGCGACGGCGTCGGCACCCTCCTTCTGGGCGAGCTCCACGAGCAGCTGGGCGAGCAGCGGGCGGGCCAGGGCGGTGGCCAGCGGGTAGGCACCCTGGTAGATCGCGTTGGCCTGGAGCGCGCGCCAGACGTAGCGGCTGACGAAGGTCTCGCGGGCGTCGACGACGTAGGCCTTCGTCGC
>JBBRRZ010000073.1:0-1258 GCA_038245845.1 Candidatus Limnocylindrales bacterium
CCGGCCGCCTCGCGACACCATGACGGCGGGGTCCTTCACGGAGTCGATCGTTGAGGAGGCAGCGCTCGCCTGGCTCCATGGCCTGGGCTGGACGGTGGCCCACGGGCCGGAGATCGCTGTTGGAGCGCCGGGTGCGGAGCGTTCCGATCCCGGGTATCGCGACGTCCTCCTCGAGGGGCGGCTGCGACGTACGCTCACTCGTCTGAACCCGGGCCTGCCGCCTGAGGCGGTCGAGGAGGCGTTCCGCAAGCTGACCCGCGTCGCGTTGCCGACATTGCTCGAGCGGAACCGGGCGCTGCACCGGATGCTCGTCGACGGCGTGACGGTGGAGTACCGCCGGCCGGATGGCTCCATCGCCGGGGCGCAGGCCCGTGTCATCGACTTCGACCATCCGAGCGCCAATGACTGGACCGCGGTCAACCAGTTCACGGTGGTCGAGAACGGCCAGGAGCGGCGGCCCGACGTGGTCCTGTTCCTCAATGGCCTCCCGGTCGCCGTGATCGAGCTCAAGAACCCGGCCGACGAAGCGGCGACGATCTGGTCCGCGTTCAACCAGCTCGGCACGTACCAGGCACAGATCCCGGCCCTGTTCGGCACGAACGCGGTCCTCGTCGTGTCGGACGGCACCCAGGCGCGGATCGGGGCGCTGGGCGCCGGCAGGGAATGGTTCAAGCCCTGGCGCACGATCGACGGCGCGGCCGACGCCCCCACCGTGATGCCCGCGCTTCGCGTCCTGCTCGAGGGCGTGTTCGAGCACCGCCGGTTCCTCGACCTGCTCCGCCACTTCATCGTGTTCGAGGACGCCGGCGGGGGCGCGATCGCGAAGAAGATCGCGGGCTACCACCAGTTCCACGCCGTCAACGCCGCAGTGGAGGAGACGCTCCGCGCGGGTGCGCCGGCAGAACGGGCGAAGGCGAAGGCGGCGGAGGCGCGTGGCCGCTACGAGACGGCCGACCGTCCCGGTGGCGACACCGGCGACCGGCGGGTCGGCGTGATCTGGCATACCCAGGGCTCGGGCAAGAGCCTCACGATGGCGTTCTACGCGGGCCGGATCGTCCTCGAGCCCGCGATGGCCAACCCTACGGTCGTGGTCCTGACGGACCGCAACGACCTCGATGACCAGCTGTTCGGGACGTTCTCGCGCTGTCGCGACCTGCTCCGCCAGGATCCCGTCCAGGCGACCGACCGCGACGACCTGCGCGCCAAGCTCTCGGTCGGCTCCGGCGGCGTGGTCTTCACGACGATCCAGAAGTTCTTC
>JBBRRZ010000074.1:0-1225 GCA_038245845.1 Candidatus Limnocylindrales bacterium
ATGGCCGCGGGCGCGGCCTCGCTCTCGGACTCGTCGATCCGACCGACAGCGTCCTCGTCGTCCTCATCGTCCTCGTCGTCCACGGACGGCAGGTCTGGATCGGCGTCGTCCGCGTCGCCGGAGGCGGCCGCGTCGCGGCGGGCCTTCACCGGCTTGATCGTCCGGGTGACGAGGGAGCGCAGGACGTCCTCGGTGATCTGGAGGCTGCGCTCCAGCTCAGCGATCGCCTCGGCCGGGGACTCGAACACCACGATGTGGTACGAGCCCTCGCGGTAGCGCTCGATGGGATACGCGAGGCGGCGACGGCCCCAGGGAGCGACCTTGACGATCTGCCCGCCCGACGCGACGACGTAGCGCGTGGTGCGGTCGATGACCGCGGCGGCCCGCTCATCCGGCGCATCCGGCCGGAGGACGAGCATAAGTTCATAGCGGCGCACGGCCTGCAAGTCTCCTTCCAATGGGATCTGCCCCGCTGACGGACATGCCGATGCGGAGCCGAAAGGACCGCGGGAGGATAGCACGGGCATCCTCGGGAACCCCCCCGCGCAGACGGATCGGGCGCCCGTCAGGTACCCGGCTGCGCCCCTCAGGTGCCCAGCTGCGCCCGCGGGAACCACCGGCGGGCGCCTTGTGTATCCTCTCATGAGCATCGCGTGCAGACATCCGTCACCTCGTCCTGGGGGACACGTGCAGCTCTCCATCCTCCTTCTGGCAACCGACCGGGCAGCGGCCGACGCGCTCACCGTCGCGCTGACCGGTCCCGGCCACGGCGTGACCGTCGTGACGACCGTCGTGGACCTCCTCGCGGCGGCGCCCCGGTACAGCCTCGTCGTGCTGGACCGCGTCCCGGCGGATACCACCGCGGCCGTCGTCATCGGCAATCTCCGGTCGTCCGATGGCTCCGGCGTCCCGATCCTCGCGATCGCCCAGACCGCCGGCCTCGAGGAGCGCATCTCCCTCCTCGAGGCCAACGCGGACGACGTCATCAGCCGGCCGCTCGACGGCCCCGAGCTCACCTCTCGCGTCGAGGCCCTGACGCTCCGCGCCCAGCGCGGCCTCGACCGGGGCGGGCCCGAGGCCAACAGCATCGGGGACTTCGGCGGGCGGCGCGTGGTGGCGGTGTTCAGCCCCAAGGGCGGCGTCGGCACCACGACCATGGCGACCAACCTCGCCCTGATCGCCGCCGAGCGCCACCCCAACCAGACGCTGCTGATCGACCTCGACC
>JBBRRZ010000075.1:0-1206 GCA_038245845.1 Candidatus Limnocylindrales bacterium
GGGAGAAGCCGCCCGGGTCGACGAGCACGCGGCGGTCGGCGATCTCGACGAGGAGGCAGGAGTGTCCGAGGTGGGTCACGCGCATGGGCACAACCTAGCGGCGGAGCCGAGGCTCGGTCATACCCAGTGCGGTCAGATCCAGGTGTGGATGCGGACGGTGGTCCCCTCGGCGTGGGACCGCACCTGGACGAGGTCGCAGAGCTGGTTGGTCATCCACAGGCCGCGACCGCTGGTGCCCTGCTCCGACGGCGCGCGACGACCCGCGAGGGGGTCACGGATCCGGCCTCGGTCACGCACCTCGCACACGAGGGCGTCGGACTGGAACCAGATCCGCAGGACCCCGCCCCCGAACCCGTGCGTGACGCTGTTCGTCGCGACCTCGTGAGCCGCGAGGGACAGGTCCGCCGCGCGGTCGAAGGGCAGGGCCGTGCGGGCAGCCGCAGCGAGGACGGCCTCGTGGACGTCGTGCAGCGTCGCCCAGGTGAACGCCAGCTCGATCGCGGGGGCGGGCAGGGCGGGTAGGTCGACGGTGAAGAGGTCCGCGACGCGGGCTGCCCCGCGGTAGGCAGCCTGGGGCCCTCGCGCGGTCTCGCCGCTGACGACGGGGTGGGTGCGCCGTGCCTCCGCGACGACGTCCGGCGAGAGGCGGCCCACGTCGTAGGGGCACAGGAGCCACAGCGGAGTCGTCTCGGGCACCGCGAGGTTGAGCAGTGCCTCGTGCAGGAGCCCCTCATGGACCTCCTCGTCACGTCGGCCGGTCCAGATCGGCTCGCCGATGCCGCGCAGCGGCCGCCCGCGCCCGGCGTGCTTCTCGACGAACGCGCCCCACGCGGGCAGGATCCGTGCCGGGTTGCGCCCGAGCTCGGTCATCTGGACGAGGTCGACCTCGGCAGCGACCAGGCCGAGCGCCTCCCGCAGTCGCTCGAGCCTCGGATGGGGCAGCGCCACCATGACGGGCTCACCAGCCACGACGCCGTCGGCGACGAAGGCCGCCGCGGTGGCGATGAACTGGGCCTCGTCGCTCCAGAAGAGGGCCTCGTGGCGGTAGGCCGGCGCCACGTCGACGGCAGCCGTCATGGGCGCACCACCCCCGACTTGGGTGAATGCACACACCTGGCCCCGCGACCAAGATCCATGCCACGTCACTTCCACGTGCAGCGCACCCGACGGCCGACTGACGACGCCCGCTCTACGCCGATGACGGTA
>JBBRRZ010000076.1:0-1197 GCA_038245845.1 Candidatus Limnocylindrales bacterium
CATCAGCGCGACCGGGCCGTAGTAGGCGAGGACGCGATCGCGCGCCTCATACGGGCGGCCGCGATGCGCGACCAGGTCGAAGCCCTTGCGAATGACCTTGAACGCGACCCGCGTCAGGCCGTCGCTGTCCCCACGCGGCACCACGAAGGTGCGCACGGCACCGACGACGACGCGGACGATGATGACGAACCCGACGAGTCCGACAAGCAGGTAAAGCAGATCCATCGCGGCAGGATAGCGGTCGGACCGGCGAGGGTCGTCATCCGGACTTCCTCAGGCGGTGCGGCCCCATTTCGCGAGGAGCTCCGCCGCGACGGCGACGGCCACCTCGTCTGCGGTCCCGTCGCGCTCGGTCCAGCCGGACCAGGCGAAGCCCGCCGTGTACTGGTCCGTGCCCGTGAGCCCGTCCCGCATCGCGACGCGGTCCACCTCCTGCATGAACCAGTCCTCCAGGTGGCGGTTGACTCTCGCACCGGTCCCGTCGGTCGCCTGGACCTGCGTGGGGATGTCCTTCCAGGCGAGGACGCGAAAGCGAGCCACGGGGCGAACCTCCTCTACTCGGCGGCGGGGTCTTGGGCGGCGTCTGCGGCGGGGTGGTCGGTCCTCGCGATGCGCCGGCCGTCCACGGTGCGGCCGAAGCGCGCGGCGATCTCCGCGACGAGCGCGTCGGCAACCTCGTCGGCCGTGCCGTCACGCTCGAGGTCCGCGGACCACGCGAAGTCCTCGAGGTAATCGTCCGTGGCAGCGAGGCCCTCGCGCATCGTGATGCGGCTGATCTCCTGCATGAACCAGCGCGGGAGCAATCGATCCGCCCTGGCGCCGGTGTCGTCGAGCACGCGGATCTGCGTGGGGATCTCGCGCCAGGCGAGGATCCGGTAACGGGCCACGGATGCTCCCTGGGTCAACCCGCGGCGAGGGTGAGCGGATCCCGCGGCTCCCCGCTGCGCACGACCTCGCGGGTGTGATCCGCGAGCCGGTCGATCGCCTCCACGAGGGCCTCGGTCCGGGCGAGCAGGTCCTGCGCCGCGGCCTCGTCTCCGATGGCCGGCAGGTTGACGTACACGTTCGCGGCCGCGGCATGCGATGCGGCGACGGCCATCAGGCTCGACACCTCGAGGTCCGACGAGGCGTTCTTGTTGCTCCGCCCCGCGAGCGCCTCCGAGAGCGCGACGAACTCGAGGCAAGCCTGCACGGTCC
>JBBRRZ010000077.1:0-1121 GCA_038245845.1 Candidatus Limnocylindrales bacterium
ACCGATGGCACCGCCGCGACCCTCGTCGACGGGGCCGATAAGACCGTGAAGCTGAATACGACCCTGACGAGCGGTGTCGTGTGCGTCAAGATCACGACCGACTCGATCTTCGTCACGTTCAACAACCAGGTGTACGCGGTCGCCCCCGGGCAGACCGTCAGCCTGTAGAACGGCGGCGTTCACCAAGGAACGCTCAGAGCGGGCGTCCCGGCTTCGGCCGCGGCGCCCGCTCTGCTGTCCGGTCCTCGCAACGGTTTTCTGGGAGACTGGTTGGCGTGCTGCGTTGGCTGACTGCGGGGGAGTCCCATGGCCCCGGCCTTGTCGCGACCCTCGAAGGCTTTCCGGCAGGCGTGGCGGTGACCTCAGGTGACATTTCTGCCCAGTTGGCGCGCCGCCGGCTGGGATACGGCCGCGGCGCGCGGATGTCGTTCGAGCAGGACGCGGTCGAGGTGATGGGCGGTGTGCGGCACGGCCTCACCCTCGGCGGGCCGATCGCGGTCGTCGTCCGCAACACGGAGTGGCCCAAGTGGACCGACGTCATGAATCCCGACCCGGTCGACCCGCAAGTCCTTGCCGACGCGGCGCGCAACCGCCCGCTCACCCGGCCGCGCCCCGGCCACGCCGATCTCGTTGGCATGCAGAAGTACGGCTTCGACGATGCGCGCCCGATCCTCGAGCGGGCATCGGCGCGCGAGACGGCTGCCCGGGTCGCCCTTGGCACATACGCGCGATCCCTTTTGCAGCAGGCGTTCGGCGTCACGGTGCTCTCTCACGTCGTGAGCCTCGGAGCTGTTGCGGTGCCGGCGCAGGCTCCGTTGCCCGGCCCCGAGGACAGTGACCGTATCGACGCCGATCCGGTGCGCTGCGCCGACCCGGCCACGGCCGCGGCGATGGTGGCCGAAGTTGATCTGGCGAAGCGCGAGGGTGACACGCTCGGCGGAGTGGTCGAGGTGCTCGCGTACGGACTGCCACCGGGGCTTGGCAGCCACGTCCACGGTGACCGCCGCCTTGACGCGCGCCTCGCGGCCGCGCTGATGGGGATCCAGGCCATCAAAGGCGTCGAACTCGGCGACGGATTCGAGACCGCCCGCCGGCGGGGCTCGGCCGCCCACGACGAGATC
>JBBRRZ010000078.1:0-1067 GCA_038245845.1 Candidatus Limnocylindrales bacterium
CCCGTGCTCTGGCGGACGAACAGGCCTCCTCGCCCGCCGGGTGAACTGGCAGCCACTTGCGCCCTCCGATCGATCCTCCGAACGCCCGCTTGACAGCGACTCCGCGTCCTCCGATAGTCGAACACAAAGCAACATCCAAAGTCAACTGTTGGTGTGAGGTCGAACACTCGACGATGTCTGATCCTGAGGAGGAGGCGACGAATCACGCCGAAGCGGACGGACGTCGCGGCTCGGGCACGCTCGTGCCGGTGGACCGCCGGCACGTGATCCTCGAGCGCGTCGCGGACGAGCAGTCCATCCAGGTGGGGGACCTTGCCCGGGAGCTGGGCGTGTCGGAGATGACCATCCGACGCGACATCCGGCTCCTGGAGCGCGACGGGTTCCTGCGCCAGACCTACGGCGGCGCCACGGCGCACCTGACGCGCTCCCTGGACGTCGCGTTCAACGCCCGGGCGCTGCAGCATCCGCGCGAGAAGCGGCTGATCGCGATGCACGCCGCGCCGATGGTGGACGGGCTCGCGACGATCTTCCTGGGCGTCGGCACCACCGCCGAGCAGTTCGCCCGCTACCTGACGGCCCGCGAGGACCTGACGGTCGTCACGCCGTCGCTGCCGATCGCCAGCCTGCTGGGCACCCGCCCGCTGCGGGTCGTCGCCCTCGGCGGGACGGTCCGCCGCGACGACCTCACCGCCGTCGGGCCGACGGCCGTTGCCACGCTCGCCCGCTACCGCTTCGACGTCGCTGTCATCGGCGCCGCCGGCGTCTCGACCCGCTGGGGCCTCACCGAGCTGGCCGACGAGGAGGCGGAGATCCAGAGGGTCGCCATCTCCCGCGCGGAGCGGGTGATCGTCCTCGCGGACGGCTCCAAGATCGGCGCCGCCACCTCCGCGGTCGTCGGACCGGCCGACGCCGCACACATCCTCGTCACCGACCCATCCGCACCATCGGCCGAGCTCGACGCCCTCCGGGGCCTCGGCATCGAGGTCGTCATCGCAAGGCCCGGCGAGCCGGGCGAGCCCATCTCATCGGCGCGCGGGTCGCGCCGGACCGCCCCCGCAGCAAGGAGC
>JBBRRZ010000079.1:0-1065 GCA_038245845.1 Candidatus Limnocylindrales bacterium
CGACGCGGTCCTCGCCGGCCACCCGCCCGACGACGATCTCGCGGACCTGACCGGGTGGCAGCACCTCGTCGACCAGCTCCCCGAGACGGGCCTCGGGGATGGCGAGCAGCCGCCGCGCCTCGCCGTTCAGGACGTTGATCCGGTTGCGGGTGTCAACCGCGATGACCCCCTCTCGGACCCCGTGGAGCATCGCCTCCCGCTCCTGGACCAGGGCGACGATCTCCGCCGGCTCGAGCCCGAAGGTGACCCGCTTGATTCCCCTCGCGAGGATCAGTGACGCCGCCACCCCCAGGGCCAGGGCAACGAGCAGCGAGGACAGGAAGCGCCCCATCTGCGCGGAGAGGCGTTGGCTCACCTGGGCCTCGAGGATCCCCACGGAGATCTCGCCGATCGGGTGCCCCGCCGCGTCGAGGACCGGGGCACGGGCGTTGACCGACCGGCCCAGGCTGCCCTCGTCCACGCCCGTGTGGACGGCTCCGTCCAACGCCACTACCGGCTCCTCGATGACCTGCCCGATCAGTGCCGGGTTCGGATGCGAGTAGCGCTTGCCGCGGGCGTCGATGACCACGACGTATGCGGCGTTGAAGTCGCGTCGCAGCCGCTCCGCGAGGGGCGCGAGCCGGCGCTGCGGGTCGCCGCTGGCGAGGTCGCCGGCCACCTCGGGGATGTCGGCCACGTTCCGGGCGATGCTCGTCGCCGCCTCGGTCGTCTGCGCGTCCGTCTGCTCACCGGTGGCCTTGTAGACGAGGAAGAACCCGATGCCCATCGTCACGCAGATGATCCCGAGCACGGCGATGAGGATCCCCGAGGCCACCGTCCTGCCCAACCGGGGCATGACCCCCTCCTCTGCGGTAGATGGGCACCCTTGCCCCCCGGGCTCCAGGCGTGGCGCCCGCCCTCCAGCATGACTGAACAGATCGCACAAAACCACGACTAACGCGGCTATCGGACCCAACGCGCACAAGCCTTCCGGGACGCCGCCGCCCGCTCCTACGGTGACGCCACTCAACTCAACGCCGAGCGAAAGGGTCCCAGCGATGACGGCCATCGAGCTACGCCACGTCA
>JBBRRZ010000080.1:0-1009 GCA_038245845.1 Candidatus Limnocylindrales bacterium
ACGGAGCTGCTCACCGCGCTGCTCGCGGACGAGCCGGCGGCCGACACCGTGGAGGCGCTCCGCCAGGTCCTGCCGCGGGTGCGCGGCGCGTTCAGCCTCGTGGTGCGCGACGAGCACCGCGTGATCGGCGTCCGGGATCCGCACGGCTTCCGGCCGCTGGTCCTCGGTCGCATCCCGAACCACGGCGACGACGACGCCCCGGGTCTCTGGGGCGATGACACCGCCGGCTGGATCCTGGCGTCGGAGACGGCCGCGCTCGACATCGTCGGGGCGGAGTTCGTCCGCGACGTGGAACCCGGCGAGATCGTGGTCCTCGCGCCCGGCAAGGAGCCGGTCTCCGTGCGCTACGCCGTGGCCACACCGGCCCTGTGCGTGTTCGAGCTGATCTACTTCGCCCGGCCGGACTCCTACATGGAGGGCCGCAACCTCTACGAGGCGCGCCGCCAGATGGGGATGCAGCTCGCGGGCGAGCACCCGGCGCTGGCCGACCTCGTGATGCCGGTCCCGGACACGGGCGCGCCGGCGGCCGCCGGGTTCGCCGAGGCCTCGGGCATCCCGTACCGCGAGGGGATGGTCCGCAACCGGTACAGCGGCCGCACGTTCATCCAGCCGTCGCAGGCGATGCGCCAGCGAGGCGTCAACGTCAAGCTCAGCCCACTGCGCGAGGTCGTCCGCGACAAGCGCCTGATCGTCGTGGACGACTCGATCGTCCGCGGCACGACCACCATGCAGATCGTCGGGCTCCTGCGGCGGGCCGGTGCCCGGGAGGTCCACGTCCGGATCAGCGCGCCGCCCATCTATCACCCGTGCGTCTACGGGATCGACACGTCCGTCGAGACGGAGCTGATCGCGTCCACGCATGCCGTGGAGCAGGTCCGCGAGTTCATCGGCGCGGACTCGCTGGGCTACCTCTCGATCAAGGGCGTCCTCGCGGCGCGGGACCTGCCCTACGACCGATTCTGCTTCGCCTGCTTCGACGGCAACTACCCGGTGCCGGTCCCGTATGACT